>NZ_CP106793.1:7699440-9054161 GCF_025642135.1 Streptomyces cynarae | reverse complement strand
GCGTGATGCGCGGGCCGACCTGTCGGGGGACCGCGAGACGCCGCAGGGACAGGCTGGCGATGGCGAGGAGACCGGTAAAGACGGCCAAGAGGAGGACGGACACCCACATCTGCCGGCTCCCGGGCGCCTGCCAGCCGGTCCAGGCCGCAGAGCCCGCCCACAGCAGGACACCCACGGCGTAGAAGGAGCGGACGCGATGCAGCTGCCGCACGGCCCGCAGGAACTGGATACGTTCAATCTTCGGTGCCATGCGGAGCCGTGTACCCCAGGGCGCGCTGTTCAGCAGTCGGGGTTTTTCGCTTCTGCCGTACTGCTCACCCTTGTTTTTGCTGCTGAGTGGGCCTTCGAAGTCGCGGCGTACTGCTGCACCTTGGTTCCTGGTCAGCCCCGCACTGTCAGGGAGGTCCAGGACGGCGCCGCAGTGCTTGCAGAGTTTCCCATCTTCGGCCGGCGTGCCGCAGGCCTTGCAGAACCGGTTGCCTTTGTTGTCATCAGTCTTCTGCGCCATGGCTCTCCCCGGCAGGCTGGGCTGTGATTGGACAGTGATGAATGCGGAGTACCCGCGGCTTCCGTGTCGATTCTCCAGGACATCTGCTTCATTTTTTAGTCTGCGATAGACTCTGGAATCAGACGGCTCCAGAGGTTCTGGGAATCTGTGACCCGCTGCACGGGGGTCATCTTGTCCCGCATCGGAGGTGTGGATCCGGTGTCTCGGTGGGCAATTTGGGCGAATATCCGTTGGCGACAGGCTAGTTGCTCGCGCCTTGGTGTGTGAGAGCTGTCGTCCGGCTCGCAGGAGAGAGTAGAGCGAATGGCTATGAAGGTACTTCGTCCTCATCAGCGAGAAGCCGTGGGCGCAGTGCTCCGGGCGCTCGAATTCCCTGCAAGATCCACTGTGCCTGAGCGGGGGCTCCGCACTCAGGTGATCATGGCAACCGGAACGGGCAAGACACTCGTGGCCACCCACAGCGCTGAGGAGCTCCGTGCGGGGCGCGTGCTGGTGCTCGTTCCCTCCCTGGATCTGCTTGCCCAGACCGAGGCCGCGTGGCGCGAGGGAGGCCGCACGGGCCCGATGGTCGGGGTGTCCTCGCTGCGGGGTGAGGAGGTGTCCTTCCCCAACACCACGGACGTGGGCGAGCTGGTCGACTGGGTGAGGCCGTTCGACAAGGTCACGGTGTTCGCCACGTACGCCTCGCTGGGGCTGGGCACGCTGGAGCGGGCCCACAAGGCCGGCCTGCCGGGCTGGGACCTGATCGTGGTCGATGAGGCGCACCGGTGTTCGGGCCGGATCGGGAAGCCGTGGGCGGTCGTCCACGACAACACCCGCATCCCGTCCCTGCGCCGCCTGTACATGACGGCCACGCCCCGGCTGTGGCAGTTGGACGGGGACTCCGAGCAGGGCGCGCCGGGCGAGCTGGTGGCGAGCATGGAGGACGACCCGGAGGGGCCGTTCGGCGCCAGGTGTTTCACCCTGACGCTGTCGGAGGCGATCGACCGGGGAATCTGCGCGCCCTATCAGGTGGTGTGCGTGGACATCACCGACACCCAGCTCCAGGCCGCCCAGTTGCTGGGGGCTGCGGGCCGCTCGGATGAGGTGCGTGGGGCGCGGCTCGCGGCGCTGCAGACGGCGCTGGTGAAGGCGTCGGCCGAGGAAGGGTTCCGCAGGACGCTGGTCTTCCACCACGTCGTCAAGGAGGCCGAGGCGTTCGCAGCCGGCCTTCCCGATGTGGCCGCGCAGCTGCATGCCGCCGACCCTGAGCTGTACCCGAAGACGATCTGGGCCAACTGGTTGTGCGGCGATCACAAGCCGAACCACCGGCGGCGGGTTCTTGCGGAGTTCGCGGCCGGGATCGCCACGGATGGCACGGTCGTGGAGAAGGGGTTCCTGGGGTCGGTGAAGGTGCTGGGCGAGGGCGTCGACACCAAGAACTGTGACTCCGTCTACTGGGCCGACGTGCGCGGTTCCATGCCTGACCTCGTCCAGGCCGTGGGCCGGGCGCTGCGGATGCAGCCCGGCGAGGGCAAGGTCGCATCCCTCGTGGTGCCGGTCCTGCTCGGGCCCGGCGAGACGGTGGACAACATGCTGACCTCGCGGGCGTTCGGGGGGTTGGCGAAGCTGCTGGAAGCGCTCAGGGCGCATGACGCCCGAGTGGTGGAGGCTCTGGCGCAGCAGCAGGCTCAGAGCCGTGTCAGGGGCGTTCAAAGCCGCAGCGGGGGTCAGGAGGGCCGAGGCGAGGGGGGAGAGGAAGGGTCTGGGCCGTCGGCTCCGGCCCGGCATCTGCTGAAGTTCTCCACGCCGCGTGACCCCGCGCAGCTGGCGGCGTTCATCAAACTGCGGGTCCTCAACCCTGAGCATGAGCACTGGCGGCGCGGCATCGAGGCCGCCGTCATCTACAACCGGCTCCACGGCGGCCTGAAGGTCCCGTTCACGTACCGCGTGCCCGGCGGCGACGACCAGGAGGCCAAGGTCGAGGGGTGGCCGGCCGCGCTCGCCGGGTTCCCCCTCGGGCAATGGATCGCCGACGCAAGAAGGTTCTATGCCCGCGGCGATATGGACGAGGACCGCGTCCAGCAGTTGGAGAAGCTGGGCATGGTGTGGTCGCACTTCGACGTCGCATGGGAAGAGGGCCTGGCCGCCGCGCGCGGGTGGGCTGCGGAAAACGGGCATCTCCTGGCACCGCTGGACGCCACCTACCAGGGCTACCGGGTAGGCATCTGGCTGAAGAACGCCAGGGCCGCGGCCCGGAAGGCTGCCGAGATCGAGCAGCGGCGTGCCGAGGGACTGCCGGTGGAGTCGGTAGCCGGCGCGCTGTCGGAGGAGCGGCGCGAGCAGTTGGAGGAGATCGACCCGTCGTGGTGCCCGGCCTGGCCGGTGGAGTGGCAGCGCGCCTTCCATCTGGTCCGGCTGCACCTGGAGGCCGGCGGCGAGCTGCCCATGTCGCCGGGTGGGATCGTGCACCAGGGCGAGGATCTGGGCCGGTGGGTGCGCTCGGTCCGGCTGGGCTGGGACGAGCTCACAGCCGTGCAGCAGTGGATGTGTGAGCACATCCTCGGCATCGAGCCCGCCACCGAGGACGAGAAACCACAGCCGCGCCGTACGCAGGCCGACAAATGGGCGATGAACTACGCGGCCGCCAAGCAGTTCTACGAGCGCGAGGACACCTTCGGGTGCCGAGGAAGCACGTCGAGACGATCGTCCTCAGCGGTGGCGATGGAGACGGCGGTAGGGGCGAGGACCAGAAGGAACGGCAGCTCCGGCTTGGTGCATGGATCGGGAACCAGCGCAGTAGGGCCGCCACGCTGTCACCGGAACGCGTGGAGCAGTTGTCCGCGATCGGGATGCGCTGGGCGTAATTGACGGCGGTGGGGCGTGCGTAGCCGATGACAGCTGGTGCTGTCATCGGCTACGCCGGAACCGGTAGTCAGGGGCGGACGGTGTGGGAGAACTGACGCCACGGGCTGCAGGGGCTGGCCCTGTCGGCTGGCCGCTGGGGGGAGGCGGACATGGGGCAGATCGAGCAGGGGCTGGAGCAGGCGTTGCGCACCCGGCCCGTTCCCTCGAGCACCGAGGCCCGTCTGCGGTTTCTGCTGGCGACGCACAAGGGTTCCACCCGGAAGGTGGCCGTCGTGCTGGGGGTGTCGCAGCGCACCGTGCAGCGGTGGGTGACGAAGAGGCCCGGAGCGCGACGTCCGCCGGGTTCGCTGCATGTCCGGGCGATCGAGGAAGCGGTCCTGGCGCGGTGGCAGCCCCGTGTACGGGCCCGTCGGCGTGCACAAGCCGAAGCTAACGGGTTCGTCTTCCACACCAGGGCGCGATTCGGGTTCGCCGCGCCAGCAGGGTCGTCGGACGATCCGCGGGTGCGGTGGATCACCCAGGACCTGTCAGGAGAGGTCGCCCGGGAGCTGTTCGCCGCCCGGGACGCCGGCGCAGGCGAGCAGCAGCAGACGGTGATCCTGGCCCGGGCGCTGGGACACGCCTACTTTCGCGATCGGGGCCGCCGGGCCCACGGTCTGCATGTCTCTTTCAGCGACGTCGAGTTCGCTGACTTCTCGATCGGCTGAGCCTGCCCCGTCGCGTAACCGCGTCAGGGTGTTCAGCGTCGCGAGGGCCTGACGCGCCTGGCTGGCATCGCTTCGTACCTCTCGGCTTCCTGCCGCTCGCGCCAGTCCCATTCCATACGGCCGGCCGGGCCTTTGCGGCGGGCCGCGGGCGGCTGAGGCGGGCGCAGCCTGGCCGTCTCGGCCACGCGCAGCAGGTGTGCGCGGTCTCCTGGCGTGGCGAGCAGTTCCTCGTCCTCGCCGGATAGGAGCCGGGCGAAGCAGGCCGCGGCCCGCGGGAAGATGCCCGCCCACGGCGGTACGGGGTAGGCGGCGCAGCCGTCGGTGTAACGGGCGCGGTCGTGCAGGGCGGGCGTGGCTGCGGCGTCGTCGTAGTCGCGGGGGCGGGCGGTGGCAAGTTGTTGCAGAGAGGCGCCGGTGAACAGAGCAGCGGTGAGGGTCGCGGCCAGGCTGGGATGTGCGGTCGCTGTGTGAAGCCGGTGGGCGACTCGCTGGGCGGTGGGCGCGGTGAGAGGCACGGGTGGTGGGCGGTGCCGCCAGGCGATCGGCGGTGGCGTGCACGGGTCGGCGCAGGGGCGGGGGCTGTCGTAGGAGACGAGGCGTTCCAGTGCCGGCAGGGTGAGCCACCGGCTGGCCGGCGCGGCGGGCTCGTCTGGGGGCGGGGGTTCGGCGATAGGCGTGCCGTAGTAGTGGCGGCGGGCGGCCGCGAAGTCGGCGGTGACGGAGTAGTCGACCGTCCGCAGGGCCTGATGCAGAGCGGCGGGAAGGTGAGGGCGGTGGCAGACCAGGGTCAGGTGGATACCAGCGAAGGCATGTAGCTGCAGGAGGCGCATCGTGCGGCGGGCAGTGAGGCGGTGAGCGCGCAGGACGGTCAGCCTGGTGACGGGCAGGGCGGTCAGCCAGGCAGTGGCGGCTTCCCAGGCGGGCTGACGACCGCCGGGAAAGCGGCCCGGGAGCAGGGGCGGTTTACCCAGGGCGACGAGAAGGTCGTGGGCGAGGCCGGTTTCGCTGGTGGTGCCCGGGCCGGGGTGCAGGGTGATCCGGCCGGACGGCGGATGGTGGGCGGCCAGAGCGGTGTGCGTGTGCAGCACGTCGTCATGACGGTCGAGAACCACGGTGACGGACGGCAGCGGCGGAGCAGGAGGCATGGACGGTGTGGTCAGGCGAGGCGGCTGAAGGCCCAGCGCAGCAGCTCCTGGTCGACGCGGGCACGTCCCGTACGGGCCAGTGCGGTACGGGTGTGGGCGGTCAGCTGGGCCCGGGCGCGGAAGTTGCCGTGCGCGGCGTGCTGATCGGCGAAGGCGATGTCCTCGGGGTCGGCGTCAGCCCAGACCGGGTGGAACAGCGGGATCACCTCCAGGACCTCGTCGGGTGTGAGGCGCGTGAACTGCTGCCAGATGAAGATGCGGGAGGAGAGCATCGGTTCGCGGCGCAGCACGGTGTGGCAGCCCGCGCCACCGACGAAAATGATGGCGAGCTGGGTTGAGGGTTCGTCCCAGAGGTAGCGGAAGTATTCGAACGCCTCCCCGCCTGGCCACTGGGCCTCGTCGACGAGGAAGGTACGGGAGCGTTCGGCCAGGGCCGTCTTCAGCAGACGGTCGAACTCGCTGGGGTGACGCGGTGGCTCCCCGGCCAGGTCGAGCGCGGTGAACAGTTCGTAGCGCACCGCGCGGGCCGTGGGACGGGCACGGAAGGTGATCTTTCGGACGTCCTCACCGGGTTCGAGTCCGCGCAAGCAGGTATTGACGGCGAGGGTCTTGCCGAAGCCGGCGCCGCCATGGATGCACATCATCGCGCGGGCAGCGACCGTGTCGGTGATGTTCTCCCGGGCAGTGAGCAGGGCGCGGGTGGTGACCACGGAGGCGTCGGGCAGGTCGACGTACTGGTAGGTGGCCGCGGTCACGAGGCGTCTCCGTCTTCAGCGGTGGTGGAGGGTACGGCCCGTCCGGCCGGGCCGTCGGGGACTGCAGGGGCGGAGTCACGGCCTGGCGGGAGCGGGGCGGGGCGGGCCGGCGCGGCCAGAGAGGGCGGGGTGCGCCAGTCGGCCGGGGTGCGGCGTGCGGGATGACGTCCGGCATCGCGAGCTGCGCGAGGTCGGATTCAGCAGGCTGGGCGAGTTCGGCCTCGACCTGCGCGGTGGTCAGCGCGCCGAGCCGCCGAGGGGGCTCGGCCTGGGTAGCGGCGGCATAGCGCTCGCGCTGCGAGGCCTCCAGGTCCTTCTTCAGGCGGCGCGCACGGGCGGCCCGCGTTTTCCGTACGGCACTGACCTGTTCCTCGGTGGCCTGATCGGCCAGGTCCGCGGGACCGAGGTAGCGGCCAGTGGCGGCGTGGTAGACCTCGATGCGGTGGTCGTGGTGGGGCATGAAGCGGATCCGGACCTGGATACCGGCCTGGCCGGTCATCCACGGCCCCACGTAGTCGCGTCTCCTGAAACGGATGCCGCGGGTGGTCAGCATGCGAGTACCGGCGTCCTCCAGGGTGAACGTCCACAGATCCGCGGCCGGCACGTCCCGCAGCGGGGTGGGATCGTCCTGCCACGCCTGAAGCGGAGTCTTGCCCCGCAACGGCGCCGGGCGGTGCTCGGTGTTCCACCAGAGCGTCCAGGCCAGAAGCTGGGTGGTGAAGTCCTCGAAGCCCAGCAGCACTTCGTCCTTCGGACGGAAGGAGCGTTGCCGGGGCACGGCTGGCGGGCGTAGCCGGGCAGCGCGGCCAGGAACATGCTCTCCACCGCACGGTTCAGGCCCTCCACGGTGCCCTTGAGGTGGGGGGTGTAGGCGGGCAGGTCCTCCACCGTCACGTCCAGGAGATCGAACGCTGCGGTCACCGTCCGGGACAGGAAGTCCTTGCCACGGTCCACCCGTACCTTCTCGGGCACGCCGCCGAACGGGCCGTAGGGTCCTCGCGCAGCACGGCGGAGCGCAGCGCAGCGAGTACCGACTCCCGCGACGGATGCCCGGGCGTGACGGCAACGCCGGTGATCGCGTTGGTGGCGCAGTCGGTGAACCAGGTGATCCACGGCCTGCGGGCATGGCCGTCGACGTCGACCAGCACCGCCGCCTGGACGTGGTCGGTCTCCCACACCTGGTTCCGCCAGCCCCGCAGCCGGGCCAGGAACACATCATGCTTGCGCGCCGCCCGCTCCCCACCTGCAAGCCCGGCCCGCTCCCCCGGCGTCAGATCACGGCGGATCGCCCGGTGCAGCGTCGGGATCGACGGAGGAGACTCGCCCTCGCCCCTGGCCGCGCGAGCGGTCAGCTCACGATGCACCGCCGCGACGTTGCCCTTCCACAGCCCCAGCAGAGCCCGGACCTCATCAGTAACCGTGAACCGCCCCGGATACGCAGCCCGCTCCCCCGGTGCCCGGGCCGCAGCCTCGTCCCGCTCGGCGGCCGCCAGCCACCGCCACACCGCACGCTCCCGCACCCCAGCACGTCCGCCGCCGACCTCACCTGCCCAGTGGTGAGGTTCCCCTCCCGCCGCAGGGCCAGCAGACGGCGCACCGCCGGCCCCCGCAACGCCCGAACCGACACAGCCGGCAAAGCCCCACTCGAATCACCACCCGCCCCTTCCGGGGCCAGAACCTGCTCTCCCTGATCCACCCCCCGAGCACACCAACACCCACCGGCCAGGGGATCAGAACTCACGAAACTGAGACAGCGTCACCCCTCATGCAATAACGCCCCAGAACAGCAATGCCCCGCAGCTCTCTCACGCCCAAGACAGTGGCCCCACGCCTCGAAACCGCCACCGACCAGCAACAACACACCCAGCCCCCACTGTCTCTCACCCCACTGTCCCAAAACCGAGAGATCGCACGCTCCGTACCGGTGGGGGGCACCGCCGCCGACTTCGCGGGCACCGCGCTCGCGCCCGTGCGCGACCATGCCGGCGCCGTGGAAGACCGCTCCGTCCTGGTCGGCGCCCCGCGCGCGCTCGCCCCCGCGCACCGCGAAGCGGTGGTCCGCGTCCACGTCATGGGCCAGGCGGGCGAGGACGTCGCCGCACAGCTGGGCGTTCCGCGCGGGACGGTCAAGTCCCGTACCCAGCACGGCGTCCGTGCGCTGCGGGCGGAGTTGGCGCGCCTGGGCATCCGCGGCGCGGCGGCCTGGGCGCCCGCTCCCACGGCAGAATGCCGCGCTGACACCTTACGGGGGCCACGGCCGCACCCCGTGGCGCCGTTGAGACATGTCGCAGGTGTGACACCAAAGGCCGGTGACATGCTCACCGCCACAGCAGATTCTGTCGGACAGCGCGTCACTCCCAGCTGTACGAGAGGTGCTTGGCTGATGGCATGGATCCGCCTGACGGCGGCGATATCGACAGGATTGCTGCTGGCCGCCGGAGGCGTGCCGGCCGCCTCCGCCCGGACGCCCCAGGACACCGCGGCGCGACCCGCCGGCGGCCAGGGCGCGCCGCCCGTGACCGTACGCCTGGTGACCGGCGACCGCGTGACGGTGACGCCGGGGCCGACGGCCGCCGCGCCGCCTCGGTCGAGCCGGGACCCGGCCGTGAGGGCATCGTCTTCCGCACGTACCAGGAGGACGGCGGCGACCTGACGGTGCTGCCGTCGGACGCCGTGGACCTGGTCTCCGCCGGGACGCTGGACCGGCGTCTGTTCGACGTGTCCGCCCTGATCGCCCAGGGCTACGACGAGGGCGGCACCTCCGCGCTGCCGCTGATCGTCTCCGCCTCCCGCGCGGCGGCGTGGCCCGGACGACCGCGAAGAGCGAGAAGGCCGCGGCGGCCGTCGCGGACCGGGTCGCCGCGTTCAACGAGGCATCGGCCCCGGCGCGGACCCTCGCCAGTATCGGCGCGCGGTCGCTGCGCGTCGCGGACGACGACCTCGGCGCCTTCTGGAAGGCCTTGAACCCGGGCGGCACCGAGGGCACCGCCCGCGCCGCCGCGACGCCGCGGGTGTGGCTGGACGGCCGGGTCGCGCCGGTGCTGGACCGCAGCACGGCGCAGATCAACGCGCCTGCGGCGTGGAAGGCCGGGTACGAGGGCCAGGGCGTGAAGGTGGCCGTGCTGGACACCGGCGTGGACGCCGCCCACCCCGATCTGGCGGGCCGGATCGCGGAGTCGAAGGACTTCTCGGGCAGCGGGAACACCGTGGACCACTTCGGGCACGGCACGCACGTGGCGTCGATCGTCGGCGGTACGGGCGCGGCGTCCTCCGGTTCCCGCAAGGGTGTGGCGCCGAAGGCGGAGCTGCTGATCGGCAAGGTGCTCGGCGATGACGGCTACGGCTCGGAGTCGCAGGTCATCGACGGCATGGAGTGGGCGGCCGCCGAGCACGCCAAGGTCGTCAACATGAGCCTCGGCTCCGACGAGCCGACCGACGGCACCGACCCGATGAGCCAGGCCCTCAACACGCTGTCCGCCTCCGGCGACACCCTCTTCGTCGTCGCGGCGGGCAACGCGGGCCAGAGCGGGGACTCCACGATCGGTTCGCCCGGTGCGGCCGACGCCGCGCTGACGGTGGGCGCCGTGGACCGCGACGACTCCCTGGCCTCCTTCTCCAGCCGCGGTCCGCGCCTCGGCGACAAGGCCGTCAAGCCCGACGTGACAGCCCCCGGCGTCGGCATCGTCGCCGCGCGCGCGTCCGGCACCACCATGGGCGACCCGGTCGACGCGAACTACACGGCGGCGTCCGGCACCTCGATGGCGACCCCGCACGTGGCGGGTGCCGTCGCGCTGATCGCGCAGCAGCACCCCGGCTGGACCGGTCAGCAGTTGAAGGACGCGCTGATCAGCACCGCGCACACCGTGCCGGGCACGAAGGCGACCGAGCAGGGCGGCGGCCGGATCGACGTCGCCGCGGCCATGGGCGCGGTCACGGCCACCGGCAGCGTGCTGCTGCCCGCCGTCCAGGTGGGCGGCGGCAAGCAGCAGTCGGCGACCCTGCACTACACCAACGCCGGTGACAAGGCAGTGGACCTGAAGCTGAGCGTGGCCCTGGCCAACTCCGACGGCGTGGCCCTGACGGCCGGTGTCGTCGCGCCCGGCGCGAGCACCGTCCACCTCGCCCCCGGTGCCTCCGCCGACGTGCCGCTGAGCACCGACGCGAAGGACGCCAGGCGCGGCGCCTACTACGGCTACGCCACCGCGACCGGCGCGGACGGCACCGTCCTCGCCCACACCACGCTCTCCCTGGTCGTGCACGCGCCGCTGCACCGGCTCACCGTGATCGCCCGCGACCGCGCGGGCAAGGTGCTGCCGGGCTGGCTGCCGACGATCTGGGGCCAGGACGGCTTCGTCTCGTACACCAGCGCCGACCCCGCGGTCGCCGTCGTCGAGGAGGGCACCTACCAGGTCGACTTCAGCACTTTGGACAACGCCTCGGACGGCCAGGAACTGGTCGAGGTGATCAACCCGCAGGTGAAGGTCTCCAAGGACACCACGGTGACGCTGGACGCCTCCAAGGTCACCCAGGTGCAGATCCGCACGCCCGAGCCCGCTGAGCAACGGGGATCCTCAGCTACCAGACGTACCGGCGCATCGAGGGCCACGGCCTGATCCAGGGCGTGATGTTCTTCGACATCGCCAAGCGCATCTACGTCAGCCCGACCGCGCAGGTCACCGACGGCACCTTCGAGTTCGCCTCGCGCTGGCAGATGACGGCCCCGCAGTTGCGAGCGAAGGTGTCCGGCACTTCGGCGCCCTTCGCCCCGTACTACCTGCCGACCTCACCGGTCTTCGACGACAAGGGCGTCCGGCTGACCGCGGTGGACGCCGGAGCGGGCACCGCCGCGGACTTCAGGGCCGCCCATGTGCGCGGGAAGCTCGCTGTCGTCCGCTACGACTTCGGTAACGACGCCGAGCTGGCGAAGGCCGCCGCGGACGCCGGGGCCAAGGCGCTGATGCTCGTCGTGCCCGAGGGCTTCTTCCCCTGGACGCGCTGGCAGCCGGAGGGCGACCGCCTCGCGCTGCCGATCATGCGCGCCGGCTCGACCGAGGGCACCGACCTGCTCAAGCGCGCCGGTAAGCGCACCACCACGGTGGAGTTCTCCGGCACGGTGAAGAGCCCCTACCTGTACGACGTGATGCAGGTGTCCCAGCAGCGCGTTCCCGAGAAGCTGGTGTACACGGTCAGCGAACGCAACAGCGCGGTGGTGAAGGCCGCCTACACCCGCACCGGTGCCTCGGCCTGGGGGAGCGAGCAGCGTTTCGGCTGGCGCCCCTACCAGGAGTTCGCCTGGAACCAGTACACCCGTGACGTGCCGGTGGGACAGCAGCGCACCGAGTACGTGACGGCCGGTGACACGTTGTGGAGCCACACCGTGCACCACGACACCGTCATGGACCGCGACCTCGCGCTGGGCGTCGGCATGCAGGACGCCGCCCGCACCTACCGGCCCGGACAGCACGCCGCGGAGAAGTGGTTCGCGGGGCCGGTACGCCCGTCGATCCCGCACGGTGTGACGGGCTGGCCCGGCTCGGTGCGCAACGGCGACACCTTGTCCCTGCACATCCCGGAATTCACCGACTCCCAGTCCGGCCACTGGTCGTTCGCGGAGGCCAGCTCGCTGGGTGGCGGTGTAGGCACCGGTGCCGCGGTGTCCGCGGTGGGCGACCCGAGCGACGTGGCCCACGCCGAGGTGTACCGCGACGGCCGGCTCGTGGCGCAGTCCGACACCGGGGCCTGGGGCGGATTCGAGGTGCCCGCGGGCAAGGCCGGCTACCGGCTGGACCTCACCACCGCCCGCACCTCCGCCGACTGGCAGTTCGGCACCGGCACCAGGACGTCCTGGACGTTCACCTCGGACACCGCGGCGACGGCCACGCTGCTGCCGCTGCTCCAGGTCGACTACAGCGCGCCGGTGGACCTCCGCAACGCGGTGGGTCCGCGCCGGTCGCACACGCTGGGTCTGAACGTACGGATGCCGGACGGCCTGGCCGCCCCGCGCGGGGTCACGCTCAAGGTCGAGGCGTCGTACGACGACGGCCGTACCTGGCACACCGCGCACACCGCCCGCACCGCGCGGCACGGCGGCACGCGGTTCACCGCCGCGGTCGAACGGCCGTCGGGGGTGCGCGGGGACGCGTACGTCAGCCTGCGGGTAACCGCGGTGGACGCCGCGGGCAACACCGTGCGGCAGACGGTCGACCGCGCCTACCTGCACCGCGGCCCCTCCTCGGGGCAGTGACGGCGGCCCCGCGGAACGGCTGAACGACGGCGGGGCCCGGGCGGAAATCCTGGCACCCGCCGTTTGCTTGCCCGGTCGTGGCCCGCAGTGCAAACTTCAACGGGCCGTTCCGCTTCTCGGGGCCGGCCGCGGCGAGGGAGGGGCACGGCATGCTGGAGCCGGCAGGTCTCACGGCGATCGAGGAGACGGTCTACCGGCTCCTGGTCGGGACCGCGACCGCGTCGGCCCAGGAGGTCGCCGACCAAACCGGGCTCCCGCGCGACTCCGTCGAGGCCGTCCTCGCAGCCCTGCGCGGCAAGGGCCTCGCCAGCACCACCGACCGCGATCCGCTGCACTACGCGGCCGTACCGCCCGACGTGGCGCTGCTGCCGCGGTTGCAGCGCAACGCCGACGCGCTCGACAAGGCCCGTACCGCCGTCACCGACCTCCTCGACAGCTACCGCAGTACGCGCCGCAGGCACGACCCCGGCCAGCTCATCGAGGTCATCACCGGAGCGGAGGCGCTGCGCCAGCACCTGCGGCAGATGCAGGACAACGCGCGCCACGAGATGCTCTGGTTCTGCAAGGCGCAGTACGTGGCGATGCCCTCGGGCAGCAACCGCGCCGAGTACGACGCCCTCGCCCGCGGGGTGCGCTACCGCGTCCTGTACGAGCAGGCCTTCTTCGACGACGAGGGCGCCGTCGACAACGTCGTGGAAGGTGTGCGCGCCGGTGAGGTGGCCCGCTCGGTCCCGCACCTGCCGCTGCGCCTGGCCGTGGCCGACCGCGCCATCGCCATCTGCCCGCTGGTCCCCGGTGGGCCCCAGGGCAGTCCCCATGTGGCGACGGCCGCGCTGGTGCGAGGCAGCAGCCTGCTGGAGGCGCTCATCTCACTCTTCGAGCGCTACTGGGAGACCGCGGTCCCGCTGAACGTCAGCGCGTCCGGAGGGGTGGAGGGCAGCGACGGGGTCGTCGACGCCGACCCGCTGACCGAGACCGACCGCCGGCTGCTCTCGCTGCTCGTGGCGGGTGTCGCCGACAAGGCCATCGCGAGTCAGATGGGGCTGAGCAGGCGCACCGTGCAACGCCACATCCAGCACATGATGACCCTCGCCGGCGCCGACACGCGGATGCAGCTCGCCTGGCAAGCCGCTCGCCGCGGCTGGCTCTGAGTCCCTCCGCCCCCAGGCGAACTGACTATTCGTCAGTCCCGGCGTGGTTACCGTCCGGTGCGGGGCCGGCCGGGCGCGGGCGAGCCCGTACGGACCGGTCGCGGCGGCGGCCGGGCGGCCAGCCCGGGCCCCTGGCATTGGCCAGAGCCTTCAGCCCTCGTCGCGGACTCGGTCGGTCGATGGGACGCTTCGTATGGCACACCGCGGGACGACTGGCCTTCGAGCAGCTGCACAACCGGCTTCAGCGGCGCGGACTGGACGTGCAGACCGAAACGCGATCCGAGGACGGACGGGTGATCACCGACGTGCTGGTGACCAGCGCCGGCGCACGCGTGGGATGGGAAGCCCAGCACTCCCCCATCACCGCCAGTACCGTGCGCCGGCGATCCGCCAAAGCCCGCGAGCGCAACATCGCACCTCTGCGGGTGACCCCAGACGCCACCTCTGCCCTCATAGACCGCGCCCCCAGGACCCGCGTCGACGACGTGCCCTGGCAGCGCATCATCTCCCCCCTCGCCCAGATCATCCGCGGCGGCGTCCGCCACCTGCAGATCTGAAAATGCACCCCCACCAGCCAACGCTCATGTCCCGAAAACGGCAGAGCATGCGGAAAGTGGCACAGCGGCTGGTCCCTGCCCGCCCCGCGCATCCCACAGGAACACGCCACCCCGCTCGACGAACTCAACGTCACCAGCGCCGACGGCGAACACCTGCCCGTACGCCCCCGCAACCGGCACGACCCCCACCGCACCTCCTACCTGTGGGCCCTGGCCCGCGACGTCAAGCGCTGGCACGAGATCACCAGCGAAACCAACACCCCGTCCGGGAGGTGGCCCACCCGACGACGAACCGGTCACCTACACCAAACAAGAACTCGACAGCTCCTGCCGCTACGGCGAAGAAGGCCCCCACACCAGCAGCCCACGCCCGCGACGCGAGACGTCCTCCGCCACCGGCCTGCACACCTTCGACCACACCCCCCCCCCACGACACCCTGCTCCAACCCACCAGACCCATCGCCCTCCGCCTGTCCCCCCGCGAACGCCTCGTCATCACAGCAGAACCGAAGTGCCCACCCTGGGAAATCGGCCCCTGCACGCTGCCTGCCACGCCCAACCACCGCTACGGCCCCCGAAGCCCCAAAGCATGCCCCGCCTGCCGCGTCACCACCCAGCACACGTAGGACCACGCCCCATACCAACAACCACTCAACCTGAACACCGGCCACCGCACGTGACACGACCTGATCACCCAGCCCGCCAACTGACAAAACCACAGACCAGACCCCACACAGCAAGACCACCACCCACACGCCAGCACCAGCTGAAACACCCGCGCCACCCGACCACACCCAACACAGCAAACTGATAAGCCCAGATAGAACCACCAGACACTGATCAGAAACACCGCTCCTGGACATCGACCAACTATCCGCCATCGGCATGCTGGGTATGTCGGTGAGTTTGAGGAACAGGTGTCGCTCAGCACCGAGAACGCCTCGGATTGAGGCGTATGGATGTCGGTGAGTTTCGGCAACACCAGGGGGCTTGCGGTGGGAGCATGGGCATGCTCCGTGCTGTGAGGGGGCGTCGATGGCGCCGAAGTCCAAGGTTGAGCTGTACGCGGCGATCCGCAGAGACTGCCGTGCCGGGTTGTCGAAGCGGGCTGTGATGCGGAAATACGGCGTAGGCCACCCGACGGTGCAGAGCGCGCTGGAGTCGGCTTGGCCTCGTCCGCGTAAGAAGCTGCCGCCGCGGCCGACCCGTCTGGACCCGTACAAGCCGGTGATCGACCAGATGCTGCGGGCCGATCTGGACGCCCCGCGCAAGCAGCGGCATACCGCAAAACGTGTCTTCGATCGGCTGCTTGAGGAGCATTAGGCCCACGGGCGTTTCCTACGGTATGGTCCGCGACTACGTCGCAGTGCGTCGTGGGGAGATCCGCGCGATGGCCGGTCGCGGTCCCGCCGAGGCGTTCGTGCCGCAATCGCACCGCCCCGGCGTCGAAGCGGAGGTCGACTTCGGAGATGTGACGGTACGTCTGGCCGGGCGGACGGTGACCTGCTACCTGTTCAGCTTCCGCCTGTCGTATTCCGGCAAGGCAGCGCACCGGATCTTCGCGTCCGGCGGACAGGAAGCGTTCTTCGAAGGCCACGTGCACGCCCTCAGCGTCCTGAGTGGGGCGCCGACCGGCAAGGTCCGCTACGACAACTTGAAGGCCGCTGTCGCCAAGGTGATCGGGTTCACCAGGGAAAGACGGGAAAACGAGCGGTGGATCACCTTCCGGGGGCACTACGGACTGGACAGTTTCTACTGCCGCCCCGGCCTGGCCGGCGCACACGAGAAGGGCGGAGTCGAAGGGGACATCGGCTACTTCCGCCGCAACCACCTCGTCCCGGTCCCCGATGTGGACTCCTTGGCCGAGCTGAACCTGCTCGTCGATCAATGGGACAAGCATGACGATGCCCGCCGTATTCGGATGCGGCCCCGCACCGTGGGCGAGTACTTCGCCGTCGAACAACCTCTGTTGAAGCCACTGCCGGACGAGCCGTTCTGCACCAGCCGCACCTTCGCCCTGCGGGTGGACCGACACAGCCGCATATCGGTCCGCACCAACAGCTACTCGGTGCCGGTCCGCTTCATCGGCCGCCGGGTGCGGGCCGTGCTGCACGCCAACGAACTGGTCGTCTACGACGGCAGCACAGAGATAGCCCGGCACGAACGGCTGATCGCAAAGGGCGGAGAACGACTCGTACTGGACCACTACCTGGAAGCCCTCGTGCGCAAGCCCGGCGCCCTGCCCGGAGCGACCGCGCTCGAACAGGCCAAAGCCGCGGGGAAGGTCACCCCGGTCCACGACGCCTGGTGGGCCGCAGCCTGCAAAGCCCGCGGCGACCGCGACGGCACCCGGGCCCTGATCGACGTCCTGCTGCTGGGCCGGCGCATCCCCCACGAGCACCTGGTTGCCGGGCTCGCATCCACCCTGCGGGTGGGCGCGCTGACCGCGGACGCAGTCGCCCTGGAGGCCCGCAAGGCCCAGGAAGCCGACGACGCCGACACGGCCCTGCCCGAGCCAAAGCCGCCCAGGCGAGAGCCGACAGTCACCTACCTGACCGCGCGGCGGCTGGCCCATCTGCCGCCCGACACCCGGCCGTTGCCCTCACCGGCCCCCTACGACCAGCTCCTTGGCCGCCGCACCCGCGGCACGACCGCTGCCAGCAAAGGAGAGCAGATGCCATGAACGCCACCAGCCGCCGTCGGATGAGCGAACAGGCGGCCGAGACCGCCGTGGTCGGTGCCTGCCGGATGCTCCAACTGCCCACCATCCGTCGGAAGTTCACGGACCTGGCCGAGCAGGCCGCCCGCGAACAGATGTCCTACCTCGCCTTCCTCGCCGAGCTGCTGCTGGCCGAGTGCGACGACCGGGCACGACGCCGATCCGAGCGAAGGATCAAGGCAGCTGCCTTCCCGAGGCAGAAGTCGCTGCGGGAATTCGACTTCGACGCCAACGCCAACATCGATGCCGCGGTCGTGCACACCCTTGCCACCTGCGAGTGGGTGAAGAAGGGGCAGCCGCTCTGCCTGATCGGCGACTCCGGCACCGGCAAATCCCACCTGCTGATCGCGCTCGGCACCGAGGCCGCGATGGCGGGCTTCCGCGTGAAGTACACCCTGGCGACCAGGCTCGTCAACGAACTCGTCGAAGCCGCGGACGAGAAGCAGCTGACCAAGACGATCGCCCGGTACGGCCGCGTCGATCTTTTATGCATCGACGAACTGGGCTACATGGAACTCGACAAACACGGCGCCGAACTGCTGTTCCAGGTTCTGACCGAGCGGGAGGAGAAGAACAGCGTCGCCATCGCCTCCAACGAAGCTTTCGGCGGCTGGACCAAGACGTTCACCGATCCCCGGCTCTGCACCGCCATCGTCGACCGGCTGACCTTCAACGGCACCATCATCGAGACCGGCACCGACTCCTACCGCCTCGCCCAGTCCCGGGCCAGGGCAGAACAAGCCGCCGTGACCTGAACAGTGCCGGGGAACTTGCAGTCAGTTCACCATCGCGCGATGGCGAGCTTCCCGGATGATGCGGTCGGCGGTCTCCTCGGGAGTGAGGGCAGCGGTGTCAAACCACCAGCCGACATCGCCGAGCTCGCGCTTCATGTCGGCATCGAGATCTTCATAGCCGTCGAAGTCGAACCGCTCCCGTGGATCACGGAGAGTGTTGCGGTGCTGGCATGCCTCGATACCCGGTGCGAGGACGACGAACAGAACTTTCCTGGCCGGAAGGAGCGAGACGAAGAAGTCCAGCTGCCTGCGGTCGGGGATCACCCAGTCGATCACGGGCGCGAAGCCGGCGTCGGCAAAATTGTTCGCCAGCATGCATAGATTGCGGTTGCACAGCTCCACCTGCCGCGCTGCCTCGTCGGCCGGTTCACCGAGGGCCCAGACGTGACCGCTGACGATCAGCCTGTTGATGAAGTCGCCGTCGAGCCGGGCGGAGCGCGGCAGACGCTCGGCGACGAGCCTGGTCACCGTCGACTTCCCGGCCCCGGGCATCCCCGTCACGATCAGGCAGTCCGGCGTCTCAGAAGTGATCACGCTTGAAATCGTGCCAGCGTGCCTGGTGGCCAGCAATCGTATTGTCAAGGAGCGGTCCTCATGAGCAGTCCGCTCCGGCCCCGGGGGCGAGAGAGCCCCCGCCCAGGTCTCGGGGAGCTGCGAGCGGGTGCCCTCACACCGCATGGCCGACAGCCGCCTGGCTATGCCGCGTTCCTAAAACTCGCCGACACTTCTGCGGCCGAGCCCCTCAAGCGTTCCCGGAACTCACCACCACACGTTGCTGCTTCCCACCGACACAATCAGGCATGCGCTGGACATAGGAAGGCGCACGTCGCGGGAGACGCCGGCGGGCACGTCAACCATGTCTGCCATTTCACCGGGCCGGGCGAGTGGTCGTCGAGGCCTGCGGTGACCCCGCTCGTCCCGACGGCCTCCGCCTCAAGGTCGACCGCGCCGTTCTAGAGGGGTCGAAGGACGCGTGCGGGCGGAGTCTGAACGTCTTGCCGCTGGATCTGCTGGGCGCCGGGATCGAAAGTGCTCGAGCGGTCGGCACTCGCCCGGCTCATAGTGGTCCGCCGCCCTCCCCGGCGGTGTGCCCGGGGAGGACGGTGGAGGTCGCAGAGCGTGCGTCACAAAGGTGACGACGGTGCCGGGCTGGGCCTTGGCACCGGGGAAGCCGCCGGCGTAGGTGCCGGTGGCCGTCCAGCGCACGGAGGCGTGGTGTCCGGCGACCATCGGAGAGCGCCTGCGCGGAGCGGCGTCGATGCCGGACTGGTCGCTGTGCGCCATCGACTCCGTCAGCCTCAGGGCTGCAAAAGGCAACCACTGACCGGACCGAGCTTCCCGTCGAGTTCGTGCGGATGCACAGCGGGCCGGGGCGTCCCGCCACCGCCGGTGCGCAGCACCGGCAGAGCCCGTCCCTCCTTGCCCTCGGCCAGCGCAACCGGAGGGAACACCCCGTCCTTGGCGGTGATCAGCACGTCGTAGCGCTCGGCCATGTCCGGCAGCAGCGCATCCGCCTTCGTGTGCTCGACGGGGTGACCCGGCGGTCCTCAGGCGGAAGGTACCAGGGAGAAGACCACCCGCTTTCCGGTGGTGGTGTCCTCCCGCTCGTTGAGCCCCCACAGGCGCCCGGACGAGGGGGCGTAGGAGAGGTTCTGGGTCAGCGGCGGGGCATGGGTGAGGACATGCGGCGCGGCGCCAGGCAGCGCCCGGTGGATGCAGTACGGCACGTTGGAGTCGGTGGTGCCCGCGGTCTCGGGGCATTCGCCGCTGAAGTAGTAATAGGTGCCGTCCGTGGCGGCTCCCTGCACCTTCCAGATCGGCACGGTGTAGGCACCGGTCGCCGTGACGGTCCCGGTGTAGTCGTTCGCGGTGTCGGTGTCCGGGAGCGCCGTGCTCGCGTTCAGCGGCCAGCGGATCAGCGGCCCACCCCCCTGGGTGGCGAACTGCGAGGTGACCAGGGCGTCCGGTGAGGATGTGCGGTCCAGGCTGAGCGAGGTCAGGCACGGCCGCGTGGCGTCGCAGGGGTCACCCGTGTTGCCGGTGAAGTAGACGCCGGCCATGGGCAGCGCCCAGTTGTGGTAGCGGGCCGAGGACTTGCCGTTGCCCAGGATGCCGACCTGGTCGGTGGAGGTGTCGCTCATCTTCCACAGGTGCCGCAGGTCGTAGACCTGTATCTGGTGCCCGGTGGCGACGAAGAGCTTGTTGCCGTACCAGGTGACACCGTCCGCATGGCCGCTCAGCACGTCCATCCCGAACCGGTCGCCGGCCCCGCCCACCGGGCGGAAGGTGTAGCCGCTGCTGGTGGAGTACGGGTCGACCAGCAGCACGTGCTGGTAGGTGACCGAGGTGCCGGTCGACTCCGCGATGGTGATCCGCGCATAGTCGTTGTCGGTGAAGTGCCAGGAGGCGATGTAGAGGTAGTGCCCGTTCCAGGTGCCGCTCGGCTGGGCGTCGTGCGAACCGGTCAGTCCCTGGGGCGTCCAGACGGCGGAGGTGTCGTCGGCCTGGTCCCAGCAGAAGCCGTCGTACTTCAGTGAGCCGTCGAGGTTGGTGTTGTGGCACAGTGCCGCCCGACCGGCGTGACCACCGTCGGCGAGCACCTGGTCGGGCGAGGTGCGCACGGAGACGCTCCCCGACGCCTCGATCTGCTGGATCGCGGCGCCGCGGTTCGTGAAGTCCCCCGCCCGCATCGTGAACCCGCTGGGGTCGATCGGGGCCAGGACGGAGGCCGCCGCCGCCGGATGAGCCACGGAGAGGGTGACCGCCGAGAGCAGCAGGGCCAGAAAAACGCCAACCGCCCTGATCCACCGGGGGTTTGTGCGGCACATGATTCTGTTCATGGGCGCTGACGCTACATCAGCAACCACAGGAAACAGACAGACCGGGGGGCGCCTGTGCCCGCTCTTTCCTTGCCGGCCCAGGGGGGTTGCGGGACCGGGGCCCAGCTGCTGCAGCAACTGCGTGGCGACACGGCCTTTCCTGCCGGCCGGTCTACACGTTCATGTCCACGACCGTACCCAGGACGTCTCCGACCGGGCCGCCGCCCTGCGGGCCGGCGCGAGCGGCTTCCTGGTCAAGGACATGGCGCTGGTGGACATCCTCACGGCGATCCGCGTGGTCGCCGCAGGCGACGCCCTGATCGCGCCGAGTGTCACCCGCCGCCTGATCGCCGATCTCACCGCGCGGCCCGGACCGGCCGCGCGGATGCGCCGGCTGCCGGGCATCACCGAGCGCGAGCGCGAGGTCCTGACCCTGGTCGGCCGCGGCTTGTCCAATGCGGAGATCGCCGAGCAGCTCTTCATCTGCCCTGCCACCGCCAAGACCCACGTCGCCAGGCTGCTGACCAGGCTCGACGCCCGTGACCGCGTCCAACTCGTCATCGCCGCCTATGACGCGGGCCTGGTGTCCCCGTCCGGCTGAGCCCACGCGGACGACAACGCCAGGACGGGAACCCCGAGCACGGCACTGCTACGGCAGCTGGACGGCGACTTCCGGCTCGTCCGGTGAAGGCCCGTCCAGCAGCGGCTCCGGTACGCCCTTCAGCTGCAGGTCGAAGAAGTCCCCAAGGTACGTCCGGGTGATCGCCAGCCCGCGCACCGGCTCGATCGCTCCCGGCCGGCTGGGCAGGCCCGCCGCCCTGGCAAGCAGCGGCAGGTCGCTGAAGGTGCCGTGTTCGGCGCCGGCGATCGTGAGCCGGCGCTTCCAGCCGTCCAGGCTTGTCCAGGCGTCGTCCCAGCTGGAATCCATGCCCGGGCTCTCGTCGGACTGGGCGCCGAACAGGAGGAAGGGCCTGCCGTCCAGACCGGTGGCCGGGACCGGCACCTGGAAGGTGCCGTCCATGTTCACCCCGGCCCGCACCCGGCGGTCGGCGGCCATGGTCACGGCGGCAGCGTCCCCGCCGATGGAGTGCCCGGCCATACCGATGCGTCGTCGGTCGATCAGGTGGGCACAGGCCCAGGTCGAGTGATGGGACGTCAGCTGGTCGATCACGAAGGAGGCGTCCTTCGCCCGGCTCCTGGCGACGGCCGGCAGCCCGCCCGCCGGCGGCTGGTCGCAGATGGCGCAGGGCAGGGTCCGTCCGTCGGGGAAAGTGACGCCTGGGGTCTCGTAGGTGTGGTCGATCAGCGCGACGACGTACCCGCGGCTGGCCAGGTCCTCGGCGACACTGCTGAACAGCGCCCGCGGGAAGCCGAGGCCGGGTGAGAGCAGTACCAGCGGGAAGCGGCCGTGCACCGGGCGCGCGTCCGCCCGCGCCCACGTACGGACCGCGCTCAGCGCCTCGGGCGGAATTCCGGAGCCCGGAACCTTTTCCCGCAGGAAAAGCCGGGCCTCCTCAGTGGTCATGTAGGCAGCGGCTACCCCGCTCCCGAGCCGGGCCGGGTAGTACATCGACACCATCAGCTGCCGAGGTCCCGCCGCCGGCACCCAGGGGTCCTGGCGGCCGCCGTCGACGAGGTGGAGCATGTTCCGGCCGACTGCGTACCGGCCGGTCGGGCGGGGCAGTGCCGCCGCGAACCCGCTTGCCGCCGGGTGAGCGGAGGACACGGCGTCGGACGGCGCGGCGGAAGGCCGGTGCCGCGACGGCAATCGGCAACGGCAGGAAGAGTGCGAGCACGGCGGTCAGCGCCGCGCGGCGGATACTCGTCATGCACCAGAAACTAGGGCGCAGGCACACCCTCTGACGTCAGCTCAGGAGCGGGACAGCGCCTCCGCTTCCAGGCGGATCCGCCGTCCCCTCGCAGGCGGACCACTGGCTACCGTCCGCGGACAGCGGCGCCCCGGGAGACGAAACTCCGCGCGCGCTGAGGGAGACTGGCGGCCTCCAGCGCACTGTATCTCCCGCTCGCCACGAGCTGGAACTTGACACCCTCCCGACCCTCGGGGTGCTCGTAGCCGTCGGGGAGGAACCGCCGGTAGTGCTCGCTGGCGCGTTGGAAGAACTGCGGGCGCTCGGAGCGGGAGAGACATCCCTCGAGATTGAGAAGGAAGAGGTAGTGACGGATCATACGAGTGAAGAGGAAGGGAGCCACAACCTCCAGGGCGCCGCGCTCCTCGAGCAAGTCGAAGCTGTCTTCGTACCGGCCGAAGACGTCGAAGTGGGTGCCGCCCGGTGAGCCTGCGGGGTGTTGAGTGTGCCGACGGCGGATCTGGACGCAGTTCCACTTCAGGACGGCGACCCGGTCGGCGGCGAGCATGGCACGGTGGACGACTGCGACCTCCTCGTGGAGACCGTCAGGGAACGCGAGTTCCTGCCGGGTCCACAAGTCGCGGCGGACCAAACGGTCCCAGGAGTAGGCGGGAGCACCGAACAACTCGGGCTGGTCCATCGAGGCGAAGGGCTCACGTCCCTGCCGGGCAAGCAGGCCGGCGGCGGCACCGGGCCATGAGCGGCCGCGATGGAGGCGAGTGTGCCCGAAGAGAAGAACGTCCGGCTCGTCTGCCGATTGCAGCCGATCGACCATCGCCTGAAGCGTTTCACCCCCGATGATGTGATCGCTGTCCAGGAACAGCAGGTAGTCACCGGCGGCGCGCTCCGCCCCCGCGTTGCGTATCCGGCCGATGCCAGCGACGCCCGTCAGCCGCACGACCGAGACCCGCCCATCCCGCCGAGCATAGTCATCCACCAAGTCCGCAGGGCATTCAGCAGACTGGTCCAGGACCGCGACAACCTCCACGTCCCGGAAGGACTGGTTCAGTATCGAATTCAGGCAGACCTCCAGCTGTCCCTGAAGGTCGTACGCGGCGACTATGACGCTGATCATCGGCGTGAACTCCGCTCTAAACGCTGCGAGATGAACAGGGGACGGGCCCGCCACGGGGTGGTAAACGAGCCGCGCCTCTGTCTTGACGCCGCCCGCATACCTCCCCCCGGAGATCAGGCGGCGTGATCCCGACCGGGGTCACTGTGTTCAGCGCGTCCCAGGTCCTGCGTGTCACAGGGGGCGGCCCATCGTTACAAGATCACCAAGTTTGTGATCGATCTCCTGCTGCTGACGAACGCGACTTCCGGCAGAGGCAGGAGCAGCCCCCGCAGTCCGCCTGAAACAAAATCACCTGACTCTACGAAAATCGGGGCAGCTCACATCCTGAAGCCCCGGCAGGCTTGCCCACGCTCCGTGATCCGGTCACTTCGCCGGCGTGGAGGGCAGTGAAGTCGGCGTGCGCGGCCTCGACGGCTTCGGGGTACGCCTCCCTCTTCCCGTGACCGGCGAGCGCCCGGTAGGTGCTGGCGACGGAGGGGTCCTGTCCTTTGCGCTTGCCGGTGGGGATGACGAGGTCGCGCTGGCTCTGTTCGACGGACTCGCCGCCCGCGCGGCGCTGCAGCACGGTGTGGAGCATGTCGTCGGTGATGACAGGGAGCCGGCCGCTGCGCTTGGCCTTGCGGGCGGCGGTGTCGAGCCCTTCGATGGTGGCCACACGGATGTTCTCCCTCAGCGTCCAGGCCCTCGTTGACCAAATCTCGGCGGACCACGGGGAGGGGTTCTTGCCCCCGGTGGCGGTCAGGGACGGAGGAGGGTTTTGATAGCGCGGCGTTCGTCCATGGCCTTGTAGCCTTCGGCGGCCTGGTCGAGGGGCAGGGTGAGGTCAAAGACGCGGCCGGGGTGCACGGGTCGAGGCCTCGCCAGGGCCGGGCGTCTCGCCCGCAACGGCCTGACGTCGAGCTGTATCTGTCCCGGCTTCAGTTCCGAGGAGCATCGGTGTTCGTCTTCTTCCCCGCCCGCCTGGCCACGGCCGGTGCGGTCTTCGCGGTGGCCGCCGAGTGCGGCGCCGCATACCCGCCCGTCGACCGTCTCCCGGCCGGTGACGCCGTCGTCATCGTCATCGTCGTCCTGGCCGTCACCGTGCTGGCCGCGACCGGACCTGAGGTGCCCGCCGCGCTGGGCGTGCTGGCGGCCACGGCCGCCGGCCGGCTCGCGCGTGCCCGGCCGGGGCTGGGCTCGGACGTGCGCCGCGCGTTCGGCAGGGCGCTCTGATGGCTGGCCGACCGCTCAGCCCGCTTCCGGACAGTACGCCCCCTCAGCTGCGGGCTCTCGTGCAGCGGCTGCGCAACGCCAAGGAGTCCTCGGGCAAGACCTTTGAGGTGCTCGCCAAGGACAGCGGAGTCTCGGAGAGCGTCGTACGGCGCGCCCTCGCAGGAAAGCGGGTGCCCCTGCTGGAGACGATGGAGAGGATCGCCCGCGCCTGCGGCCGCAACGAGTACGACATGGCAAAGCTCTGGCACGGCGCGAAGGCGGAGGAGGTCCTGCCGTCTGGTGCGCGGAAGTTGGGCCCGAAGATGGTCACCTCGGGCGTCGAGTTCGTCGAGTCCATGATCTTCATGCGGATAGAGGGCGGGTACCCGCCGCTGCAGCAACTTGAGCAGAGGGCGGGCAGAGACCAGGGCGGCCGGACGCGGTTGCCGCACTCGACCCTGCAGCTGGTCCTGAAGGGACGTATCCCCACCACCGAGAAGCTGTTCACCGTCTTCATGGACGCCCTGGCGGTACCTCCCACCCAGATGCGTAACTGGCTGGACACCCACCGCCGTCTCGTTGCCGACGCCACCACGCGGCGCGCCTGGGGGGAGCCTCCCCCCCCCGTCGTACGGGACGATCCGGCCGCGCTCACCTCATGTGAGACCGCCGACCTTGCACTTGCGCGTATGGACCGCCATGAGGAGATCAAACGGAAGTCCGGACAGCTGCGGGAGCCGGACGACTACGAACTCCCGCAGGATGCGGACCTCGGCGTCACCAAGGGCGACGCGATCACCGACAAGATCGACCTGGCGCTGCGCGGCGAGCACCCGACCCAACCGGCCCTCTACGAGGCCGAGTACGCCACCCTCACCGGAACCCGGCCCGACTACACCCGCCCCGGCGCCTCGGGCCCGGGCACGGTGCCGCTGCCCAAGGGTTCCTCCGCCACCTTCTGGGTGTACTCACCCACAGACGGCGAATCGGCGGTCTGCGTCGACCACTTCGGCGGCGGCCGGGCAAAGGTGCTGCTGGACGGTGAGGAACTCGACGTCCCCCAGGTGGGAGGCGAGACGAAGGGCACGGACACGCTGCGAGTGTTCCTGTCCGGGGGCATCAACAAGATCACCGTGAACGGTGACTCGAAGGAACTGCTCCTCGACCGGCTGCGAGTGGCCTCGGGCGGCGGCACCCTCGTACCGATGGTCTACCAGGCCGAGAACGGCACGCTGACCGGCGCCACCAGGGTCACCACCGCATACCCCTTCGCCGCCGGCGGCAAGGCGGTCACTGACATCGGCGCCGCAAGGGCCAACGCCCTCACCCTCGACGTCACCGCCGAGCGCGCCGGTCGGCACGCCCTGACCATCCGCTACTCCAACGGCGAACAGGCGCCGTCCACCCACTACAACCCCGACCCCATCGCCCGGCACGCCGACCTCTCGGTCAACGGCGGACCGGCCCGCAGGATCCTGTTCCCGACGACCTTCCACTTCAACAGCTTCCAGGGCCTGACCATCCGGGTCACCCTCAAGAAGGGCACGAACCGCCTCACCTTCACTGCGGAGGAACTGCCGGACTTCGACGGCGACACCTACAACGAGCACGGCCAGCGATCCTCGTACGCGCCGGTGATCGACCAGATCGCCGTCACACCGCTGGCGGCCGGATAGCCCTCATCGCGCACGGCTGAGTACCGGTCGCCGATCCGGACGCTGCGTCGATCGGCGAGTATCGACGGACTCAGGTCCGTCCCCTGTTCATCGGATACCGGCAGGCCGGACGGGCCGTCGCGGGCACTCATCTCCAGCGCGCCGATGGAGATGAGGGCCCGCCCGAGCCAAGTGCCCTCCCCCGTCGGCACTGCGCCGAGGAGTTCGCCGCCGAGGTGGAGCGCTGTGGCGCCACCCTCGACTCGCACGCCGATGGCGGCCAGCGGCAGCGCGATGCAGATGCGGTTGCCCTCGGCGAGCGCGCGCCTGGTCCGCCTCCCCGACACAGGTGCGACCTGGCCGGAAGGCGCGGGACGCGCGCCGCCGGCTACCTCTCGGCCCGGGCGCCACCGCGGGAACGCCCTCCGAGCCTGGCGCGCGACCGGCTCACTTCTCTTGCCCGCGCACCCCGAACAGCCTCCCTGTTCAATTGAGGAGCGCACTTTATCCGAGGGCCGTCGACGGCAGGCTGCACTGCGACCGCGACGAGCCCGTCCGACTCGATCTGGGCCCTGTGCCCGGTGCCACTGCCTGACAATGCGAAGGAGTCTGAACAGCACATGCGTTATCGCGAACTCGGCCGTACCGGACTGACCGTCTCCGAAATCGGCTTCGGGGCTTGGGGGTTGGGTCAGGGGGCGTGGGTCGGCGCCGACGACGACTCCGCCGTGCGCGCCCTGCACCGTGCCCTCGACCTGGGCGTCAACCTCATCGACACCGCCAGGGCCTACGACCGAAGCGAGCGTGTCGTGGGCCGTGCCCTCCGGGAACTCCCCGGCGGCGGTGACGGTGTGTACGTGGCGACGAAGGTCGGGCCCAAGATCCCGGTCTCCCTGGCGCCCAGCGGACTCGACGTCATGGAGGTGTTCCCCGGCGCGCATCTGCGCGAGGGCCTGGAGACCAGTCTGCGGGAACTGGGCCGCGACCACGTCGACCTGCTCCAGCTGCACACCTGGGAGGACGAGTGGACCGGCCGCGGCGACTGGCTGGAGACGGTGGGCGCCCTCAAAGAGGAAGGCAAGATCAGGTTCTTCGGGATCTCCGTCAAGGACCACCAGCCCGAGAACGTGCTCACGGTACTGCGCACCGGAGTGCTGGACGCCGTCCAGGTCATCTACAACATCTTCGAACAGGCCCCGTCCGAGGCCCTGTTGCCGGCCTGCGCGGAGTACGGCGTCGGTGTGATCGGCCGGGTCGCACTCGACGAAGGCGCCCTCACGGGCTCGATCCGTACGGGCGTCACCTTCCCCGAGGGCGACTGGCGCAACTGGTACTTCAGGGACGACCGGGCCGCCCTGGTCGAGAGGCGCGTGGACGCCCTTCTGGCCGACCTGGGGATCGGTGTCGACGAGCTGCCGTCCGTCGCCCTGCGGTTCGCGCTCGCCGGACAGGCGGTCTCCACGGTCATCGTCGGGATGCGGTCACTGGCGAACGTGGAACGCAACGCGGCGGTCGCCGAGACACCGCCACTGACCGACGGGCAACTCACGCTTCTGGCCAAGCACCGCTGGCCGAAGAACTTCTACAACTGATCCGTTACCGCGGCCCGCCCCCCGAGCCGGTCGCCCGGCTACTCACTGTGACGCGCCTGCCGCTGTATGCCTCCCCTCACGGCCGGGGCACGGAACGGCGCCCGAGAAGGCTGGTCAGAAAACTTCCTTCTCTCACGGCTAGAGGTCGGACGGGTATCCCTTGGCACGGAGCCAGGTACCGAGGGCGAGAGGGACGATGCCTCCATGCGGTAGACCAGTGTCGGCGCTGTAGCGGCGGATCCGGCGCTGAAGCTGGAGCACTTCGGGGACGGCGTGGTTGAGCTGTCCGCGTTTGGTGTGCCGGTTTCCGATGACGTCCAAAGTGTCCGGGTGCGGCGTAGGAGCGTCGTCGGTCGGGTGGGGCTCGGCGTCGAGCGCATCGGCGATTTCACGCAGTCGACGGGCGTAGGGGGAGTGATCAGGCACGCGAGCTGCTCCGGTCGGTGTGGCTAGGCGGATAGCTATCCGCTATAGGGCTATTGGAATAGTCGCGGGATGGGCGTCCGCGAGCGAGAGAAGCGTTCGCGGACACCCGGGGAGATGTACGCCGCGTCAGAAGCCGCGGGCGCTGAGCCACTCGTCCAGCGCGACCGAGAGGAGGCACTGACCGCCGGCAGCTCGCCTGACCGCCGCGGGGCCATCGGGAAGAGACGACAGGAGCACCCAACCCTGCCATTCCGCAGCCAGTTACTCCTCGGGGGCGGTCCCATGCAACGTGCGACCGGGCACGGGACCGCCAAGCCCTGCCGTCCTGTCCGAGCCGGGCACTGAAAACCGTACGAAGACACGCAGCCGAACGCACGCTCAGCAGCGCGCAGGAGTGGCCTTCGATACCGCGTGTGCAGGGCGAAGACCTCGACGGGCGGCTGATCGAGGGCAGCAGGGGCCCTCTTTCACTCCCAAGGGCGAAGAGATCGTCTGTCTCTCGCCGTCGCCTGGCTATGGGGGCAAACTGGCCGACCTCGGGCTGGAGTGGGCAGCACGGGTGCGTGCGGCATCCAGGTCGGCCACCTCGCCCGCGGGCTCGGCTCGGTCGGCAGCCGGGGCTGGCGCGGCTGCCGGGAGGGGGTGGGGAAGCCGACCGGGGCGCTCAGCGGCTTCGTCAGACGCCCCTTCGCCCACTGCTCGGCCGCCTGAGGGTCGGCGAGCACGGAGTGCAGGGTGCCCTGGACCTCGTGCCGCGTGTTATCGCTGATGGGCTGCCCGGCCTGGGCCGTCAGCTCGCCGGCCTGCCGGGCAGAGCGGAGGTGAGCTGGTGCTGCTGTGCCGACAGCTCCCTCAGTTGCTCACCGTCCAGATCCTTGTGAGCCTGCCGCAGCGCCTCGCCCAGCTGCAGCAGCCGCTGCACCTCCTCGGGCTGCTCGCGCATCAGCAGATTGCTCGCCCACGCGGCCTGGGTCGGGCGGCGCAGCCGACGGATCTGGTCGGCCAGATCGCGGTCCCCCGCGGCGCGGGCGGCCTTGACCCGGGCGTCCCGTGCCGGGGTGAAGTCACCCGGCGGCAGGCCGTACAACTCATCGGCGACAACATCCAGATCCACCCTTCCCTCCCACCCGCCAGAACCGATATGCAGATTTTGTCACTGTTAGATCTGGTAAGGGTTGAATTTCGGGGGTGGTCACGGGGTCGAAGCCCGTGTGGTCATCAGCTGTCATGCCGCCTCCTGGACTATGGCCAGCGCGGCAGGTGTCAGTGGGCTCCGCTTGGATGGCTCCGTGTCAGTCTATGAAGTGATCAAGCAGCTGCCTGCCATCGCGACGGTCCGCGATCGGGCCAGGGCCCTGGCGGTGCTGGACGCCGTTCTGAGCCCTGAGTGTGAGTGGAGGTATTACTCCTTCGATTCCGGCTGGTCGCCGGGCGAGGAGATGGCCTCGATGAGGGACGGCGCTGGCAACGACTACGCCATCGTGTTCTCCGCCGCCGGGGTCTATGCCCAGGCGTGCGACCACGAGTCGCCGATGTTTCTCTATCACGTCGCGCCTCCGGCGCTCTGGCCTGGGCTCTTCGACTCGGTACCGGACGTCTTCCGTCCCTATCTGGACGAGCCCGCCTTCGCCGACCACAACGGACTGCCCCGAGCGACCGTCTGCTTCTGGCGCGAGAGTGCGGACAGCCAGTGGAGGTGCGGCGAAGTACACGTGCCGGACGAGGACATGGACGACGCCGACGGTGCTGAGTGGCTGTTCGATGTGCTCATCGCGGGCAGTGCCGAGGCCTACCGGGAGTTCGCCGAGGAGGTCTACGAAGTGACGCTTGACCTGGCCGCGGTGCAAGCGGTTTTTGATCTCACGCCGCTGACTCAGGAGATCGTCTCGGCGTTGAACCCGGAAGTGACACTCGGTGATCTGGCCAAGGACATAGCCCAGATCGGCTACCCGACGACCAAATGAGCGCCGCTGCTGTCTGGCGGCCTCCCGGACTCGGCAAGGGGCGAGACAGACCGGGAAGCGGCGCTGTGCGCACTGCTGTCTGTCCACCCAGTGGTGGCGTTCACGTTCGCGTGGACCCGGCGGGCGGTCGAGTCGCGGGACGGGCGCTCAGCGCCTCGTCTCGTACCTGGTCAGGATCACGCCGCAGGGAAGCGTCCGCGTCTCTACCACGTTCAGGTTCACCCAGCTGTCCAGCGCGGTGAAGAACGGCGTGCCGCCGCCCACCAGGACCGGCGCGGTGGCCAGCACGTACTCGTCGATCAGCCCAGCCCGCATGGCCACCCCGGCGAGCGTCGCGCCGCCGATGTCCATCGGGCCGCCGTCCTCGGCCTTGAGCCGGGTGATCTCGGCGACCGCGTCGCCGGTGACCAGGCGGGTGTTCCAGTCGACCTTGTCGATCGTCGAAGAGAACACCACCTTCGACATGTCCCGCCAGCGACGCGCGAACTCAACCTGCGCCGGGGTGGCGTTGGGCTGCTGGTCGCCGGTCGGCCAGTAGGAACTCATCGTCTGCCACAGCTTGCGCCCGTACAGCGTCAAGTCGGTCGCCTGCAACTGGTCGGACCAAAACTGGAACAGCTCGTCGCTCGGCACGCTCCAGCCGATGTCGTCGCCGGGCGCGGCGATGTAGCCGTCCAGGGTCAGGTTCATGCCGTAGATCAGTTTCCGCACGGCTCCAGCCCTCCGTGAGTCGGTCTCACGCGTACAGACCGGCGCAGCGCGGGAAACTCATCGGTGCGCGATATGAGCTCGCCTGTAGTCCTCGTGCTCGGTGGCTCAGCCTGGAGACGGCCCCGAACGTGGCGACGATCGCGTGATCGCTGCCGTTGGTCAGTCGGTGGCCGTTGCGAAGCGCGGTGCGCGTGTCGGTGTGCTCATTCCACTCCGCGCCGATCCGGGCCGTCGCCTCGGCCTCGATCAACTCCTGGAGCATCCGCTCGGCCACACCACGGACGAGTTCGAGCCCGTCCGCCGAACGTAGTGACTCAAGCAGGCGGAGTTGCACGGTGGCCCACCCTGCGGGCGGGGAGCGGAAACCACGTCGGCCTTCGTCTTGGTCAAGTGCACCTTGGTCGGAGCACAGGATCAGGCGAAGGCCGCCCCCACGTCCGCGAATCCCCAGGTGAGCGACTCAGTTCGAGACGCCGTTCGAAGCAGGTAGATAAAGAACAAGTGAAAGCGGATGTACTCGCGGTTCGTGGCCCTGCGGATCTTGCCGGCCGGACGCGCGAGATCCGCAAGACACCGACGGACCCGAACTGCCCGTGCGCTGGCTGCTGGCCGAACGGCCTGCCACCGAGCCCGAACCGGTACAGTTCCGGCTGTCCAACCTACCCGCCGACACCCCGCTGGCCACCCTCGTGCGCACCGCGAAACTGCGAGCACGACTACCACGAGATGAAGCAGGTCCTGGGCCTGGCCCACTTCGAGGGCCGCACCTTCAGAGGCTGGCACCACCACGTCACCCTCCCCTCCAGCGCATCGCCCGGCCCCCAAAAGGGACGGCGTCGGCCTGAGCCTCTACAAGGCCGCCCGCGAACTGCAGCTACTCCTCGCAGTCCGGGCCGGCGCCTGCCCCACCTATCACCGCGAAACGCCACAACCCATCCCGACCTGACCAAGCACTACTAGCCGGTGACGCGGTGGAAGGTCCACCGCTGGTTGGAGCCGCCGGTGTCGCGGTACTGGATCAGTGCGGCGCCGTCGGCCGTGCTGCCCCCGCTGACGTCGAGCACCTTGCCGCTGTTGCGGTTGACCAGAATGAACTGGCCACCGGCCTGGGGGCGCAGCTGCCACTGCTGGCTCGTGCGGCCGTCGGCGGTCATCTGCACGACCCGTGCGCCGTCCGCCAGTGAGGACCCTGCCACGTCGAGGACCTTGCCGCTGTTGACGCAGGTGATGGTGTGGTAGCCGTCCGCGGTGGACTGGAAGGTCCACTGCTGGTTCGGTTTGCCGTTGTCGGGCCACTGGATCACGGCGGCGCCGTCCGCCTTGGAGGCACTGGCGACGTCGGCGACCTTGCCGCTGCGCACGCTGACGCACGTGTAGGTACGGGTGGGCGCGATGGTGTACTGCACCGAGTCCACGTCGACGTAGCCGGTGTTGTTCGGGTTGTAGGTGTAGAGACCGATCCGGTCGCCGCGGTAGCCGCCCCAGGTGAGCTGGTAGGTGCCGCCGAAAGCGGTGAAGGTGTTTCCGTCGAGGCTGTAGGAGAACTGGCTGACGCCGCTCACGTTCCAGGTGGTGCGCAGCCACACGGCGTCCTGCGTGACGGCCGGGCCGTAGGTCAGGGTGCCGCCGGCGTTGTGAGCGATCGTGGTGGTGGTGCCGGAGCGCCGCACGCCCAGTCCGGCGTAGGTGGCCGCGTAGTGGCACAGTCCGGCGTGCTGGCCGTCGGCGAGGCCGGCCAGTTCGAGGCGGACGGTCACCATCGCGTCGCCCGCGGTGCGCAGCACCCGTTGGGTGAGGGTGTTGCCGACCTTGGTCAGGTTGTCGGCCGCCAGCGGTGCGAACGCCTTCAGCCTCAGGTAGCCGGGGCGTTCGGTCAACGACCAGTGGTCCACGCGCGGCTGGTAGTACCACTCCCACTGCGGCTTGAGGCGGGTGTCGGTGAACAGGTCGCTGGTCACCACGGGGGGCAGTGCGTCGAGGGGCAGGCCGGGTGTGCCGCCGCCGGGTACCTGGCCGGTCCACACCATGTTGCCGATGCCGTCCGCGCCCACCTGGCCCAGGATCGGCCAGCCGTCCACCCAGGTCACCGGTAGCAGGGACAGCGGCCTTCCCTCCCAGTCGCCGTGGCCGTGGTGGGTCACGAAATACCAGGTGCCGTCCGGCGCCTGCACCAGCCCGCCCTGGTTGGGCTCGCGGTCCACCGAGGCGTTGACGTGCTCCAGTTGCCGGGTCTCGTAGGGGCCGTAGAGGCTGGAGCCGCGGTTCATCATCAGCACTCGGCCCTCGGACTTCACCTCGCTGTACAGGTGGTAGTACAGGCCGTTGATCTTGTACAGCTTGTTGGCCTCGCTGCCCGGCGACTGGTGGATGACCGTGGGCGAGCCGACCAGCGACTTGCCGTCCTCGGACATCTTGAACAGGTTGATCTTGTAGCCGTCCGAGTAGTGCGTGGCGACCAGGTAGCCCTGGCCGTCGTCGTCCCAGAACGGGCACGGGTCGTCCCAGCCGGAGGTCCGCCACACCGCCGTCAGCGGATCCCACGGCCCGCTCGGCGATGGGGCCGACGTCATGAAGAAGCCCTCGTCGGGGGTGTTGAAGTACACCCAGTACCGGCCCGCGTGGTAGCGGATGGCCCCGGCCCACACGCCGCGGCCGAAGCGGTTCATCCGGTCCCAGTTCAACAGGGGGCCGATGCTGGTGAGATCGTCGACCGCGCCGCCGAGCGTCCGCCAGTTCACCAGGTCCGTCGAGTGCAGGACGGCCACGCCGGGCGAGTACCCGAACGTGCTGGTGATGCCGTAGTAGTCGGCGCCGACCCGGATGCAGTCCCAGTCGCTGAAGTCACCGGGGAGGATGGGGTTGACGTAGGTGCCGTCGCCCTGGTCCCCCCACGTACCGGCGGGAGGTGTGGCTGCCGCCGCCGTGCTGGGGGGCAGCAGGCTCGGCAGCAGAAGCGCCCCGCAGCCGACCGCGGCGAGCCGGCCGAGTTGTCGTCTGGTGATGTCCACGATTTCCGTCCTTGTTCAGGAGTCATCACGTGTATGGGAGGGGTTCGTACACAAGTACGCGGTGGTGGAGGTCAAAAGGGGGCGGTGCCGGTCCGCGTTTCACCGGCACCGCCCCTCATGCCCTTCGACTCTTTCGGTCCGTCCCCGCAGCAGGCCGAGGGGCTGAGCAGGGGCCTGCGGCCCCCGGCGGCCGGCAGCCACCGGAGTCAGTCCACGTTCACCGCCTGCCACAGCTGGCTGTCGGCGTTCGTATCCTTCGTCTGCACGAGCTGAGTCGACGAGCCGGACACCGCGAGCAGCATGCCGCTGTTCACGTTCTTGATCTTGTAGTAGCCGTTCCCGCTGGCGGTCAGCGTCCAGTGCTGGCTCGCACCGTTGTTGTCCGGCTGCTGGATGATGGTCGCGCCGTCCTCGGTGGATGCGCTGGTGACGTCCAGCAGCTGGCCGCTGTTCTGGTTGACGATCTCGTAGCTGTCGTCACCCACTGCGACGAACCGCCAGTGCTGGTTCTGCGCTCCAGTGTCGTTCCACTGGATGACGTTCGCCCCGGCGGTCGACGATGCGCCCGAGACGTCGGCCGCCTTGCCGTTGCTCTTGTTGAGGACCTTGTAGAACGCGTTCTTGGCGGGGAAGGGAATGGAGGCGAACGCGTCCAGCGCGCAGACGGTGTTGGACGAAGCCGCGTTCTTCGTTCCGGAGCACACGACCTTGATGGTGTGCGGACCTGCGGGAAGATCCGTCTTCTCGAACAGCGGCACCTGCTTCGTCACCGTCGAGGCGTACGCGTCGATGCCCGACTGCGCCAGGGTGCCGTCGATGTAGACGTCGACCTTCCCCATGTTTGGCTGCTTCATGCTGAGATACCGAACGCCCGAGCCGGTGAACGAGTACTGGACGTAGTCGCCGGTCTTGTTGGTGTATCTCTCGGATCCGTCGAAGTCCTTGGAGTCGTTCCAGTTCGACCAGGCAGAGGAGTAGGTGAGACCCGAGTCCTTGTCGTCGACGTAGGCCCATCGCTGCCGTACGAGGGACTTCGACGCGGCGGACGCGTTCCCCTGGGTGTCCAGGACGTAGAGGCGGTAGTCGCCGACCGTCGGCGGGACACTGATGGTCGTCGCCGTTCCGGACGCCTTGGTCATGGTGGGGCCGACGGCGAACGTCGTCGTACCCGAAGGAGCCAGCCAGAGCGTCTTCGTCGCGTCGCCGAGGCTGCGGACGGGGATTGACGACACGCCCTTGCCGGTGAACGTGCTCGCGGGCAGGGCGTAGTCCTGCGGACCCAGGTCGCTCTGCGGGACGAGGTCCTTGTAGGCGTCCTCCAGACCGGAGTTCACGGCGATGCTGTACGCCTGCGACGGCCACACGTCGTCCGAGTACGCGTGCACGTCCTGGATGGTGCTGTTCGGGACGCTCTTGCTGAAGATCTTGTTGACGGTGCCGTAGGTGTTCGTAATGGTCAAGTCGTGCTGCCTGCCCCATGTACCGGAGTTGATGGTGTAGGCCACGTTCGGGTCGACGTCGAGCACGTTGTCGTGGAAGTTGAGGTAGGCGGACCCCTCATCGGGGTGCAGTCCGTACTTGTGGCCGGCCGGCACGCCCTGGATGTAGTTGTTGCTGATCACGGTGCCCGGCTGGCTGCCCAGGTCGTAGATGGGAGCGGAGTCGCCCAGCACCTGCATCGTGTCGACGATCTGGTTGTAGCCGATGGTGTTGTTCTTCGCCGTGGTGGTCGGTGCCCCGGGATTGATGGACTTCGCCGAACCGTCGAAGTTCCACCATCCCCAGCCGAGGGTGATGCCCGCCCACGGGGACTTCTCGATCCGGTTGTGCTGCACGGACAGCCTGTCGGTGAAGTACGCCGACACGGGGCTGGACCCCTGGAACAACACCGCACTGTCGTAGAGGTAGTTGTCCGTGATCGAGATGTTCTTGCAGAGACCCTCGACGTCCACCGGATACTTCTCGTGGTTGGTCGATGTGTAGTCCCCGATGTACACGTGTTGGGGGTGCCCCACGGTGATGGCGGATCCGGCTATGTCGTTCGTGACGTTGCCGATCAACTGCGAGTCGGTCACGTCGTTGACCATGTTGATCCCGTCGGCGCCAGTGTGCTGCACCGTGTTGCGTTGCAGGACGATCCCGTCGGCGTTCTCGACCTGGATGGCACCCGGCGGCAGGTCGACGTTGCGGTAGGTGTACGCGTGGAAGTTCTGCTTCGCGTACACGGTCGAGCTGGCGTTGCCCTGCTGTCCCTGCCGGAAGACGGAGCCCGCGACATTGACCAGGTTCCAGTCGGAGTGCTCGACCGTGAGACCGGAGAACGTGATGTTCCGCGCGTGGTCGGTTGCGGACGTTCCGGCGATCTTGATGATCGTGGACACGTTGTTCGGCGCGAAGACCTGCGCCGACGTCATGTCCTCGGAGCCGGACTTGTAGTAGTACAACGTGTGCTTCGTCTTGTCGAAGTAGAACTCGCCGGGCTGATCCAGGAATTCGTACGCGTTCATGAAAGTGTGGCTGCCGCTGCCGGCCTTGAAGTTGCCGTTCGGCGTTCCCTGGGCGATGGCCGCGCCCGGCTCCTGGAACAGGGCCACCCGGTTGGCGCCGTCCGAGCTCGTGGTGATCTGGCGGACGCCCACGATGGCCGTGGTCCAGGTCGTCGCCGACTGGATCTCCACGTCGTCCTGGTTGGAGGCGATGGCGGGCAGATCGGAGAGGCTGTACTTGGCCCCGTCGCACTGCGAACCCGACTCCCACGCCCAGGAAGCCTGGCCGACTGTGACGGCGTAGGACCCGTAGCACCCGGCCGAGTTGATCGTCTTGGAGGCCATCTTGGCGCGCTTGCCGTTGACATAGAGCGAGCGGAGCTTGATGTTGCGGTTCAGCGTGGCCTTCCAGATGTTCTCGCTGTGCTGAGTCCAGCCGGTCACCTGAACGCCTCCGTCCAGCACCGGCTTCTCGTTCTGGTAGGCGGCGTACACGACATGGTGGCCGTTGGTTCCGGAGTCGGCCGACGTGAAGTTGATGGTGCTGCTCACCGGGTAGTCACCGCCGCGGAGATAGACGGTGATGTCTCCGGTCATGTCGCTGTTGACCGTGCGCACCATGTCCCGTGCGTGCTGCAGGGTCTTGAACGGTGCGGTGATCGTCCCGGCGTTGGCGTCGTCACCGTTGGGGGCGACGTAGTAGGTCGCTTGGGTAGCGGCCGAGGCCGGGGTCGGTGTCGTGAGGGAAGTCAGCAGCGCAGCCGAGCAGGCCATGGCGACCACTGCTGACAGCTTGCGGATGGTGGAGGTGAGGGGCCTCATCGTCTGCCCCTCCTTCTGCTGCCGATGGTCGGCAAAGCGTTCATGTGGCGGCTCCGGGGTGTTGTCAGTGTGATTGACGCGGATCTTCATCGCCCGGGCCGTCGAGCGCCCCGAGGGCTCAGGAGCGTCGGTGAGCGGCACGATCTCGCGTATGGGGGGCGACTTCAGCAGGCGGACATCGACGGTGCTTGGGGTGGGTGGTCGGGAAGGCGATGGCGGCGGCCGGAAGGCCGGTGTCGCGCCCCGTACAGACCTCTGCGATCACCCGTGCACGGGCGACCAGGGTGGACGGCCGTGTAACGGACGGCGAGTGTCATCGTGTTCTCCGGAGTTCCCTTCAGCACGAGAGCCGGCGGTCACCTACAAACGGGAAGGCGGTACACGGCGGTCGCGGTACCGGCGAGGAGCGCGCAGATCTCGTTCCCGGCACAGTCGGTGAGCAGTTCGTCCGCGGTGGCGGCCCAGCGGTTCCAGCCGCCCGCAAAGTTGGCGACCGGACCAGCCCGCGTTCGGCATAGGGGCGTTGCAGCTCCTCCGGGCCCGTCTCGCCCTGGACGAGACGGCGCTCTCACGTACGGTACGGACCGTGCGGCCACCGTGCTGTGCGGACGGCGGCCGGCGATGGGCTGGTTGGCGATGGTATGCAGATCGTCGGGGGCAGGTCGATGCCAGGGCGGGGTCGTCGAGCCGGGGTAGCGGACGCTGGTCGAGCTCCCACAGGTGGTGGATGAGTGGGGCGGTGGTGGGGGGCCACTGCTGGTCCGCAGGCTTGTTGACGGTCATGAGTGATTCCCTTGGTTTGCAGGGGCCCGAGCAGGTCGGGGGAGCTTGGATGAACCGACGCCGGGCCGTCCCGGTCGGCGTCGCTTAGATGAGACGGCTGTACCGAACCAACGCGGGAAGAAATTAGCCGCCTCATCAAGGGGTCCGTCAAGAGCGTGTACGACACTTCTTCGATGGACTTGAGGCGACGGGCATTACTTATGCACTGTTATAACCAGCAAGGTTGGTGTATACGCTTGAAAGCCAGGGCTTGTATTTGTGATCCTGGTCAAAATGAGTACGACTTATCAATCTGCGATTCTGTCGACTCACAGCGATCGGCAGCGTTTGGGCTGTAGCCACCCGGGGAAGTAGCGGATGGGCGACACGCCAGCGATCGAAGCGGCCAGATTGCACATCGTCAGCCCCCAAGGACATCACGCCGCAACGGTCAAGCAACCTGCTCCAGGACGTCTTGGCACACGAAGCCACGACGGACCTGCGGGGAGCCCTCAGCCATGCCGTGGCCTGGTTCGCCGAAGAGGACCGGCTCGACGACGCGGTGCACACGGCGACCTACCCGCAGTTCAGCGAGCAACTGCCCAGCCGGGCGGTCGGCCCGATGGCGGTGGTGTTGAAAAGCTGGCCCAGGAAGTCCAAGGTACCGAGTTTTCGCAGGTGGGGCACAGTGACCAGGACCCGGTCGGCTGAGGCGAGCTTGGCTTTGGCACCTGCGCCAGGGGCCACCAGGCGCTCGTGCCCTCGACGTGTGCGGAGCACTTGCTCGCGTGAACCTCGGGTCCTGGAGCGAACGACGCGTGAGGCGAGTCGGTCTGGCCGCCAGGGCCTCGTCCGGTGTGCTGCCCGTGGTCGCCGCGTGCATCGGAAGCTCGGGGTGGAGGGTGTAGTTCCTGTCGCCGTGGGAGCGATGGCGAGTGATGGGCAGACAGAGCGGCGATCTCGTCGTCGCTGACGCGGATGCCGGTGGGGTATTCACCGCTGTCGAGTTCGGCATGGACGGTGAGATCGGTGCGGCTGGTGGTCGCAGCGATGGTTTGGAGCATGACTTCATCGCTGGTCAGGGTCTGCCGCGCCAGTCATGGTGATGTGGGAGAACAGCCGTGCTCGATGTTGTTCCACTTCGATGTGCCGGGCGGCAGGTGACACACGGTGATCTCGAGGCCGGCCTCGCTGGCGAGGTCGGCCACGTGGATCTTCCAGCCGCGAGTGCGATAACCGTTGGACCGCCGTGGGACGAACTCGGTGCCGACGACTACCTCCCGGCCGTCTCCTCCGCCGGCAGTGGGGAGAACGCCAGCGAGCCACTGGCCGAAGAGACTATGGGTGGTCTTGAAAGTTGAGCGGCGCGGAGGTGTCCGCGGGCCCGGCGTGTGGTGACGCTGTGTCCGTAGTCGTTGGTCGTCGGCGTTGCGAAAACCGAAGGCGTTGCGAGCGACGAGCTTGACAGACCCTGCTGGACAGCATCGACCACATCACCGCACAGATCGACCGGCTCACGCAGCGGATCACCGCCGCGATCGACGACCTGCCCGGCCCCGCCGACAGCGCCTCCCGGCCGGGTCCGTCGCTGGTGGCCCGGCTCGATGCGATACCCGGTGTCGGCGCCGGCACCGCACCGGTCCCGCTCGCCGAACTGGACCCGGACATGAGCCTGTTTCCCACCGCCGCAGGTCGGCGAGCAGGTTGATGATCTGGGCCTGGACGCTGACGTCGAGCGCGGCCACCGCCTCGTCGAGGATCAGCAGCCGGGGCCGCCGCAGCGCCAGCGCCCGGGCGATGGCGGCACGCTGCCGCTGGCCGCCCGAGAGCGCTCGGGGCCGGGCCGCTCCCTGGCGCTCGTCGAGGCCCACCTGCTGCAGGAGCTGCTGGACGCGTTCGCCGTGGTGGGCGCTCTCCTCGGGGAAGTGGACGCGCAGGATCTCCCCGATGGCCGCGGCCACGCTCTGGTGCGGGTCGAGCGAGGTGTAGGGGTCCTGGAAGACCATCTGCACCTCGCGGGCCCGCGTCCTGCGCTCCCGATGATGGGCACGGCCGGTGGCCCGGGCCGTGCCGTCGTATCCGATGAGACCGAAGGTGGGCGTCTCCAGGCCGGCGATCATCCTGGCGACGGTGGTCTTGCCGGATCCGGACTCCCCTACCACGGCCAGGGAGCCGCCGGGAGGCAGCGCGAACGACACGTCGTCCACGGCGATGAAGCCTTCTGCGTCCGTGGCTCGGGGCGAGGGGAAGACCTTGCGCAGGTGCTCCACGCGCAGCAGCGGGGTCATGTCGTCTCCGATCGTTGCGGGGCGTCCAACGGGAGGCGCCCGTGCAGTTCCTCGGCCCGGTGGCACGCCACTTCGTGCTGGTCCACGACGCGGAGTTGCGGGCGTTCGGTGCGGCAGCGGTCCTGGGCGAAGGTGCAGCGGTTGGCGAAGACGCAACCGGGGCCTACTTCGAAGGCCGAGACCGGTCGTCCTGGGATGGCCCGCAGCCGCTGGACGTCCACCGTGCTCGGGCGGGAGGCGAGCAGGCCCGCGGTGCAGGGGGCGCAGGCTGGGGCAGCCGGGAAACGCTGGACGTCACGCTGGTGGGAATCTTTCCGGATCCGGGCGTAGCGTGAAATGAGAGGACTCATATCTGCGCTTAGAGGGGGCTGCGGCGAGTGGCCCTGATCACGGGGCCTCGGTGCTTCACGGTCATCCTGGTCATCCTGAGTGAGCGGGTGAAGGCCTGCAGAGGGCGACGCCGATGACAGCTCGGTGCTAATGAGGATGCCGGCGTCGGCATCGCGTCGAACTTCTCGGGTGCTGAGAGACGAAGGGTCGCTCATGCCTCGATTCATGCGCGCGCTCGTGGCCGTGAAGGCCGGCGAGCCCACCGACGTCCTGCGGCTGGAATCCCGGCCTGTTCCCACGCCGAAAGCCGGTCAGGCGCTGGTCCGTGTGAAGGCGACTCCGATTCACGCCAGTGATCTGCACGTGCTGCGCGGCCGCTACGGTTTTTCCCCCGGATTCCCCGCTGTCGGGGGCGCCATGGAGTGCGTGGGCCGTGTTGCGGTCCTGGGCCCGGACACCGAAGGACCGACGGTCGGCGAGCGTGTGGTGGTCGCCGCGGTCCCCGCGGTACCCGGCCCCCCTGTGGTCGGCACCTGGCAGGAGTACCTCGTCGCCGACACGCAAAGGCTCCTGCCGGTCCCCGAGGACCTGAGCGACTCCAGTGTCTGCCAGCTCGCCGTCAACCCGTTGACCGCTTTGCTCCTCGTCACGCGGGAACTCGACGTACAGCCGGGCGAATGGCTGCTGCAGACGGCCGCGGGCTCCACCGTCGGCCGGCTCGTCATCCAGCTGTCCAGGCATCTGGGTATCCGCACGATCAACGTCGTGCGGCGACGAGCCGCCGTCGAGGAGATCGAAGCGCTCGGTGGGGACGAGGTCATCTGCACTGAGGACGAGGACCTGTTGCAGCGCGTCACCGAGACGGCGGGACCGGCCGGCGTGCGGAAGGCCATCGACTGTGTCGCGGGCCCGGTGGGCGCCCAGGTGTCCCAGGCACTGGCTCCGGGCGGGGAGGTCGTGGTCTACGGCGCGCTCTCCACCCACCGGCAGACCGACCCGGCGGCGCTGACGATCCCGCTCCAGGCACGCTCGGTCATCTACGAGACCAAAACGGTCCGAGGCTTCTGGCTGAACCGCTGGTTCGGCACCACCTCGCCTGAGGACGCACTGCGCGCGCTGTCCCAGGTGCGCGATCTCGTCGCCGATGGGGTCCTGAGCATCCCCCAAGGCCGGCCGTTCCCGCTCGAACACTTCCCCGAGGCCGTCGCGCTCGCCGAGGCCCCCGCGCACGGCACCAAGCCGCTCTTCGTCTTCGAAGACGGCCGGGACGGGGACAACGGGTAGGAAGAGGCCCTGCCGGTGCATCGGCGGTGCGGTCGCCGCGTCCAGGGCCGCCTGTGAACCTGGTCAAGCCTGCCGGGGCGGCCCCGACTGCCGCCGCACGATGGGACAGTGATCGGTCAGGACGCGTCCGCCAGAGCCTGCGCATCCGCCTCGGGCTCCTTCGACGTGGCGGACGCCGTCCGGCCCGAGCCGCCGCGGCTGAGGTGCACACCGATCGCCGAGGTCGCCAGGCCCAGTACGGCGGCTGCCCACCAGGCAATCCGGAAGTCGTGCCGTGAGGCGGCACCGACGTGCGAGCCGACCACCGCGACCAGGACGGCCACGCCGATCGTGGCGGAGATCTGGCGGACGGAGTTGACCAGCGCCGACCCGGTCGCCGCACGGTGCCCAGGCAGGGCGTGCACACCGGCGGCCACCAGCGTGCCCAGAGCCAGGCCGACGCCCGTACCGGTCAACAACTGGCTGGGCAGCAGGTCACGCAGGTAGTCCGGCGTGACGGACGCGAAGCACACGCGCCAGACCATGCCGCCGGTGAACAGCAACCCGCCCGCGGCGACCAGCGGACCGTGCCCGAAGCGCTGCGCGGCGCTGGCGGTCAGAAGGGTGACGACGGGCACGAGGGCGGGACCGGGGACCAGGGCGACACCGGTGCGCAGCGCGCTCCAGTGCCAGACCTCCTGGCACCACAGCACGTTCGACAGCAGCATGATCGCGAAGGCGACGCCGAACACGAGGCTGCCCGAGTTCGCCGCTCCGAAGCGCGGCAGCCGTAGCAGGTGCAGCTCGAACAGCGGGTGGGGGTGTCGCAGGGACCTGAGGACGAACGCGGCGCCGCCGATCACAGCAACGGCCAGGAGCAGTACGGACCCGCCGCTCGTCCAGCCCCGGTCGGGGGCCTGCACCAGCGCCCCGGACAATGCCGCGACCGACGAGATGAGCAGCAGGGCTCCGAGGAGGTCGGGCAGCGGTCCCGTCTCCCGCGCCGGCGGCTTCGGCAGGGCCGATCGGCCTGCGATGAGCGCGGCGATGCCGATGGGCACGTTGACCGCGAAGACCCACCTCCAGTCCACCTCGGTCAGGAGGCCGCCGGCGACGGGCCCGGCGGCCGCGGCGAGCCCTCCGACCGCAGCCCAGTTCCGGGTGGCGTGGGTACGGCGTTCGGCCGGCACTGTCGCCAGCAGCAGGGCCAAGGACGTCGGGATCTGGGCGGACGCCCCGACGGCCTGCACCACCCGGGCCACGACGAGGGTCCCCAGGTTCGGGGCCAGTGCACAGCCCAGCGACGCGAGGGTGAAGACGGCGATCCCGGTGAGGAAGACCGGCCGCTGGCCTATGCGGTCACCGGCGCGCCCGGCCACCACCAGCAGCGCGGCGAAGGTGATCGCGTAGGCGTTGAGGACCCAGGACAGCGAACCGAGGGTCACTCCGCTGCCGCCCCCGGAGAAGCTCGCTCCCATGGCCGGAAGGGCGACGTTGACGACCCACAGGTCCAGGTTGGTCATGAAGACGGCCACCAGGACCACCACAGTGGCGGTTCGAGCATGCTTTGGAAATCCAAGCGTCATGGGCATGGCGCTAGTGAACCATGGGGCGGTTTGGAACTCAAACCATCGCGAGGTGATACTGGGTCCGTGACCACACGCATCGATCCCCAGGACATGACCGGACGCCCCTGCTCGCTCACCGCCGCCCTGCAGATCGTCGGCGACCGATGGGCTCTGCCGGCGATCCGCGAGGTCATGCTCGGCAACCACCGGTTCCGGCAGATCGCCAGGAACACCGGCGCCCCCACGGACCGTCTGGCGGCACGCCTGAAGGCGCTGGTGGAGAGCGGCGTCCTCGAACGGCGCCCACTGCCGGACGACGCACGCCACAGCGGCTACTACCTGACCGAGGCAGGACGCGACCTGGCCGGCATCACCCGCGAGCTCATCGGCTGGGGCGATCGCTGGGCCGTCACCTCACCGCCCGTCCGGCTCCTCCACCGGGACCACGAACTCGTCACCCACACGGTCTGCGAGGCCTGCGGCGAGCGGGTCCACGCCGAGGACATCCACCGGGAAGAGACGACCCCTGGCTGGGACCGCTCCGGTCCAGTGCAGGCGTCATAAACAGCGGCGGGCTGCGACCGCAACGGCAGCGGCATGTCCGGGCACGTCGCGCGATGCAAGGGAGCGGCGCGCAGGAGTGAGGAGCAGGCTGGACGGGGGTGGCGGACATCCGTGGCGCACAACGAAGCCATCTCGCCCTTCGATGGCGCGGCAGTACTGGAAGCCCTGTTCCACCAATCCCCGACAGGCCTGAGGGTCCTGGACGCGGAGCTGCTCCTTCGGCCGGGGCGAACTCCAGCTTGCCGACGGCGCCCCACGCTGGTGACCCGCGGCCGCATGGTGCGGTTGCCCCACCTGGGTCGGGCGCTGACCCAGCTCTCGCCCCGGAACGGCGCGCCGGGCAAGAGCGCAGATCTCACGCCGCGCCTTAAGGAGATGTGATGCAGGTAGCCGTGGTCACCTACGACGGATTCAACGAACTGGACAGCTTCATCGCTTCCGCGCTGATCAACCGGTGCCGTGAGGACGGCCTGGAAGCCTTCATCACGACGCCGACGCCGGTGGTCACGTCGATGAGCGGCGTCGAGGTGACCGGGCAGCGCCCGATGGAGTTCGTGCCCGAGGCCGAGGTCGTGCTGATCGGCAGCGGCGTGAAGACGCGGGACGTGGTCGCCGACGATGAGCTGGTCTCCCGGCTGCGGCTCGACCCTTCACGCCAGCTGATCGGCGCGCAGTGCTCCGGCGCGCTGGTGCTTGCCCGGCTGGGGCTGCTGGAGGGCATGCCGGCGTGCACGGACAGGAAGAGCCGGCCGTTCGTCGAAGCCCGCGGCGTCACCGTGCTGGACACGCCGTTCCACGCCGAGGGGAACATTGCCACAGCGGGTGGTTGCCTGGCGTCCCAGTACCTCGCCACCTGGGTGATCACCCGGACACTCGGGGAAGAGGCCGCACGCGAAGTCGTCAACTACGTGGCTCCCGTAGGCGAAAACCAGGAGACCGTCGATCGCGCCCTGCGCGCCGTCCAGACGGGAGCGCTCGCACTGCACTGACGTCCCGTGATCGTGGCTGCTGGTCACGAGCGGTTGTCGGAATGACGAACTGCCTGTGCCGACCGCACCGTCCCCCGGCCCGGAGCCCTCGGACGTAGCGCGGTCGTCCCCCTCAGGAGACCAGATGAACGAACTACTCACCGAGTCGATCAAAGCCCACGGCGGGAACATGCGCTGGCGCCAGCTGACCCAGGCGCGAGCCACCCTTGTCAGCGGCGGTCAGCTCTTCGCCGCCAAAGGCCTGCCGCAGGATCCCGCGCCCCGCGAGATGACCGTTCTCCTCCACGAGGAGCACGCCTCGGTCAGACCCTTCGGCGCCCCCGACCAGAAGACCGACTTCACGCCCGGACGTGTGAGCATCGACAAGCTCGACGGGCGAGTGGTGGCTGCACGCGAGAACCCACGGTCATCCTTCACAGGCCACACCCTGGAGACCCCCTGGGACCCGCTGGACCGCGCCTACTTCAACGGTTACGCCCTGTGGACCTATCTCACCACCCCGTTCCTGCTGGCCATGCCCGGCTTCACGGTCACCGAGATCGAACCATGGCGGGAAGGAGACGAACTGTGGCGGGGACTGCGCGCCGCGTTCCCGCCCGACATCGCCAGCCACAGCACCCACCAGAACTTCTACTTCGGCCCCGACCGGCTGCTGCGCCGACACGACTATCACGTCGACGTGGCGGGCGCATTCCCGGCCGCGCAGTACGTCTACGACTTCGTGGAAGCGGACGGCATCGTGCTGCCCACCAAGCGCCGGGCATACCGCCGCGACGCACATGGCTCTCCCATCCTCGAGCAGGTCATGGTCTCGATCGACCTCAGCGATGTGCACTTCAGCTGACCTCAGGAGAACACCTGCCCGGTGAGCTGACGCGGACTGACGAGCCGCGGGGACGTCCGAGCAGAGACTGGTTGGAAGTCAGCGCCCGCGGAGAGGACACCTGCGCACGGCTCGGAGCACGGCCTTGCGAAGCGACTTGCCCAAGCGCAGGAAGGGATGTGGAGGGGGCCGCCAGGCAGGCGGCCGCTCCGGTAGCAGCGGGACCCGCGGCATGAGGTAACGAGCCCGGTCGACCTCCATCTCACACAGGACCACCCCGCCCATCTCTCCCAGCCTGATAGTCACAGGACGCGGCGGATCTCCCGGGAATTCGGCACGCAGCACGGCGGTACCCGCCCCCGGTACCTGTCCCTGGCCGACCACCTTCCCGTCGACCAGCACCTCCACCGAGCCTGAGGCGCGTGCCGACTGGACCGTGACGGAGTGGCCGTCCTGGTCAAGGTGGAAGCGGCTGCCCACACCCATGCATCCAGCGTAGGGCCGCCCGAAAGGGCACGGTCCGGTTCAAATGCACCTGCGCAGCGGCGCCAATCCGATCCGGACGTCGACGGCGCGGGCGTACGAGGTGACGATCACCCTAATCGTGGAGTACCTGCTGGACCGCCGGTAGGGATGGGTGGATACCTGCCGGGAGCGGTTCGGGCAGGCACCTCAGGTCGTCTTCCACGAAGCCAACACGGTGGTACACACGCTGGAGTACGAGGGCGACCCCCCGGCGCCGGCCACTGACCTACGACGAGGTCCAGGCCCTGTTCGACGCGGCGTACCCTGCTGCTCGGCAGGTACGACGACCGCGGCCGCCTTCAGTACACCGGCCGCACCACCGCTCTCGCCGAGACAACGAGCAGCACGGTCACCGGGCTACTCGCCCCGGCGCGGCACGGTCATCCATGGACGGGCTGGTCGTTCTCCGCCAGGTGGGGCAGCCGCGAGACGCTGGACGTCACGCTGGTGGAACCCGAGTTGGTTGTCGAACTGGGCGTCGACGTCGCCCGCGACGCCTCAGGCCGGTGGCGCCATCCCGCACGCCTACACCGTGCCCGCCCCGACCTCTCCCCCAGCGACGTCGCCCGCTTCGGCACCTGACCCGCGCCGTACGACGGAGTCAGTCCGCTCATCGTCTTCAGCGCTCCCCGCGGTCGAGGGCGGCGACCTCGCGTACGGCCCCGGCGATTGCTTGGTAGTCCTTTCTCAGGATCGCGCCGTGGTTGCTGGGGACCTTCGCGCTGACGCGGAGGTTCGCGTTGCGGGCGGTCACCGCATCGAGGCCGGCGCGTATCCGTTCCTGCTCATCACCGCGGCTTCCGAGGGACGTGCCCGAAGCGACCACGTACCGCACCGGGACGACGATGTTCTCCAGCACAGGGCCCAGCTCGCTCTCGCGGGAGAGCCTGCCGAGCTCGATGTTGCTGTCCGCCTGTTCTTCGGCGGTCATCCGCGGGGTCAGGCCAGTCGGGCGCAACAGCGGCGTGAACCAGCCCATCCGCCGAAACAGCTTCCGGATGCGCTCCTCCATGGCCTCATCCAGCCAGTCGTGCGGGAACGCGCCGTCGACCAGGACCGCGCCCACGGTACGGGCCGGATTACGGTCGGCCCAGTGCGCCCCGACGACCGCCCCGTAGGACCAGCCCACCAGCAGCGCCCGGTCCACGGCCCTGGCCGCCAGAACGGCGTCGACATCGCGGACGGCGGCCTCGAAGGAGTAGTCCGCCGAGCGCTTCGACTTCCTGCCGCGGGCCCGCTCGTCGTAGGTGATGTGCCGCCATCCTGTTCCCAGTTCGGCGATGACCCGCCTCCAGTAGCCCTGGGTGGCGAACTGGCCGTTGAGGTAGATCACGGGGATCCCGGGGCCACCGCTGTCGGTGACGGCCAGGGCCGTGTCGTCGACCGGCACCATGCCGGTCCACTGTGCATGGGTCGAGAAGGTGCTGTTCTTCCTCATGGGTTCCCCCTGGTCGCGTGAAGCGTCTTGTTCGACTTCTGCGGGCGCTGCGCGTGGAGCGCGGGCCCCTGGAAACAGGCGGCCGGGTCGTCGGCGTCCACCGGGATTGCGGTGGCGGTCGACCCGGCCGGACAGTCCCGGCTCTGCTCGTCGCAGGCTGCGGATCTACAGGCTGCGGGCGGTGATGTCGCCGTGGGAGGTGGTGGCGCGGATGTCGAGTTCGGTGGTGCCGTCGTTCTTGAGCGCGTTGCTGATGCGGCCGTGGCCGGTGCCGGCGTCCAGGGCGGCCGAGACGCCGGCGGCGGCGACGACCGAGATGTCGCCGGACTCGGTGCGCAGCACGACCGTGCCGCGCCCGGCCTCGGCGATCCGGATGTCGCCCCGTGCGGTGCTGATCTGAGCGGAGCCGCCCAGCCGGCCGACCTCGACATCGCCGTCGAGCGCGGTGAGGCGGACGCTCGCGGCCTCGTCGATCTTGATCTGGCGGTACGCGCCTTCGAAGGCGACGTCGCCCAGGCGGCCGACGACCCGGAGTTCAACGCCGGCCGCCTTCGCCTCGACGTGGGAGCCGGCGGGCAGCTGGACGGTCACCTCGACCGACCCCGAAGGGCCGAAGAGCTGGTTCTTCGCCTCCGGGGCCGCGATCCGCAGGACGCCGTCGCCGTAGGCGACCTCGATCTGCTCCGCCGCCTTCACGTCGCGGCTCTTGGCGGCATTGGCGGGCAGGACCTCGACCGTGGTGTCGGCCCGGTCGGCGGCGATGAACTGGATGCGTCCCGCGGGGATGTCGAGGACGGCGGAGACCGGGGCGGGGGTGTGGAACTTCTGCATGACGTTCTCCTGTGGGCTCGTTGTTTCTGATATTGGAAACGCTACGTTGCGTTCGAGGACTTGGCAACAAGCTCGTTGCGAATGAACGGAATCCATGCAGGTAGAAGAGGAATATTGTTGCAATGGGTATGCTGGCTAACGCAACAACCTCATGCGGTTCGTTGCAATAGATTGAGAGTGAAGGCTATGGTGGAACCGCCACCCACCGCGGTGACCTTCTGCCAGATCACCGCCCTCCCCGGCACGCGCCGTCCCGCTTACGGCGTAGGCGCCGCTGGTACGCTCCTGACCTACACCACGTCAGAGACCCGCCGTTGCGCGGCGGCTGAATCCGGGTTACATCAACGGGCCGAGAGCGACGTCCGCCCCGCACTCGGTGCAGGCCACGGCGCCGGGGCGGCGCAGCACCTCCAAGGCCGCGTACACGTCGAGCTCCTCCGCCTCCAAATAGGTGGGGACGACGTCGTACCGGACGCCGCCGATGGGCCGCACCTGGCGAGGGGTGAGCCAGACCCGGTACTCGCGCGGCTCGACGGTCTCGGTGGCGGGATCGTCGGCCCCCAAGGGCAGCGCCACCCAGTACAACCACCCGGCCTTGGGAAACTGCCCCGGGCGTGCAGCCGGCCCCGCAGTTCCCACCCGTCAGGCAAGATCACCCGAACCTGCGGCGGGGGTCGCTCAGCGGAAGGCATGAAGACCCACTAGCTGCCGGACGGGTGACCGCCGTCCGATCCCCTCTCCACGGCCTGCCCCCGCTCCCACACCCTCAGCACCCGCTCGCTCCCGTCGCCGTCCTCGGCGAGCCGGATGACGACCTTCTCGTCGCTGCCGTGGCCCGAACCAGTCACGCCAGGTACGGCGAGCGGTCGCCCCATCGGCCCACTCCCCGGCGACCGCCGGGCCGCCGACCTCGTGCCGACCACCTCGCCGCCGCCTGGCAGGCCGCCTACGGGCGCAGCCCGGACCCGGTGCGTTCGTACAGCGAGGCGATCAAGGCGGTGGAGTGCGCGGCGCTCGCATGGAGGCGAGCCCGTCGGCACTTCCGGGGTGGCATCAGTCCGCCGTGCCGTACCTGAGTCCGTCGAGGGTGAGGTCGAGGAGGCGTTCGGCCTGCTCGCGCTCCTCGGGCTTTCCCGAGGCGAGGGCGACGCCGGTGAGGGCGGCAAACAGGACGGCCGGGCTGATGTCCGACCGGATGGTCCCGGCTGCGGTCGCGGCGTCCATGAGCGAGGTGAGGGCGGTCATGATCAGCTCGCGGCTGTGGTCGTAGGGGTTGACGCCGGAGTCGACGACGGCGCGGAGGGCCTCGGCCATCCCCAGTTTCGCGGTGGCGTAGTCGATGAAGCGCCCCATCCAGGCGCGGAGCGCCTCGCGTGGCGGCATGGCCGCCAGGAGATCGGGGGCGGCGTCGCACAGCCGGCTCAGTTCGTTGCGGTAGGCGGCCTCGATCAGCGCCTCCCGGGTGGGGAAGTTGCGGTAGAGGGTGCCGGAGCCCACGCCCGCCTCCTTGGCGATGCGCTCGAGGTGCGCCTCCAGCCCTTCTTCGGCGAAGACGCGTACGGCCGCGGAAAGGATCTTCTCGCGGTTGCGCCGCGCGTCGGCCCGCAGCGGTCGCCCGGTGTCTGTAGTCACGTAAGGGCCTTTCCTCATCGAAATTAAGTGGAGGCGTCTCCACATCTTGCTAAGTGGCGACGCCTCCGCTTACAGTCGAGGAAGCGGAGACGCCTCCACTTCCGAGTGTAGAGCACATCCCGCCGCCGTCCGCAGGGTGCGGACACACCCCATCGCAAGGAGAAAACGATGAGCCTCCCGCTCGAAGGCAAGGTCGCCGTGGTCACTGGCGGCGCGTCCGGCGTCGGCCTGGGGATCGCCCAGGAGTTCGTAAACCAGGGCGCCCGCGTGGTCATCACCGACCTGCAGCAGAAGCCGCTGGACGAGGCGGTCGCCACGGTCGGCCCGAACTGCTCCGGCATCGTCGCCGACGTCACCAAGCTCGCCGACATGGAGGCGGTGTACCAGGAGGTCATCGCGCGCCACGGACGCCTCGACGCGGTCGTGGCCAACGCCGGCATCGGCGCCCACGCCCCGCTCGGCTCGATCACCGAGGAGCAGTTCGAGCGGACCTTCAACGTCAACGCCAAGGGCGTCCTGTTCACCGTCCAGCCGGCGATCCCGCTGCTGCCGCCCGGCGGCACGGTCGTCATCATCGGCTCGACCGCCTCCATCCAGCCCCCGGCCGGCATGGGCCTGTACGGCGGCGCCAAGGCCGCCGTGCGCGCCTTCATCCGGTCCTGGATCCAGGACATCAAGGGCACCGGCATCCGCATGAACGTCCTCAGCCCCGGCGCCGTGGACACCGAATCCCTGCGCCGCGCCCTCGCCATGGCACAGGGCGCCGACGCCGTCCCCGCCGCCATCCAGAAGATGGGCGAGGGCAACCCCAGCGGCCGGATCGCCGACCCCCGCGAGATGGGCAAGGCCGCAGCCTTCCTCTCCAGCGACGCCTCCAGCTTCATCACCGGCGTCGAACTCTTCGCCGACGGCGGCATGGCCCAGGTCTGAGCAGCCAAGCCGTAGCACGCGCGCCCGACGACCAGGCCCGCCGCGCGCGCCCCATCCCGCCGACATCCTCTTACCGGGCCAGGCTTCGACCGGCCCGTTCCCGCCGGCACGCAAGCGCCCGCGATCACCCCTCTCCGGCGGAGCCAGGCGCGACCGCCGCTCCGCACACCGCTCACACTCTGTCGGCCCCCGAAGGCCAGAACAGGACCCCACCATGTCCGCAACGCAGCGCATCCCTGCCGCCATACCGCCGACTTCGTCCGCCCAATCGCCTGCCACTTTGCAGCGCAGCAGCCGCCGCGCGGCGTTCGGCATCATGATCGTGCTGGTCGGGCAGCTGATGCTCACCCTCGACGGCACCATCGTCAACGTGGCCCTGCCCAGCATCGGCACCGGTCTCGGCCTGGGCCCGTCCGCCCTGTCCTGGATCGTCAACGCCTACACCCTCGCCTTCGGCGGCCTGATGCTGACCGGCGGACGGCTCGGAGACACCTACGGCCGGCGGCGCGTCTTCCTCATCGGGCTGAGCGTCTTCACCGCCTCCTCCCTGCTCGGCGGCTTCGCCCAGAGCGCCGCCCTGCTGATCGCCGCCCGCGCGGCGCAGGGCATCGGAGCGGCCCTCGCCGCACCCGGCGTGCTCGCCCTGGTCACCACCAGCGCCCGCGACGACGCTGCACGCAACCGGGCCCTGGCCCTGTTCGCTGCCGTCGGTATCGGCGGCAGCACCCTCGGCCTTCTCCTGGGCGGTGTGGTCACCGAAGTCGGATCCTGGCGCTGGACCCTGTTCATCAACGTCCCCATCGGCATCGCCGTGCTCGCCCTCGTCCCGCGGTTCGTTGCCGAAACCCCGCGCAACCCCGGCCGCTTCGACCTCGTCGGCGCACTTAGCGCCACCGGCGCGGCCGTGGCCATCGTCTGGGCACTGATCGGCGCACCCGAGCACGGCTGGGCCTCCGCCCAGACCATCGGCTCTCTCACCGCCGGCGTCGTGCTCCTGGCCGTCCTGGCCATGACCGAACGCCGGGTCGCCCACCCGATGCTGGTGCCCGCCCTGCTGCGCGACCGACGCCGCCTGGGCGCTCTCGCCGTCACCACCCTGGTCTTCGGCTCCCAGATCGCCACGTTCTTCCTGGTCGTGCAGTACGTCCAGCGGGTGCTGCACTTCGGCCCCATCGCTGCCGGTGCCGCGTTCTTGCCGATGACGCTGGGCATCTTCGCCATGGCACGCACCGCTCCCAAGCTGGTGGCCCGCTTCGGACAGAAGCCGCTGCTGATCACCGGTGCCCTCGGCCTGACCGCCAGCTACGTCTGGCTCAGCAACATCGACACGACCAGTGGCTACGTCACCGCGGTCCTCGGCCCCCTGCTGATCAACGGCATCTCGGCCGGACTGACCTTCATGCCGGCCGCCTCCCTGATGATGAGCGGCGTCGCACCGCAGCACGCCGGAGCGGCCTCCGGCCTGCTCCAGACGGTCCAGCAGCTGGGCGGCGCCATCGGACTCGCCGTCGTCGTCTCGGTCTACGCCGCGGGAGCCGTCCCCGGCCAGTTCGTCCCCGGAGCCCGCGCCGCATTCCTGACCACCGCCGCATTCACGCTCCTGGCCTCCACCCTGGCAGCCCTCATCCTGCGCTCCCGCCGACAGGCCCACGCCAAGACCAACTGAAGCACCACCCGGCGAGCCGGCTTCCCACCATCGTGGAAGCCGGCTCGCCGCCGTCCATCCGCCCACGGGCCAGGCGGCCAGGCGGCCAGGCGGCCAGATCCAACGAGCCGTTCCCGACCAATCACAACCGCAGCTCTGTTATGTCGGCCTCAGGAACAGGCACTGACAACGGCCACCCGGTGGTCCTGGTCTTGCACACGGGGCGGGCGGCCGTCTCGTGATCCGCAGAGATCGACAGCGGCCCGGCTGCAACCGGGCCGTTCTGCTGTCTGGTTAGTTGTTGTCGAGAGCCTTCTCGATGATCTTCATGGTGACCTCCACGACCTTCGTCAAGAAGGCGTAGAAGCGATCGCGGGCGAGGCGAGCATCGCTTTGAGGATGCGTTGCAGCTCGACGCGGTCCTGGGGGGTGACCCTCGCCAACCTGCGATCGTACTCCGCCGCGAGGGCTGCAAGTGCGCGATCGCGTGCTTGCGTGCCCTCGGCGGTCAGTACGAGCCGATGACGCCGCAGGTCCGCCTCGTCGATCTCGCGTCGGATGAAGCCCTTGGCGACGAGGTTGCGAACGTAGACCGTCACGCTCGCCTTGGGCAGCAGCAGCGCGGTCGCGATCTCGGCCGGGTACGGCGATGCCTCTACCTCGGCCAGGACGAAGAACTCCTTCGTCTCCAGCCCGAGCTCGGCCAGCTCCCGCGTGCAGGCGTCCATCACGACTGCCAGCAGCCGCTGGTTCAGCGTCCACAGCTGCGCCCCGTCGACTGACATGCGACCCCTCCATCCATGCGGTACAGTTTCGTTTCGTATTAGTTCTGGATCGTACAAAATACTATCTCGTACTGGACTCCTATGGAACAACAATCTCACGAAGGAAGCCACACATGCTTCAGCACCTCACGATCCCGCGCGGCCCCATCAACCTCGCCGCAGACCTCCACCTGCCCGACAACGCCGACAGCAGCGCACCGCTGCGCGCCGTCGTGCTCTCTACCCCAGGCAGCAGCGTCAAGGAGCAGATCGGCGCCAACTACGCCTCCCGTCTCGCCGCCCGCGGCATCGCCGCGCTCGTCCTCGACCCCGCCCATCAGGGCCAGAGCGAGGGCGAGCCCCGCGACCTCGAAGACCCCTACCGCCGAGGCGAGGACATCTCCTACGCCATCGACGCGCTCACCACGACCCTCAGCATCGACCCGCAGCGCATCGGCGTCCTCGGCATCTGCGCCGGTGGCGGCTACGCCGTGCACACCGCCCGCACGGACCACCGCATCAAAGCGGTCGGCACGGTCGTCCCCGTCAACATCGGCGCCGCGCTGCGCAACTTCTCCCCCGACGGTCCGGCCGCAGCACTCGACGCCCTCGCGGACGCCCGTACCGAAGAGGCCCGCTCCGGCGAGACAACCCGCGTGAACTGGCTGCCCGACACCCTTGAGGACGCCGCGGCAGCGGGCCTGACCGACATCGACACCACTCAGGCCGTCACCTACTACCGCACCGAGCGGGGCGGCAACGAACACTCCACGAACCGGCGCCTCTTGCGCAGCGACTCCCTCCTGCTGGGCTATGACGCGTTCCACTTGGCCGATCGGCTCATGACCCAGCCACTGCAGGTCGTCCTCGCCGGACGCATCGGCAACACCGGCTCCTACGACATGGGCATGCAGCTGTGGAAGCTGGCCCCCAACCCCGTCGACCTCATGGTGATCGACGGCGCCGGCCACTACGAGATGTACGACGAACCGGCATACGTCGACGCCGCCGTCGAACGACTCACCAGCTTCTATGCGAACAACCTGTAAGGCACCCGAACCGGCGAACCGACCATCTCATCACTGATGCCGTGAACGCCGTACGCCGCCTCGGTGCCCGGCACTTCCGGGTTGACCAGCGTGTTCAGCAGCGTCTCACCAGTCACGGCGTGCACCATTGCCGCAGCCGGCGTCAGCGGGCCTGGTTCAGCGCCCGGGTCAGTTCCCGGTTAGCCGCCCGCGCAGCATCGAGTTCCTCGGTCCGCTCATCGAGTTGGCCCCTTATGTCGGCCAACTCTTGTTCGAGCAACGTGATGCGACGTTGAAGCTGGTCAATGTCGGCGGACGCACCAAGGCCGGATTCCTTCCAGGCGGTTTCACCGAGGCTCTCGGACAGACGCTTCTCCAACTGCCGGACCCGGACTGTCAGCCGACTGTTCCGCTCCAGCGCATTGGTCAGGTCTGCCCGCAGCGAGGCCCGGCTGACGGCCGCGATCCGGCCTTCTTCTGGTGGGGCTGCTGCGGCGGCGTGGACGCGTTCGAGGAGGTCGCGGTGCCGGTAGATGTAGGTACGGTCCACTCGTGCCGCGCGAGCCAGTCCGGAGACCGTGATGTCCTCGTCGCTTCGCAGCAGGACATCGAGAGCTTTGAGAACGCGTTCACGGCGGCGGGCCGAGTCGGCTCGCCGCCCGTCGATCATGCTGGCCCTCCGGTACTCTCCGGGCGAAGGTCCGGCAGGGGCTGGCGGACACGCGGCATGCCCAGGGACACGCCGCGGCTGCGGCGGACCAGCGCGACTGCCTCGCGAATCTGGGCCCGGTCCTCGTCGGTGAGCTCGTCGAGGTCCTGGCGCACCCGCTGACCCAGGCGACGGACACGGGCAATCTCGTCGTCCGATGGTGTGGCCTCCGCCTTGGCCCAGGGGTCGGCGTTGGCGAAGGCGGCCAGACGTTCACGGTTGCGCAGCAGGTCGGCCAGGTATGCCTCAAGGTCGGGGAGGTAGGAGACGTCGGTGCGAAAGTGTCCGCAGCCCACGCAGTGATGCGGCCATCACCCGGCAGGGCCGTGCCGTGGTGAGTGTACTTGCCCACGTCCAGGGCGCAGAACACATCGATCGATGTGAAGTCGTTGCTGGTCACCGGGCTTTCCCCTCCCCGGAGTCACCACCGGTGGCCCGCCGGGCACCGGAGATCGGCAGCCGCATTACGCAGCCCTGCCTGTCGGCGGACACGCTTCCATCAGCGACCATCCGGTGCCGCCGGGACCGGCGACAGCACCCCCCGGATCATCGAGGACAGGGGCAAAGAGTCATACCGGCCCCGAAGGCCACGAGCCCCAACCGGGCTCTACAAGGAAGGTAATGGGCATCGGAAGCCGCTTGTGGCGGGTCCGAGAGGCACCGCCACAAGCTTTGTCCGGTATGACGAACGATGGTCGAAGGGGCTGAGTACAAATGGAAGAGAACGACCAAGCCCTCCTTCCGCGACGGACGCTAGTTCAGCACGATGCGCCAGCGGTTGTCGGCGGTGCCGTCGTCCGCGTCCTGGACCGCGAACGCGCCGACCGCGGTGGAGTTGCCCGCGATGGCGAGCAGCTTGCCGCTGTTCTCGTTGCGGATCTTGTAGGTCCCGTCGCCCTGGTCGAGCAGCGTCCACCTGTGGTCGGCGGTGCCGTTGTCCGACCACTGCAGGACGGTCGCGCCGTCCGTCGTGGACATGCTCAGGACGCCGAGCACCTTGCCGCTGTGGGCGTTGCGGAAGCGGACCGCGCTTCCATCAGTGATCATTTCCCAGTTGTGGTCGGCGGTGCCGTTGTCCGTCCACTGCAGAGCGCGGCCACCGTCGGCCGTGGACATGTTCTGAATGCCCAGCAGGAGACCGCTGCCCACGTTGGCGAGACGGACGGTATTGCCGGTGGTGTTCCAGTAGACGGTGTAGTTGAAGCCGTGCGCGTCGTGGAATGGGCCCAGGTTGACGGTGGAGCCGTTGGCGGTGGCGGTGAAGGCGAGTGAACTGCTGCTGGTCCGTTTGATCGAGGACGTGGTCAGCGCAGGGAGGGAGCTGAGCGTGGAGTCACCGTAGTTGCCGGCAAGGACCACCGGGCCGTAGGTGATCGCGGCGACGTTCGCGTTGTCGTTGGCCGGTCGGATGCCGATCCGCATGGGCAGGCGGACGGTGACGGTGTCGCCGGAGGTCCAGGAGCGGTTCAGGGTGGCGTAGCTGCCGGGGGTGGTGGTGATGTTCTGCGCGACGCCGTTGACGCTGATGGTGGCCCCGGTGGTCCAGCTCGGTATACGGATGCGCATCGCCCACGTTCCGCTGACGCTGCCGGTGACCTGAAGGGTCGTCGTGTCGCTGACAGGGTAGGTCGTCGTCTGGGTGACGGTGATACCGCGCTCCGTCCAAGTGAGCACCGACGGCACGAACATGTTCACGGTCAGCGTGGTGTCGTTGTGGAAGTAGATGGAGTCCATCAGCCTGGTGTGCATCTCCAGGCCCGTGCCCTGGCAGCACCAGAAGGTGCCGTAGTCGGTGCTCCAGGTGCCGCCGCCCAACGCCGGGCCCACACCGCGCCGACCTCCCGGCTTGAGGGGGGTGAAGTAGGTGACGTGGCCGTGGTCGTCGGCCGGGTTCTGCTGGCCGATGATCTGGTTGAGCCACGCCCGCTCGTAGTAGTCGAACAACGCGACGCGGTTCGGGTCGAGCGTGAACAGCTCCCGGGTGAGGGTGAGCATGTTGATGGTGTTGCAGCTTTCGCACGTGTCGTTGGTCAGGTAGCCGGCGATGGCGTTCGGGGCGCGGAAGTGCTCCGCCTGGCTGTTGCCGCCGATGGCGTAGGTGTGCGCGTTGACGGTGATGTTCCAGGCGTTGGTGGCGATGTCCCGGTAGCGGGTGGTGCCGGTGGCCTTGTACTCCCGGGCGGCACCGATCCACTTGGGAACCTGGGTGTTGGCGTGCAGTCCGCCCAGCTGGTCCTGGTTGGACGCCAGGGGGTCGAACACCGCGGCGTGGTCGAAGCGCTGGGCGACGGTGAGCCACCGCGCGTCGCCCGTCTGCTGGTAGAGATCGGTCAGCACGGCGTTCATGCCGCCGAACTCGACGCGCAGCATGGTCTGCATCTGCTGGCTGGTCAGCCGGCTGGTGCGCCAGTCGACCCATCCGGCCAGGGCGAGCAGCACGTCCCGGGCTTGTGTGCTGCCGATGTGGCGCCATACGTCCAGCAGGCCGACGAGGGTCTTGTGGATGGTGTAGTACAGCACTTCGCCACTGGTTCCCTGCTCGAGAGCAGTGAAGTTGGACTCGGGGTAGCCGGAGAGGTACCCGGCGCTGAAACCGGCGGCGCTGTTGTTGGCCTGGCATTTGGCCAGTTCCGCGACCATGTAGGTGGCCTTGTCCCGGCAGGTGGTGTCCCCGGTGACGGCGTACGACTGTGCCCATGCCGTGAGGAAGTGCCCCTGGATGTGGGTGCGGAAGCCGAAGTTCGGCGCGTCCCAGCCGCCGTTGGCGGTCGCGCCGTTGGTGGACAGCTTGTGGTTGGCGCGGAAGTTGTACAGCAGCCGGTCGACATCGATGAACCGCAGGTAGTTCTGGGTGCGGTTCTGGTTGTCCAGCCACCGGCTCGCGGTGAGTCGTACCTGGCCGAGTTCGAAGGGGTGCGCCAAGACCCCGATGTCGGTCCTCGCGGGGGCGATGGCCGCTTGGGCGGAAGACGCGCCGAGGAAGGATCCTGTGGCAGAGGCGGCCACGGTGGCCCCGGCCAGTTGCAGGAGACGACGCCTGCTGACGGAGGAAGACATCTTGAGCCTTTCGATACGGCAGAGCGACTGCTTGGACATTTGATGTGCCGGCTCACACGTCCGACGGTCGGGCGCGGCGCGTCACGGGCTTGTGTGCTGCCGACGCGGCGCCCTACGGCCGACAGGCCGACGACATCTTCCTCACGTGGTTCGACTTTTCAAACGTCGTCCGAAATATGGAACGCGAATCCTCGCTGACACATGGGATGGATTAACGGATATGGACGTTGCTTGTGTCTAGCCTTGTGAACTCAAATTCTTACCGGCTGTCGGGTTGTCCCGTAGTTCTGCGGCCACGTGCTGCGGGGGCGCAGTTCCACGCCCCGGTACACGATGGCCTGCGGACGGGCCGTGTAGCCGCTCTGCGAATGCGGGTTGGCGGACAGCTTCGCGTAGCCGGCGGTGTAGGGCGCGGCGCCGACCTTCACCTTGGCGGCCATGCGGGCGAGGTAGGCGCCGGTGTGGAGGAGGCCGGGGTGCGCGAAGGCTCCGCCCGCGGCCACCGAGGGGGTGGCGACGCCGGCGAGACCGACGGCTGCGGCGCCCGTGGCCTTGAGCATGGTGCGCCGACTGATCTGTCGTGTCGCGTGCATGTACAGGAGACGGGGGGGACGGCGGCGCAATAACAGAAACTGGGTGGACGTTTTTCAGGGGATTGCCTGACGGGGTTGAGCACTGCCGTGTGGCTGGTGATCGAGGGTGGGGCCGGCTGCTGGTGCGGCGTGCTGGGGGTTGTGCGGGCGGGGGATGTGCTGGATGCATGGGAGCGGAGGCGGGCGCTAGTGGCCTCTTTGAGCCACCGCGGCCTGCCCGGCCCTGCCCTCGGCCGGCGTTCCCGGTAGTTGCGCTGGGCGTCGACCAGGGAGACCTTGTTCGCGCCGCCAGCCATGGTCGGTCAGCGGAACTGGACCCCGCCGTCCCCCAGAAGCGGACGGGGCATATCTCGTATGAGCCGGGCCAGGGAGCCGGGTGAGTGCCGGATCGCTCATTTGCACGTCAGTGGATCGGATGTGTCGGATGCATTGACGCGCCCTCCTTTCCGGATCTAACCTCTGCCCGATTTCACGAACAGTGTTCGATATATCGTTCAACATGCCTGATTGGACAGTGAGTTGGCTATCAAGGCTTCCGGCCGAAGCGCCGCGCACCTGAAACGCCTTCACGGGCGCTGAGAAGCACAGACACCCGGCCTGTGTCGCAACCTCCCCACCTGGGTGGATGCGCGTGCTCACGCGCCCTGACCCGCCGTCGCCACGGCTTCAATGGGCGAAGCGGTGAAGCACCGTTGTTCGGATCCGCCCTTCCGGCTCGCGCGGTATTCGGGTCCTGTCCCGCCCATTCCGAGACCAAGTTCCCCCCGCCGCCCCGCTTTCCCTTAGCCGGCGGTGGCACCCGCACGCGACAGGAGATCCCATGTCTGCGCTCCGCGCCCGGCTGACGTTGATATTGCTCGCCGTCTGTCTCCTCTTCACGGGCCAGGCCCTCACCGCACCCCAGCGAGCGGCCGCCGCCGACCCCGGCTACCTGATGGTGCATTTCACCGGCGACTCCGCGACCGGGCAGATGCTGTACCTCGCGCACAGCACGGACGGCCTGCACTGGAACGACCTCAACGGCGGAGCGCCGGTCCTGAACTCCAAGATCGGCACGAAGGGGGTGCGCGATCCCGCACTGGTGCGCTCTCCCGACGGGAGCAAGTACTGGATCATCGCGACCGACCTGTGCATCCGCTGCGGCTCCACGTACACCAACGGCAGCCCCAACTTCGTGGTGTGGGAGTCGACCGACCTGGTGACCTGGTCGGATCCGTGGCTGCTCGGCGCCGCCACACTGATCCCCGGCGGAAAGAACGCGTGGGCACCGGAGGCGATCTTCAACCCCGAGACCAACGACTACGTCCTGTACTGGGCGACGAACGCCACGGTCAACGGCATCTTCAAATACCGCATCTACTCCGCCCGCACCAAGGACTTCCGCACCATCACCACCCCGCAGATCTGGATCGACCCCCCCGGCAGCACGCCGGTCGTCGACACCCAGATGACCGAGGTGCCCGCCGGCATCGGCCCCTACCGCTACCTGAGGGTCTCCGGCGACGGCCAGAACAACGTCGAAGCCAGCAACTCGATCCTGGGGACGTGGACCAACCTCGGCAACCTCTCCAGCATCGGCCTCACCGGCAACGTGGTCGAAGGCCCGGTGTGGATGAAGTTCAGGGACCGCAACGAGTGGGCCCTCTACATCGACTACAACAACCCGCAAGGCGTACGCGAATACCGGCCGATCCTGACGACCAACCCGTTCGACGTCAGCACCTATCGGCTTCAGGACGCGACCAGCTACGACATGGGCGGCACCCCCAAGCGCCACGGCGCGATCATGACCCTCACCGCGGCCGAGGAGAGCCGCGTGCTCGCCCGCTGGCCCAACACCCCGGCCCAGCGGCTCCAGTCGTACAACTTCCCGGACCGCTACGTGCGCCAGATCAACTTCGACGTGCGCATCGACCCCACCGTCACCCCCGCCGAGGACGCCCAGTTCCGGCTCAGGCCCGGCCTGACCGGCACCGGAACTGTCTCCTTCGAGTCGGTCAACTACCCCGGCTACTTCCTGCGCCACGCCAACTACGACTTCCAGCTGGTCCGCAACGACGGCAGCGCCCAGTTCGCCGCGGACGCCACCTTCAACAAGGTCGCCGGCCTCGCCGACTCCACCTGGTCGTCGTTCCAGTCGTACAACCACCCGGACCGCTACATCCGCCACTACGCCTACTACCTGAAGCTAGACCCGATCACCACCGCGACGGGACGCAGTGACGCCACCTTCCGCGTGACGAGCTGACCCGACACCGACAGGGGTGCCGGCGCCTCCGCGGAGAGCTCCGGCACCCGACCGTCCACCACACAGGCAACGGCGGTACAGCGGCTGTGACACCACACCCACCGTGGTGCCAGGGCACCAGCCGGTTCGCCGCCATCCCTCGGAGCTGACCAGCAGCCCGCCCCGCCTCCGGTGCCGACAACGGCCGAAGCCGCACCGGCAACGGAAGCTTCGACGCGACCCGCACCGTCCGCACAGCCGGACACCCGGGTTCGTCGACGCCCACCCTCACCCCATCCTGTGAAGGAGCCCTTCATGTTCAAGCCACCGTGGATACGCCGCGTCAGACGCGCGCTGCTCGCGGCCGGTGCCACCGCCGCGCTCGCCGCCGGTCTGCTCACCGCCACGGCCGCCCCCTCGCAGGCCGCCACCGAGGGGCCGTGCGACATCTACGCTGCGGGCGGCACCCCCTGCGTCGCCGCGCACAGCACCACCCGCGCCCTGTACAGGGCGTACAACGGCCCGCTGTACCAGGTCAAGCGCGCCTCCGACAACGCGACCAAGGACATCGGCCTGCTGAGCGCGGGCGGATACGCCGACGCCGCGCAGCAGGACTCCTTCTGCGCGAACACCAGCTGTGTCATCACCGTCATCTACGACCAGTCACCCAAGCACAACAACCTCACCCAGGCGCTCAAGGGCTACTGGCCCGGTCCGGCGGAGAACGGGAACGACAACCTGGCCAACGCCTTCGAGGCGCCGGTCACGGTCGGCGGGCACAAGGCGTACGGCGTCTACGTGGCCCCCGGCACCGGCTACCGCAACAACAACACCAACGGCATCGCCACCGGCGACCAGCCCGAGGGCATGTACGCCATCTTCGACGGCACGCACGTCAACGGCGGCTGCTGCTTCGACTACGGCAACGCCGAGACGACTGGCAACGACGACGGCAACGGCACCATGGAAGCCATCTACTTCGGCACCAGCACGGGCTGGGGCTCCGGCAGCGGCACCGGCCCCTGGATCATGGCCGACTTGGAGAACGGCCTGTTCTCCGGGGTCAACCGCGGCTTGAACGCGGGCGACCCGACCATCAACCACCGGTTCACGACCGCCATCGTCAAGGGCGGCCCGAACCACTGGGCCATCCGCGGCGGCAACGCCCAGTCGGGCAGTCTGTCCACCTTCTACGACGGCATACGCCCCACCGTCGGCGGCTACAACCCGATGAAGAAGCAGGGCGCGATCATCCTCGGCATCGGCGGTGACAACAGCAACACCGGCCAAGGCACCTTCTACGAAGGCGTCATGACCCAGGGCTACCCCTCGGACGCCACCGAGAACGCCGTCCAGGCCAACATCACCGCCTCCGGCTACAACAGCGGCTCGACCAGCACCGGAACCCTCACCCCCGGCTCCCGGATCTCCCTGCAGGCCACCACCGCGCCCTGCTGCACCTCCCACTACCTGCGCCACAACAGCGCCGACACCAAGGTCGTCATCTCCAGCGTCAACTCCACCAGCTCGGCCACCGACAAGGCCAACGCCACCTGGATCGTCCGGGCCGGACTGGCCAACACCTCCTGCCTGTCCTTCGAGTCCGCCGACAAGCCGGGCCAGTTCCTACGCCACTCCAACTACCAGCTCTACCTGAACACGGACAACGGCGGCAGCTCGTTCGCGAAGGACGCCACCTTCTGCCCCACCGCGGGCAACAGCGGCGTCGGCACCTCCTTCCAGTCCGTCAACTTCCCGACCAAGTACCTCCGCCACTACAACTACACGGCCTACATCGCCAGCAACGGCGGCACCAACGCCTGGGACAACACGACGTCGTGGGCCCAGGACACCAGCTGGCTCACCGCGGCTCCCTGGAACTGACGAGGGACCGAACCTGTGGGCGGCTCCGGGCCGGGCCGCCCACAGGTTCTGGATCCGCCCGCACCTTCCTACGCCCCGGAGGCACCAGATGAGCGCAACCCCCCTCCCGTCGCGCCGGCTGTTCCTCGGCATGGCCGCGGCCGTGCCGCTGTCCATGACGGGTGCGCTGACCGTCGGCAGCCGGTCCGCGAGCGCCGCGACGGCCTCCCCGTTCGTCATGGCCTACTTCACCCAGTCACCGAGAAACCTCGGTACGGACTACGGCCTGCACCTCGCCGTCAGCACCGACGCGCTGCAATGGATGCCGCTGAACCAGAACAACCCCGTCGTGACCCCGACCGCCGGCGACGGCGGTCTGCGCGACCCCGTCATCCTGCCCAAGCAGGACGGCACCTACGTCGTCATGGCGACCAACCTGAAGGGCACCGACTGGACCAAGAAGAGCCCGTACATCCACGTCTGGGACTCCGCCGACCTGCGCTCCTTCGACAACTACCGCCTGCTGAAACTGTACGACATGGCCACCCACACCTGGGCGCCCGACGCCTTCTGGGACGCCTCCCGCGGCCAGTACGCCATCCTCTACTCGGCCGTGAACAGCAGCGGCCACAACGTGATCATGGTGAACTACACCACGGACTTCCAGACGGTGACGGCACCGCAGGTCTTCTTCGACCCGGGCTACGACGTCATCGACGGCACCCTGGCGAAGGACGTGAACGGCGTCAACTACCTGTACTACAAAGGCCACAACAGCCTCACGGGTGCGAAGTCCACCTCGCTCAATCCCGGCAGCTTCACCCAGTTCACCTCGGGCCTGGCGCCTCAGGGAGGCATCGAGGGCCCGATCCTCGCCCAGGCCGCCGGCACCTGGTACCTGTGGGGCGACGCCAACGCGCTGTTCTACACCTGGCAGACCAGCGACCTCTCCACCGGCACCTGGACCGCCACCGACCGGCGTGTCTACACCCAGCCGCTGAACTCCAAGCACGCCGACATCAAGCAGATTCCCCAGACGGTGTACGACAACATGGTCGCTCGGTGGGGAAAGCCGGCCTGGAACCGGCTGAAGTCCTACAACTTCCCGGACAGATTCTGGCGGCAGGCCGACAGCATCGGCCGCATCGACCCGTACCCCTTCGACCCCTACATCGACTCGCAATGGAAGGTGGTGCCGGGGCTGGCCGACTCCTCCGGCGTCTCCTTCCAGTCCGTCACCGACCCGACCCGCTACCTGCGGCACGCCTACTTCCAGCTGCGACTGGACGCCAACGACGGCACCGCGAAGTTCGCCCAGGACGCCACCTTCCACAAGACGGCCGGGCTCGCCGACCCGTCCTGGTCGTCGTTCCGCTCGCACAACTACCCGGACCGCTACATCCGGCACTACGACTACGTGCTGCGCATCGACCCGATCTCCAACACCACCGGCAGAGCCGACGCCACGTTCTCCGTCTGGTACTGAGCTTGGCGTTTATCCTCGCCTGTCACCCGACCTGCTGATCTGTGGTTCTTCCAGGGACAGCGGAGGCGGCCGTTCTCCACGCTTCGAGATGTCGAGTAACGAAGCCCGAGAGAACGGCCGCTGCGTATGAGTCTCCCGTCCCTGGGTCCGCAGGCCAGGCATCGAGCGTGTTGTCCCGCTTTCGGGTCGAGTCTACGACTGCCTTTACGCCCGGGCGGATGCGCTCTTCGAGCTCACGGACGCGGTGCTTGTGCGGACGGGCCGGTGAAGACGCTGGTCGAGTTGTCGCTGGCGGTCGAGCACCGGCGTGTGCACGGCGCCTGTACGCGGCGATGGACCGGGGCCGGGCGGAGCCGGCACGGTTGCGCCGCGCGCTGGCCGGCTTGCCGCTGCCGAAGGCGGCCGACGGACGTGTCGTGGTGGCCGTGGATGTGAGCAACGGGCTCCGCCCCGATGTCCCCACCAGCGACGACCGGCTGTTCTGCCACGTCTACGGACGCGGCGCCCGCAGTAGGGACCAGTTCGTGCCGGGCTGGCCGTACTCCTTCGTCGCTGCCCTGGAAACGGGCCGTACCTCCTGGTGCGCGCTGTTGGACGCCGTGCGCCTTGGGCCCACCGACGACGCGACCGCCGCCACAGCAGCCCAACTCCACGGCGCTGTAAAGCGGTTGATCCACGCGGGGCAGTGGGAGCCAGGAGATCCCGAGATTCTGATCGTGATGGACTCCGGCTACGACGTCGCCTACCTCTCCCACGTGCTGGCGGACCTGCCAGTGATGCTGCTCGGGCGCCTGCGCTCCGACCGCGTCATGCTCCGCGACCCTGGCCCGCCCCGTTTTGGCCCCAGAGGCGGGCGCTCGCGTCGGCACGGCGGTGTCCTCGCCCTGGCCCGGCCCGAGACCTGGCACACCCCGAGGTGACAACGTCCACGGACACCACCCGCTACGGCACCGCCGAGACCATGGCCTGGGACCGGAAGCACCCCAGACTCACCCACCGCGGCCCCTGGCTGGAACACGCGAAGGATGAACTGCCTGTCCTGCACGGCTCGTTGCTCCGTCTGAAGGTCGGACGGCTGCCGGGCGACCGCCACCCGAAACCCCTATGGCTGTGGTGCTCGGCCCCCGGCGCCACCAGCACGGATGTCGACCGCTGGTGGCATGCGTTCCTCCGCCGCTTCACCTGGAACACACCTTCCGGCTGATGAAGCAGACACTCGGCTGGACACGCCCAAAGATCCGCCTTGCCGACACCGCTGACGTGTGGACCTGGCTGATCATCGCCGCCCATACACAGCTGCGTCTCGCCCGCCCCCTCGCCGAGGACCTCCGCCGCCCCTGGGAACACCGCACCGAACCCCGCCGCCTCACTCCCGCCCGCGCCCGCCGCGGGTTTCGCAACATCCGCGCGACCGCTGCCAGCCCGGCAGCCGCACCAAAACCATCCCGCCCAGTCCCCGGACGGCCGCCCGGCTCGAAGAACAAACACCAAGCCAGACACCACGACGTCGGCAAGACGGTCAAACGCAGAACACGAAGCCCGCCGAGGATAAACGCCAAGCTTTCAGCAACATGACACTGCTGACGCACGCAATCGACATCGAGGGTGACGGCTTCCTGCAGAGCGGGCAGCCGTTGACTGTGCACAGCACGGCCGTGCTGCTGGCCTTCGGGGCTGATCCTTAGCTCGCAGACCCAGACGGCCACACCCCCATGGACATGGCCAATCACTACGGCCACGACCTGGCCGTGAAACTGCTGCAGGCCCACATCAGCAGACGAGCCGCCGATAACATATGAGGGTGCAGGCGATGCTCGTGAAGGCGAGGAAGTGCTCGGCCCTGCGCTCATAGCGGCGTTGGAGGCGGCGGCAGCCGACGAGCCAGGCCATGGTGCGTTCGATGCTCTAACGGCGCCGGCCAGCCGTTGGCCGGAGTCGGTTCCCTTGCGGGCGATCCGGGGCGTGATCCTGCGGGCGCGTGACCATCGCCGCAGGGGTCGTAGTCGTAACCCTTGTCGCGGTGGAGCTTGCCCGGTCTGCGTCGCCGCCGGCCGCGCCGGGAGCGGATCGGCAGGACGCCCTGCAAGCGGGATGAGGGCCTGGCTGTCGTGCACGTTGGCGCCCGAGATACCGACGGACAGGGGCAGACCGGTCCGCTCGGTGATCAAGTGGATCTTCGAGCACTTGCACCGGCTGCACAGCAGCCTCGACTATCGCAGCCCCGCCGACCACGAAACCGTCCTGGCGGCCCGACCACCACACCGAAGGTGTCCGTCAAAGCGGAACAAGCTCAGCGTCGGTGCTGACGTCCCACACTACGGGGGAAAGCACATGACGGGCCGCGGCCACCACTCCGTACCTCCGGAGCGAGAGCGCCCGTCGGTGTCGTTGCGTCAGCCCACCTCGGGCGCGGGCTCCTTGACCGGCTGGGCGGGGATCTCCGCCATCGGCGCGGCTGCTGCTTCCGACTCCTCTGGCTTCGCCGTACAGACGGTCTCGCCGTTCAGGGCCTTCTTCGCCCGCACGGCGTCCAGTGCGCCCTCCCAACGGGACACCGCGAAGACGGCGACGCAGTTGCCCAGCAGGTTGGTGACGACGCGCATCGAGTCCATGATGCGGTCGACGCCGAGCAGCAGGGCGACGGCACCGGCCGGGAGGACGCCGAGGGCCGACGCGGTCGCGGACAGGGCCAGGAAGGCCGAACCGGGCACGCCGGCCATTCCCTTGCTGGTCAGCATGAGCACCAGCACCACGGTGATCTGCTGGCTCAGGCTGAGGTGCACCCCCACCGCCTGGGCGATGAACAGGGTGCCAATGGACAGGTAGAGCGAGGCACCGTCGAGGTTGAAGGAGTACCCCGTGGGCAGTACCAGGCCCACCGCGTCGTCGCGCGCGCCGGCGCGGCGCAGCTTCTGCATCACGCGCGGCATGACGGACTCGGTGGAGGCGGTGCCGAGGGCCAGAAGCACCTCCTCACGGATGTACCGGACGAACTTCCACAGGCTCAGCCCCGTGACCACTCTCAGTGCCACGGCGAGCAGCACGAGGAAGAGTGCCGCTGCCGCATAGCACAGCACGATGAGCTTGGCGTACGTCTTCATCACGCCGAGCCCGTACTGCCCCACCAGGTGAGCCATCGCACCGAACACGGCGAGCGGCGCCAGACGCATGACGAAGCCGACGATCGCGAAGATGACGTCCTGCGCCTGTTCGATGGCGGGCAGGACCTTGGGCACCTTGGTGTGGCCGAGGTGAAGCAGCGCCGCGCCCACCAGGCAGGCCAGCACGAGCACTTGCAGCAGCGCGTTGTCGGCGAAGGCGCCGAGGAAACTCTGCGGCAGGGCGTTCAGGATGAACTCGGCCGCCGACGGCAACGCACCGCCGTGCGTCTGCTTGTCGATGGCCGACGCGTCGAGCTTGGACGGGTCGACGTGCATGCCGGAGCCCGGCCCGACGACGTTGGCGGCGACCAGTCCGATCACCAGCGCGGCCGTGGACGCGACCTCGAACCAGATCAGGGCCTTCAGTCCGATCCGGCCGCAGGCCTTCAGATCGCCCGCCTTGGCGATGCCGACGACCACGACACAGAACACGAGCGGCGAGATCACCGTCTCGATGAGCCTGGTGAAACCGTCGCCGAGCGGCTGGAGAGCCGTGGCCGTGTCCGGCCACAACATTCCGACCACTATGCCGAGCACGAGGGCGCAGGCGACCTGCGCGAAGAGAGAGGTACGCAGTATGCGTGCGACGCGTCGCGGCAGGGAGGGTGCGGACTCCGTCACGAGCACTCCTAGAGGGGACGATGGACTCACAGAAGCCCGAAGGAACTTCTGCCATACGGAAAGCGGATTCCGTGGCGATCACTCTGGAGGTTTTCTTGCTTGCAGGGAAGACCTCTGTGTTTCAGTCCTGTAAATCACGTCACGAGTGACACATCGCACACACAAGGTTCAAACCACCGTCGCCTTCTGGGAGCGCTTCCTGAACGGTGGTCAGCCGCCGGTCGCAACAACCCTGCGAGCCATACACGGGTGGCATCCGCGTGTTCTGCCGACCGCGTGGCGCGGTCGCGCGGCACATCGGTGGTGTACTCAGCATCGCCGCTGCAGGTGTCGTCGAGCGTGACCAGGTATTGCGCCGACCACCGCGGGTCTCCACGGCGCCGCGGCCCGCTCACCGGGCCTCAGAACGGTGCGCAGCCGGTCGCCCGTTGGGAGCGTCGCTGGTTGTCGTCCATGGTGCCCGCGGCCAGCGCGGCCCTGCGTGCGCAGCCTGCACGCAGGGCCCGCCCCCAGGAGGTCTTGCTCACCACGACGGCTCCTGTGAGCATGGAGATGCTCGCAGTGGTCTCACGCACGGTGTCTCCAGGGGCAACTCCACTCTCCCCCAAGAGGACGTCACTGGGCGTCAGGGCTTTCCTCCGATTGCCCCCAGGTGCTCAGATGCGCCCCTGTCGCCCACCATCACCGTGGGCTCCTGGGCCGGATCGAGTACTCGCAGCAGGTGCCTCATACCGGATTCGGGCACGGTGATACAGGCCAATCTGCCGTCTTGGTGGTCCCCGTGCAGCCAGATGCCGCCGCCCTTCTCCTCGCCTTCAGGACGGGTCGGGATCGTGGGGCGGGGTACCCCGGGAGTGTAAATCTAACGGCGGATCCGACGATCATGGGAGCGACGTCAAGTGACTGACACCGCCGTGGAGTTGGAGACCGTGGAGCCTGTCGAGAGTGCCCAGTCGGGGCAGCCTGCGTCCGTGTCCGACGAGCAACTGGTCGCGATGCTGGTGGAGCGGGCCCGGTCGGAGGGGCTGCAGCTGACCGGGCAGGGTGGGCTGCTGCAGCAGCTGACCAAGCGGGTCTTGGAATCTGCCCTGGAAGGCGAGATCACCGATCACCTCGGTTATGAGAAGCATGATCCGGCAGGGAAGAACAACGGCAACAGCCGTAACGGCACCCGTGCCAAGACGGTGCTGACCGACGTCGGGCCGGTCGAGGTGAAGGTGCCGCGTGATACCGCCGGCAGCTTCGAGCCGCAGATCGTCAAAAAGCGGCAGCGGCGCCTGACCGGCGTCGATGAGATGGTGCTCTCTTTGTCCGCGAAGGGCCTTACCCACGGGGAGATATCGGCTCACCTCGCCGAGGTGTACGGCGCCGAGGTGTCCAAGCAGACCGTCTCCACCATCACCGACAAAGTGATGGAGGGCATGGCCGAGTGGCAGAACCGGCCGCTCGACCGCGTCTATCCGGTCCTGTTCGTGGACGCCATCAACGTCAAGATCAGGGACGGGAAGGTCGCGAACCGTCCGGTCTACGTCGTGATGGCGGTGACCGTGGACGGCACCCGCGACATCCTCGGCATCTGGGCCGGCGATGGCGGCGAGGGCGCCAAGTACTGGCTGCACGTGTTCACCGAGCTGAAGAACCGCGGCCTGGACGACGTGCTGATGCTGGTCTGCGACGGGCTCAAGGGCCTTCCCGAGGCCGTGGAGACCGTCTGGCCTCGCACGATTGTCCAGACGTGCGTGGTTCACCTGCTGCGGAACTCGTTCCGCTACGCCGCCCGTCAGGACTGGGACAAGGTCGCAGGGGCCCTCAAACCCATCTACACCGCACCCAGCGAGGACGCGGCCACCGAGCGGTTCCTGGAGTTCCAGGAGTCCTGGGGCCGGAAGTATCCGGCGATCGTGAAGCTGTGGTCGGACGCCTGGGCTGAGTTCGTGCCCTTCCTCTCCTTCGACGTCGAGATCCGCAAGGTCATCTGCAGCACGAACGCGATCGAGAGCGTCAACGCCCGCATCCGCAGGTCCGTCCGCGCTCGCGGACACTTCCCCAACGAAGCCGCCGCTCTCAAGTGCATCTACATGGCGCTGATGAGCCTGGACCCGACGGGGAAGGGCCGCAAGCGGTGGACCATGCGCTGGAAAGCACCCCTGAACGCGTTCCAGATCGCTTTCGAGGGCCGCCTGACTCCGAGCAACAACTGACCATCAACAACCAAGATCAGCCGTTAAATTGACACACCCGGTACCCCTGAACCGGTTGTAGTCGATGGCGATGACGTAGTCGAAAGCGTTCGGGTGCAGATCCAATGAGGGTGTTGTCGATCAGGCCGTGAGTGTGAGTTGGTCGCGGTAGCGGGCCTGATGGTTGCGGGCGTACTCCTGCTTCTCGTGCCAGCTCCAGTAGGTGTTGAAGTCGCCTTTGGCGCGCAGGGCGCGGAGCTTGAGAACGGCCTCGGCGCCGGCGAGTCCCCAGCGGGCCCCGGTGTTGTCGAGTCGGTCTTTGACCAGGTGGCGGCAGGCGCCCTCGATGATTCTCGTCGCGATGGGCCAGCCGCGTTCGAGCGCGGTGTCGTAGCACAGGTAGGCGGCCTTGTTGCGCAGGTAGCCGACGGCGTCGTCGATGCCCTTGCGGCGGTTCTTCTTCGGCCGGGCGGCGCGGGCGGCTGTCTGCAGCGCGGCCGCGACCTGTTCGGCGCCACCGCCGAGGATGGTGGGGGCGTGAGGTGCGACGAAGGCTTCGGCGGCCGGGTCGCCGGCCTGGTGCAGGCACCAGGCCGCGTCCCAGAGGTATTCGAGCACGTGGATGAGGTCGATGACGATGTGCACCGTCACGCCCCGGCGTTCGGCCTCGGCGGTGATGAGGTCGAGTTGGTGGCGGGCGCCGTCCACGAGCACGACCCAGCACCGGCGGTGGGTGGGGTCGCGGTGCTCGGCCTGGTCGAACGCGGTGGCCACGACCTGGGCGGCGATGTCGTCGACTGAGCCGGTCAGCCACTTGGACCTGGCCTTGGGCCCGGGACGGCGTTCGTGCCCGTCACTGTCACCGTCGTCGGGGTCGGTGATGATGTCGTCGACGCCGCGCTTGGCGGGCTCGGCGTCGTAGACCGCTGCCAGGGTGGCCATGCGCTTGCGGCTGTGCTTCTCGCCGGCGGCAAGGCGGGACTTCATCTTGTTGCCGCCCTTGGCCACGGCGGCTTTGGCGGTGGCCTCGCGCAGCGCCTCCGGCCTTATCACCACGCCCTTGCCGTCGACCGAGATCACCAGCGTGGTCACGTCGGTGCACGGGGCGGGCATCAAGGCGTCGTAGAAGTCGTCGATGTCGGCGGCAGCGGCCACCGCGAGTTCCTGGACCTGCCGGTGGCCGATCCCGGCGCCCGTCACGGCGTTGATCCGCTCGCATGCCTCGGCGAACGAGCCCCTCGACGCCTCGATCGCCGCGAGCTTGGCCAGCACGTGGCTGTGCATCCCCGCCGGCAGGTTCAGCACCGCGTCGGCCGGGTGCAGATCGGCCACCGAGCTGCCGCGGTAGGCGATCCGGGTCACCATCACCTTCCCGAACACCGTGGCCAGGGTCAGCGAACGGCTCCGCTCGATCCTCGTGCGCTCCCCACCGCTCGCGTCCACCGCTTCGGGCAGCCGCTGCTCGGTCAGCTCCCGCAGCCGCAGATGGTCCTGGAACAGCTGCCGGGTCACTTCCCGGATCCGCGAGCCCAGCAGGTCCTCCAACTGCGAGTGCGTCAAGGAGGCCGCGTCGGTGGATGCCAGTTCGTCGACGACGGACTCGAACAGGCGGCGGGAGGCCGCGAACTCGGTTTCCGCGGTCACCAGATCCGCCCCGCTCCCGCCGCTCACCGGGCACCCGGCCGGGACCAGCGCGAACAGCCCCGACTCGGCCTAAACGAGGATCCGGCGTTCGACCAGCCGCTTCAGCTTCGACCGCATGCCCTCGACGTGATTGGCCTGTGTCCCCAGCCCCACAGCGGGTGCACACTCCTTGCACCGCAACGGCCCCTCAGCCTCGGCGAACGCCACCAGGATCCGACGGTAGGCCGGCGCGGTCACCGTGGCGTCCCGGACGCCTGCGCAGCGAGCATCATCGCCGCCAGATCCGTCAACGGCGCCACCGCCGCCTCCACATCCCCCACCGGGTCCGCGGCCGCGCCGGGCCGTCGGACAGCACATCGTCCACGGCCTCCCGCGTGATCCGAAAGCCACGACAGCTCCGCCTCCGCCTGCGACAACTCCTCGGAAATCCCGGCGATCTGCTCGCGCAGCCGATCGGCCCGGCCACAAGCCGCTACTTCCCTGGCCTCAAGTGCCTCGATCAACGACGGCACCACGCCACCCACCCCGCAACGGTGCCCGCGCCCACGGCGGGCTCAACGCCGACGACGGTAGAAGCCAGCCCGGGCAGCCACACCGCAGAACCACGCGAAATCACCCCATCGGGACAATCCCATAAGATCTCCGCCCAAAGCGTATGTGCACTTCGCTCGATTCGATCGTCTTCACGCTTGAATCGAGCGCAGCGATCCGGCATTGTGCTTGAAGCAAGCGCAATGCCTGCCGTTCGCGTAGGCGAGAGAGGTGCTTCATGGACGAGATCGACCGGGCCATCCTGCGAGAGCTGCAGGTCGACGGCCGGATCCCTTACGCCGATCTGGGGCCGAAGGTGGGGTTGTCACCCTCGGCCGCGAGGCTCCGGCTGCAGCGGCTGATCGACACGAACGCGGTCCAGGTCGTCGGAGTGACCGATCCGATGACCATGGGCCAGCAGACAATGGCGCTCCTGGGCTTGCGCATCGACGGCGATCCCCGGGCGGTCGCCGATGAGCTGGCCCGGCACGACGAAGTGGTGTACACGGTCCTGACGTCCGGCGGCTTCGACCTGTTCGCGGAGGTGGTGTGCAGTCAGCCTCGAGATCTTCTGGACTTCATCAACGACGTCGTGCGGCCCATCGAGGGTGTCGCATCCCTGGAGAACTTCCCCTACTTCGGGATTCACACTCACCGCTTCTTGTGGCATGTCGACTGAGGCATCCGAGCGTCCCAGCCCTGTTTGCCCGCACCAGCCGAGGAACCCTGCATGCTGCCCGACGAGTACCGCACGATCGACTTCTTCACCGAGGACGCCCTTCCCGTACCCCGCGTGGCACCGGCCGAGGCTGAGCTCATCGCTGCCGAACACCTCGGCATCACCGCTCGCGCGCAGTCGCTGGGCAGCCAGCAGGACGCCAACTTCCTGCTGTACGCCGACGATGGGACGCCCGCGGCGATTCTGAAGATCGCCAACCCTGCCTTCAGCACTGTGGAGATCGAAGCCCAGGACGCGGCAGCCGACCTGATCGCCTCGGCCCGCCCGGAACTGCGCATCGCCACCGTCCTGCGCGGCCCTGACGGCTCCCCGCGTCGCACGACGGTGGACACTGAGACGGGTCCGGCCGTCGCGCGACTGCTGCGCTACCTGCCCGGCGGCGCACTCTCGGGACCCCGGCACCTGTCACCTACCACGGTGGCGGCCATGGGCACGATCGCCGGAAAGGTCAGCACCGCCCTGCGCGACTTCCGGCATCCGGGCCTCGACCGCGTTCTCCAGTGGGACCCGCAGCACGCTGATCGCGTCGTCGCCAAGCTCGCCGGGCACATCGACGAGCCCGACCAGCGTGCCGCCGTCCAGAACGCGACCGCCGAGGCCTGGGCACACGTCCAGAAGCTCGCCGCCGCGCTGCCGTCGCAGGCCGTGCACCTGGACCTCACCGACGACAATCTCATCCGCCGTCCTGACACCCGTCCGCCGATGCCGGACGGAGTCATCGACTTCGGTGACGTGACCACGAGCTGGGCGGTCGGCGAACTTGCCGTGACACTGTCCTCACTGCTCCACCACGACGGGATCGAGCCTCACCACGTACTGCCGGCCGTCCGCGCCTTCCACGCCGTTCGGCCTCTCTCCCCCGAGGAGGCGGAGGCGTTGTGGCCGCTCGTGGTCCTGCGCGCCTCCGTGCTGGTCGCCAGCGGGAGGCAGCAGGCTGCCGTCGACGAGGACAACGCCTACGCGAAGGCCGCACTCGACCGCGAGTGGCGCATATTCGAACAGGCCACCTGGCTGCCCCTGCCGGTGATGATCCACCTCGTCAGGGGCGTGACCGGCATGGCCGACGTGCCTGCCCGGACCACGCAGGCCGATACGCCGGTGCGCCCTCTCCTGCGGGACCTCGCCGCCGGCGACGTCACCCTCCTCGACCTGTCCACCGACGCCGATTCCATGGACCACGGAGCCTGGATGGACGCCGGCACCGAGGACAGGCTGGCGGCCGCCGCGCTCGCGGACGGAGCAGCCTCCGTCGCCACCCGGTACGCACATGCGCGGCTCACTCGGACACCGGCACTGTCGGCGGTCTCCACCGCCACGGTGCCCACCGGAATCGACCTCTGGCTCGGCCGGGATGCCGTGGTGCAGGCGCCCGCCGCGGGCAGGGTCCTCGCCGCGGCGCCGGGCCGCGTGGACCTCACCTACGGCGCGCAGGCGCTGTCGCTGTCCTTCCCCCGCGCGATCCAGCCCGTGGTCAGCACCGGTGCGACGGTGCAGGCGGGCGAGGACATCGTCCAGCTCAGCTCCGGCGCCTCGGTCCACGTTGCGTTGCGTGACGCCGACGGCCCCGCCGCCCCGCGCCTGGTCCGTCCCGAGTACGCCGCCGGCTGGCTCGCGCTCACCGCCGACCCCGCCCCGCTCCTCGGCCTCCCGGTCGACTCCGACCGCACGTGCGAGAGGGACCTGCTCGACCGGCGCGACGCCGCGTTCGCGACCGTACAGGAGCACTACTACGCCAACCCTCCCCAGATCGAACGAGGCTGGCGCCACCATCTCCTGTCCACCGACGGCCGCTCGTACCTCGACATCGTCAACAACGTCACCCCGTTGGGCCACGCCCACCCCCGGGTCGAGCGGGCGGTTTCCCGGCAGCTGCGACGGCTCAACACCAACTCGCGATTCCACTACGCCTCCGTGGTGGAGTTCACCGAACGTCTCGCCGGACTGCTTCCCGAGCCTCTGGACACGGTGTTCCTGGTCAACTCCGGTTCCGAGGCGGTGGACCTGGGCATCCGGCTGGCCGTCGGGGCCTCAGGGCAGCACGATGTTGTCGCACTGCGCGAGGCGTACCACGGCTGGACGTACGCCTCCGACGCGGTCTCCACCTCGCTCCAGGACAACCCGAACGCCCTCGCCACCCGCCCGAGCTGGGTCCACACCGTGGACTCGCCCAACTCCTACCGAGGCCGGCACCGCGGGACGGACGCCGGGCGCTACGGACCCGAGGCCGTCGGGGTGATCAACGAACTGGCCGCTTCCGGCCGCCCGGCAGGAGCGTTCATCGGCGAGACCTACTACGGCAACGCCGGAGGCGTCGCCCTCCCCGACGACTATCTCGCCCAGGTGTACGCGGCTGTCCGCCGTCACGGCGGCCTCGCCGTCGCCGACGAGGTCCAAGTCGGCTACGGCCGCCTGGGACACTGGTTCTGGGGCTTCGAGCAGCAGCGGGTCATCCCCGACATCGTCTGTGTCGCCAAGGCCATGGGCAACGGACACCCCCTCGGCGCCGTCATCACGTCCAAGTCGGTCGCGGACCGGTACCGCGACCAGGGCTACTTCTTCTCCTCCACCGGTGGCAGCCCGGTCTCCAGCGTCGTGGGCCTCACCGTCCTGGACACCCTGCGCGACGAGGACCTCCAGGGCAACGCGGTGCGCGTCGGCGGCCATCTGAAGCGCCGGCTCGAGACACTGGCCGACCGCTACGGCATCATCGGCGCCGTCCACGGCTCGGGCCTCTACCTCGGCCTCGAACTCGTCCGGGACCGCACCAACCTGGAACCCGCCACCGAAGAGACCGCCGAACTCTGCGACCGCATGCTCGACCTCGGGGTCATCGTCCAGCCCACCGGCGACCACCTCAACATCCTGAAGATCAAGCCACCGCTGTGCATCGACACCGCCGCCGCGGACTTCTTCGTCGACATGCTCGACCTGGCCCTCATCCAACTCGGCCACGGCCACACCTGGTGACACCCGGCTCGGCATCGGCGCTTCGCGATTCGGCGCCGAGGTGACGCTCGACCTGCTGGCCGGCGACCGCTATGTGGTCCGTACTGGGTGCGCTTGGAGGCAGTTGCCGAGGGATTCGCTCCCTGGCAGACCGTGTACTGGTACTTCACCTGGTGGCACGGCGACGGCACGGTCGGACGGATCCACGACGCCCCGCGGAGCAAGGTTCGTGAGGCTGATGGCCGCCAAGCCGAGCCGAGTGCCGGGCTGATCGACTCGCAGTCGATCAGCACCGCCGACACCGTCCCGGCCGCCACCAGGGGCTTCGACGCCGGCAAGAAGCGGGCTTGTCCTTCCGCCGTGCGAGGGTGGAGGTCACCTGCGAGTGCGGCGGGGCGGGGTTGGCCCTCGGCGACTCCGACTGCGGCACCTTCTCATGCCTGATCATCATGGGCAACGCGGCCGGGAAGGTACGGCTCGCCCCCAGGCACGGACTTCCGCGTGTGGCACACCACGTGGCCGGCATCGCTGCAGATCCCAAACACGGTCTCAGCGAGCCGGTGGGGTGAGGGTGGTGCGGTCGAACGGGCCACCATGTGAGGCGGCGTACGTGACGGCGTCGTTGACGGCGTTGAGGCCGAACGACCGGACCCGTTCGGCGGCGAGGTCCAGGGTGCCCGAGGCGAGGAGCCTGATGATGCCGACGTTCGCTGTACGCGGGTACATCCACTGGCCGCGCACGGTGATCGAGTTGCGCATGATCCATGGGTACGGGAGGGCGAGGTCGTCGCCACCGAGCATGCCGACGCCGCCCATGAGAACGACGCGGCCGTATTCGCGCACGGTCATGGCTGCCGTGCGCGCTGCCGAGCTGGGTGCGCTCGGCGGTAGCAGGTCGATCACCATGTCGATCGGGCCGTCGGCCGCCGCGGACATCGCCGCGCGGTCGCCGGCCTCGTCCCCGGTGAGCGCGACCGGGCGCACGAGCGGACCGAACCGGTCGGCGAGGAGGTCGAGCGCGGCCTGGTTGCGGCCTGGGGCGACCACGCGGCCCGCCCCCATGGCGAGCGCGACCGCAACCGCACTGCTGCCGAGGTTGCCGGTAGCCCCGTTGACGAGCAGCGTCTCACCGGCTGCGAGCCCGCCGGCCAGCAGCCCGCCGTAAGGGATGACGTGCACGCCGAGCGCGGCCCAGCGGGCCGGGTCGTCCCCCGCCGCTGCGGGGAGCGGGAAGACGTTCTCCGTCGGGACCCGCATGAGCTCGGCGAACGATCCGTCGTGCAGGTACCGGGCGAGGCGCGCGCCGCCCTCGCCGCGGGAACTCCAGCCCTGGAGCGTGATGTCGGGCGTCAGGGCGTCATCCCGCGAGCGCACCGTCGAGTCGCACCACACCAGGTCGCCGGGGCCCAGCCGGGTGGCGTCCGGGCCCACGTGGACGACCCGTCCCACGCCGCCGATCCCGGGCACGACGGGAGGGACCAGGGGGTAGTTCCGCTCGCCGCTGAAGACCTCAGCCGCGTAGGGCGCCACGCTGGCGGCGAGGACCTCGACCACCACCTCGCCGCCGCCGGCCTCGGGGTCGGGAACCTCCCGCACCGTGAGCGGGGCACCGAACTGCGTCAGAACTGCTGCTCGCACGTGATGACCTCCGTGTTCGTCCGTGTTCGTCGGGATCGACACTAGGAACCCGGCGGGCATGCGGGAAGCGACGATCAAGCATCTGTGGTATGCGTATCCCGCATGGACATCTCCAGCACAGGCCTACGGGTCCTGCGGCAGATCGCCGAGTCCGGCAGCTTCACCGCAGCAGCCACCCGGCTCGGCTACACACAGTCGGCGGTCTCACGCCAGGCCGCCGCCCTCGAACGAAGCGCGGGCGCCGCCCTGTTCGAACGCCGCCCTGACGGAGTGCGGCTCACCCCCGCGGGTCTGACTCTGTTGCGCCACGCTCGCACGATCCTGGACTGTCTGACGGCGGCCGAGCGCGACCTCACCGGCACCGTCTCGCGTACCGAAGTGGTGCGGCTCGGACTGTTCCTGAGCGCGGGCGCGGCCATCCTGCCTCTCTCACTCACCCGCCTCGCGGCGACCGACCCGCAGATCACGGTCACGACTACCGAGGGCACCACGCCCTCCCTGGTCCGGGCACTGCGCGCGGGCTCGATCGACCTTGCCGTGCTGACGTCCCGCCCGCCCCACCGGCCTTTGGACGGCGAGTCGCCGCGCCTGCACGTCGAGACCGTTACGGACACCGAACTGGTCGTGGCGGTGCCTTCGACCGGAGAGTTCGCCGGCCGCACCACGGTGCACGTCGACGAACTGATCGACGCCCCGTGGATTGCCGCCCCGGCGTCGAACGCCGAGCCACTGCTCGGCGTCTGGCCTGGCCTGCCCGGACGGCCGGACATCGTCCACTGCGCGCGCGACTGGCTGACGAAGCTTCAGCTGGTCGCCGCTGGCTTCGGGGTGACAACGGTCCCCTCCCGGCTCTCGCCGATGCTGCCGCCCGGGGTGAGCCTGCTGCACGTCGAAGGCGCACCTCCCGAGATCCGCCGGGTTCTCGTGGCGCGGCTCCCCGGCCGCCCCACCCCGGCGATCACGGCCGTCACCCGAGCAATTGCCTCGACCACCTGATACGTGCCGCCGGCCGTCAGATTCGGTGCCATAGCCCGCCGAGGGCGCGCACCATCACGTGTACCTCTGCATTAGCCTCGAACTTTCGTGATGGGCCGTCGACGAAGTCGGCGGCCCATTTCGTTGTCGGTGGTGGAGGGCGGGCAGGCTGAGGGCCCGGGTGTCGTCTCGGGTGGACGCCGGGTTCCACTGCTCCGGGCTGGATCCACTTCTCGCAGGGACGGGTGAGTCCGCTGGTCATCCGGGGTTCGGCAGGAGTGCGAGCCGTTCGAGGGCGTCGGTGATGGCACGGGCCCAGGGCCAGTGGTGGGCGAGGCGGAGGATGCGGCGCCGGCCGGTGGTGACGAGCTGTCCGGCCGCGGAGAACAGGCAGAGCCGCAGGCGACGGGGTTCCCAGAGTCGGGCTTTGCCGGTCAGAGCGAGCATGGGCATCCAGGCCAGCAGGTCGAGTGCGATCTGGACGATCTCCAGCCAGACCTTGTTCTGCGCGGTGTGGTGGAGGGGCAGGTTGCGCAGGCCATTGGACCGGGCGGCCCGGATCCGGTCCTCCGCTCGGGCCCGCAGACGGTGACGGAGCTCGAGCTCGGCGATCGGCCGACCGGTCGACCGGTCGTATTGGTAGCGAAGCAGGTGATCCGCATGCCGTCCGCGTCCGCGATTCTCAACTGGGCGCCGGGGTGAGGTCGTTCCTTGCGGACGATCAGCCGCATGCCGCTGGGCCAGCCGTCCAGCAGCTTGCCCGTGAGCTCGGCGACCCAGGCTCCGTCGCGGACCTGGCCGTCGGCCTCGACGGCCGGCGTCCATGCCGGGCCGGGGATCTTCAGCACGTGCTGGTGGATCGCCTCGGTGATCACCATGCCGACCGAGTAGGACAGCCATCGGCCTCGCTTCGCGAGCCAGGACACGAAGTCGTGGGTGCCGCCGGCGGAGTCCGTGCGGATCAGCGTCATGCCGTCCTCGCCGGTACTTCTTCGGCAGTTGAGCCAGGGCCCGTTGGGCGGTGGTGATGTGGTCGGCGGCCGTGTTCGAGCCCGCGTTACCTGGTCTGAGGACAGCGGCGACCGGCTCTCCGGTTCCGCCCGGGCCGTGGTCGACGAAGGCCGTCAGGGGGTGATGGCCGTAGGTCTTCTTCCAGGTCGCGGCCGCATCCTCCTTGTCGGAGTGCGCCATCACGAGGACGCCGTCGATGTCGACCGTGACCCGTCCATCAGTGTCCGGGGCGTTCTTGCCCGCCAACGACCAGACCCGGCTGCGGACTTCGGCCCGTGCGGACCGGATGGCCTGCAGGGCTTTCTCGTCGGAGCCGGCGAGGGTGTCGATCAGGCGGGAGACCGTCGGGTCGGAAGCGACCGGCCCGAAGACAGCCGGCTCACACCTCAGCATCGCGACGTCCGCGAGGCAGTCCCCGCCCAGTGCGACCGCCAGAGCAAGGTCCAGAAGGATCTTCCCAGGATCGTGGACGGCCCGCGGCTTGCGCCAGGACGCCAGGGCTGTGTATATCGCCTGGTCAAGGCCGATCTTGCGGACCGTCTCCAGCAGCAGGACCGCACCGGCCAGCGAGGCCACCCGCCGACCGTCTCCCTGGACACGGACACGCGGGTACGACGAGATAGGCTCTCTCACCTGGAAAGTGCTCTTTTCCTTGCAGCCAACAGGACCCTCAGCAAGTCCCATCGTTGCAGGTCAAGGGCACTTTCCGCGTTTCTGATCAACTCCTGGACAGCTCACCTCGTGCGAACGCGGAGGTTAGGGCACTTTGTATCCGGCGGCACGGAACAGTTCATACCATTCGGATCGGGTGAGCGGGATGTCTGAACCAAGCGCGGCGGCCCTGACACGTTCTGGCGTGGTCGTGCCGAGCACGACCTGTATCTGCGCGGGATGGCGCGTGATCCAGGCGACCGCGATCGCCTCGGCCGGCACGCCGTATTTGTCGCTCAGCCGGTCGATTACGGCGTTCAACTCGGGGAAGCGTTCGGAACCGAGGAACGGGCCGTCGAAGAATCCGGCCTGGAAAGGCGACCACGCCTGAATGGTGATGTCGTGCAGGCGGCAGTAGTCGACGATTCCGTCATCACGTACGACCGACTGATCGAGGCCCTGCATATTCGCGGCGACGCCCTGCGCGATCATCGGGGCGTGAGTGATCGACAGCTGCAGCTGGTTCGCCACGATTGGTTGCGTCACGTGTTTGCGCAGCAGGTCGAGTTGTCGGGGGGTGTGGTTGGAGACGCCGAAGGCACGGACTTTGCCTGCCGCCGACAGCTCGTCGAAGGCACGGGCCACCTCCTCCGGCTCAACGAGAGCGTCGGGACGGTGCAGCAGCAGGATGTCGAGATAGTCCGTGTCCAGTGCCCGGAGTGAACCGTTCACGGACTCGATGATGTGGTGATGAGAGAAGTCGAAGTATGACGCGTCCTTGACGATTCCAACCTTCGACTGAATGACGAACTGCTCACGCTCCGCCAGGCTGAGTTTCATGGCTTCAGCGAACCGACGCTCGCAACCGTGGTCGTCCGAGCCGTATACGTCGGCGTGATCGAGGAACGTGATGCCGGTGTCGCGTGCAGTGTTCACGAGCCTGCGCACCGCCTCGTCGGTCATGTTCTGGATGCGCATCAGTCCAAGAACGACGTTGGGGACCACCATGTCGGTGCCGGGCAGGATGAAGGTCTTCATGTGACTCTTTCGCTGTGACTTGAACGTTTCAGACCGAAGGAAGTGCGAACTGGTCGGCTATGAGCTCGAGATCGGCCGCGGCTGCGAAGTCGCGGATGCTTGCGGAGCGCGAGGCCCTGGGGATCGGGATGACGGCGGGCGCGAGCGCGAGTTCCCAGGTGTGCGTGATGCGGTGGACGTTGGTGCCTGTCTCGTTGGCGGCCTGGTGGATCGCGCTGTAGCGTTCTGCGTGACCCTTCGCGTTCGCGATACCGCCGAGCGGGCGCCAGGGCAGGAAGGCGAGGCCGAGCTTGGTGCAGTGCTCGAGTTCTTCCCGGCTGGAGCGGAAGCGGGCGAGAACTGGTCCTGAACCGACACGAGCCCACCGCCGAGCAATGCGCGGGTTGTGTCGATCTGTGCGACGGCGGCGTTTGATATTCCGGCCATCATGACGACATCCTCGTCGAGCAACTTCCGTATTTCACCGAGCCGATCGCGTCGACGCCGAGCCAGTGGGCGGGCCGATCGCGGAGACGTTCCGGTCGCCGAGGATGCGATGCTGCATCAGCTTCCTCCTCTCGGACGCCTTGGCGAGTTCGCGGTGCTGTGCGACGTCGCGTGCTCACTCTAGAAATGGCCGATCTGGAAATCCAACAGTTGTTGGTTCTGATATTGAGAACTGTGGGCTCTGAATAGATTTGCGCCAGACGGTGTGCGTGCCTGCGATCGCTGAGTGCGCGACTGCCGTAGCGGCCGCCCCCTGCGCTCTGCTCCCCCTCCAGGGAGGCCGAGGTTTGCGGAAGACGACATGTCGCATTCGCCCTCATCGAGAGTGCCTCCCTAACCTCGAACTTCCCACCTTCTGCCCGTGGCCGACGACGGTCGTCTTGAACCCCTGATCCACCAGGGCCTTGTGCACCGTGTCGGTGTCGGCGGCGGCCTTGTCCAGCAACGCGATGCCGGCGGCGTTGTCGTGCGCGGACGCGGCCAGCACCACCACCGCGATCACCAGACCGAGAACATCAACTGCCAGGCCGCGCTTGCGGCCTGGGACTTTTTTGCCGCGTCCCTTCCGGTGGTGCCGGCGGGCACCCCGGCGGCCGCGTGCAGGCTCTGGGTGTCGAGCACCACCAGGCTCGGGTCCGCCTTGCGCCCCCGGCTCTCGCGGCCCTGCCAGCGCAGCAGGTCGTGGATGGTCTGGTCGGTGCCGTCGTCGCGCCACGTGTGGAAGTAGTACTTCACCGCGCCGACCGGTGGTAGATCGAGGGGGAGGTAGTCCCACTGGCAGCCGGTACGGGACTGGTAGAGCAGGGCGCAGCTGGCGCAAGGCCCCTGGACCGACGTCGACCAGATGAAGCGGGGATCTTCCCGTGAGTCACGTGGTAAAACGAAAAGCATCTGCACTCCGCGCTCGGCTACTGCCACCAGCCGAGTACGAGGAAACCTGCTCGCACAACCAGGAGCACGCACACAGTCCGTCTGAAACAAGGTCACTGAGTTCTACGAAACCGGGCAGTTCATTCCCCCGCCTGGCGGGTGGTGCCCAGCCGACCGGCGGGGGCGAACCGGCCGACTGCCGGATGGGTTCCCGATCGTCGGTCACGGACACTGGGATCATGACAACGGCGAGTGGCAACGGCGGCGGAGGGCGACGGGAAGCCTTTTTCGTGACCGGAGCATTCACACACGGCGGCGCGGCCGCATGGCTGAATCCCGCCTCTCGGGTGCCTGCCGACGACGCCACTGTCCCTTCTCGGATCTGCTCCAGCCGATGTGCCTAGCGTCGCCCCGGCTACGGCACGGAGACCTAAGGTGAGGTGCCTCCGCCCTCACCAGTGCCGTCACTGTGACAGGTCCGCTTCGAGGAAAACGCTTCTGCGCCGCCCGCGTGGACAGCACGGACGCCGGTGCGATCGATGTCTGGAGCTGCCGGTCCACCGCACCATCACGAGCAACAGGGAGATCTTCCATGACGTGCTTCTTCGACCCGGTCCACGGCCCCGGCGCCACGACCGTGACCTGGTCACCCCAGTGGGGCGTGTCCCGCCCTGTGCAGGTGTGCGGCGCCTGCGCGCAGCGCGTGCAGACCACCCCGCCGCCCTACTACAGCCCATACCAGCCGGGTTATCCGCAGGCTGAATACGCGCAGGCACCCGGCTACCCTCAGCAGGGCTACCCGGTTCAGAACACAGGCCCCCAGCAACAGGGATACCCGGCCCAGGACACGAGCCCCCAGCAGCAGGGCGGGCGCCGTTTCGGTGCCGGCGCGCTGATCGGCGCCGGCGCAGCCGGTCTGGTCGGCGGCGCACTCCTGAACGAGGCGATGAGCGGCGACAAACCGGAAGCGGTCGTGAACAACCACTACGGGGACGACGACTTCAGCGACTTCGAGTAAGGCGATCGACGTGGCGTGGCGCTTCACACGGAGACCACGCCGCGTCCGGGACGCCACGTCTCCGCCCGAAATCATTCCTGGGCCAACTGCCTGCCATGGCATGCTCGCGGCACCCAGTCGGGGGACGTCGCAGAACGCTGCGGTCGTGGTGCGGGACGAGGCCGTCCCCGGGGCGGGGCCCGGCCGGTCCCCGCCCCGTCCTTGCCAGCCGTTTCCGCGCCCGTCGCGCTCCATCAGAGTCGCGCTCCGCCCGGACTCCAGAGCAGTCGCCCGCCTGCGCTTCATGTCTTCCGCTGCTGACAACCAGTCCCGCATCCACGGCCCGGCGATCCGGGCCTTCTCCACTCCCCCACTGGCGTTCAAGTCCGACGCGCCCATGCAGGCGCGCCAGGAGGAACCCACACACATGCAGCCCCTCACCGACAACGCCCGTACTTTCGGACAGCACCCCGAGGAGTTCGCCAAGCCGGCCGAAGGCCAGTTCCCGCGGGCGCTGTTCATCACCTGCTCCGATTCCCGGTTCGTCCCGCCGCACACCTCGCTCCACCCCACCAGCGAGGCGGCCACCATCGAGTAAGCCGTGGAAGTCCTCGGCGTCCGCGACATCCTCGTCTGCGGCCACTCGCACTGCGGCGCCGTCGGCGAGAAGGTCCGCGGCGACGGTCTGGACGCCGTACCCGCCGTACGCGACTGGCTCGCGCGCACCTCCCCGCGCCCGGTCGGCACGGCCCAGGGCCCCGAAGTCGCCCAGGGCGTGTAGGCCCACATCCTGACCCGGCTGCTACGCCTGCGCTCCTACCCGTGCATCGAGCGCGAACTCACCGACGGCCGACTCAACCTGCACGCCTGGTACTGCCAGGTGCACACCGGCGCCGTACGCACGTCCATGCGGATGGAGACGTTCAGCGAGTCGCTTGATGTCAACCATGCGCTGGCCTCCTGGTGGGCCGACACCGAATGCGGCTTCCCGGCCCTCGCCGGACCGCACTGGCGTGATGACGCTCATGTCCACGTATCGAAAGGGCGATGCCGGGCGAGGGTGGCGCCGATCGCGGTGACGTGCCACATGCGATCCGAAACCGGGTTTTCGTACGCGGCCGCAGTCCATGCCGTCTCACGGGGTCTGCTTCGTGAACACGCTCGATCCTCAGGGTCTGGGATTCATGGATCGCGTGCGTGGTCTCGTCCGACCAGGTCGTTCCCTGTCCCGTTCGGCATGCTGAGGCAGACGAGGCATCCGCGAGCATCGGGCGGGTTGTGCTCAGGAGGGCCGGGTGGGGGCCCGTAGTTCGGTCTTGTATCCGCCCTGTGGGGTGGGCTCGGCTGTGAGGGTGCCGTCGAGCAGTTCGGCGCGTTCTTTCAGGCCGATGAGGCCGTGCCGGGCGCTGGGCAGGGCGACGGAGGAGCGGGTGGGGGCGGTGTTGGTGACGGTGACGCCGAAGTGCTGCGCGTCGTGCCACAGGCGCACCTCGGCAAGGGCGCCGGGGGCATGCCTGCGTACGTTGGTGAGGGCTTCCTGGACCGTGCGGTAGACGGTGCGTTGGGCGGTTGTGCTGATGCCGGGCGGGAGCCCGCCGGTCAGGGTCACCTTGATGCCGCTGTTGGCGATCAGCTGCTGGAGGTCGGCGAGGGTGGGTTGGGGGGTGAGGTCGGTTTCCTTGCCGTCGGAGGCGCGCAGCAGGGTGACCATGTGGCAGAGTTCGTCGAGGGTGTTCACGCTCAGGGTGCGGATGGTGCGGGCGGCGTCGCGGGCGTCGGGGTCCTTGGCGGCGACCTGCAGGGCTCCGGCCTGTACGGCGATGAGGCTGACCTGGTGGGAGACGACGTCGTGCATCTCCCGGGCCAGTTGGGCGCGTTCGCGGGCGAGGACGGTCCGGGGCGCTGCCGGTCGCACGTGGAGCTCCGCCTTGAAGGTCGGCACGGTGGACGCGTTGCTCGGGCTTGCGGTCGTGGTGGCCAACGCCGTCGTCAAGTAGGGCAGTTTGCCGTCCGCCCCCGCCGACCGGCCGACGCGATGCCGTTCCGCCGGTCGGCGGGGCGGTCCCGGCCGGTCGGCGGGGGCGTTACCGAAGCCTGCCGGATGGTCCGCCTCCCGACAGCACCGAGAGATTCTCCGTATGACACAGATACAGCCGCCGCAGGAGACAGCACGACGTCCGGGTGCTCGCGTCGGATCACGTCGGCGGACGATCGCCGGATACTTCCTGGCCCAGGCGTCGGCGAACTCGGCGAATCGCTCCAGGGCGGCCTCTTCGGTCGGAGCGGTGTAGACAGGCTCGAGGAGCCACGCGATCTTGTCTCCCGGTCCTGGCGGGCGGCATAGCGGAAGGAGTTCCGCAGTAGGTGGACCACGCAGGTCTGCACGATCGTGCGGGGCCAGACCATCTCCACCGCCTCGGGCAGCCCCTTGAGCCCGTCGCAGACCGTTGCTGCCGATCCACACCCCAGGCGCCCCTCAGGCACCGTCGCACCTCGGACCTCAAGCGGAGTCACACGCGAGACCCGCGCCGCGCAAACTCGCGTTCGGGCTCAACTTCTGTGACACGGTAACTGTGAGAGATGGCTGAGCGTCTCAACGCGGCACCTGAAGACGCTCGACAATGTTCCAGGATCACGGCCGTTGAGCGGACAGTTCGGGGGCCTTGGAAGAATTCGTGCTCGGGCTGAAGGAGCTGCTGTTCCCGTCGATCCGGCACGTCGTGGTGCAGTCGGTGGACGATACCGAGACAGTCCGCGTGGACGCGCAATCCACCCCGGCCGGCCCCGCCTGCCCCGGATGCGGAGCTTGGTCGACCCGGGTTTCATGGCTCCTGCCTGCGGCTTCCGCAGGACGAGCGCAGCGGTCAGCCTAGTGCCCGGCCGGCAAGAGGCACGAGTCGGCCCGCGCTCGTGTGGACCCCAGCAGCATGGACAGTAAGGCGCCAGGACAGGCCGACGCGTCCACGGTAGACGCGGCCGCTTTCGATGCAGCGGCTGCTTCCATCCTGGTTGCGGAACACCGCCGGAACTGTGAGCCCGCTGCGCCGGGCCGCAGGGTGGAGTGCGCAGCGGCAGGGTTGGCGGTTACCGGCTGGCTCGCATGGCCGGTACCGGGGCCCGCCCCACGGAGGTTCCGAGCCCCGTGTGCGCGTGATACCACTTGTCGGAGCCCCGCCGCCGCGTCCGCGGCGTCGCACGGACGAGCCTTCACGCGGCCGCGCGCAGCGCCATCGGCGTGCACTTGCGTCAGCCAATCACCCCTACGTCGGGCCGACTTCTCGGCTACGATCGCGTGGCCCGTCGTCGTCGCGACCGGAGAGGGAGTCATGTTGCGCAGGCTGGTCGGCACGGTGGCCGGTTTGCTCGTGCTGTTCGTCGGCAGTCTCGCCTTCAACGCCGCCTCCGGGCAGAGTCGCTGGCCCGGGCCGCTCGACTTCGTGCGCGTCCACCCCTGGGCGGTGCTACTGCTCCTGATCCCCCTCGCACTGGCCGAACTGCGGCCGGAGCGGCGCGGTGACCGCACACCGCGCCCTGCCACGGCCGCGACGTACCGGCTGCCGCCGCGCAACACCCACTTCACCGGCCGCGACGCGACCCTGCGTGAGCTGCGGCGGCGCCTCACCTCGGCGGGCGACGTCGCGATACAGGTCGTGCATGGGCTGGGCGGCGTGGGCAAGACACAGTTCGCTGTCGAGTACGCGTACCGCTACCTGTCGAAGTACCGGTTCGTCGCCTTCGTCGACGCAGAGGACCCCGACCTGGTGGCATCGCAATTCGCATCGCTGGCCAGGGAACTGGGACTGGTGGAGGTCGGCTCGGAACAGGTCGTTTCGGGTGTGTACGCCACGTTGCAGGATCGCAGGCCCTGGCTGATCATCTTCGACAACGCGGAGAAGCCGAGCACGCTCGTGCACACGCTGCCATCGGCGGACCTGGCGAGGAACGGCCACGTCGTCGTCACGACCAGGGTGAGCGGATGGTCAGGCACGGCTGACGTGATGGACCTGCAGGTGTTCACCAGGGAGGAGTCTGTGGAACTGCTGGTCCGGCGGGTGCCCGGTACGACCGCACAGACGGCGGACCGGATCGCGGAGCAACTGGGGGACCTGCCGCTCGCGTTGGAGCAGGCGGCCGGCTACATGGGTTACAACCAGACGCCGCCCGACGAGTACCTGGCCCTGCTGACGTCGCGGCTGGAGGAAATGATCGCGCGGGGCGAACTGGCCGACCGGCCGGCGGTGGTCGTCGCGACCCTGTGGCAGCTCAGCGTGCGCAAACTCCAGCGGGAGCAACCGCAGGCGGTGCCGCTGCTGGAACTGTGCGCCCTGCTGGCCCCGGACCCGATCCCGCTGGACCTGTTCACAGGCAGCCCGGAACCGCCGATCACGGCGGCGGCCGACCCGCTGGTTTGGGACACGACGGTCGGCACCCTGGCCGGCCTGGGCCTCGCAAGGCGCGAAGACACCTCCTTGGTGCTGCACCGGCTGGTCCAGGCAGCGATCCGAGCCACGATGCCCGAAGACCTGCTTGCGACAGCCCGGGCCACACTGTGCCGTGCACTGCTGACGGCCGTGCCGCACGACATCCACGGTGATCCGGACGCACGGCCGCGCTGGCACAGGCTGCTCCCGCACGTGCTGGCCGTGACCAAGGACGACCCACCGGCCCAGTGCGCCGCGGAGACGGCGCTACTGCTCCGGCTGGCCTCGCAGTTCCTCTTGCAGATCGGCGACCACAGAGTGGCTCTGCCGCTGTGCGAACGCGCCCTCGCGCTCGACGAAGCGCTTGAGGGCCGGGACGCAGAGGTTGGCTTCGACCTGATCACTTTGGCGCAGATCCACCGGGACCTCGGCGCGCCGCAGACGGCCCGCCCGCTCGCGGAGCGTGCGCTACACCGGCACGAGTCCTGCCTGCCAGCCGGAAGCCCCGCCATCGCGACGGACCTGGCGACACTCGCGCGGACGCTGTCCCTTCTCGGCGAGCACCGGGCGGCGCTGCCGCTTACCGAGCGGGCACTGCAGATCGACGAGGCCGCATACGGGCCCGACGACCCCTACGTCAGCTTCGACCTGATCGCCCTGGCAACCGTCCACCTGGACCTCGGCGACCCCGCCACAGCCCTGCCACCCATCTCACGGGCGCTACGGATCCGCGAGGCCCACTACCCGCCGGACCACCTCTACATCGGCTATGCCCTGCTCCTCAAGGCCCGAGCCCTGCACGCATTGGATGATCCCTCCGCAGTGAACCTCGCACGCCGGGGCGCGCATATCCTGCACACCCAACTCGGCAGGACCCACCCCAAGACGGAAGATGCTCTCGCGCTGGCAAACCGCCTGAAACGATGAGCCGGATCAACTGCCGGGCGGTGTCCATGCGGGTGGCGGACCTCGTCGGCCAGGCAGCGTGTGCGGCACCAGCAGGTCCTCCCGCGCCCGCAGCGCCACCACGTACTCCTTGCCGCGCATCACGAACGTGGTGATGCCGGTCTTGTTCTCCTTCTCCCCCACGGCGCGCTTGGATCCGGTAGCGGACCGTCGGCGCCTGTGATCGTCACACGCGGGGTATGGCGGGCCCATCCGCCCCCCACCTCAGCGTAGGACTGATCATGAGTGCGGTCCTGGGCTTCTTCTACTCGCGTTGCCATGGCCGCTGGACGCCCCGGGCGAAACGCGTCCCCGGGATCAGCGCCGGGACGCGAGCACGGTAGGCGTCGTAGGACGCTCCGAACTGACTGCCCATAAGGCCATCCTCGGTCCTGACCCGGCGCAGCAACCACGGGACGGCGACGATCAGGACGGCAATCCAGACGCCGAAGCCGCAGGCCAGCATGGCGCCGACGATCAGGCCGAGCAAGCCGGTGTAGATGGGATGGCGGACCAGCCGGTAGGGGCCATCCGTACGCAGCTCGTGTTGCTCCCGGACCATCGGGACGCTGGACCACATGGTGCCCAGAACCCAGCGGGCCCACAGCAGCAAAGCGGTGGACGCGACGGCAAGCAGGCCGCCCAGGAGCGCGAGCTCGGATTGCCAGTACTGAAGATGGCGCCAGAAACCTTCAGAGCGCCTGACCAGAGAGGAGAACACGTAGGCGCCTGTGATGAGCAGGACCCGGCGGGGCAACGTGCGCCGCAGTCCACGCGCCCAGCCGCGCAGCCCCGCCGGGCTCTTCACACCGAAGTAGACAGCACCCGCGATCCAGGCCACGACGAAGATCAGGATGCAGACGCCTGTGAGAGCAACAAGTGCCGAGTGAAGTGAACCCATGCCTCAAGACTGCTCGGATCGGGAAACGGATCACCACCACCCACGGGTTGATGGAGAGGTCTCCACCCACGGATGGAGGCCCGACAGCGGAGGGCGCCGAGGCGACGACCAGGACCAAGGCAGGAGAGCCGCACCTCAGAGCGACGGGAGCGATGCCCAATTGATCAACCTGGCCTTGACGGCGGCTCGACACCATGTGCTCCTATTCACCTGGAGACACAGAGTGCGGGAAGCCGAGGGGGCTCGATGGGAGAATGGCGAGGAGTTCCTTGGCGCGAAGCCGCTCAGGTCATCGTGCTCAGCTGGGTTGTCTGCGGGGTGGCGTGGGGCATTCTCAGCCTCCTCGACGAATCGATGTTGCCTCTCGCCGTCCCGGTCGTGTTGCTCTTGGTCAACTGGTTCTGGTACCGGCACCGGTACTGGGCCGCGGGTGCTGCAGCTGCCTGCGTGGGCTCGGCCGTCGCCTTCATTCTGGCTGATCTGGCACGGCCACATTTGGACCAGATCACGGCAGGTGCATTGGCGACAGCAGGTGCAGCAACAGTCGCTCTGGTCGTCTTCACGGGTGCGTCGCGGCTGAAGTCTCCAGCTACCCGATCAGGACCCACGTGATCCACAACTCTTGACAATCACTTCGTGGACTTGGGCCCACTCCGCGTCCGTGAACAGGGCTTCACGGCCTTGCCGCTCATCAGCTGCGCGCGGACGGCGGTTACGGCGCGCCTACGTCAATGGGCCACACACGAGACGCCCCGCCGAGGTAAATCGATCTCGGCGGGGCACCCGTGGCAGGGTCAACAGCCGGCGGCCGGGCCCTTGCTCGGGTCCCAGGCTCCGACCGTGTAAGCGGCGGAGCCGACCCCCATGGCGCCCGTCTGCACGTGCCAAGGCCCGTCGCCGACGGGATAGAAGCGTAGGGTGAGGGCGCAGCCGGAGGCAGTGAAGATCTCTGCGACCGAGTGGTCCAGCAGGATCCGCAGCGTCGCGGTGGGCCCCTCTGCCGGAAGGCGCCAGCTGCCGCCCTTCGCTCGGGGGTCGAGGGAGGCATGGTCGCGGTCGACGACCAGTTCGCCGGTGACCAGGTGGTGGACGATGTCGAGGTACTCGGTCCCGTCCGGTGAGGTGAGCAGCCGGAGACGTCCGTCGCGCTCCAGGAACACGGTCAGATCGGTGGCCCGGGTCACCTCGCCGAGGTCCGTCGGCTGCTCGGCGCTCGCCTTTCCTGCTGCGGCGATCCGTCGTTCGCCGCGCAGGGCGAGGAGTTCGCGAGCGGGCCGTTGGATCAGCTCGCCGTCCGGGCCGGGGGTCAGTTCGCGGGGCAGGGAGAGCATTCCGGCCCAGCCGACCTCGTCGGTCCAGGCGCTGGGGGCACTGACGCGTTCCTCGTCCCGGGCCTCCCAGGTCCAGGCCCACATCAGCCAGCGCCCGTCGGGGGCGCGGAGCAGGGCGGGGGCGTAGAAGTCGGGCCCGTGGCCGAGGAGCCGGGGTGTCGCCGCAGCTTGGAACTCGCCGTCCTGTTCGCGGCCCGGCCAGTAAATCGCGCAGCTCGTCCCCTCCACCGGATCCCAGGCGCTGGCGAGAACCGCACCGGTGCCGTCTGGGAAGGCAGCGTACTGGGCGCACTCCCAGCCTTCCCCGGTGTTGCGGCCACCAGGAAGCGGGTGGGGCGAGCGAGTCAGGAAGACGCCCTCGTACGACCAGTCCTCGAGGTCGTCGGAGGTGTACTCCAGCGCTGCTCCGCGCCCGTCCGCCAGGGCCGCGCCGACCAGCATCCGCCAGCGGTCGCCGTCCCTCCACACATACGGGTCGCGGAACATTTTCCGGTTGAAGGTGCCTGCGCAAAGGCGAGCGGTCACAGGAGGCCGACGATCGCCGCGTACGGCGGATGCGGCTTGGCGGCCGTCTGGGCCGGCGAGCCGTCATGGACTCTGGCCAACCAACCGACCCGTCACGTCGCACAGGGGTCAAGGGCGTGGGAGGTAGTGGGTCATGCGGGAGCGTGCTTTGCCGGCGCTGATTCCGAGGGCCTTGCCGATCGTCTCGGGCGACAACTCTTCGGCCTCCGCCGCGTAGGCGGCCTCCCGACCGCCTTCAGCGCGGCCGCCGGTGCCTGCTCGGCGAGCGCGGTCAGCTGCTCCTCCAACTGGTCCATGAGCTGGGTGAGTTCGGCTGGCAGCGGCATAGTCTGATGTTCGACGGCACGGATGTGCTCGCACCAGTCGTCGTACGGGCCGCTGAAGTCCAGCTCGTCCAGGCGGTCGTGTTTCACCGTGTCCCAGTCGATCGGGTAGCTATGGCCGCGCCATCCGCACGAGCATGAGCCCCGGACGGCGGCTGCCTTCGGCCGGCGCATCGTTCCGTCGTACGCTCACCACTCGCTCGTTGTGCGCCCCGCAGTACCGCTGCCGATGTCCAGGTACACCGGATTTGGTTCACTGCCGTCGGCGAGGACCGCTCCCGCAATGCCCTCGTGGGACTCACCGAACTCTTCCGTGCGTCATCGCACCGTTCTCCTCCCCTTTCATCCCGTGGACGACCGCGGCTCGTTTTGCCCCACCCCAGGGCGGCCCGGCACCGTCCCTGAGCGGCGACGCTGCCGCATCACGGCCCGAGAATGCCGCAGGCCATGCCGGCGCAACGGGCGAACTCCGCAATCCGACCCCATCGGAAGCACGTCATCGGCCATCGGACCTCCGCTGCGAAGGACTCCGTGAGGTCCACTGACAGTCACTGATCACCGGGCCCGCCAACTCACGGCCGGCGGGCCCACAGCGTCAGGCCATCGAACGCAACCGGTCCAGTTCGCTGCCGATTGCCGCCCGCAGCCCATCGTGCTGCGGGCCGAGCCGGAACCGCTCGTCACTCCACCGGTCACGCGGATACAGCCACACCGGCTTACCCACCAGCTCGGCCGGCTCCCACTCGAACCGCGGCCAGACATGGGCATGCAGGAACGGGTCTGTGTTGCCGAGAATTTCCAAGTTGACGCGGCGGAAATCGCGGTCCAGTCGCCGGCTGGCCCGCTCAACCGCTTCTCCGAGCTGGTCCATGTCGGACAGAAACGACAGCCGCTTGGCCCTCGGCAGGTCAGACAGCCGTTGAACACCCGGCTCGTCCGCAAGGAGAACTGAGTACCCGGGCAGGAACTGAACGTCGCCGATAACCGCGAAGCCAGACTCAAGCCGCCGCATCACGGTCGGATTCTCGCCCCGCAGAGCAGCCCCGATCCGGTCCATCCTCCAGTCACCGGTCATGACCCGAGCCTATCCGCAGGTGATCAAGACCTGCTCTTGGCTCCCCACCCTGCCCACTCACTTCAAGCACGTACCAACGCACCTTGGACGAGCGGCCATTAGGCCTTCTCCTTCGGACCACTCTCACGGGCGTGCGATAGGTTGCCCGCCATGACTGAGCTTGGACCCGTCGCCTGGCCACCTGCTCCGATCAGGACCGAGCGGCTCGTGCTCCGAGAGTCCAAGGCCCGGGACCGTGCGGCGTTCATCGAGCTGTTCGCCTCGCCAGAGGTGGGCACCTACATCGGTGGCCCTCGACCGAGTGATGAGCTCGAGCGCACGGCGCCTGAGGTGCCCGGGCGGCGCCCTGGCTTCTTCGTGATCGATCTCGACGGAGCGATGATCGGCATGATCACGCTCGATCGGCGCGACGCAGAGCGTCCGGGTCACGTCCGTCCGGATGCCGAGGAGGCGGAGCTCGCCTACATGTTCCTGCCAAAGGCGTGGGGACGCGGGTACGCCGCCGAGGCGTGCGCAGCGGCACTCGACTGATTCGCCGGCGCGCTTCCTGGCGAGCCTGTGGTGCTCTGCGCGCAGACCGCCAACGACCGCTCGATGCGCCTCGCGGCGGAGCTGGGATTCACCGAGGTGGAACGGTTCGAGGAGTACGGCGCCGAGCAGTGGTTCGGTGTGTGGTCCTCGCTCCCGCCGTCCAGTTGAGCTAGTAGTGCTTCGTCAGGTGCTAAATCTGGTTCGCTGGTGATAAGGGGTCGCCACAGGTGGTGCAGGTGCCGGTCCAACACCTCACCAGGTCCTGCATTGTCTGCGCACCCTCCCCCATCGCCCAAGGGTGTCCATCGGTCGCGCGGCTGGGGCCCTCATCTGTTGCATGGCCGCAGGGCAGAACCGGCCCACGACCCCCGACAGGGCATGCGGATCAGACCAGTTCCAGCCCGCCGTCGATCGTGAGGATCTGGCCCGTGAGCCAGGTCGACGTGGGATCGGCGAAGTGAACGATCCAGGACGCCACTTCCTCGGGCTCACCTCGCCTGCCGAGAGGAATCTGTGCGGCCTGCTCCTTCTTGACCCTTGTCACGTCCTCCTCTGTGAGACCGCTCATGGACAGCGCCTCGCTCTCCGTGGGGCCGGGCGCTATGGAGTTCACCCTGACCCCGTCCTTGGCCAGTTCGAGCGCCCAGGTACGTGTCAGCTGTTCCAGCGCGGCCTTGGACGCCGCGTAGTGGGCGGCGCCCGGCTGCGGGCGGTGGCCGTAGGTGCTGGAGATGTTGATGATCAAGCCGTGACTGTGGCGAAGATGGGGAAGTGCCGCTTGGGCGAGCATGGTGGGCGCGACGACGTTGAGGTCGAACAGATCAGTGATGCGCTCGCGTGTCACCTCTTGGAGGGAGACACGTGCGGTTGCGCCCGCATTGTTCACCAGCACGTCCAGTTGCTTCCACCGGTCGATCGCCGCGCCGATGATCAGCTCGGGAGCCTGCTTCGAGCGCACGTCGACGGCGAGGGTCGCGATGTTGGAATTGACGGCGGCGGTCTCTTCCAGGGCTGTCTCTCGTCGGCCCACACCGAGGACGCGGGCCCCCGCCTCGGCCATGGCGATCGCCGTGGCTCGGCCGATCCCCGAGCCTGCGCCAGTCACGATCGCGACGCGACCGTTGAGGGTGGGCTCATGCTTCATGACGGTACTTCCTCACTCTAGTGACAGGTGGCTGAACCGAAGCGAGGGCCCAGCCGGGCATCGACGCCCCGCTTCGCCCTCCTCGGTATCGCGCAGCCTCTGCGGACGAGGCAGCGCATGAGTTTCCTGAGCAGCGCGCGGTCCTTGAACGAGGCGAGGGCCTCTGGGTTCGGTGTGGATTGCGAAGGGTGCACCGATGCCCAGGAAGCCCTCGTTGTTCCACCGTAATGCCCCGCTGGCCGCGCCGGCAGGCTGCGTCTGGTCCGGTGTGTCGTCGACGACGGATGGCCGCTGCGGCGGGCCGCCGAACGCTTTCAGGTCAGCCATACCACCGCCTCCCGGTGGGCAGACCGCTACCGGCACTCAGGAGCCGCCGGGATCCAGGACCGCTCCAGCCGCCCGCACCACCAGCCTGGCCGTGCCCCGGCCGCCATCGAGGAGCAGGTCGTGCGCCTGCGCCGTGAGCACCGCATCGGACCGGCGCGGCTGGCCGCCCGATGCGGCATCGCCGCCTCCACCGCCCACCGCATCCTGCGCCGTCACGGCCTGCCTGCCCTGGCCGCCACCGACCGGGCCACGGCGAACCCGTACGCCGCTACGAACGAGCCCACCCCGGCGAACTGCTCCACATCGACGTCAAGAAGCTCGGCCGCATCACGGACGGCGGTGGACACAAAGTCCTCGGCCGGGCAGCCGGGTCGCCGGTGAGGGCGAACAGTGCGGCGCCGGCGGCCGTGCGGGATGAGGGTGGCCGAGTGCCCGCCGACGGCCGGTGCCTGCACGATGGGCGCGTCGACACCGCAGCCGGCCGCTCGACGTGCCTCGTCGGCCGAGGCGACGCACTGCGTTGGTGCCGAACACCTCAAGCAGACGGTGCATCGTGCAAACACCGGCCGTCGTTGACGTGCTCAAACGCTTCCCGGCCGCGCCGGGTGGTGGCGGTCGGGTCGGTGAGTTGATCCGCATGTTGGACGCTGACCTTCGTTTGCTCTCCGTCACTGAGTGACTTTCAGCGTCCAGATGGCGCGGTCTCGCAACGAGGGTTGCCCGGGCACTCACTCATAGAGCCGAAGGCCATCTCCCGAGTCACGCGGATGCTTGAAGCAGCCGTACGAAGGCCCGATGTTCGTCGACTTACCATCGGCTCCGGGTGGTGGTGGGCAGGCGGTCACCAAGGCCCCACTCGTGTCGGCGACGACGCGCAGTGCGTGCTCGCTCCACAGCCGGCCGTGCCCGGCTGATTCCACCATCACCTTCACGACGGTGGAGGCTTCGGCAGCCTGCATCACCACCGGTGGGGCCGTCGAGGTCAGCTGCCGACGGGGTACCGGCTGGTGATCGCGACGCGGTTGAAGGCGTTCATCACGGTCGCCAGCCAGGCGACTGCCGAGACCTGGTCTGCGGTGAGTACGGCCGCGGCGGCGTTGAAGGCCTCGTCGCTGACGTGTCCGTCCGGCACGCGTGTGATCGCCTCGGTCAGGCGGAGGGCGGCGCGGTCGGTGTCGGTGAAGTAGCCGGTCTCTTCCCATGCGGGCAGCACGGCGATCCGGTCGGGGTTTTCGCCCTTCTTGAGGGCGTCGCGGGTATGCATGCGCAGGCAGAACGCGCAACCGTTGATCTGGGAGGTGCGGATCCTCAGCAGCTCGACCAGAAGCGGGTCGAGGCCCGCTGCGGTGGCGGCCTTTCCCACCTCCGACGACAGGGCGATGAGGGTCTTGTAGGCGGCCGGGTGCTGCTCGCCGATGTTGACGCGCTGAGGGTCGGTCATGGTTCTTTGTTTCCTTCGTGTGGTCTGCGCCGCGCTCTTCGGGCACGTCTTGGTGGTGGGTGGGGCGTGGTCTGGCAGGGGCGGAGCTCGTGAAGTGTGTTGCCGCCCCGCTGCGTGCCCCGGGGCTACGACTTCGGGTCGTCGACCTTGAGCTTGGCTCCGGTGTCGGAGACGAAGACGACCAGGAGCTTGGCCGGCTTGGTCCGGCTGGTGTTCTCGGTGAGGACGTGGTGGGCGCCCGGCTGCTCGACCCAGTTCTCGCCCTGGTGGTAGGTGGTCACGGGCTTGTCGTCGAGCTGGCTGCGCACGGTGCCTTCGAGGACGTAGGCGTAGACGAACGCCTGGCCGTGCCGGTGCGGCAGCGCTTTTGCGCCGGGCGGGAAGGCGACGATGGCTGAGGTGAACGTCTTGCCCTTCACATTCGGAAGGGCCTGCTGAAGCAGCGGTGTGAGGGTTTCGGCGGGGGCCGTCGATGCCGCGACCGTCGCCTGCGCCTCGGCGTGGGCGGGCTGGTTCGAGGTCGAGCACGCCGTGGCCGCGGCCAGCGTGGCAGCAGCCAGGAGGCCGGCGGCGATTCGCATTCCGATCACAATGAGTCTCCTGATTCAGTCTTCCGTGACGCGGATGATCGTCTTGCCCGGGGTGTGCTTGCCGGGGGCGAACGCGGAGGGTGCTTCGGCGAGCGGCCGCACGGCACCGACGGCCGGCTTGAGCCGGCCGTCCCTCAGCCGCGCGGCGAGATCGGTGAGCCGGGCGCGGTCGGGTTCGACGACGAAGAAGACCGCCCGTCCGTCCTTGGGCTGGACCTTGGGCGGCATGGTGATGGTGACGAGCGTGCCACCGGGGCGGACCAGGGCGGCCGAGCGGTCGAGGATGTCGCCGCCGATCACGTCGAACACGACGTCGGCCTCGCCGGCGTCCTCCAGCTTCTCGGTCTGCAGGTCGATGAAGGTGTCGACGCCCAGGGCGAGCGCCCTGTCCCGGTCGGAGGCCCGGCCGGTGCCGATGACGCGGGCGCCGGCCTCGCGGGCGAGCTGTACCGCGATCGAGCCGACGCCGCCCGCGGCACCATGGATCAGGACGGTCTGACCCGTGGTGAGACGGCCGTGGTCGAACAGGCCCTGCCAGGCGGTGAGCCCGGAGATCGGCAGCGCGGCTGCCACGGTGTGGTCGATGTCGGCCGGCAGCGGGGCCAGGTTGCGGGCCTCCACCGCGGTGTACTCGGCGAGGCTGCCGTTGCGGGCCCAGTCGGTCAGGCCGAACACCCGCTGTCCGACGCTCAGGCCGGTGGTGCCGTACCCCAGCTCCACGACGACACCCGACAGCTCGTGCCCGGGCACGCTCGGCGTCCGGTCGTGGCCGGCGCGATCGGTCCACGTGGCTGGCCAGTCCAGCTCGCCACGGGTGAAGCCGGCGGCGTGCACCCGCACGATGACGTCGTTCTCGGCCGCATGGGGGTAGGGCATGTCCGTCAAGGACATCCCGCCAAGACCGGCGTCACGGTCTCGCACAGTGATGGCTTGCATACAGGTCCTTACTGGGAGGGGCGACTCGAGCGCGCAGCCCGCTCGCGCGAGGGCTCATGGCGGCTGCAGGTGGATGTATGCCGCTCTGCATGATCGATCTCACCTGTTGCCGAAATTCCTTCGTCGCCCGTTCTGCGTTCTCATTAGGGAGACGAGGTAGCCCCTCCGGGTGTGACAGCTCAGACGCGCACGAGTTTGTCGGGGTTTATCACCCTGCGGTACGCGGTGATCAGACCGTTTGTGATCTGGACCGTGTCGACGGAGTAGACCCGGCCTTCCCGGTGGAACACGAGGGCCAGCTCGCCGCCGACCTCGGCGAAGTCGATGCGGTCCGGACGCCACTGGCGCCCCGTACGCACCATGACTTCGGCGACGCGTTCGCCGCCGTGGATGAGCTTGCGCGCCGCGGAGACCTTGCCGCCGCCGTCGGTGACGTAGACGGCGTCCGGGTGCAGGAGTCTGACCAGGCCGGCGAGGTCCCCGGCCTCGTAGGCGGCGCGGAACACCGCGAGGACGCGTTCGCGCTCCGCCTTCGACGCCTGCGGCGTGGACTGTTTCGCTTTGGCCACCCGCCGTCGTGCCCGCGAGGCGAGCTGCCGGGCACCCGGCCCGGAGACATCCAGCACTTCGGCGATCCGGCCGAACTCAAGACCGAAGACATCGTGCAGGACGAAGGCGACCCGCTCCGGCGGGCTCAGCTCTTCCATGATCAGGAGCATCGCCGAACTGACCGACTCGTCGACGAGTACCGGCTGCGACGCGTCCGGCCCTGTCAGCAACGGCTCCGGCAGCCACGGGCCGACGTAGGCCTCCCGACGGAAACGGGCACTCCTGAGAATGTCGTACGACCGTCGCGCGGCCACCGTCACGAGCCAGGCCCGCAGATCATCGATGTCCTGCAGATCCGCTCCGGCCGCTCGCAGCCAGACGTCCTGGGTCACATCCTCGGCATCGGCCACACTCCCCAGCAGCCGGTAGGCCACACCGAAAACCGCGGGCCGGTGCGTCTCCCATTCGACTCCGAGCGGGTCCTCCTGCTCGGACCGTCCGGGCCCGTACCCGTCACCCATACGGATCGCAACCTCCTCCAGCTCGCGGAGCAAGCGTAGTTAGTCGATCTCAGGAAGTTCGCTCTGACACGGCGGCCGTAGGTCGTGATCAAGCTGTTTTGGGGATGGTGTAGGCGTACGGCGGTGTTTCATGGTGGGGGCCACCATCCCTAGCGCAACCCGACCCCGAACCCCACTCGCTGCGGCACGCTCAGCAGCGGGTCCGTTCGCTGTGAGGTCCGCTTTCCCAGCCCGTCCGCATCGGGTCTCCGGTCGGCCCGTGAACGCGCGATCGCCCGGCGTGGAGGGCCGCAGCCAAAGCCAGCGCCCCGACGAAGCCGACGTACAGGTAGCCCGTGGTCTCCAGTCCCCATGAGGGCGCCGCGAGCCCGGCCGCGAGGGACGGAAGACTCAACGCCGCGTAGCTGATCACGTAGACGGCCGAGAAGACCTCCGACCGCGACTTCGCCGTGGTGACCGCGCTGATGGCGCGGAGGCTGCCGTTGAACGTCAGGCCGACGCCCAGCCCTGCGACGACCGATCCGCCCACGTATACGGCCGGCGACACGACAGCGATGGCCACCGCCAGGCCTGAGGCACCCAGAGTCAGGAGAACCGCCCCCAGCAAGGTGGCGAGCCGTGCCTTATGCCGAACGGACCAGAACCCGCCCACGCTGTTGGCCAGAAACAGCGCCGCGATGCTGAGCCCGCCCGCAGCGCCGGACCGCACATGCAGGACATTACTCACCAGGGACGGAGTGAGCGCCAGGAACAGACCCGTGACGGCCCACCCCGCGACGAGGCCGGGAACCGAGGCGAGGAAGGTCGGCCGGGCCTCCCGAGGAACCCGGACTCTCGGTCGCAACGACGCCAGCCGAAACGCTCGCGGAGCGAGCGTTTCAGGGATCCTGAGGATGACAGCGGCCAGGACGACGAAGGTCAGCGTAAGAACCGGAAAGACATACGCATCGGGACGAGAAGTCGACTGAACCAGCAACCCCACGCCTCCTGCACCGGTGGCCATGCCGATACTCGTGCCCACCGCTGTCATCGTGGGCCCCAGATGCGGGCGTCGCTCGGGTGAGAGGTCGACCAGTCCGGCGGCAAGACCGCCCGTGGCCGTCCCCGTGGCGATGCCCTGCACCACCCGGGCGATCAAGAGAGAGACGACACCCTCGGCCGTCCAGAAGATCGCCGTGCTGGCCGCCGCCACCAGAAGGGCGGCGGCCAGCACGAGGCGGCGCCCCAGGTGGTCACTCAGCGATCCGACCGTCAGCAGCGCGCCGAGCAGACCGACGACGTACACCGCGAAGACCACCGTCAGCATCGTGACCGACAGGCCCCAGCGCTCCCGGTACAGCGGGTAGATCGGTGACGGTGCGCTTGCCGTGGCCATCATCACCACATTGGCGCAGACCAGGATGGCGAAGGCCGCACGTCGCCCGAGACGACGCCCGTCGCGAGGGCGACTCACACGTTTCATCACGTTGCCTTTTATGGCGTCCTGATCAGCTCGGCCAGGGAGCGCCCAGCATGCGCTCGACCGTGGTGGTGCGACGGAAGCCTGGAATGAAGTGCTCCAGCACATCCGAATTCACGGTTCCGTTCGTGGTCTCCGGGCGGTGCTTGAGTCCGTCGAAGTAGGCCTGCAAGAACTCGTTCTTGAAGTCGCCCCGCGGGTGGACGGCGGTGATCTCGTCCACCTGGCTGCGATCCAGCTCGTCGAGACCGAAGCCGATCACGTCGGTCAGAACTCCGAAATTGGTGATGGCGATCTCCGGGCCCATCCGCCCGGGAATTTCCGGGGTCGTGTGCAGCGCGATCGCCGTCCACACCACGTCGGCGGCCGTGGCCGGGAAACCGCGGTCGAGCATGAACTTGCGCGCGTGGTCGGCTCCGTCTACCTCGAAGCGCTGCTCCACTTCGGAAAACGGCGTCAAGAGGCCGGTGTCGTGAAACATGGCGGAGAGGTAGAGAAGCTCCGGGTCGGGCTCCAGGCCGAGCCTGCGAGCATGAATGACGCCGAAGACGAAAACGCGCCGGGAGTGGTGGTAGATGAGGGGGCTGGTCATCTCCTGCATGAGGCGGGTGGCTTCGGCGACTGCCGCCGTTTCAGGGATCTCCACACCCGCGATGATCTCGCTCATGATCTCTGTGCCTTCCGATATCAGTGTGCTTCGAATGGACGGTGCGTCCGTCTTCCACACTGCAACCAACCGGAGTCCGGCGCCGCCTCGGTCCGGCCATGAATCACCCGGATCCGGACAGGCGGGGAGCGGGGGTGTGGGCTCCGCCGCGCATCGGGGCGCGCTCCTCATCTGTGACGGGTGAAACTCCTGGACGCCGCCGACCCCGCAGAGATGATCGCGAAAGCGAAGCGGCTCTGCGCCGACCACAAGATCGTGCTGACGTCACCGACGAGACGCCGATGTCTCCTCGTCCATCGGGATCCGGACCGTGATCGCCACCGCTGCCACGCAGCCCGCTCCCGACACGTTCCTGGTGGCCGGCGCGGACCTCCACTCGCGTACGCCTGTCCCCCGCGTTCTGATCGAGGCCGCGCGTACGGCGGCGGTCCGGGCCGACCGGGCCGCGTCCATCTCTCCGGAGCATTCGTCCTCGGCGCTGCCGGCCTCCTGCACGGCAAGCGTGCGACCACCTGCTGGAAGGTCGCGTACGAGCTCGCCGCCCGCTGCCGGGCCAGCCGTCAGTCAGACGGCCGTGTCCTGCGCGAGGCTCCGGCCGTGAAGCGGTGCACCGGCATGACGGACGGCTCCATCGCGCTGGTGCTGCAGGTGAGCCGTCGTGCCGTGCAGAAGCACCCATTCGGGACGGGAACACAGCCTCGAGCGCCGAGATACGCGACGGCTCGCCCGTTCGCCATCCGGTAGCTCCCGAGCCTCGGCGCCATCGCCACCCTCAACGACGGCATGTGGATCGGTGCGCCGGCCTGCCCTGAACGACCTGGCACGGGACCCCACAACGTCTTGTCGCCCTCAGGCCGTCCTGAAGGCCGCCTCCGCACGCCTGCCGAAGCCGGGCCGGACAATACAGGGTGCATTCACTCCGTGGTGAACACCTCGTCATATTCGAGGCGAGGCAGCCGCGGAAGCCATGCTTGCTCGCCCGGCTTGCCGATGTTCACCACGGCGAGGACCCCATGCTCGCCGTCGGGGAAGAACTCCTTGTTGATGCCCTCGGCATCGAATCCGGTCATGGGACCGGCCGCAAGACCGGCGGCACGAACGCCCAGGATGAAGTACCCCACCTGAAGGGCGGCGTTGAATCGCGCGGACTCGACGCGAACCTCGCGCTCGGCGAAGACGACGTCCTTGGCCTGCGGAAAGTGTGGAAACTGAGCGGGCAGTTCCCGGTGGAACTCGTAGTCGGCCGCGAGGATCACGGTCAGCGGCGCGGCAGCGGTCTTGGCCTGGTTGCCCTCGGCCATATGCCGGACCAGGCGCTCACGGGCGCCCTGGGACCGGATGAGGACCACACGAAGCGGCTGCTGGTTCATGGAGGTGGGCGCGAACTTCACCAGATCGTAGATGGCGCGCACGTGTTCGTCCGTCACGGGTTCGTCCGTGAAGGCGTTCGCGGTGCGTGCGTCGCGGAAGAGAATGCTTTGGGCCAATGCGTCGATGACGAGAGACATGGATACCTTCGGGTCCTGGGACGTGGGGCACTGACAAATTACTGACTCGCAGCCGCACGGAAACGCCGTCACCGATGGGTCGGCGACATCAGGGAGGGTGGCGATCCGCTGGGGCCTGCCTTATTTCGCGACTCTACGAGCGTCGCCACCGGAATCCATCGCTTATATAGGTTATTCCCCCGGAGATGGTCAGGGACTGGAGCTGTCGACTTCCCCGCGGTGCTGCCGGCGGCCGGGCGGATCGCGAGCGACGCACCGTCCGAGACGTCGGCACCGCCTCCACGGCCGTGGCGACCATCTTGTCCGTATTTCCCGCTCCCCCTCGTCAATTTGTGCAGGTCTGCAGGCATTACAGAGGCGGTTGCGCCGCAGGTATGTCCGGCAAATCGGTATGCCGGCCGGCCCGGGCCTGTTCCCACGGTCCAGCGCCTGACCGTCCTCCGACATCCCGCAGATGAGTGATATCGGTCTCGAGCCCCAAGTCCTGGTGTCGGCGCCTGTCACATGAACGAGGTATTTCCATGCCGCTTCTTCTTATCGCTCGCGGATTCCATTGACGCCCATCATCCAAGTGTCGACGCTTTCTCTCATAAACAGATGAGTGGCGGGAACCGAGGACATTCTCATGAAGACATTCGTGCATCGGGGACAGATCACCAAGGTGGCGTTCGGCAGCGGTACACGCAGCCGTGTCCCTGAAGAGGTCGATGCTCTCGGAGGCCGTCGGGTGCTCGTCCTGTGCACGCCTGCTCAGGTGGAGCTGGCAGCGCAGATAGGCGACCAGCTCGGTGCCACGGCAGCGGGAACCTTCGGCGAAGCGGTCCCGCACACCCCCGTCGAGGTCACGGAGAAGGCCGTCGCGTACGCCAGATCCGTGAGGTCGGACTCCGTCCTCGCCATCGGCGGCGGCTCGGCCATCTGCCTGGGCAAGGCGATCGCCGCTCGGACCGGTCTTCCGCAGCTGGCGCTGCCCACCACCTATGCCGGCGCGGAGATGACGCCGATCCTCGGAGAGACCGAGGGCCGCAGGAAGACGACCCGGCGGCTGCCGGAAGTGCTGCTCAAGACGGTGGTGTACGACGTCGACCTGACGCTCACGCTTCCCGTTGCGGTATCGATGGTCAGCGGCGTCAACGCGATGGCGCACGCCGTGGAGGCCCTGTACGCCCAGGACCGGGACCCGGTCGCCTTCCTGATGGCAGGAGAGGCGCTCGATGCCCTCACCCGATCGCTTCCGGTCATCGCGCGGCGTCCGGACGACGGCGAGGCGCGGTCGGACGCGTTGTACGGGGCCTGGCTGGCGGGCACGTGCCTCGGCACAGTGGGCATGGCCCTGCATCACAAGGTGTGCCACGTACTGGGCGGCACGTTCGCGCTTCCGCACGCCGAAACCCACGCAGTCGTCCTGCCGCACGTCGTCGCCTACAACGGGCCGGCCGCCCCCGAGGCCATGGCGCGCATCGTGCAGGCGCTGGCGGGGGACGACGCCGCGGGTGGCCTCTTCGACTTCGCCGGACGGCTCGGCGCCCCCAGGGCACTGCGGGACCTCGGCATGCCGGAGTCGGGGATCGAGCAGGAGGCTGAACTCATCGTGCGGGACGGGTACTGGAATCCGCGTCCAGTGGACGGGACCGCTGTCCGCGCCCTTCTGACGCGCGCCTGGGCCGGGGAGCCGCCGTCGACGTCATCTGGCAATGAACATCTCCAGCCCAACTCCGTCATCGAACACTCAATCGCCACAGGAGCGCGCCATGCGTGATCTGACCAGCGACACCATCACCGAAGCCGTGATCTCGACCATGCGGGACACCAAGGACTCCCGGCTCGCGGAGATCCTTGGATCACTGGTACGGCATCTCCACTCCTTCGTCCGCGATGTCGAACTGACGGAGGACGAGTGGGCCCGGGGAGTGGACTTCCTGACGCGCACCGGGCACATGTGCACGCCGACGCGCCAGGAATTCATCCTGCTGTCCGACGTGCTGGGCGTCACCATGCTGGTCGACGCCCTGAGCAATCAACGCCCCGCCGAAGCCACGCAGAACAGCGTCCTGGGCCCCTTCTTCAGGGAGGACCGGCCGCAGTACGGCGACGCCGCCGACATCTCCGGAGACCTGCCCGGTACCCCGCTGTTCTTCGAGGGGCGGGTCGTGAACAGTGAGGGAGCACCGGTGTCCGGCGCCGCGGTGGATGTCTGGCACAGCGACGCGGAGGGCCACTACGACGTGGACGTGCCCGGCCGGGTCGACCCGGCCATGCGCGCGTTGTTCCGGACCGACGAGACAGGACGCTTCAGTTTCCGTTCCATTCGCCCGTCCAGCTACCCGATACCCGGTGATGGCCCGGTCGGCGAACTCATGAGCGCGACCGGCAGGTCGCTCATGCGTCCCGCCCATGTGCACCTGCTGATCGAGGCCCCGGGATTCCAGCGCGTGACCACCATGCTGTTCCCTTCGGACGACCCGTACCTGGACGCGGATCCGGTGTTCGGGGTCAAGGAGTCCCTGGTCCAGTCCTACTCCACGTATGCGGCCGACGCCGGGCCCTGCCGCGGGCTGACCGACGTGCCGTACACCCTGCTGCACCACACCTTCGTCCTGGAACCCCTCCCCGCGGAGTGAACGTCACTGCCGCCTCGTCGGCCACCTGCCCGTCCTGAAGGAGCTCGATGTGCCTTGAGCTCGGCGCAGCGCGATCCGTCCACCACACGCGCGACGACCTCGCGTACGTCATAGGGCAGCCGCCCCTGCCTTCTCGCCCTGCTCGACCGATATGCCCGCCAGCGCACCCACCGGGACGGTGCGTTCATCCAGTGTCCCGCGCAACGGGCCGACGCTGTTCGCGACATTCACGGAGGTCCTCCGATGACTGAAATGCTTGACATGGCAGCCGATTTCAGAGCCACGATGAGCCGGCTCGCCACAGGTGTCAGCGTGATCACCACCTGCTCCGGACCGACGCCCATCGGCATGACGGCGAGCGCCGTGTCCGCCCTGTCCCTGGACCCGCTGCAGCTGCTCGTGTGCATCGACAACCGCCTGTACACGCGAACCGCGATCGCGGAGCACGGCCGTTTCGCCGTCAACGTCCTCGGCGAGGGCAGCGAACCCCTGGCGCGGAACTTCGCCGTCTCCAAGCCGGACAAGTTCGCGGGCGTCGAGACCTTCGACGACCACGGCGTGCCGTTGTTGAAGGACGCCATCGCGGCTGTCGTCTGCGACGTCGCCGAGGCACTCCCCGGCGGCGACCACACCATCTTCGTGGGTGACGTCCGCCATTGCGCGCACCGCGTGGACGGCCGACCGCTGCTGTACTTCGCGGGAGGTTTCGGCGCGCTCAGGGCTCCGCACTAGTTCCGGTGGCAGCGGCCCCGAGGAGGCCGCTGTGGGCCGTGACCTGACCAGCCCATTCCCGCCCCCGATGTCCGGCTCTTGCGAGGGAGCCATGGCCGTCGGGGGCTCCGCCCGTCCGGACGACTCCACGGAAGGTGCCATGACCAACTCCGTGCCGACCTTGAAGCTGCATCCTCCGGCCCAGCCCCCGCACCTGCTGACACGTCCGCGTCTGCTGCGTCGGCTCGACGCGGCGACCGAGCCCGTGGTGGTGGTCTCCGCGCCGGCCGGCGCCGGAAAGACGGTGCTCCTGACCGAGTGGTCGCAAGGCCTGACGGCTCGCGGAGAGTGCGCCTGGGTGAGCCTGGACACGTACGACAACGCCCCGGGCCGGCTCTGGTCCGGCATCATGCGGGCGTTGCACCACGCGCGACCGGAACTACCCGCCCACCTCGACAGCGATGAGTGGACGCTCGGCGCATCGCCGGAGGAGATCCTGCCAAGCCTGTTGCCCGGACTGGGCGGACAGGGACCGCTCACTCTGATCCTCGACGGACTGGAAGCCATCACGGACGTCGACGCGGTCCGCAGCCTGGCGGACTTCCTGATGAGGCTCCCTCAGGTGGGATTGCGCGTCGTTGTGTCGACCCGGCACATTCCCGGAAGGCCCCTTCCGGCCCTGCGCGCCCGGGGTCTGGTCGCCGAACTCGACCGACGCGACCTGGCCTTCACCCCTGAGGAAGCACAGGCAGTGCTCACCAATCTGCTCGGGTCCACACCGACCCCGGACACTTCGGACGCGCTGTACGAGGCCACCGAGGGATGGGCGGCGGGGCTGTGCATCATGGGGCGCACCCTCGCACGCTCGGCGAACGAGGCTGACGCGGCCGGGAACCTGGCCCGTGGCAGGCAGGCGGTCACCGAGTATCTGGCCACCGAGGTGCTCTACCGACTCACCACCGAACAGCGCGAGTTCCTGCTGCGCACCACTGTGCTCGACGAGCTGAGTGCCGGTCCGTGCCACGCCATCGCCGGAGACCGAGCGGGCGTGCTGCTGCGCGAGCTCGCACGGACCGTGCAACTGTTGGTGCCCGTCGCAGCCGATCCGTCGGCATACCGGCGTCACCCAGCACTGACTGCGCTGCTGTCCGACGTCCTCAAGTCCGAACGGCCGGACACCGTCGTGTCCCTGCACCGGGCTGCGGCTCGGTGGTATTCCCGGCAGGGGAAGACGACCGCTGCCGTACAGCACTGGGTACGGGGCGGCGACGAGTCCGCGGCAGTCGCGGCGGTCCTCGACGGCTGGGAGCAGGCGATCTCGGCAGGCCGTAGCGTGGAGGTCTCGCATTGGCTGGACCTCTTGCCGCCCCGCACCGTCGCCGCCGACGCAAGGCTGTGCGTCGTGGCGGCGATGGCGGCTCTGTCGGCGGGCGCCCTGGAAACGGCCCGGCGCTGGCTGGACGTGGCCCAGCTCAGACAGACCGGACCGGAGACGGTCGGCGAAGGCAGCACCGTGTCCGATGCGGCAGCCGTCGCTCAGGCCGTGGCATGCTGTCTCGAGGGAGAGGTCCTGACCGCCGACCATCTCGCCGAATCCGCCGTTGCCGGCACCATGCCGTTGACCTTCTGGCGTGCCTTGGCCGGTACGGCCCGCAGTACCGCTCTGCTGTGGTCCTGCCGGTACGAGGAGGCGGAGGTGCTGCTCGGCGAGGCGACCCGTGACGCGCATGCCGCCGGGCACTGTTTGGCGCTCGTCCGCACGCTGGGCCTGTGGGCGGTGTGCGCGCTCCTGGCCGGACGGCGCGAATCGGTGCGGATTCTGAGCGACGAGGCTCTCGATGCCGCCGCGGCGGCCGGGCTGGGCGGACACTTCGTCGCCGTGCCCGCCCACATCGGCCGGGCCGGGCTGCTTCTGGAAGAGGGAAAGGTCGATGAGGCCGAACGGGTTCTGGCCGACGCGGAAGCGGCTCTCGCGGGATTGCCCCGGACCGGAAGCGAACCCCACCTACGTGCCTTGTCCCACTTCACGCGGTCGCGGCTGGAGAGCGCCCGGCACAACACGGACGCGGCGCGAAGGGCCCGCGAGGCAGCCGAGCGCGCGGTGGCCCGGTGCGAGTCGCCAGGGGCCCTGAAGGAGCTGCTCGGGCGAGCGGGTAAGGGCACGGACGTTGCGGCTTCCGCGCCTGTCCACCAGGACCTGTCTCCGGGGGAACGCCGGGTGCTCCGCGCTCTGTGCGGTCCGCTGACGCTGCGTGAGATCGCCGCCGAGCTCTACGTGTCCCACAACACCGTCAAGACACAGGTGCGGGCGATCTTCCGCAAACTCGACGCGCACGACAGGAGCGGAGCGGTCGCCAGGGCCCGGGAGTGCGGCGTGCTCTGACCCGGGCCCTGGCATCCTGCTACGAGGCGTCCTGGCGTCGGGCGTAGCTCGCCTGAGCCTTGTACGCGGTCTCCTCCTCATCGCTCACGCCCTCGATGCCGCAGACCTTGCGCGCGAGGTCTGCGATAGGGCCGCTCGGGGACAGTTCCGCACGCTTCATGGTGAGAGTGCGGATGGCCAGCAGAGGCGTGCCGTTGAAGTTCTCGAAGGTGCTGATGCGGTCGCCCCAGTCGGACAGGAACAGATCGCGGATCACGCGGCTGATCTTCAGCCTGTCGTGCGGCCTTCCGACCGGTCCGGTCTGCAGCGCCTCAAGCCAGGGCCGCAGTTCGGGTCGCTGCCACTGGCCCTCGGTCGGGAAGATGAGCGAGGCGCGTCCGGCCAGGTCGATGACCTCATTGACCATGCCGGCGACGTTCTCCAGGTAATAGGCCCGCCCGAAGTCGAACATCAGGACGTTCGGCTTGTAGAGGCCGCCGGGAGTCGTGAACCCCTCGTCCTCCGAAGCGATCACATGAGCCTTGAGCGTCTGGTGGAAGCCCGCGAACCGGGCGATCCGGGTCTGGACCGGTGGCAGTTGGTAGGTGCCGATGTGCTCGGTGATCAGCAAGGTCAGACCGAGCATCAGCTCGGCGCGCACCATCTGGCGCACCAGCGCCTGGTAGTGCAGCCAGTCGAAGACGCGCTGCGGGTACAGCGACGCGTGCTGGGGGTTACCGATGTGGAAGACCCGGTTCCAGGGGATGAACACGTCCTCGAACACGATGACGCTGTCCAGCTCGTCACCCTGGGAGGCGAGCGGGTGCTCGACTTCCTCCCCGTCCCGGACGTTGCTCTCCCGGCAGATGATGGTGACACCGGGGGCGTTGGGCTTCACCGCCCCGAAGATGATCTGTTCCGGCAGAATGCCGGGGCGGTAGAAGACACCGATGTGGATCCAGTCCCCGAAGGCCGCGCCGGTGCCGATCGCCTTCACGCCCCGCACGGTGATGCCCTCCTCCGAGGTGCTCACTACGCGCAGGGCCGGGGACTCGGCCTGTGCCGACTCGCGTGAGCGGTCCGTCTGCGGGTCGACGAAGGCAGGTGTCGTGTTGAGGTCGCCCTCCCGCACCACATTCCAGAAGTCGATGATGCCCTCGGTCAGGTCCCTCCCCCCAGTGCCGACGGACTGGCTGCTCCAGGGTTCCGGGTCGTCGACGTAGGTGAGCAGGACGTAGTTGTTGACGTCCGGGGTGCGCGGGGTCGCCCCGCCGCCGAGTTCCCGCAGCACCGTCTCCATGTAGCGGCGCTTGCGCTTCAGGTCGTCCTTGGTCCGGTGCTGGAACCACGTCATGGACCGCCTGACGCCCTCTTCGTCAACGAACGTCATGACGTCCTGGAGGTCAGGACGATGGTGCAGGTCGTAGAAGTCCGCGAGCCTGCGGGCATACGCCCGGGTCCTGGGGTGGGTGGCCACGTTGTCGACGAGTTCGTCACCCACCCACACCTTGCGGCCGTCGTTCAGTGCCGCCAGGTATTCCTTGCCTGTACGCACGTCATGCTCCTCTCCAGGGCAAGAGTTCTGGTCGGTTCGGAGAATGCGTCGCGGTGGGGTGAACGGACGGCGTGGAGCCGGCAGTCACCCGGGTGAAAAGCGCTGAGCCCAGGGGCACCGGCGTTGAGGACGGATGTGGCCGTGCGGCATGCTTGGCCCCATGAGCAGCACAGACGCCCCGGGGGACCGGCCTCCCGGGCCCGGTGACCGGGCCGTGACCGGGCTGCGCCTGAGGGGAAGGGACCGCGAGATCACGGCTGTCCGTGAGGCCCTGGAAGCGGTGCGTGGCGGACGGGGTGCCTGCGTCGTCGTGGAAGGCGCGCCCGGCGTCGGCAAGAGCCGGCTGCTCGCGGAGCTGGCCGAGCTGGCCCGGCGGTTCGGATTCGATGTGGTGTCCGTACGGGCCGACGAGTTCGACCAGTACGCGGCGGGAGCCGCCCTGCAGTCCGCCTTGCAGCCCTCCGACGGCTCCGGCCCAGCCGCTGCTGCCGCCGAGGACCGGCGGCTGTGGCTGCTGGACAGCATCACGGAGGCTTTGGAGGACCGGGCTCAGCGCGCTCCGGTGGCCGTGCTCGTGGACGACGTGCAGTGGGCAGATCCGGCCACGCTCCTCGTGCTCCGCACCCTGCCCCGACGACTGGCCGCTTCGCGGATCCTGTGGGTGCCGGCGGTACGATCGGAGACCGAGCGGCCGACTGTGGCCAGGGTGCGGGAGGACCTCGAACGCCTCGGAGCCCGGTGGCTGACCCTCGGCCCACTGCCGCAGCAGGAGCTGCAGCACATCGCGGCTGACGTGCTCGGGGCCGCGCCGTCACCCGGTCTGGCCAGGCTGCTGCGAGGCGTCGGTGGCAATCCGTTCCTGGCGATCGAACTGGTGCGCGCTTTTGTCGACGCGGATGCCGTCAAGGTGCGGGCGGGCGTGTCGAGCCTCCTGCACCACGACATCCCCGTCGCTTTCCGGCTGAGTGTCGCCGCGCGTCTGGACCGGCTCCCTGAGGATGCCGTGCGCCTGCTCCAGATCGGGTCGGTCCTCGGCCGCGAATTCGACCTCGGCACGGCCGCCCGCCTGCTCGGCAGGCAGGTCGGCAGCCTGTTGTCGGGCGTCGAGGCCGCCCTGAACGCGGGCCTGCTCTCGGCCGACGGCCCGCGACTGGCCTTCCGCCACGACCTCATACGGCAGGCTGTCCACGAGAACCTGCCCCTGGCCGTACGGACCGCTCTGCACCGGGAGGCGGCCGACACTCTGCGCGGTACCGGGGCACCGTCGGCGGAGGTGGCCTGGCACGTCGTCATGTCGGGCGGACCGGTGGACGACGAGGCCGTGACCACGCTGACCACCGCCGTACGGGAACAGTCGTCGACGGCCCCCGACGCGGCCGCGGACTTCGCTCAGCGGATCGCCGGACTGCTGCCCCCGCACGACCGGCGTCGCATCACCCTGCTGACCGACGCCGCCGAGTACCTCGGCCGGACCCGCCGGGTTCAGGAGGCTCTCGATCTGGTCGACACCACCCTGTCGGACGGTCTCGAACCGCAGCAGGAGGCCCGCCTGCGCCTGGTGGCCGCCGAGATCCACCAGGCCGCCGGCGACGACGCCGCCGCGATGACACACCTCCAGCACGCTCTGGACCTTCCCTCGCTGCGGCCCGACCTGCGCATACGGCTGCTGAAGACCAAGGCGACGGGTCACGTGTACCTCGGTGACATCGCCGCTGCCGAGCAGACGGACACCGGACTGGTCGAGGCCGCCTACCGCAGCAACGAGCCCGCCCTCGTCGTCAGCGCCATGGTGTTCCAGTCGCAGACGTCCTTCTACTGCGGGCGCCTGGCCCGCGCGCTGCAGCTTGCCGAGGAGGCCACCAGGCGCGCCGGCACGGAGTCCGCCGGGCTCTCTCTGCGCCCCCCGCGGATTCCGGCGCTGTGGCTGGCCACGGTGCTGACGGCCACCGACCGGCTCACGGACACCGAGCGGGTCCTGCGGGAGGGACAGCGCGAAGCCGAGGCGCTGGGCCTCGGCTGGTCCCTTCCCCACTGGCATGCCGTCCGTGCCTGCGCACTGCTCGAACAGGGTGCGCTGGACGACGCGGCCGTGGAGGCGGAGGCCAGTCTGACGGTGGCGGACGAACTCGAGATCACTCAACTGAATCCGCTGGCCCGCTCCGTGCTGGCGCTGGTGGAGATCAGACGCGGCGACCTCGCGAAGGCCAGGGACCATCTCCGTGCCGCCGAAGCCGATTCGGGCAGGAGCTTGCAGCGGTACGGCCCGTGGCTGTCGCTCGCGCGCGCCTGTCTGGCCGACGCGGAGGGCCGGGACGCCACAGCGGCGGCGGCACTCACGGGCAGCTTCGCAGACCGTGGGCCGACGCGGCTGCTTGCGGTACCTCCGTCCCAGTGGCCCGGGATCGTGCGCATGGCGCTCCGCGGCGAGGAAGCGTCGGTCGCGCAGGCCGTGTCCGGCGCATTGCGCAGCCTGACCGCACAGGACGACAGCCCGCGGATCATCGAGGCAGTCCGCGCGCACGTGGACGGCCTGCTCCATGATGATCCCCGTGCACTGGAGTCCGCCATCACCGGTTACCGGAGCGCGGGCCGGCGGCTGGGCCTGGCCGCGGCCTGCGAGGACCTCGGCGAGCTGATGGCCGCGTCGGCCGATACGACGCCGGCGATCCAGTACTTCGAAGAAGCGGTTCAGCTGGCGTCGGCCTCAGGAGCCCTGCGCGATCAGGAACGGATCAGGCGGCGCCTTCGACAGCTCGGCGTGCGCAGCAGCGCACCACGGCGCCACACGACCGGCTCCCCGGAGTGGAGGAGCCTGACCGAGTCCGAACGGAAATTGATCCCTCTCGTCGTGGACGGCCTGACCAACCGTGCCATCGCCGACCGGCTGTATGTGTCCGTGCACACCGTCAACACGCATATGAAGCACATCTTCGCCAAGCTCGGTATCAACACGCGAGTCGAACTGACCCGGCTGGCGATCGAACGGGGTGATCTCACCGACGGGGCGGACTGAACAGTACGCCCATCAGTTCGTGCGGAACGGAGTAGCGGACCCCCTTCGACGGAACTCGTGGACTCCCGGTTCGCCCGCCGAGTGGTACGGAAGACCGCGGTGAACGGCCGTCCGGGCAGCGGGGGCAGCCGTTGTCGTTCCTCGGCGAGCCGCGCTTGCCACGAGTCGCTCAGTGAATGCAGGAGTTGACCACGTCGCAGAACACCCGGCAGGTCGCCGCCAGTTCGCGGAAGCTCTTGCAGTGCTCGCTGAAACGTGGCTGGCTGCGCAGCGTCACCGGCGCTCGTAGGCCGACGCGCCGGGCGCCGCGGCGGCCCCTTGCATGGTGCGGACGGGAGCCGGCTGCCCCTGGGCCCCAGGGCCTCCCGGCTGCCTTCGGACCCCAGCCGGCTCCCAGGTCTCATTCCACACCGGTACGCGGAACGACGGCCACGCCCGATCGGACAGATGTCCCTCGATTCCGGACGTGTCGGCAACCGCCGGCCTCGCTCCGGGCGGTGTTGTCGCAATGCGAGGGCGCCGGGCGCCGTGTCCCGTCGGACCCGTTGGCTGCCGCGGGCGCGGGACGGCGTGAGGTGTTCCCGGGGACGAGCCGAGGAAGACGCGCGCCTCAGCACCTTCACGCGCGCACCGGAGCCGGCGGGTGGTGCCCGAAGCCGCGGTGCCGTGAACGCGCCGACGGGGTCCGCGGCGGCCATGGCCCCTTCACCGCGGCCGGCCACCGGACCGTACCTGCTCGCGGCCGCGCCGCCCTATGCGACGGCACCTGCGGACCGGGAAGGACGGATGTCGTACGAGATGCGTCCGGCGGGCAGGTAGAACAGGGCGATCAGCGCGCCTCCCCGCACCTCGGGGTAGTGATGGCTGCCCGGGGCGGGCGCGGTCCAGCCCGCTCCCTGCCAGCCGTTCGGCCCCACCAGCCGGGCTCCGGGGTCGATGGGGGCGACAAGGTTCAGTTCGCCGTACGGGTGCGCGTGGTACTGGCCCCGGTAACGCTCGACGCTGTCCATGTAGACGGCCGTGATGCTGAAGTAGTGGGTCTCCGCCGTCGGTTCGGCGATGAGGCTGCGGCGGTATCGGGGGCCGTCGACCTCGACGTTCGCCGCCCAGCCCTCCTCCAGGACACCGATCTTGATCAGGCGTGCGAGGTCCTGGTAGAGCTCGCTGTCGGGGCCGTAGGTGGTGTTCAGCCAGCTCTCCAGGTCGTTGCCGGCCGTACGGTTCCTGACCTCGGACAGGAACGGGATGCTGCGCTCGATCAGTGCCTTGCGGCTGTCCTCGCTCATGCGCGGGGTCCTCTCGCGTCGCCACTTGGTCTTACACGAGCACGATGCCGCGGGTTTTCGTTACAGTCAATAGCTGTAACGAAAGCCGGATATCCGTCGACCCGATGAAGCGGCGCCGGACGCGACCCGGGGCCCGCGCCCGCTCGGCGCCGCCCAGAGGGGCCCTCTCAGACGGGGCGGACCTCGCCGTCCACGGCGATCGCAGGCCAGACCGTGGCGACGACCCGTTCCGCGAAGTCGTCCGGGACCTCACGGCCGGTCCGCAGGTAGTCGGCGAAGTAACTGCCGAAACACAGGGTGACGATCATGTCCAGGTCCGCGTCCTCGCGCACGGCGCCGCGGTGCTGCAGCGAGACCAGCGTCATCATCAGTTCCTCGCAGCGTGGCCGCACGCCGTGCTCCCGCAACTGCTCCAGCAGGCCGGGCGCCCGCTCCACCTCGGCCATGAAGTTGCCGTGCAGGGCCATGGCCCGCTCGTTGTGGAAGCGGGGGTCGAGACGCCGTACCGCTTCGAGGAGCGCCTCGCGCGGGTGCAACTGCTCCATGTCCAGCGGAGGGTAGGCCTCGCGCTGCTTGCGCAGTCCGTATTCCAGGGCGTCGATGACGAGGTCGTACTTGTTCGCCCACCGCCGGTACAAGGTCGGCCGGGTGACACCGGCGTCCGCGACGATGTCCCCGATCGTCATGGAGGAGTAGCCGTCGGTGGCCAGCCGCTTGCGCGTGGCCTGGATGATCGCCTCCTCGATCGCCGGGTCCCTGGGCCGTCCGCCGGCAGGCGCCGCCGGCTCCGCTCCCGAGCGCCCCCCGCGCCCGCCGGCCCCTTCACCGGAACGCGTCGCCTTCGTCTTCGCCATCTCATTCCCTCCGACACACAAGCCGACTGGAGCCGGTTGCCCGTCAGGCCCCCGCCGCATCAGCACACTACGCGCACTCCGGCCCGCAACCCGCAGCGCCTTCACCCGACGGGCCCTCGTGCGGGCGTCCCTTCCCGAACATCTCCGGGACCGCCCTGCCCCGCGCGGCGATCTCGGCGGCGAGCGTGGTCACCTCCGGGCGCCAGCCGCGGGTCGGCAGCCACTGGTCGGGGGAGGTGGCCGGGTCTTCCTGGAAGAAGCCGAAGATCCGGGCGATGACCGCCTCCTCGACCGCGTCGACCGTCGACACGTCCTCCGGACGCAGAACGGGCTCGTAGTACTCCAGGGCGAGGCGGCTGCCCGGGGCGCTGAGCCGGGTCAGACCGTCGAGCAGCCGCTCGCGCTCCGGGCCGCTCAGGTACATGAAGAGCCCCTCCACGAGCCACATGGTGGGACGCGCGGGGTCGAACCCGGCGTCGGCGAGCACCGCCTCCAGGGGCCGCGCAGATCGACGACGACCGGGTGGCGACGCGTGGTGGGCTTCAGCCGCGCGCGCGTCAGCACGCTCTCCTTGAACCGCAGCACCGGTTCGGTGTCGATCTCGTAGACGGTGGTGTCTGCGGGCAGGCCCAGGCGGTAGGCCCTCGCGTCCAGTTGCGCCGCCAGGACGACCAGTTGGTGGATGCCGACGGCGCATGCCGCCGTGACCGGCTGTCGTAGTACGGGGTGCGCACGCAGAGGAACGTCGACAGCATGTACCAGGTCTCGGTCAACTCACCCCGGTCGCCCTCCGGTCCCGTCGGCAGGGCGACGTCCGGGTCCGTGCGGACGGCGTTGCGGACCAGGTCCACCGCCGTCGCGAGCGGGTCGTCGAACAGGCGGTCCTGCCGGGCGGACTCGATCGCCCGCATATGGGCCGTCATCAGACCCGTCCAGCCGACATCCCCTGGCAGGGTCACTCGCTCGCCGTCCGCCCGCCCGCCCCGCGGCTGATGCGCCTCTCGCTCTGCACGTGAACCTCCGCTCCGTTGACAGCCGGTTGTCACCGGCCTGCCGTGTCAGCCGTCCTTACCACGCGGCGGCGTCGACTCGCCCTGCCCCACGTGCTCACCCGGCCGGCGGCCCGGGAAAGCGCGCACCGCGAGTCCGGCAGCGCCTCGGCTGCCGGACTCGCGGTGCGGACAGGCGCACGGCGGATCCTGGGACCGCCGTGCTCCAGAGCAGGTCAGGCGAGGCCGGCCTTCAGGGCGGCAGCGACCTGGACCACGCGCTCGGCCTGGTGGCGGGCGGCGTTGCGGGTGTGCTCGCCGACCGGGTTGTTGCCCTGTGCGTCGACGTGCGAGGTGCCGTAGGGGTTGCCGTCGACGAACTTGACGGGGTCGGTGTAGCCCGGGGACACGATGATGCCGCCGAAGTGGTGGATGGAGTTGTACAGGGCGAGCAGCGTCGACTCCTGGCCGCCGTGAGCCGTCGCGGTCGTCACGAAGCCGCTGTAGACCTTGTTGGCCAGCTTGCCCTGTGCCCACAGGCCCCCCAGGGTGTCGATGAACTGCTTCAGCTGGGACGAGATGTTCCCGAAGCGGGTGGGGGTGCCGAAGACGATTGCGTCCGCCCACTCGACGTCGGCGGTCGTGGCCTCGGGAATGCCCGCGCTCGCCGCGGCGTGGGCGGCCCACGCCTCGTTCGAGGCGATGGCGGCCTCAGGGGCCAGTTCAGCGGCCTTCAGCAGGCGCACTTCGGCGCCCGCCTTCTCGGCCGCCTCCGCGATCTCCTTGGCGATCTCGGCCGAGAATCCGGTGGAGGAGTAGTAGATGACAGCAACGCGGACAGGGCTGGTCATGGAAGTCGTCTCCGATCCTGAGGATGCGTACGGTGCGCCACGCCGGACTGGGCCGGCGTGGCGCACAGGCGTCGCGCTCGGCGCGCAGTGCGAGGCGCGGCGATCACCGACGTTATGGTGAAGCTTAAACCATCTTGTTTAATCGTCAACCAACCGCTGGCGCACACGGGACCCTACGACCACGGCGGGGGCCGCCCACCAGGGCGGCGTCGAACAACCATGAGTCGGGGCCGGTCACCACCGGGACGGGGGCGGTGACCACGAGGAGCAACGGGAACTCCTAGCCGTCGTGCTGCACCCAGACCCGTTGCGCCACTTGACCGTGACCGCCACTGTCGCCACACCCATCGCGGCCAGCGGCGGGTGAGGGCCTCGATGGGCCAGCAGCAGGCCGGAGCCGATCTGGGAGCCGTCCGCCGCGAGCGCCGTTAGACCACCTCCGCGGGCTCCTCCTCACACCGGCGGGCGCGGTGCGCTCGCTGAACCTTCCGCCCCGGCCTCACCAGGAGCGCAGTCCGGTGCCGACGGGTCAGCGCAGGGCGACGAGCACCCGGCCGATGCTGCTCAGGGCGGCATCCAGATGGCCGTGCCAGCGGGCACCTATCTGCCGGCCGCCTGGGCCAAGGTCGCCGCCGCCGGTGAGGAAGTGGCAGTAGGCGTGAAGGACTTCGGCGGCACAGAGACGTGTCTGCGCCCTCGTCCTCGTCGTACGCACAGCAGCCCATCTTCTTCACGACAGGAGCCGCCGGCACCTCGGCCGGTGTGTACTGCTGCAAGAACACCGGCTCGTCCGCCGGATACTGCGACGACCACACACTGGTCAAACTCACCTGACCGTCACCCCGAAGGAGAGCCCTTCCCGTCGGGCATGCGGGCCGGGGTCACCCGGCCCGCATGTGCGAGATGCCCAACCGGTGGCCCGTGATTCCTGACGCAGGGGACTACGGCCGCACTCGGGCAACGGCCGCGTCCTCGCTGATGTCCGCTGCGGCGGCCAGCAGTGCCTCGCGGTAACGGGCGACGGTGGACTCGTCGTGGTGGGTCGTCGTCGACACGTTCACCGCAGCCACCACGTCACCGGATCCGTTGACCACCGGTGCGGCCAGGGAGCACAGACCACGCTCCAGCTCTTCCTCGACATAGGCCCACCCCTGAGCGCGCGTCGTTGCGAGGATCTCCCTCAAGGACGCCTCGTCGTGCACCGCCCGGGGGGTGGGCGGTGTGAGATCGGCCCGGGTGAAGTAGTCGTCGAGTCCGCTCGGTGGCAGAGCGGACAGCAACACGCGGCCCATGGCGGTGGCGAAGGCCGGGAAGCGGGTTCCGACGGTGATGCCTACGGTCATGATCCGCCGGGTGGCGACGCGTGCCACGTACACGATGTCCGTTCCGTCGAGCACGGCGAGGGACGTCGACTCGCCCAGCCGGGCGGAGAGTTGCTCGAGGTGGGGCTGGGCGATCTGCGGCAGTTCCAGGCCGGAGAGGTACGCCGTACCGAGGCACAGGATCCGTGGCGTCAGCGTGAAGCGGTTGTCCAGGACGCGTACGAATCTCAGTTCGGCCAGAGTGAGCAGAAGGCGACGTACGGTGGCCCGGCTCAGACCGGTTCGTGCTGCCACCTCGCTGAGGGTCATCTCGGGGTGCTGGGCGTCGAACGCCATGATCACCGCCAGACCGCGGGCGAGAGACTGGACGTACTGGTCTCCGGGTTCGGGCTTCTCGCTCACCATGGCATCGATCTTAGATTTGGGGGCGGCTCCGCCGTCAGCGGGCGCTCTCCCCGACTCGTCGCAGCGGAACGTCCAGGCGTGCGGCCAGGTCCTCGACCGATGTTCCGAAGGTTTCCCGTACGACGGCCCCGCCGGCCCCGACGAGGAAGGTGGCCACTTCGGTGTAGACGCGGCTGACGCACGCCAGGCCGGTCAGCGGATAGGTGCACTGAGGGACGAGTTTGGGGGTCCCGTCCTTCGCGAACAGGGACATCATCACGAAGACGTCCTTGGCGCCGATCGCCAGGTCCATGGCACCTCCCACGGCGGGGATCGCGTCGGGTGCGCCCGTGTGCCAGTTGGCCAGGTCGCCGTACGTCGAGACCTGGAACGCGCCCATCACGCAGACGTCCAGATGTCCGCCGCGCATCATGGCGAACGAGTCGGCGTGGTGGAAGTAGGAGGCGCCACGTTGTTCGGTGACCGGTATCTTGCCGGCGTTCGTGAGATCGGAGTCGATGTCGTCACCGTACGCGGCCGGCCCCATCCCGAGCATGCCGTTCTCCGTGTGCAGGACGACGCCCTTCTCGGGTTCCAGATGGTCGGCGACCTTCGTCGGCCGTCCGATGCCGAGGTTGACGAATGAGCCCGGCGCGATGTCGCGGGCCACCAGTGCGGCCACCTCGTCCGCGTCGAGTGGACCGCGGTCCAGGTGCTCGGTCGTTCGTGCGGTGCTGGTGGCGAGGGTCATGATGCCTCCTGGTCCTGGGCGGCGCGGCTGAGGTCGAGGACGCGGTCGACGTAGATGCACGGGGTGACGACGGACTCCGGGTCGAGTCGGCCGGTGTCGACCACGGAGCGGACCTGGGCGATGGTCAGCTTGGCGGCGGTGGCCATGACCGGACCGAAGTTGCGTGCGGTCTTGCGGTAGACGAGATTGCCCATACGGTCGGCCGTGTGAGCGCCGATGAGGGCGACATCACCCTTGATCGGATATTCGAGGACGTAGTCGCGGCCGTCGATGGTGCGCCTCTCCCGGCCCTCCGTGAGCATGGTGCCGACGCCGGTGGGGCAGTAGAACGCGCCGATGCCGGCACCCGCCGCCCGCAGCCGTTCGGCGAGATTGCCCTGAGGCACCACCTCGAGTTCGATGCGGCCTTCGCGGTAGAGGCCGTCGAACACCCAGGAGTCGTGCTGGCGCGGGAAGGAGCACACGACACGGCGCACCCGCCCCGCGGCGAGCAACGCGGCCAGCCCTTGGTCGCCGTTGCCCGCGTTGTTGCTGACGACCGTGAGGTCCTTCGCTCCCTGTCGGATGAGTGCGTCGATGAGGGTGACCGGCATGCCCGCCATGCCGAAGCCGCCGATCAGGACGGTCGAGCCGTCCTCGATGCCCGCGACCGCCTCGTCGGCGTCCGCGGTGACGGTGGTGGTGCTCATCGGGCCGCCTCCTCGTTCTCCAGGACCACGGCAAGCGCCTGGCCGACGCCGATGCAGATCGCCGCCACACCCCAGCGTTCGTTCCGTTCGCGCAGGACATGGGCGAGGGTGCCGAGGATACGGCCGCCCGAGGCGCCGAGCGGGTGGCCGATGGCGATCGCTCCGCCCTTGACGTTCACGATCCCGGGGTCGATGCCCCAGGCGTCGACGCAGGCCAGGGACTGCACGGCGAAGGCCTCGTTGAGTTCGACGGCGCCCACGTCGGACCAGCCGATGCCCGCGCGCCGCAGCGCTGCCGCGGCGGCCTCGACGGGCGCGTAGCCGAACATCTGCGGCTCCAGGGCGTGTGCTCCGCGTCCGGCGATGCGAGCCAGCGGGTCCTGCCCCAGCCGCTCGGCGGCGGGGGCGGAAGCGATGACGACGGCCGATGCGCCGTCGTTCAGGGGCGAGGCGTTGCCGGCCGTGATGGTCCCGTCCTTGCGGAACGCGGGGCGCAGCCCGGCGAGCTTTTCCACGGTGGTGTCGGGTCGGATGCCTTCGTCCCGGCTGAGTCCGACCCCCTCGACGGGCACCACCATCCGGTCGTAGAAGCCCGATTCCCAGGCCGCGTCGGCCAGTTGGTGCGAGCGGGCGGCGAAGGCGTCCTGCCGTTCCCGCGAGATGCCGAACCGCACCTGCAGTTGCTCGTTGCACTCCCCGAGGGAGACCGTCCACTCCTCGGGCATGCGCTCGTTGACCATGCGCCAGCCGAGCGTCGTCGAGACGGCGGTGACGTTGCCGGCCGGGAAGGCCTTGGAGGGCTTGGGCAGCACCCAGGGGGCGCGAGTCATCGACTCGACCCCGCCCGCTATGACGATGTCGGCGTCGCAGGTCTCGACTAGGCGTGACGCGATCATCGCGGCGTCGAGCCCGGAGCCGCAGAGCCGGTTCACGGTCGTCGCCGGGACGCTCACCGGCAGCCCGGCGAGCAGCACCGCCATCCGGCCGACGTTGCGGTTGTCCTCACCGGCGCCGTTGGCGTTGCCCCACACGACCTCGTCGATGTCGGCCGGATCGAGGTCAGGGACGGTGGCGAGGGCGCCCTTCAGGACCGTGGCCGCCAGGTCGTCCGGCCTGCTCTCGGCCAGGGCCCCGTTGAAGCGGCCGAACGGCGTGCGAACCGCCGAATAGACGTATGAGTCACCCACCCGAACCATCCTTGTTCGTATAGCGCACAGCTGTTCAACATACGAATACAGCGTAGGTCCCCGCCCGTGCCACGACAACCGTGGTTTTTTCGGACCCTCGCGCGTGCTGCTATTCGCCCGTCGCGTCGGGCTCGTGACGCCCCAGAGCGGGCCCCAGCACATCGGGCTCCGGGGTCGACAGGGCGCCGCGCAGGAAGCGGCGCAGGACCGGCGAGTCCTCATCCGGACGCCAGCACACGGCGGTCTCGACGACGCCAGTGTGCTGGCGCAGCGGGCGCGGCACCAGGCCGGGCCACACCAGGGCCGTGTGCTCCATCGGCACGAGCGTCACACCGGCACCGGCCTCGACCAGGGCCAGGGCGTGTGCGACCGACCCGGCCTCGTGGTGAGTGGCGGATGCCTTCGACGCACTGGACCAGGCCGTCCGCACATGGGCTGCCAGTCCTTCGCCGACCGCGTCGGCGACGACCACCCTGTCGTCCGCCAGCGTCGCCAGGTCGACACGGTCGAAACCGGCTGCGGGGTGCCGCTCGGGCAGGACGACGGCGAGGCGGTCGCGGGCGACGACGGCCACCTCCAGACCACGCGCCCGCCCCCCGGCATGGCGGGCCTGCCCCGGTTCGACCGGGGGGAGGTGCAGCAGTCCGGCGTGCGCCTCGCGTCGGTGGACGCGTTCGATGACGTCGGCGTCGGAGACGTCGGTCAGCGCGACGTCGACGTCCGGGCCGAGGCGCGGACTACCGGTCAGGCGGGCCAGCAACCTCGGAGAGACCGTGTGGCCGACCGCGACGGACAGTCGCCCACGTGTGCCCAGGCCGACCGCGCGGACCATCTCCCTCGTCTGCGCGAGCTCGGCGAACAGACGCCGCGCCCGCTCCGCCAGCAGGCGGCCCGCCGCCGTCAGCTCCACTCCCTTGCTGTGCCGCACGAGCAACTCGACCCCGAGCTCGCGTTCGAGAGACTGGAGGCGCACGGTGAGGGGAGGCTGCGTCATGTGCAGATGGGCCGCCGCCCGGCTCACGGAGCCGTGGTCGGCGACCGCGAGGAAACACTCCAGCCCACGCAGGTCCATAGCCGGAGGATATAGCGCGGGTTGCGGATTGGTATTGGACGTATGACTGACGTGTTTCCATACTCACCTCTGTGAGCCGGAGCACACAGATCGGCCGCACCGAGCCGCCCGGCGGATCTGTCGACCCGCCGCGAGGTGCGTCGGCGGCACTCCGGACTCTTCCCCATCCACCGCTGTAGAGACGAGGCGGCGTGAGCGAGACGCGAGACACGAGCGACGAGATCCTGACGACGGACGTGCTGGTCATCGGCAGCGGTCCGGCCGGAGGTTCGGCAGCCCTCTTCCTGGCGACCTACGGCGTCGACCACATCGTCATCACCAAATACCGGTGGACCGCCAACACGCCCCGGGCCCACATCACCAACCAGCGCACCGTCGAGATCATGCGCGACATGGGCATCGAGGACGACATCAAGGCCCAGGGCACACCGCCGGATCTCATGGGCGACACCGTCTTCTGCACCAGCCTCACCGGCGACGAGATAGGCCGCGTCCGCACCTGGGGAACCCACCCGGCCCGCAAGGCGGACTACACTCTGGCCAGCCCGTCCGAGAACTGCGATCTGCCGCAGACCCTGTTCGAGCCGATCCTCGTCGGCCGGTCCGCGGAACGCGGCAGCCGGATCCGGTTCGACACGGAGTACCTCTCCCTCGTCCAGGACGACGCCGGCGTCACGGTGACGGTCCGGGACCGGCTGAGCGGTCACACGTATCCGATCCGCGCCAAGTACGTCATCGCCGCCGACGGCGGCCGCAGCAAGGTCGCCGAGGACGTGGATCTGCCCTTCGAGGGTGAGATGGACCTCGCGGGCAGCATGAACATCGTCTTCCACGCCGACCTGGCCCGTCTCGTGGAACACCGGCCCAGCGTCCTGTACTGGGTGCTGCAACCGGGGTCGGAGATCGGCGGCATCGGCATGGGTCTTGTGCGCATGGTCCGCCCCTGGGACGAGTGGCTGGTCGTCTGGGGCTATGACATCAACCAGCCGCCGCCCCAGGTCGACGACGCCATGGCGACCAGGATCGTGCACGACCTCATCGGCGACGACACGATCCCGGTCACCATCCGCTCGACGTCCCTGTGGGGCAACAACAAGCGGTATGCCACTCGTTACCGCGCCGGCCGGGTCTTCCTCGCCGGGGACGCCGTCCACCGTCACCCGCCGTCCAACGGTCTCGGCTCCAACACCTCCGTCCAGGACTCCTACAACCTGGCCTGGAAGCTGGCGATGGTCCTCAAGGGGCAGGCGGGTGAAGGCCTCCTCGACAGCTACGACGCCGAACGGGCGCCCGTGGGCAAGCAGATCGTGCTGCGGGCCAACAAGTCCATCGAGGAGTTCGGCCCCATCTTCGACGCCCTCGGCGTCAGCTCGACGCCGGACCCCGAGCAGCAGACCGCCAACATGCGGGCGCGGGCCGGCAACACTCCCGAGGCGGCGGCCCAGCGGGCCGCGCTGCTCGACGCCCTGGAGCTGAAGAACTACGAGTTCAACGCGCACGGCGTGGAACTCGGCCAGCGGTATCGGTCCGGAGCTGTGATCGGCGACGGCACTCCGGAGCCCGGGTACATCCGCGACTCCGAGCTGTACTACCACGCGACGACCTGGCCCGGGGCCCGGCTGCCGCACTGCTGGCTGGGCACCGACGGCGGCCACAAGGTCAGCACCCACGACATCACCGGCAAGGGCCGCTTCTCCCTGCTCACCGGAATCTCCGGTGAGGCGTGGGCCGAGGCCGCGGTGGGCGCCGCACGCTCCCTCGGTATCGAGATCGACGCCCATGTGATCGGTCCCGGCCGCACCCACACGGACCTGTACGGCGACTGGGCGCGCCTGCGGGAGGTCCCCGAGTCGGGTTGCGTCCTCGTACGGCCAGACGCGCACGTCGGCTGGCGCGCCCACGAGCTGACCGCCGACCCGGAGAAGGAGCTCACCGACGTGCTGGCCCGCCTGCTCGACCGGGCCTGACCCGCACCCCTCCCTGCCGGCCGTCCGTGCACCCCGCACCGCTGGGGCGGGGTGGCCTGCGGCATCGCACGCCCCACCCGCCGTACGCGGCACATCCCCAGACCGAGGAGCGCAGTCGAAGGTGCAGAACTTCACGTACACCGGCCATTCCGCCCGGATCGTCTTCGGATCCGGCACGCTCCAGCAGGTGCGCGAGGAGGTCGAACGGTTGGGGCACGGCCGGGCCCTCCTCCTCACCAGTCCCGATCTCGCGGACTTCGGGGACCGGGTCGAGAAAGCTCTCGGCGCCCTGTGCGCGGGGCGGTTCGACGGGGCCGTGATGCACACGCCGGTGGAGGTCACCCGCGAGGCGCTCGCCGTGTTCGAGAAGGTGGACGCGGACTGCGTGGTGGCCGTGGGAGGCGGCTCGACGACCGGACTGGCCAAGGCCCTGGCCGTGCGCACGGGAGCCGACCAGGTCATCCTGCCCACCACGTACGCGGGCTCCGAGGTGACCCCGGTGCTGGGCGAGACCGACGCGGGCGTCAAAACCACCCGTTCCTCGCCGGACATCCTTCCGGAGACGGTGATCTACGACGTGGAGCTCTCCCGGGGGCTGCCCATGTCCATGACGGTCACCAGCGCGTTCAACGCCATGGCTCACGCTGTGGAGGCGCTGTACGCCCCCGACCGCAACCCCCTCGTAGACGGTCTCGCCCTCGACTCGGTCCGCCGTCTCGCCCGGGGCCTGCGCCGGCTGTCCGAGACCTCAACCGACGCGGCGGACCCGGAGGCTCGTGCTGACCTCCTCCACGGTGCGTGGCTGGCCGGCGCCTGCCTGGCTGCCGTCGGCATGGGCCTGCACCACAAGCTGTGCCACACCCTGGGCGGCAGCTTCGACCTGCCGCATTCCCCCACCCACGCGGTGGTGCTCCCGCACGCCATGGCCTACAACGCTCCCGCCGCCCCGGACGTGATGCGGGAGATCGCCGGAGCGCTGGACACCGTTGACGCTCCGCGAGCCGTGTTCGACCTGCTCACCGCCTCCGGCGGACCGACCTCCCTGCGCGAACTCGGGCTGGCTGAGGACCAGTTGCAGCGTGCGGCGGAGCTGGCGACCGCGTCTCCCTACCCCAACCCCCGCCCGGTCACGCAGGACGGCATCGAGGGGCTGCTGCGCGACGCCTGGGCGGGCGTACGGCCGGCCGGCACGGCCGGCGGTCCCCCGGACCTGTCCTGGCTCACGGCCGAGGTGGTCGCCTCCTTCGACAAAACCCCGAACCCCCGGCTCAAGCAGTTGCTGACAGACCTGGTTCCCCGGCTCCACGCCTTCGCGGTCGACAACGACCTGAGCCAGCAGGAGTGGCAGTACGCCATCGACTTCCTCACCCGCGCCGGGCACCTGTGCTCCGACACCCGCCAGGAGTTCGTGCTGCTGTCGGACACCCTGGGAGTCTCCAGTGTCGTCGACATGCTCACCAACTCCCGTAGCCCGCAGACCACTCCGTCGGCGGTGCTCGGCCCGTTCTACGTCGAGGGGCCGCCCGAGCTGGAACAGGACACCGACATCTCCCAGGACCTGCCGGGCACCCCGCTGTACGTCGACGTCGACGTCCTGGACACGCAGGGGCGGCCCGTCGCGAACGCGGTGGTCGACGTATGGCAGTCGAACGAGGACGGCTACTACGACGTCCAACTCCCGGATCTGGAGGGTCCGGTGCTGCGAGGGCGGCTGCGCACGGACGCCGAGGGCCGACTGCGTTTCTGGTCCATCCTGCCCTGCGAGTACCCGATTCCCGACGACGGCCCGGTCGGCGACATGCTGAAGGCAACCGGCCGCCACCCCTATCGGGCACCACACCTGCACTTCATGATCAATGCGGAGGGGCATCAGCAGCTCATCACCCAGCTGTTCGTGTCCGGCGGGAGGTACCTCGACTCCGATGCGGTCTTCGGCGTGAAGGACGACCTGATCGTGGAGTTCGTACCGCGCACCGGGTCCGCGCCGGACGGGCGGGAGATCAGCGGGGAGTGGCGCGAGTTGCGGTTCACGTTCCGCATCGCACCGGTCACGCTGACGACCGCGGAGTAGCGGTCCTCGCCGCTGCCCGGCACTGCAGCCTTCGGCTCCGCCGCCGGGCGGAGCCGTCGACCACTCCCACGGGGTGTGGTCGTTGAGATCGTCGGTTTCGAGAACGCCGGCTGTCGGCCTCAATCGACATGACCCAGCAGTTCTCCCGGACCACGAGCAGCGACACCGCGGGACGGCTCGCCTTCGAGCAGCTGCAGAACCGGCTTCCGAGGCGCGGCGCCAGGGCGGCCCGGGCGGCTGCCGAGTGGCCAGCCCACTTCGTCGCCTTCGATCTGCTGCGGCTTTCCTGGACCGACGACACCGGATGGCCATACCGGCGGCGCAGGACGCACTCGAGTCCCTGTTCACCGGCCGCCGGCTGTCCGCCCCGTGGGTGCTGTGCCCCTCGACCACCGACCCGGACACCGTGCGCGCGTGGCTGACATGGGCATCGGTCGGCATGGAGGGCGTGATCTTCAAGCGGCTGGACAGCGTGTACGAGCCCGTCGTGCGCGGATGGCGGAAGTACAAGGTGCGCGAGACCACCGAGGCGATCGTCGGCGCGGTCACCGGCACACTCGCCGCTCCCCGCGCCCTGCTGCTCGGGAGGTCCGACGACCGCGGCCGCCTTCAGTACGTCGGCCGCACCACCACTCTCGCCCAGACAACGAGCAGCACGGTCACCGGGCTACTCGCCCCGGCGCGGCACGGTCATCCATGGACGGGCTGGTCGTTCTCCGCCAGGTGGGGCAGCCGAGAGACGCTGATCATAACGCTGGTGGAACCGGAGCTGGTGGCGGAAGTCGGCGTCGACGTCGCCCGCGATGCCTCCGGCCGGTGGCGCCACCCCGGACGCCTGCACCGTGCCCGCCCCGACCTCTCCCCGCCGACGTCCCCCGCCTGGCGTCGGCGCCACGCTGACGGCGCCACTGGCGCGGAGGCCCCGCCGACGCGCAACCGGCTGAGCATGCGCCCGATCCCCGGCCGCGTCCGCGCCGCCCATCCCGCCCCTCTCTTCTCCTTCACTCCAGCCAAGGGACATCGGCGCTAGCGACCGTAACGGGGATGTCAGACCCCCGACCGTGCCCTTTCGCCTGTGGTGACCTGGGCGAACGTCCGGACGCCGAGACGGCTCGCGCAACTGTTGCCGCAACAGTCAGGCGCAACCCTTGGCGCAACGGATGTCGCAACCGGGCGGAGACTCAGAGCTCCAGGACAGCTTGACCGTGGAACCGGCCTTCGCCCGGCCCGTACCGACTCGTGGGCGCGGGCCAGTTGCCGCGCGCCCCGACGGACTTGCTGCTGCCAGTCGACGGCGATCACGGTTCTAGCAAGCTCGATGAAGTGTTCCAACTCATCGTTCATCTTCTCAGCTGACGTGTTCCAGGCCCTCGGTCTCACCCCCGACCACGCCGCCGCAGCTGACCCACACGTCGGCCCACATCCACAGATCCGCCCGGCCCCGCTCCTGGCGACCACCGAGATCGAAACGGAAAGGCGCAACAGCGATGCCGACTCTGGGAATCATCGGAAGCGGAAACATCGGCAGTGCCGTCGCACGGCTGGCCGTGGCCGCCGGCATCGACGTGGTGATCGCCAACTCACGCGGCCCGCAGAGCCTGACGCAACTCGTCGAGGAACTCGGCCACCTGGGAGCCGATCAGTTCGCGGTGGGCTCCTCGTAAGGGATGCGGCTCAGGTGCCGGACCTCGCCCAGGGTGCCCCATTCGTCCCCGCCGAGCTTGGTGAGCGGGCGCAGCAGCTCGCTGCTGGGGCGCTCGTCGACGATGCAGTCCTCGTCCACCGCGGCATGGACCACCCGTCCGAAGACGAGTGTGGAGTTGCCCATCCGCAGGGTGGTGTGCGAACGGCACTCCAGAACCACGTGCGAGATGGCCACCCTGGGGGGACGCACGCACCTGCTGGCCTCACGCTGGATGCCCGCGGTATCGAATTCACTGACCGACCGGGGGTGGTCGATGGCGGTGGCGTTGATCAGCTCCAGCAGTGGTTCGGACGAGAAGTTGACGACGAACTCGCCAGTGTCCTCGACGTTGCGCAGGGAATCCTTGCGGCCGATTGAGGTGAACTGCACGATCGGCGGATCGGTACTGGCGATGCTGAAGAACGAGTGGGGCGCGAGGTTCTCGGTGCTTCCGTCCGAGGTGATGGTGGAGACCCAGGCGATCGGGCGAGGGACGACGACCGACGTCAGGAAGCTGTAGAACGCCGCCTTGCTCATTGCTTCGGGATCGTATTCGACACGCATGCGCCCCATATTGATCCGAATGCATTGTGCAGTCGTGGACGGGTGCGAGCGCGTGTCGGGCACGGGCCGCCTGGCGGGGCCGGAGCCATGCCTTCACCCGCCCACCGGGGTGAGGTGAGCGGGCGCAGGCGGTGCGGTGAGTCGATCAGAGCGTCTTGATGAGGCCGCCGTCGATGGTGAAGTCGGCACCGGTGATGTTGGCGGGCGGTCGCCGGCGAGCATCAGAACGAGGTCGGCGACCTCACCGGGGCGTGTGAAGCGTCCGGTGGCGAAGCCGCCCAGGCTGTTGATCGCCTGGTCCACGGCTTCCTGCGGTTCGACGCCCATGGCGGTCGTCTCGCGGTCAGGTGGCGATGGTGGCCAGTCCGGCGATGCCGATGAGATAGATGACCACCGCGGCGATGCTGTCGATGCCCATGCGGGCGTACTGGCGGCGCGGGCGGAAGATCAGCCCCGCCATGTAGACGACCGTGAGGATGATCCCGAGCGCGGTGAGGTAGATGTCGGTGTCGTGGGCGGCCGGCAGGACCGGTTTGCCGGAGATGACGGTGGCTAGCAGGAACAGCACGGGCAGGAAGGCGTTGCCGCCGAAGATGTCGCTCACAGCGAGCTGGTAGTCGCCCAGTTTCGTGGAGGTCAGGCCGGTGCTGACCTCGGGGAGGGAGGTCGCGGCCGCCAGCACGGTCGCGCCGAACAGCACACCGCTCAGGCCCTGCCGGGCGAAGAACTCCTCCCCGCTGCGTTCGATCACGACACCGGCCACGAGTGTGGCCAGTGCGGACACGCCGAACACCAGCCCGGCGCGTGCGGTGCTCACGCCCTTGTCGATGGCGGCCTTCTCCTTCTTGCCCTTGGAGTGGCCGCGCGGTTCGGGCTGACTGTCCGGGGCGTCGCCGCCCTCCCGCCACGGCAGACCCCGGCCAGCGCGGTTCAGCAGGACCAGGCCGATCACCCACAGGACGGCGATCGCCACCGAAGCGGGAGCCAGGCGGGCGGCATGCAGGTTCGGGGAGAGCTGGGTGCCCATCACCACAACCGCCAGGACGACCACCACCATGGCCCCCTCCAGGACCAGCTGCAGACTGGCCGCCAGGCGGGTCAACGGAGCACGCGGGCGAACCCCGGCCGCGTCCAGGACCGCGAGCACGATGGTCTGGATGGCGATGCCGCCCAGGATGTTGCCGACCGCCACGTCGAGCTGGCCGGCCATCGCCGCACTCGCGGTGATCGCGATCTCGGGAAGGTTCGTCGCGATCGCCAGCAGGATCAGACCGCCCAGTGCGCTGCCGAGATGAAGCCGTTCGGCGAGCACATCGGTGGTGTCCGACAGCTTGATCCCCGCAATCCAGATGACAGCCGCACTGGCCACGAACAACGACAGCAACACCGGCGAACCCAAAGATCCCATGCCGCTGCAGGTACCCGCCGTCCCCGATGTCAAGGGCCAGCGGTTCCCGCCTCTGAGCGACGGCTGTAGCGGGAACAACTCGAAGATCAAACCCGCTTCTCACCCAACAACTGATGACTGCCGACCCTCAGCGCCAGCGCATTGTGACCTGCTGCATTGCGATGGATGCTGACAGGTAACCGGGGCAAGCGTGTGAGGGTGCCCCCTGTCCGCTGTTCTTCTTGGTGATTGCCATGGCCTCATCCGCCTATTCCCGCCCGAGGTTCACGTCGGCGTCGGCCGACGAGCTGGCGGAAGAGTTGGAACGGCTGCGTGCGGAGAACAGACAACTGAAGCAAGCACTCGCCTCGCACGCCGTCGTCGACCAGGCCATCGGCGTCCTGACCGTTCTGGGACAGATATCCCCGAGCGACGGCTTCACGGTGCTGCGGGAGGTCTCCCAGCACACCAACATCAAACTCGCCCAGGTCGCTGAACAGGTCCTCAAACACGCCCAAGGCGCGGCGCTGCCCGACGTCCTTCTCGGGGAACTGCACGCAGCGCTGGCCCGCCACGCCACCGACTCACCCCCCGGCTGACGGGGGCGACCCCGTCGGCCTACAGGGGCCGGTGTCCGACGGCGGCGCCAGGGTCGTCCAGGAGGGCGATGCGGACGGTGATGCGTTGCCGAGCGGTTCCCGCTGCGCTTCGAAGCCCTGGGAGACGGCCCTGACGATCTCCAGACCGTGCTGGCCCACCCGTCCCGCGTCGGCGGCCCGGGCCAACGGCAGCACCGGATCGCAGTCCCACACCACACCCTCCACCGCGTCGCCGACGATGCACAGATCCATCAGCACCGGTCCCGGCGCGTACTTGCGGGCATTGGTCGCCAGCTCGCTGACCACCAGCTGGGTCAGGTCCAGGGCACGCTGCGAGACCGGCAGACCGTGCTCGGTCTGGACGCGCGTGAGGAAGCCGGCGGCGAGGTGGCGGGCCCGGGCGATGCACGTTCCGTCGCCTTCCAGGGCCACCGTGGCCTGTATGAACTGATCATCCGGTACCGCACTGTCCTCACCCACGGGGCTGGTCCCATCGCGGCTCGTTTCTCCTGCCCTGTTCGGACCATGTGCGTACCCACGCATGCTTGGTGCACGCTTTACGCTGTGGTCGCGAGGGCATTACCCGCTCTGTACAGGGCGGCAGTGCAGGTGAGGTCTTGGTGTGCCAGTATCACCGACATGGCCGAAGGAGAGATGGCGGACACCGAACAGCTTGCGCAGCCAGGACAGCTGTCGGTTGTCTCCAACACCACCGACGGCATCCGTGTGCTGACCTTGGCGGGAGAGATCGACCACGACACCGGCCAGACGCTCCGCCAGGCCTTGGACGCCTCCGGAACTCCCCACCCCCGCACCGTGGTCGATCTGAGCCGGGTCACCTTCATGGACTCCACCGGCATCAACATCTTCATCGCCGCCCACCACACCCTCACCGAGGCCGGCGGCTGGCTGCGCCTGGCCGCACCGGGCGAGGCCGTGATGCGCACCCTGCAGATCGTCGGCGTCGACTCCGTCATCGACTGCCGCGAAACCCTGCGCCAAGCACTCACCACCTGACCGGCCCCCCGTACCAGCCATGCGCTGCCCAGTCGGCTCAGTGCTGATGGTGGTCGCGCTTGGACAGGTAGAGGGGACTGAGCTGGCGCCAGTAGCCGTGCACGAGGTCTTCGGCCTCCTGCACCACCCGCTGAGCGCAGGGCGCGTCCGTCGGCACGCGCTGCCCGGCTTGGGCCGCGGTGGAGCCCGTGCGCCGACCCTCCCTCAGGACCGTCCAGCGCAAGACACGGCGGGACACGGCAGCAGCGCGTGGCCTGCCACCTGGGCCCGCCAGGCACCATCGCACGAGCAGAATCGCCGCCACCACCGACAACGCGCTGGCGGCATACACCTCATGACCGGCCACTGGCTCCTCCTGCCTACACCCCTACGACCCTGCACTGTTCGGGCGTATCCAAAGCCCTCGTGCCTGACCGATCAGCGCAGCTCTCGTTGAATCCCGCGGAGGAAGCTATGGGGCACTGGGTGTACAAGTTCGTGGGCTGTCCCGACACCGGGAAGGTCATGGAGCTGTTCGGCGATCTTCTCCCCCGCCTGGCACGCCGCCAGAGCCCGCGCTGCCGCCGCGTATTCGTCCTCGGCGTTCTTCAGCAGACGGCGCTCATGGGCCAGCCGCTCGCCGTCTGCCATCTCCGTCATCGCCGCCACCGCGACCTCCACGGGCAGCATGGTCACCCGCACAGCGCCGCGCGCCGCGAATCGCACGAACTGCGCGGCAGCGGACTACGCTCCGCGAGGGGGCCGCATCGCGCGTACCCGGTCCTCGATACGCCCCAGGTGGTCCTCCGGATCAGCGACCTGGCGCTCGAGTCTTTGCCGGCGGGCACCGGGCGGCGTGATCGTCACATCCATCCGGAACCGGTCGACAACCGCGGCGTGAGCCTCACGGGCGTCCTCCAACGCCGGTACCAGCACATCCGTCATCGCTGCCATCAGCTACTCCAGGTGAGATCGGTGCGGGCATCACACCCCGCACGAAGAAGAGCCACCCCCCGTCCCCTGCACGGGCTGGGCAACCGGAACCCATCCTGCGCACCAGTGCCGAAGATCGCTCCGCGAGCTGCTTGCTCTGGCAAGCGGCAGTCCGACCACCTACCTGCCGCGAAGGCGGCCCTGATGCACGGGCAACCGCACACGCCAGTTACTCCATGCGGTTGACCATGTGGGACGGTCACGCACCACAGGCTTGGCCTCAGCTGTGTGAGCGCAGGCCGTCCGTTACTAAAGTCGCGAAGGCGGCGGCACAACCCCGGGGGCTGCAAGACGGGACATGGCGGTCTCGCCCGGTCGTGCCTGGATGGGCCCAGCGAGAGCTGGATGTGAACTGCCTGGTGGTGCTGATCGGCGCCGCCGGCGCGGGCAAGTCAACGCCGGCCGGTACCTGGCCCGCCCCAACGCCGGGCAACGGGCCGTGGCCGCGTTCGGGCGGCACGCGTCCCTCTGGGGAATCGTGACCGCAAGTATGGGGAATTATATGACGCCGATCATGCAAATCGTGGGGAATTACGTGACCACTGACAGATGACAAGGTTGGCGCGCAGGTCACTCCTGGCGGCATGCCACACTGCATCGTCATGGCCAGACGTTGGCTTGTGCTCGGAAAGTGTCTGGGTCGCTCTCCACAGGTAGTACGCACATCAAGTGACCGCCAGGCACTCGCAGTACACGGCACTCCTGCCACTGCGACACCTGCTCGGCACCCAGAGCGATCAAGCGCGCGGTTTCCGCCTCTATGTCGTCGGTCTCGATGTCCAGGTGGATCCGAGGTGCGTCGTCGACCGCTTGGACTGCCATGATCAGCCCCGGCAGGGCCTGATGGAGTGTGGTGAACTCCGGTGCCGGGGGAAACGGTCGGGCAGTAACACCGAGGGCTGCCGACCAGAAGTCCGCTGACTTGGCAGCCTCGGCCTCGGGTGTGTCGATCAGAACGGCGTATACGCGGCTTCTATGCATGGCAGCTCTCTTCCTGATCAGCTGGGAGATCGTATTTTGATCATCAATCGTCACGGTCAGGAACGCCGGCCTCCCTGGCTCAGACAGGCGAGTCCTTCTCGGAGGACGCCACCTGTCTGAACTTCAAAGACACGCACTCAGTGCGGCTGGGGAAACGCCAGGTTCGATGTGCCTCGGCTGCACCGCGGGGGGCGCCGGTGACGGGAGCTCGGGGAAGCGTCAGGGCATCACCGGATCCGGATTGCCGTAGTAGGCGTCAGGGCCGTGCTTGCGGGTGTAGTGGCGCTCCAGCAGGTGCCGAGGCGGCGGGGCCGTGGGTGACAGGGACATGGTGTGCAGAGCCATGTCGGCGACGGCCTCGCAGATGATCGCGTGTTCCAGGGACTTGCGGGCGGTGGCGCCCCAGGTGAACGGGCCGTGGCCGGCGACGAGGGCGGCGGGGACCTCGACGGCCTTGTCGTCGTTGCAGTCGAGGAGGTCCACGATGACGTGGCCGGTGTTGTACTCGTAGTCCTTCGCGCACTCCTCCTCGGTGAGGTCACGGGTGACGGGCACAGGGCCGTTGAAGGTGTCGGCGTGGGTGGTGCCGAGGACGGGTATGTCTCGGCGGGCCTGGGCGAAGGCGACGGCGCGGGTGGAGTGGGTGTGCGTGATCCCGCCGATGGAGGGGAACGCGAGGTACAGGCAGCGGTGGGTCTCGGTGTCGGTGGAGGGGCGCAGGTCGCCGTCGACGACGGCGCCGTCGGACAGGCGTACCGTCACCAGGTGGTCAAGGGTGAGGTCCTCGTAGGGGACTCCGGAGGGCTTGATGACGAACACCCCCGACTTACGGTCGACTCCGCTGACGTTGCCCCAGGTCAGGGTCGCAAGGCCGACCTGGGGAATGGCGAGGTTCGCCTCCAGTACCTCCTGGCGGAGGCTCTCTGGGACAGCTGTGGTCATGGTCCCTTCCTCTCTCACAGCGCCTGGGCGAGGCGGTGGTAGGCGGCGTTCCAGCGGATTTCCTTGGCGAGTTGTTCGGAACTGGTGTGCTCGTCGATGGTGAGCAGTTCGACGCCCGTCATGGCGGCGAAGTCGGTCAGGGTCTCCGTGTCGACGGCGGAGCTGAGCACGGTGTGGTGCGGGGCACCGGCGAGCAGCCAGCTCTCGGCCGACTCCGCCAGGGAGGGACGCGGCTTCCACACGGCCCTGGCTACCGGCAGATGGGGCAGCGGCTGGCTCGGGGCCATGACGTCGACCTCGTTCGCGGTCAGCCGGAAGCGGTCCCCGAGGTCGGAGAGGCCGACGACGACGGCGGGCCCCTCGGCGGCGTCGAAGACCAGGCGGACCGGGTCCTCGCGGCCGCCGATGGACAGCGGGTGGATCTCGCAGCGGGGGCGGTCTGCGGCCACCGACGGGCAGACCTCCAGCATGTGGGCGCCGAGGACGCGCGGGGTGCCGGGGCCGAGGTGGTAGGTGTAGTCCTCCATGAAGGTGGTGCCGCCGGGACGTCGGGCGCCCATGACCTTCATCGTGCGCAGCAGGGCGGAGGTCTTCCAGTCGCCCTCGCCGCCGAAGCCGAACCCGTCGGCCATCAGGCGCTGGACGGCGATGCCGGGGAGCTGGCGCAGTCCGCCGAGGTCCTCGAAGTTGGTGGTGAAGGCGGTGAAGCCGCCTTCGGTGAGGAAGGTGCGCAGGCCCAGTTCCTGGCGGGCGGCGTACAGCAGTGAGTCGTGGCGGATGCCGCCGGGGCGCAGGGCGGGGACCACGTCGTACGACTCGACGTACTCGGCGGCGAGTTCGGCGGCCGCCTTGTCCTCGACGTCGTCGACCACGGCCACCAGGTCGTTGACGCTGTAGGTGTTCACCGAGAAGCCGAACCGCAGCTGCGCCTCGACCTTGTCGCCCTCGGTGACGGCGACGTCGCGCATGTTGTCGCCGAAGCGGGCCAAGCGCAGGGTGCGTGCCGTGTGGCGGCCGGCGGCGGCCCGTGCCCAGGCGGCGACACGCCCCACGACCCGCGGGTCCGTGGTGTGGCCGGCGACGATCTTGCGGTTGACGCCGACGCGGGCCTCGATGTGCGCGAACTCGCGGTCGCCGTGGGCGGCCTGGTTGAGGTTCATGAAGTCCATGTCGATGCTCGACCAGGGCAGCGACAGGTTGTACTGGGTGTGCAGGTGCAGTACAGGCCGGTCCAGCGCGCTCAGTCCGGCGATCCACATCTTCGCCGGGGAGAAGGTGTGCATCCAGACGATCACGCCGACGCAGGTGTCGGAGGCGGTGGCCTCCAGGCACAGGCGGCGGATCGACTCGGCGTCGGTGAGGACCGGCTTGAACACGATCCGCAAGGGGATCTCGCTCGCCGCGTCGAGGCGCTCGGCGATCTTCCGGGACTGGTAGGCGACCTGGGCCAGGGTCTCCTCGCCGTACAGGCCCTGGCTGCCGGTGAGGAACCAGATCTCGTGGCTGTCGTAGGGCTGCGGTTGTGTCGTCATGGCGGTTCCTTTCACAAAGTGGCTCAGACGGAGGCTTCGGTGCGGATGCGGCGCAGGCGGTGCATGACGTCGTTGGTGCCGCGGCCGAAGTAGTCGTGCAGCACCCGGTACTCCGCGTACAGGCGCTCGTAAGCCGCCGCACGTTCGGGGTCGGGTACGTAGGTCCGGCGCTGGACCTTGCCCATGGCGTGGGCGGCTGCGCGGATGTCGGGGTACGCTCCGGCGGCGACGGCGGCGTGCATGGCGGCGCCGAGGGCCGGGCCCTGGGTGGAGCCGATGACGCTCAGCGGGCGGCGGGTGACGTCCGCGTAGATCTGCATCAGCAGTGCGTTCTTCGTCAGGCCACCCGCGATGATCAGTTCCTTCACCGGTACGGCGGCGGCCTCGAAGGCGTCGATGATGGTGCGGGTGCCGAAGGCGGTGGCCTCCAGCAGGGCGCGGTAGACGTCCTCGGGGCGGGTGGACAGGGTCTGGCCGATGAGCAGGCCGCTGAGGTCGTGGTCGACCAGCACCGAGCGGTTGCCGCTGTGCCAGTCCAGGGCCAGGAGTCCGTGCTCACCGACCTTCTGTTCGGCGGCGAGGGCGGTCAAGTACTCGTGCGGGCTCTGGCCCGCGGCCGTGGCCTTCTCGGCGTACTCGGCGGGGAAGCCGGTGCGTACGCACCAGGCGAAGATGTCGCCGACACCGCTCTGGCCGGCTTCGTAACCCCACAGTCCCGGCAGGATTCCGCCGTCCACGACACCGCACATGCCCGGCACTGAGGCCTGCTGATCGGAGCTCATCACGTGGCAGGTGGAGGTCCCCATGATGGCGACCATCTGTCCCGGTTCGACAGCCTTCGCCGCCGGGGCCGTGACATGGGCGTCGACGTTTCCGACGCAGACCGCGATGCCCTCCGGCAGCCCCGTCCAGGCCGCGGCCTCAGCCGTCAACCGCCCTGCAGCGGCGCCCAGCTGTCCGATCGGCTGGTCCAGCTTGTCGGTGACGAAGCCGGCGAAGTCCGGGTGCAGGGCCGCCAGGTACTCGGGCGACGGGTAGGCCCCGTCCTGGTACTGCCCCTTGTAGCCGGCGGTGCAGGCGTTGCGGACGTAGGTGCCGCACAGCCGCCACACGATCCAGTCGGCTGCCTCCAGCCACCGCTCGGTGCGGTGGTAGATCTCCGGGTCCTCCTCCAGGACCTGCAGGGCCTTGGCGAACTCCCACTCCGAGGAGATCTTCCCGCCGTACCGCTGCAGCCACGGCTCCTTGCGTTCGGCGGCCAGCGCGTTGATCCGGTCGGCCTGGCCCTGGGCGGCGTGGTGGCGCCACAGCTTGACGTAGGCGTGCGGGCGGGCGGTGTATTCGGCGAGTTCGCACAGGGGGGTGCCGTCGGCGAGGACCGGCAGGACCGTGCAGGCGGTGAAGTCGGTTCCGATGCCGATGACCTGGTCCGGGCGTACCCCGGCGCGGGCCAGGGCCTCGGGTATGGCGTTGCGCAGGACGGCGACGTAGTCCGAGGGGACCTGGAGGGCCCAGTCGGGGGGCAGCCGGGTGCCGTCGGGCAGGGTGCGGTCCAGGACGGCGTGGGTGTAGGCGTGCTCCGCCGACGCGAGCTCCGCGCCGTCCCGGACACGGACGACGACGGCACGGCCGGACAGGGTGCCGAAGTCGACGCCGACAACACAGGGTTCTTCCATCACGGCGGCCCTTCTTCTTTCATGTACGGATTGTTCGGTACTTCGATCGATGTTCGAGTGGACGGCAAGGGGTTTGTGTACGCCTTTGAGAGGGAGCGGGGCCCGGCCGGCAACCGGGCCCCGGTGGCTGAAGGAATCGGTCAGTTGACCCGGGCGATCTGCCAGAGCTCGTCGTCGGCTCCGTTGTCCGCCGACTGGACGATCAGCGCGCCGTTGGCGGTGGAGGCCGAGGCGACGTCCGCCACCAGGCCGCTGCCGACGTTGACGAGCTTGAAGTAGCCGTTGCCGGCGTCCGTGAGCGTCCACTTCTGGCCGTTCGCGGTGGACGACGAGTTCTGGACGACGGCCGCGCCGGCCGAGGCCGAGCCGTTGTTGTCGAGGAACAGACCGCTGTTGACGTTCTTCACGGTCCAGGCCCCGCCGCTCTGCGCCGTGAAGGTCCACAGCTGGCAGTTGTTGGCGGTGTTCACCCACTGGCCGGCCTGCTTGCCCACCGTGGTGGAGGCGCCGGGCATCTCAAGGAACTTGCCGCTGTTCTTGTTGATCAGGCGGTACTGGCCGGTGGCCAGGTTCGGCAGCGCGGTCTGGGCGAGGTTCCAGCGCTGGCAGGCGCAGCCGGTGTTGTCCCACTGCCCGGCGGCGGTGCCGACGGTGGTGGACGCGCTGGGGATCTCCAGGTACTTGCCGCTGTTGCGGTTGACGGCCGTGAAGCCGCCCGCCGGGTTCGGGGCGACGGCCCACTCGTGGTCGAGGGTGCCGTTGTCGTCCCACTGCAGGACCTTGGCGCCGTTGGCGGTGGAGGCGTTCTGCACGCCCAGGAGCTTGCCGCTGGCCACGTTGAAGATCTTGAAGTAGCCCGACGGCTGCTGGACGAACTTCCACTGCTGGTCGGTGGCGTTGTCGGCGTTCTGCTGGGTGGCGAAGGTGCCGTTGGTGGTGGTGCCGCCGACGATGGTCAGCATCAGGTGGCTGTTGGCGTTGGACATGGTGTAGGTCGCACCGTCGGAGATGCCGCCGCCCAGGTCGATCGTGCCGTAGGTGACCGGGTTCTCAACGGTGCTGCTGACCACGCCCGCGCTGAAGATTTCCAGGCTGTGGCCGTCGGCGAGGGGTACCATGCCGCGGCTGTAGCCGCGGGGGACGGTGGAGGCGATGCGCGTCCAGGCGCCCGCCGCGCCGTTCTGCGTGTTCAGGAAGAGGTCGGTGGTGCTCTGGGCGCTGACCGCCAGGGTGCCGTTGGGACCGCCGGTGGGAAGCCAGGTGATGTACGGGGCGCTGGTGGGCACGTACCCGTCGGTGGACCTCAGGACGGTGCCGGTGACGGAGCCGAACGCCTCGGGGTCGGAGGAGATCTTGTAGTAGACCGCGAAGTTGGCTTCGGGTGCGCCCCCGTACTCGTACGTCATCACATAGTTGCCGTTGGGCAGTTGCGCGACGATCGGCATGCCGGGGCGGTCGGTGTAGGTCGGCATGGCCACGTCGTCCACGGTGGAGGACCAGGTGATGCCGTCGGTGGTGGTCTGGTGGACGATCTTCTGGGCGTGGTTGGGGTCACGCTGGTCGGAGTAGTACACGATCAGCTTGGAGCCGGACACCATCAGGAACGGCTCCCACACGGGGGTCTGGCCGTTGGTGACGTCGGCCTTGCCGCCGGTGGCGATGGTGCTGACGAACGACCAGGTGCTGCCGTGGTCCGTGCTGGCGTACAGGTCCAGCTCGGTCGAGGACAGGTCGTTCGGGATGGAGTTGCCCGCGGCGAGGATCGTGCCGGCCGGGAAGCCGCCGACGGCGGTCGGCAGCTCGTACAGGAACGGCTGGTAGCGCATGCCGTAGCCGTTGTGGGTGTCGCTGATGCTGGAGATCTGCGTCCAGCTGTTGCCGTTGTCGGTGCTTCGGTAGATCGGGAAGACGGGGGTGCCCGAGCTGTACTGCTCGAACGTGGCCAGCAGGGTGCCGTTGGACGCACCGCTGTACTGCAGGCGCACGGCGCGCGGGTAGAGCGCGCCGGGCGACGGGGCGCTCGACGGTGAGGTGTACATCGTCTGGGTCGCGCGCGAGACGGCGTGCGCCTGGCCGGAGGCGGGCAGGACGAGGGCGACGGCGGCTGCGAGCAGGGCCAGCAGCAGGGTGATCGCCTGGGGTCGGGGTACGGCGCGGAGTCTGGCGCCTTCCCTGGTGGTGGACATGGGCGGCTCCCAAGGGATGTCCGGGAAGAGGGGGTGGTGCGGGGCCCGCCGCTCCGCAGGGGGAAAAGGGGGTTGGGAGCGGCGGGTGTCGGAGGGGGTGCGTCAGCCGGCGTGGCGCAGCCGGATGACGTTCCAGGAGACGGGCGGCAGGCTCACGGTGAGCCGTCCGTCGGTGACGAAACCGGTGCCGGCCTCGCGCGGGCGGACCCGGCCGGGGTTGTCCTGGGTGTTGGTGGCGCGGACGTCGGTGTCGTTGAGCACCGAGTGTTCCACCGGCGTGTAACCGGGGAACGCCCGCAGGTCGATGGCGAGTTCGACGTCCTCGCTCTGGTGCCGGTTGACGGCGAAGACGGTGAGCTCGTCGGCCCCGTCCGCGCCGGCCAGGTGCGTGGCGACGGCGTCGACGACCGAGACCTCGCCGAACCGCTTCGTGTCGTACACGGGGGCGACCGGCTCCACCCGCAGAACCGTGCCGCGGGCGTGCCGGGCGGCCTGCGCGAAGGGGTGGAAGGTGGTCTGCCGCCAGCTGGGGCCGCCGGGCTCGCTGCGGATGGGCGCGATGACGTTGACGAGCTGGGCGAGGCAGGCCGCGGTGACGCGGTCGCTGTGCCGCAGCAGGCTGATCAGCAGGCCGCCGACCACGACGGCGTCGGCCACGTTGTACTCGTCCTCGATGACCCGGGGGGCCACGGCCCAGTCGGTGGGCTTGTCCTGGGCTTCGAATCGGGTGTTGTACCAGACGTTCCACTCGTCGAAGGAGAGGTTGATCCGCTTCTTCTGGCGCAGCTTGGCCCGGACGTGGTCGGCGGTGGAGACCACGGACTCCACGAAGTGGTCCATGTCGACGCCGGAGGCCAGGAAGCTGCCGAGGTCGCCGTCGAGCTCCTCGTAGTAGGCGTGGCAGGAGATGTAGTCGACCTGCTCGTACGCCTCCTCCAGCACGGTGGCCTCCCAGGCGCCGAAGGTCGGCATCGAGGAGCTGGAGCTGCCGCAGGCGATCAGTTCCAGCGTGGGGTCGACCATGCGCATGGCCCGGCCGGTCTCGGCGGCGATACGGCCGTACTCGGCGGCGGTCTTGTGGCCGGTCTGCCAGGGGCCGTCCATCTCGTTGCCCAGGCACCACATGCGGATGCCGAAGGGGTCGGGGGCGCCGTTCTTGATCCGCTGGTCGGACCAGGCGGTGCCGCCCGGGTGGTTGCAGTACTCGAGCAGGTCCAGGGCCTCGGCGACGCCACGGGTGCCGAGGTTGACGGCCATCATCGGCTCGACGCCGGCTTTCTGCGCCCAGCGGTGGAACTCGTGCAGGCCAAAGGCGTTGGTCTCGGTGCTGTGCCAGGCGAGGTCCAGACGGGTGGGTCGGTCGGCGACCGGGCCGACGCTGTCCTCCCAGCGGAAGCCGGAGACGAAGTTGCCGCCGGGATAGCGGACGGTGGTCACGCCCAGCTCGCGCACCAGGTCCAGGACGTCGCGGCGCAGGCCGTCCTCGTCGGCCTGCGGGTGGCCGGGTTCGTAGATGCCGGTGTAGACGCAGCGGCCCATGTGCTCGACGAACGAGCCGAAGGTACGGGGACTCACGTCGGCGACGCGGAAGGCGGGGTCGACGGTCAGGGAGGCGTGCAGCATGGAAGGTCGCTCCGGGAGGTGGTCGAGAAGAGGGGGCAGGGGCTACGTGAGGCTTCCGGCTACTTGAGGCTTCCGACGGTCAGACCGCCACGCCAGTACCGCTGCAGGAGGAGGAAGGCGACGATCAGCGGGAGGATCGCCACCAGAGAACCCGCGATGACGAGGGTGAACAGCGCGTTGGCGCCGGACTGGATCAGCGCTCCCTGGTACCAGGACTGAAGGCCCACGGTGAGCGGGAACAGCTTGTCGTTGTTGAGCATCACCAGCGGCAGGAAGAAGTTGTTCCAGGTGCCGACCATGGAGAACAGCAGCACGGTCACCAGCGCGGGCTTCAGTGTCGGCAGCGCCACATTGAACAGCACCCGCATCTCGCCGGCGCCGTCCACGCGGGCGGCCTCCAGCAGTTCGTCCGGCAGGGACTCCTGCACGTACACCCGCACCAGGTAGACGCCGAACGGGTTGAGCAGCGAGGGCAGGATGACCGCCCACATCGTGTTGGTCAGCGCCACCTTGCTCAGCAGCAGGTAGGTGGGGATGGCCAGCGCGGTCGCCGGGACCATGATGGCGCCGAGGAGGCTGGAGAAGAGCAGGTTTCGGCCGGGGAAGCGGTACTTGGCGAAGGCGTACCCGGCAAGGGTCGCAACGGCGGTGGCACCGACCCCGCTGACGCCCGCGTAGATCACGGTGTTGCCCATCCAGCGCAGGTACTCGCCGTCGTCGTACGTGAACAGCTGCTGGACGTTGTCGAAGAACGACCCCGGCGAGTGGAACCACAGTGCCGCGGTGGAGAACAGGGCGTCGTTGTTCTTCGTGGCCGCGACGACAAGCCACCAGAACGGCATCAGGAAGTAAAGGATCATCGCCACCATCACAGCGTTGACGGTGACGCGCCCCCTGGCGGAGGACTTGACGCGGGGCGCCCGGGCGGCGGCAACGGTGGGAACGGGGGCAGCGGCGGTCGTCACTTCAGTCCGCTCCTTTTACGCGTGGCGAACAGGAAGAGGTAGGAGCCGATGAAGACCACCGCTCCGAGCGAGAAGGAAATGGCAGCGGAGTAGTTGAACTCCGAGTACTGGAAGGCGAGGTTGTAGGCGTACAAGTTCGGTGTGTAGTCCGGGCTGATCACCGAGGACGCCGTCGGCTCCAGGACCCGTGGCTCGGTGAAGAACTGGAGCGTGCCGATGATGGTGAACATCAAGGTGAGCACCAGCGCCGAAGAGACCATCGGGATCTTGATGCGCAGGGCCGTCTGGATCTGGCCGGCCCCGTCCAGCTTGGCCGCCTCGTAGACCTCGCGGGGCAGACCTTGCAGGGCCGCGTACAGGACGATCATGTTGTAGCCGGTCCACTGCCAGGTCACGATGTTGCCGAGCGAGGTCAGCATCAGGCTGTGACCCAGCAGGTCGAACTTCCCCAGACCGAGCGCGTTGCTCAAGGAGTTCACCGGGCCGAAGGTGGGGCTGTAGAGGAAGCCCCACATCAGCGCGCCGATCACCGCGGGCACGGCGTACGGCATGAACAGCGTCATGCGGAACACCTTGGCGAGGCGGCTGGTGACCTCGTCGATGATCAGCGCGCCGAGCAGAGCCAGCCCCAGCATCAGCGGGATCTGCACCACGCCGAAGACCAGCACGCGGCGCACACCGGACAGGAAGTGCGGGTCGGTGAAGGTCTGCTTGTAGTTGGCGAACCAGCTGAAGTGGTCACCGCCCACAAGGGTGGAGGTCCTCAGGCTCAGCCAGAAGGCGTACGCCAGCGGTGCCACCAGGAAGCCGGCGAAGAGCAGGCCGAACGGGGTGACCAGCAACAGGCCCATGGCCTTGTGCCGGGTGCGACCGGACAGCTGTCCGCTGCGCCGACCCGCCTTCCGGCCGGCGGCGTGGGCGGGGCCCTCGCTGGTGACGGGTTGGTTCAGGGGTACGGCCGCCGGGGGTCCCTGCTGTCGGAGCAGGCTCATCACATCTCCTTGCGCGTCTGGCGGGCCCCCGCGGGCGGCGGGCGTACGGCGCTCGCGCGCCGCCTGCGGGGGCAGTGGGGAATCGGGGACTGGGGCCGGTTACCGGCTGACCTTGAATCCCTGCTTGGTCGCGTAGGAGGCCACCTGCTGCTGGACGTTGTCGTTCACGGCGGACCAGTCGGTCTGGCCCTGGAGGGCCTTGCCGACCTCACTGGTGTCGGTGTTGTAGGCGAAGTCCTGGAACGGGCTCCAGTCGAAGCTGCCGATGCCGTTCGCCGCGGTCACGAACACCTTGTTGATCTGCTGGCCACCGAAGAAGTCGTACTTCTTGTCCCCGAAGTACGAGCCGTTGAGGATCGGCTTGGACAGCGGGAAGAGGTAGGCCTGGTCGATGCCGATCTTCCAGGCGGCCTGCGATGTGCCGAAGAGCTCCCGGGCGACCTCGGTGGCCTCCTTCGGGTGCTTTGTCTGCGAGGTCACGGAGAAGCTCGAACCGCCCCAGTCACCCTGGGCGGTGCCGCCCGCCGTCCACTGCGGCAACGGGGCCACGCGCCACTTGCCCGCGGTCGCCTTCGCGACGCTGGAGAGGTAACCCGGACCCCAGCCGGCCGCGATGTAGGTGGCGTACTTGCCGCTGCTGAGGCCGTTGTAGAAGTCCGTGGTCGCATACGACTGGGTGTCGACCAGCTTGTTCTTGACCAGGTCGCCCCAGTACTCGTACACCTTCTTGGCATTGTCGTCGTTGAGCTTCACGCCGATGTCCGGCAGCTTGCTCGCCGAGTAGGTGTAGGGGCGGGAGCCGGCCTGCCACATCAGGCCCTGGCGCCAGCCGCCGGCCGTCTCGTCGCTGCCGAAGTCGGTCATGTACGCCTTCGGGTCGGCGGCGTGCAGCTTGGCCGCCTCCTCCTTGTACTCCGCCCAGGTCGTGGGGACCTTCAGCTTGTACTTCTTGAACAGGTCGGCCCGGTACATCATGGCCATCGGGCCGCCGTCGACGGGGATGGCGTAGACGTGGTCACCGTCGGAGACCTGCTTCCAGGCCCAGTCCACGTAGTTGCCCTTGTCGGCGTCCGCGCCGTACTTGCCCATGTCGAGCAGACCCTTGGTGAGCTGGATGGTCGGCAGCTCCTGGAACTCCAGCATGACGACGTCCGGGGCGCCCTGACCGGCCTTCAGCGCCGTCTTCAGCTTGGTGTACTCGTCCTGGCCGACGCCTGCCTGCACCCAGTCGACCTGGACGTCCTTGTGGGTCTTGTTGAACTGGTCCACGACCTGCTTGAAGTCCGGGTACCAGGCCCACACCTTGATGTGCACCGGGCCGCTGCTCGCGGCACCGCTCCCGCTGCCGCCGCCGCTTCCGCCGCCGCAGGCCGCGAGGAGCATGCCGGCGAGGGCGGCGGAGGTCGCCGCGACGGCGGTCCGGCGGACGGAACGGAGCCTGGGCTTTCTGCTGGAGGACATGACAATCTCCCGGGTGAGGGTGCCTAAAGGGGCAGGAGGACGGAGGTAAGGGGAGGAGATAGAGAGGTGCGCACAGGGGGCGCCGGGCACACGGAGATACGGCGTCGGAGGCCCGAGGCATGCGGGTACGCCGGCCCGGGGTGAGCTGCCCGCCGGCGGATCCTGGCGGGCGGACGTCAGTGGACGCGGGAGGGTGGGGCGTACGTGACGTCGGTGAGAAGAAGGGGCAGTTGCGGGATCAGCGCGCGGGCGCGCTCAGAGAAGAACGAGTAATGAGTGATGCACCATCAGGACGGAAGCGGCTCCCGGCCCGCGAGAAGTTGCTGTTCCCTCTGCGGCTCCTACTGATTGGCCCCGTGAGTGTTGCCGGGGCTCTCTGCTACGCTCTGCAGCGCTGCAAAAGTGTTAACCGAGAACTTGCCGCGCTGCAAGAGGTAACCCCGAGGAAACTTTCAGCGCTGAAACCGACATCCGGGATGAAGGTGGCATATGGCTAAGGGCGTGACACTCCGCGACGTCGCGTTGCTCGCCGGCGTCTCCAGCCGGACCGTGTCCAACGTGGTCAACGGCTACGCACCGGTCTCCGAGGCCACGCGCGCCCGCGTGCAGCAGGCCGTGGACGAACTCGGCTACCGGCCGAACGTGCTGGCCCGCAACCTCGCCGCCGGGCGCTCGGGCCAGATCGCGGTGGTCGTGCCGTACCTGGACACGCCGTACTTCGCCGAACTGCTGCAGGGCATCATCCGCGCGGCCCGGGTACAGGGTTACAACGTCCTGATCGACCAGACCGACGGCGACGCCGAACACGAGAAGATGTTCCTCAGCCGCGGCTCCCAGCAACTGCTGTTCGACGGGGTCATCTTCAGCCCGCTCGGCCTCGCCCAGTCCGACCTGGCCGCCCGCGATCCGGCCCTTCCGCTGGTGGTGCTCGGCGAGCGGGTCAGCGACGGCAGCTTCGACCACATCGGCATCGACGACGTCACCGCCTCCCGCGAAGCCACCGAGCACCTGCTCGGCCTCGGCCGGCGGCGTGTCGCGGCGATCGGCGACCAGCCCTACCGCACCGGTGAGGCGGCCCAGCTGCGCACCCGCGGCTTCCGGCTGGCACACGAGCGCGCCGGGATCCCGGTACGGGAGGAGCTGATCATCTCCACCCCGCGCTTCAACCGCTCCGACGGCGCCACGGCGATGGCACACCTGCTCGACCTCGAGGAGCCGCCGGACGCGGTGTTCTGCTACAGCGACCTGGTGGCGCTGGGCGCGATGCACACGCTGGCCGCACGCGGGCTGCGCGTCCCGGAGGACGTGGCGATCGTCGGCTACGACGACATCGAGGACGGCCGCTACTCCAACCCGTCGGTCACCACGGTCTCCCCGGACAAGAGGATGATCGCGGAGACGGCGGTGGAGCGGCTGCTGAAGCGGATCGGCAGCCCCGCCCCCGTCCCCGGAAGGGAGATCCGGGCCCCGCACCAGCTGATCACACGGGCGAGCACCATCGGACAGGAACGGCAACCGGACCGTGAACACCAAAATGTGCACCACGGGTGACCGATCAAATGTCGTCTTCTCCCGGTGTTTCATCCCGGGAGCCGTAGTCGATGCCGCTTTGCGCCATCACGCCAGGAGGTCGTGGTCTCGCCGGCGAGGCTGCGGGTCATGAGGTCGGTCACGGCGAAGTGGATCATGGCTTCGGAGCGGGCAGGGAGGGTTTCGTAGTCGCGGGCGAGGCCGCGGTGGAACATCAGCCGGCCGTAAGTCCGCTCCAGTGCCCTCTCGCCTTCCAGCCTACGTCGGCGAACTACGTACCCCAGCCGGCGCACACGGGACGGCGGCATTCCCGCTCGGCAGTCCAGCAGAAGGCGATGACGCCGAACCCGACGGGCGCATCGGGCGGCGGCTTGAGCAACTGCCCAGGCTTGCAACGGCTAACACAATGAGGTGGCGGAGCCGTGGTGTCCGTGTCTTGACGGCGAGTTGAGCGTTGTCGGATGCGTGGGGGCATCACCGTGGATCGTGTCGGATGAACTGTGGGAGCGGATCGAGCCGCTGCTGCCGAGGCGGGAGCGCAGGTTCCGGTATCCGGGCCGTAAGCCGTTGCCGGACCGGCAGGTGCTGTGCGGGATCCTGTACGTGCTGCACACGGACATCCAGTTGGAGTACCTACCGAAGGAGCTGGGGTTCGGTTCGGGGATGACGTGCTGGCGGCGGCTACGCGACTGGATGACCGGAGCGGTCTGCGGGCCGACTGCCACCTGACGAGCGGCCTCCTCCCCTATGCGGTGCCTGGCCGGCGGCTCGCCGTCTTCTTCTTCGCGGTCGTCTTCTGCTTCGGCTTCACCAGCTCGTGCACCTCGGCCTGGCCCGGCCTCCTCGCCGCAGGAGGCCTTCCCTTCGACACCGACTCCTGCAACGCGGTCATCAAATCGAGCACCGCAGCCGGCCGCTCTGGCTCAGAGCCCTGTGGTACGCGCTACCGCGACCCTGGGAGTAGCCACCGCTGCCGGGCAAGGCCTCCCTGTGTGACTGAGCGCCTCAGTTGGCCAACCCCAGCCGCGGATCCCGCGGGTCGTCGGCGTCGACGAGTACGCGATACGCAAGGGACGCGTCTACGGGACCGTGCTGGTCGACGTCGAGACCCGCAGACCGGTGGACCTACTCCCGGATCGGAAGTCGGGCATTCTCGCGGCCTGGCTGGCCGAACACCGGGGGATCGAGGTCGTCTGTCGCGACCGGGCCCCGTTCTTCGCTGAGGGCGCCAGCATCGGGGCGCCCACCGCCGTCCAGGTCGCCGACCGGTTCCATCTGTGGCGCAACCTTGGCGAAGCAGCCGAGCGATGCGTCTCTCGCCACCGCCCGTCTGCGCGCGACCTTCGCTGATCCGGCCCCTCAAGCTGAGACGTCGGCACCGCCCGACAGCGGGTCGCTATGGCCCACCGGGCACCGATTCGCCAACCGCACACACGCGAAGCACGCCACTGTCCACGCGCTGCTGGCCGCCGGCCACAGCCGACGCGCGATCCAACGCCAACTCGGCATGACCTACCGCACCGTCCAACGCCTGGCGGACGCCGCGGCCCCAGAAGACCTGTTCCATGGGCAGTGGCAGGGCCGCAGGACCAAGCTCGACGACTTCAAGCCGTACCTGCGCGAGCGGTGGGCTGAGGGCTGCACGAACGCCTGGACACTCTGGGAGGAGATCAAGACGCACGGCTACCGCGGCGGCTACGGAGCCGTGCGCGCCTACCTACGTCCGTTCCGCACAACCCCGACCGCACCGGCGACCCGCCCACCCTCGCCCCGGACCGTCCCCAGGTGGATCCTGACCCACCCCGACACTCTGCCGGAGAGCGAGCGACTCAAGATGAAGTCCGTCCTCGCGCACTGCCCTGAACTGGCAGCCCTCACCGCCCACGTCCGCGCATTCGGGAAGATGCTCACCCAGCTCGAAGGCGACCGGCTTCCACAGTGGATCAAAGCGGTCCGCGCCGACGACCTGCCCAGCCTCCACGCCTTCGCCAACGGCCTCGAACGAGACCTCGCCGCCGTCACCGCTGGCCTGACCCTGCCCTGGAGCTCCGGCGTCGTCGAAGGCCACGTCAACCGCATCAAAATGCTGAAACGCCAGATGTACGGACCGGCTTTGCGCTCCTCAGGAAGCGAACCCTCCTCGTATCCTGACCCTGACCCCGTCGGCAGCTACTCCGCGAGTCCGAAGTCGTCCGGGAACGCTTCCAGGAAGGCACGGCGTCCTGGATTAGTCTCGGCTACGGCCATTGCCTCGATCATCTGTTGGAACTCTGCACGCTGGGAGTCCGACATGCGACCCACCACCGCGGCGACACCCTCCAGCGCCTTCACCGCATCGTCCTGATCCATGTGCTCGTCGTCCGCGCTCTCGATGAACCAGGTGAGGTCCACGAGCACCTCCGCCAGGGCGCGAGTCAGCGATGGGTACTGGGACATGAATGATCTCCCCGAAGGTGATGGCTACAGAACTCCCCGCGCGCCCAATCACATGCGGCCGACAACACTCAGTGTCACCGCTCCACAGAAGTTGGACCAGAACCGAAACTCATCGACAAACGCTGTCGCTGGAAGTGAACGAAGCCAACCGGAGGTCTTGCAAGCCCTGGCAGAGGGGCAGCGCGAGCGCCTGGAGCAGCTCGGCATCATGCCGCTGGCCCCGGAGCCGGAGAAGCCCGCGAAGCCGTCCAGGACGCCCGCAGGGGCCTTCGAGCTCCCTGTCCTACGTGTCCCGCCGGGTGTCCGCCGCTGCCTGGCGATACCGGGCACAGGTCACGTGCACGCCCCCGCCGGCACCGGCGCCGACCGGATCAACCCAGCCGTCGGCACAGTCGAACCGCTCGACGAACACACCTGCGTCCTGCACACCGGCGCGGACACGATCGAGACCCTCAGCGTCTACCTCGGACCGCTAGGACTTGTCCGGCCGATCATATGACCGCTCCATGTCCGGGTCGTTGCTTTGGGTATACGGCGGGGTGATCTGACGGATGCCGAGTGGGAACGACTGCGGCCGTTCCTGCCGGTCAGCAACGGGCGTTGTGGCCGGTGGCGAGATCACCGACAGGTGCAGCTGACTGCGCTCGCGGTGGTTGGTGCACCCCTAGGTGGCCGCTCGGGATGGAAAGGTTGCCGCCGTATCCGATGTTCTTCAGATCCCTTTCGAGCCGTGCACCGGTCGCCGAGAAATCAGCATCGGGACGGCAACCTTCTCGTCTCCTGCGGCAACTGGGAGCCGGAAGAGACGAGACGAACCACCGGATGGACGGGCATGAGGGCAACGAAGCACGCCGCGCCGCAAGCGTGGCGGATGCGCGGACTGGGCACGGGCCTTTCCTTGAGGCTGCTGGTCGTCGGTGTGCCGGCGTGCCCGGCCTGACCGTCCTCACCGGGACCGGAACCGGTGCCGGAAGGGGGGCCGACGCGTCCGCCGCAGCCGCGCGGGGGCCGCACCCGTCCGATGCCGGGCGGCGGGCGGCGGGCGGCGGGCGGCGGGCGGCGGCGCGAGTGTGACGGTGCAGCCGACGGCCTCGGTCAGTCCGACGATCCCGGCCCCGGCCAGTCGTCGCGCAGCCGACCGGTGTCCAGTTCGCCCGGAATTGACCAGCCTGCCGGTCAGCCTTCACCGGCCCGCAACCGAGCACGACCGCCGTTCGGATCCCAGGTCGGACATTGTTAGAATGCGCCGGGTTGTTAAACGTGCAACCAACGCGCACATCATTGCCAGGAGAGGGCGACCGGGGGATGGTCCTCGAGGACGCGTCCGCGGAGTTCCACGAATTCTTCGAACGCCACTATGCCGAACTCGCCCGTCTAGCACACCTGCTGACCGGGGAGACCGACGCGGCGGACGACCTCGCGGCGGACGCTCTGGTCGCCCTGTGGCAGCGCTGGGACCGGTTGCGGCAGGCCGACCACCCGCTCGCCTACGCCCGCGGTGTGGTGGCCAACCTGGCGCGGGGACGGATCCGCAGCGCGGTGCGCGAGCGACGCCGGATCACGCTGTTCTGGTCCCGCGGCCCCGAGAAGGTGGAGGGGCCGGACACGGCGGCCGTGCTGGACGTCCGCGCGGCGCTCGCCCGGCTGCCGTTCCGCAAGCGCGCCTGCGTGGTGCTGCGGCACGCCTTCGACTTGTCGGAGAAGGACACGGCGGTGGCGCTGGGCATCTCGGTCGGCACGGTGAAGAGCCAGACCTCGAAGGGAATGGCCGAACTGGAAAGGATACTGGGCGCACGAGCGGTCGGGGACCTGGTGGCAGGGAGGAGGAACCGGTGAACGAGGAGATCGCCCGTCGGCTGCGCGAGGCCGCCGAGGCCCACCGGCCCGACCGTGCCAGGATGCTGGCCCGGGTGCAACGCGGCATGGCCGGCCCCGCCGTCCGTCACCGCGTGCGGCCGTTCGCGAGGTCCGGGACCAGGGTTGCGCTCGCCGGGCTCGCCGCCACCGGCATCCTGGCGACCGGCGGCCTCGCCGTCGCCGCCATCGTTGCGCACACCTCGCCGTCGGCCACCGTGACCACGCCTGCCCCCCCGTCCCCGACGGTCAGCTCCCCGCACCCGACATCGGCCCGCCCCACCCCTGTCAGGCCGGCCCCGGTCACCACCCCGGGCAGCTCGCGCCCGACTCCGCCGGCCACCAGTCCATCGTCGACCGCCGGCAAGAGTCAGAACGGGGCGCTGTGGTCGGCCGGCTCGGTGGACCCGCGCAGCACCGTCTACTGGACGCAGAGCAACCTCGTCCTCAAGACGACCCAGCCGCTCACCTCGCTCACGGTCGAGATCCGGATTGTGCAGACCGGCGGGGTGATGAACACCGGCACCTGGCAGACCCTGCCGAGTGGTGACTTCACCGTCACCGCTCAGGAGGCCGGCGGCACGCTGGTCTACCGCTGGGTCCTCAAGCCGGGCCTGACCGTGCCGGCCGGAAGCTATGAGTTCGCCGCCCAGTTCAACAACGGCACCGGCGTGCGCAGTGGCGCGGGCGACGGCTACCGCGTCGACGCGCAGGGGTCGGGCCACTCCGCGTCGGTCCGGGGAGGGTTCGCCCCGATCCGGTGAGCGCCGCTGTGCGGCAAGGGGACGGGGCCACTTGCCGCACACTCGGTGGTCGAGCAGATCCCGGTGAGGCGGCCCTGGTCGAGTACCAGCAAGGCAGGTGCTGCCGGGTCGGCTCCCGGCTCGCGGCGAAGACACGCATGCCCTGGGCACCCAGGCGCACCCGCGCGGACCGGCGCGTCGTTGAGGACGTCGGTCAGCTCCACGGGGGACTGGACCTCGGTCCAACAGTAGGCGCATTCCTTGTCGCAACCCGGATCCTGGCGGCGTGCGGCGCCCAGGCGAGGCCTCATGCGGCCCGAGATGCTTCCCGGGTGCGAACCAGCTGCCGCAAGTCGGTGCGCGCTGCCGGCGCCGAGCGGGCGGCGTTCCAGTACGGGTGCCACCACAGACGTGCGGACAGGCGCAGCTGGTGGCGGCGCAAGGCGGTGGTGTCACTGTGGTGGGGCGCGGCGAGCACGGCGTAGGTGGCATTCCAGGCATGCTGCGTCTGCATCTGTGCCTGAGCGCGCTAGCCGGCCCATCCGGCCAAGTAGGTGCTCAGATTCGTCACCACGCGTCAGTCGCCGTGGAGGCCCCACTCGTCGAGCCCGCCGTAGACGTGTGCTTCGAGGCACTGCGGAGCTTCAAGGCCCACGGCCTCGCCCCGGTACACGGCGATGAGCAAATCCTCGCCCCGCCACCAGGCGTCGGTCACCCCCTGCACCTCGGGCACCGGCTCGAAGCCGCCGAGATCCAGTTCCTCCACGGCCTTCCCCTTGACCCTCGTGGCGGTCTTGGCCCACCGGGCGTGGGCGGCCAGAGCCAGGGATTCCACCCATCCGTCCGTGCTGGCAAGGTGTCCAGCGGTAGGCGTCGATCCCGAACGCCCCATCGGGGCCGACCATGAATCCGTAGGCCATCGACACCCGGCAGTCCCCTGCCGGGAACGACCAGCCTTCTGCGGGCATCCGCTCGGGACAGTCGGCGTCCAGGATGCGCGGTCCACCTTCGTAGAACGGGGCCGGCGGCAGGGCAAGGCCGCCCCAGCGGTCCTGAAAGGCGGCGGCCCGGTCGATCTCCGCAGCGGGGATCCCGTGCCCGATCCAAGCGTCGCGGTGTCGCAGGATGTCTTGCCGGTGGACGCGGATGCCCTCCACCTCGACGAACTGCTGGGCCCTGTGGCTCAGGCCAGCGGGTGCGACCGGGATGGGCGATGTGAGGTCGTCCGTGGAGCTCGGCGGCTCAGGGTGGTGGGCCCCGCAGCGCGAGCAGGCGAACCCGAGATCACTGGTCATGGGGCCGGAGCCTAGTGACCGGCTCCGCTATCACCCTGGGCGGGAGCCCCGCCCGGCACATGGACGTCAACGGCGGATCCACCGCCGACGGCGCGAGCATCATCCAGTGGTGGAACTCGGGTACCGCCAACCAGCAGTGGAACATCGTTCGCGTCAGCGGACAGCTCTACAAGATCGTGAGCAGGAACAGCGGCAAGGTCCTTGATTTGGGCTGGGCCAGCCACTGGAGGAGTACCGCGCTGCAGCAGGACACCTACAACGGCAGCAACAACCAGCTGTGGTACTTCGAACCGACCAGCGGAGGCTACCTCATCCGCAGCTTCGAGAGCAGGCAGATCCTCGAGGTGAGCGGCGGGTCGACGACGGGCGGAGCCGCCATCGATCAGTCGATGCCCGTGAATGAGTCCTTCCAGGCCTGGACGATCCAGTGACAGGCTGACACTTCACCCGATACAAGCCGGTAGGCGGTGGGGCCGGAAGCCGATGGCCTTCCGGCCCCACCGACCCACTCGCCGACCACGGCGAAGCCGCCCCCTCGTCGAAGGGGCGGCTTCGGCATCACATCCAGCAGCGGGGCTGCGGCGGGCGGCAGTGGACTCCAGCCGGCCACCGCGAGGCGGGACGTGACCCCGCTCCGCCGCTCCACAATCTCCGACATGCTGCGCGACGACTCCCTTCCTCGTTTCGACCGGTACACGACGTACCTGGAGGCCTGCGACGTCCCGGACCTTTCCTACTAGGTGCATATGTGGCGCAAGCTCTTTGAGGAGGAATCCAAGACACGGATCCGACTTGTCATCGAGGCCGCTGAGGCGCGGATCGTTCCACGTGCCCTGTAGCGGCTGTGCATGCGTGGATCTCACGATGCGGGTGACCGGGGAAGCTGCGCATGCACGTCGACGAACTGTCTTACCTGGGGAGACGCTGCAACGTGCCCCCGAAAATACGTGTGCGGGCGACGTCTTCGCAGCCGTCGCCCGCACACGTTTTGGTGCCTGGGCTGTCCAGTCGTGCGCCGGGTAGGTCACACGGTTGTGCAGAGTCGCGCGGAGACACTCAGCGGGCTCCGCGGCGACCGCGGGCTGCCCTCAGGTTGCCGTGCGGCAGGAGCAGGTTCGGCGTACAAGATGCCCTCCACAACGACATGGAAGCCGTTGTTCAGGGCGTAGCGGGTGGTCAGGTCGATCAGGCCGATGTCGGCGCCGCCGGGCCGGTCGCGTTCGCGCAGCACGATGCGGCGCAGGTTGTCCTGGCCGACGATCGCGAGGTTGCGGCCGAACTTCTCGCGCATGCCGGCCGCGACGGGTGGGACACCGCCGCCCGGACCGTGCAGGGCCTGGTGATGATCGAGGGGAGTACCCGGGTGACGGTGAGATCACTTGGGACCAGGCGCAGGAGGTCGGCCCCCCGCCCGGTTGCGGCTACCAGGTCTCCGGGATGCTGCTGGACGCTGAGGGCGAGCCCGTCGAACTCCCTCGGATCAGCACGCTCACTGTGCCGGTCCGCTAGCTGCACCTGGCGGACACGCCCGTCTCCCCCAGCCGCCACGACGCCTCGTTCCGGGGTCCGCTGTCCCGCCTCCGATGAGCTGGTCCGGGAACGGGGACGTCGCCTGCGGCGACCGGATCGATTGAGACGCCGCGTCGCCGGAGATCCCAGTCGATCTGGTCCTGGTCGGACGGATGCCTCCCGCTGTCTCATGCGATCCGGTCCGTCCGCACCGTTTCGGGGACGCGCCGGGGCTTCGTCGGCTCAGGGCAGTTCGTGGTCACCAGGGGACGACGCCGTCGTCCTCGAAGAACGAACCGCTCGGGCCGCCGTCGGGCAGTGTGGCGAGCCGGATCGCTGTGGCCGCGCCCTGTTCGGGGGTGCGGGATCCGTGGAAGCCTGTGAAGTCGGTGGCGACCAGGCCCGGGCAGGCGGCATTGATCAGGATGTTCGTACCGGTGAACTGCCGGGCGTACTGGACGGTGAGGGCGTTGAGGAACGACTTCGACGGCGCGTAGGCCGCCATGATCGGGCCGATCTCGGTGTCGGGGTCCGCCTGCCGGGTCAGGGATCCGACGCTGCTGGAGACGTTGACGATGCGTGGCGAGGCCGAGCGCCGCAGCAACGGCAGCATCGCGTTGGTCACCCGGACGACACCCATGACGTTGGTATCCACGACTGTGCGGAGCACCTCCAGGTCGAGCGCGGTCGGGTCCTGCTCCCACCCCGGGCCCATCTCGCCCGATATGCCGGCGTTGTTGACCAGGGCGTCCAGGCGCCCGGCAAGCCGTTCGACCAGTTCCGCGGCATCGGTGACGCTCCGGTCATCGGTAACGTCCAGCGGTACCCCGAACGCGTCCACGCCGAGGGCGCGCAGTTTTCCGACGGCGGTTTCGCGTCGGGTCTCGTCGCGGGCCCCCACACCCACGCGGTATCCGAGGCTGCCCAGCCCGGCCGCGATCTCGTACCCGATGCCCTTGTTCGCGCCGGTCACCAGCGCGATCATCGTTTCGCTCATGCTGATGATGGTGGCCCTCGGACGACTGGCGCGGCCAAGACCGATCCGGTGCCCTGTCATACCCGCCAGGTATCACCACGTATGCTGCGGCCGTGGACACCCTCGAAACCCGCGAGTTGAGGTACTTCGTGGCCGTTGCTGAGGAACTGCACTTCGGGCGCGCCGCCGAGCGCCTCGGCATTGCCCAGCCGCCGCTGTCGCGGGCGATCCAGCAGCTCGAACGGCGCCTCGGGGTCTGCCTGCTGCAGCGCAGCCGCCGTGGTGTCCGCCTGACCGGTGCCGGAGAGGTGCTGCTGCATGAGGGCCGGGCGGCCCTCGACGCGACCGTCGCCGCCGCTCGCCGAACCCGGCGCGCCGGCGGTGCCGACAGCCCCGGCGGCCCCCGCAATCGGCTGGTCCTCGCGGTCAAGGCCGCCGCGTCCCACGAACTGCTGCGGAAGCTTCTCGACGCCTACGCGGCCGAGCCCGACAGTGCCGAGATCGAGGTGCTGCCGTGTGGCATCTGCGAACAGGAAGAGCTGCTGCGCGACGGACGCGCCGATGTCGCGCTCATGCACACGCCGTGGAACTCCCTCGCCGGATTCGACAGCGAGGCACTGACGACCGAGGGACAGGTCGCCGTCCTGCCGGCCGGGCACCCCCTCGCCGCCCGCGAGACCTTGTGCCTGGCCGATGTCAGGGACGTCCCCGATCTGCCGCTCGCCCGCTGGCCCACCCACGGCACCTACGCACCCGGCCCTGGCCCCGAGATCCACAACCAGACGCAACTGGCCCAGCTGATCGCCCTCGGACGCACCGTGGCGGTCGTCCCCGACTCCGCCCGCTCCTGGCTGTGGGCCGAGCACACAGCCGTCCCCTTGACCGACGCACCTCCCGTCGTGACCCACATCGCCTGGCCCGCGCACAGCCGCTCCCTCACCCTGGCCGGCCTGGTCCGCACGGCCACACGACTATGACCAGGTCCGGCCCCCATCGGCCACCACCCGGGACAGCTCAGACACCACCAGGGCCGGTGGGACCGAAGAAGCAGACCTGCCGGACCAGATCATGTGAGACAGGGACCGGACCGCCTTGGACGGGACATCCGCACAGAAAGTGATCACCTCAACGGGGCTGTCACGCTTGTCGCGCTGTCACGCGAAAACGGCCCTGGAGGGGGCTCGGGGGGGTATTCCGCCCCCGGAACATGCTTAATTCGGGCATTCGGGTGGCTGCTGTCACGCGATCGGTGGCGGGCGTGACAGTGTGCGTGACACCCCGATTGTGACGCTCGGTGAACGTGACACTGGTCGGAGGTGCGCCGCCTCCCAGGCTCCTCGGTCGCCTCTCACGAACGCGTCCACCTGGGGATTCGAGGGGACAACCTCCCAGGCATTCCGGGCAACTTGACTATTTCCGGCTCCCAGATCCCTCGGGGCGCAGCTGGTTGAGGAGATGTGGGAGGTTGCCCTCGGTGATCAGCTCGGGAGAGGAGTCCAGACGTGGAGCCCGCGGCACTGCCCGCAGGCGGCGCAGCTGGCGCACTCCATGCAGAACAGGCCGGGAGGCGCGGGAAGTTGCAGATCGGGTTGTAGTCGGGGTCGTCGTCGCCCTCGAAGTGCGGCTCCCCGAGTGGAGGCGCGTAGTCGACGTGGATCTGGCCGTCGGCGGTGAGCGTCTCGTGGCGGGTTCCGCAGGCCGTCGGCTTCACCCAGGTGGCGACCACCAGTTCCTCCGGGCGGGCCGTCGTGACGTGGTTTCCGTGCGAGCTCCGGTGCCGACCTCGTACGCGCGGGCGAGCAGCGCGTTGAAGGCGAGCGCGGCCGCGGCCTCGGTGGCGGTCATGCCGGTGGCGGGCCGAGCGGCGGCCGACCTTCGTCCAGTCGACCGGCCGGCGGGGCGCGGCAGCGCCGGGTTCGGGGACGCGCAGACGGCGGCGGGATCGGGTAACGGGGGTGCTCACACGAGCCCCCCAATCGTCGCGAAGACGGTGACGGATTTCCGGCCGCCGCGTCGTGGTGCGGCGGCCGTAGACCGTGCCTCGAAGACGTCTCCTGCGGGCGGCGGACGTTCGTTGAGCAGGTTGCGGGCCTGACCCGGCGGTACAGCCGGCGGACCGAACGAATGCGGTCGGTGCTGGGCGAGCTCGGCCTCGCCCTGGCCGTCCAGGTGCCCGGCCGGCCGACGTCTTCGGAGCGAGGGTCAGCAGGAATACGGTCCTGAGGTTGGTAGACGCTCTCCCGGAGCCCCAGCCACAGGTTCCGCGTGTGGTCGGCGTCGACGAGTACGCCATGCGCAAGGGCCGTGTCTACGGGACCGTGCTAGTCGACGTTGAGGCCCGCAGAGCGATTGATCTACTGCCTGATCGCGAGGCGGGCACCGTCGCGGCCTGGCTGGCCGAGCGCCCGGGCATCGAGGTCGTCTGTCGCGACCGCGCTCCGTTCTTCGCCGAGGGCGCCAGCATCGGAGCACCCAACGCAGTCCAGGTGGCCGACCGGTTCCACCTCTGGCGCAACCTCGGCGAAGCGGCCGAGCGGTGCGTCTCCCAACACCGCTCGTGCCTCCGCGCGACCTTCGCCGAGTCGGAACCGGAGAAGGCGCCGGCTCCGATGTCGGCTGAGAGCGGGTCGCCATGGCCCACCGGGCACCGGTTCGCCGACCGCACCCGAGCCAATCACGCCGCTGTCCACTCGCTGCTTGCCAGCGGCCACAGCCGACGCTCGATCCAGCGACAGCTTGGCATGACCTACCGCACCGTCCAACACTGGCCGACGCCGCCAGGCCAGAAGAACTGTTCCAGGGGCAGTGGCAGAACCGCAGGACCAAGCTCGACGACTTCAAGCCCTACCTGCGCGAGCGATGGGCGGAGGGCTGCACGAACGCCTGGACCCTCTGGGAAGAGATCAAGACGCACGGCTACACCGGCGGCTACGAAGCCGTCCGTGCCTACCTCCAGCCGTTCCGCGCATCCCCGACCGCACCTGCAGCCCGTCCTCCGTCTCCACGCACGGTCGCCGGATGGATCCTGACTCACCCCGACACCCTGCCGGAGAGCGAGCACCTGAAGCTCAAATCCGTTCTCGCCGGCTGCCCCGAACTGGATGCCCTCACCGGCCACGTCCGAGTGTTCGGGAAGATGCTCACCCAGCTCCAGGGCGACCAATTTCCGCAATGGATCAAGGCGGTCCGGGCCGACGCCCTTCCCAGCCTCCATGCCTTCGTCAACGGCCTCGAACGGGACCTTGCCGCCGTCACCGCCGGCCTCACGCTGCCCTGGAACTCCGGCATGGTCGAAGGCCACGTCAACCGGATCAAAATGATCAAGCGCCAGATGTACGGCCGGGCCAGTTTCGGCCTGCTAACGGAAGCGAGTCCTCCTTGCCTGACCACTGCTCTGTCGTCGACGAGCGGTCCGTTCAGCTGATCGCAAACGGCAAGGGATCCAGGCCCAGCTTGCTCCGGCATGAATCGACGGCCCGCGTGACCCGGGCAGTCACGGCGTCGTGATCTGCCGCGATCGCGTAAAGCTCACGAGTCTTCTCCCGGGCTTCGACGATCCAAGGCGCCAACGCATCCTCTCGCAGGACTCGCTCGAAGTGATCGCGGGCCATGTCCGGGTCCCCGCTGAGGGCGGTCGCGATCCCGGCGTCGAAGCTGTCCCAGAGGAATCCCCGCCGCACCGGCCTGGACGTCAGGTATCGGGCGACATTCGGCATAGCCGGGAACTTCTCCCTCAGCGCGGTCACGTTCGCAGCCGCCTGTCGGCTGAGGTCGAGCGCCAGCGGTGTGAACTGGTCCTCGGTGCGAAACAACTCGGGGCCGGTGCGGACTGCGTCCACGTGGAAGGCCAGGTGGTCCACGTCGTGCCATAGCCACATCGCACCGACGTACAGACCGCTGCCGGCAATCCGCGGCGGAGTGAACCCCACAACCCCGAGCCACCACCCGTGATCGTCGATCCACAGCCGCGACCGCCCGCGCTGTGCCAGGCCGAGCGGCTTCAGAGACTCCCGCGCCGCCGAGGTGATGATCCGGAGCACCGGACTGCGATCTGCCATGACGGGCATTATCGACTGTCCCACCGACACACCGTCGGTCGTGGTGGCGCATCACCATCGCAGAGCCGTTCACCAACACTGAGCGTCACAGCTCCACAAGAGTTGGACCAGAACCTGAGTTTGGGAGGCGCAGCGGTTCTTGCGCGGGCAGGCGGGATGCTCCTGGTGAAAGGTCCTGATCGTGCAGCAGATGCCGAAGGTCGTGGCCCTCGCCGCCGCCTCCGTCGGAGACGTCGGCATCACTTACGCGCCTCCTGACCACGCCTGATGCGGGCAGCAGCAACAGCCTGCGGTCTCAGCATCGTCACGTATGGTGCGATACGACCCAGCGGTGTGGTGGAACCTGCTGGAGTGCTGCCATGACCACGCCCAGACCCAGAACTGGTGCGCGCGGCGCGCAGTTGCACCGCATCGTCGCGCGCCTGCGCCGCCGGCACCTGACGCCCACGCCTGCCGCGGCCCCTGCCTCCGCGACCGTGCCGCCTGCGAGGTCAGCTGTCCAGGGCGCCGGGACGCAGCCGCCAGCTACCTCCACGACGACGGCGGCCCCTGCGGCAGAGCCGGATCGCAACCGGTGGTGGACACGGATGGAGCGCTCGATGACCCTTCTGGTGAGCCTTTCCACCCTGACCGCTGCGGGGTTCACCTGGATGACGATCCGACAGGCGAATACCGAACAGCAACTGGCCCGGGATGGACAGGTCACCGACCGATACACCGCCGCGGTCGCGAACCTCGGCGACACCGCAGAAGAAGTGCGGATCGGCGGCATGTATGCGCTTCAGCGCATCGCTCAAGACTCCCCTCGCGACGCCCCCACCGTCGTCCAAGTCCTGTCCGCCTACGTCCGCAGTCACACACCCGATGCCCGGAAGAGCACCGCGAAGCCTGACCAACCGGCCAACGACGTCCAAGCCGCCCTGACCATCCTCGCGGCCCCCCTCATCGAGAACACCCCAGTGGACCTGCACGACGCGGACATACACGGCGCGAACCTGCGCGGCGCGGACTTGGAGGGCGCGAACCTGGACGGCGCGAACCTAGGGAACGCGCACCTGGAGAGCACGGATCTGCATGGCGCGAACCTGGACGGCGCGAACCTAGAGAACGCGGTCCTGGACAGCGCGGATCTAGACGGCGCGAACCTGCACGTCGCGAACCTGAAGGACGCGCACCTGGCTGGCGCGCACCTCACGGATGCGATCCTGAGCGGCGCGGACCTGTTCGGTGCGGACCTAGCGAAAGCAAAGCTGCACGGCGCGATCCTGGGCGGCCCCTTGAGCGCAGTGCAGCGGTACGGCCCGTCCTCGATCGTAGCGGACCTGGGTGCCTCGGACCTGAGGGGTGCTGACCTGAGCGACGCGGATCTGAGCGGCGTGGACATAAGCGGCGCGAACCTGGACGGCGCGAACCTCACCGGCGCGAAGGGCTACAAGCCGCTGAAGACTCCCCAGCCCAGCCCGTCCACGGCCCACTGACGTTCCGCGGCGCCTGGACACAGCCGTGCCCAGCCTTCTGCCGGCGCCGTCGTCCCAGTCCTAGATCGTCGCTGCCCCGCAAGTGAGTTTGATCGTGATCTCTGGGGGTTCTAACTCAGCCTCACCCCTTTGAACAGGCAACTCAACGGTCGCAGCTCGCCGATCGCCAGGTTGTGAGATCGACCAGCTTCCTGAGACTGGACCCGTGCCGTCATCTCTCGTCGAGATTCACGAACCGGTTGATCACCAACGGCCTCCGCAACCTATCGACAAACGCTGTTCCCCGAGATGAACGAAGCCAGCTGCCCGATGCCCACCGCCGGCCCGCTGAACGCGGATTGTTCCAGGCCGGCTCTTGCCTGAGCTGGGTCTACGGAAAGCCCCTGACGTCCGGTGAGGTCTGACGTGCTGCGGTGGCACGTCTTGTGTCAGTCTGGTTCACCACCCTGCGTGTAGGTGTGTGTGGTGGTGTAGTCCTCAACGGGCGTAGCCATGTTCGCGGCGTACTCGGCACGGGCTTGGCGGTCCGCCTCGGTGATCTCAGGGTGTACCGGTGGCGTCTGAGGGGCGCGCCAGAGTTGGATCAGGTGGCACTCTCCGTGGTCGCCGATGCCTGGTTCGGGGTCGTCGGTGTGGCAGTACAAGCGCATCCGCCCCCAGCCCTGGCCGTCCGGGGCGGGCGGGACCTTGAGGACAGGCTCCTCCTCCGGCCAGGGGTCGAGGATGTCGCCCTGCTCGAGAGTGGCGAGGGAGAGGGTGGGGTCGTCGGCGCGCAGGCTGATTTCCTCCGCGGGCTCCCACTCGTCGCTGGTCTCGGGCGCGGGCGCGGGCGGGGCGTCGTGGACCTGGATGGTCATCTGCAGGGGGCCGGTGTCGGTGGTGGTCAGAACGACGGCGCCGTCGTCGGTGGCCGGGCCACAGCGCCAGCCGAAGGGCATCTCGGCTGGATACTCGTAGTCGTCGGTGAAGCCGATGAGGTAGCCGTTTTCACCGAGGTCGACGGTGAACGAGACTTCACGGACCAGCATGAGGGGGCTTCCTTGCACTAGAGCAAGGTGCCCCTCCCGGCGAAACTGGGACAGGGCACCCTGTTGGGGCGGGGAGTGTAGCCGCGGTCAGGCGATCACACAGAACGGGTCGCCATCCATGACGTGCCTCTGGCCGCGCCATGCGGTGATGCGTCCGCCCGAAGACGGCACCGGTGGCTGCCGACAAGCCGTTCTGGGCGGGTCGTCTCGCCGCCCTCGGCGCCGCCACCGACCCGATCCCTACCGATCCTCACCGCCGACCGGCTCGCCGCCGCCCTCGACCGCATCGTGAAGCAGCAGGCATACACACGAGGCGCCGCGAGAGCTGCGCACCACGTGGCGACCGAGGACGGGGCAGGGCAAGCCCTCGAGAAGGAACTGCCCCTGCCGGCGGCGAGATCACCGCCTTCGACCACATCGGCACTGGCCGTCACGGTCGTGGGGGCAGGCGCACGCCTCGGGAAGGTGAGGTCGAGCACCTGTTGGGAGTGCCGGTCGGCAGGGGTCCGGCCGCCTGGTGCGGCGTCGGCGAGTGAGTGGACGCGCTACTGGGAGAACGAGAAGTACAGGGTTCGACCGTAGTCGCCCGTCGCCGTGGTGGGGGCGCCGGTGGGGCCGAGCGCGGCCGGTGGGTCGAACTTGGTGCCCATCGCAGGGATGGCGTCGAGGAAGGAGAGATCGCCCTGCGGGAAGGGCGGCGCGGTGTGGCGGGGGTCGGGTCCGAAGCGGGGGGTGAAGAGGCGCAAGTAGAGGTTCTCGTCCTCGCAGACCAAGGTGAGACGTCCGGCGGTGGTGTGCAGGGACGCCCAGCGGACGCCCGCGTGGTAGCCCTTGAACTCCGGGTACACCCAGCCGTCGGCACCGGTCGCGGTGTCGTTGTACTGCTTCGTCCACACGTCCGTCGCGACGCCGCGCAGCCGGTTCTTCCACACCCTGTGGGGTCCGTGGCCGAGCCATGTCACGCCGGTCACCTGCGATTCGGGATGGTCGAAGCCGACGCCGAAGAAGTCGTACTCGCCGGTGAGGTGGTAGCGGTAGTCCAACTGCAGCCAGCCGCTGGGGTGCAGATGCCACCGGACGTGGCGCAGGACGCCGGAGTACTCGGCCTGCACCGTGTAGCCGTTGCCGTCGGGCCCGTGCGTCAGGCGGGCGAGTTCGGCCGTTCCGGTGGTGGGCAGCGGACCGCGGGACAGCGCGAAATCCCTCCCTCCGTGGGTGACGCCGGCCAGCATGCCCGTCGTGGCGTCGAGCGTGACCGTGGTGTCGCGGGATGCGAGGGTGAGCCTGTCGTCCGCGAGCCATCCGCGTACGGCCGGTCCGGGGCCCGTACGTACCAGCCGTCGGGCCTGATCGGCGGCGGATGCGATGGTCCATGTCCAGCTGCGGATCTCGCGGCCGTCGGCGTCGGTGACGGTGAGCGCCATGGCGTCGGCGCATCGCCAGCCGGACGGCAGGGGCAGGCGCAGCACTCCTTGTGCGCCGGGCTCGATGTCCGGAGCGGAGGCGGTGCCTTGGGCGCGCACCGTGTGGCCGTCCCGCCGCTGCGACGGGGTGCGGAAGTCCAGGAGCCGCCACGTGAACCGGCAGGTACGGGTGTTGGTGAAGGCGTAGTGGTTGGTGAGGCCGATCCGCCCGTCGAAGTCGTCCGGCAGGCCGGAGGTGAACCGTTCCGGCTCGGCGAGTTGTACGGGAGACCAGATGTCCTTGATCGTGTAGAAGCTGGCCTCCTTCTCGCGGAAGGGGCCGAGGATGCCGTCGGGTGCGGCGTTGCCCGCCACATCGATGCCGCCGCCGAGGTCGTCCCGCACGATGCCCTCGTCGAGCAGTGCCCACAGGAAACCGCCGGCGGAGAGCCGTTCACGGCCCATCAGCTTCCAGTAGTCGTCGAGCCCCGCGCCGGCGCCGCCGTCGTAGAGGCCGTGGAGGAACTCGGTGGGCATGAAGACGTCGTCGCGTTCCTGGAGGATGCGGCGCGTGCTGTCGTACGTCTCGTAGTGGTCGGTGTTGATGCCGCCGAAGTTCGCCCAGGGGTGGAGAACGGTGCGCTGCTGGGGATCGTGGCGGGCGTAGTCGCCGTCGAGGGCGGTGTTCCAGCCGCCTTCGTTGCCGTTGTCCCAGAACAGGATCGACGGGTGGTTGACATCACGGGTGACCATCTCGGCGACGAGGGGCCTGCCTGCCGCCTCGTCGTAGGACTTCTGCCAGCCGGCCAGTTCGTCGAGCACGTACAGCCCGAGTTCGTCGGCGAGGTCGAGGAAGTGCGTGTCCGGCGGGTAATGGGACATCCGGACCGCGTTCATGTTCATCTCCTGCATCAGGAGGATGTCCTTGCGGCTGATGCGCGCGCTGGTCGCCCGGCCGGACGTGGGCCAGATGGTGTGCCGGTTGGCCCCTTTGAGGAGGACCTTGACGCCGTTGACGTACACGCCGTCGCCGGGGCGCACCTCGACGGTGCGGAAGCCGAATCTCTCGTCGACGCGGTGGACGGTGCGGCGCTCGCCGGCGCGGAGCGCGACCTCGACGCGGTAGAGGTGCGGGGTCTCCGCCGTCCACTGTCGGGGGGAGTCGACGGCGGTTCTGAGGGTCACCGTCGTGTCGCCGGGCGCGACGGCCGCGGTGAAGGGGGCGCCGACCGGCCGACCGGAGAGGTCGGTGACCTGGGCGACGAGACGGTCGGCGGTACCGGTACCCGACAGATGGGCGTCGATCCGCAGCGTGCCGTCGGCGCGGGCGTCGACGGCGATGCGTTCGATGTGCTGGAGCGGGAACGCCTCCAGATGGACGGGGCGGTAGATGCCGCCGAAGTTCCAGTAGTCGCCCATGCGTTCGGCCCGGTTGACGGAGTCGTCGGCGGATTCCTTGCTGACGGTCACCTCCAGGAGGTTGTCCTGCCCCGGACGCAGCTTTCCGGTCACCTCGTGACGGAAACGGTAGAAGCCGCCGCGGTGGACGGGCCCTGCCGGCTCGCCGTTGATCCACGCCTCGGTGTCGGTCATCGCCCCTTCGAACACGAGGAAGACACGTCTGTCACGCCAGTGGGCGGGCGGCGTGAAGGTGTATCGGTAGTGACCTTTTTCCTCCGGGCGCAGGTTCCACCCGTAGTTGTACGTGCCGTATCCCTGGAACTCCCAGTTGGACGGAACCGGGATGCTGCCCCAAACGCCGCTGCGCCGCCCGCTGGTGCACAAGAAATCCCAGTCGACCGGGTGGTCTGCGTCCTCTCCGGAGAGAAACAGGCGCTCGGTGCGCGCGGAGGCGTCTGCTGCGTCGGCCGTCTCGGCTGCCCGGGCCGAGCCCGCAGGCATGCCGCCGGCGACAGCCGCGCCGGCGGCGCCGAGGATCAGAACGCCACGACGTGACATTTGCATGAGATCTCCAGCCTTCAGGCACCATCGGGGAGGGAACGGCGGGGACGTGCGGGTCAATCGGCGAGCCCGGTCGGCACACGGTCGTCGAAGCGCTTGCGTACACAACACCGCAGATCAGAGCACACCCGCGGGAGCGACGACGACATTAGGAGTCGAATGAATCGAACACAAGAGGGCAACAGAAGCTGCAGGCGCCTCCGGAAACACCATGTCAGCGTCGGCACTGCAAGCCGTGGCACTCGGAGCGGGCCGGCGCCGGCAGTGGTACGGCCCTGAAGCCGGCAAATGAGCCAAGGGCGAGTATCGGCCGTCCCGAGTAAGTCGCGGCCATGGGCCTTGCAGCGCCAGAGTGGGCTTCACCCAAGCCCTGTGCACGCGTGAAGGCGTGCCCTGACTGGACGTCCGACCCAGCCCGACACAGCGCCCGTCCCTGCACGCACTCTGCCCACCACCCGGCGCTTTGCCGCCGACACCCAGGGCGCCGCGATGTTCGCCGCCGCCGAACTCGCACTGTTCGCCACTGCCCTGCTCGCCGGGCAGCGCCTCAACTGCGCATGCTGCGTTGCAGGCGACCACGGGAGTACTCGCCGCGCGGCTGGGGGCGTTGCGGCGTGCGTCGAAGGAAGGTCGGTAGGCGGTCCAATGGGCCTGACAGATCATCATCGGTGTGGTTACGATGCTGACGATGAAGAATCTCTCCTCTCACGGATTGGGGGAATCGTTCGCGCAAGGTGAGTGCTGATGGCACATCACTTCGCGAACACGATTCCGGCCCACTTGTCGATGTGGCGGCGCGTGCGTGAGTACGCCGTGCCACCGTCCATGATCGAGACCGCGACCGCGCGGCGTGCGGTCGGTGACTGGGCAGGGGCCTGCGCCGCCGCCCGGATCGACGTCGATCTCGATCTGCGCGCCGTGCGCAACCGCCACGGCTCCGATCTCGTCACCCACCTCCGTACAGATCTGCGTCTCCTGGCGCCCGATCTGCTCCGTTGGCACATGCCCCGGGTCGCCCCGGACGGGCGGCTCCGGCCCGGCCTCACCATCTCCCTGGCCCATTACCCGAGTTCCGGCGCCACACCGCTGCAGTTGGTGGTGCGGACACCGCCGGCCTGGGCGGACGCCGGGCAGCGGATGTCCTTGGCCCTGTGGGAGGGGTCCGGGAACGGCGCCCCCTGGCACCATCCGCACCCGCATCCCGCCCGGCGTTTCCGGCTCGACCTGCACCGGCATCTCTGGGACTCCGGGCGGAGCGGCGAACTGGCGCGACGGTGCGGTAGGGGCGGGGTACCGTCCGTGGCGTCGGCGTCGGTGGGGCAGCGGCGCAGTTCGCTGGCTTCGCCCGACCGGGCCCACGAACCCGGCCTTCCAGTCCTGCCGAACCGGCCGGACCTGCCAGAGCGGACCCATCGGTCCCCTCGCCCCGCCGTCACCGATTCCGGGTGGGCGGTGACGAGTTGGGCCGCAGAGGCGGAGTTGCTGTTGCGGGCCGAGGGGCGCCCTCGCGGGGCCTTCACCGTGCGGCTCGGTGCGCGGAGCCGCGCCGTGCTCGAACTCGTCGCCCCCGACGACAGCCATGCCCCGACCTTCCGGCCGCTGCGGGAGGCTCTGCCGCCGCACAAGATCGCGGCTCTTCCGGTGCTACCGGAGGCGGCGGCCCGCGTCCTTCCGGATCTGGAGCTGCTGCGGGCCGGGCTGGTCGCGGTCGAGCGGCTGCATCCGCTCGTCGCCGCAGCACTGACGGCGCCCGGCTCGGTGGCGGGGTCCGACTCGGCGCCGGTGGCCGTCCCCGCCCCCGAGCCCGGCGATCCGCACCGGGTGGAGTGCAGGGGCGAGGTCCACCGGATCGCGCTGCGGGACGGGGTGCTGACGGCGATCGACCACGACCCGGCCCAACTGCGCCGGGAGGAACTGCTGGTGGCGCTCGGCGGGCCGGCGCTGCCGTGCCTGCGGGCGATCGAGGCGGTGCACCGCAGCCCGGAGGCACTGCCCGCGGTCCGGGAGCGGCTCGGCCACGGTGACGTCGCCGGGGCACTGGCCGTGGTCGAGGGGCTGCTCGGTCCCGGTGCGGTCCTACGCGACGGGCCGCTCCGGGAGGAACTGGCGTCGGCCGCGGCTCGCCGCATCGACCACGGGCTCTTCCGCTCGGGACTGGTCGCCGAGCACCCCGCCGCCGGTGCGGTCGGGGACGGGAACGCCTTGGGCGCGCGGCACGCGGAGGCGGGCCACCGTCCTCGGCTCGACCGTCGTACGCCTCACGACATGCGCCGCAAGCGCAGCAGCCGGGCCCGACCCCGCACCGGGCTGCACCGCTGACCGGCGGACCCCACCCAAATCCCTTTCCCACACCGTGCGTTCCTCGCCGCGCGACCCCACGACATCCGGGGCGGCCCGTCCCGTCCCCCTATTCCACACCCGGTGATGCCCATGACTTCCAGCACCCTCCTGCCCACCCCGGTCCCGGCCGTCGGCACGTCGGCACCCACCCCCGCCGACGCATCCGGAACCGGCACCCGACTCGCCGTCGCCGACGACCTCCTGGCCCTCCTGCGGACGACCACCACCGAGGCGCGCCCCGACGAACAGCTCGAAGCCCTCACCCTGGCCGTGGCGGCCGACCTGCCCGTGCTGCTCTGGGGCGAGCCGGGCATCGGCAAGACCGCGGCCCTGACGCAGCTCGCCACCTCCCTCGACCTGCCGCTGACCACCGTGATCGCCAGCGTCCACGAGCCGTCCGACTTCTCCGGGCTGCCCGTCGTGGGCGACGACCCGGCGGTGCAGGGGGTGCCGATGGCGCCGCCGCAGTGGGCGGTGGAGCTCGTGCGGGCCGGGCGGGGGCTGCTCTTCCTGGACGAACTCTCCACCGCCACCCCGGCCGTGCAGGCCGCACTGCTCCGGGTCGTCCTGGAGCGGAGGGTCGGTGCGCTTCGACTGCCCTCGGCGGTGCGGATCGTGGCCGCCGCCAATCCGCGCGCGTCGGCGGCGGACGGGTGGGAGCTGAGCCCGCCGCTCGCCAACCGGTTCGTTCACCTGTACTGGGTGCACGACCGGGAGGTGGTGGTGCGCGGCCTCGGCGGGGTCTGGCCCCGGGCGGAGCTGCCCCGGCTGGTGCCGGACCGGCTGCCGGAGGCGGTGACTTTCGCCCGGCGCGCGGTCTGCGGCTTCCTGGAAGCCCGGCCGACCCTGATCCACCGGCTGCCGAGCACCGAGACGCGGCGCGGCGGTGCCTGGCCCTCGCCCAGAAGCTGGGAGGTCGCGTTGACCCTACTGGCCTTCGGCGCGGCGGCATCCGTCTCCCGAGAGGTGCTGGCGCTGCTGGTGCGGGGCGCGGTGGGGGACGGGCCGGGGCTCGAACTCCTCGCCCATCTGGACCGGATGGACCTGCCGGACCCGGAGTCGCTGCTGGCCGATCCGGCCTCCGCAGAGCTGCCGGAACGGGGCGATCTGCGTCAGGCGGCGCTGGAGGCGGTGGTGGCCGCCGTCGGGGCGCGGCCCGAACGACAGCGGTGGGAGGCGGGCTGGGCGGTGCTGGTCCGGGCGCTGGAGACCGGCGCCCCGGACCTGCTGGTCGGCCCGGCGACGGCGTTGGCCGCGCTGCGGCGCGACGACTGGGAGGTGCCGGAGGCGGTGGAGCGGCTGGCCGGGGTGGTCGGTCTCGCCCGGCGGGCCGACCGGTCGGTGGGGCGGGCCGCGGCGGCGGCCGACGCCGGGCGTGCGACGGGGCGCGCCGATGACGGGGGCCGCCAAGCGCCCGGGGCCACGCCCGCTGCCGCGCCCGATGTCCCCGCCCCCGCCACCACGACCGGTGCGGGCCACCGTGCCCGGGCCGCCGGCCGGCTCCGGCGGGCGGCCGGCCGGCCCGGACTCCCCTGGACATGGAGAAGTTGCTGGCCGCCCGACTGCACGCGGTCAAGGTCCGCCCCTACCTGGCCAGTGCGCTCTTCGCGCTGCATGTGCTCGAGGACCGGTCGGTGCCGACGATGGCGGTGGACGCGCACTGGCGCTGCTACGCCTCCCCCGGCTTCGTGGCGCGCACCCCGGTGGAGGAGCTGGCGGGCGTCTGGGTACATGAGGTCTCCCATCTGCTCCGGGACCACCACGGGCGGGGTGAGCGGTATGCGCGGGAGCACGGGGAGCACGGGCCGGGCGAGCGACTGCGGCGGAACATCGCCGCCGACTTCGAGATCAACGACGACATCTACGGCGACGGTCTGCCCCTCCCTACCGGGGCGGTGCTGCCGTCGCTGCTGCGGCTGCCGTCCGGGCTGCTGATGGAGGAGTACCTGCGTACGGCGTCGATGTCCGGGCTCGCCGCGGACCTGGCCTGGCTGGACTGCGGCAGTGGCGCCGACGGGCAGGTCCGGCCGTGGGAGCGGGGGCCCGACGGGGCACATGGGCTGAGCAGGCAGCAGCGGGACGCGGTTCGCTTCCGGGTCGCGGAGGGGATCAAGGGCCGACCGGGCGACGCGCCGGTGGGATGGCGCCGGTGGGCGGACGAGGCGTTCCATCCGCCGCAACCGTGGCGGCAGTTGCTGGGGGCGGCTGTCCGCTCGGCGGCGGGGGCGCCGGGGGCGGGCGAGGACCACAGCTACCGGCGTCCGTCCCGGCGCTCAGCCGGCATCCCCGGGGTGCTGCTGCCGAGCCTGCGCCGTACGCCGCCCCGGGTCTGCGTCGTGATCGACACCTCCGGGTCGGTGAGCGACGCCGAGTTGGGCAGCGCGCTGCTGGAGGTGGCGGCAATCTCGCGGGCGGTGGGCGGACGGCGCGACCTGGTCTCGGTGATCTCCTGCGACGCGGCGGCCGGGGTCGCCGTCCCGCTCTGCCGCGCCGAGAACATCGCACTGGTCGGTGGCGGGGGGACGGATCTGCGCTCCGGTTTCGCCCGGGCGCTGCGCTCCCGGCCCCGCCCGGACGTGATCGTCGCCCTGACGGACGGCCAGACGCCGTGGCCCTCCGCGCAGCCGCCCTGCCGCACCGTCGTCGGTCTCTTCCCTCGTCCCGCCCGCGCCGTGGACGAGGAGAACCCCGACTACGTCCCGGACGGCCCGCCGCCCTGGGCGCGTGTCGTCACCGTCGGCTGAAAACGCGCAGTGGCGCGGCATCGCCATCCGTCAGGGGCGGCCCCCGGACACGTATTGGGATGGGCGGAGACCATGTGCTCGCGGCTGTGGGCCCCGACTGCGGGAACTGCGCCGCAAGCGCGGCATCACCCTGGCCCTCCTGGCCCCTCCCGCAGGGCGCTCGCACACAGCACGGCATCGATGGCGTACTTGTGGCCGTGCAGCCCCGCTGCGCGCAGCAGTGCAGCAGTGGACGCCGCGACGGCCTGGGTCACCCGCTCGACTCGACGGGGCACGTCCCCGCCCCTCGAAGGTGCGCGAGGAGGTCTGACGCCGGCCCGACCCGCCTGCTCTGGGGAGTGCGGCGACCTGGCGCCCCGCAGACCGCACGCCACCGGGCGGCGGACAGGGCACCAGGTCACGCGAGAACGAAGTAGCGCAGCCACACGTAGAGCAGTGAGATGGCCACGGTCGTACCCGTGACGATCAGGCCGTACTTGGTGAACTGCCAGAAGGAGATGGGCTGGCCCTGATCGAGGCGGCACACGCCGAGCCGGCTCTGCGCCCTCTACCCGTTCACGAGCCACTGGGCGCTGCGCTTCTCGACCACCACCCGGCCGCGCCTGACCGCCGTCGGACCGTGCCTGCTCGCGAACAGCGACGGCACGTACGCGGTCGGCAGGAGCCTCACCAGCGATGACCTCAGCCGGTTCGCCACAGCGCACCAGGCCGTGGCAATCGCCGTCCGCCATCTCCCGGCCGGGCCCGGCCCGTTCGCGCTCGGCGAATTACCCTTCAGGATTCCGGGTGGGGTGACACGCGACAACGACATGCCCGGATGCTCATCAGCCATGCTGGAGGAGTCGACCGAGCGTCAAGGTGCGCCACTCAGTCGCCCGCGGGGTTCACGGTGAGACCCTCTTCAACGCGCCGGCCGCAGCAGGTGACCGCCGAGAGCAGCAGGACCAGAAACGCGCCGACCGCCCCGATCCACCGGGGGGTTGTCCCGTACATGATTCGGTTCATGAGCGCTGACGCCACACCACATCAGCAACCACAGGAAACACACAGAGGGGGACGGCTGTGCCCGCTCCTTCCTGTCGGCCCAGGTTGCGGAACCGGGGCCCGGCTGCTGCAGCAACTGCGTGGCACGACACAGCTGTTCCTGCCGGCCGCTCTACACGTTCACGTCCACGACCGTACCCAGGACGTCTCCGAACCGGGCCGCTGCCCTGCTGAAAGCCCTTCGGAGACGGCAACGTGCCGCGTTCCTACCGGAACGGTACTCGCGCTTGAACTCCAGCGTCTGGCTCTCAACCTGATCCGGGCCCGCGACCAGCGCCCGTATGCGCTCCCTCGTCAAATCCGCCATGGACGCGGCGAACAGTGGGGCAACCATCACGACATCATCCCCATCTTCCCTTCTCACTGCTGCGAGTTATGGGGTACCGACGTGACCCGTGTGCAGATGACCGAGGAGCTCCTCATCCCGCTCAGCCTGGCAAAGATCCGCAGGCTCCTGGCGACATGCCGCCCCAGAACAAGCCACCGCCGCCGCCACATTGATCGGATACTGACATGGTCCCGGTGGCGTCGTCGCCACCAGGCGATTGCCATGCGCTGCCACTACAAGCGCCGAACCGCCGGTCACGAACTCCGACCACATGATGTTCGCTGGGGTGCGCGTGTCCGCCCCACTGGTTGGACTGAAAAGGTTCAGGCCGCTGGCACGCGCGCGGCCGTGACGGACGAGGTACCCCGATGGCTGTCCGATCGGGTCGGTACCGTACCGCGGTGGCCGTCGCCGCCACCGCCCTGTCGGTCGTCGTGTCCACACTCGGCCCGGTGACGGCGACCGTCGCCCCCGGGCACGCTGCCCACACCAGCGCGACGCACCAGCACACCGTCGACTGCCGGGTGGTGCGGTGCGTGGCCCTCACCTTCGACGACGGTCCGACCCGCTACACCACCGCGGTCCTCAGATCCTTGGAAGACGGTCATGCCGTCGCCACCTTCTTCCTCATCGGGCCGCGCGCGCTCCAGAACCGCGCCGACGTGCTGCGGGAGTACCGGGACGGCGACGCCATCGGCGATCACACGGTCACCCATCCCCGCCTCCCCCTGTTGTCGCGGGACCGGATCGACCACGAGATCGACGTCGCGGCGCGGCAGATCGCGTCTGTCACCGGCCACAGGCCAGCACTCTTCAGGCCGCCGTTCGGAGCGATGGATTCCCGCGTACCCAAGGCGGCTGGTGCGGTGGATATGGCGGTGGTCCTGTGGAACGTCAGCCCCAGGACTGGAAGCACCACAACCCGACCCTCATCGAGCGGGCCGTCCTCGCCCGAGTGCGGCCCGGCGCGATCATCCTGCTGCACGACCGGTACGGCACGACCCCGCCAGCTGTGCCCCGGCTGGTCGACCTGCTGAGGGCCCGCGGATACGACCTCGTCACCGTCCCCCAGATGTTCGCCACCACGGGCGGCATCCGCAGTGGGGCGGTTTACCACCACGGACCTACTGCCTGACCAGGCGGACCGATTGATGACGTCCGCGGTCACCCCGGAGGCGAGGATCGCGCTCGTCTTCCACCATGCGCGCAGTTGCTCGAGCGGCCGGGTGCGCTGCTCGGGTGGGCGGGTCATGTTCGCCGCGATCCGGTTCAGCTTGGCGCGGGCCCGCTCGGAGACCTTGGGACCGAACTCCAGGTTTGCCGTCGTCGACGGTGACGTCCTCGTGCCCCAAGTCTGCCCGACAGCGCGCGCCACCAGCGCGGTGTCGGTCCGCGGGCTCAGGTGAGGGCCGCGACCAGAAGGGCGCGGACGGCGATGATCACGGTGACGCGGACATAGTGAAGCGAGCAGGGTGGACGCGGTGCACACCGGGGACTGCTCGGCAGCGGCCGAGAACGGCCCCTGCCCCGCTTCGAGGGGCGCACCGTCACCAGGACCTTTGCGCGCAAGGCCGCCGCTTTTCCCCGCCCGCGCCGGCGTCGTGCTCTATGACAACCCCGACGCGTTTCTCGTCTGCGCGTTCAAGCGGGACAACGCGCTCTGCGAACCCGACCCGGGCGCCACTGCCCCACGGCAGTACGACTGCCAGCCCGGCTTCGGCAACACCGTCCGAGCCGACGCCCACGCCCGCAGGCTGCGGCAACGAGCCACCGAACTCGACACTCTTGCCGCCCCAGCACCAGGACCGATCGCCAAGCGCTTGAAGGCGATCGCCGCCCAGCTCCCGGCCACGGCCACGGCCACGGCCAGCGCGCACGACACCACCGCTCCATCCGCAGAGGCCCTGACGTGACCGAACAGCATCAGGCCGAGCGCCACCACATCCGCGCGGCCATGGACCGGGTCCTGGCAGGACAGGCCATCGCCTCCAACGGCAGTCTGACCAACGTCGCTCTCGCTGCCGAGGCCGGCGTCCACCGCATGGCCCTCATGAAGCGACACGCTGATCTGAAGAACGAGTTCTACGAGCGTGTCCGCAGCGAAGCCCAGCAGATCCCGGAGCCTGAGAAGCGGCTGCGGAAGACCGTCGCTGAGCTCAAGAGGACCATCGCGAACCAGAAAGTCGAGATCGAAGAGCTCCGCCAGTTGGTGACCAACCTGGCCCTCGCCAGTGCTGTTCTCGCCCAGGAACAAGGGGCTTCAACAGAGCCCGGTCCGGCCGACAACGTGATCCCGTTCCGCCCCACCCCCGACTGAGAGCGGCAGCCTGCAGGGGCGTTCCTCCTCGAACAGGTGGCTGAGCACGGACACCCGTATCCGATGGTGCGAGCGGGTGGGCGGTCAGACGACGGCTCACCCAGTGCCGTTGGATGAGCGGAAGTGCTTGCAGCCCATCCTGTTCGTGCTCCATACCGGCATCAACTGGGAGCCTCTGTCGCGCAAGCTCGGCTTCGGCATCACCTGCTGGAGGCGCTTCTCTAGGGCCCGTCTTCAAACGGTGGCGCGGTTCACCTGTTGAGGCTTGCCTGGCGCAGGACGCGAGGTGTGGACACGTGGCCATCTCGAAGAACCGAGGCTTCTACAAGCACGGCGACATCGGCGGTCAGGGAACGACTGGCGCCGTTCTCGGCCAACCAGCGAGCTGCGGCCACGGTGCCATAGGTTGACCAACCGCCGATCAGCACGACGCGAGTCTTCGGGTTGAGGGGGTTCGCAGCTCGGACGATGTAGCCGCAGTCACGTACCACCTCGCCGTCCGCGGCATCGCCTGTGTAGGCCGTCCCCTCCCAGGTGATCGCTCCTGCGCCCAGCCGGAACGGCAACGCCTCCGTCATGGCCTCCAGGATGCGGCGGGCTACCTCGTTGTTCTTCGGTCCGCCCAATACGAGCAAGTCGTGCTCCATCTCGCTGCCCGGCAAGTGCGCCGACAGGCGGACCTTCTCCAAATCGAGGTCCCGGTAGGCGTGGGTGAGAGAGGGGACGAGCACGGACAGCGCCCGGACCTGTCCCAGACCGGCTACGGGTCGCTGGTAGCGGCCGGTGTCGACGTAGGAGGTGTCCAGAACGATGGAGAGTTCGCCTGCGTTCAGGTAGCGCCACGTGCGACGTGCGGGTAGCCGCTTGACCACGAACCAGCGCACCAGGGTGCCGATCCCGGTGAGCACGGCGGCCACCACTGCACTGAGAATCTGCGAGCCCACAGCCCCCGCAATAACATCCATGGCGATCTCCCCCTCCGCGCGCCCCTATTGGATCATGGGCTGTGCATCGACATGAACTCACCGACCAAGAGTGGGAATTACTCACTCCGCTGATACCCCGGGCTGGAACCGGCCGTCCTCGAGTAAAGATCCGTACCGGGACCACCTGGCGGGATCTACCCGAACGCTACGGTCCCTGGAAGACCGTCTACACACGTTTCCGGCGGTACGCCCTACGAGGCGTGTTCACCCGCGTCCTACAGCAGCTCCAGACCCGGGCGGATGCGGCCGGGAACATCGACTGGCTGGTACAGATCGACTCCACCATTGTCCGCGCTCACCAGCACGCCGCCGCCACGGGCCGAACTGCCGCTCAACCACAGCAGGAAGAACGGGACGATCACGCCCTCGGTCGGTCTCGCGGAGGACTGACCACCAAGATCCATCTGGCCTGCGACGGTCGCGGCCGCCCCTTGGCCGTGCTGCTCAGCCCCGGTCAGCGCAATGACAGCCCGTGCGCTCGCCCCTTGCTGGAACGCATCCGCGTACCGCGAACCGGACACGGTCGCCCACGCTGCCGCCCGGATCACCTGATCGCGGACAGGGCCTACAGCTCCCGCGGCTTCCGGGCCTACCTGCGCCGGCGCGGGATCGCCCATACCATCCCCGAACGCTCCGATCAGAAAGGCCACCGTCGACGCCGTGGCAGCGTCGGCGGTCGCCCGCCGGGCTTCAACCAGGAGATCTACCGCCGCCGCAATACCGTCGAGCGGTGCTTCAACCTGCTCAAAGGCTTCCATGGCATCGCTACCCGGTACGACAAGACCGCCACCAGCTATGAAGCAGCGGTCTGCCTCGCCTCATGCCTGCTCTGGGCAAGATCCCTTTGAAGACGGACCCTAGTGAGATCGGCTGTTGGCGGCGCCTTGCCCAGCGTTCCCCGCTTACGCCTTGAGCCAGGTGGCCCAGGTCGGCATGGCCTTGAGCATCATGGCCATCGCGTTCACCGACTCCCTGAGTGTCTGAGCGAAGCCGGCCTGGTACTCCCGACTCCCGCCCCGGTGGCCGCAGGCCATCCACAGCTGCCAGGTCGCCGCTCCCACGCGTCCGGCGAACATGCCGGTGAACGCCGACTCATCGACCGCCCCGACCGCCCCTCCCGCAGCGACATACCCGGACAGGCACGCTTGGACGATACGGCGCTCGGGCAGTTCCAACCGCCGGCCGAAGCCGGCGAGATGGAAAGCGGTGAAGACCAGTTCCCACCACGGGTCCTGCGCGCCAGCGGCATCGAAGTCCAACAGCACCGGTCCACCGGAGCCGGTCAGAATGTTCTGGTGCCGGATGTCGCGGTGCATGACCACCTTGGATCGCCACAAGTCCTGCTGATCTTCGATCATGGCCTCGGCCTGCTCCAGCGACAGCTTGAGGATGCGGACATGCTCGGCGCTGAGGACCTCGAGGCGTTCGGCCTGAGCGAACCATTCCTCCCACTCTTCCTGGGAGTTCGACCGGTAGTCGCCGTGGACCGTCGGGTCGGCTGGAATCGCGCACCGTGCAAGGTCAGCGACGAGCCCGCCAGCCCATGCCGCCAACGGTTCGGACGTCGGCGCGGTGGGATGCGCGCCCTCGACGAAACGCACCGCACGGGCGTAGGCACCGTCCCCGATCGGTCGCCACAGACCCGCTTCTCCCAGAGTCGTCGACTGCGGCTCGGGCATCGCGACACCGCTCTCCCACGCGGCGGCTTCAAGCGCCCCTGCCTGGGCAGCCATGGGCATCCAGAAGTCACCCCAGGGCTGGGCAATCTTCACCACCCATGAGCCGGAGTCAGTAACGGCCTTCCACACCGGGCTCTGCTCGTCATCCTTGAGCAGCAGCGGGGCGTCCAGCAACTGTCCCAACCCGAGCCGCTCGGCCGCCTGTGTCAGGTTCATAGCCGTCACTCAACCCGCCCGCCACCCCAGCGGCAAGCGAATTAGTACTCCAGCTGTAGATCTTGATCACGACTGTTGGAGGGCCTGACGTTGGTAGTGGCTGCTTCGTGCATGGGCCTGGTGTCGTCGGCGCCAGCATGACCAACTGAGCCAGTGCGCCAGGCCGCGTGGTTGCGGTGCGGCGAAGGCGGTGAAGGCGATGAAGGCGGTGAAGAGACGTTGGATCTCGCCGCAGGTCAGCGGGGCGAGCCCTGGCGGCGTGGTCACGGTGGTCCGTTCGATGGCGGCCGTGACCACGAGGAATGCGTGCGCGAGCATTGCCAGCGTGGTCCAGCGATGCCAGGAGGTCCAGCGGCGGACCTGGTGCTCGTCCAGGCCGGACAGGCCCTTCGCGGACTGGAAGGTCTCCTCCACCGTCCAGCGGCGCCCGGCCACCCTGACCAGGGCGCTCAAAGGAACGGGTCCAGCCGAGTAGCCACGGTAGAAGGCGAGTTCGCCGGTGCGCCGGTTGCGTCGAATGAGTAACGACCGGTGACCCGTGCTGCTCGCCGGGCTGCCGATCTCTACTTGGGCCCAGTCGTAGAAGCGGTGACCTTTGGCGCCGTCTCCGGGTGAGGGTCGCTGCCATGAAGTCTTCGGGAGGCAGTGGGCCAGTATGCCGGCCGTGAAGACGCCCGCGCGGGTCGGGATCGGTCGCTTGCGTGAGACGGCGAGGACGTAGCCGACCTGACGGCGCTCCAGTTCGGCGCTCAGGTGGGGGTCGCCGCCGTAGACCTCGTCGCCGGTGACCCATGAGGCCGTGACGCCGGCGTCCAGGGCCTGGGTGATCATCTCGGTGGCCAGGGCGGGCTTGGTGGCGAACCCCGTGTGGTCCGGGATGCCTGCGTCCCGGCACCGGTCGGGGTCCTGAGTCCAGGAGCGTGGGATGTAGAGGCGCCGGTCGATGGCAGCGTGCCCGACCGGGGTGGAGTAGACGAGGTAGACGGCGACCTGGGCGTTTTCGATTCGCCCCGCGGTCCCGGTGTACTGGCGTTGCACCCGACGCTCGCGGTGCCCTTCTTCAGGTCACCGGTCTCTTCCACCATCAGGACGGCGTCCTGGTTGCCGAGGTGCTCGACCACGAAGTCCCGTATGTCGTCGCGGACTCCGTCGGCGTCCCAGGACGCGCGGTTGAGCAGGTGCTGCATACCGGCGGGACTGCTGTCACCGGCATGCTCCGCAATCGTCCCGCAGTTCTTCCGCGGCAACTCTGCCAGCAGGCCCAGCACGAAGGCCCGTGCCCTGCGACGCGGCTCGACCCGGGCGAACCGCCTCGCCACCTCCGCCATCAGGTCGTCGAACACCGGCTGCCACCGGGCAGGGTCTACGCTGTGGCCCACGACCATCGGCTGATCTTCGTCTGTCCACACAACCGACGATGATCAACGGTGGCCGTACCCTTTCTACGCCACCCAGCAGTACAGGTTCTCGTCTCCCTCGCGGACGGCACGGGCCAGGTCGGCCAAGCCGCTCAGGATCCACACGGCGATCTCGGGGTCGAAGACCTCGCCGTCTGCCGCCCGCTCGGCCACCCACAGCCGGCTGACTTCAGCGAGCCGTTGCTCGACGGCAGTGCACAGGGCATCTCGAAGGGTGCCGGAGACGGCGAGGACGAGCGGACCCTCGCCGTCGTCCGGGTCGACAACAGTCTCGGGAACATCGTCGTCAAGGACTTCCTCAAAGCTCCGACCGGTGAAGATGCCCTCCCACTCGATCAGAGCCTCCTCGACATCGAAGTTGCCGAAGGTCAGGGACTCGAAGACCCCGTCGGGACCACCCTCCGCGACAGCAGCGGCAGCTTCGGCGTCCGGTGCCCCGAAGAACTTGATGACGATGCTCACCGGGGCATAGTGCCTGTTCCACCGGGCCCGGTCTACCTGCCAGCGGCCAGCAGAAGCCGACCTACCGACCCGAGATGCTGTCCGCCCACAGGCCAAGATCAAGATCTACAGCTGGTACTAGGTTCACCATGAGATCGGGTACAGGTTTCATGGCACCGTCCTCCGGCGGTGCCCTAGCGTCGTGCCATGACGATTCCAGCTGGACTGAGACGCACGGTCCTCCGGGCGCAGCGGGACACCGGCTTTCTTGCCGCTGGTGTGCTGCCGCACCTGGCGCTGGTGCCCGTGTGGGCCTGGGCGGCGGCGACTACCGCCAGGACGGGGAACTGGCTCCTTACGGTTTCCATGTCGGCCGCCCTGGTCCTGCTCGGCACCCCGGTGCTGACGGCCGTTCAGCGGGCTCGCTACCGGGTGCTCATCGGTGTGGACGTCCCCGGGCTCACTCCCACCGCGCCGGAACGATGGACGTGGGCCTCGACCGCCCGGTGGCTCGCGGCGACGCGGCCTTGGCGCAAGATCGGCTACCACCTCCTGCTGGGCCCGCTGCTCGCGCTGCTGGAGCTGCTGGTGCTCGCGGTGGCAGCGGCGTGTCTGGCGGGCGTCATCGCCTACGCCTGGTCATGGGCGCTGCCAACCGGAATCCGCCAGGACTGGTTCGGCTACCTGACCCAGCTGCCGGCTTACACGGCGGCTGGACTCCTCCTCCTGTGCGCCCTGCCCTGGACCGCGCGGGCAGTAGCCCGGGCCGAGGCGCGGCTGGCGTTGGGCCTGCTCGGGCCCAGCCGGGCGCAGCGGCTCCAGGAGCGGGTCGATCAGCTGGCCGTGAGCCGGACCGACTTGATCGAGGCCGTCGACGCGGAGCGCCGCCGGATCGAGCGCGACCTGCACGACGGCACCCAGCAGCGGTTGGTGTCTCTCGCGGTCAACCTGGGGCTGGCCATTGCCGCCCGCCCGGACCTGCCGAGTGATGCCCGCGAGGTGATCGCGAGAGCGCACCTGGAGGCGAAGGAGGCGATCGCCGAACTCAATGACCTGGTGCGGGGGCTGCACCCGGCCGTGCTCGAAGACCGAGGTCTGGACGCGGCGTTGTCCGGGCTGGCTGCCCGCACGCCCCTGCCGGTGCGGCTGCGGGTCAATCTGGAGGAGCGGGTGGCGCCCAACGTGGAGTCAGTCGCGTACTTCGTGATCTCTGAGGCGCTGGCCAATGCAACGAAGCACGCCAACGCGATGCGTGTAGAGGTGATAGTCCGCCAGGTCGGCGAGGTGCTGCGAGTGCGCGTTACCGACGACGGGCTGGGCGGTGCCGACGCCGCCGCCGGCACGGGGCTGACCGGGCTGGCCAAGCGGGTCGGCTCCCTCGACGGGGCCTTCCACGTCAGCAGCCCCGTTGGCGGGCCCACCACCATCACCGCGGAGCTGCCGTGCGCGCGGTGATCGCCGAGGATTCGGTGTTGTTGCGGGTCGGCCTGATCAAGGTGCTGGAGATGGGCGGGTTCCAGGTCGCCGCGGAAACCGGCGACGCGGAGGGGCTGTTGGCGGCAGTGGCGGAGCACCGGCCCGAACTTGCCTTGATCGACGTCCGGATGCCGCCCGGCTTCACCGACGAGGGGGTGCGGGCGGCGATGGAGATCCGTCGGCGCTGGCCGGGGACGCCGGTGGTGCTGCTTTCGCAGTACGTGGAGGAGCGGTACGCGGCTGACCTGCTGTCCGCGAACACCAGCGGTGTGGGCTACCTGCTCAAGCAGCGGGTTGCCGATGTCGCGGACTTCGTGGCGGCGGTCCGGCGAGTGGCGGACGGGGGCACGGCTCTGGACCCGCAGGTCGTCGCCCAGTTGCTGCTGCGGCGCGACAGCGACCCGCTCGCGCGGCTGACCCCCCGCGAACGGGGGGTGCTCGGCCTGATGGCCGAGGGGCGCTCCAATGCCGGCATCGCGCAGGCGCTGGTGGTCAGCGAGAGCGCCGTGGCGAAGCACATCAACAACATCTTCGCCAAGCTTGACCTGCCCGTGGTCGACGCGGACCACCGCCGCGTCCTGGCCGTGCTGCGGTTCCTCGGAGCGTCCCGGGCCTGACCTTGCCATCCGTGATCACGGTCTACGGCTGGAGTACTAGGGTCCGTCTTCAAACGGATCTTGCCCAGAGCAGGAATGACGCGAGAGAGACCGCTGATCATCCGGTTCGTCCTGCCGGAGGGTCCCCTTTTTCGGCCCATGGCCGCGGCGTGCTGATGGGCCCGGACGATGGTGGAGTCAACCTGGACCAGCCAGTCGATGTCTCCGGCCGCATCCGCCCGGGCCTGCATCTGCTGCAGGGCCCGGGTGAAGACGCCGTCGAGGGCGTAGCGCCGGAAGCGGGTGTAGACCGTCTTCCACGGCCCGTAGCGTTCGGGCAGGTCACGCCAGGAGATCCCGGTCCGGATCTTGTAGACCATGCCGTTGATCACCCCGCGGTCCTCCACCCGCGGTCGTCCCGTCTTGGCCCGCGGTATGAGCGGAGCGAGTAACTCCCACTCCTGATCGGTGAGTTCATGACGACGTACCACCCCACCGTGATCCACCATCTAGCAATCTTTGAAGACAGACCCTAGTTGCGTACGGCGTCCGAGATCGGCTTGGCCCCGCCGTGCGCGGTGAGGCCGCCGTCCACGGGGATCTCGGCTCCGGTGATGAAGGACGACTCGTCGGAGAGAAGGAAGGTGACGAGCGGGGTGACGTCGTCGACGGTTCCGGTGCGGCCGAGTGGTGTCCCGGCAAGGTTGGCCTCGCGGAAGGCGGGCGCGGCGGAGGCGGTCATCTCGGTCTCGATGAAGCCGGGGTGGATGGTGTTCACGCGTATGCCGCGTGGCCCCAGTTCCATGGCGGCGGTGGCCGACAGGCCGCGCAGTGCCCATTTGCTGGCGGTGTAGGCGACCGGGTAGTGGGCGGTCAGTGCCGCCGAGGAGCCGACGTTCACGATGGATGCCCCAGGGCGCATCAGCGGTGCCAGGTGCTGGATGCCCAGGAGCGGCCCGGTGACGTTGACCGCATGGACGCGGGCCATGTCCTCGGGGCGTACGGCGTCGAGGCGGACACGCCAGGTGACACCGGCGTTGTTGACCAGGCCGTGCACCTGTCCGTACGACTCCCCCAGTTCGGCGGCGAGTTCGGCCCAGTCCTTCTCGCTGGTGACGTCGAGCCGGCGGCAGCCAGGTGCCTCGGTCACGTCGGTGGCCATGACCCGGGCGCCCTCGCGGGTCAGCGCCTCGGCCTCGGCGGCGCCCTGGCCGCGGGCGGCGCCGGTGACCACGACGATCTTGCCGAGGAGCCTCTTGGGGTGGAGGTCGGTCACGGCCGCTCCCGGGAGCGGCGTCGGCCGGTCGGCAGCGGGATCGGGGCGGCTCCGGCGACGACCGTGTTGGAGACGCTGCCGATGCCCTCGACGGTGAGGGTGACCGTGTCGCCGGGCTTCAGCGGGGGCGGGTCCTGCCCGCCCCGTACGCCCCACAGTTCGGCGAGGCAGCCGCCGTTGCCGCAGGTGCCGGAGCCGAGGACGTCACCGGGGCGGACGACGGTCCCACGCGAGGCGTAGGCGACCATCTCCTCGAAGGTCCAGCTCATGTTGGAGAGAAGGTCCGTGCCGACGGTCTCGCCGTTGACGGAGGCGATGAGCCCGAGCCGCAGGAAGCCGTCCGCGTCCCGGTACTTCTCCAGCTCGTCCACGGTGACCAGGTACGGGCCCAGCGTGGTGGCGGTGTCCTTGCCCTTGCACGGGCCGAGGCCCACCTTCATCTCCGCGGACTGCAGGTCCCGTGCCGACCAGTCGTTGAAGACCGTGTATCCGATGATGTGGTCGCGAGCGTCCTCGGGCGTGAGGTCGCGGCCCTCCTTGCCGATCACGGCGGCCACTTCGAGTTCGAAATCGAGCACGGTCGAGCCGGGCGGCATGGGGATGTCGTCGTGCGGGCCGTACACCGCGTACGGGTTGGTGAAGTAGAAGGTCGGGCCCGCGTACCACTGCTCCGGTACGCCTGGGGCGCCGTCCACGGAGCGCCGTACGCCCTCGACATGCTCCTCGAAGGTGACGAAGTCCCGCACGGTGGGCGGCTGGAGCGGGGGCAGCAGCCGTACCTCGGAGGCGTGGGGGCCGGCCGGGACGTCCAGCGCGGTGGAGCCGGCCTCCAGCAGCTGGGGCAGGCCGCCGCCCTGAGCGAGCAGGCCGGTCAGGGAGCCGACACCGGGCAGCGGGTAGAGCGTGCCGTCCTCTTCGACGACGGCCACATGACGTCGGTTTCGGTACTCGTACGCGGCGAAACGCATGGCGGTTTCCTGTCGGCTGTCGGCGTGAGGGATGGGCGCGAAGGCCGGGGGCGCGGTGTGGGAGTCAGGGCGGTTGACGGGGCCACCGCGCCCCCGGGGACTGAGGGATTCGCCCATCAGACCGGCGGGGCGACGAACACGCCGCGGTCGACGTCGTTGAAGGATTCCTTGGTGACCAGCTCGTTCATGGGGTTGGCGGTGCCCCACTGGTCGGTCACCTCGGGCTTCGAGAAGTCGTAGACGTGCGGATGCCAGGTGTCCTCGTCCAGCAGCTCCAACTCCGTCGTGTACTCCACGGTGTTGCCGTGCGGGTCGAGGAAGTAGGTGAAGGTGTTGTCGCCCGCCATGTGCCGGCCCGGCCCCCAGATCTTCTTGAAGCCGGCGCGCATCACGCGGCCGGAGCCGCGCATGTACTCGTCGATGCCGCGCATCTCGAAGGAGATGTGGTGCAGCGAGGTGTGCGGACCCTTGGCGATGGCCATGGAGTGGTGCTGGTTGCTGATCCGCATGAAGTGCATGACGTCGCCGATGTGCGGATGGCCGAGCGTGTCGGAGAGCCGGAAGCCGAGGTGCTCCTCGTACCACGCCTTGGTCCTGTCCAGGTCCGGGGAGTTCAGCACGACGTGCGACAGCTTGACCGGGATCGACTCCTTCTCCTCGATCTTGCGGTGCTGTCGTACCTCGACATCGGCGGAGACCTCGATGGTGCGCCCGTCGACGTCGAAGAAGCGGAAGCCGTAACCGCCGCCGGGCGTCTCCACCTTGCCCGGCTGGGAGATCAACTGCACTCCGTCCGCGAGGAGTCGCTCGGCGAGTGTGTCCACGTCGGCGGCGCTCGCGGCGCCGTAGGAGACGAGGTCGAGGCGCTTCTCGTCGGCCTTGCGCAACCGGACGACATACTGCTCGGGGCTGCCCTCGGCGGCCAGGAAGGAGATGCCGGAGTCCTCGGCCACCTTGGTCAGGCCCCAGACGCCGGCGTAGAAGTCGAGCTGCTTGTCGTAGTCGGGCACGGCGAGGTCGACGTGCCGCAGGTGGGTGAGCAGGCGGTTGGACATGTGGAGGCCTCCTCAGGAGAGGTTGAGAAGCGCGGCGGCGTTTCCGCCGCGTATGGCGTGGAAGTCGGAGTCGGGCAGCCGGGCGGCGCGCAGGGCGGCGACGGGGTCGTCGGTGCCCATGTCGAAGGCGTGGTCGGAACCGAGCAGGACACGGTCGGCGCCCGCGGCCCGGACCAGTTCCCGCAGTACGTGCGGGTCGTGGACGAGGGAGTCGAAGTACAGGCGCTTCAGGTAGCTGCTCGGCGGATGGGCGCAGTCGGCGCCCGCGTCCGACCGGGCGGACCATGCGTGGTCGGAGCGGCCGATGTGGGTGGGCAGGTAGCCGCCGCCATGGGCGGCGATCAGCTGCAGCCCGGGGTGCCGGTCCAGCACGCCGGAGAAGATCAGGTGCGACAGCGCGACCGCGTTCTCCACCGGCTGGCCCACGGCGTTGGACAGATACCAGCGATCCAGGCGCTCGTCGAGCGTGCAGCCGAAGGGGTGCAGGAAGAGGACGGCGCCCGTCTGCTCGGCGCGGGACCAGAAGGGTTCGTACGCGGCGTCCGAGAGCTCGCGGCCGGGGGCGTGACTGGAGATTTCGACGCCCGACAGGCCTTGTTCCAGGGCGTGTTCGAGGGCGCGTACGGCCTGCTCGGGGTGCTGCAGGGGGACGAGGCCGAGTCCGTGCAGCCGTCCGGGAGCCTGGGCGCAGTGGGCGGCCGTCGCCTCGTTGGCGCGCCGGAAGACCTTCTCGGCCGTCTCCTCGTCCGCCCAGTAGTGGTAGTGAGAGGGGGACGGGCTGACCAGCTGCACGTCCACACCCTGGGCGTCCATCACGGCCAGCCGTGCGGTGACGTCGGTCATCCTCGGGGCGCGCTGGCGGACCATGGGGCCGCTGACGGCGAGGGACGCGGGGCCGTTACGGCGGGCGTCGAGGGCCCGGGCCTCGGCCAGTCCCGGCAGGTCCGCCACCAGGGCGTCGACCTCCGGCAGCAGGACGTGCGCGTGCACGTCCACGGTGGGCACGGTCACGGCAGTTCCTTGAGGAAGTTCATCGTGCGCCCGATCAGCCCGGGGATGTCGGCGTCACGCACGCCGTCCAGTTGCCACTGGCCGATCTGCACGGACGCCTCGACGACGGTCCGCACCCGGGGGATGCGGCGTTCGTAGTAGCTCTGGAGCAGCTTGTCGTCCCAGTCCCGTCCGCTGGTCAGCAGTTCGGCGAGGACCATGGCGTCCTCCAGGGACATGGCCGCGCCCTGGGCGATGGTGGGCGGGCAGCAGTGGGCGGCGTCGCCGATCAGTACGACCCGGCCGCGGTGCCAGGAGCCCTCGACCAGCAGCCGGTCGAACCAGGTGTAGTTGACCTTTTCCGGGTCGGTGATGTGCTTGGTGATCTCCGGCCAGGCTCCGCCGTAGGCCTGCGCCAGGCGGTACATCTCGTCGGCGTAGGTGGCCGGGTCAATGGAGGCGCGGTCACGGCACGCTTCGACGACGAACGCATAGATGGTGTTCTCGCTGGTGGGGGTGTATCCGGCGATGTGGGCCGGACCGCCGTAGGCGAGGTCGGTGCGTTCCACGCCCTCGGGGCGCGGGGCGGCGATGCGCCAGATGGCCATGCCGGTCGGCTCGGGTCTCTCGGCGATGCCGATCGCGGCGCGGGTGGCGGAGCCCAGGCCGTCGGCGCTGATCACAAGGTCGTAGCGGCCTTCGGTGCCGTCGCTGAAGCGCACGGAGACACCGTCGGCGTCCTGTTCGAGGGCCTCGGCGGTGGTACCGAGTCGAACCGTGGCGCCGGAGGCGCGGACCGCGTCGATGAGGATCTGCTGAAGCTGGGGGCGCTGCATGCCGAGGGTGGCGGGCAGATCGTCACCGCCGGTCCTGATGTCCTCGGCGACGTGCAGCACGGTGCCGTCGGGGGCGACGATGCCCAGCGTGCCGAAGGGGAAGCCGGAGGCGCTCACCCGCTCCCAGACACCCAGGTCGCGCAGCACGCGCAGGGCGTTGCCCTGGAGAGTGATGCCGGAGCCGGTGGTGGCGTTCCAGTCGGGCTTGGCCTCGATCAGGTCGACGGTGATGCCGGCGCGGCGCAGCAGAATGGTCACGGCGTTGCCGGAGGCGCCACCGCCGATGACGAGGACGGTGGGGGTCCCTCCGCTCGAGCGCATGCGGGAGTGGGGGCGTGTGGGGCTGTCTGCCATGTCGGGATCCTCCCGAGGTTGGGCCGCGCGGCTTCGGGCGGCGGGGTGCGGCTCGCCCGCCGGGAGGGCGGGCCAGGTGCTCTGGTGCATCACCCGTCGGCGGGTGGAGCGGGTGGGGGCCGGATGCGTCGCTGCCGGGGAGGACGCATTCGGCTGGTTCTGCGGGCTATTTGACGGCGACGGGGTTGACGGGTGAGCCGACGGCGCCGGTGATGGGCAGGGGCGCGGCGGTGAGCCAGAACTCGTACACGCCGTCGGCCGCGCAGTCCGCGGCGAGGGTGTCGAGGTCCCACATCTCGCCGATCAGCAGGCCCATGTTGGGGATGGCGACTTGGTGCAATGGCTGGAAGGCGTGGTCGAACTCGTTGGGCCGTACCTCGAAGCCCCAGGTGTCGGTGGCGATGGCGGCTATCTCGGTGCCGTGCAGCCAGCCGGCCGTGGTGAACGACAGGCCGGGCGCGGGCCCGCCGGCATAGTCGCCCCAGCCCTCGCGCCTGGAGCGGGCGAGGTGTCCGGTGCGGACGAGGACGATGTCCCCGCGTCCGACGCTCACCCTGTGGGCTTTGGCCGCTGCCGTCAGGTGGTCCTCGGTGATCGCGAACGCGTCCGGCAGCTCGCCGTCCGTGCCGAGGACTTGGCCTACATCCAGGAGCACCCCGCGCCCGGCGACGTGCGGCGCCATGTGCTCGATGCCGGTGACGAGGTCGCCATCGGAGGTGACGACCTTCTCCGCCGCCCGCCCGTTCCACGCCTTGCCGTGGTCGAAGATGTGCCCGAGCCCGTCCCACTGCGTGGAGCACTGCAACGGCATCGCGATCACGTCATCGGCGCCGCCGATGCCGTGGGGGAAGCCCTGGTTGCCCAGGGCCGCGTCGGTGCCGGTGTCGAGCATGGTGTGCACGGGGTTGGTGCGGCGGCGCCAGCCCTTCTGCGGCCCGTTCATGTCGAACCGCTGCGAGAGCGAGAAGCTCACGCCCCGGCGCACGAGTGCCGCGCCCTCGCGCCGCTTGGCCTCGTCGAGGAAGTTGAGGGTGCCGAGGACGTCGTCCTCACCCCAGCGGCCCCAGTTGGAGTACTTCTTGGCGGCCTCGGCTATCGCGCCCTCGGGATCCGTACGGTCGATCACGCGTCTGCCTCCTCGGCGACACAGCGGGTGCGCTGGACGCCCAGCCCCGTGATCGAGCCCTCCATGACATCGCCGTCACGCAGCAGCCGCCCCCAGTGGATGCCGTTGCCGGCCGGGGAGCCCGTGAGCACCAGGTCCCCCGGCAGGAGCCGGGCGGTCTGCGAGATGTACGACACCAGGCGGGCGATGCCGAAGAGCATGTCCTTGGTCGACTCGTCTTGCATGGTCTTGCCGTTGAGCTTCAGCGTCACCCGAAGGTCACCCGGGTCCGTGATCGATTCGGCGGGGACGATCCATGGGCCGAGCGGCGTGAAGCCAGGGGCGTTCTTGCTGCGCAGCCAGTCAGTGCCGATGGCCTTCATGTCCCGGCGGAAGACGGTGGCCCGGTCGGTGAGGTCGTTGGCGATCGTGTACCCGGCGACGTACTCCAGCGCGTCGTCGACGGAGACACGGTGGGCAGGCCTGGCGATGACGGCCGCCAACTCCAGCTCCCAGTCCGGTTGTTCGGCCCAGGCGGGCAGGACGACGTCGTCGTACGGTCCGGTGATCGCGCTCGGCAGGCCGATGAAGACGTACGGCAGGTCCTCCGCCGCCCGCCGGTCCATCACCGCGGCGATCTCCGCTCGCGCCTCCTCGACCGTGCGCGGGTCGTCCGGGGAGCGGTGGGCCACCTCGAGGTCGATGACGTGCTGTCGGTAGTTGGCGCCGGACTGGAAGATCTGCCGGGGCTCCACTGGGGCATGCACCCTCAGACTGTCGAGCCGCTGCCACTCCAGGGCGGCTTCGCCCGCGAGGGTGTGCAGAACGGGAAGGGTCTCCTCCCACCGTTCCAGCACGGAACGCACATCGGCAGGCTCCCAGGCCAGAGCCTGGCTCAGGTCCAGCACCCGGTCCCGGACCACCAGGCCGGGGAACCGTTTCCCGTCAGGCGCGGAGAGCGTGCCGAGAGCGAACAGGCCGACGGGTTGCGCGAGCGTTGCCATGAGATTTCCTCCCGCTGAGTCGCGGTCTACTCTGACCTGGATCCTCAGATCGGGGAAATGAATCTCGTGGATGATGCGCATCCACACCAGGAATACCTATGACCTATCTCTTTCCAGGTGGTGCCCGGTGAACCTGTCCCGACTCGACCTCAACCTGGTCGTCGCCCTCCGCGCACTTCTGGAGGAGCGCAACGTCACCCGGGCCGGCGAGCGCATCGGACTCAGCCAGCCCGCGATGAGCGCGGCGCTGTCCCGGCTGCGGCGCCATTTCGACGACGAATTGCTCGCCCGGACCGGAAACTCCTACGAGCTGACCCCCCTCGGCGCCGCCCTGCGCGACCGCAGCGCCACCGCCTGCGACCTGCTGGAGCGGGTCTTCGCCAGCCAGGCCGACTTCGATCCGACGGCCGAGACCCGCGAGTTCACACTGCTCGCATCGGACTACGGCGCAGCCGTGTTCGGGGCCGCCCTTGCCCGCGCACTGCACCGCGAGGCACCCGGGATCCGGCTCGCCTTCCAGCACCCGGCGCCCTCCGTCGTGGAGAACACCGCGACCGTGCTGAGCACCGTCGACGGACTGCTGATGCCGCACGGCGTCATCGACGGTCTGCCCGCGGTCGACCTCTTCAGCGACCGCTGGCTGTGCCTGATCGCCGACGATCACCCCGAGATCCGCGACGAGCTCACCCTCGATCATCTGGCCCGGCTGCCCTGGGCCGTCTACCAACGCCCCTACGACGCCCCGGCCGCGCGCCAACTCAGCATGATCGGCGTCAGCCCCCGGGTCGAGGTCTCCGTACAGACCTTCCAACTGCTGCCCCACATGATCGAGGGCACCAACCGGATCGCGATGATCCAGGAACGCCTCGCCCGCAAAGCGGTCCGCGCCGCCGCGGTACGCGTCCTGCCCTGCCCGTTCGAGGCCGTACCGGTGCAGGAGGCGATGTGGTGGCACCCGGTGCACGCTCAGGACGCGGCCCACATCTGGCTGCGGCAGAAGGCGGCTGAGGTGGGGGCGACGTTGGCGGCCAACGGCGACGGCGACGCCCTCAAGGGGCGCGGGGACGAGTCGCATGCGAGTCGTCCGCGCTGACACGACTGGCCACGATGGCGCGGCAGCCGCGCTTCGGCACATCGTGGCAGTCCCGATGGAGCGTACGTCCGTCAGGCCGTCCGCTCCGGCAGCGGCCGGGAGTCGACGGCACCGACGTGGCGGCGGACCGCGAAGAGACCCGCCGCAAGGAGGGCGGCGGCCAGCCCCAGCACGGCCACCGCTCCGGCCAGACTTCCGACCGCCGACTCCACGGCGAGCAGTACGAGCGGGCAGAGGAACTCACCGCCGAAGAAGGCCGCCATCCACAGTCCCGTGCCGCGGCCGCGGTCCTCGAACGCCAGACGTGACATGGCGCTGGTGAGGAGGGCGGGCAGCAGTATGCCGGTGCCCACGCAGTTGATCACAGCTCCGACGACCAGCAGCGGGGCGTTGCCCGCCAGGAACATCACCCCGAAGCCGGCCGCACAGAGCGCGAGGACTGCGGGCAACATCGGAGCCGGGGAGCGCCTCAGCCGGGCGAAGGTGACGGCTCCGCCCACGGTGGCGGCGCTCGAGACCGCGGTGGCCAGGCCGATGACACCGGAGTCCTGCACCCCGAGACCGTCGAGCAGGTACGACATCTCCACCGGTACGGTGTAGAAGACTATGGCCCCGAAGAAGGTGAGGGCGCAGATGCCCGCCATCCGCCGCCACAGGAACGGGCGGCGGCTCTCCGCCCCTACCGGGACCTCGTCGGCGGTCGCGCGGACCGCCGGGTTGGGCAGAGCGGTCGCCATCAGCGGGGCGAGGACCAGGCTCACGGCGTACATCCAGTAGGGCACCCGCCAGCCCGCCGATCCGGCGGCCCCACCGATCACGAAGAAGACGGTGGCCGACGCCGAGGCGCACATGGTCTGCAGGGCGAGGTACTTCACCCGCCGCGGACCGCTGTAGTAGTCGCCGATCAGCGTGGTGCAGCACGTCATGATGGCGGCCTCGGCGACACCGACCAGGGCGCGGCTGGCGATGATGGCGCCGAGGGAGTTCAGATAGAGCGGTGCCGTCCCGAACACGGCGTACAGGAGAGTCGTCACGATCAGCAGGCGCTTGCGGCCCAGCCGGTCGACGATCACCCCGGCGAACGGGGCCAGCAGCGACAGCGCCAGCGCCGGGACGGTCAGCGCGAGGGGAACCAGCGCCTTGGCCCCCGGGGACGACTCGAAGTGGTCCTGCATCTTCGGCAGCACCGGTGCGATCAGCACCGCCCCGAGGATCGGCAGACAGCTGCCCGCCATCAGCAGGGTCACGCGCAGTAGATGGGCCGGGCCGGAGACAGCGACGGGCGACGACGCGGCGTCGTCGACCGCGGTGGCAGACGGCGGGACGGAACCAGGCATGGCGACTCCATGGGACGGCGTACGGAAGCACACATGCCTGTATGGGCGCTGCAGCGCACGGCATGCTGAGGATGGCCTCACGTCGGCCGCTGATGTGGACAGCCGCGTGCGGATCGGGACGACTATGGGCTGCCCCGCGCCCCGCTGCCATCCCTCGAGCGATCCGAATCTCGTATCCGGCTCATCCACACCGTGGATGACCGTGGTGACAGCACTGTTCCGGACATGCGCAGACAGCGGTGTCCCGGGAAGCCTCCGACCGGACCAGGGGGCACCGCACACGTCCACTCATGGTGACCCAGGCGGTTCGCAACAAGCCTCAGGGGAATCGCTGCAGTCGCGGTGGCCAGCGGCTACAGGACGTCCACGACGAGATAGCCGTCGATCCGGCGCAGGTGCTCGCTGTCGGGGTCGGGCGGTAGCGCGTGGCCGAGGTCCCCGGCGCGGACCTCGCTGATCCACTGGTCGTGCTGGTACTCGTGGTTGATGAGAGCGGTCAGCAAGCGGGCGGTGACGATGGCGAGTTGGGTGGGGGCTCCGACCCGGCCGGCGGCGATGTCGCCGATACGGGCGTGCACGCGCTCCGCGACGGTCTCACGGAACTCGGTGAGCCGTTTGACCGTGCGCAGCGTGCCGCGGAACTTCTCCGGGTTCGCCGAGTCCATCAGGGCGTCCAATCGGCCGGGGCGAGCAGAAGCGGACGTTCGCCGAGGAGTTCGGACCCTTTGGCCGCCGATCTGGGGATGCCGTCACCGCTCGCTCGGCGGCGGCGAGAGCGCCTTCGATGTGTCCGGCGTACTGGTCGGCCGTTTCGGTCGAGGCCCAGTGCAGCCTGCCGTCCAGGGCGGCCTTCTGGTAGAGGGGGGCCGAACAGGGCCCGGCGCCGGAGTGCCGCAGGGCGTTGAAGGTGGTGACACCGGCGCATGTCGGGCCCCTTGGCGGCCCACCGCGCTGTTCGGCTTCGCACCGGCCCGGGGCCTCGGCCGCGATGCCGAGTCACACGTCCGCCGCAGCGGTCCCGGGCCTCCAGGCACACGGTGTCGCGCCCGGCAGCGACCAGAGCGGAGGTAGCGGCAAGGCCGACGATCCCGGCACCGGCCACGACGACGTCGTGTCTGTCACGCTGGAGCATGTACGGCTCCCTCTCTCTGCTCCCGGCGCGGACGGGCCGGTGGAGCTTGGAGCCGCCGCCGACGCCGCCTGGCATGGGCTCCCGGCGCGCAGGACGGCGAAGCCGACGGCGGACTTGTCGGCGCTGAGAAGCACGAACAGGAGTCTCTACAAAGCGCGAATAGAGGTGCCAGTCGTGGCCGACCGAGCTGTGCGCGGTGGTGAGCCGGATCCCGGTGTCGTCGACCGTCCCGCGGATGTCCCCCTGCCGTTCGGCGAGCCGGTGGAGGTGGCGCGCCTGCAACCACGCCAACTCGCCGACGGCCGGCCGGTATGCCAACTCGCAAGCGGGTCCATCCGCGCCGCCGCCGAGACGTGCGCTTGCTGCGGGCGCGACACCGGCTGGATCTACACGGCCACCTTCTACACCGCACACGAGGTCGACGGACGTTTCTGCCCGTGGTGCATCGCGGATGGAAGCGCGGCTGAACGCTTCGCCGGTGAGTTCACCGACTCCTACGGGCTTGACGGCGTCAGCGAGGATGTCTTGCACGAGGTCACCCGCCGCACCCCTGGCTTCCACGCCTGGCAGGATCCGCACTGGCTCGTCCACTGCCAGGACGCGGCCGCGTTCGTGGGCGAAGTCGGCTACAGCGAGTTGGCGGCGCATCCGGCAGCCCTCGACCAGCTGCGCGTCGACATGCACATCGACGGCCGGCGCGACGAGCACCAGCTTGAGAACTTCCTGACGCACCTGGGCGAGGGGGCGACCGCCATGCTTTTCCGCTGCACCATCTGCGGCGACCATCTCGCCTACGCCGACGCATCCTAGAAGTGAGTCTGCGACAGCAGATGAGGGGTGCAGGCGATGCCGGCGAAGGCCAGGAAATGGCCGACCCGCGTTCTTGCGCCGGCGCAGGCGTCAGCATCCGGCGAGCCAGGCCGTGGTGCGTTCGATGGTCCAGCGGTGCGGGCCCGACGCTGGCTGAAGTCTGCACCCTCGCGGGCCATTCGGGGCGATCACACCAGAGACAGTCCCTCGGCGAGCCGGATCACGTTCCAGGACAGCGGTTCGAGGACAGCGCTGAGGGTGCCGTCGCTCAGGGTGGTCCCGGAGACCTGGTGCGGGGTCACGCGTTGCGGATGGGTGAGGGTGTTGCGGGCGTCGGGGTCGGCGTCCGCGAGGGCGTTGTGCTCGACGACCGACGTCAACCCGAGGCCGTTCAGGGTGACTTGCAGGGGAAGGGATTGGGTGCGGCTGCGGTTCACGGCGAAGACGGTGACCGAGCCGTCCTCGGCACGCACGGCGGTGGCGTGCAGCAGGTCTGCCTCGCCGTACTTCTCCGTCTCGTACGTCGGCGAGTCCACCCGCACGTCGAGGACCTGCCCGCGGCCGTACTTCGATGCCTGCGCGAAGGGGAAGAACGTCGTCTGCCGCCAGGCCGGGCCGCCCGGCTCGGTCATGATCGGGGCGATCACGTTGACGAGCTGAGCGAGGCAGGCGACGGTCACCCGGTCCGCGTGGCGGAGCAGCGCGATCAGCAGGGAACCGAAGACGACGGCGTCCAGGACGCTGTAGTTGTTCTCCAGCAGACGGGGTGCCTGCGCCCAGTCCCGCGAGTCGGAGTTCTCTATCCCGTGCCACTCCGCGGCGTACCAGACGTTCCACTCGTCGAAGGACAGATTGATCTGCTTCTTCGACTTCAGCCTCGCACCCACGTGGTCGCAGGTGGCGACGACGTTCTCGATGAAGGACTCCATGTCGACGGCGGAGGCGAGGAAGGACTCGAGATCGCCGTCCCGGGGCTCGTAGTAGGCGTGCAGGGAGATGTAGTCCACGAGGTCGTACGTCTCCTGCAGCACCGTCGCCTCCCACTCGGCGAAGGTGGACATCCACTGGCCGGAGGAGCCGCAGGCGACCAGTTCCACGGACGGGTCGATCTGGCGCATGGCGCGGGCCGTCTCGGCGGCGATGCGACCGTATTCCGCGGCGGTCTTGTGACCCGTCTGCCAGGGGCCGTCCATCTCGTTGCCGAGGCACCACAGCCGGATGCCGAAGGGGTCCTTGTCGCCGTGCGCCCTGCGCAGGTCCGACAGGGCCGTGCCCTCCGGATGGTTGGCGTACTCCTGAAGTTCCAAGGCCTCGGCGACGCCGCGCGTGCCGAGGTTGATCGCCATCATGGGCTCGGCCTGGGGGCCGATCTTCTTCAGGAAGGCGATGTACTCGGACAGGCCGAAGCGGTTGGTCTCGGTCGACCGCCAGGCGAGGTCGAGGCGGCGTGGGCGGTCCTCGACCGGGCCGACCGAGTCCTCCCACTTGTAGCCGGAGACGAAGTTGCCGCCGGGGTAACGGATGGTGGTGACGCCGAGCTCGCGGATCAGCTCCAGTACGTCCGTGCGGATGCCCGCCTCGTCGGCCGAGGGATGGTCCGGCTCGAAGATTCCGGTGTAGACGCAGCGGCCGAGGTGTTCGACGAAGGAACCGAAGAGGCGGGGGTCGACCTCGCCGACGGTGAAGGAGGGGTCGAGGGTGAAGCGGGCCGGGCGGATGGGAACGGCATCGGCGGTACGGGGGCTCATGGAGGTCCTTTCCACAGAGTGCTTGAGCGTCGGCCAGGCATTGCACATCGCTGTTTCCCGTGCTGTCGGCGTACGGGCCCGTCAGGGACGTGGTCCTGCCGACGCTGATCTTCCCAGGTGGAGTTCACCCCGCGCAGGGACGTCCTGGGAGGCGAACGGGTAGGAGTAGAGGCGTGCTTGACCACGTGCGGGCAATCAGCGTACGAGGGCCCCCGGTGGGGGAACGCGGGTTACCTGATGCCTGAGGTGGAGATGCCGGCGATGAAGCCGTGCGGTGGTACGCGCCGCGGCCGGCGCGGAAGCCTGCCTCCCGCAGGGCGGATCCCGAACGAGCGGGGGCCAGCCCGGTTGATCAGTGCCTTACGGCTGACCCAAGTCCCCCTTCCGCATCACCGGTGCCCAGACGCACGGTGAGGGTCGCCGAGTGGGGGTGGAGGCGGTGCTGGGGCAGGGCGTCCGGGCCGCAGGAGGCGCTTCCGAGCCCGTGGTGGGCCAGGTCGAGGGTGAGCCAGAGGGTGCCGTCCGGGACGAGGTCGCTGGTGTGCCGTGCAGCGTCCATGGCCTCGGCCGTCCACGGCCGCAGGGACAGGTCGACGCCGGTGGGGGCGGAGAGGTGCAGCACCTGGCCGTCGGCCCAGCGGATCTCCGCTTCGCGTACGCCGCTGCGGTTGCCGTTCTCCTGGGGCCGCACATAGGGGGTCTGCAGTTCCTCCACGGTGGCGTGGAACCTGCCGAGGCGGACGGCCCGCCTGCTGTCGCGGTATGACTCGCCGGGCCCGTACCCGTACCAGTCGAGGCTCGCCGCGCCGCCTGGCAGACCGAGCCGGATCCCGAGTTTCGGCAGGGTGGCCGGCTGCCCCGGTCCGGCTCCGTGGCGCGGATCCCCGAGGCCGGTGTCGAGCCGGCCGACCGGGGTGAGGTCCAGCTTCAGCTCGAGTGCGCCGGAGTCGTAGGCGGTCCACGTCCAGCGTCCCTGTATGCCTCCGTCCTGACCGGCGGCCCGGCTGACGGTGTCGACGACCAGCCGCTCACCGTGGAGTGCGCAGTCGACGGTGCGGTGCACGAGCCGGTGCAGGCCCAGTTCTCTCCACGCCCGCGCCTGTCCGTTGCCGCCGCGGTCGTTGTCCGTGGGGGCTCGCCACAGGTCGAGTCGGGGGCTGACCAGTGCCAGGTCGCCAAGCTGGACGAGTGCACCGAGGGCGTCGAAGGTCGCCTCACCCAGTGTCCAGCCTCCCGTCGTGCGCTGCGGGCGGGTGGGGACCGGCTCGCGGCGCGGTTCCTCGGGCGTCGTAAGGATCAGCTGCGTGAAGGCGATCTCGTGTCCGGCCGGGACCCCGTTGTGGTCCTTGGCCAGTACGGCGCGCACGGTCAAAACCTGTTCGCGGCCGGCCTGCGGGGCTGTGGTGGCGGGTTCGTCGAGGACCACCTCATGGCTCGTGCGGGCCGGGAGCGGTGGCAGGTCCAGGACGCCGTCCGCCAGCGGGACGCCGTCGGCTTCCATGCGCCAGTCGAAGGCGAGGAGGGAGGTGTCGAGGAAGTCGAAGTCGTTGCGGATCAGCAGTGTCAGCCGGTTCGACGCGTGCTCCAGTCGCATGCGGACGGGGGCGATGACGGCCTTGTACTCGACGAGGCCGGGTGAGGGGCTGCGGTCGGGGAAGACCAGGCCGTCCGCGATGAAGTTGCCGTCGTGGACCACCTCGCCGAAGTCGCCCCCGTAAGCGTAGAAGGGCCGGCCGGCGTTCGGGCCCTGGGTAGTCTTCCGGAGGATGCCATGGTCGATCCACTCCCACACGAAGCCGCCGTGCAGCCGGGGATACCGGTCGAACAGCTCCTCGTACTCGGACAGGCCGCCAGGACCGTTGCCCATCGCGTGCGCGTACTCGCAGAGGATGAACGGCAGCCGCCGGCGGTGCGAGTCGGCCGCGGCGTCGGTGGTGCGGGGCTCGGCGTGCATCCCGATGAGGGCGACCTCGTCGGGGCTCGCGTACATCCTGCTGTACACGTCCACGTAGGGGCTGTCGTAGTCGCCCTCGTAGTGGATGAGTCGGTCCGGGTCGCGGCGGCGGGTCCACTCGGCCATCTCCCGGATGTTGTCCCCTTCGCCGGCTTCGTTGCCCATCGACCACATGACGACGCTGGGATGGTTCTTGTCGCGTTCGACCATCCGCTGGACCCGGTCCAGGAAGGCGTCGCGCCAGCGGTCGTCGGCGGAGGGGTTGTTCTTCCAGCCGAGCGGGCCGAAGCCGTGCGTCTCCAGGTCGCATTCGTCGATCACCCACAGGCCGTACTCGTCGCACAGGTCGAGGAACCGGGCGTCGGGCGGGTAGTGGCTCGTGCGGACCGCGTTGATGTTGTGCCGCTTCATCAGCAGAACGTCGGCACGCATGGTCTCCGGATCGAGGGTGCGGCCGGTCTCCGGGTGCCATTCGTGCCGGTTGACGCCCCGGAAGCGGATGGGCGAGCCGTTGACGGTGATGGTCCCGTCGACGATCCTGACGGTGCGGAATCCGACGGCGAGGGTGAGCGTCTCCCCCTCGGACCGGAGCGTGCCCGCGTACAGCCGGGGCGTCTCGGCCGTCCAGGGCTCGACGTGGGCGATCCTCTGCGGCTCGCCGGTGGGCAGGCCCATGACGTCGAGTTCGGGGATGTCCACCACGGCGGGGACGTCGCACTCGACCAGGAGCAGGCCCTCGCCGGTGCGGTGGTCGAAGTCCGCGTGCACGAAGTGGTCGCCGATCGCTCCCGCGGGCCGCTCGATCAGCTGGACGGAGCGGAAGATGCCGGAGAGCCACCACATGTCCTGGTCTTCGAGGTAGCTGCCGGCGGACCACTGGTGGACCCGGACGGCAAGAACGTTTCGGCCCGGCCGAAGCGCCTCGGTCGCGTCGAACTCGGCGGGCAGCCGGCTGCCGGTCGCCCAGCCGAGCTCCGTGCCGTTCAGCCAGACCGTGAAGTGCGAGTCCACCCCCTCCAACCGCAGCACCCAGCGCGGCCCGGGAGCGACGGAGTCGACGGCGAACTCCCGGCGGTACTCGCCGGTGGGGTTGTCCTCCGGCGGGTGCGGCGGATCCACCGGGAAGGGATAGACCACGTTGGTGTAGGCGGGCAGGCCGAAGCGACCCCGGCCCGCGTCCAGGAGGTCTCCGTTCTCGTCACGCAGGCCTTCCATCTGCCACATGCCGGGAACACGCACGTGGTCCCACACCGAGTCGTCGAACTCTGCCTCCTGGAAGCCTTCGGTCATCTCGCCCACTGACGGACTGAGCCGGAATCGCCAGCGACCGTCCAGATCGATCGTCCGGGCGTCGCTGCGGGCGCTCGCCCTCGGGGTCATACGGCCCTCGCCCGGGCTGAACGAGGCAAGCCGCCTGCTCGTCGGGGTGTGCGGGGTCATGGAACGCCCTCCGTAGCGGGATTGCAGGGGTCGGGGTGAGGGTGTGCGCACGTGCGCGCCTTCGGATCACGCGTCGTGCTTGATGTCGCCGTAGAGTTCGACCTCGGAGAGGTTGCCGTACCAGCTCGTGGCGTTGTAGATCCGCAGGTACCGGTAGTGGTCTCCGCCCGAGGTGGGCTGGTCGCTCCAGGCGTTCGCGGCGGCCCCGGTGAGTGGCTTGGTGAGGTCGGTCCAGGTCTGGGCGTCGTTCGACCCCTGCACGACGGTGCCGTTGGCCCGCTGCGGGTGGCTGGTCCGAGGCAGGATCAGAACCTCCTCGGGCCGTACGGTCGCGTGCGCGCCGAAGTCGATGACGTAGTACGCTCCCGCTCCGCTGTTCAGGTCGCCGTACGTGTCGGGGTCGCGGTCGAAGAGCAGGTAGCCGACCTCGTCGGCGCCCAGTCCGCTGCCCGGCCACTGTTTGTCGGAGGCGGTGACGGTGGCCAGCTTGGCCACGTCGACGAAGTGCGTGGGGTCGCCCGCGATGTACAGCTTCGATCCGTCTGTGGTGCCGTAGGCGGTCGGCCCGGCCTTGCCGTTGGCGTCGAGGTAGTCGACCGCGACCTGGATGTCGCCCGGTGGCACGTTGTCGAGTTCGACCGATGCGGTCCAGTTGACGCCGTCCGCCGAGTTCGCCTTCGCCGTCACACCTTGGACGGTGACGGTGACCTGTTGGATCGGCTTCTTCGCGGTAACCGAGACGTCGACGGTGTCACCCGTCATGATCTTGCCCGCAATGGCCTGAGGTGAGGCGATCGAGGTCGCCTTGACCAGGTTGCCGATCTCGTGCCGTTCGCCGTAGATGTGGAACTCGGTCATCTCGAACACGTTGCGGACGATGCCGTAGAGCACGTCGGGCAGGGGTTTGAGCATCTGGACCTTGAGGTAGCGGAATTGCGCCTCGCGCTGAGCCGGGTCGACGGCGAGCGTGTTGAAGTCCTGAGTGAACTGGGTCACGCCCGGGGTCAGCCGGGTCCAGTTCTTGCCGTCGTTCGAGCCGTAGACGGTGGAGTTCGCGAGCCGGTCGGCGAAGATGTTGCTCTGGAATCCGAAGCGGGTCGCCGAGACCCGGAAGTCGGGCCCGAAGTCGAAGGTGTGGGAGAGGTTGACCGCCTGGCTGTACACGGTCCCCGACTGGTTGTCGCCGTCGACGAGGTTGCCGATGTTGGCCCCGGCCGTGGAGGCGACCACGAGTGAGGGGTAGTCGAGACTGCCGTCCACGGCCGTGTGCGGGGAGACGAGGGTGAGACCGTCGACCGCCGTCACGAGGTGGGCCAGCGCCGCGAGGTACTCGTCGTCGGTTCCCTTCGTGCGCAAGGCCTCGGCAGTGGTGAGTGCCTGGTCGTAGGCGGTCCGGGTGTCGGAGACGTACTCGGCGTCGGCGTCGTGGCCTTGCTGGGCGAGCGTGAGCGCCTCGAAGCGGTTGTGGGCGGCGGCGAGTACGACGTGGTGGCTCGCCACCGTGGTGCCGTCGGAGACTGTCACGGTGATGACGGTGGAGCCGGCTGCGGCGGGCGTCCAGGTCAGTTGGCCGGTGGAGGCGTCGAGGGTCGCCCCGGTGGGCAGTCCCTGGGCCGTGTAGGCGAGGCTGTCGGTGCCGGTGTAGTGCGCGGAGAGGTCGGCGGTGGCGGTCGCGCCCTTCCAGTCGACGATGCGTGCGGTGGAGGTGTCGTCGAAGGTCGGGGGTGTCAGTTCGGCGGCGGCGTTGGTGTTGATGTGATCGATGTCGATGGTTCCGTTGCCGGTGGCCTGGATGAACAGGATGTCGCCGATGGAGTGGGGGTACATGACGTACCGCCATTCGCCGCCGGTGTTCGGCACAAGGATCGTTCGGTCGTCGTGGCGGTCGAGGCGCAGCCGGACCTCGCCGTCGGTGCGGATCCGGAAGGCGAGGAGCTGCTTTTTACTCGAGCCGCTGAGGTAGGCGATCTCGGAGCCGTGGCCCGCGGTCGACATCCGCACGTAGCCGGTGTCGCCGTCGGTTCTCTGCTCGACGTCGCCGGAGAGGCGGGTGTACTTGTTCTCGACCTCGAGGATGGTCGGACTGGCAGGCAGCGGCGGGACGGTTTGCCCGGCCGCCGAGGCCGGCGCGAAGAGCCACGAGTCGCCGCCTCCGTCCACGTTGTCCCATGCGTTGTTGAGGCCGCCGCCGTAGTAGAAGAGGGGGCCGTTGCGCTTGGCGTACGCCTCGGCGAAGTACGGCGCGAGTTTCTTGACGTCCTCGCCGCGGGTGAACGCGTAGTAGTAGTAGATGTCCCAGAAGCTCGCGGTGTTGTAGCGCCCGCGGTAGCCGTACGAGATGTGGTTGTAGGTGTCGCGGATGGTGCCGTCAGGCGAAATGGCGTAGGCCATCGGAGTCCACGGGGTGTCGTAACCGAGCATGTATCGCCAGAAGTAGTCGGCGGCGGCGAGGATCCGGTTGTCGAGGAACTCGTAGGGGCCGACTGCGTTCGGGGCGTCGGAGACGGTGCCGGCGACGGGGTCGACCTTGGTCCCCTGTGCCAGGAGCATGCGGGAGATGATCGCCGCGTTGGTGAGGTCGCCGCCGCCGTGGGCCTGGTCGCGTCCCATCTCGGCGTGCTGGACGTGCGGGTTCTTGATCGGCTTGCCGGTGGCGTCGTTGGTGTCGACCCATCGGAACAGCCGCGCGATCGAGCCGTTGAAGCCCTGGTCCTTCGCGGTGGCGTTGACGGTGAACCACTCGACCGACCGCTTGTAGAGGGCGGTGTCGTCCATGAAGATGGCTCCGGCCATCGCGCCCATGAGCGGGTAGCTGTGCTGGTTCATGAAGTAGTTGTTGTCGTTCTGGAAGGTCTTGATGACCGGGACGACAAGGTTGTCGGTGAACGCCCGCGTGTCCGCGTCGGTCCAGGGGTACCCCTCGTCAGCGCACGAGGTGTAGCGCAGCAGCTCGGCGGCGGAGACCATGCGGTTGAGGGGTATGCCGGTGTGGATGTGCGAGTCGGTGAAGTACTCGTACTTGGCGGGGTCCATCTGCTCCCAGATGCGGATGATGTCGAGGGCGTTCTTGCGGTAGACCTCCTCACCGGTGAGCACGTAGAGGATCGCCTGCGTGTAGGACTTCAGGCCGTCGGCGATGAAGCGGCCGTTGAAGCCCTGACTGTTGAACGCGTCGGAGGCGGGCTTGGTCGGGTCGGCGCTGCTCCGGTTGGACGACGTCACCCCGGTCCCGGCCGCCGACGACCGCCGCATCGCTTGCAAGGACGAGGTCCAGGGTTCCGCGCCCGCGGCGATCTGCCGACGGGCGTTCTCCAGGATCGGTTCGGTCAGGCCGACGCCGGGGTGGACGAACCCCTGCGCGCTGACAGTGGACCGGAACGTCACGGCACACGTGCCGAGCTCCTGGGCGGCGGCAGGCCGGGCTACCGCGATGAGGAGTCCGGTGACGAGCAGGAGCGCTGCGGCGAACGCGCCAAGTTGTCGGACGCGAGCACCTGCGGCGGCTGGAGTCGGATTCACAGAGAGCACCTTCTTCCTTGGGCGGAGGATTCAGAGGAGGAGTTCGGTGCGAGCAGGAGCCCTGCGGCGAACGCGTCGGCACGCACGGCGGCGGATCAAGCAACGGATCGACCGTCACGACGGGGATGTTCTGCCGTTCGAGGCACTGGTACTGGGATGCAGCTGGTCCGGCGAGGTCGAACAGCACACCGGAGGATCCGCGCGCGGCGAGCCTGTGCACCACCGGTCAACGAACCCTCCTTCGCTCGAGGGAGCGCGTGCCGTCGAGACGACCAGGTCGTAGCCGGCTTCGTCGACGGCGGTTTCCGCTCCGCGCAGCACAGCGCCCGATCGCGGCCCGTACAGCCAGGAGCCCTCACCAGGGAGCCAGGAGCCGGCCGTTACGTGCGCCGGGCGGACGCGGGGTCACTTGAGGCTGCCGAGCGTGACCCCCGAACGCCAATAGCGCTGCATCGAGACCATGAGGATCACCATCGGGATCAGCGAGATGATCGATCCGACCACCACCATGCCGGTGAGGTCGACGGAGCTGTCCGTCTTCACCTTCAGCCAGGAATACAGGCCGAGCATGACCGTCCACTTGGTGCTGCTGCGCAGGAAGACCAGCGGACCGAAGAACGAGTTCCACATGCCGACGAAGCCGAGGATGAAGATGGTCGCGGCGCCGGTGGACATCAGGCGGGCGCCGATCGTGAAGAAGATCCGGTACTCCCCCGCGCCGTCGATACGTGCCGCCTCCAGCAGCTCGGGCGGGACGGCTCCCTCCGCGTACACCTTGGCGAGGTAGACGGAAAAGGCGTTGAAGAAGCTCGGGAGGATGATGGCCGACGGGGTGTCGACGAGGTTCAGGTCGGTGAAGAGCAGGAACGAGGGAATGGTCAGCAGGGCGCCGGGGATCAGGAACGACCCGATGATGCAGCCCATCAGGAATCCGCGGCCCTTGAACTCGTACATGGCAAGGGCATAGCCACAGGCCACACAGATCAGGGTCATACCTGCGGTGCCCAGGAACCCGTAGATCAGCGTGTTCCGCATCCAGGTGAGGAAGATGCCGTCCTCGTAGGTGAACAGCTGCCGCAGGTTGGTCCCGAGGTGGATGGTCGAGAACCACAGGCCGTTGGTGGTGTAGAGGTCCCGCTGGCTCTTGGTCGCCGAGACGATCAGCCACCAGACAGGAGCGAGCGAGTAGATCAGGAAGAGAACGAGGCCGGTGATGACGAGTGCTTTGGTACGGGTGGCCTGGTGGGGCTGACTGCCCTCGCTGCGCCGCCGGACTGGCCTCGTGCCGGCCGGCTTCGGTGCGACGGCACGGCCGTTCGTCCTGTTCATGGTCGTGGTCATGAGGTGGGCGCCTTGTTCGTGAGCCGGTAGAAGATCGCCGAGGTGGTGCCGACGACGACCGCGAGGATGATCGACAGGGCGGCTGCGTAGTTGAACTCGCCCTGGCTGAAGGCCCAGTCGTAAATGTCCATGATCGGGGTGAAGTCACGGGTGACTGTCTCAGGCGTCATCGACCGGAACAGCACGGGATCGCTGAATATCTGCAGGGCTCCGATGATGCTGAGCACACTGGTCAGCACCAGGGATCTGCGGATCAGCGGCACCTTGATCGACCAGGCGATACGCCACTCCGAGGCCCCGTCGATGCGGGCGCTGTCATAGATCTCGGTCGGCAGTGCCCGCAGCGCGGAGTACACGATGAGCATGTTGAAGCCGATGCTGCTCCATGCGATCAGATTGCCGATGGATATCCAGATCATGGAGCCGCTGTAGAAGTCGGCGCTGATTCCGAGATGTTTGAAGAATGGTGTCAGCGGTCCCACAGCCGGGCTGTAGATGTAGATCCAGATGAGCGTCGCGACGATGCCGGGAATCATGTAGGGGATGAGGAGCGCGATCCGGAATCGGTTGGCGACTCGTTGCGACGCCGCGTCGAGGAGCAGCGCGAGTCCCACGGCGGCCAGTTGGATCAGCGGGATGCTGATCGCCCCGAAGAGGGCGACCCGGCCCATGGCGCCCCAGAAGTGGGTGTCCTGGAGCCCCTTCGTGAAGTTGTCGAGTCCGACGAACTCGACGGTCTTGCCCCCGAATCCCAGTCCTGAGCTCTGCTCCCGGTACAGGCTCTTCCTGAGGGCCATGACGATCGGCGTCACGGTGAAGAGCCCGAACCCGAGGAAGAACGGCACGGTGAGGGAGGCGCCCTTGAGCGCCATCACTCTGCGCCAGCGCAGACCCGGCGCGCGGGACGGCTGCTGCTCGACGACGGTCATTGCTGTCAGCCCTCGACGTTGATGTGCTTGGACTTCAGGTCGGCGACGGTGTACGTCTGCATGTGCTCAAGCGCCTGCCGGACTGTGATCTTCTTGGTGACGATCTTCGCCCACTGGTCCTGGAGTTCGGCGAACACGCCGGTGTAGTTCGGCCCGACCACCCAGGAGTCCTTGGCACTGGCGACCGCCTTGAGGATCACGGTCTTCGCCTCGGGCCGGTACGGCCCGAAGAGCTTGGGGGGGACGGCGGAGTCCACCCACGGCGACGGGTCGGGGATCGCGCCGGGCCAGGTGTACTGCTTGGTGTCCTTCTGGTAGGAGGCATCGATCGCGTCCTTGGAAGTGTTCAGCCAGACACCGGCCTCGGTGGCCTCTTTCAGGTGGGCGCAGCCCTTGGGCACGAGCATGCCGGTGTTGGCGTTGTGCGCCTGGGTGGTGAACGATGTCGCGTCGGAGAACTGCGGGAGGTCGATCGGTTCCCAGTCCCCCAGCGTCTTCTTGTAGTTGAGTTCGTACTTGGCCAGCTGCCATGTCTGGGTCGGCAGGGAGACCATCTTGCCGGAGTCGAAGTAGCTGATGAGTGCCGGCCGGTCGGTGTACGTCTGGTTGGCGACGATGCCGTTGTCCACCAGCTGCTGGACGATGTTCCCGGCCTTGAGAGACTCAGGGGACAGGAAGTCCACCTTCCACTTGTCCCCGTCCTGCTTGTACCAGGAGCCTCCGGCCTGCTGGACCAGATTGACCAGGGTCGACGGGTCTTCGCCGGCCAGGTTCATCACGTAGATGCCGTGCTTCTTGAACTCCTTGCCGGCCGCGATGACGTCGTCCCAGGTCTTGGGGGGCTTGATGCCGTACTGGTCGTAGACCTTCCGGTTGATCACCATGAACGAGGGGTTGAATCCGGTCGGGATCGCGTAGTCCCTGCCCCCGGCCTGGATGGCGGGAACCGATGCCGGGATGAAGAGTCCCTGCTTGACGTAAGGCTCCAGGTACTGGGTGATGTCGGCGAGCAGTCCCTCACCGACCAGGCCTGGGACCTCCGCGCCGTTCTTGACCAGGCACGGGACGTCCTTGCCCGAGGCGACGGCGTTGCGGAGGTTGGCCATCGCTCCCGGGTTGTCGACCTGCTTGACCACCTGGATCTTGACGTTTTTGTGGGTCGCGTTGAACTTGGCGGCAACCGGCTCGGTGCTCTTGGCCTCGTCCCAGGTCCACCACTTGATGGTGACCGGGCCGTTCGCGCTGGAGTCGGTACCGCCCTCACTTCCACCGCCGCAGGCGACCAGGGCCGCGGACAGCGCCATCGCGGTGGCGGAGGCCAGTACGACCTTCTTGCGGTTCATGAAAACCCTCCCAGGGGTCCGGGCATGAATGACGACCCGATCGCCTTGCCCGTCCGTGCGTACCGGAACGGAACCATCACAGAAATCGCTCTCTACGGAAGCTAGGTGCTCGTCGCCCCCCGAAGCAAGATGTCAGGCAGGAAAATCCTCTGTTAAGAGGCACTGTCCGCCCCTCGTGGGACCAAGTCCGCACCTACGAAGACGAGGTCCGAAGCAGTTTGAAAGAGATCGTTTACTATCCATCGATCCAGGACTCGGCACGCCTCGCGCAGGCCGGGCAGGTCATCGGCCGGGGTCCGGGTGGAGTCCCGGACGACGACATGTGTGCCGAAGAACTGGTGCCGGTCTCGGGGAACTCCTCGCGGTGCAGGGCCAGGCCTACCGCGGCACGGCCCAGTTCCTCGTGCGGAACGTGGACCGTGGTGAGTGCCGGGTACACGTCGAGCGCCGTCGTGATGTCGTCGTAGCCCGCGGTGGTGACGTCGTCCGGCACCTGGATGCCTTCCTCACGCAGCGCCTGTATCGCGCCGGCCGCAACAATGTCGGTGGCCGCGACCACCGCGCCGAAGCCTGCGCGGGAGGCGAGCAGCCTGCGCACCGCCGGTAGCCCGAACTGCGGAAGAAGAGGCCGTCCACGGTCAGTGCAGGGTCGTGGCACAGGCCGCTGATGCGCTGGGCACTGGTGGAAAGCCCCTGCACCCGGCCCGGACAGCTCACCCGGCGGCGCCCGGAACTGAGCAGGTGCGTGGTCAAGGCGAAGGCGCCGCCACTTGGAGCCGGTGCTGCCACCGGATACGGTCGCCCGGCAGCGAGGCCACGCCGCCCAGCACGAACGACGAGACGTTCTCGATCCGCGCCTGCCTGCTGCCCGCCGTCACCTCGCTCCAGCACCGCACCACCGGCAACTTCCCCATGAGCAGGTAGTGGACCGAGACCCGCAGATCGGTCTCGGGGCCGTGCAGATGGACTGTCAGATGCCCGGCCTCGGCCACATGGTGCTCATAGCGCAGCCGGGCCCCGGCTGCGGAGTCGACATGGCGTTTGTCCGAGGTCCCGACCCGGCCGTGACCCGTGACCTCCACCTCGCCGAGCGGGAGCGCTGCACGACTCTCGGCCGACCCGTTCAGGCTGAGCAGACGCACGTGGCTCTCGGGAGATATCCCGAAGTTCAGGCTCAGGGCGCCGTTACCCCATTTCTCGCCGCCTGCCCTTTCTTCAGTCGTGGGCGGCGTCACTCGGCCGCCGGTATCGGAGCGCCCGCGGACTGCGGGTGCTCCGGGTTCGCGAAGTCCTCACCGCGTGCGAACCTGATCACCTCATCGACCACGTGCTCTCCCATCCTGCGCAGTTCGTTGCCGACGGAACCGGCCATGTGCGGAGTGAGGAAGACGTTGTCCAGGTCGTAGAACGGGTGGTCGGCGGGCAGTACCTCGGGGTGGGTGACATCGAGGATCGCGTTGAGGCGCCCTGCGGCGAGTTCGGCGAGCAGCGCGTCCTGGTCGATCAACGCCCCCCGGGCGCTGTTGATGACCGTCGCACCGTCCGGCAGCAGCGCCAGCAGTTCGGCTGTGATCATGCCTCTCGTCTCGGGCAACAGTGGAGCATGCACCGAGACGACATCGACCGACCGCATGAGTTCGGGAACGCCGACCACGTGGACGCCGAGAAGTGCGGCCTCCTCGACGGACAGGTACGGGTCCGCCACGACGATCCTGAGGTCGGTGCTCTGCCGCAGGCGCTCGATGACGAGTCGGCCAATGCGTGAGGCACCGATCAGCCCCACCGTCCGCCGGTAGTTGCCCGCGTCGGGAAAGGCCGCCTCACGGTCGATGAAGTCCCTGCGCTCGCGGTACAGCCTGGCGGATTCGAAGATCCGCTTTCCGGCCAGCAGGATCATGGCAACGCTGTACTCCGCTACTGGAACAGCGTTGGCGGCGCCGGCGTTGGCGAAGCGCAGCCGTTTGGCGAGCACCGGATCTGCATGCAGCGGCGGCAGGGCGGAGCCTGCGGCGCTGACCACCGCCGCGAGTCGAGGAGCACAGGCGAGGGCGTCGGCGTCCAGCGGGGGGCACCCCCACCCGGTGAGCAGGACGTCGGTGTCGGCGAGTTCGGCGCGCGAGGACGGGGAGGTGAACTCGGTGAGGATCTGCGGGGACACCTTCACGGCCCCTTCCAGGCGGCGCCGGACGGCATCGGGAAAGAGATGGTCCGCCAGGCCGGGGGGTGACATCGCGAGGGTGCAGCGGATGTCCGAGGTGGCTCGACGGCGTGGCTGCAGGGTCATGAGTTAACGTTTTCTCTCAGGAAATCGCATGACAGGGAGATGCCGGATAGTAAGCGATTGCTATGGCCCGAGACTACGGAACCCGGAACGAGCTGGCAAGCATGCCGCCGGTTCCGCCGGACAGCCGTCACCCGCCGTCCGGCGCCGGCCGCCGCCGCTCTCAGAGCGGACTGACGTCCTCGGCCGGATTGCGGCCGTACTGATCGGGGGGCACTTGATGTGCAGTACTTTCAGAGTGTGACGAAGACAAACGGCGACGGCGACCGCGCGCGGTCCGACAGGACGGTCCGCGGTGGAAAAGGTGTGAAGAAATCGTTTCCCGCGGCGAGCGAGGGAGCGCGGCGCCGCGCGACCCTGAGCGACGTCGCGCAGATGGCAGGTGTGTCGAACGCCACCGTCTCGCGTGTCCTTGCCGGCAACTACCCGGTCTCCGTGACCACGAAGAACCGGGTGATGCGCGCGGTCCGCCAGCTCGACTACGTCGTCAACGCCCAGGCCCGGGCTCTGCAGGCGGGTGCCAGCCGCACCATCGCCTTCGTCCTGCACGACATCACCGGGCCGTCCTTCGCCGAGGCCGCGGCTGGAGTCGAGGAGGAGGCCGCCCGCTACGGCCGGCTGTGCGTCGTCTGCACCACGAATGGCAGCCGGGAGCGCCAGTCGAAGGTCATCGACCTCATGCGTGCACAGGGTGCCGAGGCAGTGATCCTCATCGGCGGGACCGACAACGACGAGGAGTCGCACGGCCGACTGGTGGCCTACGCCCGGTCCCTTGCCGCGGCCGGCTCCCGCCTGGTGCTGTGCGGCTGCCCACCGCCCAGGGAGCCGCTGCCGGTGACCGTCATCGACTACGACAACGAGGCGGGCGCCTACGCGGCCACCGCCCACCTGCTCTCGCAGGGCCACCGACGGATTCTCTTCGTCGGCAAGGGAGAGGGATACACCACCTCGGAGGCACGGTTCGCCGGGTACCTGCGGGCGCTGACCTCCTTCGGCATCGAACCGGACCCCGAGTTGCAGGTGGTCGTCGACTTCAGCCGCGCGGCAAGCGTGCGCGCGATGCGGGAGGTCCTCGCCCGCCAGGTCGCGTTCACCGCCGTCTTCGCCGCCTCCGACATGACCGCGGCAGGGTGCATGCAGGTCCTGCGCGAACAGGGCAGGAAGGTTCCCGAGGACGTCTCCGTGGTCGGCTACGACGACATCCCGATGACGATCGACATGACCCCCCGACTGACCACCGTGCACGTTCCCTACCGAGAGCTCGGCCGGGCCGCCGTCCGACACGTCATGGAACTGGACCCCGCAGCGCGCCAGGACATCGACCACGTCGTGCTGGGAACCCATCTCATGGTGCGGGAGTCGGTCGCACCGCCGGCTGTCGAGCCGGCCTGAGACACGGTCAACCGGCGATGCGTTCCACCGCGAAGGACATCGGTCCTGCAGCAAGCTGACGGGTGGGCCGCACGCCGGGCCCGCAGGGAGCGCTGCCGATGCCGCAAGGAACGCGCCCGCGTCCGCAGCGAGAAGGGCACCCGCTGGGGCGGACGCCCCCTCGACACCGCAGCCTGACCAACTGCGAACCGCAGCCCCCGAACGCCGAAGGGGACAAGTCCAGGAGAAGGACAGCGACAGAAGGATGACTCAGGAGGCGGACGGATCGATCTCTCCCGCAAAGACGATGACCTGGTCGATGAGGCTCCGCCGCAGATGGACGACGTCCGTTCCCGCCAGGCGGGGTCCTCCATCCGGCATGGTAAAGACCCACTGGTACCGGGCCCACTCGTCAGGCATGTCCACCGCCGAGCAGCGCACCATCGTGCCGGTCCCCGCGGGGTGGCGCCGGATGTCCAGCACGAACCGCTCGACCGCCGCGATTCCTTCGCTGCGACCCAACGGCCCCCAGAAGACCACGTCTGAGGTCAGAGCCTGGGAGAGCAGGGCAGTCACATAGCTGTCGTCCGAGGCGTTGAACGCGGAGATGAACGTGTCGATCGCGGAGCGTGCAATCTCTTCCTGCATGCCCCATTAATACCAGCCGTTTCGCGTGCGCTCGCCCCGCGAGCCCGCTTCCGATCACGGTGAACCATCCCGGTCACAGCACTAGTGCCGCGGCAGGCAACGTTTGCCCGTCAAGGAACGGCGTCCGGTGCGTGCTCTGGGGGTACCCCCTGCTCGAAGAGCTTGGGGAGTGCCGGCCGGAAGCCCTCGTACTGGACGTACTTGGGCTTTCGGCCGGTGCGGCGAGTGGGAGTCCCCCTGCTCGAAGAGCTTGGGGGAGCGTGCCGGGCGTCGCGACGGGGCGAACGTTGCCTGTTGCGGCACTAGCGTGCTCCCATGAACGATCACGGTGTTGCTCACGGTTTCACGTCGGTGGACACGCAGCCTCGGCCCGCCGAGTGGGTTGAGGTCCTGGACCGGCTGAGTGCGGAGCCGTTCTACGCCACATACAAGCAGCGGCTGCAAGAGTTCCTGCGTGCCGAGCCCGGCGGGCTGTTTCTTGAGGTCGGAGCGGGTACTGGGGACGCCGCCGTGGCCCTGCGCTCGCGCAATGGGGCAGAGGTCGTCGCGGTCGACAGCTCCTTGACGATGATCGCGCAGGCACGGGACCGAGGACTGCCACGCGCCGCTGTCGCGGACGGGCACCGGCTGCCGTTCGCAGCGGGTCGGTTCGACGGCGCCTGGGCCGACCGGGTCCTGCAGCACGTCGTCGAACCGGCCCGGGTGCTGGACGAGCTGCTGCGGGTGGTCCGCCCCGGCGGCCGGGTCGTCTTGGCAGACCCGGACTACGACACCCAGGTACTCGACATTGACGACCAGGAGCTCGCCCGCCGGGTGCTGCGCTTCAGGGCCGACGTGGGCCTGCGCAACGGCTCGCTGGCCCACCGGCACGCCGGATTGCTCGCGGCCCGCGGCATCCATGACATCACGGTGGAAGCCTGGACTCTGGTCGTGCGCGACCCGTCGGCGGCCGACAATGTCATGGGCCTGCGCACCTGGGCGCACACAGCCGCAGCCCGGGGCTACCTCGACCCCAAGGACGCGGACCGGTTCGTGGCCCAGTTCGACGATGCCGTGCGCGCAGGCCGCTTTACCTACGCCGTCACGTTCTTCCTCACTGCAGGCACGCTGCCCTTGTCAGACTGATAGCCGGCGAGTGAAGGCGGCATGCCGCGCATCAGGCCGCAGTGGCGAGGGGGCGTCCGCCCCAGTGGATGCCCTTTTCACTTCGGATCCGGGCGCGTTCCTTGCGTTCGGCGGCCAGTACGTCGTCGGTCAGTCTGCGCACCCGGACAGGCTCAGCCATCGCCCCTCCAGCGGTCGGATCGGACATCACCGCACATCCAACCGCCCGACGTCCGACCCGGCGAACCTAAGCGGTCAGAGCACTAGGCGGCCCATTTTCCCGTGCGTCGCGCCCGCCTCCGGGGAGGTCGCGCTGGGTACGGCGTCCCCGCTTCACAGATAGCGACGCAAGGACGTCTCGGCTGCTGTGGAGAGAGACCCTGTGGAGCTGTTCCAGGATCTCCATACCGAGCAGGCCGGCGTCCAGGCTGATCTGCTGGAGCTAGATGTCGGTGAGTGCGCGGCGCTCCGCAGGGTCGGTCCAGACCCCCGGGCGGCGAGCCTCAATGTTCGTTGTCGGTAGCCAGAATCCGCTGCACCCTCTCGGCGTTGGTGGCGATGTGGTGGCTCACCTCGCGCTGCGCGCGCTGGGCATCACCCGCCCGTATCGCGTCCATGAGCGGCTCGTGCTCGCCCACCACCTTGCGGGGATTCTCGTACTCGCGCTCGTAGGCGGACAGGGCCATGAGGTAAAAGCGCAGTTCGCGGGTCAGTCCGGCGTAGAACGTATCGATGCGGCTGCTGCCGAGGGCTGCCACGATCGCGGCGTGGAAGGCCAGGTCCGCGGTCACGAGGTCAGCACGTTCATGTGATGAGGTCGCCGAGTCGAGGTTGCTGTAGGCCTCCTCCACGACGGCGAGCCGGTCATCGGTGAGGGGTGTGGCCAGCGCTGCCGTCTCCAGGCGCTCGCGAGCGGTGTAGAGCTCCGCGACCGTCTCGGGTGTCGGAGAGATGATCACGGCCCCGCGGTTCACCTCGAAGCGGACCAGACCGCCGTGCTCGAGCAGACGCATTGCCTCGCGGACCGTGTTGCGTGCGATGCCGAGTTCGGTGGCGATCGCGCTCTCACGTAGACGCTCACCAGGGCGGAAGGCACCCGCGAGAATCCGTTCCGAAAGCCCGTCCGCGACCTGCTGGGCGGTCGTCGTCCTGCGGGCTACCAATCCGTCGAGTCCCTCGAGTGCCGTCATGGCCTGATCGTACCGAGAATCACCTCTAGCGCTCAACAGTAGAACTGTCCTACAGTTGCGCAGCACCGCGACGGCCCACCGTTCGCGCAGTCGAAGGACTGCCTTGGGACAGCGGCTCGATGCTGGTCACAAACGATGCCAAGAGGCCTGTCCCATTTCGGCCCGCTGTCACGCCAGGCGGGCACCCACCTCCATATCCGCGACGCCGCGCGCCGACGTGCCGCTCTGGCGCACCGCTGACACATCCGAGTCCACATTCGCATCCGCGATCAGTGCAACGACGCCGCAGAAAGGCTCCCACAGTGCAGACAACTCCCGAGCTCGCCTCAGAGCACACCCAGTCCGACGCACCCAGAACACTCAGGCAGCGACACGTCCGAATGATCGCCCTCGGCGGCATCGTCGGCGCGAGCCTCTTCGTCGGCAGTGGAGCGGTCATCCACGCCGTGGGACCGGCCAGCATCCTCTCCTACGCCCTCGGCGGCCTCCTGGTCATCCTCGTCATGCGGATGCTGGGAGAAATGGCCACCGCCTCCCCCACCCTGGGGTCGTTCATGGAATACGCCCGAGCATCGCTCGGCGGCTGGGCCGGCTACACGATCGGCTGGCTGTACTGGTACTTCTGGGTCGGCGTCGTGGCATTCGAGGCGGTAGCCGGCGCCAAACTGCTCATGCTCTGGATACCAGGCGTACCCCAGTGGGTCTTCTCGCTGCTCCTGATGACGCTGCTCACCGCCTCGAACCTCGTGTCCACTCGCTCGTTCGGTGAGACCGAGTTCTGGCTGGCCTCCATCAAGATCGTCACGATCGTCGTCTTCCTCCTCACCGGCACCCTCTTCGCTCTCGGGATCTGGCCCGGCTCGAAGCTGTCGGTCGGCAACGTCACCGCAGGCGGCTTCGCTCCCCACGGGCTGTCGGCGATCCTGCACGGCATCGTGATGGTGATCTTCGCCTACGTCGGCACAGAGATCGTGACCATCGCGGCGGCGGAGTCCGCGGACCCGGTGAAGTCGGTGGTCAAGGCGACCTCCTCCACGGTCTGGCGTGTGATCATCTTCTACGTCGGTTCGGTGACCCTGCTGGTGATGATCACCCCCTGGGGCCAGATCCCGACCCAGACCAGCCCGTATGCGGCCGCCTTCGGCAAGATGGGCATCCCCGCAGCGAGCACCATCATCAGCGTCGTCGTCCTCACCTCTGTGCTGTCCGTGCTGAACTCCGGCCTGTACACCGCCTCGCGGATGCTCTTCGCGCTCCAGCGCAACAACTGGGCGCCGAGATGGGTCGCCGACCGCAACCGCAGGGGAACACCCTGGAAGGCCATCCTCGCCTGCACCTCGGCCGGCTATGTCGCCGTCATCATGAGCTACATCGCACCGAACACCGTCTTCGACTTCATCATCAACTCCGCAGGAGCCGTAGGCCTGTTCGTCTACGCAATCATCGCCGGATCACAGCTGCGCATGCGGCGGCAGCTAGAGCGCGAGGCGCCCGAGCGGCTCAAGCTGCGCATGTGGGGCTACCCGTACCTGAGCTGGATCACCCTGGCGGGCATCCTGGTCGTGGTCAGCTCCATGTTGCTGGTCCCGGACGCCCGCTCGCAGCTCTACCTCAGCGTCCTCAGCCTGGCCGTCATCCTCGCCACTTACCTGATCGTGCAGTACGTGCGGAGAAACGCTGCACGTCACTGACGGCCACCGGAAGCGGCAACCCGTCAGCCACCGCGCACGAAGCGGGCCCCGGGCGCCTGTGGCTCACGCACCCAGCGCACAGCACAAAACCCCGTTTGACGCGGGACCGAGCCACAGAGCGTCCCGGCCCAGATGTGGTTCTGATGTCCCCGACGAACCGATGGAGAGACCGGGCATGACCCACGTCCCCACACCGCCACGGGTAGCTCTGGTCACGGGCGCCACCTCCGGCATAGGAGCCGAAACCGCCCGGCGGCTCCACCACGACGGATTCGCCGTACTCCTCACCGGCCGTAGCAGTGGACGAGGCGAGGCACTGGCTCGTGAACTCGGCCCCGGCGCGGCCTGCTTCGTCCCGGCCGACCTCACAAAGGACGGCGAGCCCGACCGCCTCCTGCAGTACGCCCTCGACCGGTTCGGCACGATGGACGCCGTGGTGAACAACGCAGCAGTCGACCACACCGGAGAACTGCTGAACGTCCCGGCCGCCGAAATCCGCGACACCTTCGAGATCAACACCTTCGCCGCGATCGCCGTCCTGCAGGCAGCAGCGCGCACCATGCGGCACTCCGGCGGCAGCATCATCAACGTCACCTCCCGGCTGGCCACCATCGGCGTCCCCACGATGGGCGTCTACAGCGCCAGCAAGGGCGCGATCAAGGCCCTGACGGCCGCAGCCGCAGTGGAACTCGCGCCGTACAACATCCGCGTCAACGCCGTGGCACCCGGCATGACCCGCACACCGCTCTACGAGGCCTGGCTCCGCTCCCACAACGACCCGGAAGCCACCGCCCGCAAGGTGGCCGACGGCATCCCGCTCGGCCGGCCCGCCACCCCGCAGGACGTCGCAGGCGCCATCGCGTTCCTGGCCTCACCCAGCGCCGACTACATCACCGGCATCACTCTTGCCGTCGACGGCGGCTACACCGCCCAGTAACCCACGCACCCCCAGGGAAACCGCCATGCCCAACGAGAACCCGCCCGTCCTGACCGGGCCTGCCCTCTGGAGCGCCCAGGCCCACCTCCCGTCCGTCCTGGGACGCCAGCTGACCGTGGACCGCGCCGAAGGGAGCTATGTCTTCACCACGGAGGGCCGCCGTCTGTTCGACGGCACCGCCGGTCTGTGGCACGCGAACGTCGGCCACGCCCGCCCCGAACTCGCCGAGGCCGCCTACGAGCAGATGCGGCGCCTGGAGACGTACCACATCTTCGGCCGCTACTTGAACGACCGAGCCGTCGAACTCGCAGAGCGCCTGGCCTGGCTCTCACCCATCGAGGACCCCAAGGTCATCCTCAACAGCGGCGGCAGCGACGCCATCGACGTCGCCTGCAAGCTCGCCCGCCGCCACTGGCAGCGCGAGGGACGCAGCGACAAGACCGCGATCCTCAGCCGCGAGTTCGCCTACCACGGCCTGCACGCCTACGGCACCAGCATCGCCGGCCTCGACTTCAACCGCGCCGGCTACGGCACCGAGTCCCTGGTGCCCGAGACTGCGCGAGTCTCGACCCACGACATCGAGGCGGTCGAGCGCACCGTGCGCGACATCGGCCCGGAGAACATCGCGGCGATCGTGTCCGAGCCCATCCAGGGCACCGGCGGCGTCAACCCGCCCGCCCCCGGCTACCTGGAGGGCCTCCAGCGCATCTGCCGGGAGAACGACATACTCCTGATCGTCGACGAGGTCATCACCGGGTTCGGACGTACGGGCCACATGTTCGCCACCGAGCGGTACGGCCTGCGCCCCGACCTGATCACCTTCGCCAAGGGCGTCACATCCGGATACGCCCCGCTGGGCGGCGTGCTGGTCGCACCCCACATCTGGCAGCCGTTCTACCGCGACTCCTCCGACACTCCCATCTTCCGCCATGGCGCCACCTACGCCGGACACGCCACCGCCTCCGCCGTCGCCCTGCGCAACCTCGACATCCTCGAAGAGGACAAGCTGCTGCCCCGAGTGACCGAGCTGGAGCAACTGCTCGCACGCGAACTGCACGGCCTCACGGCCCGGGCAGCAGTTGTCGAGACCCGTGTGGCAGGTTTCCTGGGCGGCATCACGCTCACGGACGACCTCAGCGCCGAAGCGGTCACCGACCAACTGGTCGAGCACGGGTTCATCACTCGACCGCTGCGCGGCAACACCGTACAGATCAGCCCGCCGTTCATCACCACCGACGACGAGGTCCGGCAACTCGTGGCCGCCATCGACACCGTCATCGCCGACCAGGAAGCCAAATGACCACCATGCGCACCCTCCCCGAGGCGGAACCGACCGCCCTGGCCGACTCCGAGAAGGTCCTGGCCAACCTCGACCTCGCCGTTCCGGGCGTGACCCGGACCTTCGACGTCCACGATCCGGCCACCGGCCAGACGATCGCGCAGGTCCCCGACTTCGACGTCCAGCAGGCCCTGGAGGCCGTCGCCCGCGCCGACACAGTAGGCCGGTCCTGGACCGCCACCACCACCCGGCACCGCGCCGACATCCTGCGCGCCTGGTACGACCTGATCACCGGCAACGCCGAGATGATCGCCCTGCTCATCACCCGTGAGATGGGCAAGCCGCTCGCCGAGGCCCGCGCGGAGGTCTCCTACGGGGCCGACTTCGTCCGCTGGTACGCCGAGGAAGCGGTACGCCCGGCAGGAAACCTTCGCGACGCTCCCACCGGCGGGGCCCGCCTGCTCACCCGGCGCGCACCGGTGGGGTTGTCGGTTTTGATCACCCCGTGGAACTTCCCGCTCGCCATGGCGACCCGCAAGATCGCCCCGGCGCTCGCCGCCGGCTGCCCGGTGGTCGTCAAGCCCGCGCCCAACACGCCCCTGACCACCATCTTCGCGGTCCAGCTAGCCCTCGCAGCCGGCGTCCCCGAAGACCTGGTGCAGGTCGTGACCACCACCGACGCACCCTCCTTCAGCACCGCCGTGCTGGCCGATCCGCGCGTGCGCAAGGTGTCCTTCACCGGATCGACCGCGGTCGGCAAGGTCCTCCTGCATCTCGCCGCGGACAACGTACTGAAGAGCTCCATGGAACTGGGCGGCAACGCCCCGCTGCTGGTCTTCGACGACGCCGACCTGGAGCGGGCCGTCGACGGAGCGTTCGCCGCCAAGATGCGCAACGGCGGCCAGTCCTGCATCGCCGCCAACCGCATCTTCGTCCAGGACGGCATCGCCGACGCCTTCGTCGAGGCCCTGACCGACCGGCTGGCCACGCTGGAGGTCGGCAACGGACTCGCCCCCGGCGTCGGCCTCGGCCCCGTCATCGACCACAACGCCGTGACCAGACTCGCCAACCTGGTCCAGGACGCGACCCGCCGCGGCGCACACCTGGTCACCGGCGGCTCGGCTCCCAGCCACCCCGGCTCGTTCTTCGAACCGACGCTCCTGGACCACGTACCAGCTGACGCCGCCCTCGCCCACACCGAAATCTTCGGGCCCATCGCCGCCATCCAGCGCTTCTCCCACCAGGACGAGGCCATAGCACGCGCCAACGACACCGAGTACGGCCTGGCAGGCTACGTCTTCACCGAAAACCTCGACCGCGCCTTCAACGTGGCCGACCAACTGGCCACCGGCCTGGTCGGCATCAACCAGGGCGTCCCCTCGAACGCGGCCGCACCGTTCGGCGGCATCAAACAGTCCGGCCTCGGACGCGAGGGCAGCAGCGAAGGACTCGAGGAGTACCAGGAGATCCGCTACTACAACCTTCAACTGCGTCCGACCAGGTGATCCGTGTACAGCCACCGCGGCGCCTGGACGAATAGACCGGCGGGTACGACGCCCTGACCCTGTACGGCTCTCCTGCACCCTGGCACAGGCGCCATCCTGCGTCAGGGGCGAAGGCCGTGGTCGAGCATGCGATGTCGCATGCCGCTTGCCGTGACCGACAACCAGTCTCCGGTCCGGTGGCCCGTCACCGGCGGCGCCAACCAGGACTGGCAGATGTCAGCCTCTGACCGACGGCCCGCGAGACTGCGTCCGACCGGTGAAACGGGGTCACATCCTGCCAGGACGTGACCCCCTTTTCTGCAGTACGAGCCGCACGGCGGTCAGGCCCAGGGGCTGACCGGTGCGAAGAAACTGTCGGCTCGGAAGGTGGCGTTGTCCTGGTAGGTGTCGAGGCGCAGTTCGTAGTTGTAGTGGCGGATGTAGCGGCCGGGGTAGTTGTACGATTCCAGGCTGACCGAGCCGGTGGCCGAACCGGGCCGGGCGCAGTAGGTGGCGTCCTTGTTGAAGAGCGCCGTGTCGTTGCTCGCGTCGGCGCGGATCCGGAAGTCCTTGTGGCGCAGATAGCGACCGGAGGAGTCACGGAACGAGTAGCAGCTTCCGTCGGCCAGGCCGGGTACGACGGTGAAGGTGGCGCTCTGCTTGACCGCCGTGGTGCTGGAGGACGTCACCGGGTCGAGGTAGCCGAGGCTGTCCGAGCGCACGACGGCGTAACGACCGGGGAAGTTGACGGACCGGAGCGAGCGGGTGGTGTTCGAGGGCAGGGTGGTGCCGCCCGAGACGGGGTCGATGCTGCTCAGGGTGGGGACGACCTTCTTGATCAGGCCGTCGGTGTCGAACGCGAGCTTGTCGATGGTGGTTTCTCGGTGGGTGCCGTCACCGCCGGGGATGGCGAAGCGGTGGTAGGCGATGTACCAGTCGTCGGTGCCCGGCACCTGCACCACGGAGTGGTGGCCGGTGCCCTTGATACCGAGCGAAAGGTCCTTCTCCAGGATCACGCCCCGCTTGGTCCAGGGCCCGGTGGGCGAAGAGCCGGTGGCGTAGGCGACCCGGTAGTTCTCGTCGCGCGTGTCGTTCTCCGACCACATGAGGTAGTAGGTGCCCTTGCGCTTGATGACGAAGGAGCCTTCGTTGTAGCCGCTGGGAGTGATCTCGGTGACCTTCGAGGCGTCGAACGAGACCATGTCGTCGTTCAGCGGGACCACGTAGGCGTGACCGTTTCCGAAGTAGAGGTAGGACTGGCCGTCGTCGTCGGTGAAGACGTCCGGGTCGATCATCTGGCCGGCGTAGACGCCGCGGGCGATCAGCGGCTTGCCCAGGGGGTCCTTGAAGGGACCGGTGGGCGAGTCGGAGACCGCGACACCGATGCTGGTGTCGGCGGAGTAGTAGAGGTAGTACTTCCCGTTCTTCGCGGTCGCCGTCGGGGCCCAGGCTCGACTGTCGGCCCAGCCGATGTCGGGACCGAGGTCGAGGATGACGCCGTGGTCCGTCCAGTGCACCAGGTCCTTGGACGAGTACGCCTTGAACTGCGTACCGCTCCAGCCCGCGAAGCCGTCAGTGGTCGGGTAGATGTAGTACGTGTCGCCGAAGCGGACGATGTTCGGGTCTGCGGTGAGCCCCGGCAGGACCGGGCTCCTCATGATCTGCGCGGAGACCGTCCAGGCGCGCTTCGTCCCGCCGGAGCCGGTCACCTGGTACGTCACGGGGTTGGTGAAGTCGCGCGGGGTGCCGGAGGCCGGGCTGATCGACGAGCCCTGGGCGAGGGTGAACTGCGGGGCGAGCGCGGTGAGGTCGGTGCCCTCCCTCATCGGCAGGGTGATCCTGCTGTTGGCGTCGTCGATGAGGGCAGCGATCTTCAGTGAGGGGTCGGTGACCGTGGCGATGCCCGTGGCGTTCCCGCTGACCGTGAGGACCTCCGCGGGCGTCAGCGCGCGGTTGTAGACGCGGAAGTCGCGCATCTTGCCCTTGAAGAGCTTGTCATTGGTGAAGAGGGACTTGCCGATGTAGTCGGCCGTGGTGGTACCGGACCCGATGGAACCGGGGGTGAGGGTGACGGACGTGTTGCGGGCCACCTCCACGCCGTCCCTGTAGAGGACTCCCGTGGTGCCGGTCTGGGTGTAGGTGACGTGCTTCCAGGCCGAGCGCGGCAGCGCGGTGGAGGTCCGACTGTTCTGCTCGGTGGACGGGGCCCCGGAGGCGATGGCGGTCCGGAAGGTGTCGCCGGTGGTGAAGAGGTACCCGTTGCCGGCGCCGTTGCTGGTGTTGCCGAAGCCGTAGAGGAAGTAGGGCGTGGCCTGGGCGGCGTCGATCTGCACATCCATCGAGACGGTGATGGAGTTCATGCCGCTCATGATGTTGTCCGGCACCTTGATGTAGGTGTCGGAGCCGTTGAACGTCAGTCCCTCCCCTGTGCCCGACCAGCCCGCGGTGCCGTTGACGGTTCCGTTGCGGCCGTTGCCCGAGGAGTCCACTGCCACGGTGCCCGAGGTCGCGTCGAGTTTGTACCAGAGAGCCAGACCGTCGGTGATATCCGCTGCCTGGGCGGGAGCTGACAGACCGACCGTACCCGCCAGGAGCGCGGCGGCGACCACGGTGGCGACGGCGCCCCGCCGGAATGTTCGGCGGCTCTGAGGTCTCACGCTGTGCATGGGTTCACATCCCCGTGATGAAGACATGCCTGAGATGGCGACTCGCGGCCTTGGCCGAGGTGCTGACGTGCCGCCCGAATGACATTGCGCTGCGTGAGTGTGAATTGGGATACGAGTCGGCGTCAATACTTTTCGAACGACATCCGAGATACCGAACAACAATGACGTGCGCGGACGGTTTATCTGACGGCCGACCACTCCGAGGTCTTGACATCCTTTTTGCCAGCCCTATAGCGTCTGGCCGATTTTCCGGAGGGCTTTCTAAATATCGAACGACGGGTCATCGGTTCCCTTCTGCCACGGCTGAACCCTTCTCCTCGATTGAGGCACCCGCAGAAAGACAGGAAACGTAGATGCGCACGCTTCTCTCCCGGCTGGCGGCGATACTCGTCGCCGCCTGCCTGCTCTTCACAGGGCAAGTCCTGACCACACCGGAACGCGCGGCCGCCGCTGATCCGGGCTACCTGATGGTGCACTTCACCGGGGAGGGGGCGACCAATCAGCAGATGTACCTCTCGCACAGCACGGACGGCCTGCACTGGAACGACCTCAACGGCGGCGGCATGGTCCTGCGCTCCACGGTCGGTACACAGGGGGTGCGCGACCCCGCGTTCGTGAGATCCCCCGACGGCAGCAAGTACTGGATCACCGCCACCGACCTGTGCATCAGCTGCGGACAGAACTGGGACACCGCCATCAACAACGGCAGCCGCAACCTGGTGGTGTGGGAGTCCACGGACCTGGTCACCTGGTCGAAGCCATGGCTGCTCAACGTCGCCGGCGCGATCCCCGACGGCCGCAACGCCTGGGCGCCCGAGGCGATCTGGGACCCCGAGACCAACGACTACGTCCTGTACTGGGCGACGAACGTGCCCTTCAACGGCGCGACGAAGCACCGCATCTTCTACGCCCGCACCAACGACTTCCGCACCATCACCACCCCGCAGATCTACATCGACCGCCCCGGCACCCAGGAGATCATCGACACCCAGATCATCCAGGTGCCCTCCGGAGTGGGCAACTACCGGTACGTGCGGGCCTCCGGCGACGGGCAGATCACCCTCGAGGGCAGCAACTCCATCCTGGGGACCTGGACCCGGCTCGGTGACCTCTCCGGCATCGGCCTGACCGGCTCCCAGGTCGAGGGCCCGATGTGGATGAAGTTCAACGGCACCAACAAGTGGGGCCTCTACCTCGACCAGTACGCCACCAACGGCGGTTACATGCCGGTCGTGACGACCGACCCGTCCAACCCCGCCGCCTACCAGAAACTGGCGTCCACCAGCTACAACATGGGCGGCACCAAGAAGCGCCACGGCTGGATCATGAACCTGACGACCGCCGAGGAGAGCCGCGTGCTCGCCCGCTGGCCCAACACCCAGGCCAACCGGCTGCAGTCGTACAACTTCCAGGACCGGTACGTACGGCACACCAACTTCGACGTGCGCATCGACCAGAACGTCACCAGCGACGACGCCGAGTTCCGGCTGAGGACCGGCCTGGCGGGCTCCGGCACCGTCTCCTTCGAGTCGGTGAACTACCCCGGATACTTCCTGCGCCACTCCAACTACGACTTCCAGCTGGCCTACAACGACGGCAGCAGTCAGTTCGCCGCGGACGCCACCTTCCGTCAGGTCGCAGGACTGGCCGACTCGACCTGGTCGTCGTTCCAGTCCTACAACTACCCCGACCGGTACATCCGCCACTACGCCTACTACCTGAAGCTCGACCCGATCACCACCGCCACGGCCCGCAGCGATGCGACCTTCCGCGTGACGAACTGAACTGGAACCGGGATGCCGGCGCCTCCCTGGGAGAGTGCCGGCATCCCCTTCATCAGCTCGGCTTCAGCAGCACCGCCTGGCCGCCCGAGGGGGCCATGGCCACGCTGAGCACGGTCGCCGAGGTGACGGTCCGGGTGCTCACCACGACCGGGGTCTGGTAGGCGTAGGTGCCGGGCGTGCCGTCGGCGTAGACCGTCGCCGTCCAGGTGCCGCTGCCGAGGAAGGACAGCGGGAGCGACAGCGTCCGGGCCGACTCGTTGGTCATCGCGCCCAGGTACCAGGTGGCGTCCTTGCGACGCGCGACCGCGACGTACTGGCCGATCGACCCGTCGAGGGTCCGGCTCTCGTCCCAGGTGGTGGGGATGGCGTCGAACCACGGCAGGCCGGGCCAGTTGGCGGTGTTGGAGAACTTCGACGGAGAGTCGTACCAGTAGATGAAGTTGAGCGGCTGGTAGTAGACCGCCGCCATCGCCATCTGGTGGGCGTTGGTGGTCTGGTCGCGGGACTGGCCGTAGCAGATGGTGTAGTCCATCGGTCCGCCGACGTTGCGGGCGAAGGGCAGCGTGACGTTGTGGCTCGCCGTCGGGAAGTGCTCGTTGCCGCGTACGCCCTCCATGCTGACCCAGTTCGGGTAGGTGCGCTCGTAGCCGAACGGGCGGACGTCGTCGTGCGAGTCGATCAGCAGGTTGTGCTTGGCCGCCGTCTTCACCCAGGCGGTTATCTGGTTCGTCATCGCCTGGGTGCCGTCGTTGATGAACCCGAGTTTGACGCCCGCGACGCCCCAGCTCCTGTAGAGGCCGAACAAGCTGTCGGCGTTGGCCAGCGCCATGGGGTTGACGTAGAGCAGCAGGCCGACGCCCTTGCCGGCGGCGTAGGAGAGGACCCTGGGCAGGTCGATCTCGGGGATGGACTTGGTGGCGTCGGTGGTGCCGCGCTCGGGGCCGTACCAGCCGGAGTCGTACTCGATGTACTGCATCCCGCGGGCGACGGCGAAGTCGACGCCGGCCAGACCGGCGTCGGTGGTCAGCTGGCAGCGGAAGACCTTGCCGGGCTTGATCCACGAGGTGTCGCTGAGGGCGCCCGCGGGAGCCAGGTTGAGCACCAGCTCGGCGTTGTCGACCAGTTCGGCGTGGGTGGAGCCGGTCACCACCGCACGCCAGGGGGTGGCGAACGGGGTGGTCACCGTGGAGGTCGTCTGGACGGGCCCGCTCCCACGCGCGGTGTGCTCCATCAGATAGGTGGCCAGTGTGTTCGGCTGCTCGGACACCGAACTCAGCATCAGGCGGGGGAAGTTGAGCCGGGACGACTCGCAGACGCAGGCGATCAGCCCACCGCTCGCGTACGTCGCGGTCAGTGGCAGGTCGGTCAGCGGGCCGGTGTCGGTGCCGGAGGTCCCGGTGGACGGGATCGAGCCCGGGGCGACCGGGTTGTACGCGTCCTCGTCCCGGGCGCTGTAGACGAGCGTGCCGTCGGGGAAGACGAACGTCGTCAGCTCGTCGGCGATGGTGGCGGTGCCCTTGTCGAGCAGCACGTACCGGAAGGCGACACCGCTGGGGTAGGCGCGGATCTGGACGCTGAAGTCGATGAGGGTGGCGGTGTCCTGGAGGTTCCAGCGCATCTCCTGGTACCAGTCGCGGACGGTGGCGTTGCGGCCGTAGGCCGGGGTCCAGGTGTTGTTGACGGTCCAGTGCTGGTAGTTGGTGATGACCGTGCCGCTGCGGCCGAGCATCGTCCCGTCGCTCAGCTTCAGGCCGAGGGCCGAGGTGTTGACGACGCTCGCGCCCCGGCGCTTGGCCGACCAGCTCAGGACGCCGCCGGTCAGGGACAGGGTGATCGTGGTGCTGCCGTCGGGGGCCGTCGCGGTGACCGACGCGTCCGCCGCCGCGGCCGTACCCGTCGTGCCGATGCCGGCCGCGGCCGTACCGGCGGCGACCGCCGCGCCCTTGAGCAGTCCTCGGCGGGACACCGAACGTGCTGGAAGCTGCATGAAAGTACGCCTCTCCGTGGGGTGACCGGCGTCGATAGAGCGAGAGACCGATTCAACACAACCGAACAGTAATCAACGGTTTGCCACCAACATCGAGCAGTTCTACGGCAGTACTCCAGGTAGGTCAACAGCGCGAGCAATACCAATACTCGGCGTCAGGTTTCTGCGAAGCTGGGCCACTTGGGTGCTGACGTGCGTGTCGAGGCAGAGTCGGCAGGTCACCACACCCGTCGCCCCGACCGGCTGCCTCCGTCTCGAGCAAACAAAATCGATCGTGCCTATTGACACCCACCCGAACAGGAAGCTCTCATTTCCCACGAAACAGCGCAGCCACTTTTCCCACGTCGGCCGCGTTCACCGCTCTTTTGCGGCCCCAACTCCCCCGTCCAGCGCGCCGCCAAGCAGCTTCGCCGTGCGGACGGCGTCATGTCAGAACCTCGAAGGAGAGGCAGAGCATGCCGAATCGAGCGCCCCACCACAGACCCTCGCGCAGCCGGTGGCGGGCAGTCGCCGCCGCCTTCCTCACCCTGCTCGGAGGTCTCACGGCCCTGCTACTGCCCGCCGCACCAGCCAACGCCGCCTCCGTCTCGTTCACCCTGGGCGCCACAAGGACCGACCAGAACGGCAACACGCTCCAGTTGCACGGCCTGGGCATTATCAAGGTCGGCAGCACCTGGTACGGCTTCGGTGAGGACAAGACGGGTGAAACCTCATCCAACACATCCTTCCAGGACATCCCCTGCTACACCTCGACCGACCTCTCGAACTGGACCCACCAGGGGGTGGCCCTGGCTAAGCAGGCCAGTGGCGACCTGGGCCCGAGCCGGATCGTGGAGCGGCCGAAGGTCATCTACAACGCGTCGACCAGCACGTATGTGATGTACATGCACATCGACAGCATGAACTACTCCGACGCGAGGGTCGGTGTGGCGACCAGCAGCACCCCCTGCGGGCCCTACAGCTACCGGGGCAGCTTCCGCCCGCTGGGCAACCTGAGCCGTGACATCGGCCTGTTCCAGGACACCGACGGCACCGGCTACCTGCTGAGCGAGGACCGCAACAACGGTCTGCACATCTACAAGCTCTCCGCCGACTACCTCTCCGTGGACAGCGGCGTGGCCCTGCTGGGCAGCGGCGGCTCGGCCAACAGCTTCGAGTCGCCCGCCATGGTGAAGATCAATGGCGTCTACTACCTGCTCGCCTCTCACCTGACCGGCTGGAACACCAACGACAACGTCTACACCACCGCGACATCGCTGAGCGGCCCGTGGGCACCGATGCGCAACTTCGCGGCACCGGGCACCCGCACATACAACAGCCAGGCGGCGAACATCATCACTGTGCAGGGCAGTTCCGGCAGCACCTACATCTACGCCGGAGACCGGTGGAACCCCAGCGATCTCGGAAACTCGCAGCTGATCTGGCTGCCGATGACCATCCGCGGCAGAGTGGTCAACGTCGGCCAGTACCCGAGCTGGTCGCTCGACACCGCGGCCGGCACCTGGACGCCCAACTCCGGCGTGCCCACCAACGCGGTGCACACCCTCACCAACGCGGGCAGTTCGCTGCTGATGGACGTCGCAAGCGGCTCCACGACCAGCGGCACCAAGATCATCCAGTGGCAGTCCAACGGCGGCGACAACCAGAAATGGACGCTGAACCGGGTGGCGGACAACGTCTACACGCTTGTCAGCGTCAAGAGCGGCCTGTGCCTGGACGTCCCGGGCAAGTCGACCGCGGAGAACGTCCAACTGCAGCAGTGGACCTGCAACGGCGGCGCCAACCAGCAGTTCGCCGCCGACCTCGTCGGCAGCTTCACCGGCACGAAGTTCGTGCTCGTCAACATGGGCAGCGGACTGCACATCGGTGTCGACGCATCCTCCACCACCGCGGGCGCCGCCGTCGTCCAACTGACCGGAACCGGCGCCACCAGCCAGCAGTGGACGATGTCCTGACCGTCCCGATGCGGTCTGCCTGGAGCCACCGCAGACATGCCTCGCACACGCACCGAGTAAACGGGACCGGCCAAGCCTGCGTAACGGGTCCCGTCCTCACGTTTCCCCAGTTGGAAGCGCTTCTCCCGAGGATTGGGCGGGCCTTGCCGATCAGCGTCCGGTCACGACGTTCCCCGAGGCCGTTCCGTGTCAGGTCCAGGGCGCCACGAGGACGAAGGAGCGGCTGGCCCGGTACGCGGTCCCGGAAGGGTCGAGCCGCAGCTGGAGGTCCCGGTGGCGGAGGTAGCGGCCGGGATAGTTGTACGACTCCAGGGAGGCCGAGCCGGCCGCGGAACCGGAACGGGGGCAGAAGGTGGCGTCCCTTCTGGAAGATGGCGGATCCGTCGTCGATGTCCTCTCAGTCGGACGCCGCGAACACGCCGCTGAGGTGGACCACGGCAGAGGCGCCCTGGAAGGCCTGGGCAGCCCGCGGTGAATGCATCCAGTCGTCGACGACCTTGTCGGCGGGCAGGTCCTGCGCCGTCCCGACGAGTGCGACGACGCGCACGTCCGGAGCGTGGCGAGGCGGGGCATCAGGTCTCGTCCGGTGCGGCTGTTCGCGCCGGTCACGAAGGCGGTGCTGCCGATCCTGCCCGCGCAGGGGCGCGGACACATCACCCTGGTGGAGCCCGGTTCCTAGGGCATGGACTGGGGCGGGGCGAGCGCGGTCTGGGCTTCAGGGACAGCCGCCGCATCAGCCGGTGCGCCAGGCCGTGGTTGCGGCCGCGGCGAGCATGCCGCAGTACGACCCGGCCGCGCTCCACCCTGGCCGCCGTCGGTCTTGCACTGGCCGGCCGAGCTGGCTGCTTACCTCGGCGTGTCAGTGGGCCGGAGCATGGTCATGCGCCTGGTCGACGCGTTGCCCGAGCCGGAGGTGCCGGCGCCGCGGGTGGTCGGTGTCGACGAGTACGCCGCCCCAAGCGCCCCCACTACAGCACTGTCCTGGTGGACGTCGGAACGCACCGTCGAATCGATCACCTGCCAGACCGGGAAGCGTCGAGCCTGGTCGCGTGGCTCACCCAGCGGCCTGGTGACGAGGCCGTCTGCCGGGAGTGCGCCATTCTTCGCCGAGGGCGCCGCAGTCGGAGCGCTGCAGGCGATCCAGGTCGCGAAGCGGTGGCATCTGTGGCACAACCTGAGCCAGGCCGCCGAGCAGCGAGTCGCCCAGCACCGCTGCTGCCTGCACGTGCTGACGCCCGCGACGCCTCCGCGGGAACCCGAGGCCGTTTCGGTCGCCGATCCATCCGCGTCACCCTGGCCACGAGGACACCGGTTCGCCGACCGGACGTGGTCCCGGCACGCAGCCGTCCACGCGCTGCTGAAGGCAGGACACAGCCGGCGCTCGGTCCAGCGGCAGCTAAGAAGAGCTGGCGCAACGTCAAGCAGTTCGCCGACGTCGCGACGCCAGAGGAACTGTTCACCGGTCAGTGGCAGAAACGAACCGTCCACCGCTTCTCGACGACTACAGGTCCCACCTAGTGCCCAGCAGGCAACGTTCGCCCCGTCGCGACGCCCGGCACGCCCTCTCGCCGCACCGGCCGAAAGCCCAAGTACGTTCGACCCGACCGCGACGCCGTCATCGCCGCCCTCACGCCGCCCTGGAACTCGGACGCCGTGGAGCAGCTGTCCGCCATCGGCATGCGAGGGACGTAGCGCACAGGCAGCTTGGGCTTCGGCTGCCCGTGGTGGGTGACCGAGATGCCTCCCACGTGAGGTATGCGGTCATCAGCGCCTGGTCGGCCTCTCGGCCGTTCGCGTGGACGGTGACGTTGCGCGCGGAGAGCGGGACAGTTCGCTTTTACGGCAAGGGCGGGGAATCCTGTGGGCTTGGCGTCGGTGGAGGGGATGCGGCGAGTTGGGCCCGCACCGTATTGCCGGCCGGCGGCGCCGGCGGTCACCGCATTTCCGGGGGCCGGATCGCGGGGATGGACAGTGAGTTCGGCTCGCAGCGTGCCCGTGCCATCGTCCGCCCCCGCCTCCAGCCGGACAGCGGCCGCGACCACGGATGTCGCGTCGTCGTCGGGGAAGGCCAGGCAGAGGATCCCGCCCGCCGCGCGGTCGTACTCGCCGGCGGTGAGGCCCTCCAGGGACTGGATGCCGGAGGCGAGCGAGAAAGGCTCGACCCGGGGGGAGGGCGACAGCGGTCAGGGTCAGCCCCCGTGTGCGGTCAGTGTGTAGCCCTCGGGGCCCTCGAAGGAGAACATCGGCCCGAAGGGACTGTCCGCCATCGGCGTAAGGATCTTGATCCCGGCGGCGGTGAGCTGCTCGTGGAGCTGGTGGGCGTCCGAGGTCTGGAACCAGAGCACCACGCCGAGGCCGGGCCGGGCGCCGTCGGCGAGGTCGGTGCCCGCGAGGAGCTCGCGTACGGCGAACGGGGTCGGTTTGGTGTCGAACACGACCGCGTGGGGCGGCGAGACCGCAGCCCGGCGCAAGCCCAGGTGCTGCTCGCAGAAGGCGGCTGCCGCGTCCACGTCGCGGACTTGCAGGGCGACGAAGTCGGGGCCGTCGATGGTGGCAGACATGTTTTTCTCGATCCTTCGATGTCAGGATTTTGACATTGGTCAGGCTAGGGCGCCGCGATGACTATGTCAAAATGCTGACATGAAGGAGAACCTGCCGGCCGAGCCGCCCCGCGTCACCCAGGACGTCACCCGACACGTGGGGTATCTCCTCAAGCGTGCCCAGGCCGCCCTGCGCGGCGCCATGGACAAGGTCCTGCGCGAACACGGACTGACCGTGCCGCAGTACGCCACGCTCGAACTCCTGGCCATGCACCCCGGCATGTCCAATGCCGACCTCGCCCGCGCGACCTTCGTCACCCGGCAGTCCGGAAACGTCGTCCTGCGGGGCCTGCAGGAGGCAGGACTGATCACCCGGCCCGCCACCGCAGGACACGGCCGCGCCCGGCCCGCCCACCTCACCGGAGCGGGCCACGCACGCCTGGCCGCGGTCCAGGCCGCCGTCTACGCCATCGAACAGCGCATGGTCGGAGCGATCCCGCCGCAGCGCCTGGCAGCGCTCCTCACCGATCTCGACCGCATGGCGGCAGCCCTGGAGGAATGACCTCTGGACGGCAAGAAGCCGGCCGCCGAGACCCGGACGACGCTCCGGCACGACGGCACCGACACCCAACACCGGCAGGCGCGCCCCCATCCCCGGCCGCGGCCACGCCGCCCATCCAGCCTGTCCCCCTTTCGTTCGCTCCAGCCACGGACATGGGCGAAAGCGGCCGCAACGGGGATGTCAGCGCCCCGGTCACACTGAAACCGAAACCGGGTGGTGACCTGCGCGGAGACGCTGACGGTTCACCGGGTCACGCAACACCCGGCGCAACCGCAGGCGCAGCCCTGTCGCAACCCGGCTCCTGGCCAGGTCTTCCACGCTGCTTCTCAGCGGCGGCCAGCCGCATCCCCGCCCGGATCACCCGCCGGCACCACGGCCGCCTTGATCCGTTTGCCCACGGCTCGCGATGGGCTTCAAAGCTCCGGCAGACGGCCATAACGATCTCCAGCCCGCGCCTGCCCGACCAGCCCTGGCCGGAGCTGCGCGTGGTCCGCCCGGAGGTGTCATCGGCCTCGTGGACGAGCTGCCGCGGTCGCCCCGACCACGGCGGCCCGGCGGTGATCCCGCCGGCGTCCGGGCGGGTGACTTTCCCTGCGTCCGCGGGCGCAACTCGGCAGGTCCGCCCGCGCTTCGCGCCGTCCAGCTGGACCACGATCGTGTCGTGGTCGTCCCAGTGGACACCGAACCCCTCGCGGTCCAGAAGGCGTACAGGTTCGCCTGCACGCGGGTGCGCAGGTCACGCTCGATCGCTTCGACCAGGCAGGCGAGGGGCGGGTGAAGTTCGTCGGCACTGTCCAGGGCGAGCGAGGCGCTCTCCTGCAGGCGGGCGTGCAGCTCGGCGGGGTGGAGGCGGTGCCACACGGTGCCGGCGCGTGGCCACGGGGGCGGTGTACCCGCCGACCATCAGCGTCTCGTCGTCACGGGAAAGCCACATGCGCGGCGGCTGAAGCCGGTGGCTGCTGAGGATGTGGTCGAGGTCGTCCGAGGTCATCATTCCAGCGACGTCGAGGGCGCCGGGCACGTGGCGGTATTCGCGGTGCGGTGCCTGGGCGCGGAAGTCCTCGCCCAGGCTTGCCGCCACATCGGACCGTATGGCAGGTTCTCGTGCTTCTTCGTCGTGAAGGGTGCATTCCGGCGGAAGGTGACGCTTGTGACCCCGGACCAGCTGCGCAGCTTACCCGCCGGACGGGGCCGCAGCCCTCCGAGTGATCCACGGCCGGCGTACCGTGCTGCCGTCCGGCCGCGAGGGTGCTCGGGACTCGCCGGGCCTCCCGATGAGGCCCGACAGTCCCTGGTGAGGCTCTGCGGTCAGTGCACCCTGACGGTCCGGGTCGGCGTGACCAGTACCAGGCGGAGCTTGTTCGAGCCCCAGTCCGTCTCGTAGAGCGCGCCGCGGAACTGCAGCGTGCCACGGTGCTGCGCCTTCACCCAGGTGTCGACCGAGCCGCCGTCGAAGACCGCTCCGTGAGCGCACTTCACCGTGCGCCACGATCCACGGTCGCCCTGTCGCTCCTGCACGCAGAACTTCTGGAAGAGGTCGTCGTCCTTCTCGGCGTACCCCTTCAGGTGGATGTGCGCGCCGACCTTGACGGTGTGCGGGCTCGCCTTGAAGTCGTAATCGGCCTTCGCGGAAGCCGTCACCGCACTCAACCCGAGTGCCGTCATGCCGACTGCCGTAACGATGGCCGCGCGAGCGGCGCGCCGGTTGAGAAAGTGCATCGTCTGTATCCCCCTTCGGATGGTCTGATGCTCGGCGACAGCGACAAACGGACGGCAGGAACCTGGTCCCCGGTCCGTAATGGCCGTCCAGTTCGCTGATCGCAACCTGGCAGAGGGGGGAACGAGGGTCCGCCGTTGCCTCGCAATTCACCATTTTTTCGTCCGCTCTCCGCAAGGAAGGGCTTGACCTGCGCGGGGCAGAGAGCCATGCAGGTATGACTGGGACGGACACAACTGTGGGGCAGAGGCCCACGGTCGCCCTCAGTGGGCGAGCCGGATCCCGCGGGGCCGGCGCGGCTCGACGACGATCGCGCCCTTCTCCTCGCACTGCCGCAGTTGGTAGTGCACGGCGGACCGGCTGCGAAGCCCTACGTGCTCGCCGATCTCCACCACCGTCGGCGCATCGCCGTGCTCGGCGATCCGCTCCCGGATGAACGCCACGATGCGCTCTTGCCGCTCGGTGAGGTGGTCTACGCGGTGCCTGGCCATGCTCTGATATGGGACAAGGTGACCCAGGGGTGTAATCGCCTAGGCAATACGGTTGAGGCGCTTTGACTGGGCCTTTCGTGGGCTGATGCGCCCGTGTGGCACATCTGGGCCACACGCCGCGTTGACCGGAACCGGGTGGCCGGGCGGCACCAGCCGGTGTAGCGTCGTGATCAGCAGTCGTGGTTCCGAAGTCCCGTTCGCCCGTGATCGCAATCGCGGGCGTTTTTGCTGTTCAACGCTCTCCGGACCAGGGCGATCACCTCCGGATCCCGCACGGTGCGGGACCCGGCACCAGTCCTTTCGAAGGAGACAGGCACATGGCCAAGGGCACTGTGAAGTGGTTCAACGCGGAAAAGGGCTTCGGCTTCATCGAGCAGGAGGGCGGCGGCCCGGACGTCTTCGCCCACTACTCGAACATCCAGTCCCAGGGCTTCCGTGAGCTCCAGGAGGGCCAGAAGGTCGAGTTCGACGTCACCCAGGGCCAGAAGGGCCCGCAGGCGGAGAACATTCGCCCCCTGTAACGCCGCACGCAAAAGAGGCCCCGGCCGGGATGCATCCACCGGCCGGGGCTCGTCGATGTTGGCGGGACGTCAGGCCGTCGGCCAGGTGATGCTCTGGTCCTCGGGTGTCGCGAGGACCTCGGAGCGTTCCAGCGGCGGAGCGCCGTCCGTCCGCCGGCGCAGCAGGTGATCCTCGACCGCGTCCCACAGACGCACGGGTCCACCCTGGCGCACCGTCCACTCCTCGCCGTGCTGGGCGAGCGCAGACCAGGCGCCGGGCCTCGACGTCGACGAGGACGTGCTCGGGCCCGTCGGCGCCCGAGAGGCTGATGCGCTGAGCGCGCGGGGCTGCGAGCTCGGCGACGAACCGCGCCGTCCAGTCGTCCAGGACGCCGGCGCCGAGGCGCGCGCCGCGCTCCTCTCCGTCTTGCAGGTCCGGGAGGATGCCCAGAGTCGGCGGCATCTGGGGGCGGGCGAGCATGAACGAGACCTGCCCGCCGAGGAGTCGGCCGCGGGCCGTCCCGTCGTCGCCGACGGTGAGCCGTGCCAGCTCGGACGAGTACAGCCAGCCGCACAGCGAGTACAGCCAGCCGCACAGCGTGACCAGCACGATCCCGCCCGGCTTGGTCTGCTCGAGCCACGTGCGGGGCAACTCCAGCACCCCGCAGGCGGCGATGATCCGGTCGTAGGGGGCGCTGTCCTTGTGTCCGGCCAGGGTGCTCGCGCGAGCACCTCACGGAACTGGTCTAGCAGTACAAACGCCGCCCGTTCGTGGACGCCGAACTGTGGGCCGGGAAAGTCGCTGAAGTCGTCGTCCCCGTAGTGGTTGTTCACGACCGTTTCCGGTGTGCCGCCGCTCATCGCCTCGTTCAGGAGTGCGCCGCCGACCAGACCGGCTGCAGGCACCCGAGAGACGAGTTTCAGCCATGTGGCCGCGCCGCCGTATGGGGATGCCCCGATCATGAAGAAGGCTTCTGGTCGCCCTCCGCTGCCGTCGTCACTCGCCGTTGTCATGATCCCAGTGTCCGAGACCAAAACTGAGACCAGAGAGCCTCGGCTTTCGCAGGCCGCCGGAGCGTCGCGGTAGTGGGTTGTGTCCACAGACGCTGCGTACGGTCCTCCGCTCGCGGGGACACCTTCCTGAGCCAGGGAGCGACATCCATGGTTCACCCGAACGAAGGTCCAACGCGGATGGCGGCTGTGGGCCTTCCTGCCCGCGCCGTCTATCTGATTGCGGAGGGCAGCCGATCCGGGTTCGTCAGGGCTGTTGAAGAGACCAGCGGGCGCTGGGGCGGCATGACGGAGCCTATCGCCCCGGTCGCCGTAGATGGCAGCGTCAGCGCCAAGCACGTGGGCATGGTCGGTGCCCACGCCGCTGGCCCGTGCACCGCTCAGGGAGCGCAATCCCTGTGGCAGCCCGCTCTGCTGCCGCTTCATCAACCTCGACGTTGACGGCAGCCTCCAGGGCGGCGTACGCACGCAGGGGACAAGCCCGCGCACCCGGACCGGGGACTACTGCCGGACCCATTTCCGGTCGCTGCCACCGATACAGTTCGAGATGCTGACGGCGGTGCCATTAGCTCTGCGCGCGCCTATGTCGTCGAGGCACAGTCCGGATTCCGCGCCGGGGACAGTGCCATCTTTGTTGAGCCGCCACTGTTGGTTTGGCACCGCCGTCACAGTCCCAGATGTTCAGTTGGGTGCCGTCGGTCCGGTTGGTTCCGACCACGTCCAGTGAACGGTTTGAGCCCCCGCCCGGCGACAAGTACCTATCAACCTAGGGTGCCAGGCCCATGAATTTCAGGGCCAGCAGTGCCATGCCGGGTTTGGGCAACTCGTGACCGTACCCCTGGAAGCTGTTGGCCTCGACCGGTGGTTGCGTGCTGGCGTTACCGTAGCGGGTCCTTGTCCAGATCGACTGGGGCTGGTCGGTGAAGACCGGGGTTTGGCTGACACCGAGGACGTTGGTCCACTGTTTGATCTCTTCGCCGAGGTTGTGGTGGTTGAGTGCCTCGTCCTGGGTGCCGTGCCACAGTTGGATACGCGGCCGTGGCCCGGTGTAGCCGGGGTAGGCGACGCGGACCAGGTCGCCCCACTCCTGCGGGGTCTTGGTGATGTTGCCTGTGGAGCAGTCACTGTTCCAGCCGCGGAAGGTGCCAGTGTAGAAGCAGTGGTACGGCACGCCCATGAACGCCGATCCGGCCTTGAACACGTCCGGGTAGTCGGCGAGCATGACGTTGGTCAGCATCGCGCCTGAGGAGATGCCGGTCATGTAGACCTGGTGCTGGTTGGCGCCGCGGTTCGCGATCTCCCACCGCACCATGGACATCACGCCGGCCGGGTCGCTGGAGCCGTCGTGCTTCAGCGCGGCGTCCGATGCGACGTCCCAGCACTTGATGTCACCGGTGATCGAGGGGTAGACCACGATGAATCCGTACTGGTCGGCCAGTGACGCGAATTCGGTGTAGTTGTACATGTCAGGGCCGGACCCGGTGCACCAGTGCGCGGCCACGAGCACTGCCGGATGACGGGGCAGCTTGGCCGGCACGTACTCGTACATCTGGAGGTTCGTGGGGTTGTAGCCGAAGTCGTCGACCTGGGTCAACGTCGCCGCGGACGCCGGTGATGCGAACGTCAGGCTGCCCGCTATGACGCTCAGGGCCACGGCAGCCGCTGTGGCTGCCTTCCTCAACCACCCTCCACTCCTGCCGACGTGTGTCGCCCGCGCCAGGGTGGCGGCCGCGACCGCGAATCGACGTCGTTGTCTGCTCATGCTTCCTCCAACGTGCGGATTTGCTTACTGGCGGCGCTGTCGGCCGATGCCTGCTCGGCGTGGTCGGATCAGCGTCGGATCTTGAGTTGCAGCCCACGTCGGTCACCGTGAAGGTGGCGCTGCCCATGGGCTGTGCGACCGCGGCGTATCGGCTCGGAGCCATGCTGCTCGTTTGGTCCGCACCTTGCCGCGTCGATCCGGCGGAGAGCATTGGCCCCACTGCGGCGGCCCTTCTTCATTGAGTGTCGAAGCGCTTGAACCGGCTGCGAGGCTAGCGGCACACTTTCCCGTTCGACAAACATTTCGATGAAGCAAATCCTTGCCAGCCAGGGACGTTGACAGACCCGGTGCCGCATGCCAAGCGTTCGAAGCGCTTGAATGCTGGACCTCACCGAGGCATCGTCGCGTGTTCCCCTGTCCCTGCCCGCCGCCGAGCGAGCGCCGTACCGCGATCTTGCGCTCCCGGTGGACGAGCGCAGCGACGACCTCATCTTCAGCTCATGGCTCGATGAGCATGCGCAAGTCGGCCGTCGGCGTCATCGCGACTGCACATGTCGACGTCGTGCCCATGAACGTAGACGGCCCGGGACGCACGCCGCGGACGGGCAGCGGTGCTGCCGGGCCGTCAGCCGCCGGCGCGGCGGGGGTTCACCTGCCGTGCGTAGCCCTGCTGCGGCGTTGGCGGAACACCAGCACGGAGCCGGCGGCGATGGCCAGCAAGCCACCGAGGGCGCTGTAGGTGACAGCGCTGCTCGCCCCGGTGGAAGCCAGGCCACCGCCCGTGTTGCTCTGGACCTGCCGGACGACGGGTACACCGGCCGCCGACGCCTGCGCTCGGGTGCCGATCGTGCCTGAGGCGGAGGCAACCGGCGCAGCGGCGGCCGGAGTGGGGGCAGGAGACGGGGCGTCAGCGCGGGTGGCCGCCGAGGCGGGCTTCAGTTGGAGAGTCGTGATCGAGTACGGGGGCAGCGTCTGTGCGGCCGCCGTTCCCCGCGTCGCCGTGGTCAGGGCGGTGCCGCCCTTGGTGAACGAAACGGTCCTGACCGTTCCTCGGGCCGGGGTGTATCCGATGTAGGAGAGCGACACCTGTGCCGCGTTCTGCGGGCTCTTGTTGATCAGCATGACGTTCAGGCCGCCGTTGCTGCTCCGTACCGCGTGCACGGCGACCGACGGGTTGGCCGAGGACGCCTTGACCATGGTGTCGCCGGGCCGGGCCAGTGCGGTCAGCGAGCGGATGCCCCAGTAGGTGGGGAAGGGCGTTTCGCGGGCCGGCTCGCAGGTCCCACCGGAGCAGGATCCGACGGAGAGCACACCCCCGTCCTGGTAGTCGGTCTCGCCGTCGACGGTGGTGGGCTTGCCGATGCCGTTGTGCAAGTCCCACCAGTCGACGTTGACAGCCCCCTGCTCGAGCCAGCTCATGTACGTGTCCGGCGCGAACAGCGCCGCGGCCTGGCTGGTCTGGGCCGGCGACTCGGCGCTGGAGGTCTCGGTGACCGCGATCTCCACTGAGGCGGCGTGCGGGCCCGCGTAGGTGTTGATCAGCGAACGCACCGCGGAGGTGGTCCCGGCGATCTTGGCGGGCGTCTTCAGCACGTCCGCCGTGCTGTTACCGCCCGGGTACCAGTGGATGATCACGAAGTCGATCGACTTGCCCGCGACGGAAAGCACCGTGTTGTTCCAGTCGGCGTCGTCGCCGGAAGCTTTCAGCCCGTCCGGCCAGGAGCCCGGAGTGGTGAGCACCGCCCCGATCTTCACCGTCGGGTCCACCGCCTTCATCGCCTTCGCGTAGGCGACCAGGTTCTTCGCGTACTCCCTCGGGCTCTTGTCGGCGTGGGTGTCGACCTCCCACTTGCTGCCGTAGTGCCCGTTGCCGGGGATCTCGTTGCCGATCTCCCAGTACTTCACGCCGTAGCCCTTGTCGACGTTGGCGTACTTGACCCAGTCGGCGGCCTCCTGCGCGGTCCCGGAACCGTAGTTCGCGATCACGATCGGCTGCGCGCCGACCTTCTTCGTGGTGGCCATGAAGTGGTCGAAGTCGGTACCGGGCGCGGCCCAGCTGCCGCCGGTGACGGTGTGGGTCTTCCAGTGGTAGGCGTCCGCGACCGAGCCGCCGGGGAAGCGCAGCTGCCGGACTCCAGCCGCCTTCATCAGCGACGCCGCCTTGGCGTCGTTCATGTAGGCGTCGTAGACCGCCGTGTTGAGACCGACCCCGGTGCTGGGCACCATGCCCAGCGAGGTGCCTGCATCGACGGTGACGGCGACGGTCGGCGCGGCGTTCGCGCTGAACGCCAGGACGCCCGCGCCGCCCCCGGCCAGCAGGGCAGCCACCGCCCCCGCCACGATGTGGCGGCGCGTTCGGCTACGGCGGTGCGTACGGCCCCGAGGCATCGGCTGCTCGCTGGTCGTCGGGTCGTCAGATGACATGTTGTGGCTCCCGATCGGAGTGCGTGGATACGGGCGGCGTAGCGCAGCTGACTGCGCTCACCGTGGTTGGTGCACCCCTAGGTGGCCGCTCGGGAGGGAAAGGTTGCCGCGGTGACCGATGTACTTCAGATCCCTTTCATGCCGTGCACCGGTCAGGGCCACGGCCTTCGCCCCGATCCTGTTCGGCCGGCTCGTCCAGGCCAGACACGACGTGGCCCGCCAGCTCGTCGAGGTCGAGGAGGCCCGCGAACACGAACGCGCCCTGTACGCCCAGACCGTCCTCGCCCGCGTACGCGCCCAACTGGCCCGCGAGATGCACGACGTCGTCTCCCACCAGGTCAGTCTCATCGCCGTACAGGCCGGAGCCCTGCAGGTCGCCGCCAAGGACCCCGACGCCCGCGACGCCGCCCGCACCATCCGCACCCTGAGCGTGAACACCCTCGACGATCGAAGCGCTTCACATTAACCCCTCAAGCCAATGAGAATTCTCTGGCGAACCAGAGGAATGCAGGCGATGCAACCTCCTAACACCAGGCATTGACATCACATCCGGCGCAATGGGAGCGTCGAAGCGCTTCACCACCCGTGTCGCTCGCTCCTCCTTGACCACAGCAACCACCGTGCCTGCCACTCCGGTTCGGCGGGCGCGGCCGGGAGCATCGCCCCGGTCGCGCCGACTTCCAGAAAGGACAGCGTCATGTCCCGGAAGCCCAAGAAGAGAAGCGTCAGAAATTTACTGGTAGCCCTGCTGATGGCGATTTCGCCGCTGATCGCGGCGCTCGTACTGACCGGCACCTCGGCCACCACCGCGTCGGCCGCCTCACTGACCGAGGTGACCAACTTCGGCAGCAACCCCGGAAACCTGCGGATGTACGTCTACAAGCCCGACAGCGCTCCGGCACGCCCGGCGGTGCTGGTGGCAGTGCACTACTGCACCGGCACGGGGCCCACCTTCTACTCCAATACGGAGTTCGCCCGCCTGGCCGACCAGTACGGGTTCATCGTCGTCTACCCGGACGCGAACGTCAGCGGGCAGTGCTTCGACGTCTCCTCGCCCCAGGCACTCAGGCATGACGGGGGCAGCGACCCCACGAGCATCGCCCAGATGGTCCGGTACACCGTGCAGAACATGAACGCCGACGCCGGCCGGGTCTACGTCACCGGCGCCTCGTCCGGCGCGATGACGACCAATGTCCTGCTCGGCGACTACCCCGACCTGTTCAAGGCCGGTGCGGCGTTCATGGGCGTGCCGTTCGGCTGCTTCGCCACCACCGACGGCTCCGGCTGGAACAGCGACTGCGCCACCGGCAAAATCACCAAGACTCCGCAGGCGTGGGGCGACCTCGTCCGGGGCGCTTACCCGGGGTACACCGGTCTCCGGCCGCGGATGCAGCTGTGGCACGGCACCGAGGACGAAGCGCTGAACTACGTGAACTTCGGTGAAGAGATCAAGCAGTGGACCAATGTGCTCGGAGTGAGCCAGACTCCGGTCTTCACCGACTCCCCGCAGTCCGGCTGGACCCGCACCCGCTACGGCTCCGCCACCGCGCAGGCCCCGGTCGAGGCGATCAGCATCCAGGGTGTCGGGCACTCCCTGCCCGCCGGCGGCATGGCGGCCCGGGCCATCGCCTTCTTCGGACTCGACGGCTCCGGCGGGACCACCACAGGTCCGGTCCACGCCACCGGTTCCGGCAAGTGCCTCGACGTGCCCGGCCTTTCGCAGACCAACGGCGCCCAGACGCAGATCTGGGACTGCAACGGCGGCAGCAACCAGACCTGGACCAGCACGTCGACCAAGCAGCTCACCGTCTACGGCGGCGCGAAGTGCCTCGACGCGACCGGCACCGCGGCCGGCGCCAAAGTCGCGATATGGGACTGTAACGGCGGCACCAACCAGCAGTGGGACCTCAACTCCAACGGCACCGTCACCAGCGTCCAGTCAGGCCTGTGCCTGGATGTGACCGGTGCCTCCACCGCCAGCGGCGCACTGGTCGAACTGTGGGACTGCAACGGCGGCAGCAACCAGCAGTGGCACCTCGGCTGATACACCACCGACCAGGACTGAGAGGGCTTCTCGAAACCACACTCGGTTTCGAGAAGCCCTCCAAGCTCACACCCCCGATACTGCCCTCCTCCCCCGCCCTGCGGGCAGACGAGCGACCCGTACCCGGACCGTGACAGCCCGCCCCGGCACGCCACCCGCGCCTATGCCACTCCGCGAACCGAATCCGCCCTCGGCCGGCCGTCATCTCAGGGCGTACGGCTCACTCGGTGCGCAGGCCGTCCGGGCGCATCAGCCGCAGCAGTGGTGGCAGGCTGAGCACGGTCACCAGCAGGACGACGGCGGTGGCGATCCCGGTCATCGACAGTACGCTCGCCCAGTCCACGCCCACCGGCTTGTCCGTCATCTTCAGCAGTGCCGCGCCCAGTGTCATCCCGACCGCTGTGGCCAGCGCCAGGCCGAGGCCGATCGGGATCGCCGTCTGCCACAGCACGGACAGGCACAGTGTGCGGCGCCGGGTGCCGAAGGCGATGAGCGACGACAGCAGTTTGCGGCGCTCGCGCAGCTGCTCCAGCTGCGAGACCAGCAAACTCGCGCCGATCAGCGCCAGTACGCAGGCTGCGCCGACGAACAGGAAGGTGCGGATGGAGGCGTAGGTGTCGTCGCGCTTGCTGGACACCAGCATCGCCGGGTCGGTCGGCATGCCTAGACGGCGGGCCGTGTTCCGCGCGTACTCCGGCGCGGCCGCCAGCCCCTCGTCGAGCGCGAGGTAGATCTGCCCGTCCAGACCATGTGCGCCGCCGGAGGGCAGGGCGCCCGGCGTCAGCAACAGGCCGCCACGCTTGAACCCGGACGGGTCCGCGATCGCCCGTGCCTGCTTCACGCCCGCCGGCACGGTCCAGGGCGTCGGCCTGTGCTGTGCAAGCGAGCCGTCGATCGCGTCGAACCACAGCTTTTGGCCGGCCTTGGAAAGGTCGGCGGCCCCCATCTCATCGGCCTCGTCGTCGCCACCCCGGACGACGAAGACGTCACCGTCCTTGCAGGAAGGGAAGGAGGCCACCTCCCGCAGGGAGGCGCAGTCGGCGATGGTGACCTCGGCGGTGTTGAGGCCCGAGCCATGGGCCGTGCGCCGGTCGCTGATACGGCCCTCGTCGTAGGCGTAGACCTTCGCAACGCCTCTGGTCGCCCTGAAGTCGGCCGCCGCCCGGGCGAGCGGGACCCCGTCCGGCAGTTCCGCGCGCATCTGGGCCCGGGTGGGGTCGTTGGTGGTGTGCTTGGTGTACTGGCCCTGCACCCCGGAGAACAGCATCTGCAGGGCGACGGCGCCCGCCACAGCGACCGCGATGCCGTTGACCATGCGGGCGGCCGTTCCACTGCTCAACTGAAGTCGGCGGATGGCCAGTTGCCTGGCGACCCCGCCGGAGCCGAGCCGGGCGACGACCGTCTCCACGACCCACGGCAGCAGCGCGGTCACCCCGACGAGCAGCAGGAGGACACCACCCGTGACCTGGTACTGGTTGAAGTCCCTGCTGTACCGGTCCTTGCCGATCATCGGGTAGAGCAGTCCGAGTCCGCCCACGGGCAGCAGTATCCGCCACCACAGCCGGCGCCGCGGGGGCTTCGCGGTACGCACCACGCCGAGCGGCTCGATCACCACGCCCCGCAGCGCGAACAGCGTGACCAGCACGGCGGCCGCCGGGACCGCGACCGCGACGAGCAGGGCGAGCACGGGCGAGGGGATCAGATAGCTGGGGAACACGCTCACGTCGAACAGGTCAACGGACCCGGAGAACTCCCGGACGATCAGGAAGAAGACCGTGCCGAAGGCCAGGCCGGCCACGGCGCCGGCGAAGGCCTCGCCGGCGGCGATCCGCCGGGTCATCCGGCTGTCCGAACCCACCAGCCGCAGGGCCGCGAGTCGCCGGTCACGGCGCTCGCCGCCGAATCGCACGGCCGCGGCGATGAAGACGCCGACCGGCATCAGCAGCGCCAGGAACACGACGAGGGCGAGCAGGACGAGGACGGGGTCCTTCTTCTCCGGGATCTTGAACCCTGCGCCGAATCGGTCGATGCGTTCGACCCCACCCACTTCCTGCCTGACCACGAGGTGGTCGGCGCCGCGGTAGAAGGCGAGTTCCTGGGCCCCGATCAGTCCGGGTTCGGCGATGGTACCGACGATCCGCTCCGGCAGCCGTTCACGCAGCAGATTCCCTTCCCCGGACTCCAGCAGCTGCTTCAGTGCGGGAGAAACCACCATCTCGCCCACCCCGGGAAACCTCGAGACCCCTGGCGGCAGAGGCGCCCTGGGACCCTCGGGCTGCAACTCCCGCCCGCGCACCTCCTTGTCACGGAAGGCCGTCCCGGCCTCGCCGACCACCAGCGTGTCGTCCGCCTTCTTCAGCGGCGACTCGGTGTACCCATAACTCAGGTCACTGCGCGCCGTCTCGCGGTCCTGCCGGACGGCCAGCGCGTTCGGGATCGCGGTGAAAAGCAACAGCAGTGCCACGCCGAGCCCCACGCCGACGGCGGTGAGGAGCAGCCGCACCCACCCCTCCCGCCCGCCGGTGAAGGCGAACCGGGCCCCCATGGCCAGATCCCTGGACCACTGCCGTGCACTCATATGGCGTGCTCCACGTCACGGGACCTGCCGTCGCGTACGACGACCTCGCGGTCGGAGTAGGCGGCGACCCGCGCCTCGTGCGTGACGAGCACGACGGCCGCATTGGTGGAGCGGGCCGCCTCGGTGAACAACCCCATCACGCGCTCGCCGTTGAGCGAGTCGAGCGCACCGGTCGGCTCGTCGGCGAACAGCACCCGGGGGCCCGTGACCAGCGCCCGGGCCACGGCCACCCGCTGCCCCTGACCGCCGGAGACCTCGCCGGGCCGCTTCTTGCGCAGGTCGTCGACCTCGAGCCGCTCCATCCACCCGAGCGCGGCCTGCTCGGCCTCCTTGCGGGAGGTGCCGTTCAGCCGCAGCGGCAGCGCCACGTTCTCCACACAGGTCAGCTCGGGCACCAGCTGACCGAACTGGAAGACGAAGCCGAACTCGGAGCGGCGCAGCGCACTGCGCTGGGCGTCGTTCATGGTGGCCAGCTCACGCCCGTTGTAGGTGATGGATCCGGAGTCGGGCGGCACGATCCCGGCGAGGCAGTGCAGCAGCGTCGACTTGCCGGACCCGGAGGGGCCCATCACGGCGACGACCTCACCGGGGTGGATGGAGAAGTCGGCGCCGTCCAGCGCGGTGGTCGGCCCGTACGCCTTGCGCAGGTCCTGGGCGGCGAGCAGAGAACCGGGAGGAGGAACACGGTTCACGCGGTCACCGCCTCGGCGAGCTTGTCCAGACGCGCGGTGGTCAGCTCCAGCCAGCGCAGATCCGCTTCGAGGTGGAACAGGGCGTGGTCGCAGATCAACTGGTCGGCCAGGTCACCCTGGCGCTTGCGGTCGGTCAGGATCCGCATGCTGCGCAGGTGCTCCGCGCGCTGCGCGTCGAGGATGCCGGCCGCGTCCCGGTGCGTCAGCAGCGCGAGGACGACCTTGCTGTACAGCAGCGACTGCAGGTACGGCTCGGGCTTCTCCGGCGTCGCGAGCCAGCGCTCGACGTCGGTGATCCCGGCGTCGGTGATCGCGTACCGCTTGCGCTCGGGCCCACCGCCCGCCTCGATGCCGTCGACTTCGACGAGGCCGTTCTTCAGCAGCCGGGACATCGTCGCGTAGACCTGGCCGTAGTGCAGCGGCCGGTCATGACCGAACTTCTCGTCGAAGGCCCGCTTCAGCTCGTAACCATGTCGCGGACCGGACTCCAGGAGCCCCAGAAGCGTATTACCGATGGACATGCCCAGCACTCTACACAGCGTGTATACATCGTGCGTATACGGGGAGTGCTCAGATCATGTCGGCGAGTACGCCTGCGCAGGTGGGGGCCCTTTGTCACGCTTCTGACACGAGGGGCCCACCGCTTCGGGCGGGGCCGGGGCGCTCTCGGGCAGCCGTCCGGCCCTCCAACAATGCCTCGCAACAGCCGCTCATAGGTCCGACCCTGTCGCCACCTCCCTCCATGCCGGGTTCAGAGGGCAGCGGCTACACGTCGGCGAAGCGACAGCGGTACTCCTGGAGGCCAAGTCCCCGACACCCGAGCAGACCACGATCGTCGAGGAGCGGGACGCCCGGCGCGGCCGCGACTGCAGACGCTGGGCGGGGGTCTCGCAGTAAGCCAGGGGAACCGTCGCCTGGTACAGGTCGCCCGCGGCCGCGGTCCGGTAGGCCATCGCAAGCATCAGCGCGATGCTCTGCAGTGTCACGTCTCCACCGTCGGCGGCGTCTTTCCCCAGACGGGCGCGCAGCACGCGGTCCGCTTGGTCCAGGACCTCGGGCCAGACACCGGCGTACGTCTTCGGGTCCACCCCGGTCAGGGGCGTCAGCCACAGGAACACCTCCCCCATCGCCGCCGGCGACATCGGCGCCCCGAATGGCTCGCGGAACAGGTTCACGAGCAGAAAGTCGCTGCCGCCCGCCGCATCCGGCAGAGGGCACGGCGCGCCGTAAAGGGCCGGGCGGGTCAGGAGCCGGCTCCGGTGTAGCGGCGGACCTGGCCGTGGTAGTCGAAGTCGCCGCGGACGAGGCGCCGGTAATCCTGTGCGCACCGCTGGAGCGCGATGCGGGCCTGACCGGCATGCGGTCGGTTGTCGCTCAGGCGGGTCAGTTCCTCCTCGGCGACCAGGATGCGGTCCACATGCTCCCCCAGCAGGACGTTGGAGGCATCGACTGCTTCGTGCAGTGTCTTGTCCTCGCGGATGTGCAGGATGTAGACGGCGTTGTGGAGGTCCCCGACGGCCACTTCCTTCTCCAGCGAGCCGATGTCGTTGTGAAGCCAGATGTAGTCGCTCGCCGCGTTGCGCAGTTCCCGGTAGGCCGACAGGTGTCGGTCCGCATGCGGGATATCGATCCCGGCGTCGATCTCGTGCAGGTCGAAGTAGAGGTTCATCGATCGCGTCGCGGCGCAGATCGACGAACTCTCCCGAACTCGGCTTCGCCGGGCACCGGACCGGCCGCTGGCCGGCAGCGTCAGTGACGTCTGTGACCGTCCGAGTGTCCCTGTCCGGCGGCGTGCCGGGTGTTGTTCCGGATGCGAAACCGCTCGTGAGAAGGCACTGGATGCGTGGCCACGGCGCACACACCAACACCGTGGGAACACTACAACCAGCCGCCAAACCCACGAAAGCGGGCATTCCTGTGGGCAGGTGGGTAGCGCAGGTTCGGAATACCACCTGTTCACCGGTTGAAGGCCGGGTGGAGCCCGCTTGGTAGCCGGAAGGCGACGGCGGCAGTCGGGCAGCCAGCCGGGGACGGGGTGGGGCAGTGGCTCATCTCGTCGATGGGGTCCGCGATCAGGATGGGCAGATGGGTGATGACGTGTTTTCGGAGCTATTCGGCCGGGGTCGCGTGCCAGCTGTTGATGACGCTGATGCTGGTCACCCAACTCGCGAGTCTGGAGCGGGCGAGCATCGGCAGGGCGTGCACGAAGGGGTCAACCGCAGGAGCAGGGCTGGAACGGCTTGACGGTGATGTTGTCGATGACGGGCCCCGAAGCGCTGTTGACGGTCGTGCTGCCCCCATGGTGTGACCGAGGCGCCCTGTCCTCGTTGGGCGGCATGCGGTCGAGACCGACAGGAGATTCAGGTGCACCGAACCGTACGTTCCTCTCTGGCAGCCACGGCACTTACCGCCGCTGCTCTGGCCGTGACCGCAGGATCCGCGCATGCAGGAGGCATTGGAGCCGGGCTCGGACCGAGCGGAGGCAACACGTGCGCCAACCACGACGACAACCACGTGGCCGGTCCGATGTCGAGCGCAACCGGACTCGCCGGGGGAAACCTCGTCGAACTGCCGGCTTCCCGCCCCTACAAGTGGTGCGGTGGCGCGGCCCTTCCGATGATGTAGATCGCTCGATGGTGGCGCCGAACATAACCGGGCCGACGTGGGCGGAATGGCTCTGGCGAGAGAGATGTGTTAGGCCCGTCGGCTGTCGGTCAGCGGAAGTCGCTGGGAACGTAGGCGTTGGTCCAGTGTGAGAAGGCAGCACGGTCGGTGGCGGTGAGGACCGGGCCGGTGATGCGGTACTGCCGGTAGAAGCGTTGCCCCGCGTCGATCCGGACGCCGCGTACCTGCAAGCGGGCCTGGTGAAGCAGGCGGTGGCGGCCGGATGCGCAGGTCGGCTGGCAGGTGTTGATGTCCACGGTGCCGGTTGCGGTCGCTGTCTGCCCGCCCCAGGTGTTCCAGCGCAGATCAGTAAGCGCGACGTGCGAGGTCACCTGGAAGGCACTCGGTCGGGCCGAAGGATGCTGGGAAAGGTCATCCAGCAGGATTGTCGTTGGCGTCGGCTGCCAAGACGCGGCCGACGCGAGCGCGACGGTGGCGGCGACAGCAACGACAGAGCGCACAACTCTCACGTGACCTGGCATGCCTCGCCTCCCCTGAGAAACGGGCAGCGGCCCTGCCGCTGTCGAGTGCTTTTCCAGATCAGCTTCACTGCGGTGGTTTCCAGGCTAAGCCGTCTGCCCGGGTGCCGCCTGTCGAACATCACTCGACGAGGGAGTCGATAAGGTCGGCGCCGTTGGCGAGGAAGGCCCGCGCGCAGGCCCGTCCTGGCGCAGCCCCGCCAGGGAGCGGGCTGCGGTTTCGCGAGGCGGCTCTTGTGGGCGGCTATCCGGTTCTACTTCGCCTGTGCCCGCTCGGAGACCTCTGGCGCGAACTTCAGGGTGCCGTCGTCGGTGGCGGTGACGCACTCGTGCTCAGGTCGGTGAGGCGGGCGGTGATCTGCTCGCTGCGGCGGACTGTCCAGCGGATCAGCTCGTGGGGGACGCCGGCGACTTCCATGACCGGCCGACGCCCAGACAGCGCGCATGACGGCCCCTCACACTACAACCACAACGAGCAGATACTCCCCCGCCCGAACCGCCGAACCACCGACGACAGCCCCAACACGGGGTGTGCGCCGGGATCTTGCACCCCTTCGCCCAAATGCCCTCTAACAACGGCTAACGAACCGCTGGACCTTGGCGTTCTGAGCTGAGCTGCGATGTGGGGCAGCTCGTGTCGCAGGACGAACAAGCGGGCTGGGTCTGGATGACGAATCCGAGGGCGGCCAGGCGCTGCCGAGCGGAGGCGATCAGGCCGTGACGGGCTGTACCTCCTGGGCGGCCCGCGCGTCGTAGGCGTCGCGGGCGTCCAGCACGGCGTTGATGTTCTCCTCGGACCAGGCGCGGATCGCATGCATCAGCGCGGTGACGCTCTCGCCCAGCCCGGTGGCTGTGTATTCGACCTTTGGCGGAATGGTGGGGTAGACCGTGCGGATGACGAGGCCGTCGCGCTCCAGGGTACGTAGGGTCTGAGTGAGCATCTTCTGAGTGATGCCGTCCAGGCGGCGCCGCAGCTCGCCAAAGCGCATCGGGCCGCCGGACAGTGCGCCCATGACCAGCATGGTCCACTTGTTGGCGAGTACGTCCAGGATCTGGCGGGAGGGGCAAGCAGCCAGATAGGCATCCGCGCCGCCGTAGAAGCGCAGGTTGTCAGTAGTACCCATGAGGTACCTATATACCTTTGAAGTGCCTTCTGTTCAACGGGTACCACGCTGCCGAGGATAGGGACATCCAAAACGAATCTCCGAACAGGAATGCATGACGATGCGTGCGATCACCCAGAAGACCTTCGGCGGCCCCGAGGTGCTGGAGCTCGTCGACGACGCGCCCAAGCCGGCTCCTGGACCGACGCAGGTGCTGGTCCGAGTCAGGGCGACCAGCGTCAACCCCGTGGAACTGTTCGTCCGATCCGGCGTCTTCCCGTTGCTGGGCGAGCCGCCTTTCGTCCTGGGCTGGGACGTCTCCGGGGTTGTAGAGCAGGTCGATCCAGGTGTGCACCGGTTCAAGGTCGGCGACGAGGTATACGGGATGCCGTACTTCCCGGCCGCGGCCGGGGCGAACGCTGAGTACCTGGTCGCCCCCGCACGGCAGTTGGCTCGCAAGCCCGCAGGGATCAGCCACGAGGAGGCCGCGGCGCTGCCGCTGGTCGGCCTGACCGCCTGGCATGCACTGGTGGAAATCGCGCAGCTGCGGCCGGGGCAACGGGTGCTGATCCACGGTGCGGGCGGCGGGCTCGGGCACGTCGCGGTGCAGCTGGCCAAGCACCTCGGCGCAGAGGTGATCGGCACGGCGAGCGCGGCCAAGCACGACTTCCTGCGCGAGCTGGGTGCGGACCAGCTGGTCGACTACCGGACCCAGGACTACACAGAGGTGCTTCAGAACGCGCCAGTTGACGTTGTGTTGGAGACCCTAGGCGGTGGGAACGCCGAGCGTTCCTTCGGCGTGCTGCGGCAGGGCGGCGTGCTGGTGACGGCGGTGGAGCGGCTCAGCACCACCCTGCCGGAGCTGGCGGAGCAGTCCGGCGTGCGCTTCGCGGCGGTAGGCGTGGAGCCGGACCCGCGCGGCCTGGAGGCAGTGACCCAGCTTGTCGAGGCGGGGAGGCTTCGGGTGCACCTGCAGCAGGTGTTCCCGCTGGAGAGGTTGCCCAAGGCGCACGAGGTGCTGGCTGCCGGCGGTGTGCAGGGCAAGCTTGCGATCACGGTCTGAAAGAATCGCGTGAGGTGTGATCAGGCGGCGGCGTCCCCCCGCCGCTCGGACGCCGTTCTCGAACCGGCGCCCGTGCGGACCAGGGCGACGAGGTTGGCTCCGGTGAGCGCGCGCCGGCGGGCCTGGGCGGACTCACGAGCTTGAACGCCATCGACAGGGTGGCGGGGCTTGCCGACGCCGCGGGTGACCTTGGTGCGGAGTTTGACGGTGGAGAAGGTCGACTCGATGGGATTCGTCGTCCGCAGGTGGATCCAGTGTTCGGCCGGGAAGTCGAATACCAGCGGGACGCCATGGTCGCCTATGCCGACGCCCGGCTGAGCTGACCGTCACCGGTTGCTGGGGGCTGCAGACCCCGGCAACTTGGCGCCTTCCACCCCGCTCCCCCGCCTTCGGCCCGCTCCCATCTCCTGGCGGCGCCTCCCGTACGGTGCGGCACCGGCCCGCCCCTGGAGTGCTCTCTGTGATCCCCGCCCACTGGCCCCGCCACCACCGCCGTGAGGACAACGAACTCCTCGGCCACCTGCGTCCCGTTGAAGAAGCCCTGGGCCAGTTTGTCCCGGTCACCCCCTTCGGTTATCCGCTGAGCGGACCGGGCAGCGAAGACCACGCCCGCCAGTGCTTGGAGAGCGCCGGACTGGACTACCTGGCCCAGGACTGGCTGCTATCCCTGCCCGGCCGCCCGGATCCCATCGCCGTTCAGATCGTCGAGGCCACCCCGGAGCACCTTCGGGTGAAGAACATCGACTACGGCTACCCGGATGCGGACATCGGCCACATCTTCGTCCTCGGCGTCCCCACCACCGGACAGCTCCACCCGCGCTGACCCCATGCTATGCAGTCCGGCTGCGACAGCGGATCCCATCGGACGGTCGGCAGGAAAGCCCAGTGGCGCCACTACGCGACGGACGTCCTCTCGCGGAGACAGCGTGCCCCGTCCTGCCGGCCGGCCTGTTCGAACCCCTGTAGGACCCGTTCGCGGCGCTACTGCCCGAGCACGTCGACACCCACCCGCTGAGCTGTCACAACCCGCGCGTCCCCGAGCGGACCGTCTTCGAGCACGTGATTGCCGCGCTGGTGCACGGGTCCGGCTATGAACGGATCGCCAGCCCCAGCAGCTCGGACCACACCATCCGACGCCACGTCAACTACTGGTGCCCAACTGGACATTGCCCAAAAGATCCACGCGCTCGCCCTGGAAACCCACGACCGCGTGATCGGCCTGGAGCTGGGCGAACTGTCCGTGGACGGCTGCATTACCAAGGCCTCTGCGGTGGGGAGGCCGCCGGGCGCTCGCCGGTGACCCGGGACAAGAAGGGACTGAAGCGCTCGGTGGCCACCGAGGCGCGCGGTGTCCCGCTCGGCATCGTGGTGGCCGGAGCCAACCGCCACGACTCTCCGCTCCTCGTGCCCACCCTGCAAGCCGCAAAGGAGCAGGTCGGTGAGCTGCCTCGGCCGGTCAACGCGAATCTGCACCGGGCTACGACAGTGACAAGACACGTTCCGCCCTGGCTGAGCTTGGCTTCACCGGCGAGATTGCCCGCAAGGGTCTCACCGCCCCGATCCAGGCCGGCAAGCGCTGGATGGCGAACGCGGTCACGCGTGGTGAACGGTTCGGCAAGCTGGGGCGCTGCACCGAGAAACGCAGCCGCGTCGTGGACTTCTACCTCCACCTATCCGCCGCGATCGTCACGTGCGTATGCTGACGCCGCGCGACCCCGCTCTACCGCTGGGACGACCGCCCCACGACCAAGCGCCTGAAGTGACGCCTACTGCCGGGCGTTCTTAACCCCGGTTATTCAGCGAAATTGGGCGAGCTGACGCCCCGACAGCAGATGCGAGTGTCTAGGTCGTATCCGGTGCAGGAGTCAGGACACCTTTCTGGTGAGCCAGCGTACGGGGTGAGATCGTGGGCTGTCCGTGGCGGCCGACGGAAAGCGGCTGGTCGGGCATGCAGTGGCAGTCCTGCTGCGTCGGCTGGCGGACCCGATGGGGCTGACGCGAGGGCTCGCCGGGGTGGTTCCCCCAGTACGAGCGCCGGGTGGCGGGAGCGGGCCGGGGTGCTCGCCCAGCTCGCCGTCGCGATGGTGCTCGGGGCTCGGAGCCTGATGGAGGCCGAGCAGCTTCAGGTTCACCGCCAGGGCTTGTTGGCCCGGCGGCATCGGACTCGACGATGCGCCGCCTGCTGGCCGAACTGGACGACAAAACCCTGACGCGGATCGCGAAGGTTCGGCGGCGGGTGCGTCGGCACGTGTGGATGCTGCTCCGCCTGCGGCCCGGCGGCTACCCGTGGCTCACAGTCGCCAGACGGAGGCTGACGGCTGGATCGTCGTCGACCTGGACGCCACGGTCATCACGAGCGCGTCCAGCAAAGAAGGGGCCGCGGCCACGCTCAAGGGCACCTTTGGCTTCCACCCGCTGGGCAGCTAGACCGTTTCGAAGTAGGTGAAGCCATTCGTTGATGGCGGTGCTGTGGACGGTGGCCAGGTAGCGGACGGCAAGCTTGTCGAACCGGGTGGCTGCCACCGGTGGCGTTTGAGGCGGTTGATGCCGCACTCCACGGCATGCCGGCCGCGCTCGTCGATCGGGTCGAAGGCGGGCGGCCGCCACGGCTGCCGCGCCTGCGCCGGTGACCGGCCTGGTCAGCAGGCTCGGGAATGGTGCAGGCGATCTGGCGCCGCCGCAGGTGGGCGCAGATAGCGCGGGAGGAATACGCCTTGTCGGCGCGAACCCGCTGCGGCCAGGTCCGCGGTCGGCCACCATCCAGCCGGGCGAGGCGAATACCGGCCATCACCGCCTCGAAATACGGGGCATCCCCAGCCTGCCCGGCGCTCAGGACCAGCGACAAGGGGCTTTGCCCGTGCTCGCAGGCCAGGTTCAGCTCGGTCGACAGCCCGCCGCGGGAGCGGCCCAGCGCGTGATCACCCGGCCCGGTGTGCTTCCGCCGGGCGGCTCGCGCTGGGCATCCGGCTGCCGACGGGCGCCGGCGGCGTGCTGAAGCGCGCGCATGATGGTGGAATCCACACTCACCTGCCAGTCGACCAGCCCCGCCGCATCGGCCCTGGCCTGCAACGCGGCCAGGATGCACGTCCAGACTCCGTCGCGCTGCCAGCGCCGGAACAGCGCGTAGACCGCCTGCCAGGAGCCGTGGCACGCAGGCACGTCTCGCAACCGCGCGCCGACCCGCAACCGCCATCGGATGCCGTCGATGAGCTGCCGCGTGGTCCACGTCGAGGGCCGACCCGGCCGCCTGGGAGCAGGTAAGACCGGCTCCAGGCGCCACGAGGTCTCCGGTGTCTGGTTCTTCTTGGTCGATGAGCCCTTACCGAAGACCTCGCTCCCTCCTGATCAGGACACGCCGCCGTTCAGCTCACTCCGAAACACGCCCTAGTCGCGATTGGGCCAGATGAGGCCCTGATCGGTCCAGATGACACCCTTGTTGCGGCAGAGGCAGAAGGGGTGGCCGATGGGGTCGGCGTAGACGCGGAAGCCGTAGCCGTCGGGGCCGGTGCAGTCCCGCTGCAGGGTCGCGCCGAGGGCCAGGACGCGGCGCTGTTCGGCCTCGATGTCGTCGACTTCGAAGTCGAGGTGGAACTGCTTGGGGTGCTCGCTGTCGGGCCACTGCGGGGCGCGGTAGTCCTCAACCTGGATGAAGGCCAGTTCGACCTCGCCGAACTGGATACCGGCCCAGTTCTCGTTACTGCCCTCCTTGACCGGGAGCCCCATCACCTCGGAGTAGAAGGCTGCCAGCTTCATCGTGTCCGGGCAATCGATGATGAAGTCGGTTAGTCGTAGCATCCCGCGATCTTGCCACAAGATCAAATGAGCCGGACTTTGAGACAGGCCCTAGCTGTTGCGGGTCAGGACGTTGGTGACGGCGCATAGTGGTGGGCAAGATCGGCGGCGAGGTCGCGGAGGTGAGCCCTGGCTTCGGTGGGGCCGTGCACAGTGATGGCGCTCCCGAACGGCAGTAGTGCTCGCACGTCCTCCAGATGCAGGAAGCGGATCGTTACCTTGTGGCCGGTGGCGGATTCTTCATGGTCGTCCCGGAGGAGTCGTTGGCCAAAGATCCGTTGCGCTCGCTCGATCTGGGTCTGGTCGATGGTGGCGCTGACCTCTATCGCGTGGTTGTGTTCCCACTGATCAATGAGCGCTGCAGCGACGGTGGCCAGAGTCTGGTTCTCGCGGATCCGTCGTGGCTGGTCGCCTTCCTTCCACGTCGTTATGCGTTCGAGTCGGTACATCCGTGGCACTCGGGCACGGTCGGCGACGAGGTACCAGATGCCGGCCTTGGCGAACAGCCCGTAGGGATCCACAACCAGGTCACGTGGGCACGACTCGCGTGGGCTGTCGTACTCGATCCGTAGCCGGCGACCTCGCCGCACGGCGCCGATCAGCGAAGCCGGAGTCGTGCCGGAAGCTCGTGCCTGACGCCAGGGACGGCTGTCCACGTGCACTACGTCCGTGAGCGGCAGGAGCTCATGAACTCGACGTGGCTGCGTAGCGGCGATCTTGGAGAGCGCGCGCCGGCTTTCGACCGATGCGTTGAGCTCCGCACGTTGCTTCTCATCCAGCCCAGTGAGCGACAGATGATCACGCTCGCCCGGTGTGAGTCGCGTGAGGTCGAGTCCGGATCCGGGCAGCATGGTCACGCCTCCGACGCGGCCCCGGTGTGCGGTCACCGGCAGACCGGCGTCGCGGAGCCAGTTCAGATCTCGGGTGATGGTTCGAAGGGACACCCCGAGCGCTGAGGCGAGTTCCTGTGTGGTCACGGCATCCCTCGATTTGAGGAGCAGCATCAGGGTGAAGAAGCGGTCTGGGGTCACACACCAATTTTTTCAGGAATTGCGACACGATGCGGCGCATATCCCGGTCAGGCTCGTGGATGCGTACCTACGACCTGTGAGAAGGAACAACCATGACCGCATCCGTCGTGTCCATCGTCTACGTGAACGACGCTCCCGCCGCAGCTCGCTTCTACGGCGACCTCCTCGGCATGAGCCCCTCGTTCGAGACTCCGGGATACATCACCTTCGACCTCGGGCCAGGCGCTGACCTCGGTCTGTGGTCTGGCCAGTTCGAGGATCTGTCACCGGACGTCCCGCGCACCAGTGAGGTTTGCCTGGCCATCGACGGTGGACCCGCCGAGCTCAACGCGACCTTTGAGCAGTGGAAGTCCAACGGGGTCACGATCCTGCGCGAGCCTCATGATGCGGGGTTCGGGCTGACCTTCCTCGCAGCCGATCCTGACGGGAACCGTATCCGCGTCGCACCGCAGGACTGAAAGGCCGCAATGCGGCAGGCGCGCACGATAGGTTTCGCGCCTGCCGTCGTCTGACTTCGAGAGGACCACGAGTGCCCCACGCGAATGCGTCCCTGAGCGTCGAGGGCCGTAGGCGGCTCGTGAAGCGGTGCCAGACACGTCCGCGCGACAACGGCCTCGCTGCAGCTGGTCACTCCGCTGGGCGGACCGGCCGCGGGCTTCCTCGTGGATTCGGCCGGACCGCCCTTCTCGCTGCTGGCGGTTGGCGGTGTGTATCTGCTTGCCACGCTGTGCCCGGTGATCTTCCCGGCCTGGAGGCAGATGGACCGTATCGGTTCTCCCCATGACAAGGCGGAGGGCTCGTTGCCGCAGGGTTCGGGGGCGAAGCGGGTGTAGTCACGGAGACGGCCGTTTCGGCGCTGCTCACGAAGTCCGGAAGTCGGTGCTCCCCGTCGCGCTCAAGCGGGGGGCCCGGCCTTCTTCGTCCAGCTGTCGGTGCGGGGGCCGATGCGGGTCAGACGCCGGGTCATGAGAGTGCTGAACGCCCAGTTCAGGTGTGCCTCGGCGTGTTAGGGAAGCCGCTCGTAGTCCCTCACGTTGCGGCGGGCGTTCATGATCCAGCCGATCGACCGCTCGACTTTCAAACGGCGAGGCAGCACGACGAAGCCCCTGGTCCCCACGAGCCAGCCAGGAAGGGGATATGGCTACGACCAGGCTTTCTATTAGGTGCTCTAACTCCCGCAGCTGACGGCCTGGAAAATAAGGTGCGGTCGGCTGAGCTGGGGTGATAGGTAAGCGATGTGACAGAGAGTCTTGAGTATTCCGCTCTGCTGCAACTGATCGACGAGCGGTCGGCCGCGTTCCGGAGCGCGGTTGCCGCCGCGCCCAGCCTTGACGCGCCGGTGCCGTCCTGCCCCGAGTGGACGTTGTTCGATCTGGTGCAGCACCTGGGTACGGGCCAGCGCTGGTGGGCCGCGATCGTTGCCGCGGGCCCGGCCGAGGCTCCGCCGGCCAAGGATGCCGCGGAGGCGCCGCGCGAGCTCGAGGCGCTGCTGGCCTGGTACGCCGAGTCGAACGAGCTGCTGCTGAGTGCGCTGCGCGAGGCTGGCCCGGAGCGCGAGTGCTGGGTGTGGTGGGGCGCCGGCGTGTCGCCGGCGAGTGCCTGGGGCGTTGCCCGGCGCCGGGTGCACGAGGTGCTGGTGCACACCTACGACGCCCAGCTCGCCGCAGGCGCCGTGCAGCCGATGCCGGCGGACGTCGCGATCGACGGCGTGGCCGAGTTTCTCGACACCTGCAACTCCACCCCGGCGGCCTGGCCGCACGAGGCCGCCACCATCCACTACCACGCCACCGAGGGCCGCTCCTGGCTCCTCGCGCTGGACGGCACCGGCGCCTGGCCCGCACCCCTCACGGACGACGCCGCGCCCGCCTCCGCTTCGGCCACGGGCACGGCCGAGCAGCTGCTCCTCTTCGTCTGGGGCCGCCTCACGCTGAGCGACCTGAAGATCGAGGGCGACCAGCAGGTGTTCGAGCAGCTGATCGCCTGGGAGCCCGAGGAGTAGCCAGTCAATACCGCCAGCGGACGGCCTCGATGACGTCCGCGTCGGTGAACATCGCGAACAGCTCCGCCTCCGCACGGCGGACGGCCAGTACGGCCTCGTACAGCTCGGGCCCGAGCGCCTCCCGCAGCACTGCCGACTCAGCCAGGAAGGGGATATGGCTACGACCAGGCTTTCTGTTAGGTGCTCTTAGTGGGATCCATGGTCCGGGAGAGCGTGGCGACGGACAGGCCGGTGAGCTTCTTGAGCGTGGTAAGGGTAGCGTCGGCGGGCCTGAGCTCGGCGAGTTGCCGGGCGGGCGGGCGAACTTGTTGTTGGTGCCGGTGGTGGTGCGCCGGGGTCGTCCCGTGATCATCCTTCCCTTGAACCGGGAGCCTGGTAGGGGCGCACCGTTGTGCGCCCCGTCAGGCATCTCTCAGTTCGCCCCGCCGGGCTGCTCGTCGGCCGTGGCCGTGGTGGACGGCGGGATTCGGCGCTCGGGCTCGGCCGCCGGGAGCTGGGCGGCCGGCAGCACCTTCTTCTTGCGCTTCCTGCGGCGGTCGGTGACGACCAGGGCGATGAAACCAAAGCCCTTCTCGGCGTTGAACCACTTCACAGTGCCGCTGGTCGTGCCGTAGTACTTCGTTCTCGCTGGGAGACCCCGGCTGGGTGAGATGGGGTCCTTGCAACGAGGACAGGCCTGGCGTCCGCCCTTCCCACTCGCAGCCCGGTTATCCGATCATTATCTCCAGCAGGCGCTGCGGCCTGGCACAGAGGTCACGTACATCGCCGCTGAGGGCACTCGCTGATCGTCGTTGCTCGTCTGCCGCTGCTTTGTTCGCTTGTCGCTCAGCGGACGTCGTCCTCGGGAGCAAGTGCCGACGTTCCATAAATCCCCATCGACCCTTATCGGTCGCAAGGGGACGACCTCAGGAGCAGACTCGTGTGCCAAGGCTCAAGGCACATGTGCGCAGCCGGGGCTGGGCAGCGTTGAGCGTGGAGGGGGACCATGGCTCTGTTCGGCCGTCGACAGCGTTCTTCGGTGCCCTCGGGACTTCCCGCCGACATCGTCAGCCGTGTGACGCACTACGGGCGGCACGAGTTCGATCCGCAGAACTACCACGGCCCCGACATCAACGCGACGATCTACCAGAGCCTGTACCCGCTGGCCTCCGCCGATCCGGCGGGCTTCACCGAGCGGCTGTCCGCCGCGGTCCTCCCCGTCGGCGGCTGGGCGGTGTACGGCGGCGAGCGGCTCGTTCCCGATCTCTGCGACCGGGAGCGGATCAGCGGCCTTCCGGCCTATCTTCGATAGCGACCTCAGGTGGTGGCTATGAGCCGGGGCTCCAGGCGGCGTGTGACTCGCGCCCGTTGATCTTGGGTTATAGGGTGTTGACCTGCGGGATACTTACCCCTCATGAGGCTAATGGCGGGGCTGCGCGACGCTGACCGGACGCTGAGCAAACGGACGGCCTCCCGCATCCCGCCCCGAGCCGGCACGGTGCTCTCCGCGGTGGAGGAGATGGCCGAGAGCTCGAAGCTATGGTGCGGCGCCGCCGCCGCAATGGCGTGGCTGGGCGGGTGGCGCGGCCGTAGCCCGGCGCTGGTGGAGATCACCGATCACTGGGACGACCTTGTCGGCGCCGGACGGCGCAGCCGTCTGCGCCGCGATCTGTTGCCGTGGGTGAGCCACTACTACGCCTCGCCCACGCCGCCTGCCCCGTCCTCGCGGTGCCGCCTTCGCCGCTGAAGGCCGGGCTGACGGCCGCGCACCGCCACAACGCCCTGGGCTGCGGCTGGACACACGGCACGTCCGGAAGGAGTTCGAGACGGTGCCGCCCGAGGCCCTGAGGCCCTGGTGGGTCTCGGCTCTCAGAAGGTGATCGCGGCCGTGCGCTCAGGATGTTCCGGCCGACGCTCCGGTGCCGTCGGCACGCTGAGCACGAACAGTCCCACCGATTCCATGCCGAAGGTCTCGCGGACCCGTTCCAGGAGGGCTTCGAGGCTGGTCTCGCAGCGCAGGACGTTGCCGACGAGGAAGGAGAGGATCTCCGACTCGGCGCGTAGCCGGGCTGCCTGGTGGGTGCAGCGGGCGGCCAGGTCGACTACGGACGCCACGGACACGGCGACCCCGAAGAACACCGCGATGGCGACGATGTTCTTGGGATCCGCGATCGTCCAGGTGTGGACCGGCGGTGTGAAGTACCAGTTGATCAGTAGGGAGCCCGCCACCGCGGACGCCAGGGAGGGGAAGAGGCCGCCGAGCAGGGCCGCCGCCACCGTCATCGTCAGGAACAGCAGCATGTCGTTGGCCAGTCCGACGCCCGGGAAGACGCTGCTCAGCGGCCACGTCAGCTGCGCGGGCCCGCCGAGGCCGACGAACCAGCCCCACACGATCCGGGATCGGCCAAGCCGTGCGCCCCTGGCAACTGGCAGGCCGCGGCCCTTGCCCGCCTCGTCGTGCGTGATGAGGTGGACGTCGAGGTCGGGCCCGGAGTCGCACGGACCGCGGCGCCGACGCCGGGGCCGAGAACGTACTGCCAGCCCTTGCGGCGGGACACGCCGAGGACGATCTGGGTGGCGTTCACGCCGCGTGCGAAGTCCAGCAGTGCGGCGGGAACGTCGCCGCCGACGACCTGGTGGAAGGTGCCGCCGAGGTCTTCAACGAGAGTGCGCTGGACGGCCAGCTCCTATTCGGGGAGGCGGAGGTCAGACCGTCGCTGCCGGAGATGTGGACGGCCACCCGGATGGTCAGCCCTCGGTCCGGGCCAGGGTGCCCGCGATCAGGGTGGCCAGCATCTCTTCCAGCGTGTCCGTGAAGTCCATGCGCAGGGCCGCGAGCGATGGGTCCGCTTCGTACGCGGCGAGCATGGCCGCGGAGGGCCGGGCGTGGGTCCACACCGCGCCGGTCACCATGATCGCCTGGGCGCACAACTGGTCGGCGTGGTCGCCCAGTTCGGGCAGGTGGCGGCGGGCCAGGGCGGCCAGGACGGCGACGTTGCCGAGGGCGGAGCGCTTGTAGCGGGCGGCGACGTCGGCGGAGACGTTGTGTTCCAGGACGCCGGCCTGGGCGCTGAGCAGGTCGCACAGCACCCGGTGCTGCGTGAGGGAACGGGTCAGGACGGCGGCGAACGCCTGACCGCGCTCGGTCACGGGAGCGTCTGGGACGATCGCGGCATCCAACTGCGCGGGGAGCTGGGCCGTCCACTGCCGCCAGTGGTGGTCCAGGAGTTCCAGCAGGACCGCCTCGCGTGACTCGAAGTACCGCAGCACGTTGGACTTGGCCAGGCCCACGCGTCGGCTCAGCTCGTTCAGGCTGACCGCGCTGACCGCCATCTCGTCGAGCATCGCCGCCGCGGTGTCGAGGATCGCCCGCTGCCGGATCTCGCGCTGCTCCTCACTGCGCGCCCGCTGGAAAGTCGCCATGCACCCATCTTACAGACTGCCGGTCTTTTGACATCGGACCATCGGTCTCTTACCTTGAAGAAGTGAGAGACCGGCGGTCTGTTATTTCGGGATCGTCGGCCGTACGCACCGTCCTGCACATGAAAGAGGTCCACCGTCATGAGCGTTTCCAGCGTCGCCCTGGTCACCGGAGCCACCACCGGCATCGGCAAGGAGACCAGCCTGGCCCTGGCCCGCGCCGGTCACGCCGTCGTCGTCTCCGGCCGCCGCAAGGAGGCGGGAGAAGCCGTCGCCCGCGAGATCCGCGACAACGGCGGCCAGGCCGCCTTCATCGCCGCCGACGTCGACTCCGAGCAGTCCGTCATCGCGCTGATCGCGGCCACCGTCGAACGCTTCGGCCGGCTCGACGTCGCCGTCAACAACGCCGGCGTCTCCCTCGACACCGGCCGCCTGGCCGACGAGCCCACCAGCCGCTTCCAGCAGATGCTCACCACGAACGTGCTCGGCGTCTTCTGGGCCATGAAGTACCAGATCCGGCAGATGCTCGCCCAGGACAACCCCGGCGGCGCCATCATCAACCTGGCCTCGATCGCCGGCCTCGGCGGCATGCGCTACGCGGCCAACTACTCCGCCACCAAGCACGCCGTCGTCGGCCTGACCAAGTCCGCCGCGCTGGAATACGCCACCGACAACATCCGCATCAACGGCGTCGCCCCCGCCGCGATCAAGACCGACATCCTCAGCACCGCGATCCAGGCCGGCACCTGGGACGAGACCACCATCGCCGCCCTCCAGCCGGTCAACCGGATGGGCCTCCCCACCGAGGTCGCCGAAGCCATTACCTGGCTCGCCTCCTCCCAGGCATCCTTCGTCACCGGAACCATCCTCAACGTCGACGGCGGCTACAAAGCCCAGTAACAGTCCCGCTGCCACCACCAGGAAGAAGCAGATCCCGACCCGCGGCGCCCAGGAACGCCTCAACCTCCAAGGCCGGTGGCGGGTAGCGGACAGGTACGCATGTAAGGCAGCGGCGAGGATTTCGGACCTGCCTGACGCTGTCGGTTCCAGGGCCATCCGCTGATTCTCTGCCTGGGCACTGACCACGGCCGGGCATAGCTGCCGACCAGCTGGAACATGCCCGGGCGCCTGCGTGGGAGGCATCACGGCATGACGTGGCCCTTGCCCGAGCCGATGCTGATTATGGCCGTGGACAGCCCCGCCCTCCCCCCAGGATGGGCCGCGGAGCCGAAGATATGGACAGGGTTTTGGCCTTGTCCCTTGTCCGCGGATGTGGACTGCGGTTTGGTGCACGCCAGCGGCACTCGATGTCCGGGGTAAGTGGACTCAGGAAGGAGGCTTTCGCTTCGAGCTGCCGAGGAACGCTGCGGCGAGCGCCGCGACGCCACCGCCCAGCAATACCCGCCGCAGGCACCGCGGCGCCGTGGTCGGCAAAGTATTTGGCGACCCAGAGGTAACGGGCGGGAGCCGGACGGCCGAGGACGTCCGGCTCTTCGGGGTCAGCTCCGGGCCGGGACCAAGGTGCCGAAGGAGGCGGCGGCGATCTGCTGGATGTAGCGCATCTCGGTGCCGTTCAGGTTGGTCGGGTTGACGGAGTAGACGATCTTGCGGGAGAGGTCCCGCGTGGCGAACACGCCACTGGTGTAGCCGGGGCGAGAGCCCGTCTTGCCCCAGACGACGACGCCGTTGGAGGCCTTGACCCGCATCAGGCCCATGGTCATGCAGGCCCGGCCCGCGTCGGCCTCGGTGCGGCACTGGCTGCTGTGGAAACTGGGCACGTCAGGAACGGTGAAGAGCTTGGTCTGCTGAGCCGGCGGCAGGAGACGGCCACGGAAGAGCGCCGTCATGAAACGGTCGAGGTCGGCGGGGGTGGAAATCATGCCGCCCTCGGCCCAGGGCCAGGGACTCTGCTCGGTCACGTCCACCGGATGCGTGGTGCCGTCCGAGGACTTCACCGTCAGGTAGCCGTGGGAGTGCGGGCTCGGCAGGTGCGGGTCGTCGGCGCCGGGGACGTACGTGTCGTGCAGGCCGAGAGGCCGGGTGATCCTGGACCGGACCTCGTCGGCGAAAGTGTGCCCCGTGATCTTCTCGACCAGCAGGCCGGCGACGAAGTAGTTCATCCCGTTGTACTGCTGCGCAGTTCCCGGCGCGTACTGCATCGGCTGCCCCGCCATCGAGCCGATCACCTGCTGCGGGGTGAAGCTCTTCATGCGGTTGGCCGCGAACCATTCGGGGCTGCCGTCCCCGAATTCCGGCACGGCGGCACTGCGCGGTAGGCCGCTGGTGTGGTTGAGCAGTTGGCCGACCGTTATGGGTGGCAGGTCAGCGGGCAGGACACCTGGCAGGTACCGCTGGACGGGCTCACCCAGGCCGATCCTGTGTTCGGCGGCGAGTTGGAGGACGATGGTGGCGGTGAAGACCTTGGAGATGCTGCCGATGCGGATGTACGCGTTGCGTGGGACGCCCTGACCGGTCTCCAGATTGCCCAAGCCCGAGGTGCCCGACCAGTGGCCTGAGCTGCCGGTGATCCGTAGCAGCGCGCCGGTGAGGTCCGCGTTCGGCAGGCCGCCGATGGCCGCCTTCAGCGTGACCGGGTCGAGAGCGGGCAGCGGCGCGGTGGTGGTGGTCGGCGCGGAGGCCGGGATGGCGGCTGAGTCAGGAGCGGCCATACCCGCGGCCAGAGTCAGCAGTAAGGTGCCGGAGGCGGCCAGGGCGGACCAACGGCCGTGACGAGCGGAGCGATTCACGAGAGGCTCTCCAGAAAAGTCGCGGTCGGACCGGCGTCCGGCCGGCCCGACCAGCAGTCTCTTGCGCATCCGCAGCCCCGCTCATCAGGGAACGCCCCTGAGCAAACCCTGATCGATCCCGGATGACTCATCTCAGGTCAGATGGTGAGACGGCGAAGGTCGCGGCCGACGCCGTCGGTCCCCTGCAAAAGCCCGAAGTGTCAGACGACGTGCCACTGCGAGCCCGCTTCCGCCCCTCGTGCCGCGTTCTCGAACTCCTCGGAGGCAGGGGCACAAAGGCGCTGCACTCCACGCGCGGCGCCGACCGCAGACGTAGGAGCGGCAGCGTAAGGCGAACAAGGCTGCTGCTGGTCATGTCCTTGTGGCCGAACAGGTGGGTCGGGTCGTCGTTGACGGTGGCGGGCAACGCGACGGCATGGTGGACGATGTCGAGCCCGAGCCATTCGCCTCCTCGCCGGTGAGCTTGCGGCCCGTGAGGACCCTGCCGCGCAGCTTGTGGCGGATACGGCCGTCGGGGCCGTTCTCGGTGAACGCGCAGTCGGGGGCGAGCTCCCGTACCTCGGCGTCCCTTATTCCGGAGAGGTACGCGATCACGATCCAACATTCTGTGCGCATATGGACCACTTCGGTGGCCAGTTCCAGCGGGCCAAGGCCCGGCCGCCATGGACGTCCGCTGCCGGGCCGGATCGACGGCGCGGTCCGCAGGCCGCCGGCCTGGTAGCCGAGTTCGGCGGCAGCCTCCGTCTCGTGAAGTGAGCGAAGTCGTTCCTCGGCCTGACGATCGAGACCGTCAGCAGGCCGAAGCACCTCCCCGGCTTCGTCATCCTGCCGCGTCGCTGGATCGTGGAACGCTCCTGGGCATGGGCGATGCATGCCAGGCGCCTGGTCAGGGACTACGAGCGGCTACCGCTGCACACCCGAGGCGATGTCACCATTGCGGCGATCACGCTCATGTCCCGGCGTCTCACCCGTCAGCCCGCCGGGCCCAACGGGGCATCGCCACGGCCCCAGCCAGCAGTTCAAGCCGCGTGAGACAGCCGGCCTTACCTCTCGGCCGGCCTCCTCCTCGACCTGATAGAGCGGAAGGTCGCTGAAGGCCAGCAACGCCTGAACCGGCCCGACGGCCTGTCTCCCCTCTTCACTGAGTTGATCGATGATGACGCTGCAGCCGGCCCAGCCACTGCCGCACTCCGAAACCATGGCCCTGACCGCGGCTGCCTGGTTCCCGGTCTCGATCCAGTCGTCGACTAACAACACCTTGTCGTCCGGCGTCAACGCATGCCGCTGAAGGCGAAGACAATTCCGTTGTTGCCGATAGTCCGGCGCGGCCCGACGCTCGACCTTCTCGCCGGGAAACAGCCCCTCGCCCTTGCGGACCGGGATGAAGCCGACGCCCAACTCCACCGCGGCGGCGGCGCCCAGGAGGAATCCTCGCGACTCGACACCGCAGACTGCGGTGATGCCGCCATCCTTGAACGGCTCGACGAGCGCCTTGACGACTGCGTTCAGGGCCGTGGCGTCTCGGAAGATCGCCCACACATCGGCATGGCCGTGAATCCATGCGAAGTTCTCCAGAACGAGGTCACGGGCGGCTTTGGTCACGGACCGGAGTCTCCACAGGGGCGGGGCAGAGATCAACCGAGTATCGGCAACCGCCTTCCGTTGGTACGCACCTCTGGTACGCACCTTGTTGGGCTCCACGGCACGTCTCGGAAGTGGTTCCACGGCGTGAGAAATTGATCTTGCCGCACCCGCAGGCCAGAGCCGTGAAAGGCTCGGCGGATGGACTACGCGTTCGATGCCCCGCCCGTCGACCGGGAGCTTCTGGACTTCGCTGTTCGCCTGGCCGGTCGTGCCGGGCAGTTGTCGGCGCGACGCTTCTTCAGCGATGACTGGCACAGCCGTCTCAAGGAGGACGGCACCGAGGTCACCGAGATCGACGTGGCGGTTGAGGAGCTGATGAGGGACGAGTTGAGCCGGCGGATGCCGGACGACGGGATCTTCGGAGAGGAGGCCGGCTCGACCGGCGGGTTGTCAGGACGGCGATGGATCATCGACCCCATCAACGGCACGACATACTTCACCCACCGAGTGCCGCTGTTCTCGAACGATCTCGCCTACGAGGACGAGCACGGGCCGGCCATCGGCGTGATCAACATGCCGCTGAGCCAGCAGATGATCGCGGCGGGCCGCGGATTGGGCTGCTGGGTGCTGCCGGGACCGGACCCGGATCTGCCATCGGGCCGCCGCGCCCAGGTCACGGAACGGACCAACCTGGGCGGGGCGAGGACGTTGATGCACAACCCGGCCGGTTGGCCGGAAGAACTCCTTTGCGCTCTCCACCGCCGGGTCCTGCTGATGCCCTCAACCGGCATGATCGCGGCTCTGGTGACGGGCCGAGTCGATGCCGGCGTCATCGCCGGTCCGCCGATGGGCTATGAAGACGTCGCTCCGATGCCCGTCATCGTCACGGAGGCGGGCGGCCGGGTGACCGACCTGGACGGAGCGTCCGTGCTGGAAGGCGACATGTCGGTGCTCATCACCAACGGTCGACTGCACGACGAGTTCCTGCAGTTGGTGAACGGCCTGCCGCACAGCCGCGACTATCGGGCCCTCGACGACGGCGAATAGCGCGTCTGGCAGCGCCGCGGTACAGACCGGAGAGACTCACAGACAGACAGCCGCCTGCGCTGCCAGCCACACGCACGACAGAAACGTCACAACCAGAAGTCGGGGCTCATCCGGGTCCGGCTTCTCGTCGACGGTCACGTACCTCTCCAGGTGTCCCCGGTGGATGGTGTCGGTCGTGTCGGTCGAGCACCGTTGTCAGCGGCCCCTGCCAGCATGCACAGATGACCTCAACTGAACACCTGCTCGCCGCCCCTGACGGTCAACCGCGTGCACGCCTTCTGAAACTGGTCGCCGCCATCGAACCGTGGGACGACCTGGAGCGCACCCATCTGAAGACAGCCACGCAGTCGATCGCCAGCGGATCCCCCATCTACCGGCTGCGCAAGCCAGATGTTCCGGCGATGCATTTGCCGCCCCATGGGCCCGAGCCTTGCGCAGGTTCGCCTCCCTGAGATCCGCACTGGAGAAGTCCGCCTCCCGCAGGTCGGCCTTGACCAGGCGTGCGCCGCGCAGATCGGCTTCGAGACAGCGCACCTGGTGGAGAATCGACGTCCCGAGTTCGGCATGCCGCAGGTTGGCCTCGATCAGTGACGCCCCGCTCAGGTTGGCCTGGTACACGCTCGCCGCTTCCAGGCATGTGGCGTCGAGGTTGACGCCGTTCAGCCACAGCCCGTCGCAGTCGGCTCGACGAAGGTCGGTGAAGCTGACGTTGAGCCAACCCGGTCTGCGTTCCTGGCCAAGGACCCCAAGGCAGGTGAGCGCCACTTGAGCATCGGCGGCACGAGTCTCCAGCGGGCGCACCGAGTTGATCGAGGCGTCCGCCGCCAGGGCACCCGGCTCCTGTGGCGGCCACGGCAGGTGCGTCCGAAGGTATGCCGCCATGATCGAGACGACGGCCTCGTGGTCACGGGCGGAGTGGTCCGCGATCCGCCACAGTGCATAGATGCCGCCGATCCGCACGTCCAGCTTGTCACTGCCGAGCTGTTCTACAGCCCGGCTGAAGCGATCGGTGACATTGCCCTCCCGGGTGGCGTTCAGCCCGTCCTGGCTGACACGCAACTGCCGCCAGGTGGCGTAGGCGCCGAACAGGACGACAGAGCCACCGACCGCCTGCAGGAGCGTGGTACGCACGTTGTTCACCGCGTTCATCCGATCCGCGGCGGCAAGGTGGCCGCCGGCGAGATCGTGGTCCACCACCATCCCTGGAAGGACCAGAAGCACGACGAACAGCACGGCCAGTGCGGCCACCCCGACCAACGCCACGGCGATCATGCGAATCGCGCGCCAGCGGCTATGAACACTTTCCCCCATACCCATCGGATCCTAGAGCAAAGCCGAATCCGGCGAACCTGTGTGGTCACGGCACTAGCGGCGGCACGATCGCAGTGCGGGTGGTGTCAGACGGGAGTCCATCCGAAGCAGTCCGCAGCCGTCAGGATGGTCGCCAAAGGGAATCAAAAGCGCCTACGAGCCGGCAGAGGGTGCCGGGCATGCGTGCGGCACCCTCTCGGTTCAGACGGATATAGCCCTGTGCGAGGTAAGTACAGATATACGCCAACGAGGCAGCACGAGGCGGAGCCGCGCAGCTGCGAGCCTTCTACCGCCCCTGGGACCGACGAATGGGAGGAGTGAGCCGAGCGGCTGGCCCTTCCGTAAACGGTTCCGGCTGCAGGACCCCACGGCCCCCACCCGGCCGCGGATCTGGACCAATCGCCGGGGACCGTGAGCCGGAAGCCGATGTCGCCCACGGTGGCGATCCAGGCGGCGACGCCTCAGGTCCCCGTCGTCACCGTCATACCCGACCGTGACATCGGCTGCATCCGCAGCGACGACGCGGCGCCCGCGTCGTCATCGACACCGGGAGCCACCGCGCATCGACCTCATGCGCCACTGGAACGACGGCACCGCCACCTCTACCCCGGAAAGGTCGGCGGCCTCGGCACCAGCACGCCGGTGGACCTTGGCTGGGGCACGGGCCAGGCGTAGGCCGGGCAGCCCGTGCCGTGTGGGATGGCCACGCGTGCGCCACCACCCCGCACGTCATCATGTGATCACGCTGTTGACGTTCCAACCCGTCCTCGACCGGATCACCGAGGAGATCGAGAGCCTGTCCGGCAGGACGCGGTGCGGTTCTCGTATGACGAGACGTCATGCTTGCCATTCAGTATCCGCTTGACCGGTTGGTCGGGCCCAAATAGAGCGCGACTTCGGATAATCAAGGTGTCTAATACTCCAGCCGTAGATTGTGATCAGGAGCCACCGCGTCGACGAGTCCCATCAGTACCAAAGGGTCAGTCCGACCGCGCCAAGTCCCGTGCGCGCCGCGTAACGCAGCACCCGAAGCGGGCCGTTGAGTAGCTCGTCGACGTCGTGGTTCGGGTCGTCCGCCATCTCGTCCAGCCATATCCGTATCCGGGCGGCCGCGTTGGCCCGACGCGGCTGGTGAAGGACGAGCGCCTGCTCGGTCGCGGGGAGCGCGGCTTGTACCTGAGCGGCATCGAACAGGAACTGCCCGCAGCAGCCTGGGAGTCTGAGCGTCGCGTCGAGGCCGAGCCCCCACATGAGCGCGGCCGCGCCATCACCCCTGGGTACGGCGGCGCAGAACATGCCTTCGCTCTCTTGCTGCGGGACCGCGTGAAGCAGATAGTCCTGGAACTCGTCCACCTTGGTCTCATCGTTCCGGACTCTGTCGACCGCGTCGGCGAAACGCACGATTTCGTCGATGCGCGACGGCCGCTCGGGCGTCCCGTCGAACAACCCCGCGGGCTCGAGCCGCTCGCGCCACCAGCTCATGTCGGTGGACGACTCCGGCCACGTGCCGTGGGCGCCTGCCGCGTCGGGGAATCGGCGACGCGCTTCCTCAACGGCATCGTCCGCCACGACGCCGACCACCCAGACCCCCATCACGCTCATCCGCGCTCCTTCATGTCCACGTCGCTCAAGACCGACGATTGGATCCTGAGCAGCTTGGCTGCCTTGGTTCATGCCTTCGGCGAGGACGAAAAGGCCCTGTACCGCTGGGTGGCATAGGAGGGCACGGCCACCATTGACCATCGTCGGTTGTATGGAAAGACGAAGATCAGCCGGTGGTCGCGGGCCACAGCGTAGACCCCGCCCGGTGGCAGCCGGTATTCGACAGCCTGATGGCGAAGGAGGCGGGCGGTTCACTCGGGTGGAGCCACGTCGCAGGGCACGGGCGTTCGTGCTGGGCCTGCTGGCAGAGCTCTCGCGGAAGAACTGCTGGACGATCGCCGAGCATGCCGGCGACAGCAGTGCGGCAGGGATGCAGCACCTGCTCAGTACTCCAGCCGTAGATCGTGATACGACGCGCTTGGTTCCTCTGATCTGCCCAAGCTGAGCCTGGTGTAGTGGCCCACAAGCACGAGTTGCGCGGGATCGCGGTCAGCGTTGCTGGGCCAGGAATGCCTGGAACGCATCCACTCCCGGTCCGGTCAGCGGGGTGCCGTGGCCGAAGCCGACTGCGGTGACGTTGGTGGGAATCCGGGCGGCGCCGGATGCGCGGGCTGCGGGCTCAGCGGCGAAGGTGGCCGGCCCGTAGCCAAGGCGGCGGGCGTGGAACACTGCGTCGCCGACCAGCGCCGTGCGGGTGGGTTCGTGCAGCAGCGCAATATGGCCGGGTGAATGGCCTGGCGTGTGAATCACACGTAACCCGCCGGAACCGGCGATGAGTTCGCCGTCTTCGACCGTCGCATCGGGTTTGAACGGCGTCCAATGCGCGACCGGAAGCTGGTCGAACCGCCGGGCTGCCGGGCTGGACCGGCCGTCCACCGGCACCCGTCCGTTGGCCAGCCAAGCGGCGTCGGCTGCATGGATCAGGACACGGGCGCTGGTGTGCTCCCGCAGTGCGGGCGCGCCCTGTACGTGGTCGGGGTGGGCATGGGTGAGCACGATCCGGTTCAGGTCGGCAGGGTCTCGGCCCAACTCGGCGATCGTGCGCAGCAGCAGATCGACGGCTTTGCCGTTGCCGACGTCGACGAGGGTCAGGCCGTCGTCACCGTCGATCAGGTAGGCGTTGTTGGTCTTGGATGTGGCGATGTGGATGACGCCGGGAGCAAGGTGCGACACGGTTTCTCCTCGGTGCGGAGCAGGGTGAGTTACCAGCGCAGTGCTGTGAAGTCGATGGGTCGGGGCGAGAGCTCTGCGGTGCGGCCGACCAGGTCGTGCATCCGGTGGGCGAACTCGTCGCCAGGCAACTGCTTGCGGTCGCCATGGCCTGGCAGTAGCCATTCGAAGCGCACGCGCGGTGCCGTACGGGCCAGCGATGCGGCCAGTTCGGTGATGGAGTACCAGGTGACCGACTCGGCAACGGCGACGTCGTCCGCGGTCCGGGACCAGTAGAAACTGTCACCGCTGAAGCAGTAGGTGTCGTCGGCGAGGTACAGCACGCTGCCCTCGGTGTGCCCGGGCAGCGGGTGAGCGGTCACGCCGTCGGTGATCTCGATCGGCTCGCTGCCCCGGAGAATGCCGTCGGCGTCCGGCGCGGAGGCCAGGTCGCCTTCGTGGATCCACAGGCGGGCGCCGAACCGGTCGGCGTATTGGCGGCCGTGCGCGGCGTGGTCGCGATGGGTGAGCAGCACATCGGTGATCGGGCCGAGGGCGGAGTATTTCGTGGCCAGTGCGGAACTCCAGCGCGGCGTGTCGATCATCATCAGATTTCCAGCTGGTCGGCGCAGCAGGTAGGAGTTCGCGCCGGCAGTGTGCGGCGAGTTGTGCCCGCACAGGTGCACGTGCTCGGTAAGGCGCAGCGGGAAGGGGTCGAGTACCGGGTGCGGTCCGCGTGCGCCGTGCCGGATCGATCGGGTGTGGCACGCGAATGCCGCGGCATGTAACGCCTTTTCCTCCGCGGCGGTGCGCGGCTGGCGGACGACCGAGGAGCGGCCGGCGACCTCGGCGATCAGTCCCGGTGCGAGCTGCCGGGCGGCGTCGCAGTTGGTGCAGCGACGATCGACGCGCCAGGCGGCGTCGGTCGAGTACTCGTTCATGGCGTGGTCCCCCGCGCAGGCCGGTGGCGATTGGCGCTCAATTGAATATCACGTGCCAGGCGAGATAACCAATCGCGGAATGTTATTGACTTTGTCGGAAATCGCTGTTCTTGGACGCCTCTTTCATGTGCGGTTGACAATTTTGGAAATAGTGCTCTGTCCAGATGGCACACTCGGCTGCTGTCTGCAGGTAAAGGCCATTGCCTTGATGCGCTGATGCTCCGCCGTAGACCGTCATCTTGCTGGTCACGGCCAGTGCGCAGACGTCTGTGGCCACCGTTGATCATCCTGAGCTGTGTCGACAAACGAAGATAGGCGGTGGCCGCAGGTCGCAGTGTGGTACCTGCCTGGTGGCGGTCGATGTTCGATCAGCTGATGGGCCGCATCGCGGGCCGCTTCACGAGGGTCGAACCGCGGCGCCACGCAGAGGCGTTGGTCCTGGGTCTGCTGTCCGCCCTGCCGAGAAAGAACTGCTGGACGCTGGCCCAGCAGCATGCGGGGCGATCGCACCCCGGACGGCATGCAGCACCTGCTGCACCGTGCGAAGTGGGACGCCGATGCGGTCCGCGACGATCTACGCGCGTACGTGGTCGAGCACCTCCACGACGACGAGGCCGTGCTCGTGGTCGACGAGACCGGAGACCTGAAGAAGGGCACCGCGACGGTCGGCGTGCAGCGCCAATACACCGGCACGGCCGGCCGCACCGAGAACTCCCAGGTCGCCGGGTACCTGGTCTACTCCGCCGCACCGCACGTGGGCACGCGGCTATCGACCGGGCCCTGTATGTGCCGCGCTCGTGGACCGACGACCCCGACCGCTGCCGGGTGGCCGGCATCCCCGACAGCCTCGCCTTCGCCACCAAGCCCCGGCTCGCTGCCCGAATGGTCGCCAGGGCGCTGGACGCCGGCCGGCAGGCAGACGTTCCCCTGCCACACCCGGCGCATGATTCACAGTCACCCGACGATGCTCTCGTCTCATAGACGGTAGTGGTTTCGCCCTCGCTGCTACCGGAAGTTCCGCTACTGCTCTGGCTGGTTCCCTGGTCAGCGCTCGACGCATATTCATAGGCGCCGCCGGGAGTCTTACCGGAGCTACCGTCTGAGGAGCCACTGGCATCGGCATCGCCATCAGCGGAATCCCCAGATGGAGCCGCCCGAAACACCGTCGTCCGGGACGTCAGGTCTTGGGGGCGCTACGCCGTTTCGGTGCCGAGGCGGCGGGCCTGGTCGCGGCCCACCTCGGCGGCCTTGCGGAGGTAGTCGGCGATGATCTCCAGTTGTTCGTCGCTGTAGCGGTCGAGCATCGCACCGAACGCCTTGCCCGGGGTTTCCCACACCTCCGCGATCCGCGCCGCCGCGTCAGGGGCGAGAGCGACCAGAGCCCGCCTGCGATCGTTCGGGTCGTGCCGCCGCTCCACGAACCCCGCTTTCTCCAAGCGGTCGACCAGCCTGGACGCCGATCCGGACGCCAGGCCGGTGAGGCGGGCGATCTCCCCGGTCGTCACTGGTCCGGGCTCCAGATCGAGCAGCGCGATGCACTGCACATCGGTGGGGTGCAGCCCGATCCGGTCGGCGAGCGCCTGGTTGAACAGCGTGTACGCCGCGTAGTGCCGCTGGCTCTCACCGACGACACGCGCGAGCAACTCCGACCGGTTTGACATCCGGCACCTCCAAGCCTCAGATTTATCTTCGCCGCGAAGATACTTCGCCGCGAAGTATCTTCGTAACGCCCGGCAGTCTATCCCGCGCCGCCGGGGCGCTTTCCCTGGCCACCGGCTCACCATCTGCTTCCACGCCCGGCCATGGGCGCGAAGTCTGCCTCGTCACGCCCCCACTGAAAGGGATCACCAAGATGACCGTTCTCGTCACCGGGAGCCGCGGCGCCGTCGCCCGGACCCTCATCGGCCTGCTGCGCGAGCGTGGGCTTGCCGTTCGGGCGGCCTCCAGCCGCCCCGGCGACCCGGACACCGTCCACTGCGACCTGACCGACCCGTCCACTTTCACTACGGCGCTAAAGGGGGTGACCTCGGTCTTCCTTTATGCCGAGCCTTCCAGGATCGGCGAGTTCGCCCACGAGGCCACCAGCGCAGGGGTCGAGCACGTCGTGCTCCTGTCCTCCGCGGCAGTCCTCGCCCCCGACGCCGAGAACAGCCCGCTGGCCAAGTCCCACCTGGACGTGGAAAAGGCGCTCGACGCCTCCTCCCTCCGCACGACCTCGCTGCGCCCCGGAGCGTTCGCGAGCAACGCGCTGGCCTGGAGCTGGAGCCTGCGGTCGGGCCGGCCGATCAGCCTGCCCTTCCCCGGTTCCCACTGCGACCCCATCCATGAGGCCGACATCGGTGAGGCCGCCCTCGCCGTACTCATCGATGCCGGCCTGGGCGGACGCCCGTACACCCTGACCGGTCCGGAGTCCCTCACCTTCGCCGAGCAGATCGACGTCCTGAGCCGGGTGACCGGGCGGTCCATCCCCATCCGTGAGGTCACCCGCGAGGAGTGGAGGGAGGAGACGGCCGAGTACGTCCCGGCCGCCTTCGCCGACTCCCTGCTCGACTGGTGGCAGTCCAACGACGGCTCCCCGGTCGATCTCACCCCGTCCGTGCAGGAGCTGACCGGCCACCCCGCGCGCACCTTCGCGACCTGGGCGCGGGACCACGCCGACGACTTCCGGGTCTGACCGATTCCACCCGGCCAAGACCGACGAGGAGCAGCTGCTCCTCGTCAGCCCCGAACTGGTTGACGTCCGCAGCACGATCACCGCCCGCGGCCGTGATCCCCGAACAGGTGCGATCCCGATGCTGCCCAGCTACGACATCGCGGAGAAGGTCTGGAACCTGCCGATGCTGCTGCTGTTCCATCGGCCGGCGGAAGGACGTTCGGGAATCGGCGTCACCGAGTTGACGGCCGCTGCGGCGGGTTCGGCCCGGTCTCGGGCGTGTGGGAGGTGCCCGTCGGTGCGTGCTGACGCGTGCGACTGAGGCCATCGAGGATGAGGCCGAGCCCGAACTCGAACTCATCGGCGAAGTCGAACCCGGTCTTCGCCAGTTCCGTGACCACCTCGGCGAGGTAGGGGTAGTCGTCGGTCCCCGACGGTTGCCGGTCGACGACGGCTTCTCGTCGTCGCGCCGCCTCTGCCGGGATATCGCCGGCGAGGGTCTTCTCCTGGAGGGCGAACCCGTAGATGTAGGCGTCCATCAGGTTGTACGCGTGCACGGCCATGCGGAAAGGAAAGCCTGCGTCACGGCGGAGGCACCGCATCACAGCGTTGTGGTGGTGCAGGTTCGCCGGCCCTGGAGTACCCGTCTCCATCCGGCCAACCGCCCACGGGTGCCGGAGCAGAGCCTGCCGCATCGACGAGGCGCGTGCGCGCATGGCGGTACGCCAGTCGACGTCGACGGGCACCTCGACCTCGGCGAAGACCAGGTCGACCATGCCGTCAAGCAGCTCGCGCTTGTCCGCCACATGCTTGTAGAGCGCCATGGGCACGACGCCGAGCCGGGCCGCCAGCCTGCGCATGGTCAGTGCCTCGAAGCCGTCCTCATCCGCCAACTCGACGGCGGCGCGTAGCACCTTGGCGCGGTTGAGCCGGTCCCGTCCGGCGGCTGCGGCGGTGTCCTGCATCGGAGCCCTAGACCTCCTGACCGATGTCCAGCCTTGACAGGTGTACATAGTACACCTAGCTTTGCCGCACCAAAGGTGTACGTCGTACACCCCCGCCGTATACCCCCTCGGAGGAGCAAGGCATGAGCGCGACGCCAGGACCCCTCAGGACGAAGCAGCCCCCCATGACCCCCACCACAAAGAGGCTCTCGCGGGCCGCCGGAATCTCCGCCGCGATCGCGGGGATGCTGTTCATCGGGGTCCAGATCAACCATCCAGGCATGGACCTCTCGTCGGTCACCACCACCGACTGGGCCGTGCGCAGCACAGCAAAGGCGCTCATGGCCGCGCTGGCGCTCGCCGGCATCACCGGCATGTACCTGCGTCAAGTTCGGGAAACTGGGATTCTCGGCTTCCTCGGCTATGCGTTGTTCGCCGCCGGCTATCTGCTCATGCTGAGCATCGAGGTCGTCGCCGCCGCTGTTCTGCCCGCACTCGCGCACACAGCGCCCGGCTACGTCTCAGACGTCCTCGCCGTCGCCTTCGGCGGCACCGCAACCCATGGCATCGGCGCCATGCAGACCGTCTTCGTCCTCAGCTCCGTCGGTTATTTTGCGGGCGGGTGCCTGTTCGGTATCGCCCTGTTCCGGGCTCGCGTCCTCGCCCGGTGGGCCGCGGCGCTCCTCGCCGCAGGCACCGTCGCCACAGTCGCGCTCGCGGTACTTCCGGAGTCGTTCAATCGGCCGTTGGCCGTTCCGACCGGAGTGGCCTTGATCGGCTTGGGCATCTCGCTGTGGCGCGATCAGCCGGCCACGGTCAGCGACACCCCAACGCCTCCCCGCGCGGGATACGCCACCCCACAATGATCACCAGCAGCCGGGGGCCGCGTAGTCCCAGACCGCCGAACCGAGTGGCTCCGTGCCACTCTGGCCGCGGTCGCTCTGGCCCTGGCAGGCCGGGCCGGCGCCCGTCTGACCGACGTGTTGGGTGACCGTCAGCCACAACACGGTCTTGCGGCTGGTGGATGCGCTTTCCGAGCCGGAGGTGCCCGCACCGAGACAATAGCTGTCTCTGTTCGGCGCGTTGAATCTCGTCCTCGCCGTAATCAACGCGAGGGAGGGCACCCGAGGGCGGACTCATGAGCACATCGACCGAGCACGCGGAATCGCAACGCGGTTGGGCGGAGACCGCAATGACTTCGACACGGAGTTCGGGCCGACCAACGTCGAGATCCACGCCGCGAGCACGGCAGTGGAGTTGCGAGACGCAGGGCTTGCCCTAGAGGTGGCCCAACATGTTGACGCATCGGGTCTGTCGCCCGAACGGCAGTCACGTTTCTTGCTTGACGTGGCGGGAGCGCACGCGCAGCGGCGACACGTCGGCGAGGCCACAGCAGCACTCATGGAGGCCGAGGCCCTAGCGCCCGAACAGATCCACGAACACCACTTGCCCCGCGAAGTCATCCGCGACTTGAACCAGCTTTCGGACCCCCGCATCCCCGAGTCGCGGCGCAACTTGGCCGAGCGAAGCGCCGTCATTTAGAGCGTTCCTCCGGATCACCTCGCGGACCAGATGGGGACGAGAAGACGTGGATGTGTATGAAGCCGTGGACAGCCGCCGGGCCGTACGGGCGTTCAGCGATGAGCCAGTGCCGAAAGAGGTACTCGACCGAGTGCTGACTGCAGCTACGCGGGCTCCGTCGAGTGGGAACCTCCAGCCGTGGCATGTATACGTCGTGACCGGCGAGCCCCTGGCCGAACTGAAGAAGCGCGCGACCGCCAGGGCACTGGCGGGGGACCCGGGTGATGAGCGGGAGTATCCGATGTACCCGGCCGAACTGACCTCGCCGTATCTGGATCGCTTTTCCGCCGCGGCCGCCCAGCGGTACAAAGCGCTGGGCATCGAGCGCGACGACCCCGACAGGCCCACAAAGATCGCCGCCTTGAACTCGGGGGCGTTCGGGGCGCCGGTCGTGCTGTTCTGCTACCTCGACCGGACGATGGGGCCCGGACAGTGGGGGGACGCGGGGATGTACCTGCAGACGGTCATGCTGTTGCTGAGGGCGGAAGGGCTGCACAGCTGCCCTCAGGTGATGTGGACGATGTATCGCAAGACCGTCAGCCAGATGGTGGGAGCCGATGACAGGCTCGCGCTGTTCTGCGGTGTCGCGGTGGGATTCGAGAAGGAAGGCGCGCCACGACTGCGTACCGGGCGCGCGGACATGGCAGAAACAGTGAGCTTTATCGGGGTGTGACCGCTAGGCAGTCTGGGCAGTCAAGATCTACAGGGCGGGCCCGGGCACCCAATATCCCAGTGCCCTGGCGCAGCCGGGGCTTGATGAAATAGGGAAACTTCCACCGCCCGCGGCCTCAGGCGGTTGCGTCCGCAGAGCTGTCACGCTTTCGGACGGCCGTCTACTGGCATGTCCAGCGGGTCGGCGGCCTGCCGAACACGGGCATCGGCGGAAGGTCGAGCCGGTCGCTGAGCCGCGTCGGTAAGCGCGAGATCAGCGGGCGTCACCCGTCGACTGTGATCCAGCAGATGTCACCGGATTCCGGGGAGCGGCCAAGGCTTTCCATCTCGAACGCAATCCTGGAGAGCGTCCCGGCCTTGTCCGTCTCCCACGCTACGAACGGCTTTTCTTCGTCGGCGGTCAGGTCCCCGGCCTTGGCTCCCAGGTCCAGCAGATCGCCGACGATGCGCAGGGTGAGCCGATTCCGCTCCTCCATGCTGTGCCCCTTGCCGAGGAGCTTTCCGACTGTTCCGGTGATCACGGAGAATCCGAGCCAGTCTTCGTATACGTAATCGGCCAGGTAGGAGAACTCTTCTCCGTATTCCTCTTCCGTCGGCATGCCGTGTCCTTCAGTGTTGCGGTATGTGGAGTCGCTTGGCGTCCAGGCCGTCTACGTCGTTCATGTCAATGGTAGGGCCCCCTGACTTGCTGAACGGCCGATACGTCACCGTGGACGGAGGGTCATCGGACAGCCGCCAGACCTCGATGTTCCCCTTGGGCGTCGCCTTGATCTCTGGCTCACCGAGGCGCTCGAACAGTTTTTGACGCGCCTGCTGCAGTTCTTCCTCGGTTACCATGCGTACGCCTTTGGCGTCCTCCTCGCCGACGAGGTTCCCTTGGTCGTCCGACATGACGTCGCGAACGGCCTTTGACTTCTCCTCATAGGACTTCGGCAGTCCTTCATCTCCGGAGTCGTCCGCGGGCGGTTCGTCGTCGCCACCTCCGGTCGGAGGTTCGTCGCCGCCTCCGCCGCCTCCCCCGCGTCCGCCGACGCCGGCTGGTTCACGGGCTTCCGTCTCGGCGAGCTCTCGTTCGAGAACCTGGCTGACCTCGGTTGTCTCGGCGTCTACCGCCTCGATCTCGGGGACGCCCTCGGCGGCGGCCTGGAGGGAGATCTCGATGTCCGCGATCATCTCGGTGCCGATAGAGGTGACGGCCGAGTCGAGAGTGACCTCGACATCGCCGAGGATCGCGGCAGCCTCCGTTGCGTCGAGGGCTCCTGCAGCAGCGTCCGAACCGCCGCCCGTGAAGACGGTGAGCAGAACACCGGCCGCCGTGGTCAAGCCGATGGCGATACCTGCCTCGGCCATCTTGGATTCGGTTTGACTGTGCGCGTCGTCGATGGCCTGAGCGAAGGAGTCGCATGCTTTGGCAAGCTCGTCGCAGGCGTGCTTCGCGGTGGAAAGTGGAGCTTTACCGCCGCCCTGGCCGTCCTGCCAGATTTTGCTCCAGAATTCGGCCATCGCGTCGATGGAGTCGTCGGAATTGTTTTCGGTGATGGCCAGCACGTGCCGGTGCAGTCCTGCACCGAGGGTGTCGATGGCGGTGGACGCGGTCCGATACGCGTCAGCTGCTGCTCGCAGTTTGTCCTGGTGCCCGTTGGGCCAGTACTTGGCGATGGCGTCAGGCATGGAGGAGTCTCCGGGCCCGATCGCCGAGGCCGGGTCCGGGTATGTCACATCGGTGAACACCCCTGGCGGCGAGAACTGGTCGGGCCCGCTGCCGCCTGCCTTGGCGTTGGAATGGTGGTCGGCCTTGAGGAAGTTGTTGGCAGTGGTCACCAAGGCGGTGGACGCCTGGCCGATCGCACGAGCGGAAGCGGACAGCGCGGTGAAAAGAGCCTTGGCCGCCGGGTCGTACTTCGCACCGAACTTGTGCCCGTAGTCATCGTTTCCCGCCATGCCTCCGGCGTTCTGAAGCGCCGCATTCAGCGTGCTGGCGATGGAGTCGATGGTGTCCTGACCGCTCGCGAAGTGCAGACCAACGCTGTAGAGGTCCTCCGGATAGAGGTTGATGGGTCCGCCGCTGCCGCCGCCGTCGGCCGGGCGGCTCATCGGCCGCGCCACATACGCACATTGGCGGCCCGCGCCCCCGCGTAGTTGCCATGTGCCGTTTCGACGATTTTCTGCAGGTCGCGCAGCGCACGGTGCAAGTCACGGGAGGAGGAGCGCCATTGCCGGCAGTAGCCGTGGAATGCGTCATGGGCGTCGCCCTCCCATGTGTCCGCTATTCGGCGCACGGCATCGTCCAGCTCGGCCAGGTGGTCCTGGATCGCGTTGGCTATCGAGCCGATGTCCTCGGCGGCCTGAGCTAGGTCCTCTAACTTGACTGTCAGTTGCCCCGGCATCCGATCCCCCATATCTGTCGACCACGAGAGAATGCCACGGCCAGGTATCCGGAACGAGTGCCTCCAGCTGCTGCAGCAGTCCATTGTTCCTGGAATTTCCCATTGCTTGACCTGCGGCTTACCTCGGGGCTTCGGCGAGGTCCGCCGACGGGATACACCAGGGCCCGGGGAGAGTCGGGTTCGCCCGATTTGACCTTGGCGGTGCCGGACGCGACCTCGGACTCGGCCCGCGAGCCGGCAGGCGTTCGCGGTGGACGGAAAATTCTCCGCTAATTAATGCGGTGTCACTTCCCGACCCGGCCTAGTTCGTACGGGCAGGTCCCCTCCATAACGGATCGGCACTGGGGGGAAGCAGCTACCGACCGACGCGGGCCACGTCAATCGTAGGCCCGATGCCGGGTTGCCCACGGGTGTGATGGAGTTGCAGCACAGCAGCGGAGTACAGCAACCACCGCACCCGAAGGTGGCTATCAACGGCCGTCGATGACCTCGCGACCAGCGTCCTGGTCCGCAATGGCCATCCAGCCGAGAGTTCGGGACGAAGAGGTCGTGCCAGACGCGTGCCGGATCCTGCGGGGAACCACGGGGAACACCGGGGAGTCAAGGGACCCGCCACCACGCGTCGATAACTTTCCGCCGCAGGCCAGCCCTGCGGCGAGCCCCAGATCACCTCAGCTTCCCAAGCTAATGGCGGTAACCGGGGTCGGCCTCGACGTAGACAGACAGCAGCAGCTCCGTGCCGTCCTGACCTTGCTCCTTTGCAAGCACCGCGTTGACTGTCACGATCAAGCCGTGGCCAACCTTTCGAAGATCGCAAGTCGCCTGGACGCCTTCATGGACCTGATGGGCCCAGTGATCGGCGTCATGCTGCTGGCGGTGGGCATCGAGACCTACCGCAACGGTGGATCCATGGGCTGGCCCATCGCGGCAGCGGTCCTGCTTGTGATCAATTTCTGGGTGGCCTGGCGCCGCCTCACCAGGCGCCGGAAACCGGCATCCTCGCCGTAGCGACGCCGCGCACCCGCAAGCTTCTGACATCCACGGCTGACATCAACGACGCCGGACGGGGGCGCACACCAGCACACTTATCCGGCCGTCGCACCAGTCGACGGCGGTAGCTGAAGCGGGCTCGGATCGAACTCCTAAGACCGTGTCCTGAGTGGTGAGGCGGAGAAGTCGCTTGTAGCAGCAGATGGCTGCGGCGAGTCCGAGGAAGGCCAGGTAGTTGCGGGGGTGGCGCTCGTAGCGGTGGTTGAGTCGTCGGTAGCCGGTCAGCCAGGAGATGGTGCGTTCGATGACCCATCTACGGCGGCCGAGTCGTTCGCTGGACTCGATGCCTTTGCGGGCGACGCGCACGCCGATGCGCTTGCCGTGTAACCATTTACGCAGGTGAGGGACGCCATAGGCCTTGTCCGCGTGGAGGCGCTGGGGCTTGAAGTGGCGGCCGCGGTGGGGGTCGTGTCTCGTTTGGTGACCGGCCACCATCGGCTTCAGCGCTTCGCTGTCGTGGACGTTGGCGGCTGAGACGCCGACGAGTAGGGGCAGTCCGTTCGCGTGCCCGGCCCAGCTTCCGGAGGAACTTCGTTCGGTCGCGTCCGCTCATCCCGAGAAGGCTGCCGCCTCGACGTCAAGCTCGGTGTTGATTACGCGGCTCGGTTCCTCGCGCCTGCTCGGACTCTGGCAGCAGTGGATCGACGGGCATCCCCGCAAGGACCGCGAGGACAGGGACGGCCCGGGGAGACGGCGGACATCATCGTGCCCGCCGCTCACTGCGAGATCGTCTATGAGATCCCGATCAACCCCTAGCTGAGACAGCCGAGACCTCGGTCATTGCGCCCGACGCTAGGTAGCGTGGTGAGCATGACCAATGCCGTCCGCCATGCGAACACCTGTGGCCTATGCGAACAACCGCTCGACGGGGATCATTACCACGAGAAGGAGACTCGCGGAACCCGAGTCGAGTACGAGGTAGTCGAAGTTCGCGGCGTGCTGGCTGATTCGGTTGCGGTCCATGACCCGAATGACAAGCATCTGCTGCCCACCCGGATCCTCGCTACCGCCCTGGGTGTTGAGGCCGGTTCGCTACTCGGCCTTCATTACACGTGTCTCGTTTCCCGTGATCCGTACGGAGCTACTCGCTCTGACTACCGCCTTGGGCGCAGTGGCAGCTTGCCGCCGGCGGCTCAGCCGGGGGTCTGACGCTGAGCGGTGCGGCGATCGCCTCCCTAACAAGAGTCGAATGCGTGTCGAAGCTTGCAGTTGAGAGGGATCTGATCGGACGTTCGAGCAGATCAGCGCCCACCTTGCCTCTCAAACACCAGGCGCCTTCTCAGCACTGGACGTGCGCAGCTCGATGTGAAAGCCGACGAAGTCCGGGCGACAGTGCAGCAGGGAAGTACCGCAACCGACGCGACCGAAGCCAACCGTGATCGGCTCGAGGTAGCCGCCTGACCAGCCCTGCAGACCTCAGCATCCACCCCGCCCGTAGTTCGCATCGAGATGGTCGCCGGTTCGTGAAGCCACCGGCGGTGGTCAAGAACCGTCCTGGCGATGCCATGTTGGTCGTCGGCGGTCGAGCCTGGCCATCACTTGCTCTGAAGGCCAGATCAGGCACCGCACGACCACGTTGTGGACTACATACCAACCGGGGTTCACCCAGCCACGTTCCTTGTCCACAAGCCCTGGACCTCCGTCGCTGTAGACATACCGCAAGTAGCAGCGGAGGAGAGGGCCGCCGGCCACGAGAAGGATCGGGGCGAGCGCCATGCCGCCGACCGTAGCGCAGAGACGAGCCGTCCAGGAGGTCACAACGCCAATCCGCATGGCCGCATCCTGGCATCACGCCATCCCCGGCGGAAGCGTGGTTTGACGTGCCCGCTGCGTGCCCATCTGACGGGTAGGCGGCGGGGAAGTACGGAGAAGAGCGGCGGTGCCGATCCGTAGGCCCGCGAAGGGGCCGTTCGAGGTCACGGCGTGGCCGCCGCACTGGTCTTCCAAACTAGGGACGCAGAGGGCGGCTACCGGTACCAGTCGCCATCGCCCCCGAGGGAACGGTGCAGGTAGTCCGCCAGCTCGCGTGCAGCCCACAGCCGACTGTCATCCTCGTGGTCCCAGACGAAGATGTCCGGACGCTCAGATGTCAGCACGAAGGCGAACTGGTTGCCCCCTCCGTTGTCACCGAAGAACAACAGCGGATCGAAGGGCATGTACAGGCCCGAGAACGTATCGGGGGACCAGAACAGCAGGTTCTGCTCCACAATCCGATCCAAGGTCCATACGACGTCAGTCCCGTACTCGCCGACCATCCCGTTGGTCTCCATCAGCAGAGCAGTCAGCTGCGCCGGCAAGCCTCGGCCAAGGCGCCGCTCCGCTTCGGCTAGAGCAGTCGCGTCAACGGGTGCGCGGAACTCGACCTCGGGCAAGGCTTCGGCAGCGGCTTCTCTCCACATAGGCGCAGCTTAGGTTGAAGGACTGACCACCCGACAACCGGCGCTGTGCAGCAGCGTAGTACCGCAACCACAGCAACCGGCAGCGCCCCACACCGGCCCTCATGAGCCTCCCGGCAACCTGTATGACCTTCAATGACCGAGTTCTACAGAGCTTCGGATCAGAAGGTCAGCACGAGGCAGGTATCCGCGTGCCACAGCCGTGCCAGATGCAGGGGTCAGCCACGGTCGAGAGGGGTGGCTAGCGGCTTCACCTGGGCTGACCAGCTCGGCCAGCGAAGCCATAAGTCACCGCCCAGGCGCCCCTCCTCTCCCCTAAAGCGTGTGTCGTAGGTTCAAATCCTGCCGGGGGCACCGAAGAAAGGGCCAGCTCAGGAGGGTTTCCTCCCAGGCTGGCCCTTAGGCGTTTCAGGGTCGTGGCACAGGCGTGCCACTGCGGACCTGTGGGGTCCTTCTCAGTGGGCGGTTCGTAAGGCGATGTCCGTTTCTGGCTGAGGTGGGAGCAAGGACGCTGGTGGAAGTTCTGCTGGCTATTGCTTCCTGGCGAAGTTGCCGGTGTCGGCCTCGGTGAGGATCCCGAGTTTGACCAGGCGTTTCAGCTTGGCGCGGGTGCCTTCGACGTTCTTCGGCAGCAGTTCGTGGCCGAGGGCTGCGCAGACGTCCTTGGCCCGTAGCGGCCCGGTCGCGTGGTTGAAGGTGGCGAGGATGCGGGGGTAGTCCGGGTGCTCGGGCAGGTCCGGCGCGGACGCGGGGAGCCGGTCGGCGAGGCCGATGACGGTCTTGCGGGTGATCGTGAGGTGCTCCAGGTGCGTCTCGGCCTCCCGCAACCGGGTCTGCAGGTCGTCGATCTGTGCGCGGAGGTCGTCGGCCAGGGCCCGGGCGGCTTCTTCCTGGAGGTCCAGGGCATCGAGCAGGGGCCGGATGTTCACGCTGCCACCGCCTGCGCCGCGCGCCAGGAGGGGGCGCTCGCGCCGGTGAGGCGTCGGGTCATGACGTGGGTCATCGCCCAGTAGACGCGGGAGGCGGAGGAGGAGGGCGGTGCTCGTAGTCGCGGACCAGGCGCCGGTGCAGTATCAGGATCCCGTAGGTCTGCTCGACCCTCCACCGCTTCGGCTGCGGCACGAACCCCTTGTCCTGCGGGTTGCGCGCGACGATCTCGACATCAATTCCCAGGCCGGCGCCATGCATGACGACCTGGTTCTTGAAGCCCTGGTCGACCAGGGCTTTGCGGACGGTTCCGCCGGCGTGCTCGGCGACCTGGTCCAGCAGGATGATGCCCGCGGCGTTGTCGTGGGTGTTCGCGGCGAGGACGACGACTGCGATGACCAGGCCGAGGACGTCCACGGCCAGGCCGCGTTTGCGGCCGGGCACCCGCTTGGCCGGATCGTGGCCACTCGTGGTGGCGGGGACCCCGGCGGCCACATGGACACTCTGGGTGTCCAGGACCACCAAGGTCGGGTCCTCTAATCGGCGGGCGCGTTCACGGACCTGGCAGCGCAGGAGTTCATGGATGACCTGGTCGGTTCCGTCGTCCCGCCAGGCGGCGAAGTAGTAGTACGTCGCGCTCTTCTGCGGCAGGTCGTGCGGGAGATAGGCCCACTGGCAGCCGGTTCGCCCCTGGTAGAGGATCGCGTTCACGATCTCCCGCATGTCGTAGACGCCCTGGTGGCCGCTGACCGAGCGGTGCCGGTCCTTCCACGCGGTGATCACCGGCTCGATCAACGACCACTGCTCGTCCGATAAGTCACTCGGGTACGGCTTGCGTTCACTCACCCGAACACATCACCAGATCAACAACCGTGGGCCGGCGGATTCCGCCCCGCCGCCACACCATCAGGCGACAGCAAATCCACTCAAAGACTCACGAACCAGCCACTCAGAGGAGCCCGACGCTGCTCCCGCACCGCCCCGGATCATGGCGCAGAGCCGGTCGGCGATGGCCCGGTCACGGTCGCTGGTCATGTGCTGATAGATCAGCGCAGCGCGCGAGCTGCTGTGGCCCATGCGAGTCATCAGCTCCCGGGTGCTGGCCAGGGCGTGGCATCCTCCCGCGGTGCCACCGGCACCTTGAGGGACCCTCCCTCGGCCTTACGCAGCACCCGGACCTTCCGCAGGACGTCGAATCCGACAAGCCGCAGTTCGACCACACCGGGCTTGACCGTCGTGACGTAGACGGCGTGAACCCCCCGGCGTGCCGCAGTCGTTTGGCCGACGCGGCGGCGTCTGCCGGTTCCTGCCCCGATGCGAGCCGGAGCCGGAGCCGCAACCGGGTCGACATGGGCCGGATAATTATCCGGCGCGGGGGGGGAACGGGACGGACCTCACGTCGGGTGGTGGCCTTGACCGCGAGGACCCGCAGCCGGGATGGAGCCACGGTCAGCCCGCAAACCTCCATGATGGAGCTGTACGAGCTGAGCAGCCGGGCCACACAATTTGCCCACTCCTCTATATGAGCAAGCAAGCGTGTTGGGGTGTACGAGTTCGAAGAATCAGCATTACAAGCGCTCGGTCCGCGAATGCAGATGGTCCGTCCGCCCGCCTGCCGAGAGAGGTGACTGTCAGACCCGTCCGGCATGATCTGCCCATGCTGATTGCGACGAACTCCCGAAGCCACGTGGTCAAGCGCCCCTCGAAGCCGGCCATTGGCACCATGCTCGCCAACCTGCGACGCGGGATGCACCTGGTTCTTGAGCGGCAAGACGAGGATCTTCAGGGCGACTGGTACATCCAGGTGCTGATGCGTCATAACAACACCTACCAGCTGGAATACCGCGATGGTGCCGCCGCCGAGCACTATCAGACGCAGACCGTCTCGCAGGAGAAGGTGCTGAAGGCGCTCCTCGGCTGGGCTGCCAACAAGCCGGACTGGCGGGAAGGCTTCATGTGGAACAACATCAGCTCCATGTTCGAGCCGCCCGCCTCCGACGCCACGGAACCATCCACCGCTTAGCGTCGCGGCAGGTCCGTCCGCAGAGCACTGTCCCTGCAGACCCCTGCGGCCTACGATCACGTTGCCGGGAGCTGGTACGACAGGAGGTGGTCGTCCGCCGCCATGACCGTGTCGCAGACCTCCACGGCCCGTCCGGAGCAGGTGAATGACTGGCACACCAAAGGCCAGACGGAGCGTCTTGACCTCAGCAGGCGAGGGCATCCGGGCCCGGATCTCCTCCTCGAAGTGGCCGAGGCGATGGCCCAGCTCCTCGAGCCGGGCGTAGATGCCGCCGGGCCGACATGAAGACCCACTAGCTGCCGGACGGGTGACCGCCGTCCGATCCCCTCTCCACGGCCCGCCCCCGCTCCCACACCATCAGCACCCGCTCGCTCCCGTCGCCGTCCTCGGCGAGCCGGATGACGACCTTCTCGTCGCTGCCGTACAGCCCGAACCAGTCACGCCAGGTACGGCGAGCGGTCGCCCCATCGGCCCACTCCCCGGCGACCGCCGGGCCGCCGGCCTTGAACCGCAGGCAGACCAGGTGCGTCGTCACGGCAGCCGTTCCAGGGCACGAGCCTGGCGGCGCAGCTCCCCCCGGGCCGTCGGCATCCGGCCCGGGCCGGACCAGTACGGGTGAAACAGCAGCCGGCCGGACAGGATCTGCAGGCGGCGCAGTGCCGTGGTGTGCACCGGGCGCGGCACGGCAAGCGCCGCGTACGTGCGCTGCCAGTCCGCCTGGACCTCGATCAAGTCGCGGGGGAAGGGGGCATGCTCCATGCACCTAATTAGGCCACGTGTTCGATATCCTGGCCAAGCCGACACGACGGAGCCGTCACATGGCGGTGCGACTGAGCGCTTCAGCCAGTGGGCGCTTCAGTTGGCCGCTCCGGCGCTCAGCTTGCTGCTTCATCTTCCAGCCGGTCATGCACGCGGGCCGAGCCAGGGAGGTGAGCGGTAGCGGGCCGCGACCGATGACGGTGCGGATGCAGAAGGTGCTGCGGGCGTCGCGAACGGGACCGTTGGCCAGGATCTGGTTTGTGAGCACCTTTTCGAAGGTGCGTAGGTCCGGCACGGCTAGCTCGACGAAGAAGTCGGCGTCGTCGGAGACCACATAGCAGGCAACCATGTGGTCGATCGCCCTCAGTGCCGCTTCGACCACCGGGGAGGTGGTGCGGGAGTGCTCGACCTTGAGGGAGAGGAACACCGTCAGCCCGAGGCCGACGCGCTCGCGGTCCAGATCGGCCCGGTAGCCGGCCAGGACCCCGTCCTCCTCCAGCGCCTTGGTGCGGCGCGAGGGTGACAGGCGTACGGCCTCGGCGAGGTCGACGTTGGGGGTGCGTCCGTGGCGCTGGAGGTGGTCCAGGATCGCCCGGTCGATGCGGTCGCACAGGGGCCGTGGCATGAAATTCGGCCTGTTGTGGCGGGCGGGGACCGTCGCGGAGAACGTCGCCATCGAGCCACCGCTGGTCAACAGGCCACCGGATCTCGCCGGCGGCACCGTCTACACCACCGCGGTTTACGCCACGCTGTCCGGCGTCGCGGAGCTGGAGGTCCCGCAGCGCCCGGACCTGTCCACCGTGATATTCCGCATCCGCCCCGCCGACGGCAGCCGGGCCGCCGCCGAGCGGGCCGATGAGGCGAGTCGCCGTCTGCTGAAGCGGATCAACGGCCACCAGCGCATCGTGCTCTCCAGGACGGTCGTCGACAGCCGCTACACCCTGCGCGTCTGCGTAGTGTCCCACCGCACCCACCGCGACCGCATCGCCGAGGCGCTGAAGATCATCACTGCCGAGGCCAGGAACATCCCCGTCGCGTAGCCGCCGACGGCCCTGGACTCGGGTGGTGTCCACCTGAGGGACGCCTCCGTCAAATCACGAATGCAAAGAGGACTTCATGACCATCCATCGTGAATTCCTTCCCGCCAGGGGAACAGCCATCGTGACCGGTGCCTCCTCGGGTATCGGTGCGGCCTACGCACGTCGGCTCGCTGCGGACGGTCACGATCTGGCGCTGGTGGCGAGTCGCGCAGAGCGTCTCCGCGCACTTGCCGCGGAGCTGGCCGGTCCCCCCGTCGTCAGAGCGGCTACGGGCGTCCCGTGGGTCTGCGAGTCGACCGCTCGTAGGCCCTCAGCTTGTCGGGCGCCAGGACCCAGTACAGCGTGTCGATACCGTCCGGTCCCGCGGTGACGCTCACCAGAGCGACCGTGACCCCGTCCTGGACGAGCAGCAGGCTGGGTCGGCCGTTCGCCTGGGCCACGCCGTACTCAGCCCCGGGGAAGAACTTCTTCGCGAAGGCGCTGACCCTGGCCACGCGCTCGGCTCCCACGATCTCCACCCGTGCCACACCGCGCATGCCGTTCCCGTCCGCGTAGGCGACGACGTCCGCCGACAGCACACTCTCGAGCGCGGCGACGTCACCGTGCTGCGCGGCGGCGACGAAGGCCTCGACCAGCCGTCGGTGCTGGGCCGCCTCGACGGGTTCCCGCCGCTCGGCGGACAGGCGCTTACGGGCCCGGCTGAGGATCTGCCGCGTATTGGCCTGGCTCAGCTGGAGCATGCCCGCGATCTCGTCGTACGCGTAACCGAACGCCTCCCGCAGCACGTAGGCCGCCCGTTCCACGGGGTTCAGCTTCTGAAGGACCAGCAGCACGGCCATCTCCAGCGCCTCGCCGCGCTCCGCGCCGACCTGCGGATCCACACTGGTGTCCACGGGCTCCGGCAGCCACGGCCCCACGTACGCCTCACGGCGAACCCGCGCCGACTGAGCCACGTTGATCGCCAGACGCGTGGTGATCTTCGCCAGGAACGCCCCGGGATCCCGCACCGCGCTCCGGTCGGCACCCTGCCAGCGCGGCCACACGTCCTGCACGACGTCCTCAGCCTCGGACACGCTGCCCAGGATGCGGTAGGCGATACCGAACAGCCGGGGACGCAATCGCTCGAACGCGTTCGTCGCTTCGTCGAGGGAGTCGTCGGTGAGCTGCTGTTGCTCGTCCATGGTGCCGATGCCTCCGCAGGTCAACCGTCGTGCCCCCAAGGCGGGGCGTACCTCCGGCGCGAGGACGCCCGCCCGCTGCGATCCTACGGCCGCTGTATCTCCGCGTTCGCCGCGTTGGGCTGTCACAAACGGGGAGGCCGTCTTGTCCTTCCTGTGGACAGTCCCTGTTTGGAGGAGAACATGAGCGCCGAGCACGCACACCTGCCCCCGGGCGTTGAGGTGATCGCTGCCCTGCCGGAAGCGGCGGCCCGGATACCGGCCGACGCCGAGGCCAGGACCATCCGGGTCACCCTGCCACCCGGTGACCCCGGTGCGCCGCCGCACCGACACCCCGGGCCGGTCTTCGGCTACGTGACCCAGGGCGAGATCCTCTTCGAGCTGGAGGGGCAGCCGCCCCGGGTGCTCAAAGCCGGTGACGCCCTGTTCGAGCCTGGGGGCGACGTGATCCATTACCAGGGCGCCAACAACCTCCCGGACGCGCAGTCACAGCTGGTGGTGACCATGTTCGCGCCGCCGGGTACCCCGGTTCTGACCGTGGTCGGCGCCGAGGAACTGGCCGAACGACGACACCTACGGGTTACCCGGCCCTGATGCCCACGCCCAGAATCGGAAGTTCGAGTTCTCGAAGCTGACGTACAGCCAGGCCACGGTGGCGACCCAGGGCGCCGAGAGGGCCGCCGCCGGTCGCCCAGACGCCGGCCCTCTTCGCGGATCAGGCCGTCGGACCCGACGGAGTCCGTAGCGACATCGCAATGATGCCCGCCGATGACATGGTGCGAGGCGGTCTCGATGCCGCCGGCTCCCGGATTGTGGCGGCCGCCGACGGGAGGCAGGGTGGTGGGGAGACCGTTTGGGCGAGGCAGGAGACGCAGGGCCTGTCACGGATGTGGGCTGTGGCTTGTCCTCATCGCGAAGCGAGTTGTGTGAGCCGGGTACCGGCGAACATGGTCACCGCCGAACGAGTGGGTCGGTACACCTGTCCGGAAATGCGGTGGCCGGCGCAAGATCGCCCATTCCGGGCAGGCTTACGGAGGTGTGGTACATGTCCGCGAAGAACTCAGAGCACGGAAGCGCCCACGAGGTCTCCTTGCCGCCCGAAGTCAAGTTGCTGCAGGAAGTCACTCCGCCCTTCTTTCCCGAAGGGGGTTCGGGGATGACCATCCTCGTCGAGTGGCCTCCCGGTCATCCCGGGCTCCCTCCGCATCGCCACTCGGGCCCGTCGTTCGGCTACGTGATGGAGGGCGCCCTCCGGTTCGAGCTCGAGGGCGAGCCGGAGCGTGTGGTCGAGGCCGGTGGGACGTTCTGGGAGCCAGGCGGTGACGTGATCCACTACCAGGACGGCAACGCCCTGTCGGACGCACCGACCAAGTTCGTGGTGACCATGGTGTGCGCGCCGGGTCAGCCGATGCTCACGCTGGTCGACGAGGAGGAGCTGAAGGAACGAGCGCACCGGCGCGCCCCGCGTCCATCCGAAGGCTGACCCGCGAGATCGACAAGAGTGCGGAGTTCGGAACACCGGTCCATGTACCGCGCTTAGACGCAGCCGGTGGCCGCCCTGGTCCGCCGGAACGGGAATCACCACGCGGATGCAGCGCTTGCGCAGATGGTCGCGGATCGCGCGGGAGGAGTGCGCCTTGTCAGCAAGGACCACGTCCCAGAGCCCATGCCGAACGGGCTGATGCGAGCTGACGCAATGTTCAGAACACGTTGATCGCAGTTGGTGCCCGCTCCGCGCGAGTCAGGGCACGCAGCATTGCCGCTTGGCCATGGCGCCGGATGGCAAGCCCCGTCAGCAGCGCAACTACCGGATCGAGGGCCGCGCCGGGAAGCTTCGGCACGCTGAGGCCCACGCTGACCGCCAGGTCATCCATATGCACAGCGAGCTCGACCAGTCGGGTCACGAGGAAGTCGTCCAGGCTCAGCGCCCACCCCGTTTGCGGCATGAACACCACCCAGTCGCCATGCACCTCCTCAAGGCCGGACCGCTGCTGGTCGAGCGCGGCATGGACCCGCTCGACCAGGCGCCGCACGCCTTCGGACGAGATGCCGTCGCCCTTCGCTCGAATCCCAGAGCTGACTTCACCGTCGAGCGGCGCATCAATCCACACGGCTCGCGCATAGTGTTCCAGCACTGGGATGGGTTCCTGCTCAGAGGCGGGTCCCTCCAGCGCCGGATCCACGCTGAAAATCTGATACGCGAGGTGGCCGGCCAGACCACCGACAGTCCACTGCGCCAATGCGCTGGGTTTCTCCCACGAAGCGGCCACTTCCGGTGAGTCCAGCAACGCTGCGGCCAGCGCGGCGGTCTCCAAGTAGGCGTTCTTCAGACTCACAAGCCCCCCATGATCCGTCCGGAAGCCCAACATTACGCAGTACCGCCGAGGCGGAAGCGAGATGCCACACGACCTCCACGCAGCACACCCGCTTGGAGAGGGCATAACCGATCGAATACCCCGCATGGCGACACGCGGATGGGCCGAGCGACATCAGAAGCCACTGACGTTGATCAAGCCGACATCTCCCTGAGTGAGGTTTTCTCAGAGGCCAGGTTCAACGTCTCTGCCGGATCCGGCGTGGACCACTTCGAGTATGCGGGCCTTCGCCAGTAGGGAGTCACACCGGGTTCGGCAGGTGCATGAGCGCGAGTTCGGCCGGATCGACCACGGCGGTGATCTCGGTGATATGGCCGTCGGCGACAGTGAAGGCCAGGAGGGAAAGCGTGGTGCCGTCCTCGCTCCAGGAGATGACGCCGGGGCGGCCGTTGACGGTCGCCGCATGTCCTCGTGCTGCGCTGCCGGCCACTCGCGCGCGGGTGGCGACTTCAGTTGCTCCCAGCGTCACGAACGCGCCGTTCGGGGTGTGGACGGTGAACTTCACTTCGGGGTGGAGGACCTGCAGCAGCTGCTCGAATCGGCCGTCGCGGGCCGCGGCCAGGAAGGCTTGGACCACCGCGCGTTGTTGTCGTCCGGCGCTTGCCGGCTGCTGGGCGGCTTGTACTTTCCTGCGGGCGCGGCTGGCCAGCATTTTGGTCGCGTCGGCGGACTTGCCGAGAATGGTGCCGATCTCGCCGAAGGCCACGGCGAACACGTCGTGCAGCACGAACGCCAGTCGTTCGTCAGGGCGAAGCGAGTCGAGGACCGTGAGGAGCGCGAGGCCGACGGAGTCCCCGAGCGCCACGAGCTCCTCCGGAGCAGGTGCGTCGTCGAGCGTCACGGTGAATTCGGGCAGCTGGTCGTCGAAGGAGACTTCCGGGCGGATACGGCTCGACCGCAGGTAATCGAGGCTGATGCGGCCGACCACGGTGGTCAGCCAGCCGCCGAGGTTGTCGATGGTGTCGGCGTCCTGGCGGGACAGACGCAGCCACGCCTCTTGGACCACGTCTTCCGCGTCGGCATGTGATCCGAGCATGCGGTGGGCGACGCCGTGGAGCCGGTCACGGTGGCACTCGAAGGCGTCGGCGATCGGGTCTGCGGGATGGGTGCCGGCCATGTTGTTACCTCCCTGGAAGCTGCTCCGTCATAGGGATGACGCGCAGAGGCGCCGCAACGTAACTCGATGAAGGAGAGCACTCCCCCATGGAGAACCGGCTCAAGAACAAGAACACGGCCAACCCGGATGTGTGGACCGCGATCGAGCACCTCCACAAGGCGATCGCCGCCGGGGGCGTCGACTCGAAGCTGCTCGCGCTGGTCCACCTGCGCGCCAGCCAGATCAACAGCTGCTCGGCGTGCGTCTACGCTGGTGTCTCCGGGGGGAAGAAGGCCGGTGACACCGACGAGCGGCTGCACAATGTCGCAGCGTGGCGCGAGGCGCCGTTCTACACCGATGCGGAGCGCGCGGCTCTGGCGCTGACCGAGGCCGCCACCCGGCTGCAGGATGGTGCGCCAGGTGTCACGGACGAGATCTGGGAAGAGGTCAACGCCCACTTCACCGAGGAGCAGATCGGCGCGATCAACCTGGAGATCGCGCTGACCAACTTCTTCAACCGGATCAACCGCACCATCAAGGAACCGGCCGGCAAGACCTGGGGCTGAGCCCAGCGCGGCTCTTACCCACTGAGGCTCCCCCAGCGAAATGATCTCCAGGTGGGCCACGAGGACGGGCAGGCGTGAAGCCCCTGGTAGGACTGGTCTTTCAAGATCATGTCCGCTCGAACCAGAGGCTTCACGTTGGTCGCCTATGCTGCCGCGCCCGACGTCCCACGCCACACCGTGGAGTTCCTCGCCAGGTTGCCGGCCGCCCACCGGCGCGAGATCGGCACACCGAAAGGCTCTCCCCTGATCCCTGGCCTCGGGGAAACTGAAAGTTGTTCAGCGGAACCCAGGGGTCCGCCAGTATGCCTCAGGCCGATCCATCCGCGGGTTCGGGTGAAACAAGGGGATGCCGAGCAATACGACGGACTTCCGCGGTGACGTCGGCCTGACGTCCTCCGTCATGAGGGGCGCCCGCCGAACTGCCAGTTGTGCACCTCGATGTCGGCGTACCGGTCCGGGGTCAGGATGGCGCGTGCCGTCTCCGGGTCCGGCGCCCGGAGCAACACCGCCGTGCCCAGCCAGGTGGTGCCGTCGTCGGACAGTAGCGGCCCGTAGGCGATCAGCTCGTCCCGGTCGGGCGGCACCGCGAGGTCGGCGGCCTGCCCTGTGCCGAGGCCGAGCACCAGATACCGGTTGCCGCCGGTCCGGCCGCCGGGGAAGTCCCACATCGTGCGCCTCAGCGTGTTGCGCCACCGTCGCAGCAGTACGTCCCGGTAGGCGCCGGCCTGGTAGTTCGGCTCGTCGAAGGCGAAAGCGCGGGCAGCGGCGGGATCGGGCAGGTCGACGATGTGCACGCTTCCGGTGGGTGTGTCGCCGTCGGCGGCGAGGGTGGGGCCCCGGGCGATCATCTCCTTCGCGTACCGGTCCATGTAGGACCAATGATCTTCCACTAGCTCGTCGCGCAGCGGCAGGGAGCCGGGCCGGTCGCGGTGGTAGCAGAGGAACTCCATGCCCATAGGGTCTCTTCAAGGAGGTAACCAGGGCGAGCGAGTTTCGCCGCGATGACTGCTCGACAGTCTCACCCAGAAGCACGCGTACCGACGCCGCGTAGCGGATGGCCGTCTTCTCATCGATGCCGAAGACGAAGGACAGGCGGAGCGGGTCGGCGCCGTGGGTGGGCCTCTTCGACCTGGCGGTCGGCGCCGAGCCGTTCAAGGGCGGAGGTGAGGTCGCGGGTGGCCCGGGTGGATCAGCTTGTTGCACTGACGCGGGCTCAGCCCAGTGAACGGGGCTATCCAGGAAGGCTCGGACGCCGTGATCACACCAGCTATCCCAAGATCATCTCTTTGAGATGGGGGCGATGCGCGATGTCCCTCGGAATCCGATGGCGCAGCGCAGTTCAGGCGTCAAGAATCACCGGATGCATGAAGTGAAGTTGTCCGACGGGATCATCGCTCTGTCCCCGCTGCGCCTGGACGATGCGGAGGCGCACCTCGCGGGGGAGGATGAGCCGCTGGTTCGCTGGCTCAGTGGCGGTCCCGGCACACGCGAGGGCGTCGAAGCCTACATACGGCACTGCCAGGAGCAGTGGGACACATCCGGCCCGCTCCGCGCTTTCGGTATCCGGGTGGGCACCGACGAGACGCTCGCCGGGACGATCGACCTGCGGTTCACAGCAGAGGGCTTGTCTCCCGGCCAGGTGAACGTCGCCTACGGCCTCTACCCGTCCTGGAGAGGGCGCGGCCTGGCCACCCGCGCGGTCCTCCTGGTCTCCCGATACGCCGCAAGTGAGGGTGGGAAGGAGGCCGTGATCCGAGTAGAACCGGAGAACGCCACATCAGCCTCAGTCGCCCGCCGGGCCGGATTCACACCCGGCAAGCACACACACGGCGAGGACGGGACACGGCTCGACTGGTACATCCGGGACTTGCGCATCGATACCCAGAACGACCCTGGTGCTCCCAAGCCAGCATGAGGGCGTTGGGCGACGCATGACCAGCGATTACGGGACTTCCCAATGCTGATGTCAAGCAGCTGCCGCGACGGGTTGCGAAGCGTGATAGCACGCTCTGTCACGGATCATCGCCCACAGGACGTTGACGCGTCGGCGGGCGAGGGCAAGGAGAGCTTGTTTGTGCCCCTTCCCTTCGCTCCGCTTTCGTTGGTAGTACGCCTTGGAGGCGGGGCAGGACTTGAGACTGGCCGGCGCCGACAAGTACATGGTCCGCAGCAGACCGCGGTGATAGCGGCGTGGCCTGCGCAGATTGCCGCTGACGCGGCCGGAGTCACGGGGCTGCGGGGCTAGGCCGGCGAAGCCGGCCAGGCGGTCGGCGCTTCCGAAGGCGTCCAGGTCGCCCCCCGTTGCGGCGATGAACTCGGCGCCGAGTCTGGCACCCATGCCGGGCAGGCTGCGGATCACCTCGGCGTGCGGATGCTCGCGAAACCTCGCCTCGATGAGATCGTCAAGCTCGGCGATCTCCTCCTCGAGGGCCATCACCCCCTTCGCGAGGCGGACAACCATCGCTGCGGCCAATCGCTCACCGGGCAGCGCAGTCTGCTGGGCCTGCGCGGCTTCCACGCAGGTGCGCGCGAGCGCGGCGGCGCTCTTGACCTTGCGGTTTCTCAGCCAGGCCTCGATCCGCTTCACGCCTGTGCGGCGGATCGCGGCCGGAGTCTGGTAGCCGGTCAGAAGCACCACCGGACCCTTGTTGGTCAGGTCCAACGAGCGCTCCAACGCAGGGAAGATGTCCAGCAGTTGGGCCCGGAGACGGTTGATCTGCCGGGTGCGGTCGAAGACAAGATCCAGTCGTCGGGTGGTAAGGGTGCGCAGGTCGGTGGCAATCTCGTCGCCGGGCCGCAGCAGCCCCAGGTCCCAGCGGATGCGGGCCTGGTCCGCGATGACGAATGCGTCCTTCGCGTCCGTCTTTCCTCACCGCGGTAGGTGGCGGAGGCCCGGTGCACTGCCAGGCCGGTGAGATAGGCGACGGGCTGACCGTGGACGGTGAGCAGCCCGATCAGCAATGCAGCACCGCCGTGATTGAGATCGACTGCCCACAAGACGTCGTTGGATATCGCCAGCACATCGCCGATCAGCGCCAGCAGCTCAGTCTCGTCGTTCTGGATCCGGCGAGACAGCAGCCGCTCGCCCTCCGCGTCGATCACCACGGCGTGGTGATGCGTCTTGCCGATGTCCACCCCGGCCCAGATCTCTGGCACGGCCACCTCCGCCAGCTCGTCGTACATCGATCCCGCAGACGACCTCGCCGGCGTTGTCCTACAGCAGCGATCGAGTCGCGTCTCCCAATTGGCGGTCGAGTCGTCGCGGGGCTCCGGGCGGCCAAGTCCCGTAAGCCATCCAGCGGCTCAGCCTTTACAGCCATACCCGGAGCCCCCGGGCCCTCCGATCGTACGAGTGACCAGATCAGACCCACGTCGTGAAGGTAGGACAGCCCTTAGATGATCAATTCCAAGGGGTGCCTGCGGAGGGTGTGAGGGTGGGCGGTCAGGCGTCGGGGTCGACTTCAGGGTGCGTGAACCGCACGGGCTTGCCCAGCGACCGGGCGTAGGCGATTTCGGCTCGGGTGCTGTCTCCGATGTAGTCGCCGACTACGAGCACCTCATCAGCGAGCCGGATCTTCGCTCGGTGCAGATCGTCGAGTCGAACCTTCAGCGCCACGGCCTCGACAGGATCGGACCAAAGTTCGTGCGGCGACTTCATGTCGCAACCCGGCTTGACGACAATCTTTCCGGCTTTGGTCTCCCGCAGATCGGCCTCGGTCATCTCGGTCATGAAACGGGTGGAGCCGCAGATCACGACGATACGCGGGAGGCTCAGCTGCTTCTTCGCGTCGGCGAGTTTCTCATCGGGGGTGAGCGGGCGCGGGTATGACACTGGTTCCTCCTGGTGGTGTGGTCCAAGGAGTGCCTGCGGAGACGAGAACGAGGGTGTCCAAGATCGTCTTATGGCGAACGACGTGGACACCCTCGCAACAGCACTCTATGCGACGACCGACGACATGCTGAAAGAGCATCCCTACCTGGCGCCGTCGCGCCCGCCGGTCGGCATTACGCCCCGCCTGAGCGATGCCGAACTGGTCACCCTCGCCATAATGCAGGCCATATTCGGCTTCACCTCCGATGCCGAATGGCTCCGCCATGCCCGTGCCCACCTGCGCCACCTCTTCCCCTATCTGCACGACATTTTCGACCGGTCGCCGCCCGCAGCCGCCAGCCCGCAGCCGCCAGCCGGCAGCGACAGCCTTCCTCGACGGCCTGTTCCGTCACCGACGGCTGATCGGAGGCCGGTGCAACTTGAGCATGGGCGAGCGTCCACCGCACCACCGGCAGCCTCTTTCCCCGACGGCGGACCGGGCACGGTGTCAGCCTCCGATCCGGAGCATGGCTGACGGTTGTCGGTGAAGGAGGAGCAGGGCGATGTCGTCGCTGCGGGGATCGGTGTGTGAAGTGCGGCCGATGAGAGTGTCGGCGAGGGCGTCAAGGGGCTGGTCCCCCGCTCGTGTGAGATGGTCGGCGAGCCCGGCTGTGGCGTCGTCGAGATCGACACCGGGTGTCTCGATGAGGCCGTCGGTGTACAGGGCGAGCAGGGCATCGGGGGGCAGGACGATCTCGCCGGCCTGGTAGTCGGCAGCGGGGTCGATGCCGAGCAGGAGCCCGGGCGACAGCCTGACGATCTCGGTGTGTCCGTCGGGATGACGCACCAGCGCCGGTGGGTGGCCGGCGGTGGCCAGCTGGGCGCGGTGGTGGGCAAGGTCGAGGTGCACGTACAGGCAGCTGGCGAAGAGTCCGGGGTCGAAGTCCGTGAGCAGGCGGTTGGTGCGGGCGAGGACTTCGCCGGGAGGTGCGCCGGCGGTGGCGTGCACGGCGGTGCGGATTTGTCCCATCAGGGCGGCGGCATTCACGTTGTGGCCCTGGACGTCGCCGATGGCGGCGGCGACGCTGGTGTCGCCCAGGCGGATGAGGTCGTAGAAGTCACCGCCGACGTCCATGCCGTGGGCGGCGGGCAGATAGCGGGCGGCGATCTCCAGTCCGGGCACAGTGGGCAGGGTGCCGGGAAGCAGCCCTGTCTGCAGGTCGTGGGCGAGCTGGTGTTTGGCATCGTACAGGCGGGCACGGTCGAGGGCCTGGGCGATGAGTCCGGCGAGAGAGGTCAGGACGGCACGCTCGTCGGGGGTGAAGCAGCGGGGCCGGTCGAAGGAGAGCACCCAGCAGCCGACCGGGCGGCCGGAGACGATCAGCGGCAGGAATGCCCAGGCCGACCTCTTCGTCAGCCGCGGGATGTCGGGGTGGAACTGCTCCATTTCCTGCGGTGAGGGGAAAAAGAGGGGAACCCCGTCGGTCAGGGCGTGCACGGTGGGTGCTGATCGGTCCGTGAGCGGCGGTCCGTCGAAGGGGCGGAGGACCTCGGGCCGGTATCCGCGGGAGCCGACGATCTGCAGCCGGCCGCCGTCGGCGACGGACAGGACGAAGCCCTGGGCGTCGAAGGCGGGCATGATCTGGTCGGCCGCCAGCTCGACCACGTCCCGCACGCTGACGGCCTGGGTGAGCGTGGCGGCCAGGTGCATCAGGTCATACAGCGCGTGTGCTCGCGTCGGCCTGGGGGTGGTCTGCATGCCGCCGCTGGGGCGGTCCGCCGTGCCGGTTTTGCCGGCGGGGACGATGCGGACGCTGGTGCCGGAGGCATCGGGGTAGAGCTGGAAGTCCAGCCAACCGTCCGATGGGAGCCGGGCCGTGAAGGAAGCGGGCTTGCGGCTGATCACCGCGGCACGGTAGTGATCTTGGAAGACCGGCTCGTCCAGCCATGGCAGCGCCTCACACAGCGGTGTTCCGAGCAGATCTGGCGCGCTGCTGCCGAGCACGTCGCAAGCGGCGGCACCGATGAAAGTGATCCGGCCCTCCAAGTCCAGCCCCAGGCATCCCTCCTTGAGGCGGTCCACGAATTCCACGGCGGCCAGTGCCTGGAGTGGATCGGGTGTCCGGGTCCGCGGCGGGGCCGGCACGTGTGGCTGCTCTTGGGGCAGGACCGGGTGTCCGCCCACAGCGGCCTGTTCAAGGAACTCAGCCATCCGCTCGCAGGTGGTGGTGACCACGTCGCGCTCGTTGGCGCTCAGCCGGGGCGGGTGCGTGTCGGGCCACAGCAGCGCCAGCACGCCCCAGGTGGTGGCGCCGGTCGTGATCGGGGCGGCAGCCATCGCCACCGGATAGGGCAGCGCGAGCGCGATCCGCGGGTAGCGCCGGGCCAGCTGTGCGTGACTGGCGATCCACACGATGTGTTGTTCACGTAGCGCGTCGGCTACCGGACCGCCGTCCGCCGGCGCCACCCGCTCCCACAGCGCCGCGGTCTTCCCTCCGGTCACCACGGCCAGCCGCAGCGCCTGACGGCCCGGCGGCAGCAGGTATAGAGCACTCGAGGAGGCGCCTGCCTCCCGCACCGCCGCCAGCAGCAGTGCAGACAGCCGTTCAGGGTTGGTGTGGTCAGACTGCGCGGCACGATCCGACCCGGCCCGCGTGATCCGTCCGAAGCGGCGCCTGGCCGCCGCACCGGTGATCCCCAGGCGGGCGCCGATCCGCGCCCAGCTCGCCCCGGCCTGCCGATCGGCCAGCACGGCATGCTGCACCAACTGTTCGGCCAGTGCGAAGACCTGGGACACCGCGGCACTGTGACCCGCCACAGCGGCTTGCCCCTGGGACAGATCGTTCGCCTCGTGCAACACCGCTTCAGCTCGAGCCAGCAGCTCCGCGTCGGCGAGCACCATCGCCTGACGCGCCGTGGCCGCAGCGGCCCATCGGCGCCGCGCCCGCCAAGCCGCCTGCCGGTGCGCCGGGCGGCAGTACCGCCGCCTGGAGCCGGCCTGATCGGGCAGTGGCGCATCACACCAGCCGCACCGAGCAACACGCATATCGCTACAATATGCGCGAATGGCGTGACGGTGTACCGGCAGCAAAACAACGTTTCCGACCGGGCGGGCCCTGAGCCTTGTCCAGCTCATGGCGCCACTGACGGTCGCCCACCCGCCGCGCCGGACATGACGTGTGCGAGGCCTGGTGCGACTTCCCCGGTGACTTGCTCGCCAGCGCCCGCATGCCTGCCGTGGCTGACCGCCGGCAGGACGCCGCAGCAACCAGGAACGACGCGGTCATCCTCGTCGGCTTGGCTGTCGACACGCTTCCAGCCGCCCTTTCAGCCGCCCGCCTCCGCGCACGAGGCGCCGCCCACCCCCGCACACGAGGCCGGGCCCTCGATTGCCCAATGCCGCGACGTACGCCGCCGCCGGCCGCTCAAGAAGGCGGGCGAGTGACCTCGGGTGGAACCGGTCTGCACCGTCTCGCCGCGGCCGTCATCCGGCTCCGCACTCGCCGTGCCACACGCCCCTCGCACGCCTTCCGCTGCGGCGGCCTTGTCCCGGCCACCGACCCAGCGGTACGTGCCGGCTCAGCCCTCAACTGCTCGAACGCCGGCGCCCCTGGCAGATCCCGCAACCTGCGACCTCTGCTCATACAGCACCAACGCGCCACCGCACGCAACGTCACGCGATACCACCGAACGGAGCCCGCCGTAAACCGACACCTCCCCCGCCCCGCAGTTGCCGCTGGCCGCCCGATCTACTGCATGATGGGGCGCCGCACTCCAGGGGCATCGCGAAATCGTCCGAGCCGAAGTTCCGACCTTGTCACGCAAGCGGTGGCACAGAACCGAGGGTCTCATCGGTCTCTTACGATCAAGGCCGATCACGGCTTCTGGGGGATACGAATGGCTTTCGAGATAGACCTTCCGCTTGCTGAAGACGCCGAGGCCGCTTGGCTCGCTTCCGAGCTCACCGAACTCGGCAACGAGCGCTTCCTGCAGGCTGTGCTCCGCGACCAGGCGCGCTTCCACCACCGCAGCACCGATCGCCTCGTCGGCTGGTCCACCGGCGCTTCGGAGAGTGCTGAGCCCACCTCCAGCCTCCTGCTGCGCGCCGTTCACCTGTGCTTCACGGCTCACCTGCCACTGAGCCTCTCACCCGACCTGCTCTGGTACGTCGTCGTGCACGAGGTAGCCGTCCACGTCCGCCTGAACTCCGGCACCTACGCGGGGCTCTTCACCGAAACGCCGATGCACCAGCAGACCATCGCCGTCCGCGACGACCTGGCCCCGCTGGATTGGGAGCGCTCGATCAACCTGGTCCAACAGCCCCTGCGTGCCCGCATCGGCGATGATGTAGCCGACCTCTTCCAGCCCGCCTTCTCGACCACCACCCCCACCGACGCCACGGCCGTGCTCGTGGCGCTGATGGACGTGGTCAGCCCGTACTACCGCTTCCGATGGACCTCGCTCTGCGGCATCCCCCGGATCCGACTGGAGGGCACGGACCGAGACTGGCGCCTGCTGGCAGCCCGGGTGCGGGAGCTGGAAGGATGGTTCGAAGGCCTGCGGCCGTGGTTCGCCGCCTTGCACCCGGTGCTGGACTCGATCAGCGCGACGGCCTCCGGGTGGGGTATCGACCAGGAGTTCTGGCGTTCGCTCTACAAGTGGGAGTCGGCGTCCGGCGGCGACAGGGTCACCGGCTGGATCACCGCTTTCTTCGCCCACCGATACACCGACGACGGACCGTCTCCCAAGCAGTCGTTCGGCCCGGGCACCACCGACGAGGAGGACTTCCCCTCGCACATCTCCCGCGTCTCGTTCCGCTGGGAGACGCCCACCGGCACCTTCGAGATGGCCTTCCTCGGCGGAGTACTCGGCACAGAACGCGACGGTGAGTGGATCCGGCCGCGCCTCGGCTACGCCGTGGTGGAACTACTCCCCGCCACCGAGCCCCGGGACGAGCGCCTCCCCGAGCCGTGGACCATGTCCGATATTCAGCGCGTCACCGGCTGTCCACAAGCCGAGCTTCTCACCACCCTCGGCACCGTCACCCTGCACGGCGAACCTCTCCAAGCCGACTGCGCGATCAACTTGAAGGGGCTCTGCGCGGTGCGGGCCGACAACGGCGACTGGTATCTCGGCGACCTTGTATCCGACACCGGTGATATCCAGTGCTGGGGCAACTACGGCCCTGACCTCGGCTACGCCCTTCGGTCGCTCTAGGGTGTGCCTGCGGCACGGTACGGCTCCTGCGACAAGGAACCTTGTGCGTGCCCAATTGCAGGGGTGACTGTCCGCAGGTTCGGCTCGGATACTGGGGACATGCAATTCGTCTTCTTCATGACCCTGCCCGGGCTGGTCATCGTGCTGACCCTGCTGGCCTTCGTTGACCAGCTGCTGCTGCGCGCGGGGCGGGCCGGAGTGCTGCCGTGGCGGAACAGCGCACGCCAGGGGCAGATATCAGCGACCGGATTCGAACAATTGCATGCGAGCCTTTCCCCGGGCAAGCAGAACGAACTGAAGGAGCGGCAGTCGTCACTGGTCATGCCGGACAACGAGGATGACGGGGCCCCGCCGAACAGGACGACGGTTGACCTGACTGCAGGGACGGCGGTCGTACGGATGCCGCGCTCCGGGCGGTAGGAGTATCGCCTGACCATCGATGGCACACGGTCCGGGTTCGTCGTCGCAGGACATGTGGTAGAGCGTCGTGCATGCCGCGGGCACAACTGACCGTCGAAGTGCGGGAATTCGTCGAGCCGTACTGCCGGTCGGTTGGTACGGTCCGTGTCCCGAGCGGCTGCGGCAGCAGTTCGAGGGCGTGATCTGACGGTTGGCGGTTTCGGACCGGCGGGCAAGGGCGGTTTCGGACCGGCGGGCAGTGGCGGGAGATGCCGGCCGAGTTCGGCGCCTTGCGCACCCTCCACAACGGCTTCAGGAAGTGGCGGGATGCCGATGTCTTCGAGGCCCTGCCCGAGGATCCGATAGCCGAAGCCGCGATGCGGAGACAGGATACTGTGACTTCGCATGACCGACACCGAGATCGAGATCACCGCAGACCTGGTCCGCGACCTGCTGCAGGAGCAACATCCAGACCTTGCAGGGCTGGCCATCCGCGAGGTGGCGGGCGGCTGGGGCAACCAAATGTGGCGCCTCGGGGATGAGTTGGCCGTCCGCATGCAGCGCATGGACCGCACCCCGGAGCTCCAGCTCAAGGAGCGGCGATGGCTACCCGTGCTGGCTCCGCGCCTGCCGCTCCCGGTACCGACTCCGGTGCGGTTCGGCGCACCGTCCGAGCGCTTCCCCAAGCACTGGACCGTGATGACGTGGGTTCCCGGCGAGCCGCTGGACCACGGCTCGATCAGCCGCGGCGCCCACGCGGCCGACACGCTGGCGGGTTTCCTCCGGGCGCTCCATGTGGAGGCGCCCGCCGAGGCGCCGATCGCCACGGACCGCGGTGCCCATCCCAGGAACTGCACGGACGGCTTCGAGAACTTCTTCCAGGCCGTTGCCCCCGACGACATCGCTGCCGACGTCCGGGCCGTCTGGGACGACGCCGTTGCGGCCCACGCGTGGGAGGGCCCGCCGGTGTGGGTGCACGGCGACCTCCATCCCGCGAACGTCGTCGTCTCGGACGGAACGCTCTCGGGCATCGTCGATTTCGGTGACATGTTCGCCGGCGATCCGGCGTGGGACCTCGCCGCCGCATGGGTGCTGCTACCCGCGGGCACGGCCTCACGGTTCTTCGACATGTACGCGCATGCGGACGAGGCAGCGATCCGGCGCGCCCGCGGGTTGGCCGCGATGAAGAGCCTCTTTCTGATGCTCATGGGGCAGAACGGAGATCGGGGCCTTCCCGGCGGCAAGCCGCACTGGGGACCTGTAGGCCGCGCGGCACTTGATCGTGTTCTGAAGGGCGTTTGATGCACGCTTCTTTGAACTTGTTCTCGATCTTGGTCGAGGGTCACGCGGCAGTCCACCTTCGTGGGTTCATCGATCACCCCGCGTAGTGGGGATGCCAAGGTTCACGGCCGTATGCTGCCCGTGGCCTCATCTTCTTGCGCGGCTCCGGCGGCCGAGATCAGAGCCCTCTGCACGGTGTTGAAGCCGACGCCGTACTTCCCATGAGCGCGCGCGTCGACATGCCGGTCCCGGCATCACGCCGGATCGTCGCGTACAGGTCGACCTTGACGTTCGGCAGCACCCGGCCCCCTCGTCGTGACCGCTTCCACGGTCACACCATCGGCGTCGACGAGCCGATAGGGCTCGTACCGGTCGCCGGTCTCTCCACCAGTCGACCCCATCGAGGAACCACCAAGGCGACCAGAGCCCGTTCGGGCGGATCGTTCGTCACGACCGGTGACCGTAGCGACTACGGACTCCACTTTCCCTCTGAACTGCGGAATCTCCAAGGTGCGTTCAGTCAACGGGGCGTGTCGGTGCTGGCAGGGCCGGCCATACAGGAATCGAGTGGCGCCTGTCCGCAGAGAGCCTGCACACAGCCGCCCGCTTCGCCACCACCACCGAGCAAGCCATCCGCGTCGAACAGCGCCTGCTCCCCCGGCTGACTCGCCCCGAGCAGAACCGAGGCCAAGGCTGGCACAGGCGCGAACCGTGCTCGCACTCGATCACCTGGCCCCCGCGCAGACATCCCTGATAGCCACCCACCCCTCACAGTTCCTGCGGCTGACCGCCGTGATGTGGCCGAGGCCGCGCAGTGGGCGCTGTGCGCGATCCCCGGCAACCTGCCGTCCCGTGCCGTGATCAGGTCACGCGTCGAGGCGGAACGCAGTGCCGTCGCGTCGCACGTGCCCGCCCGTCGGGTGGGTGAAGTGGCTGCCGAGCAGCAGCGTGCCGGTGTCCGCCACGGAAGCGAGCAGGGCGGCGCGGGTGCGGGCTGCCATGGCCGGATCGGTGTCGGCGGTGCAGCCGATGCCGGGCCGGGCGAGCTGCACGGGGTGGTGCAGGCAGTCGGCCGTGATCAGCGCCGAGCTTCCGGCGCTGTCGATGCGCACCGCCACCTGGCCGGGAGTGTGGCCGGGCGCGGGAAGCAACCGCAGACCGGCGGCCACCTCGACACCGTCGTCCGGCACGTCCACCAGGTCGAGCAGGCCCGCGTCGCGCACGGGGTGGACGGAGTCGACGAGGAGTTCGCGACGGGCGGCCGGCAGCTCGGCACCGTCCCAGTACGCGTACTCCGTGCGGGTCATCAGGTAGCGGGCGTTGGGGAAGGTGGGGCGCCATGTGCCGTCGTCGAGCCGAGTGTTCCAGCCGACGTGGTCCATGTGGAGGTGGGTATTGATCACCAGGTCGACGCTCTCGGGCGGGAATCCCGCGGCCGCCAGCCGGTCGGTGAACGGTGTCGCGAGGTGGTCCCAGGCCGGATTGGGGCGCGCCTTGTCGTTGCCGACGCCCGTGTCGACCAGAATGCGCTGCCCGTCCACCTCGACGGCGAAGGTGTGCACCGACGCGATCAGTTCCCCGTCGCCGTCCACGCTGGACGGCGGCAGCCAGGGCACCTCGGCGACCACGGCGGGCGTGGCGTCGGGGAGCAGCATGCGGGCGAGGCCGGTCACCTGGATCTCGTCCACCCGGTGGACGGTCGTCCGACCGATCTGCCACCGGACTGCGGGGTGTGTCTCCATGCTCCCGAGGCTACGGCAGCCACCCGTGACCGTCCTGCGCCGTCCTGGTGCTCTGGGTACTCGGCTACGGCCCTCGAAGCCTGCCGGATGCCTCTGAAGCGGAGCAACGAACGCAGTCACGGCCTGACCGCCTCCTACGTCCACTTCGGAGAATACTGCCGGCGTCGCCTTCACTGCATCGACTGGATCATCGTCGGTGGTGAATCCGGTCCCGGTGCCCGCCCGATGCACCCGCAGGGGACGCGAACCCTAGGCGATCAATGCGAGTGGGCGGACGTGCCCTTCTTCCTCAAGCAATGGGGGCGTACGCACCCGAAGACCACGGACACGACCGGCGGTAGCGTCGTTCTCATCGACGCCCAGGGCCGCAAATGGAGCGGAAGGGAAGGCGACGCCCCGCCGGACGCGGTCCGCATGCGTCGTGTCGGCAAAAAGGCCGCCAGCAGGCTCCTGGACGGCCAGCCCCACGACGCCGTCCCGGCCCCGCCCGGTGAGCAGCATGACCCGCCGGGAGTACCTGGAACGTGGCAGGCCCGTCACCGTGATCATCCCCTACCGCACCCGCCGCGCCCCCGACATCACCGCTGCCGGCTGCACTTCCAGTGGCCCGGCCGACGACCCACCGCAGGGCCACGTAACGTCGCGGTCCTCCGTGCCGACGGATCCGTCTTCGTCCGGCCCTTCCGCGGCCTCACCCGGAAGGCATCCGCCCAAACAAGGCGCGCGCCGCTCCCCCCTGCAGCACCTGCCCGGAGCGCCGCGTCCCGCCGACCCAGATGGCTCCCCGTCCCGCCCGCCGCCGACCGGATCCAAGACGTCCGCGACCTGGCCACCGCCCGCGACGTCCTAACCTGGACGGCCTCCACCCCCGTCGCCGGCGCCGCCGGACCGCACCAAGGCCCTCGCGGAGAACCAGATCGCCGCCCGGGGCGGAAACCCCTGAGGTTCGATGTCCGGCGAAGCGGATCAAGCTCAGGGGGTCGGGATCAGCCGCCTGAGGCCGGAGCGTGTGCATCAACCCCCCGGCTCTCGCCGCGTGACCAGAGGCATCAACGGCCTGTCAGGGCCGCTTGGTCAACGCATCGTGAGATGACGTGCTCGTCGGCAGGCTGTTCTGCGATGAGTTCTCACGTGCAGCGGACTCTTCGGGCGCGAGGAGAACGGCTACCTTGCTGGCGTGGGCGACAGCGTCGCTGACGCGAGGGTGGAAGAACGCCTCGACGGTTCCGCGGTGGTGGGGACTGATGACGATGAGGTCGGCTCCCGCGTCCTCGGCAGTGGCCGAGATGGTTGCGGCGATCTGTGTGGTCAAGGCGCGGACGACGGTACCGTCGGCCGCGACCCCGCTGTCGCGCAGTTCGGCGACAGCCTCATCCAGTACGGCCTTGGCCTCGACGTCATCTTCCAGAGGGACGACGGCGGCTAGTGAGGCCGCAGTTGCGGCGATGTGCAGAACGCTGACCGTGGCCTGGGTCAGCCGGGCCACGTCGCCGGCCAGGCGCAGCGTGGAGTGGCGTCCCGGATCGGAGTCGATGGCGACCAGGATGTGCTGGAACATGGGTGTCGTTGCCTTTCAGGGTTATATGCAAGGCGCGTGGACGCCGAGAACATGTCTTCGCCGGAGGCAACTGCCTGATGTGATCCGCTATTCCTGCGTCATCGGGCAGTGTCGCGTCCGACCTCACGTCATGGTCCGGGGCGGAGCGTCCTGGGCCGCTTCGGCACTCTCCGATGGGTCATCTCATTCGCTGACGGCTTACTGGCTCTAACGAACCGGGGCGGCTGCGCCTGCTCTTGCGCAACGTCCGACCGTACCCGTGAAGACGACTCAGGCGGACTCAGGCGGAAACAAAGAAGCGGCGGCTGCCGGCTGTCCCGAGTGACGACCGATTGGCCAGATCGATACCGGCCTGCGACAGCGCCACCAGGTGCGAGAGCCGATCCCGTTCCCAGTCCGCAAGCAGCGCGGCCGACAAGTCCTGTTCAGACGATCGCGATCGCCGCCTCGGGGCGGCCGGCGCCCCGGTACGGATAGGTCACCATGGTGTTGGTGAGCACCGAGCGCAGCCTCGCGTGGACGCGTGGCGTGGTGTACGCGCCGGTCGCCATCCATGCCGTCTGCATCGGCAGGCCCACACCGAGGTCGGGTAGGCGCCGACGTCTGCGTCGATCGTCAACTCGTAAGCGAGGAGCCGTCCTTCGGCGTCGGCGGCGAGCCGGACGGTCTGGTCCTGCCCCCGGCCCCGGGTGGCGACGAGCATCGACTCCAGGCGGTCCTCGATCCAGCGGACCGGCCGCCCGAGCTTCACCGCCAGGTGGGCGACGACCACGACCTCGGGGAAGGCGGCGCTCTTGGACCCGAAGGCGCCTCCCGTGTCGGGGACCACCACCCGGATCCGGTCGATGGACCAACCGAGCAGTGCGGCGAGGTCCCGCCGCAGCCGGTGCGGCATCTGGTGCCCCGGCCATACGGTCAGCCGGTCCCCCTCGGGTACGGCGAGGATCGTGCGGCACTCCATGGGGCTGGGCATCAGCAGTTGCTGGCGGTAGGTCGCCTCGACAACGGCGGCCGCATCCTGCCAGACGGACGGGTCGACGGGCTCTCCCGCCTCGCCCCGCAGGGCGATATTGCTCAGCCCGTCGAACAGGCGGACGGAGTCGTCCAGCGCCGCGGACGGTGTCACCACTGCGGGCAGGGGATCGATCGTGGCAGTGACCTCGGCGACCCCGTCCTCGGCCCGGTACCGGTCCTCTCCCAGGACGACCGCAAGCGCCTCGCCCGGATAGCGCACCCGGTCCTTCACGAGGGCCGGCCACTCCCGGCCCGCGACGGCATCCTCCGTGGAGAGCCTCGCCAGCAGCGTGTACGGCACCGGAGGGAGGTCCGGCAGATCCGCGGCCGACCATACTCCCACGACACCCGGTACCTCACGGGCCGCCGTACAGTCCACGGCACGCAGCATGCCGTGGGCCACCTTGCTTCTCACAAAAGCGGCATCCAGACACCCCGGCACGTCGATATCGGCAACATACCGGCCTCGACCGGACAGCAGCCGCTCGTCCTCGCGCCTCATCCATTGCGCCACAACAACACCTCGTTCGTGTCTTTGCGGCAATTGGCAGGGCGAGAGCCGCACATCCTGCACCCATCGCCGTGCAGGATTTCCGATCCATCGCCGCACGGCCGCCCATAGGGAACATTACGGGCGAGGAGACCGACACGGCCTGCCAGTCGGCCGGGTTCCGGAAGGCCTGCGGAAGCCGGCCCTCGGCTCGGTGCGGTGGCTTCTTGTCCTTGGTCGGCCGGCGCTCAACCTGTCGCGGGCCACGGGCCTCCGCGGTCTTGGCAAAGTCGGGGCCGATGCCCCTGCCCACGCAGCCTCCTCGGAACGCGTCCTCGACGGCGTTCTCGATCTGCCGCTCCCACCCGACCGACCGTTGCAGCACGTGGCCCGCCCCGACCTCGGTCGCGGCGGAAGTCCTGCTCAACGCCGCCCCCTATGTCGGCGGCGTATCGAGCCGGCCGGCGACGCGCCCACTCCCGCACAGATGGCGGCCACGCTCGGCGCGGGTGCTGGGACGTGAGGTCCGGCACGAGTGCATACCACTGCCAGAGATCAGCAATCCCGGTATCCATGCGGTGTGGACGTTCCTGAACGGACCCGGCTATCGCGCGGCCATTCCCGCACTGCGCGGCACTCATCCGGGAACTCCGTGGGACCGGATTCGCGGACTGGGCACGCACGTTCGTTTAGGGGGCGACCAGTGCGCTCGTGGACTTCCCTGCGTGCAGGGAAAGACAGGGAAAGACAACTGTCTGGGGTAGCCGTCGCTACCGTAGCAATGGCGCCACGAAACGACCATTGCGGATCATTCGAGCGGAGGCCTTCGTGAAATCGCAGACGAAACCCCTTTTGGAAATATGGAAGTGGCAGGCCGACGCAGCGTGCCGTGGCATGGACAGCTCCGTCTTCTTCTCACCCACCGGTGAGCGGGGCGCTGCACGCCGACGGCGGGAAGAGGCAGCACGCGCGATCTGCGGGTCCTGTCCAGTCAGTTCTGCCTGTGATCTCTTCGCCAAGGCCTCTCGTCAGGCCTACGGCGTCTGGGGCGGTCGCACCGAGGCGGAGCGGCGGGAGAAGGCCCAGGACGTTCGTCGCCACTGACGCGTCCAGCCCATGGCGTACCGGGCTGGCTGGTCGCGTTGCCGGCCGTCGCGTCCGGCATGACGGTCGCCTGAACCACAGAACCGTGGGAACCGGTCAAGCACGCGTCGCTCAGCGCGGCGACCGCCGTGATGCGAAGGCCCCACCCGATGGCTGGCGCCCCGCAGGAGCGGGGCCCCGGTCATCGGGTGAGCATCCATGGCCGGCTACCGCGTCCGCTACAGCACCGGCGCCAGCCTGGTGAATGAGCTCGTTGAAGCCGCCGACGACAAGCAGCCCGGCAAGACCATCGCCCGCTACGGGCGAGTCGACCCGCTCGAAATCGATGAACGCGGCTACCTCAACTCGACCGCCGCGGGGCCGAGATGCTCTTCCAGGTCCTCACCGAACGTGAGGACAAGAACTGTATTGCCATCGCCTCCAACGAGGCGTTCACCGCCTGGTCCAAGACTTTCACCGACCCGCGGCTCTGCGCGGCGATCGTCGACCGGCTCACCTTCAACGCCACCCTCATCGAGACCGGTAAGGAGTCCTACCGCCTGGCCCGCACCAAGGCGAACAAGACCAACGGAATCAAGTAGTGCCCAGCTCGCGGGGCTCGCTGTTGACGTGTGTGGTCAGCGTCAGGCGATCATGGTGCATGACTCGCGCCCTGTCGACGCCGCCCGTCATTGCCCCCGGTTTGCTCGGTGACTCCCCCCAACCCGTACTCTCCGCCACCGGCGGCTTGCTGCTGCGCCCCTGGGAAGAATCCGACGCACCAGCGTTCCTGTCTGCTTATCAAGATGATGAGATCCGCCGCTGGCACACGCGTCGGCCCTCCTCCGAGGCCCAGGCCCGCGAATGGTTCGACGCATACCGCCAGGACTGGAAACGCGAGAAGGGCGGCCACTGGGCGATCACTCGCGACGGCGACGAGGTACTCGGCCGGATCGCACTGCGCGGACTGGACTTCGACGACGGCACAGCCAACGTGGCCTACTGGGTGCTCCCGATCGCCCGCGGCGCCGGTGTGGCCTCGCACAGCCTCTGGGCGCTCACCGCCTGGGCCCTGCACGAGATCGGCTTCCACCGGCTGGAGCTGGACCACTCGACCCGCAACCATGCCTCATGCAGGGTCGCCACCAAGTCCGGTTACCTCCTGGAAGGCACCAAACGCAGCGCCGCCGTGCATGACGACGGCCGACACGACATGCATCTGCATGCCCGCATCCGAGGCGACTGAGCTTTCCCGATCCATCACACAGGCCCTCCCGACCCGCGACGAGACGAACGCGCCTCCCGGAGCGTGATCGAAACGAATGGCAGCCAGTTCATCGACCTGATCGGCTACAAGCGCCGCTGCTGGCTGCCGACGTCCTGATCGACCGCCTGCCGGGACACCCATCGACACCGCCCGGTGGTCCCAGATCGGACCGCCAGAATGCAGGCGTACCGCATAGGGTAAGAGGCCCGACTCGGGGCGCTCGGCTTGGTCCTCAATGCCGCCGCGCTCTGGACGAACCGCTACCTCGACGCCGCCGTCGACCACCTGCGGGCCCCGCCGCCCTAGGAGCGGGAGCATGACCTCTTCGACGAAGACGTGGCCCGGGTCTCCCCGCTGAAGCACGCCGACCTCAACTGCCTGGGCCGCTACAGCTTCGCCGCCCGCCCGCCACGCGAGGGCCTGCGCCCACTGCGTGACCCGGTGACCGTCCACCTCGGCGAGGACGACGAGAGCACCGGCGAATGACGCGGCGTCAGGGCGCGTATCGGGTCGTGATCAATGAGTATCTCAGCTTCCCGGCGTGTGCCGTCTGGGGTGCGGGGCCCGGCGATCTGCGGACGGCCCGCAGGGAGCTCACCGCCGCGGGACCCTGCCGCACCGCTGCGTCGTGTGGACGCGAGTGACCCGAAGCGTTGCCGTAGGCGGGCAGCGGCGGGGCCAGAGGGCTCCGGCCGCGTGCCCTGCCGGGATGGTGTGTCAGAGCACAGCGAGCCGGTCCACCAGCAGTTCCACCCTCGGCTCGGCGTCCTCGGGCAGCAGCCGTCCCGCCCGGGTCAGGGTCGCGAGTCCGTGCAGGGACGCCCAGAACAGCTCGGTGAACAGCCCCGGGTTGACGCCGTCGCCGGCGACCTCGCCGAGAGTCTCCAGCAGGGCGGCGAAGGCGTCCTTCAGAGGCTCGGGGGTGTCCTCCTGCGCGTACGCCAGGCCACCGTCGAGCTGGAACAAGGCGTCGTAGACCGCCGGATTGCGTGCGGCGAAGTCGAGGTAGGCGCGGGCCAGGGCGGCGACCCGGGCGCGCGGGCCGTCCGCAGCAGAGGTCGCGGCCCGCACCGCCCCGGCCAGTTCGGCGGCCCCCTGAAGGGCGACGGCGCCGATGATCTCGCGTTTGCCGCGGAAGTGGCTGTAGAGGACGGGCTGGCTGTATTCGATGCGCTCGGCGAGCCGGCGGGTGGTGACCGCGTCCCAGCCCTGCTGCTCGGCGAGTTCGCGGGCCGTCGCCACGATGAGGCGCTCGCGCTCCGCCCGTTCGCGCTGCTTGCGTTCCTGTACCGACATGACTGGATTCTAGCACTGCTAGACAACCGAGCGATAGCAGTGCTAGCGTCGCATCATCAGCTAGCAACGCTAGTTCACGGGAGGGATCGTCATGCTCAACGCACTCGAGGTCGTCACCACCGTCGTCGTCGGCCTGATGGTGGGGGTGGAGTTCTCCGTCGCCTTCATCATGAACCGGATCCTGGACGCGCTTCCCGAGGACAGCGGCCAGCTCGGCCACGCCCACGGCGGCCGGATGCTCGGCGCCCTGATGCCGTTCTGGTACATCGGCTCGCTCGTCCTCAGCGCGATCTGGGCCGTCGCCGGATGGCACCACCACGGCGCCGGACTCGTCGTCACCGCCGCCGGACTGCTGATCGTCAGCGTGATCATGTCGATGCTGCTGCTCGTCCCGATCAACAACCGGAACAAGACCTGGACCCCTGAGAACCGGCCCGCGGACTGGAAGGAGCAGCTGAACCGCTGGGAGCGCTTCCACTACGTCCGCGTCGCCGTCATCATCGCCGCCTTCGCCCTGCTCGTCTCCGCTCTCGTCTGACAACACCGCACCCCCGACATGCGCTGGTTCGCCCCTTCATATCGACGGCCTTTGCCCCGTCGGGGTGAGCCCGAGAGGGCTTCGGATTTCTGACGCAGCGGGCCGACGCCGCGCCGGTGGCGCACAATCCCCACTCCTCGGGCGGCAGGTGGCCACCTAAACCGCAGTCGGGAATGCAGCTGCCGCTCAGACCCCACAACTGTGGTCCCGAACCAGCCACCCCCTCGATCAGCGTGCGCGACCGGCCACCCCCTTGATCAGCCGCGCGCGGCCTGATCAGCCCCCACAGGACTCAGCAAGCTCCACGAAGCTCACCAAGCCGACGAAGACTCGCAGGGAGAAGAACGATGTCGCTGAAGAAGATCAACACCGTCCTGGCCGCCGCCTTCATCCTCTTCATCCTCTGGTTCGGTGGGGAGTTCATCCTGAGCCCGGAGACGACGGCGCCGACCTTCGGCCTGCCGCGCTGGCCGTCCGGCGACGGCGGCGGCTTCCTGATCATCAAGGGAATCCGCGACGTCGTCTTGGCCCTGGTCCTGGGCATCCTGCTGGTCACGGGCCACCGGCGGGCGCTGGGCTGGGTACTGCTGGTGGAGGCACTCGCCGCGTACGGCGACATGGCCACCGTGCTGGCCCACCACGGCTCCGTGGCCACCGCGCTCGGCGTCCACGCCCTGACCGCGACACTGATGGTGGCCAACGGCCTGCTGATAATGCGCGAGACCCGCAAAGTCGCGGCCGCTCCGGCAACGCCCGCCCCGCAGCCCGCCTAGGGCACGTATCGAGTTGCGGTTCTCGCCGCCCTTGAGCAGCCTGATGCGGTAGATCGTCTTGTGTGACTCAAATGCAACTGACGGATGCGGAGTGGGAGTTCATCGGGCCGTATCTGCCGATCGGCAGATACGGCCCGTACCCCGAACGGCTGCGGCAGCAGTTCGAGGGCGTGATCTGGCGCTTCCGGACGGGTGGGCAGCGGCGGGAGATCCGCAGGAGTTCGGTGCCTGGTCGACTGTTCACGACCGCTTCCGGCAGTGGTGGGACGCTGGCGTCTTCCAAGCCCTGCTGGAGGGCCTGATCGCGGAAGCCGCGAAGCGGGGTGACGTGGATCTTTCCCTGGTCAGCGTGGACTCCACCTCCCGAGCCCACCATGACGCTGCGGGGATGCATCTTGCCCCCGACGCTGTCGCTGCCTTGGCGAAGGCCGCCGCCGAAGACGACAAGGGGCGGCAAAGGGGGGCAGCCCGGAGGAGCAAGGTGATCAGGACACTGGAGACGACCCGACACGGGAAGAACGCCGACGCACCCGGCGCCGACACAAGCTCCGTCTGAAAGCCGCCCTCCTCGGGCGTTCGAGGGGCGGGCAGACCAGCAAGGTGCACCTCGCCGCCGACCGAAATGCCGCCTGATGGCGACGTCCTGACGCAGGACGGACTGCCGACAGCCCGCAGTTCATCCCCCCGGGCTCAAGAAAGTACGAGTCCGCAGGCCCATCGGCCCTACCCGCACCCGACCCGACGCGGTCGCCGGAGACAAGGCGTACTCGTCCCGCGCAAACCGCGCTCACCTGCGGCAACACCCTCGCCGGACGCCGCTCTTGGCGGGGCCGCGGCGGGGCATCGCCCGCGGTCACGCAAGACCCTGGACGACTACGACTTCCCCTTCCAGCCCGAGCTCGATCCGCGCAAGGTCAAGGACCTGGCCACGCTGTCCTTCGTCGAAGCGAGGGCGAACGCAGCCCTGCTCGACCCGCCCGGGGTCGACAAGACTCACATCGCAGTCGCCCTGACGGTCGCTGCCTGCCGGGCCGGCTACTTGATCTACTTCACCAGCCTCGACGACATGGTCCGCCACCTCAGGGCCGCCGAGACCGCAGGCGGCTGACCAGCAGACTCCGCACCTATCTGAGGCAGAGCGTCCTGGGTTTCGACGAGGTGGGCTACCAGCCCCTGGAACGAGCCAAGGCCAACCTGGTCTTCCAGGTGATCTCCAAGCGCTACGAGATGGGCTCGATCGTCTGACCTCGAACAACGCGTTCAGCGAGTTCAACCCGAGTTCCGGTCAGATCAACGGTCTGAGCACCCTGGGCGCCGCGTTCAAGTCGGCATCGGCTGGAACATCATGTCCGAGCTCACCCACTTCGGCACCCGGGTCCAGGTCGGCACCAACTGGAACAGCGTGAGTTACTCGCCGGCGGCGACTTCCACGCCGGCTGCAACGGTGACGTCGTCGCCGTCGAGGCACCCTCCAACGCCGCCGGAAACCTCCACCTCTACCCTGGCACCGGGACCCAGATCCACACCAACTGAAAGTGGCGCCAGACAAGTTGACAGCAAGTCAGCACCCCCGCCAGCACAACCCATACCACCGGGCGGGCCCTGCGCACCCCGCGCGGGCCCGCCCGGTGGTGTTGCATCAGCCCCCGTTCCGACCGTCCTAAGCCGACGACGCCAAGGAGCTCCCCTCGTGAAACGCCTGCCCCGCCCCCTCGCCGCGGCCCTATTGGGCCTCATCTCTGCTGTGTTGGCGCTGCTGCCGGGCACCGTGGCCTCGGCGAGCACCTTGCTCGCCGACGGCCAGGTCGCCACCAGCACCCCGATCACCCGCACCGACCCGTCCGCGTACACCTTGACCTGGGATGCCACCGACACCGGCTACGCCCAGGCCGTCCAGAACGCCAACCCCTCCCTGGCGCCGGTGCCGCTGACCACCGTCGCCGGGCAGGCCACCACCCCGGCTCAGGCGTTGTGCACCTCCACCGGAGACCTCACCACGGCCCAGGGCTTTTGCTGGAACGCCGCCAACGGCGATGAGACCGGCACGAGTTGGGTCCCCCAAGGCGTCACCACCTCCTCCGGGGCCGGTACCACCGGGCTCGTCAACGGCCGCAAGCTCGTCCTGGTCAGCTGGCACAACAGCGACGACAGCCAGGTCCGTGTCACGGTCGCCGACGAGACCAACCCCAGCGCCGTCACCTACCTGCACGCGCTGCTGGTCGTCCCCAGCAAGAACCCTGCCACCGGATTCACCGCCATGCCCGGCCACGGTGACGCCGTGGTCCTGTACGAAGACAAGCTTTACGTCGGCAACCGCGTTCCCAGCGTCGACGGCACGCCCGCCAACGAATACTCCGGCTTCGACGTCTTCGACCTGAACGACTTCTGGGCCGTTGACACCACCCGCACCACCGTCGGCCTTGGCACCGACGGCAAGTTCCACGCCGACGGCTTCCCCTACGTCCTGCCCCGCATCGGCACCTTCACCTACCCGATCCCCAACTCCTGCAGCCAGGACCAGCCCACCCAGCCCTGCATCAGCGGCGCCAGCCTCGACACCAGCCAGGCCACCCCTGCACTCGTCACCGTCGCCGGCTCCGACCAGGCCCCCACCTTCGGCGCCGGCAACGGCACCATCGTCCGGTGGCCCCTCGACCCCGCCACAGGTCTGCTCGCCATGACGTCAGGTACCGCCCACGCCAGCGATGCGTTCCTCGACTCGGTTCCAGGCGTCCAGGGCATCGCGATGCGCCACGACCAGTTCTTGCTCTCCGGCCCGTGCCCCGAATGGGTCAAGGGCGGCACCACCAGCCCCTACTGCCTCTACCAGGCATGGCTTGGCGAACCCGTGCTGCTCACCGCGCGAGTCGCCACCAACGGTGAGAACATCGCCTACGACACCCAGCACGACGAACTGTGGTACATCAACGAGTACTCCCAGGACCGTCTTGCCATCCACATCCCCTGGCCCACCTTCCAGCCCCCGCTCCAGCACCCGGCTGCAGCAGATTTCACCGGCGACCGCCAGGCCGACATCGTCGGCATCGAACCGGCCTCCGGCAACCTGTACCTCTACCCCGGCGCCGGGGGCGGCACCGTAGGCAGCCGCACCCAGATCGGCTCCAACTGGGGCGGCATGCAGCAACTCGCCGCCGGCGACTTCACCGGCGATGGCAAGCCCGATCTGATCGCCCTGGACAGCTCCGGCGCCCTGTGGCTCTATCCCGGGAGCGGCACTCTCAACGGCATGAACACCCTCGGCGTCCGCACCCAGATCGGCTCCAACTGGGGCGGCATGCGCCAACTCGCCGTCATGGACGTGTCCGGCGACGGCAGGCCTGACCTGATCGCCCTGGACAGCTCCGGCGCCCTGTGGGCCTACCCCGGGAGCGGCACCCTCAACGGCATGAACACCCTCGGCGTCCGCACCCAGATCGGCTCCAACTGGGGCGGCATGCAACTGGCCGCCCCAGGGCCGCTCACCGCCGGCGGTAAGCCGGTCCTGCTCGCCGTCGACACCGCCGGCGCCTTGTGGGCCTATCCCTCCGCCGGAACCCTCAACGGCATGAACACGCTCGGCAGCCGCACTCAGATCGGCACCAACTGGACCTCCATGCAGCAACTGGTCGGAGCCGATTTCAACGGTGACGGCATCGGAGACCTGGACGCGATCCAGACCAGTGACGGCGGTCTCTACTTCTATCCCGGAAGCGGCACCCTCAACGGCATGAACACCCTCGGCAGTCGCACCCAGATCAGCACCAACTGGTAAGTAGCTGTCATCTTTTCGACCTTGATGGGTTGCGCTTCGAGCGGGAGACCCGATCGGGTGGTTGCATGGCCCTTGACGCATGCGGACGGGGCCTTCTGAACACCCGGCGACAGAGGGTGCCGCGTATGCGTGCGGCACCCTCTCGATTCAGACGGATAAGGAGTCACTTCCCGTCTGATGAAAGTTATCTACGGCATCGGCCTCCTTGTCACGTACGGCTGCCACACTTGAGTTGTGCATCGAGCTGTGCTACCGCCTTGGGACCGTCGTACGTCCAGTACCGCTCTTCGGGGACATGCGCGGATTTGACTACCATGGCCAGGCCTCGGCTCTGCCAGTCGTCGCGGACCACGTACGGGATCTTGAGACCCACGAGCAGCCCATGGCAGGCTCATGCCGCATGATCGATGAATTCGCGAAAGACAACCTGCACTGGAGACTGCGGCGGGACCGCAAGGCGCTGCTCTGGAAACTCGACGGCTTGTCCGAATACGACGCCCGCCGACCTTTGACAGCGACCGGGACCAACCTCCTCGGCCTGGTCAAACACGTGGCCACCGTCGAGGCCAGGTACTTCGGCGAGGTCTTCGACCGCCCTTCCCCGGAACCGCTGTGCCGGTGGCAGGACTACGACGGCAGCGATCTGTGGGCGACCGAGGACGAGACCCGCGATCAGATCATCGGGTTCTACCGGCGCACGTGGGAACACTCGGACGCGACGATCAACGAGCTTCCCCTCGACGCCCCCGGCCGCGTGCCGTGGTGGCCGGAGCCCGACACGAACCTGTTCGCCGTCATGGTCCATGTCCTCAGCGAGTCCATCCGGCATGCCGGGCACGCCGACATCCTGCGCGAGGGCCTCGACGGCCGGACCGGGTTGCGCGCCGAGCTCGAGAACCAGATCGACGAGGAAGCCCGTGCAGCCTACTGCGCGAAGATCGAGCAGGCCGCCAGGTCGGCCGCATCAATCAAGGCTTAGAGGTTGCCTCACGTGACTTGATGTTCGAGCGGCATGATGCCGGCCGTGGGTGCTGATCTATCGAAGTGTCTGATTCCTGATGAACTCTGAGAGCGGGTCCCCCCGTTGCTGCCGTCGTTCGCGGCTCGTCCGCAAGGTGGTGGCACCGCTCCGTGTGACGAGCGGGCCGTGTTCACGGCAGTGGTGTACGTGCTGACCAGCGGCTGTGCCTGGCGGCATCTGCCGCCGACGTTCGGCACGTCGCCCGCCACCGCGCATCGCCGCTTCACGGTATGGACCGAGGCCGGCCTGTGGCGTCGGCTGCACCGGGCGGTGCTGGACGAACTCGGGGTCCGGGGCGAGGTGGACTGGACCTCGGCGATCGTCGACGCGGCTCCGTTCGCGCCAAAAGGGAGGATCGCTGACGGGTCGAACCCGGTCGATCGCGGCAAGAAGGGCAGCAAGCTGCACGTGCTGTCCGATGCCCAGCGCATCCCGCTCGCCGTCGCCGTGTCCGGCGCGAACATGCACGACAGCCTCGCCCTCAATCCGCTGGTCCCGCGGCATACCCGCCGTCCGGTCCCGCCGGGGACCACGGCGGCGCCGCCCCGTCAAACTCCGCGCGGCAAGGCGTTTTTCTCCACCGAACACCTGGCCTGGCTGCGCGAGCGCGGGCTCGTCGCGCGCATCGCGCGGCCCGGCATCGAATCCGGCGAACGCCTCGGTCGGCACCGCTCAAAGATCGAACGGTCGATCGCCTGACTCTTCGGCTACCGCCGCCTCACCGTCCGATACGAACGAAAGGGCTCGCACTTCCTCGCCTTCCTCGGCCTGGCCGCCGCCCCGACCTGCTACAAGAAGCTCGCGCACTTGCCACGTGAGACACCCTCTTAGGGTCGGGCATGCCGTAGACGCCGTACACCCAGAGACCGAGAGCGCGAGAAGTGCCAGGCGGGGTACCGACCCGAGCAGCACGAAGAGCAGCGGAGAAACTCCTCGTCCAGCCCCACTGCCACCACTAGTCAGTCACGGGATACGACGCGGATCAGGCGCTTCTGGAAGCCGTGGGCTGCGAGACCTCCGCGGGATGCTGCGGTCTCGCCGGCTGGCATCCTCGCCAATGCATCCACACCTGACCGGCGGATCCTCGCCGACGGGCTCTCCTGGCGCACTCAAGTGCGCGAACTCGCCGGCCTCGACAGCCGTCACCTCGTGCAGATCATCGCAGACGCCCTCCGACGCTCAACGGCCTCGCAAGGGCAACGGTCGTAAGCGCGAGTTCCTGGCGGCGTCTTGATCCCACCCCCCTATCTGCCAGGGCGGCCTGCCAAGGCTTGGGGTCAGGGAAGATCGGGTGTGCACATCAGTGAAGCTCGGTGGTGCCTTGGCGCAGGGCTTGGTTTCGAGGGCGAGCCGGCGGATCACCTCATCGTGGGTGAGCGCACAGCCGTCGGCTCGGTATCCGGAGACGAGACCACACTCGAACACTTCGGGTTCGGCGACGAGGACGCCTTGCGGTTGGCCTGACCTGCGCGGTCCGAGGACGGGCGGCGGTACTCGCCGGCGTCCCATGGGTTCGGCGAACTATTGGGCCGGTTCCTGTCCGTGCGACCAGATGGTTCCTACGAAGGCGGCCTCGGCGACATTCGAGCTGGACCGGTCAGCAGTGGCCAAGGCACGCGCCATGCCGGACGCCGGCAGCACCGGTACGGTCGAGATCTCCGAGGACGGACGCACTGCCCCCGGCGGCCTCACAGTGTCCCTGTAGGGGCGCTCACGGCCCAGTAATACGGCTCTGTGACTCGCTTCGGTCGCTGCGCGTCTCCGCAGTCGTCTCATCCGCATCAAAGCGCGTGGCTTCGCGCTCGTCCGCCGCGTCGGCGTATAGGTCGAGCAGCCAATTGTGCAGGCCGAGCCCGCCGTCCACCGTGATCACCGATCCGGTCATGTACGCGGCCAGCCGCTCGTCGCTGAGGGCCAGCACCCAGTGCGCAACGTCCTCAACGGTCCCGAGCCGGCCCAGTGGTACGGGACGGCTGGAGCGCTCGACGTGTGCGCGGGACCGCTCGCTGCCGTTCGACCAGGTATCGATGGCACCGGGGGCGACCGCGTTCACGCGTACGCCGTGGGGGCCGAGTTCCACGGCCAGCTCCTTGACGAGCATGGCCAGCGCAGCCTTCGAGCTGCTGTAGTCGGGGTTCATGCGGATCGCGTCGGAGTGCAGTGAGAGCACGAAGACGATGGATCCGCGCCGCCCGGCCGTCAGCCACCGCCGGACCACGTCCCGTGTCAGGAACCATGGCCCCTCGATGTTGGTGGCGTACGTCCTGCGCAGGTCCTCAGGCTCGATCTCCAGGAAGGACTTCCCGGACCGGACAGCAACGTTGTTGACGACGACGTCGACGGCACCCCCCGCCAACAGGCGCGCTGCCAGCCCCTGCGGGTCTGAGCCGACGTCCGCACACACAAGTTGTGCCCCTTCCGTACCGCCGAGCTGGGCGGTCAGGCTCTCTTCCGAGACGTCGACCGCGCACACGGTAGCTCCCTCACGCAGGAAACAACGGGCGACGGCCAGGCCGATGCCGTGACCGGCTCCGGTGACGACCACCCGCATTCCCCGGAAACGCCGTCCCTCCGGCCGAAGGACTACCGCGTCCGGTTCTGGTAGAAAGTCTCCAGCGTTCTCCATATGGCCGTGTAGTCCTTCCTTCGCGAGGAGTCGTACCAGGATGGCGTGTCGGCCCGCAGCCCTGCCTGCCGGATCGAACGGCAGATGGCTTCGTTGAGCAGGTCACGAGAATGGCGGCCGGTCGCCTCTGCGGTGTAAGGACACAAGCCGAAGCCGCACTCCTCCCCGCAGGGCCTGTCGGCGGTGAGACGCGAACGGTATGCCCGGCTCGACATGCACAGCGGCAGACTACTTCGGAGACTGTTGGAATCGCGCTTGCTCTGTTCGGCCTTCTCGTTGTGGTTCAGCCAGAGGGTGACCTCACCCAGCAGTTGCAACGCCTCCGGGGCCAGCGCCGACACGGCGGATCCGCTAAGGCTCTCCTCCGAATACCACAACAGCCGGGCCCAAGGTTCATCCGCGCAACGCAGGGCGAGCGCTGCCATGGCCCGGACGAAGGGGTGGCTGTCCCGCCGGGCCTCCCGCAGCGCACCCAGTGCCCCCGGGGCACTGGGGTTGTGGTGCAAGCGGCGGCCCACTGCCTGGACTGCCTCAAGTCGGGCATACCAGAACCTACCGGTGCGCAGCAGTTCGCAGGCGCCCGCGTCTGGAGGCAGCGCGGGGTACCGGAAGGCGGCAAGTTTGTATCCCTGGGCCAGCGAGGACTCGGCGCCGAGCGCGCCGGGCGCGTCGCGCAAGGTGATCTGCTCCAGACAGCGCCGCAGTTCCAACAGATGGCCCGCCGCCCGGTCCTTTGCGGCACCCGAGGGCAGACCGTCGGCGAGCGCAGGTATGAACCAGAACGCGCGTTCCACGATGTCGCTCCCACCGGTCGTGCCATCGGGCGCCCGCATCCGGCTGGTGAATCCGTCGACGAAGTGGGCCACGCTCATGTAGCGGTCGACGTCCGGCTCGGCCAGCAGCTGGGCGCAGGCCCAGCGTGCCACGTACTGGTCTTCGCGATCCAAGATCGACCACAGGAACGCGCCACTGTCCCGGACGTCGAGCAGGCCGACGAACGGCACGGCCGCGCCTCGGTCAGCGGGCCGAGCTTGTGCCCATAGCCGGATGTAGAGCCGCAGACACCTTCGTTTCATGCGCGCGTCCGACAGGGTGGCGGCGACCGAAGCCAGCATGTTGGCCACGGAGAGGTTTCTCAAGGCCGGTGCGTCCGGCGGCAGTTCCTCGGCAATGTCCATCAGGCGGCGGGCGCAGGCCGGGGACGGCTCACGTGACAACGCCATCTCCAACGCCAGGACGGGTTCGCGCATGGCCGTCCCTACCAGCACTGTGGCCAGGAAACGCCGTCCGCGACCGCTGCGCAGGCTCTCGACCGCGCTCAGCGAGGCGACGTGGCTGAGGACCAGCGGGTGCCGGAAGGCGACCTGTCCGCCGTCCAACCCCATACGCAGTAGGCCGATGCTTTGGGCGGCACGCAGTACCGCCAGCAGTTCGCTGCGGTTCTGCGGCCGCCTGCCCATGCCGGGCGCATCACTGACGGACAGGTACTCCTCCACGCCGCACACGGTGTGTCCGAGCCGGATCTGCGTCCAGGCGATCGAACTGAGTACTCGCAGAGGGCGCTCGGACACCGCCGCGTGGGTGATCCGCCGGGCAATCACCCGATCCAGGAGGGAGACTCGGCGTGCCAGAACCGAGCCGGGGAGGCCGGCGACCTCGCACAGTTCGGCAAGCGGAAGCTCACGGCACAAGACGGCGTAGAAGGGAACCTGGTTCAACTCGAGTCGGGTGGTGAGTTCGCTGCCGAGTGCCGAGGGGATGCCCCACTCGGCGAGCCGGGCGACCGTCTCGGCGACCGGCAGTGCGGGAATGGGGAACCGGTAGCCGGGCAGGACGGCCGGCAGCGACTCCGGCCGCGCAGCAAGCACCAGCCCGACATCCTCGTCCGCGATGCGGTTCAACAGGACGCGGGTCAGCTCCCGCACGTCGACGAAGCCACCTTCGCTTCCCATCTCGTCCAGCGAGTCGACCAGGACAATGACGCGACGCCGTTCTCTCAGCTTGCGCCAGATCTTCTCGCCGTCACTCTCCCGGGTGACGAAGCGGTCGATCTGGCTCAGGAAGCCGACCCTGGCCAGGGCGGTGACACTGTCGTCAGGGTGCCGGCCGCGCATCGACAGCATCACGGGTACGAGTCCTTGTTCCGCCAGCCGCACAGCGAGCCGGCGGAGGAGCATCGTCTTGCCCGAGCCGGCAGCCCCTGTGACGATCAGCGGCACGCCGGCGGGGCCGAAACGCAGCTCGGTCTCCAGCATGGCGAGAATTCCTGGGGGTTCGACGAACTCGTCCGTTCCAGTGCCCGGCCCGATGTCCGCCATGAGCCGCCGGGGGTTTTCGCGGATCCGGCGCAGATGACGGCGAAGGACGATCCAGCGGGAGATTGTGCCGATCCACAGCAGCGACACCAGGAAGGCGACGATGATGCTGGACATCAGGTTGGTGACCAACCCACAGGCCACAGGCTGCCGTGTGCAGACGCCGTTTGCGTCGCCGTCCCCGAGCGCTTGGTACCCGATGGCCGCCGCGCCGACCAGAAGGGCGGCGACGGCCACGGACGCAGTACGCTGCCGCCGCACGGGCGGCCACCAGAACGGCCGTAGGTCACCGATTTTGGCCAGAGCGCCTGTCAGCCTTCTCCTCAGCACCCAGTCCCCCGGATCTCGTCTGCGGGCGTCCCCTCCGCGCCGACATCGGCGTTGCGCTGCTCGGCTCAGTGCGGCCACCGTGCGTCAATGTCGGTGACCGAGCCGGCCGCCGCAGCCATCAGCAGCCCCGTCTTCCGGACACAGACACCGCCGAGGGTCATCAACTCGGCCACCTGATGCAACCGGTTGCCACGAGTCGGCGACACGCCACTGCCGCCGGGAGCCGTGGCGGTGCGTCGGTAGACGGCCAGGCTGCCGCTGCGTCCCTTGTATGCGAAGTCCCGGCGCCGAAGCAGTACGGTCATGATCGCAAGCGTGACCTCGACGGAGTAGAAAGCGTCGTGGATCGCGAGCCAGCCTCCGGGCCGCAGTTGACGACAGACACGCCGCAGGTCCTGCGCCGCATCGCGGAAGCGGTGAGAACCGTCGACGAAGACCAGTCCCGCCGCCTCGATGACTTCGTCCGGAGTCTGTGCCGACCGCATCCGTAGATGCCTCACGCGTCCTTCCGCACTGGCGAGCGCGATGTTTCGGTGGAACTCCAAGTGCACCGCCTCGGAATCTACACCGGCAACTGCGGACCTTCCGGGCCTCGGGCCGACTTCGTCACCCTCGAAGGGGTCGACGGCATAAAGAACGACGCCTTCAGCAGCGCCCGAGATCAACGAAAGCGTAGACCGCCCGAGGAAAGATCCGAATTCCACGATGTGCGCCCCGTCGGGAATGCGCGAAGCCAGCTCCGAAAGAATTCCTGCCTGCTTCAGCGTGAGCCAGCCGGCAACATGAGAGACGATCTCCCTCACGCATTCCTCTGCTATGGGGGACGTGCACCGGTACTTCATTCGGCAACCCCGATTGCGACGTCGACCCAAAGAGTGCAACTGAGAGTGACACGCCACCGAGCCTCTGTCAAGATGCCATGAGACCTGCGGACTTGATGAAAATGACGACTCGGTCGGTCCCTCTCGTCCCGGCCGTCACAGCTTTACGCGGCAGACAGGAGACTGAGTTTGCGGCAGCATGAAACAGTTCGGATCACCGGACCGGAAACCCTGAGGAAAACCCTTGCCAACGCAGCCATCCGGAGAATTCTCATACTGGCGTGGCGTGACGTACAGGACGGTGCGGCAGGTGGTTCTGAATACCACACGAGCGCCATGGCGAAAGTCTGGGCCGACGCGGGCGTCGAGGTATTGCTGAGGACCTCGACTGCGCCGGGGCTTCCCAGCCGAGCGATCAGGGACGGATACCAAGTGGTGCGCAGGGGCGGCAAACTCACGGTGTTCCCGGCTCTCCTCGCAGAGTCAAGGCTCTTGCGGCGGCCGGGCACGGGGGTGGTGGAGGTATGGAACGGCGTTCCCTGGTTGGCGCCGCTGTGGGCCGTCGGTCCCGCCGTCACCTGGGTGCATCACGTTCATGGCCACGTGTGGCAGGAGCACTTCGGGCCGCTTGTCGGCCGCTTTGGCTGGCTCGTCGAATCACGACTGGCCCCACGACTGTACCGGCGCGCCCGTATCTGTACGCCAGGGAACTCCACCCGTGATGACTTGGTCAGGCGGCTGGGACTGCCCCTGTCGTCGATCAGCGTGATCCCTCCGGGCGTCGACCGAGCATTCAGCAGTGCCCCGCCCGGTGCGGGCGTCGAGGGTGACGGCCGGTCATCCTCCCCCACGGTGCTGGTGGTGGCGCGGATGGTGAAGTCCAAACGGATCGAGCTGGTGATCCGGGCGATGTACCAGGTGGTGGAGCGTCACCCGACGGCGCGGCTTTATGTGGTCGGTGACGGTCCGGAACGCGCCCGCCTTGAACGCTTGAGCGTGTCCTGCTTCGGTCACTCAGCCGCGGTCGTCTTCCTCGGACGTGTGGAACAGGCGGAACTCATCCGCCGGTATCGCTCGGCCTGGTTGTTGGTCAGCGCCTCCTCGGCTGAGGGGTGGGGTCTGGCCGTCAGTGAGGCCGCGGCCTGCGGCACACCGGCCGTCGTCACCGACATACCGGGCCACCGCGACGCGGTGATGGATGAGGTCACCGGATTGCTGGTCCGACCCGGACAACTCGCCGGCGCCATCGAGCGGCTTCTCGTCGACCACCACCTGCGCCGACGTCTCGGGAACCAGGCGGCCCACCACGTAGCCCGCCTGCGCTGGGAGACAACCGCCTGGCGTACGGCAGAGCTCTTGGTCACGGCGACTCAGGCGGGACCGCGAACCGGGAAGGAGGGGTCGACTCGGTAACTGGCCGGGCCAGGGCCTCGAGGGGCCCGGCGCCTTTCAGATGCCGTCCGGCAGGACGACCTGCCCACCATCCACACCCTCGCCGCAGGCATCGACCGCGTCCTGGACGCCGTCATCGCCGGTCTGACCTTGCCCTGGAACTCGGGTGTGGTCGAGGGGCACGTCAACCGGATCAAGATGCTGAAGTGCCAGATGTCAGGCCGGGCCGGCTTCCGACTCCTCCGGAAGCGCGTCCTGCTGTCGTGACGCAGAGTCGTCGCCCCCACAGTTGTCGAGTCAGAACTCGGGTCTGGAGGCGATCACAGCGGTGCCCGGGCTCTTCCCCCTCCACAGGAAGTCTACAGCTGTATACTTGCGTGAGAGTTACTTCGTATGACCGCAGAGTGCGGGTGTGCGAAGCGGGTCCCATGAGAGGGAAATACGAGATGAACCTCAACCTGACCGGTAAGCGCGCGCTCGTCACAGGTTCGAGTGCGGGGCTCGGCGAGGCCACCGCGAAGCTGCTGGCGGCAGAGGGTGCCGCGATCGTGGTCCACGGCCGGGACAAGGACCGCACGGAGAAGGTCGCGCGGGAGATCCGCGAGGCCGGCGGGACGGCCGACACGGTCGTCGGTGACCTTGCCGACGACCGTGCCGCAGCCGACGTCGCCCGCGTCGCCACGGCGGACGGCCCCGTCGACATCCTGGTCAACAACGCCGGCTTCTACCGGCACCTGTCCTGGGCCGAAGCCACCCCCGAGGAGTGGCGCGACACCTACAACGTCAACGTGGTCTCAGGCGTCCGCATGATCCAGCACCTGGTCCCCGCCATGCGCGAACGCGGCTGGGGCCGTGTCGTCACCATCGGCGGCGGACTCGCCTCCCAGCCGATGAACACCCACCCCCAGTACAACGCCACCCTGGCCGCCCGGCACAACCTCGCCGTCTCCCTCGCCCGCGAACTCAAGGGCACCGGCGTCACATCCAACATCGTCTCCCCCGGAGCGATCCTCGTCCAAGCCACCAAGGACCTGGTCACCGACATCGGGCCGGCCCGCGGTTGGGGCCGGACCTGGGAGGAGATCCAGCCCAACGCCGTCCAGGCCCTCATCCCCAACGACCAGGAACGCTTCGGCGAACCCGAGGAGATCGCCGCAGCCGTCGCCTACCTCTGCAGCAACCACGCCCAGTACATCAGCGGAGCCACCATCCGCGTCGACGGCGGACTCATCCGCTCCGCCTTCTGAGGCACACCCACCCCGCCGTCCCGCGTGCCGTCGACGGACGGCTACCCGTCGGTGACGGGCAGACCGGTTCCTGGCACCGACCCGCCACCCGCCCCGCGGATGACCGGTTCGAGCATGTCGGCGACGAGCGCGGCGAGGCGGCCGTCGTCGGCCGAGACGAGCGCGGTGGTACCGACGACACTGCGCAGCAGCCACGTTCCGGCGACCAGCGCGAGGGCAAGTTGCGCACGGACGTCGGCGTCCTCTGCGTCCTCCGCGTCCGGTCCTTCGAGCAACCTCGCCAGACGGGCGCCCACATGGGTTTCCACGCCTTGCCGGACGATGTCCACCGCCTCCGGATCCGGTGCCGACCGCAGCAGCAGGAGAAACGGGTCGAGCCGCTCGGCGCCGGGGGCGGTGCGTTCGGCGAGCGTGTGGGCGATGGTGCCCGCCAAACCGGTGCGTTCACCGCCGACGACGGTCGGCGGTGCGAAGGCGCGATCGACGGCCTGCGCGAACAGGCCTTCCTTCGAGCCGAAGTAGCGGTTGATCATCATCGCCGTCACACCCGCCCGCTCGGCGATCTGACGCACCCCGGCCCCGGTGTATCCGTGCTCGGTGAACTCCACGACCGCTGCAGCCAGAATCGCCTCGCGTGTCGCGGCGCCATCGCGCCTGCGCGCAGGACGTTCAGTGCTCATGGGCAGGAGCATACGCGGCGCCGACGCACGGATTCCGGGACGGCGGAGCCGCGATGGGCCCGCCGGACGAGCAAGATCGCTCGCAAGGCGAGGCGCCCCGCCGACGTAACTCACAGTGGCCGCACCACAGAAGTTGAGCCAGAACCCGAACCCACGAACAAAGCCATCCAGAACTCAGCCCGTTTACGGGTGTCGAGAACGGGCCGTCGGCTCCGTCCTCGGTATACCGGTGGCCTCAAAGGGCCGCGCAACGCAGAGGGAGAACCGTCATGACGCTTCAGCGGATGGACAACGTCGGCATCGTTGTCGACGACCTGGATGCCGCCGTCGCCTTCTTCACCGAACTGGGCATGGAGGTCGAAGGCAAGGCGCAGATCGAGGGCCTCTTCGCGGATCAGGCCGTCGGACTCGACGGAGTCCGCAGCGACATCGCGATGATGCGGACCCCGGACGGCCACGGCAAGCTGGAGCTCGCGCAGTACCACACCCCCGCGGCGATCGGCGACGGATCGCACAACCCGCCGCCGAACACGCTGGGCCTGCACCGGGTCATGTTCGCCGTCGACGACATCGACGACACCATCGCCCGCCTACGCCCCCATGGCGCCGAACTGATCGGCGAGGTAGCGCAGTACAAGGACATCTACCGCCTCTGCTACCTCCGCGGCCCCTCAGGCATCATCCTCGCTCTGGCCGAACAGATCGGCTGACGGCCCTTCGCGGCCGGTCTGCGAGCAATCAGAACAATGCGCTGGACTGATGAGGGAGGACAGGCGACGAACGTCCGTCTCATCCGTCTCCAAAGCGAGCCGGCACCCCCACCGCCGTGTCCCACGAGCCGCGGCGAAATCAGAAGAACGGCGGTTCTCCAGACACCCGCAATTGAGCAGCGCGACGACACACGTCGATGGGTCGATTCCTTTCTGCGGTGTCCGGGGTCTACATGGTGGGAGGGCGCGGCCCGCACGACGGGCCGGCCGGTCTCCCTCATGTACGCCGAGAAGGAAAGGCTGATCGCCAATGAGCATTCCCGCGACCATGCGCGCGCTGCAGCAGACTTCCCTCAACGGCCCGCAGGACATGCGCCTGATCACCGACGCGCCGGTGCCGAGTCCCGGACAGGGAGAGATCCTGATCCGCGTCACCGCCGCCGGGGTGAATTTCGCCGACATCTCGAAGGCCCACGGCGCGTTCCTGGACGGCCCGCAGCCACCGTACCTGGCGGGTTTCGAGGCCGCCGGTGAGGTCGTCGCGGTGGGCGAGGCAGTGACCGGTCCGCAACCGGGGGCCCGCGTCGTCGGCGTCGGAACCGGCTCTTTCGCCGAGTACATGGTCCTGCCCGCGGCTGCGGCGGTGCCCGTGCCTTCGGGCTGGACGGAGCAGCAGGCGCTGGGTCTGGTCGTGAACTGGCCCACCGCGCTGGCCGCGCTGAAGCCTCTGGGTGGCATCGCTGCCGGGCATGTCGTGCTGATCCACGCTGCGGCGGGCGGGACCGGCCAGGCTGCGGTGAGAATGGCCAAGCACTACGGCGCGACGGTCATCGCCACCGCCTCGCCGGTCAAGCACGAGACAGTGCTGGCACTGGGAGCCGACCACGTCCTGGACTCTGTCGGTGGCGATCTGGCCGCCGAGGTGACGGAGCTGACCGGTGGTTGTGGCGTGGATCTGGTTCTGGAGTCGGCCGGCGGCGCCACCTTCGCCGCCAGCCTGGCCGCGGCCAAGCGGGTCACCGGCCGTGTCGTCGTCTACGGCGTGGCAGGAGGCGAAGCCCCGATCACCAACTGGGAGCTGGTGTACAAGCACCAGGTCCACATCATCGGCCTCGACATCGGCGTGCTGATCAAGGCCGCACCGCGGATGTTCGGCGAGCTGGTGGGTGAGCTGTCCGCGCTGATCGAGGCCGGCGTGCTCGCCCCAAGCCTGCCCACCGCGTACGAACTGGCCGATGGTCCGAAAGCGCTGACGGAACTGGAAGCCAGGGCCACCGTCGGCAAGCTGGCCCTGCTGCCCTGAGCAAACCCCCTTGTACCGAGCCGGTGGCGTCGCACACCGGAGGTTGGCATGACAGGAGTTGAAACAGATGACCGCAACCGTGGGCCCGGCCGCCAGGCAGATGGCGCGATTCGTCGTGCTGTACGACACCCCCTCCGACGTCGAGGCGTTCGAACGTCACTACAACGATGTCCACGTTCCGTTGGCGAAACAGTATCCGGGCCTGCGTCGTTACACGCGCAGTCATAAGCCCACAGCAGTGATCGGCACGCCGTGCTACATCGCCGTGGGCCAATGCGTTGTGGCGGCGAGCTCGGCGTACGTGTGGTGCGGTGTCACCGCGCCCTGACCTCGTCGACGTCCAGACCACGGTCGATGCCGTGGGAGATGACCTTCTGCCCGGGCTCGAGTTCGAGACGCTTGCCGTCGAGGTAGACCTCGACCTGGTCGGGCTCGAAGGAGACCATGTCGTTGATGCGTCCAACCTCGGTGTAGGCGTTGCGGTAGGACCAGGCGGCGCGGTGGGCGTCGCCGATGTCGTAGTAGTCGCACAGGCCCTTGTAGGGGCAGAAGGTCTGTCCTTCGACGGGTCGCAGCTGGGTCTCGTCGATGTCGGCGCGCGGGACGTACCAGCGCGGGCCGAAGCCTGATTCGTAGAGCACGATGGGGTGTTCGGACCGGGCGATCACGGTGTCGCCGACGCGGACCTCCAAGGTGCGCGAGGTGTTGCGGATGTCGATGCGGTGGTACGGGTCCGCAGCGTGACCCAGGATGCGTTCGTCCTCCTCGTAGAAGGCGTCCATCGCCCGCCACGCGAAAGCGATACGGCCCTGGAGTACGGTGGCGTGACCGGGCAGCGCGGTGAAGTCCCAGGCCGCGCGTTCTGCGGTGCGCTCGCCCGCGCGCACCGCGTACCAGGCGGTGTCTCCGAAATCCTTGTGGCGGGTGGTCTTTCCGCTCGCGACCAGGGCCTGCTCATCGATGTCCTCGCGGGGGAAATAGGCGACCGGGTAGCGGCCCGGTTCGTGCAGCAGGATGACGTTCTCGCTGTCGGCGATCCACGTGTCGTTGAACTTCACGCGCATGCGGCGACGCAGCCGCTCGGCGAACAGCAAGCGCTCGGGCAGGGGCTGGGGAGTGAGGAAGTGTCCGATCGCGCCGGCGGAGAGGGGGCCCTGCTGCCAGGACAGTCCCATGGTGTGTTCCCTTCCGGGTGCGGGGTGCGGCGTGGAGCCTGCAGCTTGATGGGTGCGGGTGGTGGTCGGCGCCGGTCAGGGCGTGCAGGAGCAGCGGGAGACGGCTGCTTCGGGCCGGCGGAAGCAGATCCAGACGACCTTGCCGTCGTGGTCGGCGTCTTCGGTCTGCACTCCCCAGTCGTCGCAGAGCTCCCGGACGATGTGCATGCCTCGCCCGTCTTCAGCGCTCCAGGAGAGGACCGGGGTGCGGACGGCGGCGCGGCGAGTGCTGTCGTGGACTTCCAGGTGAAGGCAGTACGGGTGGCGGATGAGCCGAACCAGGTAGTCACGACCATCCGGGCTCCCGTGCTGGACGGCGTTGCCTGCGAGTTCCGACAGGCAGACTCGGATGTCGTCGCGGCGCCTGCAGCCGCCCCAGGACTCCAGGGCCTGCATCGCGAAGGCGCGGGCGGTGCGCACTGTCCGGGGGGTGGGGCTGAAGGCCCGCTGGGCAAGGTGTGACATGGCGGATCCTTTGCCGGCTGCGGCAGGAGGGGCTGGTAAGCGGTCGCCGCAGCCGCTCGACGCCCTGCGTGTCAGGCGAGGACGCGGGCGAGGAAGTCGCGGATGTGTTCGATGATGGTCTCGAGGTGGCTTTCCAGGGCGAAGTGCCCGGACTCGAGCAGGTGGATCTCGGCTTCGGGCAGGTCCTGGCGGAACGCCTTCGCGCCCGCGGGGCCGAAGATCTCATCATTGGCGCCCCAGACCGCCAGCAGCGGGACCCGGGAGTCGCGGAAGTACTGGTGGACCTGCGGGTAGAGGTCCACGTTGGTGGGGTAGTCGCGGAAGAGCTTGAGCTGGATCTCGTCGTTGCCGGGCCGGTCGAGCAGCGCTTGGTCGTGGACCCAGTTGTCGGGGCTGACCAGGCTCGGGTCGGCGACACCGTTCACGTACTGCCAGCGCGTGATCTCGGGGCTGAGGGCGCCCCTCATCGGGGCTTCGGTGTCTGGTCCCGGGGCCTTGGCATAGGCGAAGACGCCGTCCCAGAAGGGCTTGACGAAGCCCTCTTCGTACGCGTTGCCGTTCTGGGTAATGATCGCGGTGATGCGGTCCGGCGCCTGGAGGGCGAGACGCCAGCCGATGGGGGCGCCGTAGTCCTGCACGTACATCGCGAACCGGTCGACGCTCAGCTGCTGCAGCAGGCCGGAGGTGACCTCGGTGAGGGCCTCGAAGGTGTAGGGGAAGTCCTGCAGGGTGGGCATCGCGGACAGGCCGAAGCCGATGTGGTCGGGCGCGATGACGTGGTAGCGGTCGGCGAGCGCCGGGATCAGGTGGCGGAACATGTGCGAGCTGGTGGGGAAGCCGTGCAGGAGGAGCACGACGGGCGCCTTAGGGTCGCCGGCCTCCCGGTAGAAGACCTCGAGGCCGTTGACGGTGGTGGTGCGGTGGTGGACTGCGGGAGCCATTTATCTAACCCTTCTACCTAGGTTGAGTGGTTACACATCCAGTCGACCACACGCATCCTAACCCGTCAAGGTGCTTTTATCGGTTAGCTCGAGGCGGTGTAGCCGCACTCGGACGAGGCACCCACGGCCGGCCACGAGGCTGGATCCATAGGTGGGGTCAGGTCAGCGTCCAGATCCAGCCTCCGCCCATGGACGGCCAGGAGCCAGCGCAGCTCGCCGTGAGCGCGCCCAGACGACCGAGGTGGAGCTGTCGGTCTCGTGCAACACGGGGACCATGTCCGACGGCCTTCCCTGGCGGGCGTGGCCGACAGGCCTGAGGTGACCGGGCGTCGGCCTGATTCCAGCTGCTGCGGCTCCACGTTCGAGGCCGTGCGGGCGCATGAGGCGGCGCGGTCCTCGGGCCCGGTAACGACGCACCATTAGGCGCAGGACACAGAACTGCTCGGATCAGCTGCGGCCATCTGTCGGCTGGGCCGCCGTCGCCGGCAGCGGCGCCATCGCGGGCATCGGCGCCACCGGCTTCCATCCCGGTACGCAGGTCCAGGACCAGCCGGCTGCCGCCCAGGCCGAGGCTCAGCTGCGCTTCCCACGCCACCCGGCACAAGGCCGGGAAAGCATTGGACGAGGTCAGGGCGGTCAGCAGGACTGCGGCACCGCCGGATTCGCCGGCCAACAGGGCTTGGCGCGGTAGGCGGCCCGCCTCATACGGCAGGCTGGAGAGCTCGTCGCCGTGACGGCCTCCTGCTCGAAGGCCGTCACATGCGCAGCCGCTCGCGCTGTTGCATCCCGGGAACGTCGACGCCGCCGCCCTGGCGCGCGGTCACGGTCGTGTCCTTCCTGTCGTGGCGACTGCCTGCCTGGCGGGTACGCCTGCCCGGCGGATACGCCTCAACCGATGGGCATCTAACTATCTAAATAAATTTTGCCAGTTAGAATGACGCTCCTTCGTGTAACCTGTCAAGTGAAGCGAAACGGTTAGGAGGTGGCATGGTGAGCGATCGAGAACGGCAGGACGCACTTCTGGAGCTCCTCAACAGCACGCCGGTGGTCAATGGCGTCGTCCAGGACCAGCTGGCGGATCTGGAAACGGCCAGGTCATGGCAGCAGGCCCGCGGCGGCAGCGGCACCGCACAGGAGCAGGAGCACCTCGTGCAGGCCCGTGATGCCCTGCAAGAGGTGGTCCGCGGGAACCAGCCGGTCACCTCGCTGGAGCCGCTCCTGAAGGACGTCACTTCCCACCCCCGCCTCTCCCCCGCGGGCGTGTCCTGGGAGCTCCAGACCCCCAAAGATCGCCGGCTGGCGGTTGAAGCGGTGCTGACCTGGGGCGCACTGCAGGAGACGATGCCCGGCAGACTGCGGCCCTGCGCCAATCCCGAGTGCCGGCGATTTCTCCTGGACCGCAGCAAGACCAACAAGGGCCGCTGGTGCTCGATGGCCCTGTGCGGCAACCGCATGAAGGCCAGGCGCCACTACCAGCGCACCCGGGATGCAGCCGCCGAATAACTCCCGAGCCCCCAGAACAGGCGGCCGGACTCAGCCCTGAGCAGCAGGAACTTCCCCCGACCGGTCCCTGGCTGCGGTATCGACCGTGGGCAGCCTCCTCCGCCGCAGGTCAGCGACAATCACCCGAGCGCGCCCGGCCCCGTCACCGGACCGGAATGCGTGGGCAGCGGCCGAGAACGTCCAAAAAACAAACAGAAAGCCCGGCGCGGCGGGCCCCACCCTCACGCGGAACGAAAACCGCGTTCCTGCAGCATCCACACGTTGCCGTCGGGGTCGGTGAACTCCGCGAAGCTGGCATAGTCCCGCCGCTCCGGGTCGACGCCGGGCTCAAAGCCTCCCTGCCACGTCTCGACTGGCGCCTTGTGACGGATCTCCCCCACGTCGACGCCCCGGCCCGCCAACTCGGCGCACGCAGCCTGGAGATCGGCAACCACCAGGTACAGGCCCTTCACCGAACCAGGCTGCGCATCGGTGATGCCCACGCCGATCTGCACTGAGCAGGCGGAGCCAGGAGGCGTCAGCTGCACGACTCGGAAATCGGGCCTGGGTCCGTAGTCCACGTCGAGATGGAAACCGAGCTGCTCTTTGTAGAAGGTCAATGAACGGTCGACATCACTCACCGGCAGAATGACAACCTCGAACTGGTACTCCATGTGATCATTCTGATCCACCGCGGCACCGCCCCGCCACCCGCGCAATCATGCGCGATCTGAATGATCAGACACGAAAAAGCGAATGACCAGCCCAGATCCCCGCACCCCTCGGCATTCAGCAAATCTCCGCTGACGCCTCAAAAGGCTCATGATCGATGAATAGCGGGCGGCGCAGGCCAAGAACTAGGATCGGGCGCAGCACGTACTTCACAGCGCCATGAGGGGCTGACCCCGGCCACGCCCAGGAGAACCGCAATGGCGACGCTGCTGTCCGTCAACGTAGGGATACCCAAGGACGTCCCCTGGCAGGGAAGGACCGTCCACACAGGAGCGTGGAAGTCCCCCGTGCACGGCCCCCGGATGGTGCGGCGGCTCAACATCGACGGAGACGGCCAAGGGGACCTGGCCGGGCACGGCGGTGAGATGCGGGCCGTCCTCGTCTATCAGGTGCAGTCCTACCAGTACTGGCAAAAGCAGCTCGGTCGCGACGACCTGGCTTTCGGGATCTTCGGGGAGAATTTCACCGTCGACGGACTGCCTGATGACGAAGTGTGTATCGGCGACCGGTACCGCATCGGCGAAGCCGAATTCGAGGTCAGCCAGCCCCGCGTCACGTGCTACCGCGTCGGCATGCGTCTGGGCGAACCCACTATGGCGTCCCTCCTGGTCGCCCACCGCCGCCCCGGCTTCTACCTGCGTGTCATCACCGAGGGACACGTCCAGGCCGGTAACGAGATCACCCTCACCCGAAAGGGTCCCGAACAACTCAGCGTCGCCGACATCGACGCCCTGCTCTACCTTCCCAACCGCGACCCCGAAAAGCTGCGCAAAGCACTCAACATCCCCGCTCTCAGTCCCGGATGGCAGCAATCCTTCCGCGAACTCGTCGCCGCCCAGCAGCCCACACAGGAACCGGGATGGCCGGGCGAACGCGCCAGCGCCCAGCAGCCCAGGGAGGAACCGGGATGGCCGGGCTTCAAGACCATGCGCGTCGCCCGCATCGTCCCCGAGACCCCCACCGTCTCCTCGATCTACCTCGACACCACTGACGGCACACGACTACCGCAGCCCCGCCCGGGCCAGTACCTCTCCATCCGCCTGGACGTCGGCGCAGCCGCCCCCGCCGTGCGCAGCTACTCGCTGTCCTCCGCGCCCGCAGCCGGCACGTATCGCATCAGCGTCAAGCACGAGCCCCACGGCCGGGTCAGCCACTACCTCCACACCAGCCTCCACCCCGGGGACCTCGTGGACGTCGCAAGCCCCCGCGGAGCCTTCGTACTCAAAGAGAGCACCGACCCGGTCCTCCTCATCTCCGCAGGCATCGGCGCCACCCCCGTCCTGGCCATGCTCCACCAACTCGCCGCCACCCAAGACCCACGCCCCGTCTGGTGGATCCACACCGCCCACGACCGCGCCCACCACCCCTTCGCCGACGAGGCCCACACGCTCCTGACACAACTCCCCCACGCCCACGAGCACATCTACTACACAGCCGAAGCCCCGGATCCCGGCCAGCTCCACATCACACAGGGCCGCCCAACCGCCACCTCACTCGCCGCCATGGGCATCCCCGCAAACGCCGACGCCTACCTCTGCGGACCACCGGCCTTCATGGACGATCTCAGCGGCTATCTGCGCGACCACGGCCTCAGTCCCGGCCACATCCACACCGAAGCGTTCAGCGCCCTTCCCGCCATCAACCCCGGCGTCACGCCAACCGCCGTCATCCGGCCGCACCAACCACCCGGCCCCGCCGGCACCGGCCCCCTCATCACCTTTGCCCGCAGCGGCATCACCACCCCCTGGTCACCCACGCATGCCACCCTCCTCGACCTTGCCGAAGCCTGTGACATCCCAACGCGATGGTCCTGCCGCACCGGCGTATGCCACACCTGTATCACCCACCTCGTCGCAGGCGACATCACCTACACCACCCAACCCCTCGAACCCCCAGAATCCGGCACCATCCTCATCTGCTGCAGCGAGCCCACCACCGAAGTCGTCCTCGACCTCTAGCCGGCGAGCAACCCCACCGGCACTCGGCCCTGCCTATGACGCACCGGGCACCCCCTGCCACACAGAGGTCCAGCCGCCCGATACAACTTGTGCAAGGCCGACGACGGGCAGGAGAGACGCGAGCAGTCACGCCTGACGACCACGGTCGGCACGACGCTTTGCCCTTTCGATTTCGCCCTCGATGGGCAGCCAGTAATAGGGGATGAACGCGGCGATCACAGCCATGCCCAGCACGGGAATCAAGGCGCCGAGCAGCGTTCCGGCACCGAGCCAGACAAGGGCCAACCGGAAGCGCCGGCTGATAGCCCTCACTCCAGCGGAATCGATGGTGACAGCGAGCAGCCGACGATCACGGCGGGCATACCACCAGATCACGTTGAACAGAACGGCCGCGAACTCAAATGCGGCACCATGCAAGACGACCGCAACGCGCTGGCCACGCCCGTCATGGAACGCATCGGCCAGCACAGAAGCGGCGAACGGCAAGAACGCAATGTCCATCAACAGCACAGTATTGAGAAACAGCACCACCCGGTCGGCACTGCGGATGTGGTCGAACATGACGTGATGGTTCACCCACACCTGACCGATCAACATAAAGGTGACACTGTATGCCAGATAAGACGGCCAGAGCGTCACGAGACCACGCAAGAGATGACCCGTGTCGTGCGGCGGACGAATTTCCAGAACAAGCAGCGTCACGGCGATGGCAACAACACCGTCACTGAACGCGGCCACTCTGGCAGGATTGCGCTCCACCCCGAAAGGCGTTGGCTTCACCGGTCCATCAAGAGGCTCTGTCATCGCCCCAGTCTCAGACACCGCACACCGCCGGCCAGGACGAAAGGGCATTCCATCAATCTGATGTACACCGACGGGCTCACGTCCTGTTCAGCGTCGCGAACCGGCCGTTCCCCTGGACTGTGGTTCACCTGGCATGGACAGGCCGCGAAGAACGTGCACCGTGGCCGATGACAACGCCGCTTGCAAGCTTGGCCGAGCTCCTCGCCGAGTAGGTCGACCACGGCTGCAGCGACGATGAGGCATCGTCTCCGGAATCAACGGTGGTCGCGGTGCTCGTTGTACCGCTCTTCGTGGAAGCCGGGTGGCCGGCCCAGCACTGGATCCACCTGCGCGCCGCAACCGCGCATGTGCGGTACGAGGAGGGCGGGACCGCCTGTTCGTCAGTGTCGTTGCGGGAACCTGACGGACATCGCCTTCCGGGGCGGAAGCCCCTGATCTTCGATGTCCGGCAAAGCGCCCAGAGGATCGGGATCAGCCGGCTGAGGCCGGAGCCTGGGCATGCACACCCCCCGGCTCTCCCCGCGTGACCAGAGGCGTCAACGGCCTGTCAGGGCCGCTTGGTCAACGCATCGTGAGATGACGTGCTCGTCGGCAGGCTGTTCTGCGATGGGTTCTCACGTGCAGCGGGCTCTTCGGGCGCGAGGAGCACGGCTACCTTGCCGGCGTGGTCGTACGCCTCGGCGAACCGCTCGACGAAACCGGGGTGACCGTGCAGTGCCCGGTGTGTGCGACCGACGGGACGGGTGCACGGCTTCCACGGGCGCATGGTCGCGGACGTGCCGGTGGACGGCCGGCTCGGCCCCGGTCCGGGCCGACACTCGGTACGTGACAGAGCCGAACGATTTACAGTCCCCTTCACAGACGTGAGCCTGCCGGCGCCAGGCTCGCAGCATGGCACCGGCAGGGTGGTGGGCCGGCTCAGCCCACGGCGAAGGTGTAGCTGCCCGCAGAGACGCGGTAGGTCGTCGCGGAATCGGTCCGCTCCTGAGGCGACGGTCGGGTGGAGCCCCTCGCGGTGATGCGGTCATGGGCGTCCGCAGGCACGCGGACCACGGCGGTGCTGCCTGGGGGGACAGTGACCTTGAGGCTGAAGCGGCCGTGGCCGTCCTTCTGCCACTTGCTGGTTACCAGGCCCTGCGGAGTGCGGTAGCTGCCCGAGGCACGGGTGAGGTCCCCGACCACCCCGGGAGCTGTCAACAGCTGGTGGTAACCGATCGAGCCCGGCGCCTGATTGATGCCGGCGAGCTCGTTGACGAGCCAGGCGTCGACCTGGCCCAGGAAGTGGTGGTTCTGCGAGCCGGAACCGTCGAGGGACTCGGAGAGGGTGGTGTGGCCGCTGGTGACGAGGTAGCCGTAGCCGGGCGAGGTGGGGTTCACGACCATGTCGTAAATGATGTCGTCGCGTCCACCCGCGTGCAGGGCCCGGAAGAGCGGCCCGAGCCCGACCGAGCCGCTGGTGATGTGGTTGCCGGCCGTGCGGACGGAGGCGACCAGCCGGTCGAGTACCTGCTGCTGGTCGGTCGCGGGGACCAAGCCGGCGTCCAGGGCCATCGCGTTCGAGGTCTCGCTGTCACTGCCGTAGTAGACGGCTGCGGCATCCTCGTGGTGAACTCGTCGGCCACGGTCGAGGCAAGCTCGGAGTACTTGTCCTGGTCCGCCTTCTTCCCCAGCACACCGGCGATCTGCGCCATGTCGTGCGCGGCCGTGTGATACCCGCCAGTGGGCGGCGGACTGCGCCGATGGCCATAAGCTGGCGGCACGATGAGTCCCAGCAACACCGCCAAAAGCGCAGGGCGGAGAACATGAAAGGCCGACACCGGGCCGGCACGCGGCATCGCCGAGATGACCGCACCCCGGCCCGCACGATTGTGGAGCACCTCGCTCTCGCGGCCCTTGACGCCGTGTCGGACTCCGGCGGTTACGACCCGCTCCTTACGTCGCACACCCGGCTGCCGGCCCAAAGTGGTCGTTGGTCTTACTGCTTATTTCGGAGGCGCGTTGGGCCGGGAGACCGATTCGCGCCCGCTCGGACGACAATACGGTGAACCGCATGAGCGATGCACCGCAGAGGACTTGCCGCGACCGCGCGTTGAGCGTGGTTCGAGGCTACGCGCACAAAGACGCCGCTGCGGTCCAGGAGGCACTGGCCGGTCTGGACGCCAGCGGCTGGATCGAGGTGTACGCCCTGCTGACTGGTCTGCTGCGCTCCACCATCAGCATCATGGAACTGGCCGGCAGGCACTGGAAACTGGACGACCTGGTCCGGCGCTCCGACGACATCGCCACCGCGGCGCCGCCCCACTACGAGTTCGCCATGGCCGAGGCGGCGCGGGCCTGGGCCGTAGGTGACGAGTCGGCGATGCGCGCGTTGTCCTGCCGGGACGTCCCAGGAGCCGTGCACATGACGGCCGTTGGTATCGCCGTTCTGGGTCTGACCCTGTGGGGCAAGGCCGGATTCCTCGATGTCATCGAGGAGTTCGACGCTGCCGCCGACGCACTCGCGAACGATCCGGCTCCTGGCGTCTGACGTCCAGATTCCGGCGTCCGGAGATCAGACTCTCGCCGGCTTCGTCGTCGATGCCACCCGCCTGGCGAAGCCGGCGAGAAACCCCGTCCCATGTTGTACCAAGGACCGTGCCATGAACTTCCGGCCTCCGCTCTCCGCCCTGTTCCCGGGGACCTCGGGCCGACTCCTCACCGCCCTCGTCGGCCATCACACCGTCGACGCCGCCAGGCCGCTGCCGATCGACGAACTGTCCAAGGACGCCGCCGTAACGCCCAACCAACTCGAAGCGGCGCTATTCCGACTCGGCCTGCTCGGCCTCATCGCGCCCAGACGCAACGGAGAGAGCGTACGCCTCGTCGGAGGCCATATCGGCTGGGGCGCTCTGCATGACCTGACAGACCTGAGGGACCGTGTGATCGACATCGTCCGCGAGCACGCGCAGGCCCATCTCCGTCCAACGCCGGACCACGACGCTGGAGACGCCCGGCAGGCGGTAGACGAGGTTCTCCACCTCCTCGGCGGAGATCTCCTGGTCGGCCCGCTTGAAGAGCACGATCCCGCACACCGGGACCGAACAGTCACAGCGCACGGCCGCCCCCTGAGACACAGAGACTCACACGTGTGGGACACCAACCGCGTGTCAGTCCGGTCGGGTCACCAGGCGTACCAGTTGCGCCCAGGTGGCCTGGAGCCGCTCGGTGGGAACGTCGCACTCACGGCGCAGGTGGTCCGCCGTCTCGAAGGTCGTGAAAGCGAGCATGGCGTGGGCCAGCATGTCGTGGTCGGCGTCGACTCCCGCTTCCCGCAGAAGGGTCGAGACGTGACGGTGGAAAGCCCGGCCCGTCTCGGACGCATTGCGGCTGCGTCGTCGGAGCTGACGCGCGAGTGACGCACCGAGATCGTCGTCACTGGCCATGCGGCTGATCAGGGTGCTGCCGAAGGCCGTCAGCCGGTCCGCTGCCGGGGCACCGGGGCCCAGGGGCGGGGGACCGGAGGCGTACGCCTCGTGGAACTCCGCCTCTGCCTCGTCAAGGAGGGCTCGCAGGAGGCCGTCCCGGTCGCCGAACCGGCGGAAGAGGGTGCCCTTCCCCACGCCGGCTTCCTTCGCGACCGCTTCCATGGTCATCTGTTCCGCGCCCAGGTCGTCGACCAGGTGCCGGGCGGCCTCCAGCAGCCGGGCACGATTGCGGGCGGCGTCGCATCGCTTCGAGCCGGCGGAGACATCGTCCGGTGCCTGCATCAGCCCTATCCCGTCACCCGCACGCACCCCGTTTCCATCGTCACCCCAGACCGGGCGGGAGCACTGCGGCATCATTCTCCTGGCCAGGGTCGATGGCCCAGATTAGCTGTGCGGTACGGCATCGGGATGCGACTCCGGTCCGAGCCCGCGTCATCCCATGGACCTAGTGCTCTCGCACCGCTTTGCAGCCGCCTCAGGGGCTGCGGCCGTCTGCCGGCCCAGCTTTGGGTCCGGCGGTGCTGCACCCGACGGAGCCGACGAAGAGGTCGTACTCGAGCGCGCGACCGACGCCGTACTTCGCGATGTCGGTCATACCGATGCAACGCAAAACGTCGGCGTAGATGGACGTGTTGCCGGTGCAGTCCCGTGACGGTCGGCTGAGGATGTGTACCGCCGCGTCGGCGACGATGTCCGCGGTGCGTCCAACTTGCCCGGCGCGGGACATCGCCGTCGGTAGTGCTCCTGGGAATACGGATCCGCGCTTGATCTTTGAACACGGTGGCACGGTCGGCGTCGGCCTTCCGACACGCGGCCGGCCAAGCCTTGTCCGGACGAGAAGGTGCGGTGATCACGCGATGCGGGCGGTTCGGTTTCACGAGTACGGCGGGATCGATGTGCTGCGGGTGGAGGAGGTGGAGCGGCCGGTGCCCGGTCCAGGGCAGGTGCTGGTCGAGGTCCGCGCAGCGGGGATCCAGCCCGGCGAGGCGCACATCCGCACGGGCGCGTTGCACGAACGCTGGCCGGCGTCGTTTCCCTCCGGGCAGGGCAGTGATCTGGCCGGCGTCGTGGTGGAGGCCGGCCCGCACGTTAGGGGCTTCGCGGTGGGTGATGAGGTTTTGGGCTTCACTCACAGGCGGGCCAGCCATGCGCAGTTCGTCGTTGTCGACGACGTGAATCTGGTCTCCCGTCCAGCGGGGTTGGCCTGGGAGGTGGCCGGGGCGCTGTACGTGGCCGGCACGACCGCCTACGCCACCGTGTTCGCGGTGGACCCCGGCCCGGACGACACGGTCGTCGTCTCCGGTGCGGCGGGCGGAGTCGGGTCGCTTGCCGTGCAGCTCGCGCGGCGGCGTGGCGCCACAGTGATCGGGCTGGCGAGCGAGCGGAACCACGCTTGGTTGAAGGAGCGCGGTGTCCTCCCGGTCGAGTACGGGCCAGGCGTGGCCGAGCGGATCCGTCAGGCGTCCGGCGGCAGGGTCGACGCGTTCATCGACACCTTCGGCGACGGCTACGTGGCACTGGCAGTGGAGTTGGGCGTGCAGCCCGAGCGGATCAACACGATCCGCGACTGGCAGGCCGCGGCCGAGGTCGGCGCGCGGACCTACGGAGAAGGTGCGGCGGCGTGTGCGGTCGTGCTCGGCGAGCTGGCCCGGCTTGCCGCGCGCGGGCAGTTGGAGGTGCCGATCGCCCGCACCTACCCGCTGGAACAGGTGCGAGACGCCTTCCTCGAGCTGGAACAGCAGCACACCCACGGCAAGATCGTGCTCCGGCCCTGACCGCGGCTGCCCGAGGCGACGATCGAGCAGACATTCCGGCAGGACCGGATCTGACGTCTGGCCGGAGGCTGCGGCGGTCTGGCCGCCGGGGTGTCCTCGCTCGTCACAGCCATGAAGTATCGCTGACGCGATCCAGACCAGGCGCCGCTCACTCCAGCGCCGTTGGCGCTCGCCGGTGATCATCAGGCCGGTCCGGGCGACGCTGACCTGCATGTCTCCCGCGATCTCGGGCAGCAGGCCGGCCACGACGAACTCGGTGGTGCCCATCAGGAACGTGCTCAGCGCGAGCACGTACACGACGAGCGGAAGCCGGGAGGGCGCCGCCTGCTGAGGCTCCTCGGCCCGTGCTTCGGCGGGGGCGTGAAGGGTTCCTCCTCGCGTACTCAAGGTTCATCTCCGTGGGTCGTGATCGGGGTACGTGTTCCAGGAGACCGGCTTCGGCGCGGGCGGAGAAGGTCGTGTTTATGGGGGGTACAAGCTCAACCTCCCTCGGCGCCCCTCGCTGGCTACCGTGGATCGCATGGACGACCGAAGCGATCACCGTGCGCAGATCCGGGACTTTCTTGCCAGCCGCCGCGCGAAGATCACCCCGGAGCAGGCCGGGCTGCCCACCAGCGGCCGCCGCCGGGTCCCGGGACTGCGGCGTGAGGAGGTCGCCGTGCTGGCCGGGGTGAGCACCGAGTGGTACACCCGGCTGGAGAAGGGCCATATCAGCGGAGTGTCCGAAGACGTGCTGACCGCGGTCGCCAATGCCTTGCAACTGGACGAGGACGAGCGCACCTATCTGTTCGACCTGGCCCGCGCCGCACGGCCCGCACCCCGCGCGCCGTCCCGCCGCAGGGACGTCGAAGTCCCGCCCCGCATCCAGTGGTTGCTCGGCTCCATCACGATGTCCGCCGCCTTCGTACGCAACGGCCGCTTGGACGTCATCGCCCACAACGCGCTCGCCAGGGCCCTGCACGCACCGATGTTCGACAGCCGCACCACCGACAAACGCGGCCGTCCCAACTTCGCCCGCTACCACTTCCTCGACCCTGGCTCACAGGACTTCTTCGTCGACTGGGACGCCGGCGCCGCCGTCACCGTCGCGTTGCTGCGTGCCGAGGCCGGGCGTGAGCCGCATGATCGGGCCCTGCGCGAGCTGATCGGCGAACTGTCCACGCTCAGCGCCGACTTCCGCACCATGTGGGCCGCGCACGACGTCCGTATCCGCCACGAGGGCATCAAGCGGCTGCAGCACCCCGAGGTCGGCCTTCTGGAGCTGACCTACCAGTCTCTCGGCCTGCCCGTGTCTCACCGGACCGTGCACGACCTGAGTCTCTACACCGCCGAACCGGGCAGCACCTCGGAAGAGCGCCTCAAGCTGCTCGCCAGCCTGGCAGCCACTCCCGTCCAGGCGGAGCCCACCGACCGGCTGCACTGAGCGGCTGGGGTTGTCGAACCAACGAGCACGCAGGAGGCCCTGTTGCCGCCGTTGTACGTGTTCGCGCCGGCCGGGTCCGGTCCGGCTACCCGGTCGTGTGACTGCCTCGCGCACCGGTTCGGAAACGCAGGCAACCATCCGCACAGGTGGCCGGGCTATCCATTGGATATGACGGATGCGGAGTGAGCAGTCGTCCACGAAGCGATGCCGCTCCCGCTCTGGCAGGAGGACCGTGGCGGCCAGACGGTGGACGGGATGGGAGCTGAGGAGAGTAGCGAGTTGCTGTCGAATGCAGAGCCGGCCGACCGGGCCGTTCGCGGCGCGACCTCGCAGCTGCCCTCGGCTGCCGTGTCAACGGTCCCCCTGCTCGATGTCCAGATGGATGGGACCCCGAAGAACGGGGCTGGGCCGGTACGGCGGCGGGTCGGCGACAAGCCTGGGGCGGTCGAGCCGGCGCACCAGCTCGGTCAGCGCGATCTGGGTTTCCCGCCGGGCCAGCGGACCGCCGAAGCACAGGTGGACGCCGCTTCCGAACCCCAGGTGCTGGTTGTCACGCCGATCCGGGTCGAAGCGGTCGGGATCGTGGAAGCGCTTCGGATCTCGGCTGCCTGAGGCCAACATGAGCATGATCTGCGAACCCTTGGGGATGACGGTGTCGGCGACGGTGATGTCGCTGTACGCCGCCCGCCAGGGAATGATGTGCACGGGGGGCTCGTAGCGCAGCAGTTCCTCGACCAGCGGCACGACGAGGTCCGGTTCGTGGCGCAGTCGCTGTAGCACCTGCGGGTGGCGCAGCAGCGTCAGCATGCCGTTGGTGATGAGGTTGACGATGGTCTCATGGCCTGCGATGAGGAGCAGTCTGGCGGTGGCGACGATTTCGGCGTCGGCCATCCGGCCGTCGGGCCCGTCGTCGTTGGCCAGCCGTGACAGCAGGTCGTCTCCTGGCCGGCCGTGGCGCTGTTCCACCAACTCGCCGAGGCGCTGGCGCAAGTCCTTGCGGGCCTGTATGCCCTTGTCCAGTTTCTCCTTCGGGTCGGTCTCGGGGTTGTAGTCGATCGAGTTCATGATGTCGTTCACCCAGAGGTGGAACCTCGGCTCGTCCTCGCCTGGCACGCCGAGCAAGTGACAGGTCACGGTTACGGGGAATGGAAGGGCAAAGTCGTCGACGACGTCGATCTGCTCCTTGCCCGCCAAATCGTCGATCAGGCTGCCGACGGTGGCGGTCAGGAAGCCTTCAAGTCCGGTCACCAGTCCAGGGGTGTGCGGGGGGCCGAAGTGACGCATCGCCATACGCCGCAGGCGATCGTGCTCGGGCGAGTCCATGTGGATGAACGACGACGTGACCCCTTCCTCGGCTGGGGGCATCGGACGCGACAGATTGCGCAGGTCGGAACTCAGATGCGGGTCATTCAGCACGTCCGTGATCTCGCGATGGGTACTGATGACGTAGCTGTCGTCCTCCTGCCGGGCCACCGGCGTCCTGCGCAACTCGGCATACAGCGGGTAGGGGTCGGCCCGGGCGGAGTAGTCGAAGATCCGTTGCAGCGTGCCGGGCGTCCCGGTCGTGGTCGTCCGGCCTTCCTCCTGTCGATGCTGGTGCACGGCCGTGGCCCGGCGCTCACCCGGGGCATGGCCTGTGACGACCACCGTGGCGCCCGGCGCGAGCAGGGCGGGGCCGGGGAAGTCGACGGGCACCGGTTTCGTGTCGGACGGCTGGTCCGGCGTGGGGCAGCGGGGCGGGAAAGGTGCGGCCGTCTCGATCAGCCGTCGGTAGTGGTCCAGCCACTTGCCGTTGTTGAAGCTCACGGCAGCCGTGACGCGGCCCCGATAGCCATATGCCGTGACGAAACGGTGGTCGTCCAGCGATCCCTGGGTGACGACCACCTCGTCGGCGAAGGTCGGCACGCCGACGGACTTGATGTTGACGCCGAACTGGATCGACCAGAACAGCGGGATGGACAGGTGGGGCCGGCGGTCCGCCTGGGCGCTGACCATGTTGTGTGCCGCGACCTCGGCCTGTTCCACGGCGTTGGCCCAGTGCTCCTGTGCGATGAGCCGGGAATCGTAGATGGGGTTCGGGCAACGTGCCACGTCTCCCGCGGCGAAGACGTCATCAGCGACGCGGCCGTTGATGTCGAGGGCGCGGCAGCCCGTGTCGCAGGTGATTCCCCACACGCCCGCCGCCAGTCCCGAATCCCGTAGCCACTCGGTGTTGCGGATGCTCCCGAGTGCCACCACCGCCACATCGGCATCGACCGTACTGCCGTCGTCGAAGTGAGCACGGCGAAACCGTCCCTGCACGTCGCCCTCAAGCCGGGTGACCTTGACACCGCACCGCAGGTCGACGCCGTGAGCGCGCTGCAGGTCCGCCGCGACCTCACCGATCACGGCACCCAGCGCCCCGGCCAGCGGGGCCGCCCCGACTTCGACGACGGTCACCGGGATGTCCCGCTCGCGGCAGACGGAGGCGATCTCGGAGCCGGTGAATCCCGCACCGATTACCAGAACGCGGGAAGGCCCGGCGGCGAGGGCCCGCTGCAGGCTCTCGGCATGCTCGCGCGTACGTACGACGAACACTCCGTCCAGGGCAGCCTCGGACTCGACGAACCACGGCCGGGCCCGTACCCCGGTAGAGATCAGCACCCGGTCGAAGGGAACCTCGCGTCCGTCGGCGAGACGCACGTGGTTCGTCGCGAGGTCCAGCCCGCTGGCGGGCACGCCCAGCAGCCACTCCGCGTCGATGTCACGACGGCGGGGCAAAGTGGTGCCCCTGGCCGGCACCCACCCGTTCAGTACTTGCTTGGACAGGGGAGGCCGGTCGTAGGGCCCGCCCAACTCGTCACCGATCATGGTCAACGATCCGGTGAAACCCTCCCCCCGTAGAGCCTCCGCGGCCCGCAGCCCCGCCAGCGAAGCCCCGACGACCACGATGCGGCCATCGCGCTTGAACGCACGCAGGTTGTCGGCACTGGTCATGACGGCGACGCCTCCGCCGGTGCGTGCCGTGCCTCCAGCCGGTCGACCAGGATCGCCTGGACCGGGCACGCCGCAGCGGCGCGTAGCACCTGGTCGCGCCAGACGTCATCGGGGTTCGGGTCGTACATGAGCGCTTCCTCACCGTGCATCCGGAACGCCTCCGGAGCCAGGAACGCGCACTGCGCATACCCCTTGCATCGGGAAAGATCAACGACAACTTTCACCCCGGCCTCCACAGGGAGTGGGAGCTGCAGACCCTCAAGCCGGCGCCACTACGGCGCGCAACGACGGAGGTCCCGGCCGCTGCCCATCACTGCGAAGCGCGAGCAGGATCACCACGCTCGCCCGGGTCCCCATGGAAAGAATTGATCATCGTGACTCAGGCGATCGGCGCGTGACCAGGGACGTATCCCTGGTGGGGCTGCTTTTTGGTTACGCAAGCGGCGCTCTTTTGGATTGCCGTTTCGGTGGACCCATATGGCACGCTGGGCCGGAACGCGTCACAAAACCAGCGTAACAGCGGCACGGATACCGGTGAGTCCGACGCAACGACGCTGGACAGCGGCGTACGCGGCACTGTAGAGGTCCGCTGCACGACCCCGCCGCTCCGGACGAGGACGACGATCAGCGGTGAGACGGAGCACGGCGGGCAACGCCTGCCTCGGCGTGCCTGTCGGCCTCGGGCGCACAGCAGCGTGATCAAATAGGGCATGGCATCGTCCTGGACCGGTAATCGGGTACGCCTGCGCGCTGTCGAGCCCGACGACTGGGCGGCGTTCGCGCGTTTCGCCGACGATGACGGGCCGCGAGCGGGCCGGCTGGATCTGCCGAGGTCTACCGAGAGCTACCGTGCCTGGGCGAAGGAGCAGGCCGTTGCCGAGTGCGATGACGACCGCTTCCGGTTGGCGGTCGAGGCGACGGCCACGGGAGAGCTGGTCGGCGCGGTCGGCTCACATCGCACCGGCCCTCACTCAGGCTGGTTCGAGTTCGATATCACCATCAGCGCCGGCCACCGGCGCAAGGGCTACGCGACGGAAGCCGTGGTGCTGCTGCTGCGCTTCATGTTCGCTGAGCGGCGCTATCACAAATGCCTGGCGGCGGTTTTGGCCCACAACGAGGCATCGCTGGCACTGTTTCGTGGGCTCGGCTTCACCGAGGAGGGGCGCTTGCGGGAACACGTTTTCTTCGCTGGCCGGCACCACGACCTCGTCATGATGGGCATGCTCGTCACCGAGTTCGACCGGCGACACACGATGTGCGAACCATGAGCCGGTGATCCGAGCGCGTGTGGAACGGCACTCGGACTTGATCGACGTTCGTTGTTCGCGGATGGAGGCGGCCTGCCACCGAAAGTAGGACTGCCCTCAGCCGCGCAAGGTGGCACGCAGGTGCAGGCCGGCGGTTGCGAGACCTTCGAAGGTGGTGACCCGGTAGCCGGGTTCCGCACCGGGCGGCTCGCTCAAGTGGTATCGGCGGGCTGTCTGCGCGGTCATGAGCGTGAGCATGGCCATGGCCAGGGCGGCTCCCTCGCAGCCGTGCGGCCCGGTACCGAAGCCGAGGAAGACCCCGGGTTTCGCCGACGAGCCCGAATCGTCGAGCCAGCGTTCGGGCCGGAACCGGTCTGGTTCGGGGTGTTCCCGTGCGTCGCGGTGGGCGGTGTAGGGGCAGACGAGAACGGTGGATCCGGCGTCGATGGTGTAGTCGGCGAGCTGAGTCTGTCGCGGGGCGCGCCGGGTGAGCAGCCAGCTCGGGGGGTGCAGTCGGAGCACTTCGCGTACCAGCGCCTGGGTGTATTGCAGGTTGTCGAGGTGGGTGCTGGTCGTCGTTGCCGGGTCGGCGGGCAGCAGGGCGGCTTCGGCCGCGACGCGGTCCGCGGCCTGGGCGTATCGGGCCAGGTGGAGCAAGATCCATCCGGCTGCCCGGGAGGGTGTCTCGAAGGTGGCGACGGTGATTCCGGGGAGAGTGTCCAGGACGGCTTCTTCCGACAGCGGGCCGTAGCGGGAGGAGGGCCGGAGCATCTGTCCCAGCACGTCGTCACCGAACTGGCCCGATGAACGGCGCCGCCGGACGATGGACCGCAAAGCGTTGGTGAAGGCGACTTGCCGCCGTGTGCGGAACCGCCGTGCCGGTGTGGGGACCCAGCGCGGCCACACCCAGTGCGAGGGGCGTACGAGCACCTCCCGGGCCACGAAGAGCTGCCAGGCGAAGGGCAGCAGGGCAGCAGCGTCGTCGGAGAAGAGGTAGCGCACGCCGATCTCTGCCAGGACGGGCCGGACCATGGGCAGAATCTCGACGTCCCGGCCCGTGGGCCACTGATCAGCAAATCGAGCGGTCCCGGGCGCAATCTCACCGATCCGGTCCGCAACCGCCTGTGGGCGCAGTCCGCGCATGCGGGCGGCGCGAGCATGCACCCGTTCCTCGGGCGTCGGCGCTCCGCCGGTCCGCTTCAACGGCGGGAAGAGAGGCGAGGACGGCTTGGGGAAGTCCTGCGCGCGGCGCAGGACCGCTTCACACACCCCGGCCGTAGCGGCTACGTAGACACCGGACTCCAGCTGCCACACGTCCCCGCACTCGTCAGCGCCACGGCGCGCCAGTGCCAGCCGGTCGCGGCTCCAGGCCGCGAAGCTGCCTCCCGGCAATTGCGGCGGCTCATTCACTCGGCCCATGGGATCGCCCCTGACTTCTCGTTCCAGTCAGGCCGATTTCGTCGGCAGCGTGACCAGGAGTCGGCGGGAGCCCGGGGCGCCCGCCGAGCGTGTGGTCACACCCTGTCGTCGCCGGTGTGCGTACCCCAGTCGTGGGCCCCGTACGCACCGTAGTTGCGGGTGAAGGACAACTTGGCGAGCAGCTTGGCGATCATGAGGCACTCCTCTCGCTTGCCTTCAGCACCATGTGCCGTACGTCCAATTTTTTCGCATATAGCACATGGATACAAGGCACGCGCTTGCGGGCCGGGCAACGCCGCCCTGGTGTGGGCGGTCAGTGCCGCGCCCGGCCGCGAGGTGTGGCGGCGCCGGGCACCTCAAGACCTGGCGGCACCAACGCCCCGAAGGAAGGGAACGGCTTTCGCGCGAACCGGTCACCTCGCACCTCGGGAGGGCGGCGGGTTGGCGAGCTGTGACCACTGCCGATAGTGGCCGACGACGGCACCGATCCGGCGTCGTCCGCCTACAGGCCGGGCGCCCGGAGGCCGTTCAGGCACCAGAACGCCGCCGGGTACCAGGCCAGGGCGATCACCGTGACGAGCGCGCCCACCGGCGAGAGGGAGCGCCCAGCCCGACCAGCGGCGGTGGCGCACCACGACGACCTCGGCGACGAAGGCCCCGTAGAGAAAACAGCCGGCGAGCGAGTGCAGCGCCTCGCGGGCCGGGGCAGGCTGACGCCGTAGGCGAGGATGCACTGCTGGGCGATCGGGACGTAGAACAGGAAAGCGAACATACCTGTCAGGCGGCGCGCGGTGCCCACCGGGTGTGGCCCGGCCCGCAGGCCGGGCAGTTGGCCGTACACCCACAGCGCGAGAAACAACTGGATCAGAGTCAGTCCCAAGAGGGCGCTTCCAGCCGGGACTTGAGCAGGGACACGGCGTGGCCGTGCGCCCCGAAGAAGCTGCGCCGGTACTCCGGGGTATGTACCCGGCCGTACCAGAGCAGGGCGGCGGTCACCGCCAGGGGCAGCAGCTGCCACAGCAGCCCCAGGAGCTGCCGGGTTCGGTGCGGAGGGTGAGGCGTGGCACGTGATCAGCCGCCCCCACCGTCGGCCTTGTCGCCCCGAGGAGCGCTGGTCCGAGTGGACGCAGAGTGCGGCGGGCCGGTGATCAGAAAGCCGACGAGCGCGGCCACGGCGCCGACGGCCTCGGCGATCGCGCTGCCGGTCCTCTTCGGCCCCCAGAACGGCTCGTACATGTTCGGCAGCGGACCGAGAGCGCCCACGTTCACGAAACCGTAGAGCAGAACGGCGCCCAGCGCGGAGACGGAAACCAGGAACGCGAACACCCACGCCGGCCGCCGGCGACCGAGCAGCAGGACCAGCAGCGCAGCCAGCGACGCCACGGCGGCTTCGAGACGAAACAGCGTTCCCTGGCTGATCTGCCGCCCGACCACATCGTAAGGGGCGGCGAGGTCGGCGTGCACGTAGGCGTCCACAGCCAGTGCGGCCGCGGTCACCACTTGGAGCAGCATGCGCACGACCGTGCGCATGCTGGTGGCGGTGCGGTGCGGGGGGCCGCCGGGTCCGGGAGCCATCGCTACTGCCCGGTCGCGGTCGCGGCGGCGCTGCCGGGGGCCGGTGACACCGGGCCGTTCCCGCCGACCTGGAGGTGGGTGTCCATGCTGAGTTCCCGGTGTTTGTCGATGGAGCACCACAGTTCGTAGCTGCCGGCCTTGACGGTGACGGTGAGCCGCGCCTGGCCGAACTTCACTCCGCCACGGGCGTGGCGCGGAGATCCGAAGCAGTGCACGGCCATGTTTGGCGGACCTCCCTTCCGCGACAAGACTGGCCCTCGTTCCCGGCCGCGCCAACGCCGACACTCTCCACGGGCGGGCCATCACCCGATCGGGCCGCCGTGGTCTGGTGCAGGGCACCCGCCAGTGCTTCGACATCGGCTTTGAGTTGGGCGATCTACTCCGCGTCGGAGGCCCGGAGCTCCTTGAGTTGCCGGGGCGCCATGGCCGACGGCCGCATGCCGACAGCCAACGCCGCCACCGGCGCGTGAAGACCGCCCTCATCCACGCCGCCGAACGGCAACCCTGAGCCTCGGACCCCGTGTCCGGCCCCCGGTCAGCCTCGCCTCACGCCAGACCGACCTGGCCAACGAACACGCCCGCAACACCCGGCTCACCACCCAGATCAGACGCTTGGAACGACGACTGTCCGAGCTGATGGGCGAGCAGGAGTGGCGGAAATCGGGCCTCTGCGGCCCCGCCGACTACAAAGAGCTGCAGCGCCAGGTCTCCCGTCCGGAACAATGCTGGCAGGGCGGTTCGTCATGGGGAACAATGCTCGGCATGACGATTTGAAGAGCGCCTGACGAGCGACAGCGGTGGCTCAAGGTGGGGACCTGGGAGACGGTCCCCGATGGGGATCGGCGAATATGCGCGGCCTGTGGGACGCCCGTCCGCTCATACCGGTACCGCTTCTATCCGCCGGAGTCCTCCATGTTCGAGCGGTGCATCGGGTTCGCATGGTGTTCCGGCTGCCGGGTCTACTCCGGCTCGATGGTCCATGTCCCACGGAAGCGTGTCCTCGTGGACGCCCTGGCATCGCTGCCTCGTGAGCAACGGGAACGCCTGAAACGGAGCGAAACCGGGTTGATCGAGTACCTGGACAGACAGCTCCGAGGAGGCGGCACTTCGCCCGATCGCTGACGGCCCGGCAGATCTCAGGCGACGCCGCTTCGCCCTCGACAGCGGTGAGGCCGTTCTTGAGCCGGTAGCCGGGGCCCTTGATCGGGACGACCTCACAGTGGTCGAGGAGCCGGTCGAGGATGGCGGTGGCCAGGACCTGACGCTGCTTCAGCCGCAGCCGCAAAGCGGTCCGCCCGGCACCGGCCGAGCCGACCACCCCGGCGGCCCCGGTTGAGCCCGCCGAGCCGCGGCGGCACCGGCGAAACCTGCGCCCCCTCCCCGCTTCCGGCTCGGCGCCGTCCATGCCGAGGAGCAGCCGTGCCAATGCTTCAGAGCTGCCGCCGTGGGCCCGGACCAGCCAGCCGAAGGCGTCCGCGCCGGGCGGTGGACGGGCGGTAGACCCGGACCGCGTTGCGGCGCGTCCCGGCGTCGAGCCAAGCGTCTCCCAGGCGGGCCCCACCGGGCCGACGACCGTCCGTCCGGGCCGCGACGGCCTCGCGGCGGCCCGGACGGTCGTCGTGCGGCAGGTGCCGCCGGGCGTCAGCGCGCACGGGAGGCGGCGCCGCGCAGGAAGCCGGCGCTGGTGAGCGCACCCAGGAGCACGATGGCGGCGTTCACCGCGATCGCGACCTTCAGGCCGCCAAGAATGGCCGAGGCGCCGGTGCCGGTCATCGCGGCGGTGGCGATGGCGCTCATGAGCGGCGTGCCCATGGTGATGCCGATCTGCTGCGTCATGGTGGCGAGCCCAGTGGCCAGGCCCTGTTCGTGGTCGGCCAGCCCGGACGTGGCGGTGACCATGAAGCCGACGATGACGAGCATGTTCCCGACGCCACCGGCGAAGGTGGCGACCAGCAGCAGCCACATCCACCCGCGCTCGTCGCCGAGGCCGAGCAGGGCGGCCGTGAACACCGTCTGCAGCAGCCCGCCGGCGATCAGGGTGTTCTTGCTGCCGATCTTCCCGATGACCTTCGGGGCGACGGATCCGCCGACGACCGTGCCGAAGCCCAGCACGCCGAAGGACAGCCCCGCGGCCAGCGCCGAGAAGCCCAGGACCTCCTGGAGGTAGAGGGTGAGCAGGAAGACCAGGGAGGTCTCGGTGAGGAAGGCGATCAGACCGGCGAGGTTTCCCCAAGCCACCGACCGCTTGCCGAGCACGCCGAGCGGTACGAGGGGCGCCGCCACCTTGCGCTCGACGGCGTAGAAGACCAGGAGCAGCACGACACCGGCGGCCAGGGGCAGCAGCGCCGAGGACGACTCCCAGCCGTGTTCGCCGGCCTGCGTGAGGCCGAAGACGATGGCCAGCAGACCGAGCGTGACGCTGACGGCGCCGGGCACGTCCAGCTTCGGGCGCTCGTCGGGCCGGGACTCATTGATGACGGTCGGTACGACGAGGAGGACGGTGAGGGCGACGGGCACGTTGATGAAGAACGCCCATCGCCACGACAGCAGGTCGGTCAGCAGACCGCCGAGGACAGCGCCGGTCGTGAACCCGGCGGACATCAGCGCGCCGTTCAGGCCGAGGGCCTTCTCACGCAGCGGCCCCTCGGGGAACGACGTGGTCAGCAGGGACAGGCCGGCCGGGGTCACCGCCGCGGTGGCCAACCCCTGGAAGACCCGCGCCGCGATCAGCACCTCGGAGTTCTGAGCCAGGCCGCCCACCAGCGAGGCCACGCCCAGCACCGCGAGGCCGCCGAGGAACAGCCGCCGGCGCCCGAACAGGTCGGCGACACGTCCGAACAGCAGGGTGAAGCCGGCCGCGCACAGAGCGAACGCGGTCCCGATCCACTGCAGGTGCGCCAGGGAGAATCCGAGGCCCTCGCCGATCACCGGCAGGGCGACGTTCAGGATGGAGAAGTCCACGGCCAGCATGAACTGGGCCGCGAGCAGCAGCACCAGCACCAGTCGCCGCCGGGGGGTGAGGACGGCCGGGGGCGTACCGGCGGCCGCACCAGGCGCGCCGGGAGTACCGGCGGTACCGCCGGTTTCAGCATCGGTGATGGACATGACGTCGACATCCCTTTCTCTCAAGCACAGGCGTCTTACGCGCGCCGCTCGGGAAAGAGACTCATCCGCGTCGGGGAGGCCAGCCAGAACCCTGTCTCGCACAGCCAACGCAAGGGTGGTCATCTCATGACCACCCTTACCGCCCCCAACTGCCGGGACCTGCGGGCATCATGGACGAAGAGCCGCTCACGACCGCATGCACCTTCGCCCGGCGGCCGCGCGGCCGAGCACGTACGACACGGGAGGCAACGATGGACGCTCCGTCCGAGCTGGGAGACTTCCTCAAGTCCCGCCGTGCCGCACTCCGGCCCGAGGACGTCGGCATCACGCCGCATCCGACCCGCCGCCGCGTGACCGGGCTGCGCAGGGAGGAGCTGGCCATGCTCGCCGGCGTCAGCATCACCCACTACACCCGCCTCGAACAGGGCCGTGCCACCAGCGCGTCGGACGCCGTGCTGGACGCGATCGCCCGCACCTTGCGGCTCACCGAGGACGAGACCGCGCACCTGAAGGTCCTGGCCCGCCCCTCCGCCGCGTCCCGCCCGGCACCGCCGCGGGTGGAGCACGCCAGCGCCTCCGCACGCCAGTTGCTGGCCTCGATGACGGACGTGCCGGCGCTCGTCCTGGACCGCCGCAACGACGTCCTCGCCTGGAACGTGTTGGGCCACGCCCTGCTCGCCGGACACCTGCCGTCCGACAGCCCCGACACCCCGGGCAACCGCCCCAACCTGACGCGGATGCTCTTCCTGGACGAGCAGTACCGCGAGCTGTACACCGACTGGGACGAGGAGGCACAGCTCGCCGTCGCCTCCCTGCGCCTGGTGGCCGGCCGCCACCCAGACGACCGCCGACTTGCCGAGCTCGTCGGCCGGCTCACCGTCCAGTGCGACGAGTTCGCCTCCCGCTGGGCACGGCACCCGGTGCGCACCTGCACCTCGGGCATGAAGCGGCTGCACCATCCGCTCGTCGGCGTGATGGACCTCAGCTTCGAGAACCTCGTCCTCCCCGGTACGTCCGGACAGCGGCTGATCGCCTACACCGCCGAGCCCGGCTCGCCCTCCGAGGCGGCGCTGCGCCTGCTGGGCAGCGTGGCCGCCTACAAGGGCTCGACGGACGAGGACGTCTCCGCGACCGCGCGGCGCTGACGGCGCGCTCAGGACCTCTTACCCCGGCGCGCCGACCTCGTCACAGCCTTCAAGCAGGCGTGGGAGGTCAAGGACACAGATACCCTCGTAGGCCTGCTGGCCCGACGCCACAGCGACCGGAGTGGCGGGTGCTTCACCAGGGTGTGGCAACCACTCCGCAAGCCGAGGCTCATGACGGTAAGGCCAAGGTCAACGCCGGGCGAGCGCTTTCCGTCGTCCGGGTGGTTTGCACCTCCTGCATGCACCGCCCCGGGGTGGTCGTCCCAAGACTGACCTGGGTGGCACCCGCCACCGGGGAGGGGCGGCATGGCCGACAGCAGCAAGATCCTTATCGCGGTGGGGGCGCATCCGCAGGACGAGGGCGCCCAGGCCGAGCAACTGGTGAAGATCCGTGAGGCGATCGAGATCGGAGGGTTCGGGGTCCGCTGGGCGGTCAGCGCCGGCGACGCCGAGGCGGTGCTGCGTACCGAGGCCGGTCTGGCCGCGGCATTGGTGGCGTGGGACCTGCCGCCGGGCCGCGGCGCGGACGGCGACCCGGCCGGTGCGTCGGTCCTGCGCCGGCTCGGCAGCAGGTTCCAGGACCTGCCGGTGTTCCTGGTCATGGCGAACGACGGCGTGCACGACCTGCCGCTGTGGGTGTCGGAGTCGGTGGTGGGCTATGTGTGGCCGCTGGAGGACACACCGGCGTTCATCGCGGGCCGGATCACCACCGCCGCCCGCGCATACCGGGAAGCCGTCCTGCCACCGTTCTTCAAGGCGCTGCGCCGTTTCGACGACGCGCACGAGTACTCCTGGCACACTCCGGCCCATTCCGGAGGCGTCGCCTTCCTGAAGTCACCCGTGGGCCGTGCCTTCCACGACTACTTCGGCGAGCGGCTACTGCGCAGCGACCTTTCGATCTCCGTTGAGGAGCTCGGCTCGTTGTTCGAGCACACCGGGCCGATCGGCGAGGCGGAGCGCAACGCCGCCCGCGTCTTCGGCGCCGACCTCACCTACTTCGTCCTGCACGGCGACTCCACCTGCAACCGGCTGGTCGGCCACTTCAGCGCCACGCGTGACGAGATTGCGTTGGTGGACCGCAACTGCCACAAATCGGTCCTGCACGGCCTCGTCGTTTCCGGGGCGCGTCCGGTGTACCTGATTCCCACACGCAACGGCTATGGCCTGGCCGGGCCGCTGCCCCCGGCTGAAATCGAGGCGGGCCGGGTGGCGGCGCGGATGGGCGCCAACCCGCTGACCCGAGGTGCCCTCTCCCCCGACGTGGCGTACGCCGTTTTCACCAACTCCACCTACGACGGCCTGTGCTACGACGCCGTCGCGGCGGCACGGGCGTTCGCCGAGACGACGCCCCGGCTCCATTTCGACGAGGCGTGGTTCGCCTACGCACGCTTCCACCCTCTGTACGCCGGTCGTTACGGGATGTCGGTGGGGCCGGAGAACTTCCCCGGCCCTGAACGGCCCACCGTCTTCGCCACTCAGTCCACCCACAAGCTGCTGGCCGCACTCTCGCAGGGCGCCATGGTCCACATCAGGCCCGGGCCCAGGGCACCCGTGGAGCACGACCGGTTCAACGAGGCGCTGATGATGCACGGCACGACCTCGCCGCTGTATCCGATGATCGCCTCGCTGGACGTGGCCACCGCCATGATGGACGGGCCGCAGGGGCGCTGGCTGGTCGACGAGGCGGTGACCGAGGCAGTTCGTTTCCGCCAGGAGATGGTGCGCATCGGCAGGCGCATCGAGGCCGCCGGGGACCGTCCGCCCTGGTTCTTCGGCGTGTGGCAGCCGGAGACGGTGACCGACCCGGCGAGCGGCAAGCGGCTGCTCTTCGACGAGGCGCCACCCGACCTGCTGCGCACGGAGCCGTCCTGCTGGCACCTGGAACCCGGAGCCTCGTGGCACGGATTTCCCGGGCTGACCGAGGGCTACTGCATGCTCGACCCGATCAAGGTCACCCTGACCTGCCCGGGAGTCAACGCAACCGGTGACATGGCCGACTGGGGCATCCCGGCCCGAGTACTCACCGCCTATCTGGCCACCCGGAACATCGTGGTCGAGAAGACCGACAGCTACACCACGCTGGTGCTGTTCTCCATGGGCATCACCAAGGGCAAGTGGGGGACGCTGCTGGACGCCCTGATGGACTTCAAGGCGCTCTACGACGGAGACGCCCCGCTCGATCGCGTCCTGCCCGCACTGGTCGCCCGGCATCCGCAGCGCTACTCCGGCCGGACCGTGCGCGAGCTGTGCCAGGAAATGCACGACCACCTGCGTTCGGTACGCCTGGTCGAGCTGCTGGACACCGCCTTCCAGCAGTTGCCGGAGCCGGTCGCCCCTCCGCAGGTGTGCTACCAGCGTCTGATCCGCGGCGGCACGGAGCGCGTGCGGCTGGCCGATGCACCCGGCCGGGTGGCGGCCGCCATGGTCACCGTCACCCCGCCCGGCATCCCTGTGCTGATGCCCGGCGAAAGCGTCGGCGACGAGGACGGCCCCCTGCTGCGCTACCTCACCGCGTTGGAGTCCTTCGACCGGCGGTTCCCCGGGTTCCGCAGCGAAACCCACGGGGTGACCCTCGCCCCGGAGACCGGCGACTACCTGATCGAGTGCCTCCAGCCGGAACAGCACGAAGAGATCAACGGCTCAAAGGGCCTCCGAGCCGCAGCACCGTCCCAGTGGCGCGGTTCAGAGGCCCTCCGGCCACCAGCCCAGAGGTGAGGGCACCCAAGCGGGCTCAGTCGGTCCGCTCCAGCGGCACCGCTGAGGGCGGCCCGAGCGGGCAGTCGGTCTCCAGCTCCTTCTTCCGGGATTCGGCCGCGGGCGTTCGCGGCTGCTGAGACCTCGTCCGCCACGGCCGAGCAGTCGGGTGGTCGGCACAAGAGGTCCGGGGACCACGCAAGGCCCGGAGCCGCAGCCCTCAGCGGATGCGGCTCCGGGCCTCGGATGTCGGCGGACGGTTCTCAGCCCAGTAGGGCCACCATCGAACGCGGTGATCGTTTTGGCCGTGCTGCGGCACGATCAGCGCCTGGCCGACATGGCCGGCGGCAACGGCATCTCCGCCACCACCGTGCGCCGCCGGCGGGACGAGCTGATCGCACTGCTCGACGCAAGGGCCCCGCGGCTGGACCGCGCCCTGTACAAGATCGCCAAGCGGGGCGGGGAGGCCATCCTGATCGACGGCACCCTCATCCCCACCCAGCGCCGCACCGGCACGGCGAACCGCCCGAACTACTCCGGCAAGCGTCGCCGCCACGGCCTGCCCGTGCTTGCCCTGACCGACGAGCGGGGCCGTCTGGTGTGGATATCGGCGGCCGGGCCCGGCCGCACCCACGACATCTCCGCCGCCCGCCGCGACCATATCCTGGCCCACCTGCGCGCTGCCGGTCTCGGCGCCTTGGCCGACCTGGGCTCCATCTGACGAACGTCGAGGCCACTACAGGCAATTGATCTCTACCGCAGGCAGCCCTCGACCTGCACAAGCACCCGGAACAGCGTCACTGAGCCGGGATCGGCTGGGTGAGGTTCACCGGGTTGCCGTCGGGGTCCTGGATGTGGGCGACGCGCTGTCCCCACGGCATGTCGTTGGGGCCGCCGCGGACCGAGCCGCCCAGAGCCTCCACCCGGCCGAGCGTCTCATCGACGTCGTCGACACCGATGCTGAGCAGGATCCGCGGTGCCGCCCCGGTCCCCAGGTTCGTCTTGGCCACCAGCCCGAGGTCGGTGTCGCCGATGCGCAAGCCGAGGTAGAAGGCCGGGCCTTCCTCCGGTACCCGGTAGATCTCCTTGGCGCCGAACAACTTCGTATAGAAGCCGAGCAGGACGTCTTGGTCGGCCGTAATGATCACTGGCTGGATGGTGGACATGGCACTCCTGTCGAGAACGGTCGTGTCGCTGGATAGACCGTTCGAGGACGGTGAACTCATCGGCAAAACCGCCCCGCCAGACGACCTACACCCCAGACTGCCGCCCGCGACCAGTACCAGCAGCCCGAAACGGGGTCACACCACTCCTGCTGACCAACCACTTCCGGGTACGGCACCCCGCCCGCCGTCGTCCTGACCGTGGGAACCATAACGACGTCATCCAACTCCTGCCCCTGCTGGATGCCGTCCCGCCCGTCCGCGGCCGGGTCGGCCGGCCTCGCCTCAGAGCGGTCACCCTCTACGCGGACCGCGGCTACGACCACGATGGTCATCGCAAGCAGATCTGCGCCCGGGGCGTGGTGCCCGTCATCGCTCGCCGCGGCACCGAGCACGGCTCCGGCCTGGGCGTCTACCGGTGGGTGGTCGAGCGCACCTGCCCTTGTTACTGCGGCCGCCAGCCAGGTCCCCTCCGGCGAGTCGGGAGCTGTCGTATTCGATTCGCCTTGCATCGGAAATCGGCACGGGGGCAGAAAAGCCGTCCCTTCTCTCACGTCTGTCATGTGGGGTTCTCTGCGTGTTTCATAGAGGTGTGGTCTGAGGTGCGCGACCATACGGACGCGGCACAGCGAATTTTCCAGCCGGTGGGCGTCATGGCGCGCTGCTCGCGTGGGGCGACGTGCTCGACACCAGCAAAGTCAACGACGTCGAAAGCGGCAGCCGGCAGAACGCACACCGAGACAGAAAGAAGGACGGGCATGTCCGGCAGTGAAAGCGAGAATCCAGCAATCCCGTCACCGACGCCCACGCCGACTCGGCGGCCCAGGACGAACCGGGACTGGTGGCCGAATCAGCTGGACCTTCAGGTTCTCAACCAGCACTCGCCCCGATCCAACCCCATGGACGAGGACTTCGACTACGCGAAAGAGTTCGCGACCCTCGACGTCGACGCGCTGAAGCGTGACGTCTTCGAGGTGATGACGACATCCCAGGACTGGTGGCCTGCCGACTACGGTCACTACGGGCCGCTCTTCATCCGGATGAGCTGGCATGCCGCGGGAACGTACCGCATCGCGGACGGCCGTGGCGGTGGCGGCAGCGGCGCACAGCGCTTCGCCCCCCTCAACAGCTGGCCTGACAACGCGAGCCTGGACAAGGCCCGCCGTCTGCTGTGGCCGGTCAAACAGAAGTACGGCCGGAAAATCTCCTGGGCCGATCTTCTGGTCTTCGCCGGAAACTGCGCCATGGAATCCATGGGGTTCAAGACGTTCGGGTTCGGTTTCGGACGAGAGGACATCTGGGAACCCGAGGAGATCTTCTGGGGGCCGGAGGACACATGGCTCGGAGATGAGCGCTACAGCGGCGACAGGGAACTCACCGGTCCTTTCGCCGCAGTACAGATGGGACTGATCTACGTCAATCCGGAGGGGCCCAACGGAAACCCGGACCCGATGGAGGCCGCCCGGGATGTTCGGGAGACGTTCGGGCGCATGGCGATGAATGACGAGGAGACGGTCGCACTCATCGTCGGCGGCCACACCTTCGGCAAGTGTCATGGCGCGGTCGAAGCCAGTTATATCGGCCCGGAACCCGAGGCCGCCCCCATCGAGCAGCAGGGCCTCGGCTGGCGGAACACATACGGCAGCGGCAGTGGCCCTCACGCACTCACCAGTGGTCTGGAGGGCGCATGGACCACCGAGCCGACCAAGTGGGACAACGGCTACCTGGACAATCTTTACGGGTACGAGTGGGAGCTGACGAGCAGCCCCGCCGGCGCCCACCAGTGGACTCCCACGGATCCCGCGGCCCGGGACACCGTACGCGACGCCCATGATCCGTCGAAGCGGCACGCCCCCATGATGCTGACGACGGACCTCGCGCTGAAGGTGGACCCGGTCTACGGCCCGATCACGAAGAGGTTCCACGAGAACCCGGACGAACTGGCGGTGGCGTTCGCCAAGGCGTGGTACAAACTGCTGCACCGCGACATGGGACCCGTCTCGCGTTACCTCGGCCCGTGGATTCCCGAGCCGCAGCTGTGGCAGGACCCCGTTCCCGACGTCGATCACGAACTGGTCGGGGACGAGGAGATCGCCGCCCTCAAGGGCAGGATCCTCACCTCGGGCCTTTCCGTCTCCCAGCTGGTCACCACCGCCTGGGCGTCGGCGGCGAGCTTCCGCGGCACCGACAAGCGCGGCGGGGCGAACGGAGCACGAATCCGGCTCGCGCCGCAGAAGGACTGGGAGCTCAACGACCTCCCTGAGGTGACCGAGGCACTGCGCACGCTCGAGCGGATCCAGCAGGACTTCAACCTCTCCCAGACCGGCGGAACGCGGGTCTCCGTCGCCGACCTGATCGTCCTCGGCGGGTGCGCGGCCGTCGAGCAGGCCGCGAGGAACGCCGGGTACGACATCACGGTTCCGTTCGCACCGGGGCGTACGGACGCCTCGCAGGAGCAGACCGACGCGGCGTCCTTCGCCGTGCTGGAGCCCAAGGCGGATGCCTTCCGCAACTACCTTCCGGCGGGCGAGAAGCTGTCGCCGGAGACCCTCATGCTGGACCGCGCCAACCTGCTGACGCTGACCGCTCCCGAGATGACGGTGCTGATCGGCGGCATGCGGGCCCTGAACACCGGCTTCAAGGGATCTCCCCACGGTGTCCTCACCCACCGGCCGGGAATCTTGACCAACGACTTTTTCGTCAACCTGCTCGACATGGGAACGGAGTGGAAGGCGTCGGCTACGGACGAGAACGTGTTCGAAGGCCGGGATCGCGTCACCGGCGAGGTCAAGTGGACCGCCACCGCCGTCGACCTGATCTTCGGTGCGCACTCCCAGCTCCGAGCCCTCTCGGAGGTCTACGCGGCTCAGGATGCGGGAGAAAAGTTCGTACGTGACTTCGTGGCAGCGTGGAACAAGGTGATGAATCTCGACCGGTTCGACCTCGCCTGAGCCCAACCTCCCGGTCGGCTCTCATCGGCTCGGGCGGCCTGTCCGGCAAGGTCCGGGAACGTCGCGCGGATGGTGGGCAGCCGGAGCATCCGGCAGGCGCCGACCAGGGAGGTCTGCGGCCGCCTGCGGGCCCCCAGGGCGACGGCGTCCGCGGTCGGCGTACCCGCCCGCAGCATGGCCTCGAGCCCGGCCACCAGGCGCTCGCGCGGGATGCGCCTGCCGAGTGACAACGCCTCGGCGCGGGTACCGTCCCGGTCGTCCCGGGCCTTGCAGACCGCAACCCACCAAGCGTCGTGGACCGGGGCCCCTGCCGATTTGGCCCGTTCGAAAGCAGTCGCTCCCTGGCGGAGCGCCGGACTTGCGCGCCAGTGCCACCAGGTAGTGGTCCAGGACCAGCCGTTCCCCGCCTTTGGCGATCAGCCGCATTCAGCAGGGGCTGTTCGACGGCGAAGTACTCGCCGACGGTGCACGGCCGTATCCGGCCGTTACCGGAAGAGCCGGTCTGCGCGTTCCTGGGTGTCCGGTCCGGGACCCGGGTGTCGGCGCATCAGCGCCTGCGCGGTCGTCTCGGCGGCGGCGAACCTGGCCCGTCCCGCGTCGGTCAGGGTGACCTCGACCGTCCTGCGGTCCGCGGCACGACGATGGCGGTCAATCAGCCCGGCCGCCTGCAGACCCCTGAGGAGGTAGGACATTCGGTCCCCGGATTCATGGAGGAAAGCCGCCAGCTGGGCCACGGGAACAGATCCGCTCGCGGCTTCGGCGAGCGCACCAAGAATGAGGTATCCGTGGAGCGACAGACCGTGCAGTGCCCGCAACTGACCGTGCACGAAGCCCAAAGTCCGCAGGATCCCTGGAGACTGCCCCCGGATGGTGTCCGGCGGATGGTCGTCGATCATGTGCCTTCCCAAGAGTCGGTTCTCCGGCCGCAAGCCCGGGCCGCATCGTCACAACCAGATTCCCTACGACACCGATCCCGCGCCGGACGGACACGAAGCCCCCGGATCAGGACGCAGCGTCATCCGCCCGCGGGCCCCGACCGTGCGACGACAGCAGACAGCAGGCCGTCGCCCGGCCGATGTCCTGATGTGAGGCCGTTGTGGCCCGCCCGGCCATCCGTCTCCGCACTCCCGGCGTCCTAGCGTCCTCAGTGAGACGCGGTCGAACGGGTCGGTCTCCGCAACGGATGCGAAGTCGTCGGACACGGGACACGCAGGCGGACGACTGTCGCGGCCGCGTCCGCCGTCCGAAGGCTTCGCACAGGAAAGAAGGCGTTCGCGCCATGGCGTCGCAATCAGACACCGCTCGATCAGCGTCTCACGGGCTGGACTTCGGGCTCAACGCATGGGTCGTGGACGAGCAGCGACGGCGTTACCTCCACAACCCCGACTCGGTCGACCAGACGTGGAGGGACTTCTTCGCAACCCTGGTGTCCCCGGCCGCCGCGGCCTCACGTACCGCCTCGGCTCCGAGGCACAAGGACAGCGACGAGGCGGCGCTCAAGGCGGTCCGGGTCGCGGCACTCATCCACGCGTATCGCGTGCGTGGGCACCTGATGGCCGGCACGGACCCGCTCATGGCGCAGACCGCCGCCACACATCCGGAGCTCGACATCGCCGCGTTCGGACTCAACGACTCGGACCGGGCGGAGGACTTCGTCGTGGACGGGTTCGCCGGGCACTCCACTATGACACTGGACGAAGTGCTCGGCGCGTTGAGGGAGTTCTACTGCCGCACTGCCGGGTTCGAGTACATGCATATCCAGGACTCCCGGGAACGCCGCTGGATCCAGCAGCACGTCGAGGGGCCGCAGCGCCGGCCGGACCGCGCCGGGCAGCTGCGGATCCTCTACCGGTTGGGGGCCGCGGAAGCCTTCGAGACGTTCCTGCAGACAAAGTACGTGGGCCAGAAGCGGTACTCGCTCGAAGGCGGCGAGTCGGCCATCGTGCTGCTCGACGCCCTGTTGCTCCGGGCCATCGAAGCCGGTGTCCATGAAGCAGTCATCGGGATGGCGCACCGCGGCCGGCTCAACGTCCTGGCCAACATCATCGGCAAGTCCTACAGCCAGATCTTCGACGAGTTCGAGGACGCGGTGGACATCCGGTCGGTCCAGGGCTCCGGGGACGTGAAGTACCACCTCGGCGCGGAGGGCACCTACCGTGCCCTGGACGGCGGCACCATCGCCGTCTCGGTCGTGGCGAATCCCTCGCACCTGGAGATAGTGGGGCCGGTGGCCCAGGGGGTGGTGCGCGCCAAGCAGGACCTGGCCGCGGACGACGGCGAGCCCTTCCCCGTACTGCCGGTCGTCGTCCACGGCGACGCGGCCTTCGCCGGCCAGGGCGTGGTCGCCGAGACCCTGAACATGTCGCAGCTGCCGGGCTACCGCACGGGCGGGACTGTCCACGTGGTGGTCAACAACCAGGTCGGCTTCACCACCCTGCCTGCCAACGGCCGTTCGAGTACATACGCCACCCATGTGGCACGGATGGTGGAGGCCCCGATCTTCCACGTCAACGGCGACGACCCGGAAGCCGTCGACCGGGTCGCGCGGCTGGCCTTCGACTACCGCCAGACGTTCCACAAGGACGTCGTGGTCGATTTGGTCTGTTACCGGCGCCATGGGCACAGCGAGGTCGACGACCCGTCCATCACGCAGCCGGTGATGTACGAGCGCATCGACGCCAAGGCTTCGGCGCGTACGCTGTACGCCGAAGCCCTGGTACGCCGCGGGGACATCGGCGAACGACAGGTGGACGGCGCCCGCCGCAACTACCAGGATCACCTCGAACGGGCCTTCGCCGAGACCCGGGCGCTGCCCGCTCCCGCACCGGCCGAGGACCTTCCCTGCACCGGCGTCGGACAGGGGTCCACCCAGCGCACGGCGACCGCGATCGACGAGGCGACCGCCCGGCAGGTCATCGCATCGCAGACCGAGCTGCCGCGGGGCTTCACCGTGCACCCGCGCGTCCTGCCGCAGCTCCGCCGGCGTGCGGCGACTCTCGACACCGGCACGGTCGACTGGGCCACCGCGGAGACACTGGCGATCGGTTCGCTGCTGCTGGAGGGCGTCCCGGTGCGGCTGGCCGGGCAGGACTCGCGGCGCGGAACGTTCGGCCAGCGCCACGCCGTACTGACCGACCGGCGTACGGGCGCGGAGCACACGCCGCTGAACTCCCTCAGCCCGCAGGCCGCGCGCTTCGCACCGTACGACTCGATGTTGTCCGAACTGGCGGCGCTGGCCTTCGAATACGGCTACGCGCAGGCCCGCCCCGAAGCCCTCGTGCTGTGGGAAGCCCAGTTCGGGGACTTCGCCAACGGCGCGCAGACGGTCGTCGACGAGTACCTTGCCTCGTCCGAGCAGAAGTGGGGCCGGCGCTCCGCGGTGACGCTGCTGCTGCCCCACGGCCTGGAGGGCCAGGGTCCGGACCACTCCTCCGCCCGGATCGAGCGCTTCCTTCAGCTGTGCGCGCAGGACAACATGACCGTGGCCCTGCCCTCCCTGCCGGGCAACTACTTCCATCTGCTCAGGCAGCAGGCTCTGGGCGGCCGAAGGCCACTGGTGGTCTTCACCCCGAAGTCGATGCTGCGGTCCAAGGCGGCCACCTCCCCCCTGGCCGAGTTCACCCAGGGCGGCTTCCGCCCGGTCCTTCCGGACGACACCGCGGACCCGGCCCGGGTCACGCGCGTGCTGCTGTGCTCGGGCAAGGTCTTCTACGACCTCGACGCCCACCGGCACACCGTGGGGTCCACCGACACGGCGATCGTCCGCGTGGAGCGCCTCTACCCGTTCCCCGACAAGGAACTCGCTGTGGAACTCGCCCGCTTCCCTTCGGCCGCGGACGTGCGGTGGGTGCAGGAGGAGCCGGAGAACCAGGGTGCGTGGTCGTTCGTCGCGCCGCGTCTGTACCGGCTGGCCCGGCATGCTGTGGAGTGCGTGAGCCGGCCCGAGGCGCCCGCGCCCGCGGTCGGCTCGGCCCGCCGGCACGCCGTGGAGCAGAAGGCTCTCGTGGCATCGGCCTTCCAGTGAGGGTCTGAGCCATCCAGAGCCGGTCGGTCGGCCGGCCGGGGAGATCCGCGCCTTCCTGATCGCCATGTCGCGGTCACGGGAGCCCATCTGGGCCCGACCTCGGCGTCGTGGAACCGACCCTGGCACTGCACCGGGTCATCGACTCCCCGCGCGACCGGCTGCTGTGGGACGTCGGGCACCGGGCGTACATCCACAAGATCGTGACGGGGCGGCCGGTGAGTCCTCCGGCTTGCGGCGGCGCAGCGGGCTCTCCGGACACCTCAGCCGGGAGGGGTCCGCGCACGACCACATCGAGCGCTGCCGCGCGTCGGTGGCCCTGTCGTACGCCGACGGCATGGCCAAGGCCGCTCAGCTCACGGGAGAGTCGGACCCGCACATCGTCGCCGTCGTCGGCGATGGAGCACTCACCGGAGGGCAGGCCTGGGAGGCCCCTCAACAACATCGCGGCGGCACCGGAGCGGCCGTTGGTGATCGTCGTCATCGGCAACGGACGTTCGTACGCACTGACCGTGGGCGGCCTTGCCCGGCACCTGGCGGCCCTGCGCACCCACGCCGGCTACGAGCGTATGGCCGGCCGTGGCAAACAGGCGCTCGAGGGTGCCGGCGCGCCGGGGCGGACGCTGTACCGCACCCCGCACACGGCCCAGGAAGACATCAAGGAGGGCCTGAAAGCGGGCCTGGGAGACGGCCGCGCCGAGTCCGTGATGCCGCACTCGGTCTTCTGCGAGCTGGGACTGCACTACCTCGGTGATCGCAACAATGCTCTGGGCTGTCGTGTTCGCCGCCATGGTCGCCGCCAAGCTCCGGGCCCGCCCCACGACCGCGCACGGATCCGCTGGTGCGGGACGGGCGGCCCGCCCGCAGAGCACGGCCTCGACGGCGCCCGGGGAGCTGCCATGGGCACGGGTTCCGGTGCAGCGCGAACCCGGCTGCCCGTCGGCAGGCAGCCGGGTTCGCATTGCGTCCGCGTCATGCGGAGCGGTGCACGGGGCATGTCATCGGCGGGCGCGCTCACGCTGTCGGACGGCATGGCGCAGGGAGTGCCAGGCGACCACCGCCCAGGCGGCGACGAGCAGGGCGTACAGGACAACAGCGATCCAGACGAACAGCTGCGAGCCGGTACGGGCGGCGAGCGCGCTGGTGCCGGTGACGCAGGCACCGAGGGGGAAGATGAAGGACCACCAGGTGGCTGCGAAGGGCAGCCCCCTGCGGATTTCCCGTACGGTCAGCGTCGTGGCCAACACGAGCCACAGCAGGGCGAAGCCCCAGATCCCGAGTCCACCCAGGAGCGCTGCGACCGCACTGCCGCGCGCGTACGTGTCGGGCAGCGCGCTCGGAGCCGCCGTGGCCAGCGTCCCGAGCGCCGTCACCGCCTGATCCAGCGCCCCCACACCGATCCAGACCGTGGGCACCACCGCACCGCCGGGCGCGTCATGATGCACCAGGCGGCTGTAGACCATGGCCAGCACCAGCAGGACCGCGACCAGCCCGAGCCCGAGCATCGAGTAGCAGCCCAGCAGCAGGGCCAGCCGCACCTGCCCGGCCGGCGCGCGCGGGACGAGCAGCGCGCCCGTCGCGGCGGAGACCATCGGCGGCACCACCGGCAGCAGCCAGCCGCCGAACGCCGCGTCCGGCGTGAAACGGTGCCGCGTGACCATCACATACGGAACCGTGCACGCGGTGGCAAGACCCAGCACCGTACCAGCCGACCACAGCACCCAGTCCACATCCACCGCCGCACGCTCCCCGATCAGCCGCCGGCCGAGCAGCAGCGTCCCGGCCCCGACGGTGAGCAGCGCCACCGGCGGTGCCCCGAAGAACTGGGCCAGTACCGGATCACCGGCATGCGCCCGCAGCGTCCGCTGCCCGATATAGCTGCCGGCGAGCACGATCAGCAGCACCGCGGTCCCCGCCCAGACCACCGTGGCGGCCTCACTGAGCCCGGGGAAACCGCGCGGCAGGGTGGCGGCCGCGACGGCGACGATCCCGCTGCCCATGACGGCCGCGAACCAGCCGGGACCGAGTCGGCCCCGTTCCCTGCCGTTCGCTTCGTCCGGCTGGTCTCCGAGATGCACGGACGATCTCCGGGCCGGGTCGACCTGGGAGGGGACCGCTCGGCTGGTACTGGCGTGGGGTGTCACGGCGCGGAGTGCCTTCTCTTCTCGTGTCGGATTCGTCACCGCCACGTTCAGCGACGGTGACCGGCCGGACCGCCGTCAGCAGCCCACGGGCCGCCACCGGGACCGTCGGCCTGTTGGGACCCTCGACGCTATGGCGAAGCACGGCTCCCGCCACAGAACAGCACGCGCCATGACGCCCTCACACCAGGACATCGAGCACCGTGCAGGCCCGTTGCCGAGTGCCCGCCGGATGCCTCGATGTCCTGATCCGAGTGTGTTGTGGCCGCATGCGCGGCCATGACGAGACGGCAGGCGACCGCTGAAAGCGGGTGAGGCGCCGAAACCCGACGCCTCGACCCACACAACGGAACGCAGCATCATGCCGCGTGGAGGCGGACGACACTCGTACGGAAGCGGGCGGGCGTCGCCGGGCGGATGATGGTGTCCTCCGCTGTGGGTCCCAGTCCGTCCGGAAGGCGCACGATGAAGGACATGCCGTCAGGCAGGAAGCCGCTGCTGGTGAGCGTGCTGGTCTTCCCCGGCGTACGGCTGCTCGACGTCACCGGCCCGATCGAGGTGTTCACGACGGCCAACGAATTCGGTGGCCGTTACCGCGTGCGCACGGTATCCCCGGACGGCGCCGACGTGGTCACCGCATCCGGCACCGGACTGCGCGTCGACCTGGCTGCCGCGCAGGTGCAGGAGGCCGGCGGTGTGGTCGTCATCCCCGGCGGCCCGGAGTGGCCCTCCCTCATCAAGGACGACGCCCTGCTGGACGCCATAAGGGCGCTCGACGCGCGCAGCTGCCGCACCGCGTCCATCTGCACCGGAGCCTTCCTCCTCGCCGCGGCCGGACTGCTCGACGGACGCAAGGCGACCACGCACTGGCGTTTCGCCGACCAGCTCGCTCTTCGCTACCCGCAGGTGACCGTAGAGGCGGACGCCCTGTTCGTGCGCGACGGCCACATCATGACGTCCGCGGGCGTCAGCTCGGGCATCGACCTCTCGCTCGCCCTGGTCGAGGAGCACCTCGGCGCCGATGTCGCCCGCGCTGTGGCCAAGGACATGGTCGTGTTCATGCAGCGGCCGGGAGGCCAGTCGCAGTTCAGTGTCCGTACCCACACCCCGCGCGCGAGACAGGAGATGCTGCGCCGGGTCCTGGACACGGTCGCCGAGGACCCGGCTGCCCCACACACCCTTGCCGCCATGGCGCGCCGGGCGGGTGTGAGCACCCGCCACATGACACGCCTGTTCCACGACGAGATGACCACGACCCCGGCCCGCTACGTCGAGCAGGTCCGCATGGAAGCCGCCCAGGCGATGCTGGAAGACAGCGACGACCCCATGGCCACGGTGGCCCGGCGCACCGGCTTCGGGTCACCTGAGTCCCTGCGCCGGGCCTTCGCGCGCAATCTCGGCATCACGCCGGGGGCCTACCGGGCACGCTTCCGCACCACACACACCACAAGTGACGGCAAGCGCGCCTGACGCATTGTGAGTATTCGGCGAGCTCAGGCAATCGCCGAAACCCGACAGGCCGACCGTGCCGGACAAGGCCGAATCAGGTCTCCCGGACAGTCCGCCCCGGCATCGACTCTGCCAGCGCGGCCCGCCACGCGGGCGCGCCGAAAGGACCGGCGAAGTACTGCGTCTCGTGCACGACCTGCTGGCCGGCGAATTCCATGACGCTCACCGAGTACGAAGGCGCACCGTCGTAAATGATGACGCATTCGCTCACCCATATCGCTGCCGGTCGGCCGGGTGCCCGCCGCGTTGCGCCGCGATCGTCTCGCGGCCCCGGAAACGCTCATCCGACTGCGGATAGTCCAGCATCGCGTCCGCAGCGTAGATCGCATGCTCGGACTCGATGTCTCCTCGTTCCGAAGCCCGCCAATGCTCCTCGATCGCGGCTCTGATCCGGGACTCGGCATCCATGGCACCGCCCCTTCCGTATCAGTGTCAGCCTAGATATCTCCGATCGCAGCCGCCCAGGCGCCATTCGCGGACGGCCTACCGCTTCCGTTCACGGAACGGGCGCCGAAGACGTCATCGGGGAAAGTGCCCCGTGTGGCCGATGACCGGCTGGCCGGGGCCGTCTTTCAGGAAGTCCGGCGCAACGGTGCCGACACCCGCTCTCGAAGGCAGCCTGATCGCCCTGTTCGCCGACGGCCTCGTCGAGACCGCCGACCGGGACGTGGGCGTCGGGCTCGTGGGAGGCCGGGCCCGCCGCGCGGTCGAGGCGCAGGACGAGGTTGTCAAGCTGCGTGAGCAGCTCGTCGGGCGGATCGTCGACCTCAGCGAGTGTGAGGACAGCGGTAGGGAGGCGCCTCATGGTGGCCGAGGCTCGGACGCCGTGTCCGACGACATCGCCCACGCCGTGTGCGACCGTGGCGCCGGACAGGGTCGGCGAAGTGCTCAGCGGCCACCGCTGCAAGCTCGTGACCTTGCCTGATCCTTACGGCGCCGAGGCGACGGGCGTGTCCAGGCCGCGGGCCGCGACGAGGCGTGCGGTGCCGTCGGCCAGGCTGTAGCACAGGCCCACGACGGCGGCCTCACCGGCGCCGACCCGCTCGGCCAAGAGGCGGGAGCGGTCCAGCAGCAGGTCGACGGTGTGCCTTATGTGCTCGGCGAGGATCTCGTCGGCCCTCATGCGTCCGGCGGCCCTGGCTGCCAGCACGCTGGGAGTGACTCGCTCAACGACGTCCCGAATGTAACCGGCCGGCGCCATGCCGTCCTCCAGCGCGGCGCACGCCGCGCCGACCGCGCCGCACGAGTCGTGACCGAGGACCACGACCAACGGGCAGTCCAGCACGTCGACGCCGTACTCGATGCTGCCGATCACTTCCGGGCCCATGACGTGGCCGGCGGTGCGCACCACGAAGAGATCGCCCAGACCGCGATCGAAGATGATCTCTGCGGCCAGGCGGGAGTCGGAGCACCCGAACAGCACGGCGAACGGCCGCTGGGACGGAGCCACCTCAGTGCGGCGGGTGGCGTCCTGGTTCGGGTGCTCCGGGGCACCCGCGACGAACCGCTGGTTACCGGCCAGCAGCAGCTCGAAGGCTTCATGGGGCGTTACGGCCTGGATCTCGGTCATGGCGGCAGCTTACGTTCCGCCGCCGGCGTGGAGTTGCCAGGTCCGCCCGCGCCCCGCCGGGATCCCGGGCGTCGGGCGATGTCGGCTTCGGTCCGGATGCGCAGCGTGCAGCCGATTCGGGCGCTCCCGTAGAAGGGCCGGCCCACGTCGTGGGGCGGGGCGAGCGCGTCACCGTGGGCCTGAGCCGTCGTTCACTCCCGTCACCACAGACCACAACGAGGGAGATTCCGATCACGCGCCGGATGAGCGTACACAGCCGCCACCCACTGCCCATGAGTACGCCCGGCAGGCGCGGGGGCCGGGCATTTCGTAAATTGAAGAAGGAGCAACTCACAGGGAAAGCGCGTGGCGGCACCGGAGATCGACTACACGGCGGTGTTCACCGCCCTCCCGAGCCCGTGCCTGGTGCTCGGCACGGACCTGGTGATCGCCGACGCCAACCCGGCCTTCTGCGAGGTGACCGGACGGAGCCGGGTGGAGCTGCTCGGGCAGTACCTCTTCGACACCTTCCCGGACAACCCGGCCGACCCGGAAGCCGACGGGGTGGCGACGCTGAAAGCCTCACTGCACCGTGTCCTGTCCTCGGGCCAGACCGATCACATGGCGTTGCAGAAGTACGACATCCCGGTCGCCGACAACCCCGAGGTGTTCAAGGAGCGATGGTGGACCGCGATCAACGTGCCCGTCCTCGGCCCGGACGGAAAGGTCGCCTGGATCATCCACCGGTCCGAGGACATGACCGATGTCGTCCGCGCCCGCCGCACGGCGCACCTGCCGTCGGTCAGCCCCGGCCGGGAAGCGGCCATGGAAGCCGAGCTGTACGCCCGGGCGCGGCAACTGCAGCGGCTCAACGAGGAACTGCGGCAGGCCCACGCCCGTGAACGGCGCATCGCCGTCGCCCTGCAAGAAGCCATGCTCCACTCCCCGGATCTGGCCCGGCACCCGGACGTCGCCGTGCGGTACCTGCCGGCGGCCGGGTCACTGAATGTGTGCGGCGACTGGTACGACGCGGTCGACCTGCCCGGGGACCGCTTCACTGTGGCGGTCGGTGATGTGGTCGGCCATGGGCTGATGGCCGCCACCGTCATGGGAATGCTCCGCAGCGCGCTGAGTGCCGCCATCCGCACCGTCCACGGTCCTGCACAGGCCCTGGAGGTCCTGGGGCTGTACGCGCGCTCTATCGACGGAGCAATGGCCGCCACCGCCGTCCAGGTCGTCGTCGACCGCCACAGCCATCTGCTCATCTACAGCAGCGCCGGCCACCCTCCGCCCGTCCTGCTGCACCCGGACGGCACCTTCGAGCTGCTCGACCAGGCGACCGACCCACCGCTGGGTGCCCGCCCCGAACACGTCCCCCGCCCCCAGGCCACCACGACCTACGCTCCCGGCGACACCCTCATCCTCTACACCGACGGCCTGATCGAACGCCGCGGTGAGGACATCGACGCAGGCCTGACCCGCCTGACCTCCACGCTCGCCACCTGCACCGATTTCGGCGCGGAGCACCTCGCCGACGCCCTCCTCGCCCGCCTCGACCTCACCGGCGGCGCCAAGGACGACATCGCCATGGTCGTCGTCCGCCTGAACGGAATAACCCGACCGTCCTGATCGGGCCGGTATTGAAATCGACGGTGGCCGACCGCGGCTGCGCCGGCCGCGACCTGCTCGCGACGCGCTCGGCCGGCGGAGCCACCTGCTGGTGGCTCCGAGTCCGGGCGGCGTCTCCCGTCGATCGACCGCCTTCACGAAAGCGCGCGGCATTCCGCTCTGTCGGCCAGGAAGGGCTCCGGATTTTTTGCTGACGCGCTGGTCACCCGGTCGACCTGCGTTCACGACTGCGCTCCTGCATCGCTTGACTTCGACTGTCGGACGTGCTTAGCCTCGCTGGTAGAAAGAACGTTCTCTCTCCCGGAGCCGGCATGACATTCACCCACGAGCACGACGTGCCCGCGATCGTCCTCGTCCACGGCCTTTGGATGACCCCGCGCAGCTGGGAGCACTGGGTGGAGCGCTACAGCGCCCAGGGCCTCCAGGTGATCGCTCCGGCGTGGCCCGGGGTCGAGAAGGAGGTCGAGGACCTCCGAGCAGATCCTTCACCGATCGCAGGTGTCGGCCTGCGAGAAATCGTGGACCAGTACGAGCAGGTGATCCGGACCCTGGACCGGCCGCCCATCCTGATCGGACACTCCTTCGGTGGAGCGATCGTCCAGCTCCTGCTCGACCGCGGGCTGGGTGCCGCGGGCGTGGCCATCGACTCCGCCGGGGTCAAGGGCGTCCTGCCGCTCCCGCTGTCCACGCTTCGCTCGGCCTGGCCGCTACTGCGCAACCCGGCCAACCGCAACAAGGCCGTCGGCCTGACGTTCCCGCAGTTCCGCTACGCGTTCGCCAACACGCTCAGCGAGCAGGAAGCACGGGCCGCCTACGAGCGCTACCACGTCCCGGGGTCGGCGCGGGTGCTGTTCCAGGGCGCCTTCGCGAACTTCAATCCCAACGCGGCCACGCGCCTCGATCCCCGCAATCCGGACCGCGCACCGCTGCTGTTCATCGCGGGCGGCTCCGACCACATCGTGCCGCCGAAGGTCAACGAGGCCAACGTTCGCCTCTACCGCAAGTCCTCGGCGACCACCGACTACCGGGAGTTCCCCGGCCGCTCGCACTTCATCGTCGGCCAGAGCGGGTGGGAGGAAGTCGCCGACTTCGCTCTCGCATGGGCCGCCGACCAGTCCCTGACCCGACGCTAGGCCGGCGCTCGCCCTCGGGCGGCACCCACTCACCATGTCCCTCCTCCCCCAGAGCAAAGCAGAGCCATGCATCGTCGATCCTTGTCCATAGCCGCCGTGACCGCCGTGGCCGGCCTCGCCACCGCTGCGGCCCTCGTCCAGTCCGCCCAGGCGTCGTCCCCCGCCGTGCAGCACCAGAAGCCGACCGTGGTCCTGGTCCATGGCGCGCTGGCGGACTCCTCCAGCTGGAGCTCCGTCACCAAGCAGCTTCAGCACGACGGCTACCGGGTGGTCGCCCCCGCCAACCCGCTGCGCAGCCTCTCGGGCGATGCGAACTACCTCGCCGCCTACCTGAAGACCATCAGCGGCCCCATCGTCCTGGTCGGCCACTCCTACGGCGGATCCGTGATCTCGGAGGCTGCCGCGGGCAACTCCGATGTCCGGGCCCTGGTCTACATCGCCGCCCTCGCACCCGCCAAGGGCGAGACCGCCTTCCAGCTGGTGACGAAGTTCCCGGGCACCCGCATCACGGACGACCCCAAGGCGCCGGTCCCCACCGCTCTGAACGCCGTGCCCTACACCGAGGGCGGCACGACGCAGGTCGACCTGTACCTGAAGCCTGACAAGTTCCGGGACGTCTTCCTCAGCGACCGGGTCAGCGCCGGCGAGGCGGCGGTGCTCGCCGCCGCCCAGCGCCCAGTCACCGCCGAGGCGCTGAGCGAGCCCTCCGGGACTCCGGCATGGCGGACCACGCCGTCGTGGTACCTGGTGGCGAACGACGACCACGTGATCCCGTCGGCCGCGCAGCGTTACATGGCCGCTCGGGCGCACGCCCACACCAGCGGCGTCAACGCTCCCCACGACGTCCTGCTCACCAATCCGAACGCCGTCTCGAAGGTGATTCTGAACGCCGCCCACAGCGTCGGCCGCTGATCCCGCGCTTCCTCGGTCTCCCAGGAACGGGCGGCAAGTCCGCCCTTCCGAAGGCCGGGGCGCCGTCGCTCGGTGCGCCGCCGTAACATGATCGCCCCGGAAAGGTGGCCGGTAGGATATGAACGTGCCAGCCGAGAGCAACCACCGGAAGACGACCCCACGGTCCGTCCCACGCGAGCGGCTGCTCGCCACTGCCGCCCGGCTGTTCTACACAGAGGGGATCCGCTCCGTAGGTGTGGACCGGGTCGTGGAGGAGGCCCAGGTAACGCGAGCCACCTTCTACCGCCACTTCCCCAGCAAGGAAGACCTGGTCCGTGCGTACCTGCAGGCCGAGGATCAGCGCATCCGCGGCCGCGTGGCGGAGGTCACGGCCGAGGCAGCCACCGCGGCGGATGCCCTGAACTTGATGCTCGGGGGTATCGGCGCGGAGATATGCGGCCCGGGATTCCGTGGCTGCCCCTTCATCAACGCCGCAGCCGAGTATCCGGACAAACAGAGCCCCGTCCATCAGGCCGTGCTCGAGCACCGCAGTTGGTTCCGGGAGGCCATCGCCGAAATCCTCCGCCTCGGTGACCACCCGGTGCCGGAGCATACTGCCGACACCCTGGTCGCCCTGCGCGACGGGGCGATGGTGGGCGGTTACCTGGGCGACCCGAAGAAAGCAGCCGACTCCTTCCGGCAAGCCGCCCTCGCCCTTGTCGCCGATCCCCGCCCCGCCCGCACCTGACGGAGGCAGTCAATACGGCGGCGGTGTCCAGCACGCACCCGGCCCGCCCCATCGCCCCGTGCGGCAGAGGGCCGACCCCGCAGGCTGGTTGGCGGCGCCGGCCCTCGGGCGGCTCGTCAGCTCATGTGGTTCAGCTCGTCGTCCAGCGCTGGTTGGCGGAGGCAGTGCAGGTCCACAGCTCCATAAGTGTGCCGTTGGCGGTGGCACCGTTGGTCACGTCCAGGCACAGACCTGACTGGACGCCACGGATGGTGCCGTCCGGTTGGGGCGTCCACTGCTGGTTGGCGCTGTCCTTGCAGGTCCACAGGATGACCTTTGTGCCCGGTGTCGTTCCGCCGCCGCTGGCGTCCAGGCACAGCCCTTCGGTGGTCAGTGCCTTGCCCGAGGTGTAGGTCCACTGCTGGTTCGCCCCGGTGCCGCAGTCGTAGATGTCGACCCGGGTGCCGGCCGTGGTGCTGCCGCCCGGGTCGTCCAGGCAGCGGCCCGAAGCAACGCTGACCAGTTTGCTCGTGGCGGGCAGGCCGATCGACACCGAGCCGAGCGTGCGCACCTGCTCCGCCGGGGTGCCGGTCACCGAGGCGACGGTGCGCGCGCTGACGGGGTCGGACGGCTGCTGGATCAGGTAGGAGTGGCCGTTCGTGACCGGGACCGAGAACTGTGAGTCGGTGGTCGGGGCCACCACCACGGTGCTCTCGTCACTGCCGTCGACGACCTCGACCTGCCGGCCCGGCCAGGGGTTGCGGACTTTGACGGTGCCGGTGGAGCCGGCGTTGATGCCGACCGTGGTGATCGTGCCTCCGTGGACCTGGACGGAGACCTTGTGGCCGCCCTGGATGAACACCGTGCCGTCCGCGTCCCAGCCGGACGGCAGCGCGGGGGCGATGCGCAACAGCCCGTCGTAGTCCTGCACCAGCGCCTCACCGAGCGCGGCCGACGCCACGCCCTGCTGTTCGGCATAGGGTTCGCTGCCCGAGAAGGTCGCCAGACCGGAGGGCAGCGTCTGGTACTTCTCCGTCAGACCGGTCAGCGTGCTCGCGACCTCACTGCCCAGACCGAGTCGGGCGGCCTGGATCGGGTCGTTGCTCCAGTCGTTGACCATTTTGTTCGGGCGGTTGGTGTATGTGCGCTTGGCCAAGTCGGACATGCCGGCCGAGTCGCCGATCAGGTTGTAGGGCCACACCGGCTCCAGGCCGATGTTCTCGGTGTTGTGCTTGGCGGCGGTCGGGTCGTAGGAGGCGGCGATGACGTCGTTGCCGACCGCGTCGTCGGAGGGGGAGAGCAACTGCGACTGCGTCGAGGCGTCGGTGCGGGCGAACGGCCGGATCTTGGGGATCGCGGCGTTCAGCTGGGTGACGAGGTCGGCGTCCTGTCCGAGGGTCTGTGCCGCCTGCACGGTGGCGGGGAACAGGGCCTGCATGGCCGCGATGTCGGTGGTGGGGTCGTGGACGTCCCACTGGGTCTCATGGGCGTTGGACGGGTAGGTGTGCAAATAGCCGTCCGAGCCGGTGGTCGAGTACGCGAGCAGGAACCGGGCGGCCTCGGCCATCAGCGGGTAGTCGGTGCTCAGGAAGGACTTGTCACCGGTCATCAGGTACTGCTGCCACACCCACAGGCCGACCTCGGCCCCGGTGGTGATCGTACGGGCGTTGTAGTAGGCGCCCGTGGAGGAGTCGCACAGCACGGGTGTGGAGGACAGCCAGGTTTCGTACTCGTAGCCGACGCCGTTGAAGCGCATGGTCTCCGGGACGCAGATGCCCGCGCGGTTGTTCATGTGCGCCTTGGTCCACGCCTGGATGGTGGCCAGGTTGTCGTGGTACAGGCGGAAGTACGGGGCGTTGAGGTCGAACGCGCCCGCGGACAGGTTCGCCTGCACCTGCATCCGGAGGTTCCACTGCCAATAGGCGGCCGGGTCCCACTTGTGGGTGTCCTGGTACGGGGAGAACAAGTCGGCGACGCCCGCCTGGGAGCCCGGGTAGGTGTCCCGGCTCTCGGCCGCGGCGTCGTACAGGTCCAGGGTCCGCAGGCTCTCCAGATAGTCGGCGCTGCCGTCGGATGAGGAGAACTTGATCAGCCCGATCCGGTTCCAGAAGGAGTGCCACCACGACAGGTGCGCCGACTCCAGTGTGGACGAGGAGGCGCCGGCGTCGGTCCCGAGCAGGGAGGACGCGGTGGCCTGGGCGTCCCCGCCGGCCCAGTGCGGGGCGGCGGCGACGACCCGGAAGGAGCCGTCCGAATTCGGGGTGAAGGAGACCTTCACGGTCTTGGAGTCCACCACGCTCGCGCTGACGTTCCGGCCGCCCGCGGTGATCGCGCCCAGCGAACCGTAGGTGTTTCCCGTGTGCCCGGGCTCGGTGCTGTCCGTCCAGGTCTCACCCAGGGTGGCTGTCGAGCCGGAGGCCTGGGCCTGCGGGGAGCGGCCGGACCACAGCGCCAACTGGGCCGTCTGCGCGGAGCTGGGGTCAGCACCGGCGACGTCGACGACCAACTCGTCCTTGTCGGCGCGGACGTACACGGTCGCCGTCATGCCGGCGCCGGACTCCGTGAACGTGCCGTCGTACAGGTCCAGATGGGCGGTGTAGTCGGGAGCGCTGGTGAGCTTGGCGAGTCCCGGGATGGTCAGCCATCCGGGCGACTTGCGGTCGGGCAAGGTGTCCGACCGGTTCAGCTGCGCGGTGAAACCACCCGCCGCCCAGACGGCGGCACCCAGCGTCCCGTTGCCGAGCGGCATGAACTGCGACTGTCCGCCGTTGGGCCTGCCGAGCACCACGTTCGAGCGGCGCACCAGGTTCGGGGTGTCGAGGTTGAACTGGCCCGACTGCCAGGCAGTCGTGGCGGTGACCGCGTGAGCGGCCGGCCCTGGCGGGGCGATGATCAGGGCAGCGGCCAGAGCCAGGACGCCGGCGGCGCCCGGTGCCGTACTTCTTCTCAGGACAGCCATTGGGTTACCACTTCCTCGTGGTGGACAGCGGCGGGGATAAGCAAGTTGAGCGACAGATAGGATGTATGCCTTGACGCTTTGAACGGGAGACGTCGAACGGTCAAGAGTTCTTCGAGATCCACCCTGATCTCTCACGTTCATTGATCCGATGAATGTGAGAGTTGCGTGGCCGCTCGGCCTGCTCAGCCGGGCGGCGGCCCTGCTGCATCAACCGCGCCCAGGCTCTGCACGAGCCGCCGCTCCGCGCTCGCGCCATGTGCACCGTTCTGGGTGGGGACGGCCCTGCAGCAGCATGGACCGCTTGCCCGACAGGCCCGCTCGGCGATGACGAGGGGAGCATGGTTGGGCAGCATGACGCCGCCCGAGCCGAGGCGGACGCGGTCGGTGTGAGCGGCCAGGTGGGCCAGGACCACGGCCGGGGAGCTCGCCGCGACCCCCGGCAAGGAGTGCTGGACGAAGGCTTTCACCGATCCGCGGCTCTGCGCGGCCGTCGTCGATCGCCTCACCGTCAACGGTGCCATTTTCCAAGCCGGCACCGACTCCTACGAGTACCGCCTCGCCCACACCAAGGCCCCGGCTGAGCAGGCTGCCGCCAACTGAACAAGACTTCATACGACAGGGGCAGATCGGCGACTTACGCTCTGTCAGGCAAGTTTGCGCCGGCGGCATCCCTGACCGGACCCGGCCGAAGAACCTCGTGATAGCTTCAGTGCCGCCGTGCATCGCTGCGAACTCAAGGAGGTGAGACCGATCAACGCTGTGACAGGTCGGGCCTCCCTCCTCCGCATGGCCTAGGGAGTGCCCGCAAGGCACCCCGAAAGGCTTGAAACGCTATGCGCTTCGTCTCTGAGACGTGCTCCGACGGCGTCTGCGAACAGCTCTTCTTCCTCAACGACGTTCCCGGCGTTCTATGGACGCCGGAAGGTGCTGCCGGTACTCGTCCCCTCATCGTCATGGGACACGGCGGCGGTCAGCACAAGAAGGCCCCCGACATCCTGAGCCTTGCCCGCCGTTTCGTGACTGAGTGCGATTTTGCCGTGGCGGCGGTCGACGTGCCGAACCATGGTGACCGGCCTGTGGACGAGAAGTACAACCGCATCGGGACCGAGAACCAGGCACGTGTGGAGGCTGGAGAAGAACTGGCACCGCTCGTCGCCGCATTCCAGGCTCTCGTGGCCCGCCAGACCGTCCCGGAATGGCAGACGGTTCTGGACGCGGTCCAGCAGCTCGATCACGTCGGCGCCGGCCCGGTGGGCTACTGGGGAGTCTCACTGGGATGCGGACTCGGCGTTCCCTTCGTCGCCGCCGAACCCCGGGTCCGCGCTGCCGTGTTGGGCCTCGGCGGGGCCTTGGCCTCGGCCGCGGACGCCACGCGGATCACGGTCCCGGTGGAGTTCTTGGTGCAGTGGGACGATGAGCGCGTGCCGCGAGACCAGAGCCTGGCGCTGTTCGACGCCTTCTCCTCCGCCGACAAGACGCTCCACGCGAACCCCGGTAAGCATGGGGACATACCGGCCTCGGAGCTGGAGAGCTCTCTGAGGTTCTTCTCCCGGCACCTTGCCTGATACCTGCCGCCCGCGGTGACCGACGCGCCGATCGGCATTCAGGTCCGGTCGGCGCGTCCGACGCACCGCTCGTTCGAACAGGGCCTAGTGGTGCCAGGCATGCCCGCGCGTGTTGTGGATGAATCGCTGCAGCACCTTCAGGGTGGTCAGGTACTCCTCGTCAGAGATGCCCGTATGCCGTTCCGCCCATAGTTCGTCCTGAAGAGCCGCGGCTCTGTCGTAGAACGCCCTGCCCTCGGCCGTGATGCTCAGGCGTCCGTCGACGTCCTCGGTGATCCAACCCTGGGCGATGGTCCTGTCGATCTCCGACTCCATGGTTGCCGAACCCGTGTCGAGGTAGTTCCGGAGGAGGCTGGACACGTCGCCGCGGGTCTTGACGGTGTCGGCGCGCGCGACCTGCGCGAGGACCCACCACTGCGGTTGGGTAGTGCCGATCCCCGCGAGGGCGGCCCGGGTGCGGGTGACGATGGCCTTGTAGGCCGCCCAAGACCAGTACCCGATGGGTTGCTGGATCAGTTCGGCGTCACTGTGCGAGTACTCCATGGCCAGTACCTCCAACGTCGCATTGACCTGGTTCGACGAGACCGACCGTAGGAGCTCGACTTAACTTGAGGTCAACGCTGTTCGGCCATCTCTGCCTCTTCCCTTCAGGAGCACCGAAGGTGCGAGGCCGAAGAAGCCTCGTCGACGTCATCGCCTCGTTCCCAGCGGATGCGTAAGCCGCGGAAGCCGTGGAGCCAGGCGATAGCACGTCGGAGCGGCATGGAGGACCAGCTCGGCCTGGTCCTGAACACGGTCTGGCTGTGAACCACGCCGTACATCGACGCCCCGGTTGAACAACTCCGCGCCGAAGCCCACGAGATCCGGAATGAAAATGTCGCGCGGCTGCCCCCGCTCAAGCACCGCAACCTCAACATGCTCGGCGGCTACGGCTTCACCTCCTCCACTCCCCCGCTGGCGCCCTGCGGCCCCTGCGCGACCGTACGCGCCGAAGCTGGGGGAAGACGAAGACGGCGGCGATGGCTGAGGCGTAACTGATCGTCTCAGAATGAGGCTCGTAGTCGGCGCAGGCAGATGAGGCTGCAGGCCAGTGCGAGCAGCCCGTCCGCAGCACGTACGTGACGCCGGTGAGGGCCGCTCGGTCGGGAATGCGCAGTCGCCCGGGGTGGCGGTGGCGCCGCTCGGGGGCGGGTGGCAGCAGCGGAGCCACCCGCCCCCACAGGTCGTCCGGAACAAGATCAGCACGCGCCCGGACAGCCTGCCCACCGTGACCTCCAACGGCAGGACGTTCAGCTCGACTTCGTTCCTGTGGACCTCGGTAGTGAGTTGGCGGGGGCGCGAATCGGATCAGTTCAGCTGTGGTGGGACCCAGGCGTGGTGCCGAAGGATCATGCGGGTTGCGAGGTGGGAGGGTGTCAGCCGCATCGCCGTGTTGCGCAGGGTGACGGCCAGTGGGTGGGAGAGCTGCTGGCCCATGCGCCCGGCCTGCCGGGCGGCCCGCGCAACCGCCTGGCTGCGCGGCCGACGCTCGGCGTCGTAGCGGGCGAGCCCGGCTTCGACGGTGGGCTCGGCGGCGAGCGCGGCGGCCAAGGTGATCGCGTCCTCCAGCGCCTGGCAGGCGCCCTGTCCGAGGTGGGGGGTCATCGCGTGTGCCGCGTCACCGAGCAGCGCAATCCGGCCGACCGTGTACGAGGGGAGCGGCGTGCGGATCTCCTTGACGTCGTGATGCAGCACGGCGGCGGGTCGGGTTGCGTCGAACAGCGCGGGGATCGGGTCGTGCCAGTTGCGGAACCATCGGCGCAGTTCGGTCAGCGGGTCGGCGAACCGCGTCCCGGCGGGCAGGTTGAGGACGGCGTGCCACTCGGCCCGACCGTCCCGAAAGGCGATGTGTCCGAACTCGGCCCCCCGCCCCCAGGTCAACTCGAAGTCGGTGCGCAGTTCGACCGCCCGCTCAGTGATGGCGCGCAGCACTGTCGAGCCGCTGTAGACCGGGCCGGGGTGGGCTGGGAAGAGAAGGCTGCGCACCTTGCTGCCGATGCCGTCGGCCGCCACCACCAGATCGGCGTCCAGGACCGTGTCGCCGCAGCCGACTCGAACCGTCCCGGGGCCGGCCTGCCGGACCGAGCCGGCCTCGGAGCCGATCAGCATGGCCTCGGCGGGCAGAGCCTCGCGCAGCAGCCGGTGCAAGGTGGAGCGAGGGATGCCCATGATCGGCGTGCCCACCGCCTTCTCCAGCACCGCGCCGTCCATCCGGGCCAGCCAACCACCCTCGGGTGTGCGGGTGCCGCCTCTGTACTGGCCGCGCGAGGCATCCCGTACCGCCTCGCCGACGCCGAGTTCGTCAAGTGCCCGCAGGCCATTGGCGGCCAGTGATATGCCCGCCCCCGCGTCCTCAAGAATGGACGCGCGCTCGACGACCGTCAATTCCCATCCGGTGCGGCGCAGGCCGATCGCGGCGGCCAGCCCGCCGATGCCCCCTCCGACCACCACTGCCGTGTTGCCCATGCCCAAACCCCCAGCGCTTCTACATCTGTAGAAGGATCACCCTATCTGAGGCGCTACAGGTGTAGAAAGGAGCCATGGCTTCGGATCGGCGCACCCTCCTCGCGGACGCGGCTGTCGACGTACTCGCCGACGAAGGGATCCGCGGCCTGACCCACCGGGCAGTCGACCGTAAAGCGGCCCTGCCGCCCGGCACCACGTCGGCGTACTTTCGCACCCGGGCCGCGCTGCTCACCGGACTCGTCACTCGCCTGGTCCAACTCGACCAGGAGGAACTGCAAACGGTGGCCGAGCATCTCCCGCCCATCCGCACGGTGGAGGAACTGGTGGACGGCATGGTGTTGCTCACCCGACAGCGACTCACCGGCGAGGGCCGCCGCCGCTCGCTCGCCCGTTACGCCTGTGCCGTCGAGAGCGTGCGGGACCCCGAACTGCGCGAGATTCTCATCCCCCGCGAGAACGCCGGCCGCGAGGCCGTCCGACTGTTCCTCGCGAGTCAGGGCGTGACGGATGTCGAGAACCGCACAGACACTTTGCTGACCTGCATCGACGGGCTGGTCTTCGACCGGCTGGTGTGCGGCGGCGAAGTGCCGCGCGAGCCTCTCCAAGGCCTTGTCGCCGCCGCCCTGCGTTAGACCCCAGCCGCCCACGGTTCCGGCCCGAGCAGCGTGCCCTCGCTCAGAAAGCACGCCTCCGCCCCGTTCAAAGGCTCGGCATCCGCTTTCGCGTGGCGCGTCGACCTCACCTGAAGCCCGCTTGCACCAGCCTGCGCCCCTCCGCCGCCCACGCCCTCATTCTGAAGCGGTCAGTTAGTCCCCCGTGCGGCCGACGGACCATCACGGTGTCCCCTGCGCCCGTCCCCGGGACGGGCCGGTGCCGAACTCCGCGACGAGTGGATCGCCTTCCCTCGCCGATACCTCTCCAACGAGAACGTGGACGCCCTCTACACCGAGGGCCCCACCATCCTGCCCACCACGTCAAACGACTGATCGCCTATGCCACGGCAAGCGACATGACCGTCTCGGCCAATCCGCCCCGTCCGTTTCCCTGGATAGGCTCACGGCATGTCACAAACACTTCCAGCCCTGGTCACCGAGGCAGCGGCACTGTCCGTTGCCGGAGCGGGGCTCCGCCGGTACGAGATGGGCACGGCAGTGATCGGGGCGGGGGCGGACGCGACCGTGGTCATCGTTGAGTCCGGGGACAACCCGCGGGTCTGCGGCGTCCAGGACTCCAGCAAGGTGCTCCTGTGCGGGGACCCGATTCCCGATCTCCGCTCACGGTTCGACTTCGAAAGCCCCCTGCTCATCCACGTCTTCGTCCGTCTTGACCGGGGTTGCCTTTCCCTCGGCATCGCACGGTGCAGGGGCAGCGCACTTCCACGCGCCGGCTTCAACCAGTGCGAGCTGGAACTTGCCCGGCCACTGAGTCGCGCGGTGCTGGACGCTGTCCGACCGGTCCCGGCGCCCGGGCCGGTGCCGGATGTGGACTGGGTCAACGACGTCGCAACGGATCCGATCCGGGCCATGGAGTCGTTTATCCTCGGCTGGTTCCCCGCCGAGGAAAGTGAGTCGGCCGGGGACGAGAGCACGGCAGGGGGACTGGACGGCCTGCCGGAGGCGTTGGCCACCTTCTATCGCTTGGCTCGCCTCCGCCCGGCGATCCTCCGATTCCCCGATCCTGTGCTGAAGCCGCCTCGGCGTGCTTCCTGTTCGCTCGGCGACCGGCTGGTCTTCGCCGAATGGTGCGGAGCCGCGAAGGACTGGTCCATCCCGTGGCCACTGGATAATCAAGCCGGAACCGACCCCACCGTGTGGTTCACCGAAGACCCCTACGATCCATGGTTCACCGATGACCCCTACGATCCGAATGCGGAGGCGACCCCCGAAGAGGAACCGCTGAGCCGGTTCCTTCTGCAGTTCACTCTCAACGGCGCGATGAGTTCCGCCCCCTACGGCGCACGCACCTATGCCATGCCGACCGAGCGCTTTGCTCCCCTGTGGAACATATTGCGGCCCGTGCCGCTGAGTCCGTTCGCCTACACGCACGAGCGGTTCTTCGTGGCGCCGGGATTGCTGGCCCGCGTCCAGGGCGACGAGGAAAAGACCATCATGGGCTTCGCCGCACTTCACCGCGGGACACTGACACCACTGCTGGAACACGGATTCCGCTGGAGCACTTTCCATGGTTGAGACATGAAACCCGAGCGGGATCGCATGTCCGGTCGTGGTCGAGGTCCGCTCCGAATGAGGTCTCCGAGCAGATCGTCGAGGCACGGAGATGGAAGGGCGACGACATACCTCGTCGGCCTCCACTCGTGGGTCCGGTTCCTGCGTCACCTGCGATAACGCGGACGGACCGGTGTCCGCCTGGTCATCTCCGGCAGCCACAGCGGCCTGCCAAAGCGATCCGCAAGGTCATGCTTGGCGCCGCCTGGCAGCGCTGCCGGGTCAACTTCGTCCACAACGTCTTCGCTCTGCCAACCACGTCATACGGCTGATCGCTTACACCACGACAAGGAATGTGACCGCAACCGCCCGCCAGCGGGCCCAGCGCATCGCTCAAGGCCTCTACCCGGAACACGGTATCCGCTCCGGCCCTTCGGGGCGCTGCGTCGACTGTGAGCTGGACGGCACGAGCCACCAGCCCGCCACCGTCCCGGTCCAGCGCGTGCTGGAGGGCCCGCAGCGCAGCGCCTGCAGCGACTGCGGCGCGCGGATTCTGTTGATTGGCCGGGCCCTTGAGGCGTGCATCTAATACGACCCGTCACCGCAGGGCCCCTGGGCTCGGTCGCCGGCAACAGTTGCCATGGGACCCAGAAGCAAGGAAGTGATGACCGTCGTGGCCGCTCTCGTCTGGTCCGATTCGTCGCTGTTGGTGTCAGCCGTTGATGTCAGACATCAACTGGCGGTTTGACAATCGCCCAGATCGGCTACGACTGCCACCCCTGCGGCGAGCATTCTCGCGACCACAAAGTTTTCCAGCTCTTCATCGCAGATCACTTCGGCCATTGGCGGATCGCCTTTAAGGATCGGCAGGTAGCCGGCACCGCTTCGAAAGAGTGCCCACTGGTCCCGTTCGCTGGTCCACATCCGCTCGTACTCGGATAGGTCTGGGTCGCTCATGCACACCCCCTGCGCAGCAGAGTAGCGCACGGGGCGTCTCGCCTCCCGACGCTCGGCTGGCGCGCTTGAGCACTTGTTTGGAAGATCGCGTACGTGGGTTGGCGCTGAGTTGGCGAGACCTGATCTGGATTTCTGGGGGACTTGCAGACGTTCCCCGTGGTTACCGCCGTTCGCATTTGACCGGGCACGCAGGGGGTACGGCGTCGTTCTCCCGACTTTCCACTCAGTACCCATGCACCTGGCACTGGTGCGACACGCCCACCCCCTGCACGGAATCCTGTGGAGCCTGGCCGGTCCCGTCCGTAGTCTGAGCGCATGGCGCATGCAAAGACCTCATACGTCTGCCTGCCGTGCCGGGCCTCGTACAAGCAACCGTACGTCGGCGACCACGAACGGTTGTGCCCGCGTTGCGCTGAACCGCTCATCCATGTTGGCTCCGCCTTCGCCGTGCCGCGTCGTCGGGACACCGCTGGCTGGCGAGTGCTCTCTGTGCTGTTGAACGCGGGTGTCCGTTTCCACAAGAGCTGTTGCGGTGGCCCCGGCTATCGACCGCGGACCCTCAGGGAGATCCGTGAACGTATGGCGTACGCCCGCTCGAGCGGGGAGCCGTGCGCCAAGGCATTGGTGCGCCGCGAGTTGCCCTAGCCAGTTCTTCTGGAAGTGGGTGCAGGCAGCCTCCCACCTCGGCTCCCTACCGGCGGCACCCTTCTGGCCCGCGCTGATGTTGTCGTCGGTTGTCATCGTCTGTCAACGTTGGTTCGCCTCGGACGGCCCACCGACGGCCCCGACCAGGAATGGCCATCGGCGGATGTCCGCCACCTGCGCCTTGTGCGCGCCCCTACCCAAAGCAAGACATCAGGGATAGCCGCGATCAGAAGCACCCAAACCGGGTGCAACCCCTACCCCTTGCCTGCCGCCCCTCCGATCTCGCCGTCGTGCGCCGGTCAGCGGTTCTCACTCCTCGGCAACTCTTCCGAGAACGGAAGTCCTGACGGAGCTCTACGAGGGAGTGTCGGGTTTGTCCACTGTCCCGGTACGAGTGGGGGGTTCGTCGCGAAGGTGTTGGGCCGCTTCCTGGTAGGCGGTGGTGGCGCGGGTGAAGTAGTCGAAGAGGACGGCGCGTTGTTCGGGGGTGTACGAGGCCAGGAGGCGGGCGAGGTTCTGGCGGGCGGGGGCCAGTACGCGGTCGAGGTCGGCGGGCTTGGCGACGGGTTCGACGATGACCTTGCGGCGGTCGTCGGGGGCGGGGACGCGGCGGACGTAGCCGGCCTGCTCCAGTCGGTCGACGAGGCGGGTGGTCGGGCCGGTGGTCAGGCCGGTACGGGCGCCGAGTTGGCCGGGGGTCATCGGGCCGTCGAGTTCCAGCAGGTTGAGCGCGTACAGATCGCTGGCTCCCAGATCGCAGAGTTTCGCTCCGGCGTGGGCGTGCAGCAGCACGGCGCTGAGGTAGCGCCGGTAGACGCGGCTCGCGTCGTCCGGCGTAGGGCCCGGGACTGTTGACACGGCTGTACTCCTTCCATAATCTCTTCCTAAGAGAAGAGAGTTCATTCGAGCAGATTCTTTATGGGGGAAGTTATCATGGAGACCGGGACCACCCCGTACACCGCCGACCGCGAAACCGACACCACGGCGATCCGCGCTGTCCTCGACGCGGCCGTCGAGGCATGGAACCGCGGCGACGGCACCGCCTACGGAAGCCTGTTCACGCCCGATGCCACCGACGTCACCTTCGTGGGCACCGTCTACACCGGAGGCGGGGAGATCGGGCGTGCCCACCAAGCCCTGTTCGACAGCTTCCTCAAGGGCACCAAGCTGGCTGTGGAGATCGTCTCCATCCGCCGCTACGGGCCCGCGACCGCCGTCGTCCTCACCCGTGGCGACACCTACAAGGGCGCCTGGCCGGCCCGACTCGGCAAGCTCGCCAGCTACACACTGGTCCGCGAGGCGGCCACGGAGCAGTGGCGTATCGCCGCCGTGCAGAAGACCCGGCACCGTCCGTGGATGGAAGCCCTCTCCTTCCGCTTCCAGCCCGCCACCCGTCCCACCCGCAAGCCCACGCTTGTTCAGGAGAAGTGACGGCCAGGCGGCAGAGGGGGTGGGGCGGGTAATCCGTGGCGCATCGTGTGGTCTGCCGGGCACCATGTGCGGCATGGTCAGGGTCAGAGGTGCGTCGCAGGACGACGTTCCGCGGCTTGTGGTACTTCATGGCATCGTTCATGGCTTGCATGTGCGGGAACGACCAGACGTCTTCGTCGCTGAGCCGGAGCAGGTACGGCTCAACGCTTTCTTTCACGACGCCTCGCTGAGCCCTCCGTGCACGTTCTCGTCGCGGAGCTCCCGTCCGGGGGGCCACTCGCTGGGTATGCCCTGGCCCGAGTAGCGGAGCGCCAAGGCAGTGCGCAGGTCCAAAGCAACTCGGTCGTGACGATGCGGCAACTTGCTGTGTACCCGGGCGCTTCACGTGGTGGAGTAGGAACCGCTGGGTCCCCGGCCGACCGTCTACGACGGGGACGTCAAGGGCACCACACGGCCACGGTCCCCTCTCCATGACTACGGGTACAGCTTCTCGCCCTTCGCCAGCATCGCTACGTACTTCTCGATTCGGCGCGCCCGGGTCTCGGCCTTCTTGGCGTCCTGGATCCGGTACAGGATCGCGTAGCGGTTCTGCCGGTCCAGTGTCTCGAAGAACTCCGCCGCGCCCGGGTCGGCGGTCAGGGCCGCCGCGAGGTCGTCCGGCACCGTGGCGGTCTTCGCACCGTCGTAGGCCGCCTCCCAGCGGCCGTCCGCCTTGGCGCGGTCGACCTCGGCCTGCCCCGGCGGACGCATCCGACCCTGCTCGATCAGAGCGGCCACCTTGTCCCGGTTGACCTTGGACCACTTGCTGCGCGGCTTGCGCGGGGTGAACCGCTGGAGCCACCACTGGTCGTCGAACTTGCCCTTCTGGCCGTCGATCCAGCCGTAGCAGAGTGCCACGTCGAGCGCCTGGGCGTAGTCCAGCGCGACGATTCCGGGGCCCTTCTTACGAAGCTTGAGCCAGATGCCCGGCGAGACGGCGTGGTTCTCACCGAGCCACGCCTCGAACGTCTCGGCGGATTCGAATGCGACGATCTCCAAGTCCTGAGTCACCCCAGCAGCGAACCACACCCGGCCGATTGTCGTGACGCATTCGGGCATGGCCCCGGATGCAGGACGTCCGTGGACCTGATGATCATCTCTGTTCTCGACGCACAACGATCATGCAGGAGCCACGGGCTTGCTCAGCGATACGACGTTGCTGCTGAAGAACCCGTCAAGGTCGGCTGAGTGCGACAGCTGCCGATCCTGACCTGAGCGACGAGGGCGTTGAGGGACATCGGAACGAAGACCGGTGCCAGAAAATTGTTGTATGTGGGTTCAGCGAGTGAGCGAACTGACCGGGTGGGAACCGCTCGGGATCTCCGTCGACTGGACGGCGATCGAGGGAGAGCTGGGGGTTCCGCTACCGGCCGACTACAAGGAGCTCTACGAGGCGTTCGGCAGCGGCGTCTTCAGTGATTCCCTCTACTTTCTGGGGCGCGACGAAGGCTCCGCCTTCGACCTCCTGACACAGTGGCGGGTCTCCCTGTCGGTCGACCAGGACAGCAAGCTCGGAAACGTCTCCGCCGTCGAGCCCTATGCGATCTACGCACCGGGCGGCAAGGGGCTGGTTGAGTGGGGCTCCACCGAATGGGCCGACGAGTACTTCTGGCTGATCGATGCCGAGCGGCCGGGCGAGTACCCCGTCCTCGCGCGGTCCAATGACATCGGCGGATGGCACCGGTACGACATGTCCACTTCGGAGTTCCTCTACCGCGTCCTTGCCGATGCCGATTTTCAACCTTTCGGGCTGGCGCAGTACGACCTCGGCGCGAGGTTCATGCCCGGCGCCGGCGCCCCCTTCGACGGCCAGGCACTCTGACGAGAAGCTGGCTGTCCCACGTTCGTGACCACGAAGGCTGCTGGAGGACACCGCTGCCGCAGCTCCTGCAGGCCCGGCCGCCTTCGAGAAACAGCGGCAACTGTTGTGGTCTGTCGCCCAGTTCGACCAGGCCTCGCGGACGCGGTGACGTATATAGGCGCGCTCGATGTCCGGGCGCTCGATGTCCTGCAACGCCTGTCAGACTGCCCAGCGTTTTGGGACCGAGGTTCGTGTGCAGGCAATTGCTGCTCCTGACACCTGGAAGGGATCCTGTGTCAGCGACGCCGGCGAGTTGGCGAGCCTCGTGGCGGCACGGGCTGACCGCGGTCGGTTGTTGGGGCAACTCCCCGTCACTTGACGTGGGCCAGGGCGCTTGACGGCAACCAGAGCCGTGGCTTGCCACCCCTGGTGGGTGAAGCGGGGCAGAGTGCTGGGCGGACCGTGCGGCAGGCGGAAGACGTTGCTCCCCGCAACCGCCGGAATGGCCCCTCCCCCACGCTCTCTCGCTACGCCGCCGTGGAGTGCTCCTTCCCGCAACCGCGAGGACGGTCCCGCGTTCTGGTTGGCGAAGTCGATGGCACAGAACTGCTCTCCGTCCCCCCGGCGATGGTCCTGCGCCGATCCGATGCGGTGTCGCAAGTGCCGCTGCGCCACGCCCCCGCTGGGTTGATCCCGCCCAGTTCGCCGTGGCGGGCGTCCGCAGGCACCCGCGGCGATGGATCCCGGACACCCGGGGAGACGAACGTGTTCATCAACTGCTCCCCGCGCCCGCAGGCGGTGGCGCTGGGCGACGCGACCGAGCACGACGTCTCGCGCGAGCCCGACCCGTTCCATGCGGCGTCATCCCCCTGAGCCCGTGACTAAGGGGATTGCTCCACGGGACCTCCAGCATCTCCGCAGGACGGCAACGCAACAACCCCGAGCCACCACCCGTGATCATCAATCCACACACGTGACCGCCCGCGCTGGGCCAGGCCGAGCTGTTTCAGCGACGCCCGCGCCGCCGAGGTGATGATCCGGACGACCGGACTGCGATCTGCCATGACCGGCATTCTCGACCGCCCCACCGACACGAGCGTCATATCGTGATCACATCACCATGCAACGGCGGCCTTCAACACCACTGAGCGTCACCGCTCCACAGAAGTTGGAGCAGAACCTGAGAAACGACAGCGCTCCCTGTGCGCCCCGCCGTCGCAGATCCACCGCTCGGCAAGCCGCGACAAGACCCCGAGTAGCTCTGCGTTGTGTTCCGACTCCGTGGCATCCGGCCAAGGAGCCTCCGCAAAAACCCGTTTGGCGGCCACGGCGACCACTGCTACGTTTTTGGAGGCCGTGCGAGAGAACGAGGAGGTGGTACCCGTGAACGCAGTATCGACATGGGTGCTCCCCTCCGGGGTCACGGTCGGGCGATAGGTCGTCCGGGAGCGCCGTTCCAGAGCGCTCCCGAAAGGCACGACCATGCAATTCACTTCCGAACAGCGCGTCGGCGACGGCGTCCGCGAACGCGATTTCGCCCTCGGCGAGATCCCCGGCACCCTGTGGACGCCTGAATCCGCCGCACCGGCCCCGCTGATCCTGATCGGCCACAACGGCGGCTTGCACAGGCGGGACTCCCGGCTGGTGGCCCGGGCACGACAATCCGCAGCGTACGGCTACGCGGTGGCCGCCATCGACGCTCCCGGGCACGGGGAGCGGCCCCGTTCCGCCGTCGATGAGCAGGCCCGCGCCGACCTCCGCCGGGCGATGCAGGCCGGCGAGCCGGTCGACGAGATCTTCGAGTCCTTCATCGGCCCGCTGGTCGAAAAGACGGTCCCGGAATGGCAGACCACCCTGGACGCGCTCCTTTCGCTGCCCGAGATCGGCGGCCCGGTGGGGTACTCGGGGTGGACCGCCGTCGGCATTCGGCTGGCGGTGGTCGAACCGCGCATCGTGGCCGCTGGTTTCTTCGCCGGGGGTTTTGTCCCCCGCGCCCAGCGCGAGGAGGCCCGGCAGGTCACCATCCCGCTGCTGTTCCTGCTGCAGTGGGACGACGAAGGGAACCCCCGGCAGCAGGCCCTGGACCTGTTCGACGCCTTCGGCACCAAGGAGAAGACACTGCACGCCAATATGGGCGGGCACGCCGGCACACCGTGGTTCGAGGTGGACGACGGGGACCGGTTCTTCGCCCGGCACCTGAAGTGAGGCCGGGCCGTCAGGCGGGCAGCAGAGGGTGAACGGTGTCGGCCCCCTGGCACTCGGCAGGGGGCCGCACCGCCCGAAGCCATGACGGTCCGTGAGCGTCTCGGCAGGGTGGGCGCCGGGATGCGGGGCCGGGAGCGGGCTTTTCGATCGGGTCCGCAGCAGTGGCGGTGGGAGATGGTGTCCGGGATGCCGAGGCGCTGCTCGCCGGATGGCGGAGCATGTCGAAGCGGTCGACGACGTCGAGGCTCGGTGCGGTTCCAGTGCGACCACCCCGTCGGGTGATCTTTGGTCGGACGCACATGGTCGACGCGATCCGGTACCTCGCAGACAACGAGGGGGCTTCGGCCCCACTGATCGCTCGTCCATATTCTGGGCAGGCGTTCCAACATGTGGACGTCTCGGCCGTGAGGATCTTGGTATGGGCAAGATGCCTCGCATGACTAAGGAGATACGCAAGGCATACCTGCTGGGCGCCGAGCGGGCTGTGCACCTGCTGGCCACGGAAGAGGTGGCGCGCTGCTGGGGCAAGGAGTCAGTGCTACCGGGGATGACGGTGGGCGGACTGGCTGGTCACCTTGCGCGCAGCGTCCTGCAGGTCGAATGGTTTCTCGACGGCGAGACAGTCGGCACGGAGCCAGTATCGCCAGTGCGCTACTACGCGCGGCTCGTCGGCACGTCTTTGCCGGACTCCGCACTCAACGTCGGCGTGCGCGCGCGGAGCGAGGAGACGGCAGCCGCCGGCCCCGCCGCCGTGGCTGAACAGGCGCGCGCCGCATGGCAAAGGTTGGCACACCGGCTGGGCCAAGAGCCAGCCGATCGGCGAGTGGCCATCCTCCACCGGCCCGGAGAGGAAATGCTGCTCGATGGCTACCTCCAAACCCGATGCGTCGAATTGGCAGTGCACCTTGATGACCTGGTTCTGAGCGTGGGTGCTCACTGCCAGACACCCGAAGCCACGCTCGCCATTGCAGTCGATGTCCTTGTCGCAGCCGCCCGTGACCGACACGGCGATCAGGCCGTGCTACATGCGCTCGCCAGGCGTGAACGTGACGCCGACCAGGCTTTGCGCGTGCTGTGAGAAGCAGTAGCCGCTGCCCTGTTCGCGGTGAGCACTGGTTCGCGCGCGGCGACTCGCTTGAGTGACCTTCGGTCGAGACGTGCATGAGGGCAGGGCCTCCTGTCCAGCTCGGGATCGCTCAAGTCCTTCGAGCGTCAGCAGGCCCTGTGCCGCAGTTTTGCGTTTCGGCGCCCTTGTGGCCCAACTCCCTTACCACCGCCTCGCCGCTGCTTCAGTGTCAGGCGTGGAGGACGTGCGGGTGGAGGGCTTCTGGCCGGGCAGCAGGCGGTGAGGCCAGCGCCGATGGCTGCCGGTCCCGGCGAAGTGCCCGCCACCGGACGGCCCCACCTCGGGGCCGGTCTACCGCTGCCGCCAGATCATTGCGGATCGTCATGCCCGCTTACCGTGAGTGATGATCCACGGTGCTGTCGCCACCTGTTCGGGTCCTCTTCAAGGGCCGCCCGGTCCCAGCCGCCGCGTTCCGCAGCAGCCTTGTAGGTCGTGTGCAGGAAACCGGCCAGTACCCGGTCCGGGTCGGCTGCGGCACGCACCGCTTCGTACGGGAGAAGGAACTGACCGTGCTCACGGCTGTAGAACGCGTCGGCCGGGGTGACGGGCTGCGCGGCGAAGCCATCCGGCTCGGGATAGGCGTACGAGTAGAAGGCCCCCTCTTCACCGCCGCCGGGCCAGAAGCCACAGCTGCTCAACTCGCGGGAGTAGCCTTCCATCATCACCCAGTCACCGCAGTTCGGGGCGCCGCCAGGGTGCGGCGGGGCAGCCCGTCCTGAGAACCTCGTGCAGGCCAGGTCCATGGCACCCCAGAAGAAGTGCACCGGGCTGACCTTGCCGACGAAGCACGAGCGGAACTCCCCCAGCACCCGATTCGCCTGCAGCAACTGCTGCCAGAAGAGCTGCGCGGCGCTCGGGTCGTAGGAAGCGTGCTGGTAGTCCTCATCGAAGGGGATCGCCGGGTCCACCTCGTTCGGAGACGCCTGGATCTTTGTCTCAATGCCCAGCTCGCCCAGGGCGTGCATCGTCTCGCGGTAAAAGTCGGCCACCGGCCTCCCCTCCAGGGCCACGCTGCGGTTGGCGCCGTCGCTGCTGCGGATACACAGCTGATGGTCGAGGAAGTCGAACTCGATGTCGAAGACCCCTGAGCGGTAGGGGATCGCCGATGTGGTCAGGCCGCGCGGGCTGACGTACAGGGTGACCTGCCACCAGTGATTGACCAGGGGCGCGTGGGCCAGCCGGATCTTGCCGACGATCTGGGTCCACATGTGCAGTGTGTCCCGGGTCTCTGTCCAGTCGGCGACCCGCAGCCGCGGCCACATCGTCCGCGACGCCCCATGGGAGACCATGGCCACAGCGCACTCCTCCCAGGACAACTGACCGATACCGACCACGCTGCCCCGAGCCGAAGAATCAAGCAACCCGGCGCGCCTCACCGGCCATCGGACCGGAACGCTTGGTATGCGAGCAGCCGCTGCCCCTGCCTCGCCCGGACAGTGATCCACCGGACCGGTCTCACTAGGGGCGGCGAGGCCCTGTAAGGGCAATTCGCAAGGATTCTTGACCATGGATGTCGACCAGCCGGTGCCAGTACTCGGATCCACCGGGGGCCGGGCAGTGCCCTCGTCAGCGCGATGCCGCGGGATGGGCGTCACCGCTGTCCGCGCCCAGGCCCGCGAGCAAGCGCAGCCCGTCCTCGGCGGGGCTGCCGGGAGCCGCGGACAGCACCAGCAGCTCCATGCCTGATTCGTCCGGTAGCGCGAAGTTCTCCTGGTGCAGTTCCAGCAGTCCGACCAGCGGGTGCCGGTACGCCTTGCGTCCATGGGTGCGGGCGCGCACGTCCGCGCGGGCCCAGAGGCGGCGGAAGCGTTCGCTGCCCATCGCCAGCTCGCCGATGAGCGAGGCCAGTCGAGGGTCCTCGGGGTATTTGCCGGCGGCCAGGCGCAAGTGCCCGACCACGTGGAGGGTGCAGTTCTCCCAGTCCGCGTAAAGACCGCGCTCGGCCTCCTCGAGGAAGATGTGCCGGGCGGTGTTCAGGCCCGGCACCGGCCGGCCGTAGAGGAGCGCGGCGAGGCGGTTCCCGGCGAGTACGTCCAGGCGGTGGTCCATGATCAGCGCGGGTGCGTCGGCGACCAGGTCGAGGACGCGCAGCAGCTCCGGCCGGACCCGCCCGCCCGGCGCCTTCGCGCGGCGGCGGCGCTGCCGGGCGAGCCGGCAGAGGTGCCCGCGTTCGGTCTCGTCGAGGCCGAGGACCCTGGCCAGCGCGTCGAGGACCTGCTCGGAGGGCTGGGTCGCGCGGCCCTGCTCCAGGCGTACGTAGTAGTCGACGCTGACTCCGGACAGATGCGCGACCTCTTCGCGGCGCAGCCCTTCCACCCGGCGGCGGCTGTCTGTGGGGATACCGACGACCGCAGGGTCGACCCGGGAACGCCGGGTCCGGAGGAAGCTCGCAAGATCGTCCATGCCTCCAGTATGGCTTCGACGGCGCCCGTGAAGGTGGTCCTGCCGTTACCAGGAAGTCCCGTCCGACGGAAGAGGAGCCCCTGAACGCCGGGCGCCGCGGCGCCCAGGATCGAAGGCACCCGATCCGAAGGAGTACCCATGAAGACGCTGATCGTCTACGCCCACCCGGAGCCGAAGTCGCTCAACGGCTCGCTGAAGGACCTCGCGGTGTCCACATTGGAGACCGCCGGGCACGAGGTACGGGTGAGCGATCTGTACGCGATGAACTGGAAGGCGGTCGTGGACGCCGCGGACTACGGCCCCAACGCATCAAGTCGACTGAAGGTCGCCCTGGACTCGGGCCGGGCCTTCGACGCAGGGACGCTCACCCCGGACGTCCTGGCCGAGCAGGAGAAGCTCCTCTGGGCCGACACGATCATCTTCCAGTTCCCGCTGTGGTGGTACTCGATGCCCGCCATCCTCAAAGGCTGGGTGGACCGGGTGTTCACCTATCACTTCGCGTACGGCGTCGGCGAGCACAGCGACACCAAGTACGGCGAGCGCTTCGGTGAAGGCACCCTCGCGGGCAGGAAGGCTCTGCTGTCAGTGACCGCCGGCGGCCCGGAGTCGCATTATGCCGATCGCGGGATCAACGGCCCCATCGACGATCTGCTGTTCCCGATCCACCACGGCATCCTCTACTACCCGGGCATCGAGGTGCTGCCGCCGTTCGTGCTGTACGGCGCCGACCGGATGACCGACGAGGACTACCCGGACGTCGCGAAGGCCTGGCGGCAGCGCCTGATCACCCTGGAATCGACCGAGCCGATCGCGTTCCGGCGGCAGAACTTCGGTGACTACGAGATCCCCTCCCTGCACCTGAAGGAGGGGCTGGAACCCGCGGGCCGCACGGGTTTCGCACTGCACGTGCGCGGCTGACCGCCGACGATGGGCAGGACGACCTGACGACCGGCGCCGCGGCCGGTACCGCCCGCCGGGTGGACTGCCACCAGGATCCCGACGGCTCCTCGCGGAGTTCCGCCAGGCGCAGACGGGCACGAGGCGTCAAAGCGATTGTCGGCGCGAGACACGAAGACCTCATGGTTTGGCGGAGCGGTTCCTCGACAGCTCCACTCCACAACCGGAGGTCTTCACCTCACCCGTCACCCGATTCGGACGGGGTCAGAGCAGGAACTCGACCAACCTGCCCCGAGCCACCCAGGTGTTTCGGGTCATGACGTCGTCGTTGACGCGTCGGTCAGCGGCTTCTGAGGGTAGGCGCGAAGCACGAGGGAGGTGGTGACAGGGCCGTAACGGGCAAGTGCGTCGACAACCTCTTCGAGCCGTCCTGCCCTCGGGCAGTAGACATCGAAGATGAGGCAGTCTTCCCCAGTGACTCTGAGGGTGGAGGCGATCTCAGGAGTCCGGGAGGCGAAGTCCAGGGCGGGTGAGAGCTGGGCATGCGTGGTGCGCAACCGGATGACCGCGTGAATGTTCAGCCCGAGGGCTGCCGGGTCGACCACAGCTCTGTAGCCGGTGATGACTCCGTGCTTTTCCAGCCGCTGGATGCGCGCGCTGGCGGCGGGCTGCGACAGTCCGACGCGCCGCCCTACCTCGGCGCCGGTCAACCGGCCGTCGGCCTGGAGCAGGGCGAGGATGTCTCGGTCTGTACGGTCAAGTGATTCCATTGCCGTCCGCACCACTTTCTTTGAGATCACTTGTGCCACTGGTCGCTGCACCGATGCATCCAACAGAATCTGCGCCAGGCGCCCCCGCAATCCTAGGGAGCAACGAGTGATGTGGTGGTGGGCAGTGTCCGCGTACGTCATCATCCCGGGCATCGACGGCTCAGATGGGCAGCACTGGCAGACCTTGTGGGAACGACAGTGGGGCACCTCAGCGGTGAGGATCTCCCCCGCCTCGTGGTCCACTCCAGAACTGGATGACTGGACCGACGCCGTCCAGGAGGCGTACGACGAGGCTTCCCGGCAGGACAGCCACGTTGTGCTGGTGGCCCACAGCCTGGGCTGCTGGGCGGCGTCCACGTGGCTGAACAAGAACCTCTCAAGTCCGATAGGCGGCGCGTTCCTGGTCGCGCCGCCCGACCCGCACGGGCCGGAGTTCCCCCGCCGGGCTGCCGCGTCGTTCACCGAGGTGTCGGCACAACCTTTGCCGTGCCCGGCCCTGGTGGTGGGCAGCGCCAACGACCCGTACTGCACCCCTGAGGCAGCCGCCGACTTCGCGTCGCGGTGGGAAGCGCGATGGCACCTGGCGGGCGAGTGCGGACACATCAACTCGGCCAGTGGCCTGGGCTCGTGGGAGCACGGCCGTGAACTCCTGCGCTCGCTGACCCAGCACTGATCAACCACCGTTCGCCTCCCAGGCGGGTGGGCCGGTCGAGACCTTCGTGTCCCGGCTAGGAGAACGCTCGATGGACGAACCTCGACGAGTACTACGGTTTCAACCGTGACGGATTACCACCGCCTGGTTCGCACCAAAGCACAGAAGAACACCGAGACGAATGAGCCCCTTACAGGGCGGTGGAATAGCTGAGGTCCTGCGCGATGAGCGAGGCAGGCACCATACGCAGCCACATCGTGCCGCGTTCGCCCGGATCGTCGTGGAGGTAGTGCACGAAGCGCTCATCCCACTGAGACTCGTCTGTTCCCAGGTAGCGGGTCAGCTTGCGCCGCCCCCTCGGCACATCGAAGGGGACAAGCTCGGCCCGACCCCGAGCGATCACCTGCCGGACGCGCCCCGTCGCGAGATCGCATTCGTCCACCACGAGGGCGACGCTGGGGTCCTGCTTCACGCGGTCGAACAACCGTGTCCATGGGCCCGTCAAATTCCAGAAGGCGCCTTCTTCCCAGAGAAACCAGACGGGGCGCACCGTCGGCCCGCTCGTCGCGATGCGAGCGGTCAGCGGCTGCTGCAGGAAAGAGTCCACATCGAAGTCACGAGACGCCACAGCTCCAATCTTCCAATTTCGATCCGCACTTGACCACCGACCTGCGACCTACTACCTACGACCAGGGCCGCATGCGCACGGTGCACGCGGAAGGCCGGTCCGCGACGCTGCCTCAAGTGGTCCCAACAAGGGCCCATGCCCGGGTGCCGCGGTCGTCGGCGACGCGGCCGGGCCTCCGCCCTCATCGTCGCCCGCATGCTCGGCTATCACGACGAAACCACCACTCAGCTCGCCGCCGAGGTCGGAGGAGCCTGGCGACGCTGTGCCCCGGGCGACCACACCCGCTGATCACAAGCCCGCCAGGCGCCGCTTGACCTTACCGCTGGCGGCAGGGTTGAACGATGGCCGGCATGGACAGCAGCACCGCACCCCGGACCAGCAGGATCGTCGCCGTCACCGGGGCCGGCACCGGGATCGGCCGGGCCACCGCCCGCGCCTTCGCCGCCGAGGGCGCCCACGTCCTCGCCGTCGGCCGACGGGCCGAACATCTCAACGAGACCGCCGCCGGGCACGACCGAATCACCCCTCTGGCTGCCGACATCACCGCCGACGGCGGGCCCGAGCTGATCGTCCGGACCGCGCTGGACATCTACGGCCGGTTGGACGTGCTGGTCAACAATGCCGGCATTGTGCACAGCGGTGCCCTCGGCACTCTCACGCCGGAGATGATCGCGCCTCAGATCGCCACCAACCTGATCGCACCCATCATGCTGGCGCAGGCCGCGCTGCCGCCTCTGGAGGCGTCCGGCGGAGTGATCGTCAACGTGAGTACGTCGGTGGGGCAGCGGGCCTGGCCAGGCAGCTCGGTCTACGCGGCGACCAAGACCGCGCTGGAGCTGCTGACCCGCAGCTGGGCGGTCGAGCTGGCACCTCGCGGGGTCCGGGTGGTGGCGGTCGCGCCCGGCGCGATCGACACCCCGATCGGCGAGCACCAGGGACTGACGCCTGAACGGATGGCCGCAGTACGGGAGTGGCAACTGGCGCACACCCCGTTGGGCCGGATCGGCCGACCGGAGGAGGTGGCCTGGGCGATCACCCGACTTGCCGCCCCAGCCGCGTCGTTCGTCACCGGGGTAGTACTCCCGGTCGACGGCGGGGCGGTCGTGGCGTGATAGGAGTAAGCCCCGGGAGGGTGGAGCGGGTGCAGATCGGTGAGTTGGCCAAGGCTACCGGGGCGACCGCCCGTGCGCTGCGGCACTACGAGCAGGCGGGGTTGATCTCCTCGGAGCGGGCCCCCAATGGTTACCGCGTCTATGACGAGCGTGCGGTGGTACGGGTCCGCAACATCCGCTTTCTCCTGGCCGCCGGGCTCACCCTGGACGACGTGCGGGTCTTCCTGCCGTGTCTGGACGGAGACATGCCCACGGCGCCGCCGTCCGACAAGGGCATCCGGGTCGCCGTGGAGCGACTGGCTGTCCTCAACGAACGCATCGCCGCCCAGACCGCGGCCCGGGACCGCCTCCAGGCCGCACTACGCCAGGCAACCAGTGACCGGATCCGGCCAGTGGCCTGATCGCCCGCCTCACTGCAGAACTTCGGAAGAGCCGACCGCCGCCAAGCCCCCGACGGCCACCTGCAGTGAGCACAGTCCGGGACGGCGGGGCTGTGGGGCGGTCAGGGTGTAGGGAGAAAACGGTGTCGCCCGCCGAAAACCTGGTTGGTCTGCAGGCACGTCTGCCCCTGAGTGATGAGGAAGCCGAGCCCTTGTCGGCTTTGACCGTTTCGGCTGCGACGAGGCCCAAGACGCTGTACGCGAGAGGGAAACGGACGTCAGCGACGACTGGTGGCGAGCTGTGCCCGGCCTGCCAGAGGGTGCTGCGCATCCGCTGGGCGCTCCGGCAGGAACGCTGAACGGTAGCGATGCTGGTCATGCCGTGGCTCGGGGTCCCGCGGCGCGGCGGAGCCGGTTGGCGATCGCCAGTCCCAGTCCCTCCTCCACCGGCAAGGAGGCGACGATGAGGTCGCAGCCCCGCTGGTCGAGTTCGCGCAGGAATCCGTACAGCCCGCGTGCGTAGGCGGGCATCGAACCGGGGACCGTCACCACGGCGTGCGTCTTCACTGAAGCGTCGGCGAAGGAAGGGGGTAGAAAGACGCCCACCCGGTGCCCCAGCTCTTGCGCGCGCTCCGCTTCGATGACGACCTTCTCCGGCTCGACGAGGACGACCCGCGCCCGCGGCGCGTAGTGGGACGGGTGCTGGCCCGGCACCCGGACACGGCTCGTCAGGGGCACCGCGATCGGGCGCCCCAGCACCGCTTCGAGGTCCTCGCGTGTCACCCCACCGGGCCGGAGGATGCTCGGGATCTCGTCCGTGGCGTCGACGATGGTCGACTCGACGCCGACCTTGCAGGCGCCGCCGTCCAGGACGAAGTCGACGGCATCGCCGAGTTCCGCTCGGACATGGTCCGCCGTTGTGGGGCTGACCGAGCCGAAGCGGTTGGCGGACGGAGCCGTGACACCGCCGCCGAAGGCGGACAGTAGCGCGAGAGCGACAGGGTGGTCGGGCACACGCACGGCGACCGTTTCCAGTCCGCCAGTCGCTTCGAGAGGCACCCGCCGCCCGCGCCGCAGGACCAGCGTGAGTGGCCCGGGCCAGAAGTGTTCGGCCAGCAGGCGTGCGGTTGCGGGCACGTCCTCGACCCAGTCCTCCAGGCTTTCAGCTCCGCCGATGTGGACGATCAGCGGGTGGGAGGGCGGGCGTCCCTTGACCTGGAAGATGCGCGCGACGGCGGCAGGGTCCTCGGCGTTGGCACCCAGTCCGTAGACGGTTTCGGTCGGGAGGGCCACCAGGCCCCCGGAGCGCAGCACACCGGCCGCCTTGTCGATGTCACTTGTTCTTGCCGTCACCCTCGAATCCTCTCACTGTCCCGCTCTGCAACGGGCGACCGCACAATATGAGCCCGGACGCAAGAAAGCCGCGACCGCGGCACAGGGCAGAACCACCAGGACGGTCTTGCTCAGGTCGAAACGCGGCAGCAGTCTCGCCCCCTCCCATACCGTTCGCGCGCGGTCGGCTCCCCCAGTCCCCAACGACCCGGCAGCTCCAATGTTCCGAGCACATCGAGCAGGGGCCTGAGCTGGGGGACGTCGTTGCGGTTGCCGCCGGTCAGGACAACCGCCGACGGGGTTCCATGCCCGTCGGTGCAGGTGGTGTCCGGAGCCGGCCCTGCCCCGGTCGACCGGCGACGCCGAGGACAGCGAACGCAAGGCCGCGGTTTACAGCCCAGACGTCTTGTCCAGCTCCTGCCGACACCGCGATCAACGGGCTGAAGCAGCCCTGGCCGCGGCCGCGCGCTGCGACAAACGCGGCTACATTTTCCCGGCACCGCCGCTCAGCTCGGGGGCCGAAGACATAGGCGCCCGACTCGGCGTCGTGGACGTTGCACGCGTCCAGTGCGGCGGAGCCGACCCGGAACCGGATGCGGCCGGACAGGACCACCCAGCCTGCGACCAACTCTTCAACCTCCACGAGTCGCCTCAACGCGACTTCTTCCGGACCTCCGGCACGGTCGAGGAGCTCGCGCAGCGGTGCGCCGACTGGTTCGAGAGCCTGTTGAGCCGCCCTGTCGTCCGCGCCGAGTGGCCGCCCAGGGCCGGAACGCCCGCGACCCGCTGGGAGTTCGCCGACACAGACGAGGCCCTCCTCATCAGCGGCGAAGTTCCCGCCGACGGCTCACCCCCGGACCGCCGCATCCCGGTCCGTCCCTGATCCGCCCGACAGGCTCAAGGGCAACCGGGGTCAGGGGTGTTGCCGTCGGCCGTGGCGATCGTCCATAACTTGACGATAGCTGCGAGCGCGAGATCCTGGGGCCGCGCCGACCGGCGGCAGATGCAGGGCTGCAGCGGCCCCGGGCAGACGCACCGACGGCTCCCATCCCACGAATGGGAGAGAGCCGTCCAGGTGCATGCGGATGAGCCGGTCACGCGTGACGGTGCGAGCGTCGGTTACCGGTGACGAGGCGGTACAGGGCAAGCAAGATCAGGGAACCGACAATCGCGGCGACCCAAGTAGAGAGGTCAAAGAACCCGTCGATGGAGTCGACTCCAAAGATGACCTTGCCGAGCCAGCCCCCGAGCAGACCACCGACGATGCCGATAAGCATGGTGACGATGATTCCGCCGGGATCCTTACCCGGCATAAGGGCCTTGGCGATGGCTCCGGCGAGCAGCCCGATGATGATCCACGCGATGATACCCATGTTTGCCTCCGCTCGGTCGAATAAAAATTCTGTTAGCTCATCGTGTGCACCATCTGCGCTTGAACAAACGTCTCTTCTTTCGGCTCCCGATACGCCGCCCTCCCCGCTGTTCGCTCCCCCACCTCAGGGCTGTATCCGGCGCGAGGGTCGACGTTTCAGCAGTCCCGCCTGGGGGCTCATCCGTCAGTCCGTCGCGGTGCCGAGTCGGGCACGCCGTCACATCCGCCAGAGATACTAGCCATGGCTATAGTAGCCATGTAAGCTATTGGTCATGAGTAAGGGCTCACCGGGTCCCACGCCTGGTTTCCTGGTATGGCGGCTCGCCAACAAGTGGCGCGTCGCGGTCGATCGCGCGGTGGCTCCGTTGGGCCTCACCCACGCGCAGTACTCGCTGGTCGCGTCGCTGCACGGCATGCAACGCACCGGCGAGCGGCCCAGTCAGCGCCGACTCGCCGACCACACCGGCTTGGAGGCGCTGTACGTCTCGAAGTTGGCGCGCGCCCTGGAATCGGCCGGCCTGATCGAGCGCACCCGCGACCCGCGCGACCCGCGCGCCGTGCAGCTTTCCCTCACCGAGCAGGGCCAGGCCGTCACGCGCCAGGCCATCGCCGTGGTCCAGGAACTGCTTCAGCAGTTGCTGGAGCCGCTCGGCGGCCTCGACGCCCCGCGGACGCGGGCGTTCACTGACGAGCTGATGACTCTGCTCGACGTACCTCTCGCTCCAGCCGTGCCGAACGACGACAGCACTCAGGGGAGAACACCATGACCACCACTGCATCCACTACCACTGCACCCACCACCGCTGCACCCGCCGCCGACGCCCGCGTCCTCGGCCTTGCCCACTACGCCGCCCGCGGCGTCCTGGAGCACGTCCTGGCCCGGCACGGCATCACGTTCCAGCAGCAGATCGTCCTGCGCGCCGCCATCACCGCCGACGCCCCGCAGACGCCGGACGATCTCGTCACCCAGGTCCGAGGCTCCCTCAAGGCCGATCCGGCCGACATCCGCGCCACGCTCGACGAACTGCTGGCCAAGCAGCTGCTCGTCGCGGACGGCGCGCACGTTCACCCCACGGACGCAGGGCGCGAGCTGACCGCCTCAGCCGGCGCGGAGACCGCCCCCATCTCGGCCCGCATCTGGGGCGGGATACCCGCCGAGGACCTCGCCGCCGCCGGCCGCGTCCTCGCCCTGGTCACCGAGCGCGCCAACGCCGAGCTCGAGGCATTGACCTGACGTCCTTTCAGGGTGGCGTCTCAGGGTTGTCGAAGCGCTCGGGATTCGGCTCTTCTGCAAGGCGGCGTCCTGGAACAGAGATCGACCGCTGCGGTGGCATCGCCGCCCGACCGAGCCGTTCAGCTCAGGCCTGGCTGAGACAGGGCGGCGGTGCAGTCGCTGGCGATCGCCACGCCTGCCAGCAGCGGTCGACATCCGCCGGGGTCGCTTCGGTGCGGAACCACCGGCAACGATTCGCTCAGGCAGCCACGCATTGACGTCACGGGCCGTCGCTCGAGCCACCGACTGCTGGAGCCAACTGCGCGAGCCGTTGATCAGAGGCTGAAGACCCGTCGGGCGTTGCCGGACAGGAACAGCTCGGTTGCCTCCTCGTCAAGGCCCAGTTCGCCGAGGTGCTCCAGTGCCCGGCCAGGGGTGATCATGGGGTAGTTGCTGCCGAACAGCACCTTCCGGCGGCCTCGGCCGCGCAGGTAGTCGACCAGCTCGCGGGGGTAGCGGCGGGTGGTGTAGGCGCTGGTGTCGATGTAGACGTTGGCATGCTTGTCTGCCACCGCAATCATCTCGGTGGTCCAGGGGTAGCCGATGTGTCCGCACACGATGGTCAACTCGGGAAAGTCGAGCGCGATCTGGTCGATGTAGGGGATCGGACGGCCGGTCTCGGACGGGCGCAGCGGGCCGGTGTGGCCGACCTGGGTGCAGAAGGGGATGCCGAGGTCGACGCAGGCGGCGTACAGCGGGTAGTACAGGCGGTCGGTGGGCGGGAGCTGCCACAGCCAGGGCACGATCCGCAGAGCCACGAAGCCGAGTTCCCGCACCGCGCGGCGCAGTTCGCGCACGGCCTGGACCGGCCGGGCGAGATCCGCGCCGGCCACCCCTCGCAGCCGCCCGTCGGACTGGGCGACGAACTCGGCCGACTCGTCGTTGCTGATGAGTGGCCCTTGGGGCCCGTACCAGGCCGCCGACAGTCCGATCTCGACATCGGCCGCGGCCATCGCGGCCACGGTGGCCTTCACCGGCAACGACTCCTCCAGCAGCCCCAGCCCCGTCCACCTGCGCAACGACTCGAACATCTCGTGGTTGGAGTGACGGAGCGTGGGGTGCTGCATCCAGGCATCGATGACTGGCACGAGGTTCCCGGCCTCTCTGCTGACGCTCGACCGTCCTGCGCCGAGTCGGCTAAGCGATCGCTTACCACAAGCTTGATCGAACGTGTCGCCCGTAGCCACCGTCCGACGGCGCCGTCGCAGCTGTCGCAGCCGTCGAAGAGACAGGCGCTCGCAAGCGCGGGCACCTCCCGTTCCCGAGGGACTCAACTGAACGTCCAAGCGCGCAGGCGCCATGGCGCGCTGGATTCGGCGGGCGGCCCCGGACCTCTTCGGATCTGCTGCTGCTCCCCTCGACGGGCCCAGCGGCGAGGCAGCGCGCCATCCAAGTCCCTCACCACCGGTCGCGGTGGCGTCCTCTCTCAGGTGCTGTCATTTCCGTCCGTGGGGACAGTGGCCGCGATCCGTCCCTGCCGCCCGCGTCGGATGCGGTGCGTGTGGAATGTGTCCCAGTCGCAGCGCAGCTGGAAGACCTTGTGCGGGGGGATCTCAGAGATGTCCGTGGTGGCCGTGAAGTCCGGTCCCTCGAGAAGGAGAAGGACCGCTTGGCGGGCATCGTGCGAATGTTCGTCGATCACGTGTGCCAGGCGGTCGAGACTCGTAGTGATCTCCTGGTGTCGCAGACCGGTTGGATCGAACAAGGCGATGATCCGCGAGGAATCGCCACCATACGCAAGGTGGCGGCGCAGCACTTGCTGCGCGCTCAACTCCTTGTCGTCCAAGGGGAAGACCTCGTGCGGGCCTGGCAGCGGGAACGCGGGGTACAGGCGCGTCTGACCGTCCGCGTCGGGGATCTCGTGAACGAGCCCGGCGGCGATCATGAGGGTCAGCATGTCGTTGAGCGTGGACAGCGGCGGCAACCCGTAGTGAGCTGCGTAGCGGGTCGAAGTGGCCGCCTGAGCTGCTCGTAGCTCCGTCAAGTCCGCCCGATCGCGCTCGTCTCCGTCCCCCCAGCACGAGGCATGCCAGTCACCGGAGGAGTTGACGCTGCTGCGTACGAAGGGGCGCAGCTCCTCCCGCGTCAAGGGTTTCCCCCTTCCGGTGAGGGCCGCCAGCAGGAGCCCCAGCATGGGCGGGGGCATGCGAAGCCAGCCGCCGCCGATCACACTGTGGAAGTGCTGTTCTCGGTGGTCCTGCGACCAGTCGGTCAAAGGCTCCGTCCTCATGCTGACTTCCCTCCGCGGCATCTCGGTCGGTGGGTGGTTCGGGATTTCGGCGGTGCCGATGGCGTGAACGCTCGCCATGCCATCGTCCGGGGGGTGGCGGCCGAGGCAGGTGGAGTGGAGCGGGGACCCGGCACGGCTGGACAACGCAGGCGGAATGCCCGGGTCACAGCTTGTGCCGCCATCCGGGTGCTCAGACCCTCCCCCGCACGCTCAGGTATCGCCACCCTCGCAGGGGGTCTGGAACCAACTGCGTCATCCGGGCACGCTGCCTTCACGGAACCGCTGCCGGGCGTCGGTGAGACAAACCGCCGAAGCGCCGGTTGCTGAGGTGGGGCCGCAGGATTCGGCGTGCATGGCCGGAGCGCAGACACGCCCCGGCGGCGATCACCAGTGCAGCGGTGCCGTAGGCCCATGCCTGGAGGGGGAATCCGGGAAGGAGCCGGCCGCCGAGGTAGAGGGCGGTGCCGGCGAGGGTCACCGTCAGCCACTCCCAGCGGCCGTCCATGGCCACGAGAGCGATCACGAGCAGGGAGTACCAGGGATAGCTCGGGGAGAAGAGGAGCAGGGCGGTGCCGGTGAGCAGCAGCGCGCCGCGCCACGGGCGGGCAGGGTCCCCGCGCCACCAGACGTACAGGCCGATGAGCGCCAGAAGTACGGCTGCGGTCACTCCTGCAGCGGCGTCCGGCAGCAGCAGTCGCAGCAGGGCGAAGCGGCGTACGTCGCCGGGCTCGTAGCCCTCCTCGTGGAGGTAGCCGGGCAGGTAGCCCAGGACATGCGCGCCGGAGGTGATGACGTAGGGCAGGTAGGCGAGGGCGATGGCTGCGACGGCGGCCGCGACGAGGCGCAGGAGCCTGGCGGGGTTGCGTTGCCCGGACAAGGCGCCGGGCAGGGCGAGGACGGGGAGGAGTTTGACGGCGATCGCCGCGCCGAGCAATGCGCCACGGCGGGCCCCGGTGGTGGCGGTGCCGAGCGCGAGCACGACGAGGAGAGCGCCGAGGGTGTCGATGTGGGCGTTGTTGACCGCTTCCAGGGCGATGGCCGGACACCAGGCCCACAGCGCGGTCCGGGCCGGGGCCCTCTGCGGGTCGGCTCGGCGGCGAAGGACTCGGAGCAGGGCGAGAGTCGTGCCGAAGGCCAGGACGGCGCCTGACACTTGCAGTGGCTTATGGCGGCTGTCCGGCGGGGACAGCGTATGGACGGCGAGGTACCAGCCTTCGGCGACGGGCGGGTAGATGGTGGGGACGGTGGGCCGGTTGATGCGGACGCAGAGGCCACTACTGGTGTGGGTGAGCCCCCATCCCTTGCAGGCCTCTTGTGTGGGGAACAGCCAGTGGTCGCGCAGGCGTGCGAGTTCAGGTGCGGCGGGCGGGTAGGCATAAGGGGAGATACCGGCTGCTTGCACACGGCCGTCCCAGGCGTAGCGGTACATGTCGTCGCTGGTGCGCGGCTGCGCGGTGAGCCCGGCCAGGGCGAGTGCGGCCGAGCCTGTCAGCACGAGGACGGTCGCGGCGCGGGCCGGGACCTTGCGCACAGTCCATACGGCTGCGGCGAACAGGGCCCAGGCGACGGCGTATCCGCCGAGCAGGCGGCCAGGGGCGCTGTGACTGTCGCCCGCGCGGAGGGTGTTGACGACGATGGCCGTCAGGGCGGCGAGCAGGAGCGCGGTGGCGGCAATGCGGATCCGGGTCCTGTGTGGGGTCGCTCGTGCCGTCGGACGCGAGGGCGGGGGCGCAACGGAGCGCCCGGGGTCGTGGCGGTGCGGGGCGGCGGTGTCGGTCATGGGCGGTCCGGCCCTCCATGGGGCATGGCGTGGGTGGCGTCGGGCCCCGGGTTGGGGCGATGGAGTTCCAGGAAGGTGCGGTTGCCGGTTGTCCACCGGCTGGTGAGGATCCACGCGGTGGCGTCGGCGGCGTGCAGCAGGGCCGTGGCGCCGATGCGGGCCCAGGGAAAGGGGCGTCCGTGCCTGCCGTGGGCGTCCTCGACGCGGACGGTGAGACGTTCGTCCACGTCTTGCGGGGCGACTTCGGCCAGCAGGCGCCCACCGGGGCGAAGCAGTTGGCGCAGGCGGGCGAGCAACGCCGCCGGGTCGCCGCCGATGCCGACGTTGCCGTCCATCAACAAGGCCGTCCCCCAGCGGCCCTCTCTCGGCAGTCGGTCGAAGACGGACCGTTGCAGGGCGGTGCCGCCTCGGCGGCGGGTCCGGGCGACGGCGGCCGGACTGATGTCCACTCCGAGCACGGGTACGCCCCGGGCGGCCAGGGCGGCCACGAGACGTCCCGGCCCGCAGCCGACGTCCAGGACGGGCCCGGAGCAACGGTGCAGTACGCCTGTGTCAGCGGCGTCGGGCGCGGCGCAGAAGCGCTCCACGTCCAGTGGCAGCAGCTCGGCCACCCCCTCGGTGGGCGGTGTCATGCGGCGCAGATACAGCGGGCCGCGGCCGACGCGCAGGGCACGACCGTAGGGGTCGTCCGTCCAGGGCTCCCCCGGCTCGCCGGGCACCGGCCGATCAGCGCACGGCAGGGGGGCTTGGGGCTGGGAAGGCAGCGTGACGTGCAGGACGTTCTCTTCTGACGCGCTTCTCTGCACCAGTTCCGTCCCTGCGGTGCCCGCAGTGCGCGTTCCATGGGAGGTGCCGCTCATCGGACGCTCTCCGCGAGCGAGGCCAGGGTGGCGGCGAACCGGGATCCGGGCGCGCAGCAGGCGGCCGCCGAGGCGGCGTCGGCGGCGGTGTCCACGTCCCGCAGCAGCGGGAGTTCACCGATCGTCAGTCCCGCCTCGGTGAGTCTGCGACGCTGGATGGCCCCGGTACGGTCAGTGGACATCGGGACGCCCCGCACCAGGACGCCGTCGCGGCCCGGATCGGCGAAGCCCAGAGCCCAGAATCCGCCGTCGGCGGCTGGGCCGAACCAGGCGTCGTGCCCGTCGCTGCCGACGTCGGTCAGCAGGCGCGGAGTGAGCTGCGGAGTGTCCATGCCGACCAGCAGCGAGGGTCCGTCGCAGAGGGCGAAGGCGGCGGCGATCCGCTCGTCGAGGCCGCCGGACGCCTGGGGCACGACCTCGAAGCCGGGTGGCAGCCACGGACCAGGAGCTCCGTCGAGGACCAGCACCCGGCGTCGGGCGGGGACCTGGAGCATCGTGTTGAGCGTGTCGGTCAGAGCGGCCTCGGCCAGGGCAGCCGCCTCCAGCGGGGTGTAGGGCGGGGTGAGGCGGGTCTTGACGCGTCCGGGCACCGGCTCCTTGGCAATGACCAGCAGGGTGTCCGGACCCGCGGCCTCGCGCTGGGCGTTCATCGGACGCCTCCCGCGATGCCGGCGCCGTCGGCCGGGGCCGCAGATGGCCGCTCGGCGAGGACGGCACGCATGTCGCGCACGGCCTGCCAGGTACCGCGCCAGGTGCCGGTGACCTTCGAACGGCCCGTACGAGGTCGGTAGGGCACGTCGGTCTCCGCCACCCGCCAGCCGGCGTCGGCGGCGCGGACGACCATCTGCAGCGGATACCCGGAGCGCCAGTCGGTCAGGCCCAGGGCCAGTAGCGCCTCCCGGCGGGCGGCACGCATCGGCCCCAGGTCGTGCAGGCGCAGGCCGGTGCGGCGGCGGACGAGGCGGGCCAGCTGCAGGTTTGCCAGCCGGGCGTGTACGGGCCAGGCACCGCGGGCGGTGGGGCGGCGACGGCCCAGGACCAGGTCGGCTGCGCCGTCGAGGACGGGGCCGACGACGGTCGGCAGCAGGCCGGGGTCGAGGGAGGCGTCGCAGTCGCAGAAGCAGACCACGTCGGCCGTGGCGGCGGTGAGGCCCGCGTGGCAGGCGGCCCCGAAGCCGCGCCGCGGCTCACTGACCACGTGGGCACCCAGGTCGTGGGCGATGTCCGGGGAACCATCGGTTGAGCCGTTGTCGACGACGATCGCGCGCCAGCCGGACGGGATCCGGTCCAGCACCCACGGCAGGGCCTCGGCTTCATCGAGGCAGGGCAGCACGACGTCCACAGAAGAGGGGGATGTATCGATCACCTCACTCACAGTACGGACGCAAAACAGACATAAAGGATGCCGTCTCCTTACGGATCGCTGACGTCGTTCGGTGCGTCGGTCCGCGGCGGGACCCTGGTGCGAGACTCGGTCGGGTGAAACGCGTACTTGTGGTGGACGACGACCCGACCGTCTCCGAGGTCGTCGCCGGATATCTGGACCGGGCGGGCTTCGCCGTCGACGTGGCCGCCGACGGCCCGGCCGCCGTGGCCCAGGCCGCCTCCCGCCCGCCCGACCTGGTGGTGCTGGACCTGATGCTGCCCGGCATGGACGGCTTGGAGGTCTGCCGCCGCATCCGTACGGCCGGCCCCCTCCCGGTCATCATGCTGACCGCGCGAGGCGAGGAGGAGGACCGCATCCTCGGCCTGGAGGTCGGCGCGGACGACTACGTGACCAAACCGTTCAGCCCCCGGGAGCTGGTGCTGCGGGTGGAGTCGGTGCTCCGCCGGGCCGGTGCGTCGACGGCCCTCAGGTCCGAGGCGGCCGAGCCCTGGCTGCGGGCCGGCCCGCTCGCCCTGGACCCCACGGCCCGGCGCGCCACCCGTGACGGCTCCGAACTCGCCCTGACCATCCGCGAGTTCGACCTTTTGGAGTTCTTCATCCGGCACCCCGGGCAGGCCACGAGCCGGGAGCAGCTGATGCAGCGGGTCTGGGGCTGGGAGTTCGGCGACCTGTCGACCGTCACCGTGCACGTGCGGCGACTGCGCGAGAAGATCGAGGACGACCCGGCCCACCCTCGCCTCATCAGCACGGTCTGGGGTGTCGGCTACCGCTTCGACCCTCCCCGGTCACAGGAAGCCGAGGTCGGCCATGGTCGGTGACACGCTCCTCATCGCGTTGTACGCGGCGATCGGCGCGGGGGGCTCCGGACTGCTGGGGGCGGCAGCCCTGCGGGCGCTGCGCGACCGGTCCGTCGCCGTCTCCCTGGCCGTGGTCGCCGCCGTCACGGTGGCGGCCATGCTCGCCGGAACCATGCTGGTGTCGTGGGCGATGTTCCTGTCCGACCACGACCTGTGGGTGGTGACGATGGTGTGCGCCATGGCAGCGGTCGTCTCGCTCGTCGTGACGCTCATCCTGGGCCGCAGCGTCGTGAAGGGCAGTCGGGAGCTGGCCGAGGCCACCCGCGCCCTTGGAGACGACGGCAGTTTCATCCCGCCCACCCTCGCGCCCACCGCCGAACTCGCCCACCTCAGCCGCCAGTTGGCTGCCACCAGCGCCAAGCTCGCCGCCTCCCGGGAACGGGAACGGGCCCTGGAAGCCTCCCGGCGCGAACTCGTCGCCTGGATCTCCCACGACCTACGCACCCCCCTGGCCGGTCTGCAGGCGATGACCGAGGCCCTCGAGGACGGCATGGTCGACGATCCCCGGGACTACCACATCCGCATCCGCGCGGAGGTCGGCCGTATGAGCGCCATGGTCAGCGACCTGTTCGAACTCTCCCGCATCCAGGCCGGCGTGCTCGCTCTGTCCCCCGCCCGGATGTCGGTCTACGACCTCGTCGGCGACGCCATCGCCGGCGTCGACGCGCTGGCCAAGGAACACGGAGTACGGCTCGTGGGCGAAGGAGTCGAACCCGTGCCGGTGGAAGTCGACGGCCGCGAGATGTCCCGCGTCCTTGCCAACCTGCTGGTCAACGCGATCCGCCGGACGCCCGCCGACGGCACGGTCGCCGTCTCGGCGCGCCGTGAGGCCGACAGGGTCGTGCTGTCGGTGACGGACGGCTGCGGCGGCATCCCGCCGGAGGACCTGCCCCGCGTCTTCGACACCGGCTGGCGCGGCACTGACGCCCGCACGCCGCCGCCGGGGCGGGGCTCGGCCTGGCCATCGTGCGCGGCATCGTGGAGGCCCACCAGGGACGCGCAGCCGTGCGCAACGTTCCGGGCGGCTGCCGGTTCGAGGTGCACCTGCCCGCAGCGGTCTGAGGACGACGACAGAGCAGGACGGCCCGGCGGGAGAAGCCCGGGCCGGTCCCGGCGCGGGCTTCTCCCGAGAACGGGACGAGCTCACCCGGCCCGCAGGGGCGCCGACGCGAACTCCGTCATGCCTTCCGCGAAGACGACCTGCGGCTTCCAGTCCAGCTCGTCGCGCAGTCGCTGCGAGGAAGCGGTGATGTGGCGGACGTCGCCGAGCCGGTACTCCCCCGTGACGACCGGTGTCGGTCCGCCGTACGCCGAGGCCAGCGCTGCGGCCATCTCACCCACGGTGTGGGGCTCTCCACTGCCGACGTTGTACGCCCGCGAGCCGCCCTCCGGCAGACCCTCCACACCGTCCAGCGCCGCGAGGTTGGCGCCGGCTACGTCCCGAACATGGACGAAGTCCCGCCGTTGCCCGCCGTCCTCGAAGACACGCGGGGCCTCGCCACGTGCGAGCGCTGACCGGAACAAGGAGGCGACACCCGCGTAGGGGGTGTTCCGCGGCATGCCCGGCCCGTACACGTTGTGGTAGCGCAGCGCGGCGACGCGCCCGCCGGTCGCCCGCGCCCACGCGGCGGCCAGGTGCTCCTGCGCCAGCTTCGTGGCCGCGTACACGTTGCGTGGATCGGCCGGGGCGTCCTCGCCCACCAGGCCCGCGGCCAGTGGCTCACCGCAGTGCGGGCACGGGGGCTCGAAGCCTCCCGCTTCCAGGTCCGCCACCCTGCGCGGCCCGGGTCGTACGACACCGTGCCGCGAGCACTCGTACCGTCCCTCGCCGTAGACCACCATCGAACTCGCCAGCACCAGGCGCCGCACGCCTGCTTCGGCCATCCCGGCAAGGAGCACGGCGGTGCCGAGGTCGTTGCAGCCCACGTAGTCCGGGGCGTCGGTGAAGTCCTTGCCGAGACCGACCATCGCGGCCTGGTGACACACCGCGTCGACACCTCGCAGCGCGCCGGCCACCGCCTCCCCGTCACGGACGTCGGCATGCCGCCAGTCCACCCCGTCGGGGATGGGCGGGAGCGTGCGGTGGGCGGCGGGCAGCAGCGCGTCGAGGACGCGCACCTCATGCCCCCCATCGATGAGGGCTGTGACGATGTGCGAGCCGATGAAACCCACACCGCCGGTGACCAGGATCAACATGCCACCGACCGTAATGCGGTTCACCTGGCGGCAGGTCGCTCTGTGCAAGGACGTCAGGGGTTCGTAAGGCTTCCCGGCTCCTGCGCGTCCTCGGCGGACCGGGACGCGGCACCGCAACGCGCAAGACACCGGTAAGACCGTTCGTCCGTCGGCGGGACCAGGGAAGTCACCCACCCGGCCGCCGGCGACCACGCCCGCACCCACGCACGGCCAGCCAGAGCGCCGTCACTACGGCCACGGCCACCAGTGCGATCAGCCAGTTGCGCGGATAGTCCAACGGCAGCACCGACGAGTTGGCCGTCCTGCCCGGCCGTAGCAGCACGGGCAACGCCACCGTCGTCAGCGCACCCGCGACCAGCAGGGCCCCGCGGACCGGTCCGCGCGCGGCGCCGCGCACCAGCAGCAGTCCGACCAGCAGCACGGCCGGGGCGATCACCACATCGTGCAGGACGACCGCCCCACCAAGCCACACCAGCACATCCGCCAAGTCGCGGACGCCCATCAGCAGGAACGCCCCGACCCCCATGAGTGCCACACCCGCCGTACCCGCCGTCATGCGCAGCGACTTCATGCCGGCACCTCCAGTCGGCCGACCCACTTGGTCTGCAGAACGCCCGGCCGATCGGGGGCGATGAGCCGCGCCGGGTAACCGTGGTCCGGGTCGAGTTCCTCGCCGTTCAGGCGCAGGGCCAGCAGGGTCAGCGGGTCGCGGGCGTGCTCGGGCCCCATCTCCGACACCCGGTAACCGCCCCTCGACTGCAACGACACCACCCGCACCCGCGCATGCTCCGGCGCCCCCGCACGATCCAGCAGATCCCTGACTCGTACGCCGGTCCAGCGCGCCGACTTGCTCCAGCCCTCCACACAGGCGATCGGCAGCTCGACCTCGTACTGTGGCAGGGCGCGCAGCTCGTCCAGGGTCAGGGTGTACTGATGCGGGCCGGCCACCACCAGGCGGTACTCCACGGCAGTGATCCTGCCGACCCCCGCGGCGTCGGCAGTCCGGTTGACCGGCAGCGCCTGCGGGCCTTTGTCCGGGTGGCGGGGTGCGAACAGGAGGAAGTCCTTCAGCGGGGTGAAGGACTGGCCCACGGTGGTCAGTGTGACGGCACCGACGGCAGCGCCCACCGCTGCCAGCAGCGAGCGCCGGTCGGGGCCGTCCTGCGAGGGCAGAGCGAGCGTCCCGGGTGACCGACGACCCCAGTGCGCCTTGATCTCCGGCGCCTTGACCGCGACGTGCAGCAGCAACGCCCCGATGACCAGCCACGCCACCGCGTAGTGCACTGGGACGAACGAGAACGGCCACGGGTACCACTGGGCCGTGTTCAACAGCCCGGTCGCCAGCTCGAAGACGGCGCCGGCCACCAGCACGCCGACGGACAGCCGCTCCAGGGCGTGCTTGACCGACCGCACCAACGGCCATTCGTACAACCGCGGATATACCGTCCAGAGCTTCGCCGTCAGCAACGGGATCGCCGCGATGCCGGAGGCGACATGAAGTCCCTGAGTGAGCCGATAACCCCACACCGGCCGGCTCGGGACTCTGTCTGCCAGCCAACCCGGCGGGTGTTGCATGAAGTGACTGACCAGTCCGGTGACGAAGCAGACGGCGAACGCCACCCCCAGCCACCGGCCGACGGAGGTCGCCGTGCGGGCATCGTGCAGTCTGCCCTTGAACACCGGCGGAAAGAGACCCAGTTTCATGCCCTCCATCCCACTCGGCGCCAGGCCGTCGCGGAACCATCGAACCCTTACGGAACACGGACGTTCCGTCGGCGCGGCGCCGGCAGTTGCTGAGCTCGGGCCCAGGCCTCGCCGGCAAGCCCGACGCCGTCACGCATGGAAGTGGCGTACCACCTGGGCTGCGACGGCGCGGGCTGCGCGGGAGGGCCGACGGCGGCGGTGGCGTGCCAGGTAGACAGGAACATCGGGGAGGGAGGGGCCCGGTACTGCCGTGAGGCGGCCATCGCGTAGTGATTCGGCTACGTTGGCGTGGGGAAGCACGGTCAGGCCGAGTCCGGCTGTGACACAGGCGCGGGTGGCTTCGATGCCGCCGAATCGCGTCAGCCGGGGCTGGGCACCAGCGACCGCCTGTAGACGTTGAGCGAGCCAGTCGCTGTAGGAACAGCCTTCCTCGTGGAGGAAGAAGTTCTCCCGCGCCAGTTCCTGCCAGGTCGTCGGCTGTTCGCGGCCGGCAAGAGGGTGCTCGGGGGCGCAGAGCAGGACCAGGGGCTGGCTGGTGATGCGCTCAGCCGTGACGTCCGGGTAGTCCGCCTGTTCCTCCAGCAGGAGAGCGCAGTCCAGTCTTCCTGCTCGCAGTCCTTCAACGGCGGTGGCGGTGCTGCACGCCTGGAGGTGCACTTCCACATCGGGGTGGAGGCGGCGCAGCGCGGCGATCACACCTGGCAGATGGGCAGAGCACAATGTTTCGCCCGCGCCCACCACGACTGTTCCGCTGACCGGGCCGTCCTCGGTGGCCGCCGCGAACAACCGTGACTCGGCCTCCAGTACTTCTTCGGCCAGGGTGAGCAACCGTCGCCCGGCCTCGGTGAGCATCGCGCCTCTGGCCAGTCGATCGAAGAGCCGGGTGCGCAGTGTGTTCTCAAGGGCTCTGATCTGCACGGTGACCGTGGACTGCGCAAGCTGAAGTTCAGCAGCGGCCCCGGTGAAGCTTCCCGTTCTGGCGAGTGCGGTGAAGGTCTGGAGCAGCCGGGTATCCATGACCGAACCCTAGCAAGCCATCGTAAACATCGATCGAATTCATCGATAATCATCGTTTGCATTAATGGAGTCAGGGCGGGAGGGTAAGGGCATGACTCGCTCAACGGTTACCGATGTCCTGCGCTACGCGGCGTTCACCTCCCACCCCGACGGGGGGAATCCGGCCGGCGTCGTTCTCGACGCCGCACAACTCGACGAGCAGCGCATGCTGGCGGTCGCCGGCGAGGTGGGGTACTCCGAGACAGCATTCGTCACCTCTCGCGACGAGCAGCACCGTCGGTTCGCGCTCCGCTACTTCAGCCCCCTCGCCGAGGTCGCCTTCTGTGGGCACGCCACCGTTGCCGTATCGGTGGCGCTTGCCGAACGCATAGGCTCCGGTCCTCTGGTCTTCGACACGCCTGCCGGCGAGATCAAGGTGGAGACCGTGACCGATGGGCATGGTGCTGTACGGGCGACACTCACCAGCGTCCCCACCTGGTCCCGTCCGGCACAGGCCGCCGAGGTGGACGCCACGCTGTCAGCCCTGGGGTGGGAAAGAGCCGACCTCGACCCGGCGCTTCCGCCGCACGTCGCCTTCGCGGGCAACGAGCATTTGGTGCTCGCCGCGGGCTCCCGTGGCCGACTGACCGACCTCGACTACGACTTCGAGGCCCTCGCTGGCGTCATGCAGGTCCACGGCTGGACGACGGTGCACCTCGTCTGGCGGGAGCGCGACGACCGCTTCCACGCGCGTGACCCGTTCCCCGTCGGCGGCGTCGTCGAAGACCCGGCCACCGGAGCAGCAGCAGCCGCGTTCGGAGGCTACTTGCGTACGCTCGACCTGTTGCCCCCAGCGGGTGTGATCGCCATCCGCCAGGGCGAGGACATGGGACGGCCGAGCGACCTGATCATCGAGGTAGGCCCACACGACGCTCGCGTACGGGTCACCGGCCACGCCGTGCCGATCGCCGGATGATCAGTACCGGACGCCAAGCGGATTCAGGTGGGCTGGATGTTCTGTCCCGAGGGGTTGTGGACACGTCATGCAGGTTCGGCTGACCGATCTTTAAGTGGGTGAGGGCCTTCTGGCTCGACGTGGATTGCGGACGTGTCGGCCCGAGCATTTCCGCGCCTTCGCAGGTATCGCCGCAACCCTCATCTGCTACCACCGACTGACCAAGGGGTGCACTGCTCAGTAGCATCGCCTTCCATGATCGCACTGGTCGTCACCATCGGACTGGCGTTCGTCGGCTATGTCGCCACCTATCTCAACGGCCTACGCCTGTCACAGCGCCAAGAACGTCTGGCACGCCTGAACCGTCAACTCAGCGACTTCTACGGACCCCTGTTCGCCCTCACGGAGGCCAACAGCCGCAGCTTCCACGCGTTCAAGGAGCGCAACGCCCGACCTGACGGCAGATCACCGTTCATACATGAGACTCCACCCACCGAGGAAGAACTCGCCGAGTGGCGGCTGTGGGTCACGACCGTGTTCCTCCCGAACATCCAGGCCATGCGCGATCTCGTCATCAGGCATGCAGATCTCTTGAAGGAACCGGAGATGCCGCCGATCTTGCTTCAACTGTGCGCCCATGTCTCGGGCTACGAGATCACAGCTGCCAGGTGGACGCAGGGCGGATACGACCAGCATCTGTCGTTGGTGCCGTTCCCCAGCGAGGAGCTCGCCGTGTACGCACGGCAGGGGTTCGCCGATCTGAAGAGGGAACACGCTCGCCTGTTGGGGCAACGGGGCGTCCACTGACGAAATGCGACGACGTCTTTCAAACAGCAACGCGGCGAGACGACGAATCTGATCGACTGCCACAGCGCGCCCATGCACAACGACGCCGAGGCCAAGGCCCACGGCCGATCGATGGCCTCGAGGATCCGCGCTGTCGAGCACGAGCTCAACCGGACGGCGGGAGCGAGGACCACACACCGAACCACTGCTCGGCGCCGAACTCCTCGAACCGCTCCACCTCCGTGAACCCCAGCTTCGCCGCGAGGCGCATCGAACGGTCGTTGGCGGTCTGCGTACAGAGCACCACCGGCTCGCCGGGAAGCACGTCGGCGAACCAGTCGAGCGCCGCTGCGCACGCCTCGCCGGCGTATCCGCATCCCCACACCTCCGGCAGGAACATGTAGCCGAGTTCGGCCTCCCCGGCGTCCGGACGGATGTGACCCGGACGCTCTGCGCCGCGCCGGTCGAGAGTGACCATGCCGATCATCGCTCCGTCGAGATCGATCACAAAGAAGCCAGGGCGCCGCCCGGGCACCTCGGGCGCCGTGCGCTCGAGCTCATCACTCGGTCGAGGGCCACCGAGATAGGTGCCCACCTCTGGCGAGGCGAACAGCTCGATGAACGCCGCACGGTCGCGGGCCTCGGACTCCCGGAGCACCAGCCGCTCGGTTCTGATCGGGACCGGCGGCCAGGCGACAGGTCCAAGCTCAGTCATGGCGGGCAACCTATCGCGCCCCTTGCCCGCGCACTCAGCGTCCTGTCGGATCCAGGCCCGTACGGGGACCGGACCCGAAGGGTGATCACGACATCACCCGGACCCTGATTGCCCGTCACCCGGCTCACGCCCCGCAGGCGGCTACCCCAGGCTCCGCAGCCGTGTCATGGCGTCGGCGAGAGTGTCGCGGCAGAATGCGAGGTGATCGGGACCATAGCCGCGCGGCCCGCATTCGACGATGAGCAGCAGGCCCAGGTAGAGCTGGTAGAGGGCCAGTCGGTGACGGAAGGCGGGACTGAAGTCGAGGCTGCCTCCGGCCTCGACGTAGCCGGCGACGAGGTCGCTCTCGGGGTCGGTGTCGCCGCCGAAGGCCAGGGAGACCAGCTCAGCAGCCGGGTCGCCCCAGAACGCCCTTTCGTGGTCGATGAGTCCGGTGATCCGGGCGTGCGTCCCGTCGGTGCCGAGGTCGACGAAGATGTTGCCCGGCCACAGGTCGAAGTGGACGAGCCGGGGCTCGGCGACTTCGTCGAGGGCGTACCGGCCCTCGGCCACCAGCGCCCGGATGTCGGCCGGCGGCTCGCCCAGCGGGGACTGCCATCGATCGGCGTCGTCGAGGAGCGCGTCCACCATCGCGGTGAACGCGGTCCGCCAGTCGGGGGCACAGAGCCCGGATTCACCGGCTGGATAGCCGAACCTCCCGTCCTCCGGGGCCAGGGTGTGCAGACGCGCGGTGATCGCACCCAGCTCGCGGCGAAGCGCCGCCCCGGTGGAGGGGTGGATGCGGTCTGCCGCCTTGTCCCAAGGGGTCCCCTCCAGGACGGAGAGGGCGAGGAACTCCTCCCCGGCGTAAAAGAGTTCCGGTGTCGGCACGCTGCCGCCGGGGAGGGCCGCGAGCCGCCGGTACACCATGGCTTCCGTGGCGAGGATGCCGCGCTCGTACCGGAGGACCGCCGCGCCGGCCGGAGGGGCGAGCTTGACGACGGCCGGCCGACCGTCGTCGAGCAGGACGCGGTAGGCGGTGTTGAACCAGCCGTCGGTCAGCTCGGTCTCAAGGCGACACCCGATGCCCGCAGTGCTGCGCAGCAGAGCATCGAGCTGGTCTGGGGACATCTGGCGCTTGGTCTGGCTCTGCACGGCTGCACGCTTTCGGTTGCGGTCGGGTCATCGACTGGAGCGGCGAACGGAACGGAGCCGGTTCCCCTGCGCTCGCGCAGGTCGAGCAGAGGAACCGGCTCGTACCCGCTTCAGTCCGGGTAGGGCAGGTCGGCCGCCGGCGTGCCGGCGGGGCGCGTGTGGAGGGTTCCGTCCGGTCCGCCGAGCCGGAGCTGCCAGGGGTGAGGGCTGTCGGTGGTGATCCGGAGGCGGTCGCCGTCGCGTCGCAGGTGGAAGCGAGCTGCCTCCCCCGGCCCTTCGGCGCGCGGGATCACCAGCGTGCGTTCCGCGCCGTCGGCGAAGGCGTGGACCCGCAACTCGGCACCGTCGGCCCAGGCCGAGACGGGATTCTGGTCCTCGGCGGCGAACGGGATGACCGAGTCGGGGCGGGCGAGCAGCGGCAGGGTGTGGAACCCGTGCTGTTCGCGCACCCAGCGCGGGCCGGTGACCTGGACGCCGGTCAGTAGGTTCGTCCACGTCCCGTCTGGCACGTAGTACTCCACCGTGCCGTCCTCGGAGAAGACGGGCGCGACGAGCAGGTCGTCCCCGAGCATGTACTGCCGGTCGAGCACGGCGGCGGTGGGGTCGTCGGGGAACTCCAGCACCATGGCCCGCATCACCGGCACCCCGGTGGCGTGGGCCTGCTGGGCCGCACGGTGCAGGTAGGGGGCGAGGCGGTGCTTGAGCAGGGTGAACTCCCGGGTGACCTCGACCGCTTCCTCGCCGTAGTCCCACGGGACACGGTAGGACTTGCTCCCGTGCAGCCGGCTGTGCGAGGAGAGCAGGCCGAACTGCACCCAGCGCTTGAAGACCGTCGGGGTGGGGGTGCCCTCGAAGCCGCCGATGTCGTGGCTCCAGAAGCCGAAGCCGGACAGGCCGAGGGAGAGGCCGCCGCGCAACGACTCGGCCATGGCACCGAAGTGGGACTCGCAGTCCCCGCCCCAGTGGACCGGATACTGCTGGCCGCCGGCGGTGGCCGAGCGGGCGAACAGCAGCGCCTCGCCCTCGCCGCGCTCCTCGCGCAGCAGCCCGAAGACGGCCTGGTTGTAGAGGTGGGTGTAGTAGTTGTGCATCCGCTCCGGGTCGGAGCCGTCGTGCCAGACGACGTCGGTGGGGATGCGCTCGCCGAAGTCGGTCTTGAAGCAGTCGACGCCCTGGGCGAGCAGGATGCGCAGTTTGCCGGTGTACCAGTCGCGGGCGGCCGGGTTGGTGAAGTCGACCAGCGCCATGCCGGCCTGCCACAGGTCCCACTGCCACACGCTGCCGTCGGCGCGGCGTACCAGGTAGCCCTCGCGCATGCCCTCGTCGAACAGATGCGACTTCTGGGCGATGTAGGGGTTGATCCAGGCGCTGATGCGCAGACCCTGCTGCTTGAGCCGGGCCAGCATGCCCTCCGGGTCGGGAAAGGTCTCCGCATCCCACATGAAGTCGGACCACTGGTACTCGCGCATCCAGAAGCAGTCGAAGTGGAAGACGCTCAGCGGGATGCCGCGCTCGGCCATGCCGTCGATGAACCGGTTGACGGTGGCCTCGTCGTATTCGGTGGTGAAGGACGTGGTCAGCCACAGCCCCAGCGCCCATGCCGGGGGCAGAGCCGGGCGTCCGGTGAGGGCCGTGTAGCGGGCGACGATTTCCTTGGGGGTGGGGCCGTGGACGACGAAGTACTCCAGCGACTGGTCCTCGACGCTGAACTGGACCTGTCCGACCGACTCGGAGCCCACCTCGTAGCTCACCCTGCCGGGGTGATTGACGAAGACCCCGTAGCCGCGGTTGGTGAGGTGGAACGGGACGTTCTTGTAGGCCTGCTCGCTGTTGGTGCCGCCGTCGGCCTGCCAGATGTCCACGGACTGCCCGTTCTTGACGAGCGGGGTGAACCGCTCCCCCAGGCCGTAGACCAGCTCTCCGACTCCCAACGACAGCTGGCCGAGCATGTAGTGGCGGCCTTCGCCGTCGGTGACGAACCCGGTGCCACGCTCACCCGCGGAGGTCAGCACCCGTCCGCCGGCGGTGAACTCCAGCCGCCACGGCTGTTCCGTGTCCACGCGCAGCGTCAGTTCGCCGGAGACCAGCTCCAGTACCGCGCCGTCCCGGCGTACCTTGCCGGCGTTCTCACCGGCGCCGGGCAGCGCGAACTCCGGGCCCCGGCGAGCCGATCCGGCATGGTGGGTCGTCCGCACACCGATGACCCCCTCGGCCGGGGACCAGCACTCCACGGTCAGCAGCGGGCTGTTGAGCGTCTGCCCGCGTCGACTCACGTGTTTCACGGGCGCGTACAGGGTCATCCGGTGGTCCTCGGCGCGGACGTCGCCGACCTCGGCGGCGTAGCGGGCCGTGCAGCCGGGACGCATCAGCCAGTAGCCGTCGGTGAACTTCATCGGGCAGGTTCCTCCGTGCGTGCGCGGTGCGCGGCGATCAGACCCCGGTACCAGTGGTAACTGTCCTTGGGGGTGCGGACCAGGGTGTCGTAGTCGACGTGGACGAGGCCGAAGCGCTGGTCGTAGCCGCGTGCCCACTCGAAGTTGTCCAGCAGCGACCAGACGTAGTAGCCGCGTACGTCCACACCGGCGGCGATGGCGTCGGCCACGGCGGTGAGGTGGTCGGCGAGGTAGCCGATGCGGTCGGGGTCGTGGACCTGCCCGTCGGGTGAGACCGTGTCGGCCTCCGCCGAGCCGTTCTCGGTGATCCAGATCGGCGGCGCCTGCGGATAGCGGGCGTGGAGGCCGCAGAGCAGCTCGGTGAACGCGGCCGGGACGACCGGCCAGCCCATGGTGGTGTGGCGGGTGCCGTACGGGTCCAGCTCGGCTGCGCCGATGTCCACGGCGGTGCGCTGCTCGGGGTCGGCCACGCGGTGCGGCGCGGCGGCCACGGTGAAGGGCCGGTAGAAGTTGACGCCGAGGAAGTCGAGCGGGGCACCGATCAGGTCCAGGTCGCCCGGCAGCCGCCAGGGGCCGTCGGCGAGTCCGGCCCAGGTCTCGGCCTCGTGCAGGGGGTAGCGCCCGGCAAGGAGCGGTTCCGTCCAGATGTCGTTGTGGAGGGTCTCGGCGCGGCGCAGGGCTGCCAGGTCCTCGGGCCGGTCGGAGGCGGCATGGATGCGGTCGAGGTTGAGGGTGATCCCGACTTCCCGTGCGCCTGCGGCACGCAGCTCCCGCACCGCGAGGCCGTGGGCGACCAACAGGTGGTGTGCGGCCGCCAGCGCGCCGCGGCCCTCCTCGGCCCCAGGCGCGTGCCGCCCCTCGGCGTAGCCCACGAAGGCCGAGCAGTAGGGCTCGTTGAGCGTGATCCAGCGGTCCACCCGGTCGCCGTAGCGTTCGGCGGCGAGGGCCGCGTACCGCGCGAACGCCTCTGCGGTCTCTCGTGCGCGCCAGCCTCCACGGTCCTCCAGGGCCTGCGGCAGGTCCCAGTGGTAGAGGGTGACCGCGGGTGAGACCCCGGCGGCCAGCAGCTCGTCGATCAGACGGTCGTAGAAGTCCAGGCCCTTGTGGTTGATCGGTCCGGTGCCCTGGGGCAGCAGCCGGGACCAGGCGATCGAGAAGCGGTAACCGTCCACGCCGAGTTCGCGCAGCAGGGCGACGTCCTCGCGGTAGCGGCGGTAGTGGTCGCAGGCGGTGTCGCCCGTGGCGCCCCCGAGCGTTCGCCCGGGGGTGTGGCTGAAGGTGTCCCAGATGGACGGGCCACGCCCGTCCTCGTCATGGGCACCCTCGATCTGGTAGGCCGCGGTGGCGGCGCCGAAACGGAACCCGGGGGGCAGTACCGGGAAGGGCGGGGAACTCACGTGGGGACACCTCGTGGGTCTCGTCGAAGTAGTGGCTGATACCAGTTCGTGGACAGCCGGCGAACATGCCGACGGCGTACGGCGGCGGAGGCGGCCCGGGCGGAGTGCTGCTCCGTGTGTGCGGTGGGGCCGCTGGTGTGACGCCCGGGCGGCGTCCGCGTCAGCAGCCGTTCGCGATCGGGCGAGACGGTCGTTCCCCGGACGGAGACGGGTGGCTGCGGTGCAAGGGTCACTGCTCGGGTGCGAGCCCCCGCTCGGCCAGCCAGTCCAGTTGGACGGGCGGGTTGGAACCGCAACCGCCGCCATGGTCCGCGAAAGGCCAGACGGTCATGGTCCGGTCGTCACCCGCGTAGTGGTTGAAGGCGGCGTAGACCGTGGAGGCCGGACAGATCGGATCCATCAGGCCGACGCTGAACAGGGCCGGTGCGGTGGCCCGCTGAGCGAAGTGGACGCCGTCGAAGTAGTCGAGGGTGGCGAAGGTCGGCTCCACGCGGTGGCGGCTGTGCCAGCGCAGGTACTTGGCGATTTCCGGGTAGGGGCCCTCGCCGGTGATCTGGACGGCGCGGCGGAAGTGGCACAGGAACGGCACGTCGGGCATCACCGCCGCCACCCTGTCCCCCAGGAGGCCGGCGGCGGCGAGAGCCAGTCCGCCGCCCTGGCTGCCGCCCGCGACCACGACCCGGCGGGCGTCGAGACCGGGCAGTTCCGCGACGGCGTCCACCGCACGCGCGCAGTCGGTCATCAGGCGCCGATAGTAGTAGTTCTCGGGCGAGTCGATGCCGCGGGTCATGAATCCCTCGGCCCACTGCGTGCCGTCGCCCTGATTCCGGTCGGGGGTGTCGTGGCCCTGGCCCCGGCTGTCGACGACGAGCTGGGCGTACCCGGCGGCCGACCAGAAGAGGTGGTCGGTGGGCAGGCCGCGGCCACCGCTGTAGCCGATGTAGGTGACGACGACGGGCAGCTGGCCTTCGGCTCCGCGCGGGCGGAGCAGCCAGGCGGCCACCGGTTCGCCGTTCCAGCCGGGGAAGCGCAGGTCGTCCACCTCGACGGTGCGCAGCCGGAACCGGTCGGTGACGCGCTCGGCCTTCACCGCTCCGCCCTGCGATCGGGCGTCGTCGAGCGTGCGCTGCCAGAAGGCGTCGAAATCGTGCGGTGCGGTCGACACCGGTCGGTAGCCGACGAGTTCGTCATGGCCGAGGTCGGTGAGAGGCATGGGGACTTCCTCCGGATGGAGAGACGGTGAAGCGGCGGGATGATGGAACGTGAACAGCACGGGAACTCCTGGGCGTGGGCGGCGGCCCGTCACCACCCGAGGACGAGCGGCCGCCGGTCTGGGGGCGGACGCTCAGCCCTTCGCCTGCGACGAGTCGAAGCGGAACGCTGCGAGGCGGATGTGGCCGTGGAGGACCAAGGTCAGGTCGTGCAGGCCGGCTTCGACGCCGGACAGTTCCGCGGTGACCGTGGTCCAGGCGTACTGGTCGCCGGTGACCGGCACCGCGATCCGCGCCAGCTTCCGCTCGCCCGCCCGCACCTCCACGCTCGCCTCTCCTGCGGCGTCGCCCTCGCGGGCGACCTCGGCCTCGACCCGGACCGCTCCGGTCAGGTCGACGGAACGGAACAGCAGCGTCGCGGGGCGCGCGGGATCGGCGGGGGCGACCGCATCGCCGGAGGCCCGGGTGGCGTCGACGAGGGTGATGTCCGCGTGGTCGTCGAAGTCGACGGCCGGGGTGCGCCGGTCGACGACCGCACGGGGGCTGGGCGCGGGCCCGGTCACGGTGAGCCGCGTGGTGCCGACGATGTTCTCGGCGGAGCGCGCGAGCAGCACCTCGTAGTCGCCGGGGTCGACGGTGAAGGCTCCGGTGGTGACGTCCCAGTGGGCGAGCCGTTCGGCGGGGAGCCGGAAGGTGAGCTCCCTGCTCTCGCCCGGATCGAGCCGGACCTTGTGGAAGTCGGCCAGCCGCCGCCGGGGCGCCTGGTAACGGGCGTCCAGGGGCCGGACGTAGAGCTGGACGACCTCGCTTCCGGGCCGGGAGCCGGTGTTGGCCAGCGTCACCGTCACGTCCACCGAGCCGTCCTGGGTCATGGAATCCGCGGAGAACCGCAGGTCCCGGTGGGCGAAGTCGGTGTACGACAGGCCGTGTCCGAAGGGGTAGAGGGGTGCGGCCCGGTGGTACTGGTACGTCCAGCCCGCGTTGATGATGTCGTAGTCGAGGGGGTGCGGCAGCTCGTCGTCGCCGCGGTACCAGGTCTGCGGCAGTCGCCCGGCCGGGTCCGCCTCGCCGAGCAGCACCGCGGCCAGCGCGCGGCCGGTCTCCTGCCCGCCGTGCGAGGTCCACAGCACGGCCGGCAGGTGGGCGTCGGCCCAGTCGACGGCGTAGGGGTAACTGCTCATGACGACGAGCGCGGTCTCCGGGCGGACGGCGGCAACCGTGCGCAGCAGCGCTTCCTGGGTCTCGGGCAGGGCGATGCCGGTACGGTCCTCGGTCTCGCGGCCGTTGATCATCGGGTGGTTGCCGAGGACGACGATCGCCACGTCGGCCTCCTCGGCGGCGGCCCGCGCCTCGGACGCGCCGTCGCGCAGCAGTGCTCGCTGCCAGCGCTCGGCCGTCGCGGGGCTCTCGGCGGTGACCCGCACCCGGCCGTCGGCGGGATCGAGGGCGGCGTAGCGGCCGGTGCGCACGTTGCGGAGCAGGAAGGTGTCGCCCTCACCGTCCGGGGCGGGCTCCAGACAGAAGGTCTCGTTGACGAACCAGTTCTTCAGCAGCGTCCGTTCGGCGACGAGCGAGGCGTCGTCCTGGAGGCCGAGGTAGCGGCCGGTGCCGGCCTCGCACAGGGTGAGGACGCCGTCGCCCCACTCCTGGACGTCGAAGGCGGCTGCGCCCAGCGGCTCGCCGGAGGTGCGGGAGCGCAGCTCGATCCGGTCGGCACCCTGCACGCAGACCACCTCGCCGCCCGCCTGCGCGAGCGCTGCGCGCAGGCCGGTCGCGATGCCGACCTGGTACGGAAGGGTGCCGCTGTACCAGTCCTCGTACAGGCTGTCGGCGTGCGGGCCGATGACCGCGATCCGCGGTGCGCGGGCCGGTTCCAGTGGCAGCAGACCGTCGTTCTTGAGCAGCACCACCGACTCGGTTGCGGCGCGCCGGGCAAGGGCGCGGTGCTCGGGGCAGTCGACCACCTCCGGGCCGATGCCGGCGTACGGGTCGAGGTCGGGGTCGAACTCACCGAGGCGGAAGCGGAGTTGCAGCTGGCGGCGAACCGCCCGATTCACGTCCTCCTCCTCGATCAGTCCGCGCTGAAGTGCCTCGCGCAGTCGGCCGATCACGGTCGCGCTGTCCTCGCGGTGGTCGGTGAAACTGTCGATGCCGGCTTTCAGCGCGGCGGCGTGGGAGGTGGCGTGGTCCTCGAAGTAGTGCTCCATTTCCACCAGGTTGGAGGGCGCCTGCTCGTCGCTGACCACGAACAGTTCGTGGCCGGTCTGCCGTGCCCAGCGCCGCAGCTCGTCCTCGAGGAGCGGACTGACGTGGCAGGGGCGGCCGTTGACCAGGTTGTAGGCGGCCATCGCGCCGGTGGCCGCGCCGGAGGCGATGATCGGGCGGAAGGCGGCCAGGTCGTACTCGTGCAGCACGCGGGGGCGCAGAACGGAGGAGGTGACGCAGCGGTCGTTCTCGTTGTTGTAGGCGAGGAAGTGCTTGAGCACCGGGGCGGCGCGCAGGAAGTCGGGATGGTCGCCGGCCAGGCCCCGGCAGTACGCGGTCCCGAGGCGTGCGGTGTGCAGCGGGTCCTCGGAGTAGCCCTCCTCGTTGCGACCCCACCGCGGATCGCGGAGCAGGTTCACCACGGGCGACCAGATCTGCAGGCCGTTGGGGCCGAACCCGGTCGGGGTCGGCCGGTGCCGGTGGAGAGCGCGCAGTTCGACCGAGACCGCCTCGGCGACGGAGCGCACCAGATCCTCGTCCCACGAGGCGCCCAGCCCCACGGCTTGGGGAAAGACGGTCGCTTCCCCCATCCCGGCCACACCGTGCAACGCCTCTGTTCCGGTACGGAACGAGGCGATGTCCAGGCGTGGGACGGCCGGGACGTACTGGTGCAGCATGGCGAGCCGCTCGTCCAGCGTGAGCCGGTGCAGGAGGTCGTCGACGCGCTTGCTGATCGGAAGCGCGGGATCGCGGAACGGCGACCCGGCTTCGGGCAGGGCGTGCTTGGACGGGCTGTTCACGTGGGAACCCCTTGTGCGGTGCGGTGAGCGAGCAGCGGAAGAGCGTGGCGGCAGTGCGTGTTGTCGAAGCGCTTCGAAAGTGACATGGACCCAGCGGGCTGTCAATCGGCCGGTGACCATTTCGCCGCCGCTCAACCCCGTCTCAACTGCCTGAATGGCGGATATCTTCTGAGGACCGGCCAGGTCAGGACCGATGCCGGGGAGGGACGGGACGAGTTGCGTCCGACCACTTGTCGGGCATGAAAGCCGACGTTAACGTAACGCTTGTCGAAGCGCATCGACTCGGCGGCCTGCCGTCCGCCTCCGAGGTGCCCCGGCTCGGCCTCGGCGGATACCTGCGGCAACTTCGACCCGGCGGCAAACCTCCAGGCAACCACCTGCCCATCGGCGGCCACCGAGGGGGAACACCGGCTTGATCTTCCAGAACGGATGAGCGATGAAGAAGCCGGCAACCTTTTCCCTTCCTGCGGTCACTGAGCAGTGCACCATCAGCTCGATGTTCCGAACGGACGGGTAATGAAGACAGCGAGGCAGGCCGCGCGGCAGCGCAGGCACAGACGCAGGATCATGCTGGGCACCGCCTTGGGGCTGACCGCCGCGGGCGTTCTCGCCACCCTGGTGGTGGCATTGCTGCCCGACCGCAAGGTCGATGCACGGTCTGCGGCGGCCGCACCCGTCGCCACCACCCGGGTGGGAGCCACCGCCGCGACCGAGTCGGGTACCTCGACCGCTTCTGGCTCCCCGAGACCGACCGGCACCCCGACCCCGACGGCTTCTGCGACCGCCGCGACAGCTGAGCCCTCGTCCACTCACAGCTCGCGGCCCCCGCGGACTGCGCCCACGACCTCGTCGGCGGGACGGATTCAGCCCGGGACCGCCTACCGAGGAGTCGCCACCGCCTACGAGGCCGGGAACGGAGACGGCGCCTGTCTGTTCGGCCCGAGCCCCGACCTCATGATCGCGGCGATGAACACCACCGACTACGATACGTCCCGGGCGTGCGGCGCGTACGTGCTCGTCCGGGCGGCCAACGGCAACTCCGTCACGGTGCGGATCACCAACGAGTGCCCCCTGCCCTGCGCGCCCGGGCAACTCGACCTCAGCCAGCAGGCCTTCGCCAAACTCGCCGACCTCAGCGTCGGCCGGATCCCGATCACCTGGAGCCTGCTGAGCCCCAGCACGTCCGGCACCATTTCCATCAGGTACAAGTCCGGGTCCAGCCCCTATTGGTGCGGCATTCAGGCGATCGGCCACAGGAATCCGGTCACGCGGCTGGAGGTCCGCGCCTCCGGCGGCTGGCGGCAACTGCCCCGCACCGACTTCAACTACTTCATCTCCGCCGACGGCAGCGGGTGCGGCAGCGCGATCAGGCTGACGGACATCTATGGGGAACGGCTGACGATCAACGGGATCGCGCTGCGGCCGGACGTCGTACAACCGACCCAGGTCCAGTTCGCCCAGCACTGACCCCGCCGCTCACTTCCGCGACCCCGCAGCCGGGGCGACGCCCGCTGTACGGCCCTCGTGCCCGGTGCGCCGTATACCTCGGGCCTGGGCTCGACCGGCTCCCGCAACGGCTTCGGGGCGGAGGAGTTCGACGAGTGTGTCGGCGGGCAACAGGCCCTTGCTCAGGACGTGACCGACGTACGGGGTGAGGGTCAGGCAGGTGTGCCCGGCGGGGTCAGGCGGAACAGGCACGCTCCATGAGCGGGCAGCTCCAGACGCAGGTCGCGTCCGTCGTGCGGGACGTCCCCGCGTGTCCACACCTCCCGCACGTGGTGGTCGGCGCCCGCGCCGATGGACCCGAGGGGTACGGCCACCCGGCTCGGGGCGTCGGCCAGGGAGAACACCGCGGCGTAACGGGTGCGGCCGTCCACGTCCCCGGCCGTCCAAAGGACGAGGTCCCGCTCGCGCAGGACCTCCCGGTTGTCCCTACTGTGCCACAGCACGGCCAGCGCCTCGTCGTTGGTGAGGAGGTCGATGGTCTCCGGAGGGCTGGTGGGCAGGTCGCCGCCCATCATCAGGGGGGAACGCGAGATCAGCCACAGGGTGAGCAGGCTGGTCTGCTCGGCGTGGGTGAGGGAGCACAGCCGGTCCTCGCCGCGCTCGGCGCGGATGCCGACGTGCCCCAGCGGCAGCATGTCGGCGTCCGCCCAGCCGCGCTCGCTCTGCCAGGGAGCCCAGCGGGCCATGCGCGCGAACTGGGCTTCGACGTCCTCCCACCGATCCCACAGGTCGTCGCAGATCCGCCACATGGTGGCGTGTTCCCGCAGATGGTCGAGACGGGCCAGCGAGACGTCGGTGCCGGGCGACAGGCTCAGCTCGATCGGCCGCCCGCTGCGCTCGATGGCCAGGGCGTAGGCGGCTATCTCCCGTTCGTGGTACGGGAAGAGCATGTCGTCGGCTTTGACGAAGTCGACTCCCCAGTCGGCGAACTGGGCGACCTGGGAGTCGTAGTACGCCTGGGCGCCAGGGTGGTCATGGTTGAGACCGTAGTTGTCGGAGTTCCAGGGGCAGACCGAGCCGGTGTCGGCGACCTCGTCGGCCGTGAAGCCGGTTCCCGCGACGGGCAGCCGGGCGGCGACGGCGCGGCGGGGGATGCCGCGCATGATGTGCAGGCCGAAACGCAGACCCAGGTCGTGCACCCGCTGGGCCAGCGGTGCGAAGCCCGCTCCCGCAGCGGCCGAGGGGAACCGGTTCGGGGCCGGGAGCTGGCGGCCGTACGCGTCCAGGACCACGGGCGCGTCCGTGTTGTAGCCGTGAGCGCGGGCCGTCGGCTCGTACCACTGGATGTCCACCACGACGGTGTCCCAGCCGTGCGCGAGCAGGTGGTCCCGCATGAAGACCGCGTTGGCGAGCACCTCGTCCTCGGTGACGGTGGTGCCGTAGCAGTCCCAGCTGTTCCAGCCCATCGGCGGGCGCGCCTGGTGCGGGGGGATGGGGCGTGGCTGTCGGGTCATCGCTGATCGCTTCCGGTGCGGGCGCGCACGACGCTTTCCGGGCGGGTGCGCAGAACAGTGAAGGAGGAGGGTGCGAGGTCGCAGACCGGGTCGGTCACACGGTTCTTGACCGGAGAGGCCGGGGTGGGTGCGAAGCTGCTCGTGGCGTGCGGCTGAGCCCCGAGCATGGTCCGCGAGGAGGTCTCGCCGACGTCGGGGAGGAACCCCGCGCCTCCGGCCGTCTTCCGGGCCTGGGCGGCGAAGACGCATGACGGCCCGTCCACCGCGTCCGCGAGCGACAGCCTGGCTCCCGTGCCGCTCTCCGTCTGCCGGACCAGGCCCTCGCCGTCGGACTCCCGGACACCGGACTCAGGGCGCCGGGTGGCGGATCCGGGGGCCGTCTCCGCACCGGGGGAGCCCAGGCGGACGTCGGTGAAAAGCGCCGTGTCGCCGGAGTTCACCGAGTGCATGCGCTGGACTGTAGTTGAGCGTGGGCCAGACGTGGGCGTTGCCGAAGCAGAAGCGTTTCGAGCTCGGCGTCCCCCGACATGGACTCGCTTCCACATCGAAGCGGATCATTGAGCCGCGCCCCGACCGAGTCTGCGGTGGACCGGTCGGGGCGCGGGCAGGTATGGGCAGGTGATTCTTTTGGCGGCCGCGCCGGGAAGCGCGTGGAGCGCCCCGCCGCAGCCGCTTGTCCTGCCGGTGCGAGGGTCACACCGCCGTGAAGGTCCACTCCAGGTTGGGGCTGCTGTTCCCGGACCACTGCTTGGTCACGGAGCCCGAGGGCACGTTGCCGCCGCCGTCGAGGACGAGGCCGGTGGTGCGGTTGGCGATCCAGTACCTGCCGCCACCGCGGGGCGTGATCCGCCACTGCTGGTTGGTGCCGCCGTTCCAGGGAGCCTGCTGGGCGGCGGACCCGTTCGTGGTGGCGCCCCATCCGTCGGCGACCATGCCGTTGGTGCGGTTGACCAGCTTGTAGTAGCCGTTGCCGAGGTCGACGGCCTGCCACTGCAGGTTGGTGCTGCCGTTCCAGGTCCACTGCTTGAGGTTGGAGCCGCTGGGGACGTTGCCGCCGCTGTCCAGCACCAGCCCGTCGGTGACGTTGGTGATCCTGAGCCAGGCCGAGGGGTTGAACTGTACCTTCATCGACACGACGGCGTCGTTGTTGCCGGTGTTGCGCAGGTCGGCGTTGTCGGCGCTGAAGGTCCAGGCCGTGCCGGTGAAGTTGTCACCGGAGTAGCCGATGATCTGGTAGCCGGGGGCCAGCTTCAGCGAGGACAGGCTGCGGCTGGGCAGTCCGGCGAGCGTCAGCTGGTCGGCGGTGTAGGAGCCGATCGGGAGCACGGCGTAGCCGCCGGAGTAGTTGACGTCCTGGTAGGCCACGGCCCCGGCCAGTGGCTGCAGGGTCGGGATCTGGCCGGAGAAGGTCAGCTTGACGACGTAGGCGAGGGCGGAGAACGGCGCCGACGACGAAGGCAGGGTCACGTGCAGCCCGGTCGCGTCCTGCGTCGGCGCGGGCAGGTTCGTGTACGTGCCGGCGGTGGGGTTGAGCAGCTGCGCCGAGGCCAGGGAGCTGACGTTGATCCGGGCGGAGTTGAGCGTCGATATCGTCAGTGTGCTGCCCGGCCAGCCGAGGACCGTGGCGTACAGGACGGTGTTGTTCTTGTTCCGGGTGAAGCGGATGTCCTGCGCGGTGCCGGCTTGCGGGTTGGTGAACGAACCGCCGCCCATCTGCGTGGGGCCTTCGCCGTACGCGGTCCAGGCCCGGGTCGAGTAGATCGACTCGCCGAAGCGCTTCAGGTAGTCGCCGATGCCGAGCAGGATGTCCTGCTGTGCCTGGGGGATCGTGCCGTCCGCCATCGGGGCGATGTTGAGCAGCATGTTGCCGTTCTTGCTGACCCGGTCGATCAGCGAGTGCAGCATCTGCTGGGTGCTGTAGTAGCCGATGCCGTTCGTGTAGCACCAGCTGGAGCTGGAGATGCTGTCGTCGGTGAGCCAGTAGGGGGCGGTGACGTCGGCGGGGCCGCCGCGTTCGTAGTCGAAGACCTCTCCGTGGCTGTCGAAGCCGTCCTTGTAGGTGGCGACGACTTCGCGGCCCCAGGCGTTCGCCTGGTTGTAGTAGTACGACAGGAAGTTCAGCCGCTGGGCCTCGTCGACCTTGGACAGGTCGAAGTCCTCCCAGAGGATGTCGGGCTGGGCGAGGTCGACGACCTCCTTGAGCTTGTCGTACCACAGCTGGTTCTCGGCCGTGGTGCCCAGCTGCCCGTAGAGCTTCTGCAGGCTCGGGTCGGACTGCGCCGGCACGTGGTCGTAGTAGCCGTTGAAGTTGAACGCGTGGTGCATGGCCACCAGGAGCTTCAGCCCCTTGGCGCGGATGGAGTCGGTGAACAGCTGGAGCAGGTTGAGCTTCGGGCCCTTGGCGACCGAGTTCCACTCGTTGACCTGGCTGTTCCACATGGAGAAGCCGTCGTGGTGTTCGGCGACCGGTCCGGCGAACCTCGCGCCCGCGTCGACGAACAGCTGCGCCCACGCGTCGGGGTCGAAGTTGCCGCCCGCCGACTTCAGCTTCGGTGCGAACTGCACGAAGTTGCCCGCCAGGTCCTTCGCCCCGTTGATGAAGTTGTGGTACGGCCACACGGACGGGTCGCCGTAGGTCGCGACGTGGTGCTGGTTGGCCGCGCTGCCGGCTATGTACATGTTGCGCGGGTACCACTCGCTGTCGTACGCGGGAACGCTGAAGACGCCCCAGTGGAAGTAGATGCCGAACTTGGCGTCCTGGAACCACTCGGGGGCGGGCGGGTGCTGGTCGACCGAGGACCACGACGGTGTGTAGGTGCTCGGTGCCGCCTGCGCGACGCCCGCCCCGAGGCCGCCGCCGGCGACGGCTGCCGCTGCCACGCATGTGGCGGCGGCCAGGAACTGGCGTCTGTTGAACGAGCTCGACATGAGGACATCCCTGAAGTGGGGGACAAGGGGAGACACGACGCCCCCGGGCTCTGGAGCGCCGCACGTTACGCATGAAGTTCGACCATGTGACGGGCTGATGTCAACGGGTGTGCAGGGATGAAAGCAATCCCTCGACTCGACCCTTCACCCCAATTAAGACACTTATGTTCCTTTTCTTCAGCGTCAGACATGGAATGTTTGCGCGATGCGATGCACGAAAGACGCGACGCCCCGGCAGAGCCCGCACGCAAGCCGTCGGCGCATCACAAATACGCATCATTGATGGGATCGATTTGCCTCAGTGGTCACTGCGGAGAGCTACAGGACCACCTGTTTTGCAGCGACTTTTCCCGAGACCTAGACAGCACCCTCGGTCGCCGCCTATACATACATCCCATCTCTTCGAATGCGGCGACCACGGCTGTCGCTCTGCGAACCATCTCCCGCTCCGGGACCAGCGCGAGGAAGTACCGATGAGACTCAGAACCGCACTCTGCACCACCGCCTCGGCCCTGTCCGCCCTGGCGCTGCTCAGCGCCTGCAGCAGTGGCTCGGGCACCGCTTCGTCGTCGGGCAGCGCCCCGCTGGTGGGCGTCGACTACCCGCGTTCCGACACCGACTTCTGGAACTCGTACATCAAGTACACGCCGGAGTACGCCAAGCAGCTGGGGCTGTCGCTGAAGACGACGAACTCGCAGAACGACGTCGCCAAGCTGACTGCCAACGCGCAGACGTTCATCAGTCAGGGCGTCAAGGGCCTGGCGATGGCTCCGCAGGACACGGCTGCCATCGCGCCGACCCTGGCGCAGCTGGAGGCGAAGAAGATCCCGGTTGTCACGGTCGACACCCGCCCCGACAGCGGCAAGGTGTTCATGGTGGTGCGGGCCGACAACCGCGCCTACGGCGAGAAGGCGTGTCAGTACCTGGGCACGAAGCTGGGCGGCAAGGGCAAGGTCGTCATGCTGGAGGGCGGTCTGGACTCGATCAACGGCCGGGACCGGACCGAGGCGTTCAACGACTGCATGAAGAAGAACTACCCGGGCATCAAGGTGTTCGGTGAGCCCACGAACTGGGATGGCGCCACCGCCGCGCAGAAGCTGCAGACGGACCTGACCGCCAACCCGGACATCAAGGGCGTCTACATGGAGTCCAGCTTCGCATTGTCCGGGACGCTGCAGGTGCTCAAGCAGAAGGGCCTGCTGGTGGGTCCGAAGGACAAGAAGCACGTCTTCATCGTGTCCAACGACGGCATCCCCGAGGAGCTGAAGGACATCGCCGCCGGGCAGATCGACGCCACCGTCTCGCAGCCGGCCGACCTCTACGCGAAGTACGCCCTGTACTACCTGAAGGCCGCGATCGACGGGAAGACGTTCCAGCCCGGCAAGACCGACCACGGCAGCACCATCATCCAGGTGCGTCCCGGTCTGCTCGAGGACCAGCTCTCCGCCCCGCTCGTCACTGCTGACGGCGGTACCTACGGCGGCGTGCCCAGTGTCAAGAGCGACGACAAGTCGCTGTGGGGCAACAACCTCGGCTGACACCACGTCCGAAGACCAACGGCGAACATCACCAAGGCGGTTGAGATGAGCGACGGGGAACGAGCAGTCCGCCCCGCACCCGCCCCGACGGACGACGGACGGGTCCCGGCAGATCCGCCCGTCGTCGAGGCGGCGGGCATTGTCAAACGATTCGGTCCGACGGTGGCGCTGAACGGCGCCCGGATCACCATCAGGCCCGGCGAGACCCACGCGCTCGTCGGCCGCAACGGCGCCGGCAAGTCGACCCTGGTGTCCGTCCTGACCGGCCTGCAGGCCCCGGACGAGGGAACGGTGACCTTCGGCGGCAGCCCGGCGCCGCGGCTGGCGGACCGCGACGCCTGGCGCCGGCGCGTGGCCTGTGTCTACCAGAAGTCGACGATCATCCCGACGCTGACCGTCGCCGAGAACCTCTTCCTGAACCGGCACGACCACGGCCCAAGCCGGCTCATCAGCTGGCAGGGTGTGCGCCGGCGGGCGCAGGAGCTGCTTTCGACCTGGTCGGTGGATGTCGACCCGCAGACGCCCGCCGCTGATCTCAGCGTGGAGCAGCGGCAGTTCGTGGAGATCGCCCGCGCGCTGTCCTTCGGCGCCCGGTTCATCATCCTCGACGAGCCGACCGCCCAGCTCGACGCCGCGGCGATCAACCGGCTCTTCGACCGCATCCGCGACCTGCAACGGCAGGGTGTGACGTTCCTGTTCATCAGCCACCACCTGCAGGAGGTCTACGAGATCTGCGACATGGTGACCGTGTTCCGGGACGCCCGCCACATCCTGACCGCGCCGGTGGCCGAACTGCCCCGCACCGAGCTCGTCGCCGCGATGACCGGTGAGGCGGCGGCCGACCGGCGTGAGGAGCGGGCGAGCACCCTCGACGCCGGCGCCACGGCCGTGCTCAGCGTCCGCGGTCTGAGCGGCGAGACCTACGAAGACATCAGCTTCCAGGTGGGCGCCGGGGAGATCGTCGGGCTCGCGGGGGCCGCGGGCAGCGGACGCACCGAGGTCGCCGAGACCGTGGTGGGACTGCGGGCCGCCGACAGCGGCGAGGTGGAGATCGCCGGCAAGCGTCCGCGTCCCGGCAGCGTGCCCGCCGCGCTCGCCGCCGGTGCCGGGTTCGTCCCGCAGGACCGGCACCACCAGGGCTTCGTGCCCGACATGTCGATCGCGGACAACGCCACGCTGTCCGTTCCCCACAGGCTCGGCAGGAACGGCTTCCTCAGCCGTGACCGCCGGGACCGGCTCGCCGACAACATGATCGAGCACCTGGCGATCAAGACGCCCGGCCCCGACCTGCCCGTCTCCGCGCTCTCGGGCGGCAACCAGCAGAAGGTCGTCATGGCCCGCGCCCTGGCCGACGACCCGAAGCTGCTGGTTCTGATCAACCCGACCGCGGGCGTGGACATGCGCTCCAAGGAGTTCCTCCTGGGCAAGGTCGAGGAGACCGCGGAAACGGGCACCGGAGTGCTCATCGCCTCCGACGAACTCGACGACCTGCGCATGTGCGACCGGGTCCTGGTGATGTTCCAGGGCCGTGTGACCTCAGAGATCGCCCGCGGCTGGCACGACCACGAACTCGTGGCCGCGATGGAAGGAGTGGACCTCAATGCCTGAAACCGTCCTCGCGGACACAGCCGCAGCCAAGGGCCCGGAGCGTGAGGCGAAGCGGACCGCGCTGTTCGGCGGCCGGATACCGCTGGCCCGGCTGCGCGACCTCGCCCTCGTCCCCGCGATCGTCGTCATCGCGATCGTGGGCCAGATCGTCAACCCGGTCTTCCTGCAGGCCGACAACCTCATCAACGTCCTGCAGACCATGTCCGAGATGGCTCTGCTGGTCCTGGCCCAGACGATGATCCTGATCGTCAAGAAGATGGACCTGTCGCTGGAGTCCACCATGGGCCTGGCGCCCGGCGTCGCGGCCTGGCTGGTCGTCCCGGCCGGCGCGGGCCACGGACTCGGGCTGTTGCCCGGTGCCTGGGCGATTCCCGTCACGCTCGCCGTGGGCGCGCTGGTCGGCGTGATCAACGCGCTGCTGATCATCCGCTTCGGTCTCAACGGCTTCATCGTCACCCTCGGCATGCTGATCGTGCTGCGCGGCATCCTCACCGGCATCTCCGGCGGCCAGACCTTCTTCCAACTGCCGGCGTCCATGCTCTACCTGGGCACCGCCGAATGGTTCGGGATGCCGGCCTCCATCTGGATCTGCCTGGCCCTGTTCGCGGTCGCCATCGTCGTCCTGGGTTGGACCAGCTTCGGCCGCTCCCTGTACGCCATCGGCGGCAACGTCGACGCGGCGAAGGCGGCCGGCATCCGCACCGACCGGGTGCTGTGGATCGTCATCGTCACCGGCAGCGTGCTCGCCGCCCTCGCCGGGCTCCTGCTGTCCGGGCGGCTGGCCTCGGTGGCCTCCGCGCAGGGCAACGGCTACATCTTCACCGTCTTCGCCGCCGCCGTCATCGGCGGAATCAGCCTCAACGGCGGCAAGGGCACCATGTTCGGCGCGTTCTGCGGCATCCTGCTGCTCTTCATGATCCAGAACGTGCTCACGCTCGCGGGCGTCCCCGCACAGTGGATCGGCGCTCTCAACGGCCTGATCATCCTGGTCGCCCTCGCCATCTCCCGCATCACCGGCGGCAAGGTCCAGGAGTGAACCGGGCGGCCGTCGCCGCCGCACACCGCTCGCCGCCGCCCGTTCCGTCGCAGGGGGCCCGTCTCCCACCTGCTCTCACAGGAGTTCCCGCCATGTCCTCTGCCGTGTCCGCATCCGCCCGTATCACCGCCCTCGACGTCCTGGACGTGCGGTTCCCGACGTCCGAGCACCTGGACGGCTCGGACGCGATGAACCCCGAACCCGACTACTCCGCCGCCTACGTGGTCCTGCGCACCGACGCCGGCGACGGGCTGGAGGGCCATGCCCTGGCCTTCACCACCGGACGCGGCAACGACGTCCAGGCCGCCGCCATCGCGGCCCTCGCACCCCACGTGGTCGGCCTGTCCGTCGAGGAGGTCTGCGCCGACCTCGGAGCGTTCTCCCGCTCCCTCGTCCACGACCCCCAACTGCGCTGGCTGGGCCCGGAGAAGGGCGCCATCCACATGGCCACCGGAGCCGTCGTCAACGCCGCCTGGGACCTCGCGGCCAAGCGGGCCGGCAAGCCCGTGTGGCGCTTCCTCGGTGAGATGTCACCCGAGGAACTGGTCGCCCAGGTCGACTTCCGCTGGCTGTCCGACGCCCTCACCCCCGAGGAGGCCCTGGACATCCTGCGCCGCGCCGAACCGGGCCGCCAGGAGCGCACCGCCCGCCTGCTCGAGCGCGGCTACCCCGCCTACACCACCACCCCCGGCTGGCTCGGCTACTCCGACGAGAAACTGGCCCGCCTCGCCCGCGAGGCCGTCGCCGACGGCTTCACCCAGATCAAACTGAAGGTCGGCGCGGACCTTCAGGACGACGTACGACGCATGCGGGTCGCTCGCGAGACGGTCGGCGACGGCATCCGCATCGCCGTCGACGCCAACCAGAGATGGGACGTCCAGCCCGCCATCGACTGGATGCAGGCTCTCGCCCCCTACGCCCCGTACTGGATCGAGGAACCCACCTCCCCCGACGACATCCTCGGCCACGCCGCGGTCCGCAGGGCCGTCAGCCCGATCAAGGTCGCCACCGGCGAGCACGTCGCCAACCGGGTCGTCTTCAAGCAGCTCCTCCAGGCCGGCGCGGTCGACATCGTGCAGATCGACTCCGCACGGGTCGGCGGCGTCAACGAGAACATCGCGATTCTGCTGCTGGCCGCCAAGTTCGGCGTTCCGGTCTGCCCGCACGCCGGCGGCGTCGGTCTGTGCGAGATGGTGCAGCACCTGTCGATGTTCGACTACGTCGCCGTCTCCGGCACCCTCGAGGACCGGGTCATCGAGTACGTCGACCACCTCCACGAGCACTTCGTCGACCCCGTCCGCATCGCCGACGGCCACTACCTCGCACCCACCCTGCCCGGGCTCAGCGCACAGATGCACCCCGAGTCCCTCAAGGAGTACGCCTACCCCGACGGACCCGTCTGGACCGCCCGTGTCTGACGCCCAGGCCCTCGTCGACGCCCACCACCACGTCTGGAACCTCGACGTCCGGCCGCAGCCCTGGCTGGACGAACCCGGGCACGAGCCGCTCCGCCGGAGCTTCAGCTCGCACGCCCTGCGATCGGCCGCGACCCGGCCGATCGCCGGACGACGGCTGACGAGCACGGTGGTCGTCCAGTGCATCACGTCCGTCCCCGAGACACGCGATCTGCTCGCACTTGCCGACAGCGACCCGCTGATCGGCGCCGTCGTCGGCTGGGCGGACCTGACGTCCCCCCGGATCGGCGACGCACTCGACGACCTGCGGACGGGGTCGGCAGGCCGGCACCTGCGGGCCCTACGGCACATCGTGCAGGGCGAGTCCGACCCGCACTGGCTCCAACGCCCGGACGTGGAGCGGGGGTTGCGAGCGGTCGCGGAGCGAGGGCTCGGGTATGACGTGCTGATCCGCAGCCACCAGTTCCCGCAGGCGATCCGTCTCGCGGAGAGGCTGCCGGAGCTGCCCCTCGTCCTCGACCACGCGGGCAAGCCGCCTCTCGCACAGCGGGAACTGACCGACTGGGCGCAGCAGGTGCGGACACTGGCCGGGCATCCCCAGGTCCGCTGCAAGGTGTCGGGGCTCGTCACGGAGGCCGACCACGAGAAGTGGACCGTCGACGACATCCGCCCGGTGTGGGACGTCCTGCTCTCCGCCTTCGGCCCCGACCGGCTGATGTTCGGCTCCGACTGGCCGGTCTGCGTCCTCGCCGGTGGCTGGAACCGCTGGGCCGCCACCGTCGAGGAACTCCTGGACGGCTGCTCCGGCACCGAGATCCACGCGGTGCTCGCCGGTACCGCGACGGCCTTCTACCACCTGACGCCTGCCCCGACGAAGGAGGGGACGCCGTGCTCCTGACGGAACTGCTGCACCCGGGAATCCTCGAAGCACTGGCCGGAGCCGGCCACGGCGCCCGCGTCCTGCTCGCCGACGGCCACTACCCCGCAAGTACGGCCACCGGCGAGCGGGCCAGAACCGTCCACCTCAACCTGAGGCCGGGCCTGCTGGACGTCACCACCGTGCTCGACGTCCTCCTGCGCGCGATCCCCGTGGAGTCGGCACAGGTCATGGTGCCGCCCGAGGGCGAACCGGAGCCCCCGGCCATCGCCGAGTACCGCGCCCGGCTGGCGCCCGCCCCGGTGAAGACGCTGGACCGTTTCGAGTTCTACGACGCCGCACGCTCCCCCGACCTGGCGCTGGCGATCGTCACCGCCGACATCCGTACGTACGCCAATCTGCTGCTGACCATCGGCGTCCGCGCTGAAGGGACACTGACCCCACGATGACACTCGCAGTCCGCTACAAAGCCGCCCGCACCCTGGACACCGCTCCGGTCGAGACCTCCTCCCCCGGCCCCGGGGAGGTGGAGCTGGCCCCCGCCTACGTCGGCATCTGCGGCACCGATCTGCACATCTTCCACGGCGACATGGACGCCAGGGTCGCCGCGCCCGCCGTCCTCGGACACGAGATGTCCGGCCGCGTCGTACGCGTCGGGCCGGACGTGGAGGGCTGGCAGCCCGGTGACGCGGTGACCGTGATGCCGCTGCGCTGGGACGGCACCTGCCCGGCGTGCACCTCCGGTCACCGGCACGTCTGCCAGAACCTCGACTTCATCGGCATCGACTCGCCGGGCGCGATGCAGCAGCGCTGGACCGTGCCTGCTTCCACGCTCGTACGCCTGCCGGAGTCCGTCTCGCTGGACCGGGCCGCCCTCGTCGAACCCACCGCCGTCGCCGTTCACGACGTCGGCCGGGCCCAGGTGCGGGAGGGTGAACGGGTCGTCGTGGTCGGCGGCGGGCCGGTCGGGGTGCTCATCGCGCTGGTGGCGCGGGCCGCCGGGGCCGAGGTCCGCCTGGTGGAACTGAGCACCCACCGGCGCATCCTGGCCGAGGAGTTGGGCCTGACCGCCTGGGACCCGGCCGCCGAGGACGTGCCCGAGCTCGTCCGGCGGTGGACCGGCGGCGCGGGCGCGGACGTCGCCTTCGAGGTCTCCGGCGCGGCGGGCGGTGTCGACACCGCCGTGGAGGTGCTGGGCGTACGCGGCCGACTGTGTCTGGTGGCGATCCACCCCCGGCCCCGCGAGGTGAACCTGCACCGCTTCTTCTGGCGCGAACTCACCCTCGTCGGTGCCCGGTTGTACGACCGCTCGGACTTCGAGAAGGCGGTGACGCTGGTGGCGGACGGCACGATCCCCGCAGAGCGGCTGATCAGCAAGGTCGTGCCCCTCACCGAGGCACCCGCGGCCTTCGAGGCGCTGGAGGCGGGCGGGGACGTGATGAAGATCCTGGTGGACTGCGGCAACGACACGACGGGAGCCTGAGATGCCTCTGTTCGACCTGACCGGGCGGCTCGCCGTCGTCACCGGGGCCCGGCGCGGCATCGGCCGGGCCATGGCCCGGGCCCTCGCCGAGGCCGGCGCGGACGTCATCGGTGTCAGCGCCACCCTGGAGACATCCGGCAGCGACGTGGAGAAGGACGTCACCGCCGCGGGACGCACCTTCGAGGCGATCCGCACCGACTTCGCCGACCCCGACGCCGTACGGGCGCTGGGTGCGGAACTCGCGGGCCGTGAACGGCCGGTGGACATCCTGGTCAACAACGCGGGCACGATCCGGCGCGCCCCGGCCGCCGAACACTCCGACCGCGACTGGGAGCTGGTGCTTCAGGTCAACCTGAACGCGCAGTTCGCGCTGTCGCGTGCGGTGGGCGGGGCGATGGTGTCCCGTGGCCAGGGAAAAATCATCTTCACCGCGTCGCTGCTCAGCTTCCAGGGCGGCATCACCGTCCCCGGCTACACCGCCGCCAAGCACGGCATCGCCGGACTGACCAAGGCCCTGTCCAACGAGTGGGCCCCGCACGGCGTCAACGTCAACGCCATCGCCCCCGGTTACATCGCCACCGACAACACCCAAGCCCTCCAGGACGACCCGGTGCGCAGCAGGGCCATCCTCGACCGCATCCCCGCCGGACGCTGGGGCAGCGCCGACGACCTGGCCGGCGCCACCGTCTTCCTCGCCTCGGACGCCGCCGCCTACGTCCACGGCACCGTCCTGCCCGTCGACGGCGGATGGCTCGGCCGATGACCACCGATCTCGCCTCCGAGCTGGCCGGCGCCCGGGTCCTGCCGGTGCTCACGGTTCCGTCCGTGGCGCACGCCGGTCCGCTCGCCGACGCGCTCACGGCGGGCGGAGCCCGGTGCGCCGAAGTCACCTTCCGTACCCCGGACGCCGAGCAGGTGGTGAAGGCGATGGCGGCCCACGGCGGGCTGGCGGTCGGCGCGGGCACCGTGCTCACGTCGGAGCAGGCGGAGCGGGCCGTTGTGGCCGGGGCCCGCTTCATCGTCTCCCCCGGTTACGACGCAGACGTCGTCGCCACGTGCCGTGAGCTCGACGTACCCGTCGTACCGGGCATCGCCACCGCCACGGAGCTGATGCGCGCCCTGCGCGCGGGCCTCGACACGGTCAAACTGTTCCCCGCCGAGCCGCTCGGCGGCATCGGGATCCTCAAGGCGCTCGCGGCTCCCTTTCCCCAGGCACGCTTCCTGCCGACCGGAGGCGTCGGCCCCGCGCACCTGCCCGTCTACCTTTCCCATCCGGCGGTCCTCGCCGTCGGCGGCAGCTGGATGGCGACCACCGGCCACCTGCGGCGCGGCGACTACGACGGGATCCGGCGGCTGACCGCCGAGGCCGTCCGGAGGAGTACGGGATGAGCGTCCCCGATGTCATCGCCCTCGGCGAGGTCATGCTGCGCTTCGACCCCGGCGAGGGCCGTATCCGTACCGCCCGCACCTTCCAGGTCTGGGAGGGCGGCGGCGAGTACAACGTGGTCCGCGGACTGCGCCGCTGCTTCGGCCTGCGCACGGCCGTAGTGACCGCCCTGGTCGACAACGCGGTGGGGCGGCTGACCGAGGACCTGATCCTCCAGGGCGGTGTCGACACGTCACTGATCCGGTGGGTGCCCGGCGACGGCATCGGCCGCACCGCCCGCAACGGGCTGAACTTCGTGGAGCGGGGCTTCGGCATCCGGGGCGCGCTGGGCGTCAGCGACCGTGCGAACACGGCCGTGTCCCAGCTGCGCAAGGGGGACGTCGACTGGCACGCGCTGTTCGCCACGGGCCCGCGCTGGTTCCACACGGGCGGCATCTTCGCCGGCCTGTCGGACACCACCGTGGACGTGGCGGAGGAGGCGATGGACGCGGCGCGACGGCACGGGGTGACCGTTTCCTACGACCCGAACTACCGGCCCAGCCTCTGGGCCGACCGCGGCGGTGCCGAACGGGCCCGCGAGGTGGACCTGCGGCTCGCCCGGCACGCCGACGTGGTGGTGGGCGCCCTCGGCCTGAGCGGACCGTACCCCGGAGCGGTGCGCGTCCGCGCGGAAGAGGTGCCGGATGCGCTCGCCGAGGTCGCCGACCGGCTGCCCGGGGTGAAGGTACTGGCCACGACGCTCCGCGACGTGCCTTCGGCAGGTGTGAACGACTGGTCCTCGGCGGCCTGGTCGCCGGCGACCGGCTTCGTCGCGGGTCCGGACATGCCCGGCCTGCACGTCCTGGACCGCATCGGCTCCGGCGACGCCTTCGCGGCCGGGCTGATCCACGGGCTGCTGACGGCCCCCGGTCCTGAGGACGAGCTCACGACCGTTTCCGAGCCGGATCCCGGCCGGCGGAGCGGCGAGACGCCTGAGCACGGCCCGCTCGGCCTATCCGGGTCGGAGCACGCATGGCTCCGGCGTCCCGCCTCCGAGCCGCTCGCGGGTGCCGAGCCGACCAGTGCCCCGCTCACCGTCGCCTGTCTGAAGCGGGCCCTCGCCTACGGCACGGCGCACGGCGCACTCGCCATGACCACGCCCGGCGACGTCTCCATGGCCTCGCTCGCCGAGGTCGAAGCGCTCGTGGCGGGCGGCTCGGCCGTCGTCAGGCGCTGAACGGCGTCCCTTTCCCACCCGTCGGCCCCGTCCCGCCCGAAGGACCCGAGGAGCATGTCTTGAGAACCCGGAAGATCACGAACACCACCGTCGACGTCACCGAGCTGGGCTTCGGAGCCTCCGTCATCGGCAACCTCTACCGGGTCACACCGGCCCAGGACGCGGCGGCGGCGATCGAGGCGGCCTGGGACAGCGGCATCCGGTACTTCGACACCGCGCCCCACTACGGGCTCGGCCTCTCCGAGCAGCGCCTGGGGGCCGCCCTGCGTGATCGGCCCCGCGAGCAGTACGTCGTCTCCTCCAAGGTGGGTCGGCTGCTCGTGCCCAACGAGCATCCGCGGGGCGTCGACAGCGAGGGCTTCGTCGTACGCGACGACCTGCGCCGCCAATGGGACTTCAGCCGGGACGGCGTGCTCCGCTCCATCGACGCCACCCTGGAGCGTACGGGTCTGGACCGGCTCGACATCGTCTACGTGCACGACCCCGACGACCACTGGCGGCAGGCCGCCGAGGAGGCCATGCCCACCCTCGCGGACCTGCGCGACCAGGGGGTGATCGGCGCGATCGGCGCCGGCATGAACCAGTCGGCCATGCTCGCCCGCTTCCTGCACGAGACCGCCGCCGACGTGGTGATGCTCGCCGGCCGCTACACCCTCCTCGACCAGTCCGCGCTGGACGACGTACTGCCCGCCGCACAGCAGCACGGCAAGAGCGTCGTCGCGGTCGGCGTCTTCAACTCGGGTCTGCTCTCCCAGGACCGCCCGACACCGGGGATGAAGTACGACTACAAGGTCGCCCCGCCGGACCTCGTCGCCCGTGCCCTGGCCATCGCCGAGGTCTGCGAACGTCACGGCACCACCCTGCCCGCCGCCGCGATCGCTTTCCCCTTCAGCCATCCCAGTATCATCAATGTCACCCTGGGGATGAGGAATCAGGAGCAAGTCGGGCGCAACGTGGAACTCCACCGTCGGCATGTGCCGGAAGCTCTCTGGCAGGACCTTCGCACCCAGGGTCTGATCAGTCCGGACGTACCCACGCGGAACAGCGCGGAGAACACTCCGGGGGAGACGGAAGGGGTGGCGCGCGATGTCGCTGACGGACAAGGCCATTGAGCGGATCCGTGAGCTCATCCGCACCGGCGCGCTGCCACCGGGCTCGAAGCTGCCGCCGGAGCCCGAGCTTGCGGCCCAGCTCGGTCTGTCCCGCAACCTGGCCCGCGAGGCGGTCAAAGCACTCGCCGTCGCCCGCGTACTCGAAGTCCGGCGGGGCGACGGCACCTATGTGACCAGCCTCCAGCCGAGCCTGCTGCTCGAGGGCCTCGGCGGCGCGGTGGAGCTGTTGCAGAGCGACTCGGCGGCGTTGCTGGATCTGATGGAGGTCCGTCGGCTCCTCGAGCCGGTTGCCACCGCTCTCGCCGCCACCCGGATCTCCGACGACCAGCTGGCAGAGGTGAAGCAGCACCTGGACGCCATGCGAGGGGCGCGCGACGACGTCGAACAGCTCAACGCGCACGACGCGGCGTTCCACCGCGCCGTGGTCTCGGCCACGGGCAACGAAACGCTGCTCACCCTGCTGGAGGGCATCTCTGGCCGTACGCTGCGCGCCCGGATCTGGCGCGGCCTGGTCGACGACCAGGCCGGGGGGAGGACCCTCGCGGAACACGAGGCGATCTTCGATGCCCTGTGCACCCGTGACGCCGCCCTGAGCCAGGCCGCCGCACTGATGCACGTGAGTCACACCGAGCAGTGGCTGCGAGAACATCTCAAAAGCGCGGCCCTCCCGCGCGGTGTCACTCCGGCGACCGGGAAACGCAGCTGACACCAGTCCCCCATCCACTCGCGGATCGTCTCTGGGTGTTGCTGTCGACGATGATGCTGCCGCCCATCAGGACCGGCAGTTGAACGTGTTCACCCTCAGCGGGTGTCGCACGCTCCAGCGCCCGCGCGCACACCCCGCATGGCCAAGCCGCGTCCCGGTCCGTCATGAGCCCAGGCGCAGACCGGAGTTGCGGAACCGGTTCGATATGACGGTGAGACCGTAGAGCCGGGGCGAGACCCGGTCAAGACCGCTGCGCACCCTTCCTGGGCAGCGCCTGACTGTTGCGCAAAAGACCGCGCGGGACCATTGACAGTCGACGGGGCGCCTCCTAGCTTCATCGCTGAGCGAACCGGTTCGATGGACGGCGCTCGCGTTACCCGACCCGTTCCTCAGAGCCCCGGTACGCTGTCGCCCCTCGGCAAGAATCGAACCGGTTCGCTCGCAGCGCAGCAGAGGAGTCGCCGTGAACATCGGTGAGATCGCCCGGCGGGCCGGTGTCTCGCGGAGCACCGTGTCCTACGCGCTGAGCGGGAAGCGTCCCGTGTCGGACGAGACCCGCCGCAGGATCCAGCAGGTGATCGACGAGTTGGGGTACCGGCCCAACGCCAGCGCGCGGGCTCTGGCGAACGGCCGGACCAGCACGATCGGCCTGGTCTTCCCGCCGGCCGGGAACCATTACACGGGGATGCAGCTGGATTTCATCGGCAGTGTGGTGGAGGCCGCGGCGGCGTACGACTACGACGTGCTGTTGTCCCCGAGCGGCGTGGACAGTGACCGCTCGTTCCAGCGGCTGCTGGGGGAGCGGCGGGTCGACGGGGCGATCCTGATGGAGATCAGGCTCGAGGACGACCGGGTCGATCACCTGGCCGCCCTGGACTTCCCCTCCGTCGCGATCGGCCGTACCGCCCGTCCGGAGGGCGGCTGGTGGGTGGGCCTGGACCACACCGCGCTGGCGGAAGCGTGCGTCCACCACCTGGCGGACCTCGGCCACCGCCGGGTCGCCTTCGTCAACCGTCCCGAACAGCTCCTGCGGGCGGGGTACGAGTCGGCACACCGGGGCCTCGACGGGTTCACCAAGGCCGCGGCCGAGCGCGGGCTGACGGTACGGACCTACTGCTGCGGGGACGACGCCGCATCGGGCCAGGCATGCCTGGAGCAGATCCTCCAGGAGGAGCCGGCCACCACGGCCCTGGTCACGCTGAACGAGGCCGCGCTGGGCGGCCTGTACCGGGGGCTCGCCCAGGCGGGCCGCCATGTGCCGCGCGACTTCTCCGTCACCGGAATCGCCGCCGGCCGCTGGGCGGAGACGGTCACCCCGCAACTCACCGCGGCGGACGTACCGGCAGCGGAAATGGGCCGCTTGGCCGTCGACCTGCTCGTCGAACGACTCGACCACCCTGACGCCCCCGCCCGGCACCACCTGCTCACACCCCCGATCTCCTTGCGGGCCAGCACCGGGCCCGCCGCTGCTCCGCCCCCCGCCGAGGCCCGGACTCCGGCCACCGCCCGCGTCCCTGACCCGGGACACGGGACCCCCGTAGCCGCCTCGCGGAACTGAGCACCCGAACTCGCAGCCTCCCCCTTCGCCGACCGAGGACCCGAACCCCTCACCGTCGCATTCGGTCTGCCCGTATCCCCCTGTCACGGCTCCTTCGGCACGCCACCTGGACCGCGAGCAGCCACCTGCTGCTCGCCGAGGCGCACGTTCGGTGCGGCGCCGCCCCGACGACGGCCGGCAGCGCCGGCAGCCACTGATCGCCGCCTCAACACGCACACCCACCCAACCCCCTCACCCCGCACACCGGGAGAGCCGCATGTACTCACCGCGCCTGTTTTCCAGACCCCGGACCGGCAGCAGCCCCCGCCGCCGGGCCATCTCCACCGTCGCCGTACTGCTGGCGTCCCTGGCCGGAACGGTTCTGCCGGCCGTTCCGTCACAGGCTGCCGACACCAGTGTCACCGTCGACTTCTCCACTGCCGGGGGCGCCCCCACCTACCACGCCTCCGGCATGATCTACGGGATGACCCCGGACGGGTCGCTGCCGCAGGACCACTTCTTCAAGGACATCAAGTGGCACTTCATGCGGGCCGGCGGCGCGCAGCTGAACAGCGGCGGCTACGCCACCAGCCTCGCCGACTACCAGACCCGCTGGAACGCCACCCTGGCCCAGTACAAGCGCACCGTCGCCCTCGGTGGAACGTTCGTCATCCTGCCGCACGACCTGTGGGGTGCCGACGGCACCACCAGCCAGGGCTTCCCCGGTGACAACGGCGACTGGACGCAGTTCGACAACTTCCTCAGCCGGCTCTTCTCCGACGTCAAGGCCAACAACATGACGGTGGAGTGGGATCTGTGGAACGAGCCGGACGGCAGCGGATTCTGGGCCCGGTCCCAGGACCAGTACCTGCAGATGTGGTCCCGGTTCTACGCCGCCGTGCGGGCCAACTTCCCCGGCCGGCTCATCGTCGGCCCCAGCATCGCCGGCAAGCCGAACTCCTCCAACACCTGGTGGACCACCTACCTGAACTACGTAAAGGCCAACAAGGCCGCCCCCGACATCTACAGCTGGCACGACGAGCCCGGTGACCCGGTCGCCGACGTCGGCCGCGCCAACTCGACCATCGCCGCCGCAGGCCTGACCAACACCCGTCCGTACCAGATCAACGAGTACGCCACACTGTCCATGCAGAACCCGGGCGGCGGCGCCTGGTTCATCGGCCGCCTCGAGCGCGCCGGCGCCGACGGCCTGCGCGGCAACTGGGCCTCCGGCACCGCTCTGCACGACGACGAGGCCAACCTGCTCACCAAGAACAGCGCCGGTCAGTACCTGCCGCTGGGCGAGTGGTTCATGTACCGCTACTACGGCTCGCAGACCGGCAACATCGTCAACCTCATCCCGGGCGCCAACACCGACGGCCTCGCCACCAAGGACAACACCGCCGGCAACGCCAAGATCCTGCTCGGCAGCAACGGCAACACGGGCACCGTCACCGTCAACCTCACGGGCCTGAACACCACTTCCGTCGTGGCCAACAACCAGGTCCGCGCCGTCGTCCAGCGCATCCCCTACAACAACGGTGCCGCCGTCACCGGCCCGACCACCGTCTCCGACAGCACCCTGACGGTCACCGACAACGCCGCCTCCGTCAGCATCCCGTGGACGAACGCGAAGGACGGCTACACCGTCACCCTGCTCCCGCCGTCCAACACGACCATCACCACGGTCGCCGTGAGCGAGAACAGCGGCCAGTGCCTGGACGACACCAACCTGAGCCTCGCCAACAGCACCCAGTACCAGCAGTACTACTGCGAGGGCGGCTACCAGCAGATGCTCGACCTCAAGCCGGTCGTCGGCCGCACCAACACGTACACCATCGTCGATGAACTGAGCGGCAAGTGCCTGGACGTCTCCGGCGCCTCCACCGCCGACGGCGCCCCCGTCATCCAGTACACCTGCAACGGCCAGACCAACCAGATGTTCACCCTCAGCCCCGTCACCGCGCTCGGCAACAGCCAGGACTACCAACTCGTCGCCGTCCACAGCGGCAAGTGCGTCGACGTCTCCGACGTCTCCACCGCGCCCGGCGCCCTGATCCACCAGTGGACCTGCGACTCCGGGAGCACACTCAGCACCAAGAAGAACCAGATCTGGCGCCTGCAGGGCAAGGCCTGACACATCCCGACCCGCGGTCCCCTGCTCTCTGTCCGGCTCCTCCGGCACGGGAGCAGGGGGCCGCCCCATACCTCGTTGCCGGAGCAGGCGCCGGTACTTTGTTCGAGCCGTTGCCGGCCACGTCGATGGCTACGCCCGCCTCGAGTCACCGTCCGTCGATCCGGCCACCTCGATCGAGGACGCGGCGGCGTTCAGCGCGGAATCACCCAGCTCGGCGCCCAGGTCCCGGCGGCGTCGTGGCCGGTGGCTGTGGCGGCGAGGTGGGCGTGGAGGGCGGCCAGCGCCGGGTGGGGGTTGTCGCGGTGCCAGAGGAGCGAGTGCGGGTAGACGGGCGTCGGGTCGGTCACCGGGATGCGGCGCAGGCCGTGGCCGGCGGGCCAGACGAGGCGCGTATGCTCAGTCGTGAAGGTGGCCAGGGCCGGGGTGTCGGCGATGGTGTCGAGGAGTGCGTCGGAGCCGAAGTTGGGGCCGGTCGCCTCGATGGTGAGGCCGAACTCCGCGACGAGGTCGTCGTAGTAGGCGGCCCACTCGGTACCGGGGACGATGCCGGGCATCCAGATCCGGTGCCCGGCGAGCTGGGCGACGGTCACCGACCGGGCACGGGCCAGTGCGTGGGCGGGGCCGGTGAGGAGCTGGTGCGGCTCGTCGAGAACCCGGACGGACGCGATGTCCTCGGGGAGGGGCCGCCCGGGCATGGCGACGGCGCGGAAGGATGCGTCGATCTCACCCGACCGGATGGCGGCGACCGCCGTCTCGATGTCGAACAGCATCACCACGTCCAGGTCGATCTCGGGGTGGGCGCGGTGAAATCCGCGCAGCAGACCCGATGGCGCGACCCGCGAGGCGATCACGTCGACGCGCAGCGGACGGTGGCCGGTGCGCACGGACGCGGCCGCGCGCTCGGCGACGCGCAGCAGCTCGCGCGCGTGGGGCAGGAACGCCTGCCCGTCGATGGTGAGCTCGACGCCGCGCGCGGTACGGGTGAACAGCCGCACGCCGAGGTTGCGCTCCAGCGCGGCGATGCGCTTGGAGACAGCCTGCTGGGTGACCTCCAGCTCGGCGGCGGCCTCCTGGAACTGCCCGGCGTCGGCGGCGGCGAGGAAGGTCCGGACGGTGTCGAGATCCATGTCGACACCCTATGGGCACAACCGTTGGTTGTGTCTGGACGGTCCTGCGGTTGTCCGATTCCCGGGTGTGGTGCTCGCTTTGATGTTCCGATCGTGGACCGGTTGTACGGGTGAGGGGCGAGGAGCGCCTGGGCATGAAGAGCGGGCACCGGCTGGGGCATCCGCTCGGACATCGGCTGGGGCGGCGGTTCGGTGGCTGCCGGGTGCTGCACGCCGCACCGGCCGAGGTCGCCGCGCTCCTCCGGGGGCTGCGGCGGGTTCGCGGCCGTGGCTGTGCCGCTCGGCCCCTGGGTGGAGTTCCGCCGCAAGCGGCGGGTGCTGATCACGATGGACCTGGTCCGGTTCGCGGGCGCTGCTGACGGTCCCCCGTGACGCCTGTGAAGAGCGCGTCCCGGGCCAAGTGGTCTGGCGACCACGGCTGTCACCGTGATCGAATTGCCTGCCAGGCCCGATCGCGAGCAGCATCAGCGCCGAAGGAGGCCCAGACGTGTCCGCTCCCTGGGACGCCATTGTGACCACTGGCATCGGCGCCGCCGCAACCGTCGCCGGCATCCTGATCGGCGGGGTCGTCGGCCGGCGCAACCAGAATCAGCAATGGCTGCGAGACACCCAGGCTGCGGCCTACGCCGCCTACCTTCGTGAGTTCACCGCGATCGAGATCGAGCTGCGGGAGGCGTACCTCGACGACCGTTCCAACACAGCCGACTGGGCACCGTTCAACGCCGCACTGACGTCGCTCAGCCTCGTTGCCACGCCGGAGGTCGCCAACGCCGCCGGCGACTTGACCGAGGCCGTTGGACGCCTCGCCCTCATGGTTGCCGACCGAGGCCCCAAGGACCGCGACGAGCTCCGACAGATCATGTCCGACCTCGCCTCCAGGCAGGTCTCCTTCGTCAACGCGGCCCGCCGCTCCCTCGACGCCTCACAGCAGCCTCTCGGGAGTCAGTTGGGTGGACCTCCGCCCTGGCGCGAGATCGAGCCCTACGCGCCCGCGCCACGCTCCGGACAGTGACACCTCAGGCCATGCAGTGACCAACTGGTCACGTACGTCGGAGGGCTGTTACTCCACGGAGTCGAAGCGGCTGGTGTCTCCGTGGGTGTCGTTGCCGACCTCCAGGCTGCCCCCGGCGGCGTCCTTGGGGGTGAGCGTGAAGGCGATTCGATGGGTACGGATCCGTGAGGCCTTCGTATCGGCGTCCGCGTTGACCACCCATGCCTTGACGCCGCCCTTGGCCCCGGCCTCGCGACGCAGCTCGACCGTGAACTCCATCTGAATCGGGCCGACGTCGAAGCGCACCGCTTCCCCGGCCCCGGCCGTGGCCGCCTGCATCAACCCGTCCCTGATCGCCCTCACCGCGGCGGCGAGTTCGATGTCCTGGAAGTCCGGCACTGACCCTCCTGTCGTCGACTGGTGATCGACGGTAGGGCATGACGACCCGTCCCGTCCTCGTCACCGGCTGCTGAGGCGACGCCACCAGGGAGACGGCGGCTTCGGCGCATCGGATGTGGGGTGGTACGTCAGCACCTGGCGTACCGAACCAGGCGGCAGGCATTCGGCTCCGGTGACCCGCAGATCGCCTGAGGATGCCCAGCTCAGGGTGACCGAGACGTCGGCAATGCCGGCGAGCGCGGAGAGGTCCACGGTCGCCGACCTACGGCCTGCCTGCGTGAACTGTACGTGGAGACGAAGTTTCTGAAGCGAAGGAAGCATCCGGGCAAGGAGGTCTGCGGTGCAGCGGTCTGCGGTCGCATGGGTGGTCACCTGCGCGCTGGTGACGCCGGGCAGACGGACCACCTGGGAGAGGTCGGACGGGCACAGGTCTTCGATGGTGAGGTCCACGTCCTTCAGCGAGGGGAGCCGGCTGAGCGCGGCGAGCTCTTCTGCCGGCACCGGTGTGCCGGACAGGGCGAGCGAGGTGAGCTGGGGCCAGCGACGGATGGCATGGAGGTCGGCGACGACCAGGTTGCCGAGGATCCGGAGGCGTCGGAGACCTGCCGGAAAGGGGACGTCCGTCAGTGTGAGTCGGCGTGCCGCGCCGCCCCGGTCCCAGCGAAAAGTCGCATCGTGGAGCGTCTCCACGTCCTGCAAAGGGGACAGGTCGGGGCCGCTGGGCACGTTCCGGAGTATGACGGTGTTCATACGGAGGCGACGCAGCGCCGAGTAGTCCGTCAGGCCGCCGCAGTCGGAGAGGCACAACGCGGACAGCTCCGGCAGGTCCACCGCGAGGAACTCCAGGTCGCGCAGGACGTCGTTGGCATCCAGGGTGAAGTCGTCCGGACGGGCTCGGCGGAGCACCGGCGAGAGCGCCTCTGCCGGGAAGTCGCCCACGCAGGCGAGCACGGGGACCGAGGCCATCGTGGAGAGCGCGGACAGCTGCGCCGCACTGCTTACGGTGAGGCGTACTCCTGCAAGCGGTGTGTGGACGAGGATGCCCTCTGCGTATGCCCGGGCGTCGAAGCCGTCCCAGGCATCCGCGAGTTCCTGTCGGACGTTCTGGTCCGGATGTGCCCGGAAGGAGTGCAGCACCTGATAGGCGTGCTCCCCGCCCAGCAGGCGGGCGGTACGGACGACCGCGCCGGCCTGCCCCGCCGTGAGCCCCTCGGGCGAGGGCAGCAGGTCCAGTGCCACCGTTCCGGCCTGAGCGAGCAGCTCGGCGTCGGCGGGGCTCTCGGGCGGGACCAGAGCTGCCGCACGCCTCTCGACCTCGACGCGAACGTCAGGGGCGAGAGCCGTCGCGTGCTCCAGGCACGCTGCGGCAAGCAGGTGCAGCCGCTCGCGCTGCGGCGAGGCGGCCATGTCGCCGAGTTCCAGCAGGCGGCGCAGCAGTATCGCGCGTTCGTCCGCGCGGGCGTGCCCGACCGCCATCCGCACCACGTCCTCCCACTGCGGCTCGTGGGCGTGCGCGGCGACAAGGTTGAGGTCCTGGCCCTCCACAGCGGCCTTGGATCCGAGGTAGTCCTGGAAAGTGCGGTGGATGAACTCGACGGTGTCGGGGGATGGCGCGCGCAGGATCCCACTGCGCAGCAGCAGGTGGTCCAGGACGTCCGCGGCCTGCTCGGGCGCGGCGACCTGGGGCATCGAGCGCAGGCCATCGGCGAGGACCCGCAGCACGTTGGAGCGGTCGGCCTCGGCATGGCCGTTGCGGATCATCCAGTAGGCGAGCTGCTGCAGCAGCCACAGCTGTGCGCTTTCGTTGATCTGCAGATGCGTGGCGACCCTTCGCTGCACGTCGCGCCGGACCAGCAACATGCTGAGCGCGGCCTCGTAGAGCTCCAGCCGGTTCTGCGGCAGGTAGGAGTTGCGGTCACGGTGCAGTGCGCAGATCATCGCGCACATCAGGGGGTTGGTCGCAAGGCGGCCCAAGTCGTTCTTGCGGGGCAGGGAGTCGGCCAGCACCTGCTCGTACTCCGCCAGCTGGGCCCGTTCATCCGAGCGCTCGACGGTCCGGGCGGCTGCCTGGTGCCAGCGGTGCATGAAGGCGGTGACGTCCTGGCGGTTCATCGGCAGCAGGTTCAGCTCGGTGAACTGCTGGCTGCTGAGCCAGCCGTCGTCCACTGCCGAGGGCCGGGTCGTCACCAGGAAGACGCAGTCGGGGTAGAGGGTGATCAACTGTTTGAGCCAGTCCCGGGTCCGCTGCCGGTCGCCTTCCTGTATCTCGTCCACACCGTCGATGAGCAGGAGCCCGCGCCCCGACTGGAGGACCTGGTCGGCCCAGCCTCCGGGCTGCAGGGAGTGCAGCGGATTGCCGACGGCGGAGAGGAAGTCCTGTGGTTCCGGCAGCGCATCGCGCCGGGTGAGGGTGCGCAGGGGCAGAACGAACGGCAGGCAGCCCTGAAGGTGCCCGAGCGCGAGGGGAAACTCCCGCCGGGCCGCGGTCACGGCCAGCCACTGCACCAAGGTCGTCTTTCCGGAACCGGCGTGGCCGCGCAGGAGGATGCGGGTCCTGCGTGCGAACGCCGTTTCGACGCGCTGTCGGCCGCCGCCGACCGGATCGTGGAACCGGCCGCCCGGCTCCCCGACCCTGTCCTCCGGTCCGGACCTTCCTCTGTGGCGGGGTGCCAGCTCCAGGCTCAGATACGCCGTGTCCAGCGGCCACTGCGCGTGTTCCTGACGGCTGAAGTCGAGCCCGAAGATCCTGAGTTCGTTGTAGAACTCGGCCACGTACGCCGCGTACCGGCGCTCGAACTCGGCGTGCGGGTTGTGCTCGGGATCCGTGAGTTCGTCCACGGTCGGCTGATGACCGGTGTGTTTCACCAGCCGCTCCACGAACTCCGGGTCCCCGAAGAGGACACGGCTTCGTACGGCTTCGAGGCGACCGTGCTGCCAGTTGACGGGGTCGGTCACCACCACACCGATGATCGTTCCCTGCGCGAACAGAGCCGCACCGGACATGCCCGCCCACGGCGAGGAGCCTTCCGCCCGCGCGAGAGGCGGCGTATACGGGCTGTCGAGTACGTACCGCGAGCGGACCATGCGCGAACCGGGCTTGAACGTGCCCACGACCTGCTCGGTGTCGAGTCCGTCCTCGCCGTCGCGCTGCATCTGCGGGAAGCCGATGGCTTGGCAGGATTCCATCGGCGCGAGTCCGGAGGGCACGCCCCAGCGCACCGGCTCCAGTTGCTCGGCGAGTTCGGCAGGGATCAGGTCTCGCTTGGCCAGCAGCAGCGCGGCATCGCACTCGCGGTCGTGCCGCGACCACACCACTCGGCATTCGACCTCGCCGACACCGCCGAGTGTCGCGACCTTCGCCAGGTAGCGGTTCTGCACCACGTGTCCGGCGGTGAGGACGAGGCGGGGTGTCAAGAGATACCCGCTGCCCTGGCGAGTGCCGAGTACGGCGGCGATGCGGAAGCGTTCCGGTCCCACGGGTCACATTCTCCGCAGAAGTAGTGTTCGGTGGCTGCCTGCTGTGGTGGAGTCGCCCGAGCAGCCGGCTGGGCCCGGCCCTGATCCCCGCCACCGCTTTCGTTGCTGTCCGCCCGCCCCCACCCTAGGACATTCACTACCGTCAGGTCGGCGATTCCCGCGGTCCGCAGGGCAGTTGGGGTGCTTGGGGAAGTACCGCGTCACCCCCGTCCGGAGCTGCTCCGGACATGCTCGGTGTCACCGACTTGTTCGCGTTCTTCACCAGCCCCCCGGGCACGGGACATGCACCCGAGGCAATCGCGGTGCCGGACGAGCCGATTAAGACGTCATCTCAATTGGTGGCATCGGTAGGCTGTGGGTCGTGGTGAGGATTGTTGAGCGGCTGGTGCCGGACGAATTGTGGGAGTTGTTCCAGCGGGTGGTGCCTGACGCCCCTTCGCGGCCTCAGGGCGGTGGCCGCCGCCGGCATGGCGACCGTGAAGTGCTGGCCGCGATCGTGTTCGTGGCCACGTCGGGCTGCACGTGGCAGCAGTTGCCCGCTGCGTCGTTCGGTCCGTCGGGGGCGACGGCTCACCGCCGTTTTGCCGAGTGGACGCAGGCCAGGGTGTGGGCCAAGCTCCACCGCCTGGTCCTCGACGAGCTCGGCTCCCGCGGCGAGTTGGACTGGTCCCGCTGCGCGATCGACTCGGTGAACATGCGGGCCCTGAAAAGGGGGACCTGACAGGCCCGAATCCTGTTGATCGGGGCAAGTACGGATCGAAGATCCATTTGATCACCGAGCGGACGGGTCTGCCCCTGTCCGTCGGAATCTCCGGGGCGAACCTGCACGACAGCCAGGCACTGATTCCCCTGGTGAAGGGCATACCACCGATCCGCTCCCGCCGCGGGCGGCGGCGACGCAGGCCGGACAAGCTCCACGCAGACAAGGGCTACGACTATCCTCACCTGCGGCGATGGTTACGAGAGCGCGGCATCAAGCACCGCATCGCCCGCAAGGGGATCGAGACCTCGCAGCGACTCGGCCGCCACCGCTGGACCATCGAGCGCACCATGTCCTGGCTCGCCGGCTGCCGCCGCCTCCACCGCCGCTATGAGCGTAAGGCCGAGCACTTCCTCGCCTTCACGAGCATCGCCTGCACCCTCATCTGTTATCGGCGGCTTGTCTGCTGATGTGGGCCTGCAGCAGTTTCACGGCCAGGTCGTGGCCGTGGTGATTGGCCATGTCCATGGGGGTGCGGCCGTCTGGGTCTGCGAGCTCCGGATCAGCCCCGAAGGCAAGCAGCACGGCCGTGGTGTGCACAGTCAACGGCTGCCCGCTCTGCAGAGAGCCATCACCCTCGACATCGATCGCGTGCGTCAGCAGCGTCATGTTGCTGAAGACCTCATCGGGATCGGAACCAGCGGCCAGCAACCGGGCCAAGGCCTCAGCATCCTCCTGCTCGACCGCGTGATGCGCGGGTGTCCAGTGGTCGCTCACGACGACATTCAACCGTCCCCACGGCACGCCTGCCAGCAACTATCTACGCCATCAGCCACCAATTGAGATGACGTCTAAGGCAACATCGGCCCCCGCACGCCAGCGGCCTCCGCCGAGGCTGAGGAGGAGTTGGCGCCACGCAGCGTACGCGTGAAACGCCGTCCCCCAATACCCGAGGCACCCGTTCTGGACCGCTTCCCATGCTTCGGCTCCGGTCCCGATGCGTGCCGAACTACTGCTGAGATCGGCTCAATGAGTGGCTTTTCCAGACCGGACCGGCGTTATGCAGCGACATTCCGAACCAGCCCTGTATCCCTTGGACGCTGCGTCAGGCGATGGGAGGATGGAGACGATGGTCGGGCGAAGGAAATTCCTCATGGCCGGTGCCCTCGGCGGTGCGGCCGTGTTTCCACGGGGTCCTCTGGGAACACAGGCGTATGCGTTGTCGGCTCACGGAACAAAATCTGCGGACACACCGGTGCCGCACACCCCTCCGCTGAAGAAGTACGTCGACCCGCTGCCCAGGCCGATGACAGCCGTCCCGGATCCTTCCGTCTATCCGGGCGCCGACTACTACGAGATCACGATGCGACAGGGCTCGTGGCGTTTCCACCGGGATCTCGGGCCGGCGACCGTGTGGGGTTACTGGGCCGAGAACCCGCACGATCCTCGCAAGGCGATCGGCATGGGCTATCTGGGGCCGACCCTCAGCGTGACCAAGGACCACCCTACGGTCGTCAAGTACCGCAACGAGCTGCCGACCACCCACCTGTTCCAGTTCGTGATCGACGCCATTCGCAACGGGGACCCCCAGCTCACCCCGATCGCTCCGCCTCCCTACGAGAGCAAACCGCCCTTCCCTCCGAATATCAACGTGTGGAACGTCGTACACCAGCACGGCGGTTTCACACCACCACAGTCCGACGGCATGCCGCTGCAGTCGTTCAGCCCGGACGGCTTCCATGCAGAGTCCTACTTCACCCTGGACCCGAGCCGGGTCAAACCCAACGAAGCGATCTACGGCTACACCAACCACGACCGGTCGTGCCTGCTCTGGTATCACGATCACGCCATGGGGATGACCAGCGTGAACGTCTATGCGGGTCTTGCCGGTCTCTACGTCATTCGTGACCCCGCCGACGAACGGCTCGGGCTGCCGCGAGGCGAATTCGAGGTTCCCCTCGTCCTGCAGGACCGGACCTTCCACCGGGACGGCTCGCTCGCCTACACCATGACCCAGAGGCAGGGCGAGGACACCCCGGTCGTCAACGGGAAGGCGTACCCCTTCCTCGCCGTCGAGCCGCGACGCTACCGGCTGCGCATTCTCAACGCTTCGAACGAGCGTTTCTGGCGGCTGAGATTCGACGTCCCGAGGGACGTACTGCCTCAGCCCACACTGCCGTTCTGGCTGATCGGCACCGACGGCGGATTCCGTGCTCCCTTGCAAATGCTGAACTTCCTGATCTCGCCGGCCGAGCGGTACGATCTGATCGTCGACTTCAGCCAGATGCCCATGGGTACGAACGTCACATTGACGAACTACAATGCGCCGGTCCACTACCCGGACGGTGACGGACCGGAAATCTCGGAAATCATGCAGTTCCAGGTCACCAAACCATTGTCCGGAGGCGCGGACAGGACGACGCCGCCCAAGAGACTCAGGCTGCCGACGGTCGCTCCCATCGAGCCGAAACCGCACACCCGCCGACGGGAATGGGTCGTGTACCAGCACCAGCTCTTCGGCACCATGACGTTCAACGCGGTGCCGTTCATGGAGCCGTCCCAGGACTTCATCAAGGCGGGCTCGACCGAGATCTGGGAGTACATCAATCCCAACCACGACGCCCACCCGATGCATGTCCACCTCGTCAACTTCCAGGTGTTGAACAGGCAGCCGATCGACGCGGCCGCCTACCAGGCGGATTACGACAGATGGATCTACGGTGGCCGCAAACCTGAAGACCGACCGGTGCTGGAGAACTATCTGACCGGCCCACCGATTCCGCCGGACCCGGACGAAGCGCGGTCCGCCAAGGACACGGTCAAGGTCTATCCGGAGCAGGTGACCAGGATCATCATTCAGGAATTCAGTCCGCCGACCGGTACCATCGCGTCGATTCCGGGCAGCGGCACCGAGTTCCCTGCGACGTACGTCCACCACTGCCACATTCTCGAACACGAAGATGATGACCTGATGCGCCCGTGGACGATCATCGATCAGGACGACCACGGCAGCGGCGAGCACGGCGGCGGCCACGGCCACGGCCACTGACAGGTCGATCGACCCGCCCGTGCCGGTCCAGCTCGAGCGCTCGGCCGGCCGGGTGCCGCCCGGGACGTCGCAGAAGCGGTGTCCAGGGCGGCCGTGGACGTGCCACTGAAGGGCACCATCGAGGTGGCCGGCCCCCAGCAGTTCCGTTTCGCCGAATGCACAGGGTGGCGGGCGCGCCGGTCCTAGGGTCTGGAGGCGGTCGTTGATCAAGCACCGACGGAGCGGGGCGTGTCAGGATGGTTGCCATGTCTGGTCGCGCGCTGAGCTTCGGAGTGGTGGCGGAAGCATACGAACGGTTCCGGCCGGGGTATCCCGTGGAGCTGTTCGACATGGTGATGGCGTACGCGGGCCATCCGGTTCGGACTGCGCTCGAAATCGGAGCCGGGACAGGGAAAGCAACTCGCCTGTTCGCTCAACGGGGGGTCATGGTCACCGCGACCGAGCCTGACAAATCCATGCTCGCCGAGCTGCGCAAGCACGTGCCGGGAAACGTCAGGACGGTGCAAGCTGCGTTCGAGGACTTGCGATCGAGCGAGCGGTACGGGCTGGTTTATGCGGCGGCAGCGCTGCATTGGACGAACCCGGAGGGCCGGTGGTCACGCATGGCCGCGCTGCTTGAGCCGGGTGGCGTGTTTGCCTCGTTCGGCGGGCCATTCCGACTGGCCGACCCGGCTGTGGAGGAAGCTGTTCACGCGGCGCGAGCACCGTTTTTGGACAGCGACGAGATTCCGTCCCCAGACGGGACGCCTCCGGGGCATGACATGCAGTGGCCGGGTACGGAGCTCCAACGGTCTGAGTGGTTCACTGATGTTCAACAGTCCACCATCGGACGGCGCTTGAGCATGAGCGCTCGCGACTACGTCGGGCACCTCTCAACCATTTCGGCTTATCTCGTCCTGCCGCCCCTGGCACGAGAGCAGGTGTTCAGCGAGATCATGCAGGTCCTACCGGACAGGGTCGAGATGACCGCCGACATCACCGTCCATCTCGCACGTCGACGCTACGAGAGCTGACGAGTGCACGACGCCGCGACAGCTCACAAACAGGTCGAGGGAGGCGGTTCGGAGGCCTGCCTGTACGTTCGGGATCACGTCACTCCGGCCAGGACCAGGGGATATGAGACTGAGGGCGTGCTCATACAGTTCCTCACTGCGGCCGGCGTGCTCACTGTGCTGACCATGGTGCCCGGGCCGGACATGGCCGTCGTGACGAAGCGGGCCGTCTCTTCCGGATGGCAGGACGGGCTGCGGACGGTCGGCGGCATCACCGTCGGGCTGCTGGTCCGGGGTGTTCTCTCGGTCGCGGGCCTCGCCGCGGTCCTGGCCGCCTCTGCCACCGCGTACACCGTGGTCAAGCTGGCCGGGGCCGCCTACCTTGTCTTCCTCGGCGTCCAGGCGCTGATCCACAGCCGGGGTGTCCAGGCGCAGGCCGAGGACATGCCCCCTGCCGCACCTGTCGGCAACCCCTGGCGGACCGGCCTGGTCAGCAACCTCTTCAACCCCAAGATCGCCGTCTTCTACACCGGTCTGCTGCCGACGCTGGCCCCGTCCGGGCTTTCCCCCCACACCGGAATGGCACTGCTGGTCCTCATCCACGCGGCGCTGACCGCCGTGTGGCTCGGCGGCTACCTGATGCTGCTGGCCAAGGCCCGCGTCTTCTTCCAGAAGCCCGCCGTGCGCCGGGCCATGGACCGCGTCACCGGCGTCGTCCTGATCGGGTTCGGCCTGAAGGTCGCCGCGACTCAGCCCTGACCATCAGCGCTGCCGATCGCCCAGGGCAATGCGGCGGGAAGCCCGCAGGGCGGCCCCGCCGCACGTCAGGAGCCGGCGATGAGGTCGAGGGTGGACTCCATGGAGTTGAGCTGGGCGACGATGTGCCTGACCCACTTGGGCAACTTGGTTGCTTGTGGGGCATCACGGCCGGCGTCCTGCGCAGTGCGCATGTACGACCGGTCGCGAAGATCGCTGGGTCGTCGCAACGGTGGTGAACCGCACGATCCAGGGCAGACGGGAAGTGATCTTCGTATCGGTCCCGTTGGGGGGAGTAGACCTCGTGGCAACGCCCGTCCGCCGTAGGCGACCAGTGAACCCTCGGCGCGCCTTCGATCTGCGCTACACGGCCCTCTTCTTCGGTCTCCTGGCCGCTGTCGTCAGCCTGGTGGGCTTGACCGCCCGGACGGCGATCAGCGTCGCCGAGCAGCGCCCCACCTGGGCCGCCGTCCTCGGAGTACTCGTTCTGACAGCGGCCCTGCTCCTGCGGCGGCGTCGGCGGCATCCGGTCTCCGTGGCACGGACCGCGCGCAAGGCCACCGCCGCGCTGGACGAGGCGACCAGGACGGCACTCGACGTGCTCGATCACGACCCTTCTCCCGGCGAGGCCCCCGCCGCATCCGACACGGCCGACGGACCGCTCGTCATACCCGCCGGGCGGACGGATCCCCACGAGACGCCCGCCGTCTCCCGTAACGCCGAGGAGGCCGTCACGCTCACGCCCGACGTGGCGACCGTCCGCCCGACGACCGGGCCCGTCGACCTCGAGGCCCTGGGGCCCGATGAGTTCGAGCAGGCCACAGCCGCCCTGTGCGAGCGCGACGGATGCACTGAGGTGGAGGTCGTCGGCGGAGCCGGGGACCTCGGCGCCGACGTCGTGGCCACGGCTCCGGACGGAAGGCGTGTCGTCATCCAGTGCAAGCGCTACGGCGACACCAATCGGGTCGGTTCCCAGGACCTCCAGCGCTTCGGCGGCACGTGCTTCACGGTCCACGGGGCAGATGTCGCGATCGTCGTCACCACCAGCGGCTTCACCGCCCCAGCGCTGGAGTACGCCGAGCAGTGCGGGATCGTGTGCTGGGACGGGGAGGACCTGCAGGCGTGGAGCGACGGCACCGGGCCGGAACCCTGGCGGCCACGGACGCCGAAACCGACGTACGCTGACCCTCAAAGTGGCTCTGACCGGCAACCGCTGTACGCACCCGCCACGACCGGCAGTGGCAGCCCGACCTGTCCTAGCCGTCGATGTCGAGCGCCGTTCCATAGAGCCGGTCCACCTTCAACCGGATGACCAGTCGCCGCTCGGCAACCAGCTGTTCCAGGAACGCATCCTCGTCCTCCGGCTTTGCGTCCTGCGGGATCATCCCGAGCAGTTCCCGGCCGACCTCGTCGCCAGCAACCCTCGTGATCTCGGAGACCTCGGCCTCGCCTTCAGCGACGGCGAACGACCACACGTCTCCGCCCCGCACATGCAGGGCCGCACGTGGGTCGCGCCGCAGGTGGCCGACCTTGACGCGGTCGGCCGTCGTCGAGAACCGCACCATGCGGGAGTTGGAGTCCCAGCTGTACAGCATGGTGGTCAGGTGAGGATGACCACTGCGCTTGACGGTGGCGAGTGTACCGAACTGCTGCTTGGCGAGCAGTTCGGAGAGGGCTTCGTCGGACAGTGTGCGAGGTGCTGGTCCTTGAGTCATGATCTGTTCAACGCCCGTGACCGCCCGGCAATTTCATCAACACTGCCAGTCCAACCCCCACTTCGACGACACCGCCCGCCGCGGCACCGAGCACGGTACCGGCCTCGGTACCCAACCGATTCCCAAGGCGATGAGCACAGGAATGCAGCCGGAAGCCTGGGGTGTTGCCATGTTCCACAGCGTGCATACGGACTCGGAATATTGAATCGCATCAGCAGGGAATAGGGAATCGCTCGGCCGGTTCAGTGCGCTCCGGGGCAAACCTGGTGCGTTGTGGGTCAAGAGCCGAAGTACGGCAATGGTTGGGCCACCGTGCAGGCGGGACATCCCCGGTCAAACAGCCGAGATCATCGGACTCCACGTACTCGGGTCCGGCAAGCTGGAGATCCGCGTTCCAGAAGCGCACGGACCGCGCCACCTCAGATGCGATGGGCCTGGACCAGCGCCCGCCGTTGACCCGGTGTGAGCCCGCCCCACACCCCGTCCGTCTCGCCGTAGCGCAGCGCCCACCTGCGACATTCACGCAAGACGGGGCAGCGGTGGCAGACCTGCTTGGCTCGTTCGACCTGGAGGAGGGACAAGCCGTCGTCGCTGACGGGAAAGAACAGTTCAGGATCTTCAAGGCGGCAAGCGGCCATCTCACGCCAATTCACAGCACCTCCACTTGCCGGCATCACGCGGCGCGGTGCAGTGCGGCACCGATGACGTCCCGCTCATGATTGCCCCTGCAAGGCACCGTCCAAAATAGGAGCGGATTGAGGCTTTCGTCTATATGCCGACCTCTTCACCGCATCGTGACCAACCGCAAGGTGACCAACCGCAAGGTAACCGACCGCAAGGTGTGACGTGGAAAGGGCAGCGGCACCCGGGCCTGAGCCGGCTGGGGCGCCAGGCCGATGCGAATCGACGTACGGTGTGATGGAAACAGCCGGCCCAAGCTCGCCGTGCCGGAAGCGGTTACCAAGCCCCGCGGACCGAAGCGATCCGAGCAACAAGCTCAGGAGAGAAAACCATGACCACGCGTGTCCGCCGACCGAGGAGGCGGCGCTCCGCATCCCTGCGCACCGTGACCCCGCTGATCATCCTGGCACTGACGGCCGCAGCCTGCGGAGAGGCCACGCAGCAGGGACCGGCCGACTCCCGCCGGCCTCTCGCCACCAGCCCCGGCGCGGAAACCCCCGGCACCGCCGGTCCCCTGCCCAGCCGCACCACGCCCGGTGCCCCTTCGGCCACCACCGGGGCCGCCTCCTCGGCCGCCACGACCACCGCACCGCCGACACCCGCTGCCACGTGCACGGACCGGTACTTCTCCGGCATGACCACGGCTCAGCGGGTCGGGCAGCTTTTCATGGGTGGAGTCTCCGCGGCCCACCCCGACGCGGCCCAGCTGGGCACTCTGCGTGACCATCACGTGGGATCCATCATGCTGACCGGGCGCAGCAGCGCCGGCACGACGGTGACCAGAAGGCTGGTCGACGGATTTCGCGGTCAAGCGGACCAGGTCGCCGGTGAGCGGATCGGGCTGATGGTCGCCACGGACCAGGAGGGCGGCCAGGTGCAGGTGCTGAGCGGCCCGGGATTCTCGGCCATTCCCAGCGGGCTGACCCAGGGCAGCTGGCCGGTCACGACACTGCGTACGCGGGCCGCGGACTGGGCGAAGCAGCTGAAGGCTGCCGGAGTCGACCTCGATCTGGCCCCGGTCGCCGACGTGGTCCCGGCAGGCCTGGGCACCCGCAACGCACCCATCGGCTCCTTCGACCGTGAGTACGGCCACACCGCCGACACCGTGACCTCTCACAGCAACGCCTTCGCCGCCGGCTTCGCGCAGTCGGGTGTGATGACGACGCTCAAGCACTTTCCGGGACTCGGCCAGGTCATCGGCAACACCGACGTCAGCGCGAACGTCGTGGACTCGGTGACGACCGCCGGCAGCTCCGGTCTCACGCCCTTCCGGGCGGGGATCCGTGCCGGTTCGCCGTTCGTCATGGTCTCATTGGCCACGTACGCCAAGATCGACTCCAAGCACCTGGCGGCCTTCTCGCCGACTGTCATCGGTCAGCTGCTGCGTCGTGACATGGGCTTCAAAGGCGTGGTGATCTCGGACGACCTCGGGAACGCGGTCGCGGTGCGGTCCTTCACCCCGGCGCAGCGGGCGCTGAACTTCCTTTCGGCAGGCGGCGACATGATCCTCACCGTGCAGCCGAGCACGGTACCGGCGATGGCGCAGGCGATCCGGACCCGGATGCAGCAGGACGCCTCCTTCCGAGCCAAGGTGGACGACAGCGTGCACCGGATCCTCGCCGCGAAGCACGATGCGGGGTTGCTCGTCTGTCGCTGAGTCCGTATGCGTTCGCCGCGGGAGAAGGGCGGAGCGCCGCCCGCGCCACCGGGGAACTGCCGGAGGGGTGGCCACCGGAATGCGGCGGAGTCCAGGCGTTGCGGGGGCGGCGAGACAAACCTGGCCCTTGGGGGCCGGGATTCGGTGGTGCGGTCCGACAAGCGCTACGGCCGGTTCAGGCTTCGCGTGCCCTGCCCGTGCTCTGCCGGACGATCAGCTCCGGCAGCGGCACACGTACCGTCCGCGCCGGTGAGCCGTCCAGCAGGGAGGTCAGCTCACGCGCCGCGGTACGCCCGAACTCGACGCTGTCGCGGGAGAGCGCGGAGAGCCACGGCTTGACCATGCGGCACAGCACGGAGTCCTCCCAGGCCACCACCGATACGTCGTCCGGGACGGAGAAGCCCAGCTCGGCCGCGGCGGCGACCCCGGCGACCGCCATCACGTCGTTGTCGTAGATCAGCGCGGTCGGCGCGGCGGGACCCGAGAGGACCGAGCGGGTGACGGCGGCTCCTTCCACGTCCGAGTAGTCGGTGGTCACCGAGCGGACCTCGGTCAGGCCGTGCCGTTCGGCCTCGGCGCGCAGACTCCGCATACGGCGCTCGGTGTGCGCGAGCCCGGGGATGCCTGCGATGTGCACGATCCGGCGGTGGCCGAGAGCGTGCAGCTCGCCCACGACCGCCGCCATCGCGCCGGCGTCGTCCGCCCACACCGTCGAAAGCCCGGAGTGGCGCTCGTCCGGGGCGCCGCCGATCACCACGGCGGGCAGGCCGAGTTCGTCGAGGACGCCGGGGCGGGGATCGTCGGTGCGCGGGTCGACCGCGAGGACGCCGTCCACCCGGTGCTCGGCCCACCACCGCCGGTAGACCGCGCACTCGTCCTCGACGTCCTCCACCACCTGGAACAGCAGGCCCAGATGCCGCTCGGCCAGCACTTCCTGGATACCGGAGACGAGTTGCAGGAAGAAGGAGTCGACGCCGAGGGTGTGCGCGGGGCGGGCCAGAACGAAGCCGACCGTGGCCGCGCCCTCGCCGGACAGTTGACGTGCCGCGGCGCTGGGACGCCAGCCCAGCTGTTCGGCCACCCTGCGCACCCGGGCACGGGTGACCTCCGAGACGCCGGGGCGTCCGTTGAGGGCGAAGGAGACGGCACTCTCGGACACCCCGGCGCGCTCGGCGATGTCCCTCATCGTCGGTCGGCGCGCGGGTGAACGCTTGCCTGACAACGCTTCCCCCATTCCACGGAACCTCAGCACTAAAGCGGTTGAGTGAAACTACTCTAAAGCGCATTAGTGATCAAGCGCAAGAGCTCAGATGCGACGCTCTGACCTGCGACTTTATCGAGCTGAAGCCGAAGATCGGTCGGAATCCATTGACTTTTTCCCGGAGAAGGATGCAAGGTCTGCCTCTGTACCCGGGCCGGCACCGTCGCCGTGGCCCGCCGTGTAAAGGAGCCTTCAGCCGTGCGCATCTCCCGCAGAATCCTCGCCACCGCTGCCACCGCCGCGGTCCTCCTGCCCCTGAGCGCCTGTGGCTCCGGGAGCGGCGACAGTTCGTCGAGCGACTCCTCGGGCAAGGTCCAGGGCGACATCTCCTTCCAGACCTGGAACCTTCGCGCCAACTTCAAGTCCTACTTCGAGGGCCTGATCGCCGACTTCGAGAAGAAGTACCCGGGCACCCACGTGAAGTGGATCGACCAGCCCGCCGAGGGCTACGCCGACAAGATCAGTGCGGATGCGGCCGCCGGGACCCTGCCCGACGTCGTCAACGTATCCCCTGACCTGGCGGCCCCGCTCGCCAAGGCAGGCCTCGCACTCGACCTCGACAAGGACAAGGCGGCCGCGAAGTACAAGAGCGAGTACCTGCCCGGCGCCTGGGCCGGCAACGAGATACCGGGTCTGCCGGGCACGTACGCGTTCCCCTGGTACCTCAACACCGGTCCGCTCTTCTACAACAAGGCCCTCTTCAAGGAGGCCGGTCTGAACGCCGACCAGCCGCCGAAGACGTACGCCGCACTCTTCACGGACGCCCTGCAGATCGCTCACAAGACCGACGGCAAGGTCGCCACACTCGCCAACGTACCCACCATCGAGGACTTCGGCCGCTACGGCGTCGAGCTGATGAACAAGCAGGGCACCGCCTTCGCCTTCAACGACGCCAAGGGTGTCGAACTGCTCACCAAGTACAAGCAGTTGTTCGACGCGAAGGCGCTCGACCCGCAGGCCCTGACCGCCACTCCGGAGTCGTCCGGCCAGAAGTTCCTCACCGGCGCCGTCGCCATGAACCCCGGCAGCGCGCTGGATCTGCACAACTTCAAGACGCAGGCACCGACCCTGTACAAGAACATCGGCATCACCGACCAGATCACCAACACCGGTCACGTCAACATGTACGTGATGGGCCTGCTGGTCAACTCCAGGTCCAAGGAGAAGCCCGCCGCGGTCGCCTTCGCGCACTTCATCACCGACGCGCAGAACCAGATGTCGTTCGCGAAGAAGGTGGCCATCTTCCCGAGCACCGCCGGTTCCCTGGAGGACCCGTACTTCACCAAGGAGGACGGCACCGACGAGACCCGCGTCCGGGTCGCCGCGGCCAAGTCGCTGAAGACGGCCGTCAACTACACGCCCGTGCTGTTCAGCGACCAGATGAAGACCGCGCTGCGCAACGAGGTCGCCAAGGCGCTCCAGGGCAAGGAGAGCCCGAAGGCGGCGCTCGACAACGCTGTCAAGGCGTGCAACCAGCTGCTGCAGCAGGGCTGAGTCACCATGGCTGGTTCCACTGCTCCCTCCGGCTCCCGGGTGCGGCGTCAGCTGCCCACCAGTCCGTGGCTGTTCGCCGCACCCGGGTTCCTCGTCACAGGCGTGTTCGTCCTCTATCCGTTCCTCTCCACGGTGGTCGACGCGTTCACCGACCGGCGCACTCTGATACCGGGCCGGTTCGTGGGCCTCGCCAACTTCCGCGAGCTGCTCCATGACGACATGTTCTGGATCGGCCTGCGCAACAGCACGCTCTACGTCCTCGGGGTCGTCCCCGCGCTCGTGGTCCTGCCGCTGCTGCTGGCCCTGCTGGTACAGAAGAACATCCCCGGCATCGCCTTCTTCCGGTCCGCCTTCTACACCCCTGTCGTCGCCTCGATCGTCGTGGTGGGTCTGATCTGGGTGTGGCTGCTGGACGAACGCGGCCTGGTGAACTCGCTGCTGGAGACGCTCGGTGCCGGTCCGGTCGGCTTCCTCAGCGACCAGTGGCTGCTCCTGGTGAGCGCCATGGCCGTCACCGTGTGGAAGGGCCTCGGCTACTATATGATCATCTATCTGGCCGCGCTGGCCAACGTGCCGCGCGAACTGCACGAGGCGGCCGCGGTCGACGGCGCGGGCGCGGTCCGCCGCTTCCTCACCGTGACCGTGCCCGCCGTCCGCTCCACCATGGTGCTGGTTGCGGCCCTGTCCTCGGTCGCCGCGTTCAAGGTGTTCTCCGAGGTGTATCTGATGGCCGGCCCCAGCGGCGGTCCGGCCGGCGAGGACACGACCCTGGTCATGCTCGTCCAGCGCACCGGCACCGGTCTGACCGGCCGCGTCGGCTACGCCTCCGCGATCTCCCTCGTCGTCTTCGCCGTCACCGTGGTGCTGATGCTGCTGGTGCTGCGCGCCGACCGGAAGGACGAGGCATGAGCGTGATCGAGAAGGCGCGGCCCGCCCATCGGCCGGCCCCGGCCCGTGCGTCCCGGTCCGGACTCACCGACGAGCACGGCCGCCGCGTTCGGGCGTGGGAGCTCGTCGTGCGCTACGTCCTGCTGCTCGTCGTGCTGGCGCTGACCATCGGCCCGTTCCTGTGGCAGTTGTCGACGTCGCTGAAGGGTCCGACGGAGGACATCTACAGCTCGCCGCCGTCGTTCCTGCCCGCCCACCCCACCCTGCACAACTACGCGCGGGTCGCCGACACCATCCCCGTGTGGGAATACGCCCTGAACTCGCTGAAGGTGGCCGCCGGCAACGTGGTCACCAACTGCGTCGGCTCCGCCCTCGCCGGCTACGCCCTGGCGCGGCTGCGCTACCGGGGGCGCCGCGTGGCCACCCTCGTCTTCATCCTGGCCATGCTGGTACCCGCGGAGAGCATCATCATCGCCCAGTTCACCACCATGCGGGAGCTGGGCCTGAACAACACGCTCATCGGCGTGGTGCTGCCCGGCTGCGTCGCCGCGATGAACGTGCTGCTGATGCGCAACGCCTTCCTCAACCTCCCGTTCGAGATCGAGGAGGCGGCGTACGTCGACGGCGCCGACGTCTGGCAGCGGTTCCTGCGCATCGCACTTCCCTCGGTCAAGGGCACTCTCGCCGTCGTAGCGATCTTCGCCTTCATGGGTGCCTGGGACGACTTCCTGTGGCCGCTGATCGTGCTCAGCGACCCGTCCAAGTTCACCCTCACCATCGGCCTCAACTACCTGCACGGCACCTTCGCCAACGACCAGCGCCTGGTCGCCGCGGGCACGGTCATCGCCGTCGCTCCGCTCATCGTCCTCTTCGCCTGCCTCCAGCGGTACTTCTTCCGTGGAGTCGGCGAGGGTGCGGTGAAGGGCTGAGAAGCCCGGGTGCAGCACCCGAGCCGTAACCCCCCACCACCGCCTCACTAGGAACTCCGCATGCCTTCTGCCGTGCGCTTCGGCGTCAACTACACACCGAGCGAAGGGTGGTTCCACCACTGGCTCGACTTCGACCTGGACTCCGTACGCGCCGACCTGGACTCGATCGCCGCACTGGGCCTGGACCACATCCGGGTCTTCCCACTGTGGCCGTACTTCCAGCCCAACCGCACCCTGATCCGGCCGCGCGCCGTCGAACAACTCGTGGCGCTCGCCGACGCGGCGGCCGAACGCGGCCTCGACGTCAACGTGGACGGCCTGCAGGGTCACCTGTCCAGCTTCGACTTCCTGCCGGCCTGGACGCGGACCTGGCACCGGCGAAACCTCTTCACCGACGCGGAGGTGATCGACGGCCAGGCCGCCTACCTGCGTACCCTCGCCGCCGCCCTCGCCGACCGTCCCAACTTCATCGGCATGACCCTCGGCAACGAGGTCAACCAGTTCTCCGCCGGTCCCCACCCCGACCCCGACCGGGCCGGCCCAGAACAGATCGACGCCTGGCTGCGGCGCATGCTCGCCGCCTGTGAGGAGGGCGCGCCGGGCCGGCTGCACCTGCACGCCGAGTACGACGCCACCTGGTACCAGCACGACATGCCGTTCACCCCGGCCCAGGCCGCCCGGCACGGCGCCGTCACGGCGGTCCATTCATGGGTGTTCAACGGCACCGCCCAGCGCCACGGCCGTGCCTCCGTCCCGAGCGAACACCACGCCGCCTACCTCGTCGAGCTCAGCAAGGCCTGGGCCGACGACCCGCACCGCCCGGTCTGGCTCCAGGAGGTCGGCGCACCCGCCCCGCTGGTCCCCGCCGAACACGCCGCCGCCTTCGCCGAGGCGACCCTCACCCACGTCCTGGACTGCCCCGGCCTGTGGGGCGTCACCTGGTGGTGCTCCCACGACGTCTCCCGCGGCCTCGCCGACTTCCCGGAGCTCGAGTACACCCTCGGTCTGCTGAGCAACGACCGGCAGCCCAAGGACATCGCGCACGTCCTGGCCCGCACCGCCCGCGACACCGCCCACACCCCGGCGCCGCGGACCACCGCCTCGTCGTGCCCGCCGACCCGGCGCTGCGCCCTGCGCTCGCCCCCGGCGGCCGCGTCTTCGACGCCTTCTTCCGGCTGACCGCCGACGGCGCCCGCCCCACCACCGTGCTCGACACCCGTGCGTACGACACGGACCACCTCGGCACACGCGGCATCACCGAGGTCGTCGGCGCCGATCAGGTGCTCCCCACACCCCGGGCGAGCCGTCCCGCGTGACGCTCCTCCCCTGCCCGCCCCGTCACCGACACTTGGCAAGACCACCCGCGATCCCTTACGGAGCACCCCATGCATGACGACCGCAGCCTGGTCGAAGCCCGGCTCAAGCGCGTCCTGGACGAGCGGATCCGCCCAGCCGTGTACCCCGAGTCCGTACCGCTCGAGGTGGCGGTGTGGCATGCGCCCGGCGAGCCCGTGCCGGTGGTGGAGGGACTCGCGGCCGAACCCGAGCCGATCGAGGTGGGCGCCCGCTGGGGTGCCCCGTGGGGCACCAGCTGGTTCCGAGTCACCGGTACCGTGCCCGATGCGTGGGCCGGGAGAACCGTCGAGGCCCTGCTGGACCTGGGCTTCGACGAGAACATGCCCGGCTTCCAGTGCGAGGGCCTGGTCTACCGGCCCGACGGCACCCCGGTGAAGGGCCTCAATCCGCGCAACCAGTGGGTGCGCGTCGGCGCGCCCGTCGCGGGCGGCGAGGAGGTGCGGCTGCACATCGAGGCCGCCTCCAACCCGGTCATCCTCGACTACCACCCCTTCCTGCCCACTCGGCTCGGCGACAAGGACACCGCCGGAAGCGAGCCGCAGTACACGCTGGCCCGCATGGACCTCGCGGTCTTCGACGAGACGGTGTGGCAGCTGGTGATGGACCTGGAGGTGCTCGGCGAGCTGATGGCCGAGTTGCCGGTGGACTCCGCGCGCCGCTGGGAGATCCTGCGCGCGGTGGAGAAGGCGCTCGACGCCGTCGACCTGCAGGACGTGAACGGCACGGCGGAGCGGGCCCGTGCCTGCCTGACGGATGCCATGGCCTCCCCCGCCGTGCCGTCCGCGCACCGCATCAGCGCCGTCGGGCACGCGCACATCGACTCGGCCTGGCTGTGGCCGCTGCGCGAGACGGTGCGCAAGGTGGCCCGTACGACGTCCAACATGACCGCGCTGATCGAGGACGAGCCGGAGTTCGTCTTCGCCATGTCGCAGGCGCAGCAGTGGGCGTGGGTGAAGGAGCACCGGCCCGAGGTATGGGCGCGGGTGAAGAAGGCTGTGGCGGACGGGCGGTTCGTGCCGGCCGGCGGGATGTGGGTGGAGTCGGACACCAACATGCCCGGTTCGGAGGCGATGGCGCGGCAGTTCGTGCACGGCAAGCGGTTCTTCCTCGACGAGTTCGGCATCGAGAACGACGAGGCATGGCTGCCCGACACCTTCGGCTTCGCCGCCGGTCTGCCACAGATCATCAAGGCTGCGGGCTCGAAGTGGCTGCTGACGCAGAAGATCTCGTGGTCGCAGACGAACAAGTTCCCGCACCACACCTTCCGCTGGGAGGGCATCGACGGCACGCGGATCTTCACGCACTTCCCGCCCGTCGACACCTACAACTGCTCCATGAAGGGCAGCGAGATCGCCCACGCGGCCCGCAACTTCAAGGACAAGGGGGTCGCCCGGCACTCGCTGGCACCCACCGGCTGGGGTGACGGAGGCGGCGGCACGACGCGTGAGATGGTCGCCAAGGCGGCGCGGCTGCGTGACCTCGAGGGTTCGGCGACGGTGGTGTGGGAGACCCCGGAGGAGTTCTTCGAGAAGGCCGAGGCGGAGTACCCCGAGCCGCCCGTCTGGGTCGGTGAGCTGTATCTGGAACTGCACCGCGCCACCCTGACGAGTCAGGCCAAGACCAAGCAGGGCAACCGGCGCAGCGAGCACCTCCTGCGGGAGGCGGAACTGTGGGCGGCCTCCGCCGCCGTACGGGTCGGATTCCCCTACCCGTACGAGGACCTGGACCGCATCTGGAAGACGGTACTGCTCCACCAGTTCCACGACATCCTCCCCGGCTCGTCCATCGCCTGGGTGCACCGTGAGGCGCGGGCGACGTACGAGCGGATCGGCGCGGAGCTGAACGGGATCATCGGGGCGGCCCAGCGCGCCCTGGCCGGTGAGGGAACGACCGAGCTGGTCTTCAACTCCGCGCCGCACGAGCGCGCGGGTGTGCCGGCAGGCGGTGCCGGCACACCGGCCGTCGAGGGCGTCACGGCGCTCACCCCGCGGGAGGGCGGCGGGTTCGTGCTGGACAACGGCGTGCTGCGGATCGAGGTCGACGCCCGGGGCCTCGTCGTGTCCGCGTACGACATCGAGGCCGACCGGGAGGCGATCGCCCCCGGCAGCGCCGCGAACCTGCTCCAGCTCCACCCCGACTTCCCGAACATGTGGGACGCCTGGGACGTCGACGAGTTCTACCGCAACACGGTCACCGATCTCACCGAGGCCGACGAGGTGGCGCCCGGCGAGGACGGCGTCTCGGTGCGGATCGTCCGGTCCTTCGGTGACTCCCGCGCCACCCAGGTGCTGACGCTGGCGCCGGGCGAGCGGAGGCTGGTCCTCGACACCGAGGTCGACTGGCACGAGACGGAGAAGTTCCTCAAGCTGGCCTTCCCGTTCGACGTGCACGCCGAACGGTACGCGTCCGAGACGCAGTTCGGGCACTTCTTCCGCCCCACCCACACCAACACCTCGTGGGAGGCGGCCAAGTTCGAGGCGTGCAACCACCGTTTCGTGCACCTGGAGGAGCCCGGCTGGGGTGCCGCGGTCGTCAACGACTCCACCTACGGCCATGACGTGACCCGAACCGTCCGCACCGACGGCGACCGCGGGACGACCACCACGGTCCGCGTCTCGCTCCTACGCGCCCCGCGCTTCCCGGACCCGGAGACCGACCAGGGCGTCCACCGCTTCCGGCATGCCCTGGTGCCGGGCGCCACGGTCGGGGACGCGGTGCGCGAAGGCTGGCGCCTGAACCTGCCGGAGCGGCACGTCACCGGTTCCGGCCAGGTCGCCCCGCTGGTGACGGTCGATCAGGAGGCCGTGGTGGTCACCGCGGTCAAGCTGGCCGACGACGGCAGCGGCGACGTGGTGGTCCGCTTCCACGAGGCCCACGGCGGCCGGGCCCGCGCGACGCTGACAGCAGGCTTCGAGGTCGCCGGTGTCACGGTCACCGACCTGCTGGAGCGCCCGTTGGACGACGATACGGCGCCGGCGGTCGAGGGTGAGCGGATCACCGTGCGGCTGCGTCCGTTCCAGCTGGTCACGCTGCGGCTGAGGAGGGCCTGACCACGCCGGTGGGCTACCCCACCGGCCCTTGCGACCGGTGCACCGGTGCCGTGCGGCATCGGTGCACCGCCGGGTCGGGCCGACGCCTCGGGCCGACGTGTCGCCTTCGGGCCTCATTCCGCTGCTGTCGACACGCCGACGGGTCTTCAACGCCGTCTGTGCGGGCCCAGATTGAGCAGCACCGTGCCGAGCTGGGCGGAGGTGAGCGCCGACGCGGGCAGAGGGGGTGCGGCCGGGTGCGCGCGAAGCCCGTCGAGGAGCAGGGCGAGTGGGCGGAGCCAGGCATCCGGAGCGACCGTGGTGAGCGCGGGAACAGCCCGGCCCAGTGCTGCCAGGGCGAAGAGCAGGTCCTCGGTGGTGAGGTCCGGACGGATGGTGCTCTGCTCCTGACCGCGCCGGAGCAGCTCTTCGATGGTCCCGCGGTTGTGGGCGTGGATCGCCTCCAGGGAAGTGACGCCTTCCAGGTTGGTGGTCATGAGGTCGTTGGTGCCGCGGTCTGCGGCCAGGCCCGTGAACACGGTTCGTAGATACTCGGTGAGTCCCATCCATGCGTCTTCGGCCGCTCGCGCCCGCTCGCCGGCCGCCATGGTCTCGGTGAGCGCATCCTGGAAGACCTCATCGACCAGCGCGGCACGGGTAGGGAAATGGCGGTAGAGGGTGGCGTTGCCCACGCCCGCCCGCCGGGCGATTTCATCGAGCGGGGCGTCCAAGCCCTGTTCGGCGAAGACTTCGCGGGCTTTGTCCATCAGCAGCTTCCGGTTGCGCAGCGCATCGCGGCGCCCCACCGACGAACGGTCGCCCATCATCTCTTCCTCTCCTCACCCCGTACCGGGGAGCTCTCCCCGGTACGGATGTTATCGTCGACCGACGCAACCGGGGAGAGCTCCCCGCTTCGTCTCCTGCGGACGTGGTGTCCGCGGTCGTTCACGTGGGAGGGGGAGACGTGTCCGACACCGCACTCGTGCTCGGAGGCGGCGGGCCGGTGGGCGGGGCCTGGCTGACCGGGGTGCTCGCCGGGCTCACTGAGGCGGGGATCGATCTCACCGGCGCCGACGTCGTGATCGGCACGTCCGCCGGTGCCGTCTTCGGATCCCGGCTCCTTTCCGGTGTCCCGGCTGCGGATTTGTACGAGCGCCAGCTCTCCGGAGCAGACGCGGTCCGTCTGCCCGTGACAGCGCGCCAGACGGTGCGCTTCCTCTGGGCGGCGCTGGGCTCCCGCGATCCCCAGCGGTCCATCGAACGCCTCGCCCGGGCAGCGCTGCGCGCCCCGACCGGCCCGGAGTCGGACGTCTTCGATACAGTCGGCGCGCTCCTGGGCGACGTGCGCGACTGGCCCGAGCGGGAACTCCGGATCGCCGCGGTCGACGCCCGGAGCGGACAGACCGAGGTGTTCGACTCGGACTCCGGAGTGACACTCCTCGAGGCGGTGGCGGCGAGCTGTGCCGTGCCCGTCGTATGGCCGCCGGTCACCGTAGCGGGCCGACGCTGGATGGACGGCGGCAGTCGCTCGACCGCCAACCTCCAGCTCGCGCGCGGGTACCGCCGGGTGCTGGCGGTCGTGCCGGTCCCCCGCGCGGTTGGGCCACATCCGAGCGCCGCACAGCAGGCCGCGGAACTGTCCGACAACGGGGCGCGCGTCTTCCTGCTGTCCCCGGACCGTGCCGCGCGCCGCATCATGGGCCGCAACCTGACGGACAACACACGCCGATCGGCTGCCGCCCGCGCGGGCTACGCTCAGGCGCGTGCACTGTCCCCTTCGGTGACCGACCTCTGGCAGGGGTGACGTGAGGTCGGAGTGGGCGTCGTCAATTTCTTCTCGGCCGCGTGAAAGTCGAGCTCGTGCCGCATGAGGCTCCGCCCTTCGCTTCCGTGCGCCCGAGCGCGCTCGTGGGGGTGAGCACCGACACTGCCTGGTCACCGTACGTACACCCGAGAATACGCAGCGGTGCCGCCCTTCTTGCCGCAACATAGACGGTCATAAAAACTGTGAAAACAGACACAATCGGGCAGAAAACGGTATAAGCTGGGCATCGCGTAGGAAACACGCGCACCCACCGCCGACAGCTCGAGGCCAGGAGAGCCGCATGACCCACGGAGCGAACGCCGCTCCTGACACGAACCCCCGCGCAGACGCCGCTTCCGCCCTCGGCTGCGAAGTGTGCAACGGCTGGGGCAGTGTGATCACCCGGGGCCGGCACGAACTGTGCTCCACCTGCCAGCCCCACGCCGACCGAGAGGACGACGGCCCCAGCTCCGCACCCCATGCCCCATAAGACGCCGATCACCCCGGAAGATGCGTTGCAGGCCGTTCGCCGCCAGTCGCATCTGCAACTGCCCGGCGGAGTCGAGGCAGGCGTCGGCTCCGCCTCGTCGCGGTCCAGCGGCATCTGCGCCTGCGCCTGGCGGGCAGCGTCGTAAGGTTGGCGGCCATAAGCCGCATGACGGCCGCGGCACGCAGAGTCGCAGATCTCTGCCTGCCGTCCCCACAGAGGTGAGTTCCCGGCGAGGGCACTCTTCACAGTCGGTCTGTGCCCGATTCCGGCGCAGGACGTCCCGGGCCGCCCGGACGGACCGGGCCCCGCCGCCCGCACGGTTCCCTCATTCGCTATGGCCACGGTCCACCGGAACCTGGCGGCAGACGGCGGAAGCGGTCACATACCGATCCCCGTCCCAGGGGTTGACAGGGGGCGCCGCGCAACCCAGCCTTTGGCAACGTTGTCATTCCTGCTGCGGCGGGCGCGGAGTCGCTCCGGCCTGCACCGCTTTTTGATGGGACGTCACGCTCATGACAGATCAGTCGGATCCGTCGCGCCATCCGTCGCGACGGGCCATCGTCACCACGGGTACCAGCCTGCTGGCCGGATTCGGCCTCAGCTCCGTGCTCCCAGTGGCGACTGCCGTTGCCGCACCCGACAGCGCGCCGGTCAACTCCGCCGCCACCCCCGGTGAGCTGGCGCTCTACCGGCCGGTCTCGGTCTCTTCGTCTGCCTACGCCGCCACCCCCGGCTCCTTCGTGGTCGACCGCCTCTCCTCCCCCGGTGTCCGGGGCAGCGGCTGGCGTGCCGAGGGCGGCGATCCGCAGTGGATAGCCGTCGACCTGCAGGGGATCTGCGAAGTCGCGCAGGTCCGCCTGACCTTCGAGGCGGACGCCTCCGATCCGGTGTACACGCCGCCCACCACCGGCAATGTGCACAGCGGCACCACTGGCAAGGAGATCCAGTCGAGCTTCTCCCTGGTCTTCCTGGTCGAGACGTCCGTGGACCACAAGTCCTGGACCACGGTGTACAGCACCACGGCGGGAACCGGTGGCGTCGTCGACATCCAGCTTCCCCGCCCGGTGTCCGCGCGATGGGTGCGCATGACCTCTCAGAAGCGCTCCAGTCCGCTGCCCCTCGGCCTCAACGGCTTCGAGGTGTACGGCACCGCCGACGGCCACCGCCCCTCGGTCACCGGTTGGACCGACTGGGACACCCGACACGGCGAGGCACCCGAGCTCACGGTCGCCGACGACGGGACCGTGCCCGTGGAGTCGGGCTGGCGGCTCACCATGGACGACTGGGCCGGCGCAGACGGCGCCGGTCTGTCGAAGACGTCCGTCGACACCAGCACCTGGCTGCCCGCGACCGTTCCCGGCACGGTGCTGGGCTCACTCGTGGAGCAGGGCAAGCTGCCCGACCCGGTGGCGGGCTTGAACAACATGCGCATCCCGGAGGCGTTGTCGCGCCACTCCTGGTGGTACAAGCGGGACTTCGAGCTGCCGCGCGGCCTGCGCACCGGCGTCGGCCGGCACCTCTGGCTTGAGTTCGACGGGGTCAACCACAAGGCCGACGTGTGGCTCAACGGCAAACAGGTGGGCGACCTGACGTACCCGTTCGCCCGTGCCGCTTTCGACGTCACCCGGCAGCTCACCGAGAGCGGCGAGAACGCGCTCGCGGTGAAGATCACGCCGATGCCGGTCCCCGGCAGCCCCGGTGACAAGGGTCCGCTGGGCGAGTCCTGGGTGGACGCCGGCGCGCAGCAGATGAACCTCAACTCCCCCACGTACCTGGCGTCCTCGGGCTGGGACTGGATGCCGGCTGTGCGTGACCGCGCGGCGGGCATCTGGAACCACGTCCGGCTGAGATCGACCGGGCACGTCGTCATCGGCGACGCGCGCGTGGACACCGTGCTGCCCGCGCTGCCGGATGTGTCGGTGGCCGAGCTGACCATCGTCGTTCCTGTCCGCAACGCGGACACCGCCGACCACCAGGCGACGGTCACGGCTGCCTTCGACGAGGTGCGGACGTCGAAGACCGTCACCGTGAAGGCAGGCGAGAGCTTGGACGTCGTCTTCACCCCGGACGCCTTCCGGCAGTTGAGGGTGCGCGATCCCCGACTGTGGTGGCCGAACGGTCTGGGCGAGGCCGACCTGCACGACCTCACGTTCGCCGCCTCGGTGGGCGGCCAGGAGAGCGACCGGCGCACCACCCGCTTCGGCATCAGGCAGTTCGGCTACGAGTACGACGTGCCGCTCGCGTTCACCGCGTCCGGCGATGCCTACATGCAGACCGTGACCTTCGACCGGCAGCAGGCCCGGCACGTCCGCATCAGGTGTCTGACCCGCGCCACGTCCTGGGGCTGCTCGCTGTGGACCCTGTCCGTAGGGGACAGCACCCGGCCGGGCACCGACCTCGCGCTGCACGCCCACGCCGACGCGTCCAGCACCGATCAGGACAGCAACGGCGCGGCCAATGCCACCGACGGTGACTCCGGCACCCGCTGGTCCTCCGTCTACGAGGACGACCAGTGGATCAGTGTCGACCTCGGCTCCGTCCAGTCCTTCGACCGGGTCGACCTCACCTGGGAGCAGGCGTACGCGAAAACCTTCATCATCCAGGTCTCCCCGAACGGCTCGGACTGGACCGACGTGAAGTCGGTGGACAACGGGGCGGTACCGCTGCCGTTCAACAACGGCAACGCCAGCCTCCAGGTCGAGGACTTCGACCGGCGGACCGCACGCTACGTCCGTCTCAACTGTGGTCTGCGTAACACGAGTTGGGGCAACTCTCTGTGGTCGCTCTCTGTCGTCGACCACAGTGAACCCGGCACCGACCTCGCCCTCCACCAGAAGGCCACCGCCTCCACGGAGGAGTCCGACCACCCGGCGTCGCACGCCACCGACGGGGACCCGAACACCCGCTGGTCCTCCGCCTACGAGGACCACCAGTGGATACAGGTGGACCTCGGCTCCTCGCGGGCGTTCGACCGCGTCGCCGTCGTCTGGGAGACCGCATACCCGAAGTCGTACACGATCCAGGTGTCCGACGACGGCGAGCAGTGGACCGATGTCAAGTCCGTGTCGAACACGCCGGACCCGCTGAAGATCAGCGTCAACGGCGTGCGCGTGCTGGCTCGCGGGGGCAACTGGGGCTGGGACGAACTGCTGCGCCGGATGCCGGCGGAGCGCATGGACGCGGCCGTGCGTATGCACCGCGACATGAACTTCACCATGATCCGCAACTGGGTCGGCAGCAGCGACCGGGAGGAGTTCTTCGCCGCCTGCGACCGGCACGGCATCCTGGTGTGGAACGACTTCCCCAACGCGTGGGGCATGGACCCGCCGGACCACGAGGCGTTCAACTCGCTCGCCCGCGACACCGTACTGCGCTACCGCATCCACCCCTGCGTGGTGGTCTGGTGCGGCGCGAACGAGGGCAACCCACCGGCCGCCATCGACAAGGGGATGCGCGAGGCGGTGGAGCAGCAGGTGCCCGGCGTGCTCTACCAGAACAACTCGGCGGGCGGCATCATCACGGGCGGCGGCCCCTACGGCTGGGTGGAGCCGGAGAAGTACTTCGACCCGATGACGTACGGCAGCCGCGACTTCGGCTTCCACACCGAGATCGGCATGCCCGTCGTCTCGACCGCGGCGAGCACCCGCAACATGACGGGCGACGAGCCGGAGTGGCCGATACGGGGCGCGTGGTACTACCACGACTGGAGCGAGCACGGGAACCAGGCGCCGCAGAACTACAAGGCGGCCATCGCGGCCCGCCTGGGCGAGTCCGGCGACCTGGACGACTTCGCGCGCAAGGCGCAGTTCGTCAACTACGAGAACACGCGCGCCATGTTCGAGGCGTGGAACGCCAACCTGTGGGACAACGCCTCCGGTCTGATGCTGTGGATGTCCCACCCGGCCTGGCACAGTACGGTCTGGCAGACGTACGACTACGACTTCGACGTCAACGGCACCTACTTCGGCGCCCGTTCGGCCTGTGAGCCGCTGCATGTGCAGGCCGATCCGGTGAAGTGGCAGGTCATCGCGGTGAATCACACGTCGGCCGACCTGCGCGGCGCCACCGTCGCCGCCCGACTCCACGACCTGTCCGGCCGGGAACTCGGCAAGAGCAGGACGGCCCGGGTGGACGTGGAACGGGCCGCCACCGCTGAGGTGTTCACCGCCGGGTGGACCGATGACCTTCCGGACCTGCACCTGCTGCGGCTGACCCTGGAGGATTCCCGGGGCAGAGAGCTGTCAAGGAACACCTACTGGCGCTACCGCGAGGCCGCCGCGCTGCGGTCTCTGAACAAGGTGAAGCAGGTGAGGCTGACCGGCGCGATCACCGGGGTGTCGGCCGAGAAGCCCTCCGGTGACCGCCAGGAGCTGACGGCGGTGATCCGCAACCAGGGCTCGGCGGTGGCCGCCATGGTCCGGCTCTCGCTGCTGGAGGACCCGCACGGCCGCCGTGTGCTGCCGACGCTGTACAGCGACAACTACCTGTGGCTGCTGCCCGGCGAGTCCCGGACGGTCCGCCTGTCCTGGCCGACGGCAGCCTGCTCGTCACGGCACCCGGTGCTGACGGCGGAGGCGTACAACAGCCCGGTCGCGACGCTGCGCGGCTGAGCCACTCCGTTCCCCCGGCCCCCAGCCCCCGCCTGGGCCCGGGGGCACGAAGTCATCTGCCGGGCGGCGGCTGCTCCATCGTCCGACCATGGCGCGTCAGTGGTTGACCAGACCCAGTGGGCGCCGGAGCGACTGCTCGAGCAGTGCGGGTCAGCGGTCCGGATCGGGTCGTCCCAGTTCGTAGGGGGCCAGGACGTCAGCGATCGTCTGGTTGCGCGGTGTGGCGATCCCGAACTCGCGGCCCAGGGTGACGACACTGCCACTGAGCCAGGGCAGTTCCAGACGGTTCCCCTGCATCAGGTCGTTGTGCATCGAGGACGTCATCGCGGCCGGCAGGGTGTCACAGAACGCCAGCCGCTCGTCGGCGAACTTCGGATCGAGACTCACCCCGGCGGCACGGCCGACCTGCACGGCCTCCGCCATCACATCGCGCAGGAGTTCCCGGCAGTGAACGTCGGAGCGGACCACCCCTATGGGCTGACGTACGGCGGTGGTCGTCGCCGAGAGCCCCACCAGGAAGACGAATTTTTCCCAGATGACCCGTTCGATGTCCGAGCTGAGTTCTGCCTCGATGCCGGCGGAGACGCACGCGTCGAGGAAGTCGCGGGCGCGAGGGGTGTCCATGTCGTCGTAGGGGCCGAACACCACCTTTTGCATGGCGCCGCGGTGGGAGACGATGCCCGGCTCCTCGATGACTGCGGAGATGTAGCAGGCGCCGCCCCACACGGCCCGCGTCGGCAGGTGCCGGCGCAGTACTGCGTCTTTGCGGACTCCGTTCTGCAGGGAGATGACGCGGGTCCCTTCGTCCACGACATCGCCCAGCTGGGCCGCGACGTCCTCGGTGTCCCACAGTTTCACGGCGACGAGGACCACATCGGCGGGTTCCAGTTCCGCGATGGTGGCAACCACCGATGCCGCCGGGACCTTGAGGTCGCCGAGCGGGCTGCGTACCAGTAGTCCGCGTTCCCGTATGGCCTCCAGATGGCGGCCCCGGGCGACGAAGGTGACTTCGTGGCCCGCTGCGGCAAGCCGGGCGCCGAAGTAGCCTCCGACACCGCCTGCCCCCACTACGGCTATGCGCATGACGTGTTCCTTTCCGCTACGGGACATGACGTGAATCGGGCTGGGGTCCCGCCCCCGGCAGGAGCGCTCACTGCTCGCCGACTGGGGCGGCCGCGCCTCTTGTCGCCGACCTGCCGCGGGTTTCCGGAGCGCGTACCAGGGCTGTGGCCGGGATCAGCGCGGCGACGACACCGGCTGCGCAGAGGAAGAGGAGTGCGTGCGGCAGCCTGCCCTGCACGGCGGTCGCCAGGGACCGGGCCCACGGATGCCAGGTGCCGCGGGCAGTCGGAGTCTGCTGCCGCGCGAAGGCCATGGTCACCATGGACTCCGAGACCGCTCCCCCGCGCGGTGGACCAGAGAGAGCAGGGAGCAGGGCGACGCGCATCCACGACTCCACCCGTCTTAGTAACCTTTTACAGGGTTACTATAGCCGCATGGTCGAAGGAGCACAGGACGGCCGACGCACTCGGGTCACGGCACAACTCCGCGAACTCCGCTTCGACGCCGGATCCCTGTCGTTGAACCTCATCGCCACGGTCGGGCGCCGCCCGGTCACGCCGGTCGAACGGATGGGTGACATTGACCGGCTCAGGGCCTGGTGCGACGGGGTAGGGCTCGCCGTTCACCCCGGCGAAGACCTGGCGGGGCTGCTCGCGGCCCTCCACGAACTGCGGGCCTGCGCATACGACGTCACGGTCGGGTACCTCCACCGCCAAGCCCCCCGGGAGGAGTCGGTGCGGCTCCTGAACCAACTGGCCCAGGTGCACCCGCCGGCCCCTCAGCTCCAGGCGGACGCCTATGGCCTTACCGCCGCAGCGAGCAGTCCCGGGCTGTCGACTCCCGCGCTGCTCTCGCTGATCGCCCGCGACCTGATCACGCTGCTCTCGGATCCGATACGACGACAGAGGCTGCGCGAGTGCGACTCTCAGATCTGCAGGATGCTCTATCTCGACGCCGAGCAGGGAAGGCCCCGGAAATGGTGCTCGATGCAGCGCTGCGGCAACAGCACCAAGGCGGCCAGGCACCGCCGCCACCGCGAGAAGGCCGCTGACCTCCCTGTGCCCTGACCGGCCGTCGCGATTGCCCGGCAGAGTTCGACCAGCGGTCCGTGGAGCCTGACCGGACCCCGGCCCACAGGGACCTTTCGACCGCGCCGGCCGCGCAGCAGCCGGCTGATCGGTGCCGCGGTCACGCCCGGGTGACCGCGGCACCGATTCGGGTACGGCCGTACGGAACGCGCCCCTGCGCGCGACCACGGCCTGCCTCGGTGTCTGCCGGGAACCGCGGCGCACCCGGTCGTCATGGCACGAAACGCGGCGGCTACCGGGAGGACTCCGTACGCGCGGTCCCGTCTCCCGCGTCCACCTCCACGAGCTTCTCGAAGAAGAACTCATGCTTGAGAAACGACACGTCGTACTCGTGTCCCGGATAGGGCGGGATCAACTGGGCGGCCTGGAACAGCCTCCAGCCGTCCTCCAGGGCATGCACTCCCGACTTGTACGGCGGTTCGTCGCCGTCCCCGGTCGTCGGCGAGGTGCGTGCAGTGCCGTCGTACCGTGACCAGCCCACGGTCTCGGAATCCAGAGCGGAGGTGGCCAGGTAGAGCACCAGGACCTGCTGACGCGTGCTCACGCGACCTCCTTCTGCGGGCGGTTGGCGACCCGGGTCACCCAGTGCTCCAGGTCGAAGGAGTCGTCCCCGGTGAGTGCGCGCCACAGCAGGACGCGGTTGTAGATCTCCAGGCGTGCGGTGGCGTGCTCGTACCAGGGGAAGTGGGCGCTGAGGTTCTCGGCGACACGTGGGTCGTGCAGATCGGAGGTGTCCCACAGGCGCCGCTGCCGCACCGTCGGATTGAAACGGATCTTGAACATGTAGCGTTCCACGTCGCTGTCGTTGCGCCGCCCACCGTGCCAGAGCCCGTGGTGCAAAAACACCACAGTGCCGGCCGGACACACGAGCCTGGATTGACCGCGCAGGTTCTGGTAACGGCCGGTGTCCGACTCGTTCGTCCGCCGCAGATGACTGCCGGGCACACTGAGGGTGCCGCCCATGTCGGGCGTCACGTCCTGCGGGTAGTACATCAACTGGACGTCGAAGGCGTCCGTGCGCACATCGATGATCGCGTCTCCGTGGAGCGGCTGAGCCTGCCCCTCGTGGGGGTAGCGCACGTGCACGGCGTGGTGGTCCACGCTCGGCCCCGGGCCGACGAGAGAGTACAACGCGCCTGCTACCGCGGGAAGTTCGATCAGGCGCCGGACGAACGACCCGTCCGGGTAGGCGTCCTGAACGCTGCTGCCGTAGGGCACACCGGGGACGCCGTTGCGCAGGACCTCGATCCCCTCCTCGTTCATGTCCGGGGGTACGACGGCGTCGAGGCGCAACGAGCCGTGTGCGACGAAGCCGGCCATCTCGACCGAGCTCAGCAATGGGATGTCTGCCATGCGGCCACCGTAGGCGGCAAACGCCGCTCGGCGCGTGGGTGCGGTTCACCACTACTGGTAGCTTTTCATCATGTTCGAGACGGAGCTCCAGCTCGGTGAACCGCCCCTCGTGGCGAACGCCGGCGTCGGCGTCCATGGTGTCGTGAGCCGTACCGACGTCTTCCGGCTCCCTGAGCTGTGGCAGCTGCACCTTTACCGGTACGACGCCGAACTCGACGTCGACGGCACCCCGCACGTGATCCGGCCCGGCCGCGTGAGTCTCGTACCGCCCGGCGTCACGGTCCGCTACCGCTACCAGGGCCGTTCCGAGCATCTTTACGCACATCTGCGCATCGTGGCCGCCGGACCTTCCCGCACCGTGCCCGTCGTCCAGGACGCCGGCCCCGAACTCCCCGTCCTGGACTCGCTGTTGCAGAAGGCGGTCACCGCCCTGCCCCGCGATCCGCAGCGCACCAGAGCCGAGATCTGGACCGCGCTGTGGCGCATCGCCCACCTGGCTCCGACCGCCGAGCGGCCCGGTCCGCACCCGGCGGTCAGCACGGCCATCGCCTACATCGAGTCACACCTGGCCACGCCGCTCACCGTGCCGGATGTCGCACGGGCCGCGGGGGTCTCGCACAACCACCTGACACGGCTGTTCCGCGCCGCGATCGGCGACACGGTCGTCGGCTACATCCGCAGCCGGAGACTCGACCGCGCCCACCACCTGCTGCGCGCTTCGACTCTCTCCATCTCCGCGGTCGCCGCCTCCGTCGGCATCCCCGACCTCCAAGCGTTCAACAAGGCGTGCCGACGCGAGTTCGGAGCCTCACCGCGTGCCCTACGAGGATTCGACGCCTGACGCTTCCTCCGGCACCCGCGCCACTCCCAGCAAGCTCAGGGAATGGCTGCGGCATCTGATGCCGGGGTGATGCGGTGGTGCTGGATCAAGGAGACGGCCACGCTGAGTGCCGCGACGAATCCGGCGAGCAGCACCGCCCATGAGCCCGCGAACGTGCAGGCCAGGATCGCGACCGCGGTCAGCGGCAGGACAGCCTGCTGCCGCAGTGACGGCTTGACGTGGCGAGCGTGCAGGAGCCAGGTGAAGAAGACGAATCCGGCCGTCGGAACGGTGACCGAGGCGGCGGCGCTCGTGGCGCCGACGTGGGCCTGGCCGACCACCTGCTCGATCGCCACTTCGAGCCCGGCGCCGATGGCGGCGGCCGTGGAGAAGACCAGGTAGTGCCCGTATCCCCACAGGAATGCACGTCTGCCCGTCCGCAGGTGCTCGTGGATGGGCACGACGAAGTAGATCCAGTAGGCGGCGAACACGATCAGCAGGCCCCCCGCGGCCATCGGAAGCAGCTGCGTCGAACCGCTTCTGTCCAGAGCCCTCTGCACGGCCACCGTCGCGGCGGCGACCGTCTCGCCCAGGACGATCAGGGTGAACAGTCCGTAGCGCTCGGCGATGTGGTGGGGATGCCAGGGAGTGGGCCTGTGACGTTCGGCCACCACGGGCACGGCGAGTTCCGCGGCCGCGAGGACGACGAACACCCAGACCTTCACGTCCGTGTGCGGCAGGAACCCGAACGCCACCCAGCCGATCTGCACCACGACGACACCGACGGCGTACCGCAGAGCGGTGATTCGGGCGTCGCCCCGCTCACTGCGGGCCGCTCTGACCCACTGAGTCGTCAGGGCCAGCCGCATCACCACGTAGCCGACCACGACGATGGAGTAGTCCGTGCGGTCGAAGGCGCGCGGCACCCCGGCAGCCAGGATGAGGACGCCCGCGATCTGCACCAACGTGGTGAGCCGATAGGGCACGTCGTCCGTGTCGTACGCGGAGGCGAACCAGGTGAAGTTCATCCAGGCCCACCAGACGGCAAAGAAGATCATGGCGTAGCCGGCCACACCCTGCCCGGCATGGCCCGCCGCCACGGCGTGCACCAGCCTGGCACCGGCCTGCGCGACGGCCACCACGAAACAGAGATCGAACAACAGCTCCAGCGGTGTCGCGACGCGGTGCACTTCCGCCGGGTCCCGCCGGACCATCGTCCGCAGCCAGGGCCCGACCGGAACCCTGCCGCCCGACGGGCCGCCGGCGCGCTCACTCACCGCCCGTGCTCCTTCCTGTTCTCCCTCAGCAGTCGGCCGACGACTTCGGCCCCTACCCCCCCCATCGCCGGGCGTCAACAACCGTGCGCGCGGCCGGTCGGCCACCTTGATGCCGGCCTGAACGGGCCGCCGGCCCGTTCAGGAGGGCCCTACCGGTGCTCGGGGTTTTCGTAGTCGCGGCGGCAGCCCGCGTCCCAGGCGGTGCGCTGGTTGCCATAGGCGGGGATGCCGCCGAGGTCCTTCAGCGCCCGCGCCAGGTGCAGCAGGTTCCAGGTCATGAAGGTCGTGTTGCGGTTGGTGAAGTCGTTCTCCGGACCGCCCGAGCCGGGATCGAGGTAGGAGGGGCCGGGGCCCGCCTCGCCGATCCAGCCGGCGTCAGCCTGGGGAGGGATGGTGTAGCCCAGGTGCTGCAGGCTGTAGAGGACGTTCATGGCGCAGTGCTTGACGCCGTCCTCATTGCCGGTGATCAGGCAGCCGCCGACGCGCCCGTAGTAGGCGTACTGGCCGGCTTCGTTGAGCAAACTGGAGCATGCGTAAAGGCGTTCGATCACCTGCTTCATCACGGAGCTGTTGTCACCCAGCCAGATGGGACCGGCCAGTATGAGGATGTCGGCTGCGAGGACCCGCTGATAAAGGTCGGGCCAGGCGTCCGTCTCCCAGCCGTGCTCGGTCATGTCGGGCCACACGCCGGTGGCGATGTCGTGATCGATGGCCCGTACCACATCGGTCTGCACTCCCTGTGCTTCCATGATGGCGGTGCTGCGGTCGATGAGCCCCTGGGTGTTGCTGGGTTCCGGCGACCGCTTGAGGGTGCAGTTGATCACCAGGGCCCGCAGATCGTCGTAGCGGGCGGGCGGTGCGTCGGTGGCGGGCGAAGAAGCGGTCACAGGTCCTCCCGGAGTCCGGCCCCCACGCAGTGCATGGCGGCGCGTCCACGTCCAGCGTGCGGACCGGTGGGGTGCGGCGCCACCACCAGGCGTCCGAATGGTCCGTGCGACGAGTGGCCGACGGAGCGCCGCGACATCTGCGTTCGCGTCTTGGCGCCGAAGCGGGCCGAGGGCGTGGAGTACGTCTGCACGCGGGGCGCGCCTGCGCCTGAGTACGCGTACTCAGCTGATTGCGTCACTTGGCCCCTGACGCGGACGGTCCGTGTTCCCCACGATGGAGTGCCCCCGCGAGAGAGGTGCCCATGGGCCGTGACCTGCAGCTGCGTGTTGCTACTCCGGAGGATCTCGAGTGGATCCATGAACTGCGTCACCGAGTGTATGCACAGGAGTTGGGCCAGCATGAGCCGAATCCGGCCGGGCGGCTCCGCGACGGACTGGACGGTGACAACGTCTACCTGGTCGCGGCGCGAGGAGCAGCCCGTATCGGCTTCGTCAGCCTGACTCCGCCCTGGTCGGGGCGGTACGCGCTGGACAAGTACCTGACCCGCGACGAGCTGCCGCTGCTGAGTGAGAGCGATCTGTTCGAGGTGCGCATCCTCACCGTCGAGCCGCGCTGGCGGGCCGGCGCAGCGGCGCCGCTGCTGATGTACGCGGCGCTGCGCTGGATCGCCGCCCGGGGCGGTCGCCGGGTGGTGGCGATGGGGCGCACCGAGCTGCTCACCATGTACCTGGCCACCGGCCTGCGCCCGGTCGGCCGTACGGTGCGCAGCGGTGCGTTGACGTTCGAGGTGCTGACCGGCAGCGTGGCCGAGCTGACGAAGGTCACGACGGACCGTTACCGCGCCCTCCTGGAGCGTCTGCGGTCCGCAGTGGACTGGCAGCTGGACATGCCGTTCGCACCTCGGCCGGACGGCTGCGAACACGGCGGCGCCTCGTTCACCGCCATCGGCACGGACTTCCGCACGCTGCACCGGCGGCACCAGGTGGTCGCGGCCGACGTACTGGACGCCTGGTTTCCGCCGGCACCGGGGGTGCGGGCGGTGCTCGCGGAGGATCCGGCCTGGGCCGCCCGGACTTCGCCGCCATCCGGCGCCGAGGGCCTGCTGGCGGAGATCGCCGCGGCTCGGGCGCTGCCGGCTCAGACGCTCGCGGTCGGCGCCGGTTCGTCCGACTTGATCTACAGGGCGTTCGGCCAGTGGCTGACCGCGGGAAGCAGGGTGCTTCTCACGGATCCGAGCTACGGCGAGTACGCGCATGTCGCGGAGAGGGTGATCGGATGCCGGGTGGACCGGTTCCGGTTGCGTCGCGAAGACGGCTGGCGGATGGATCCGGCCCGGCTGTCCGCTGCCGTCGAGGCCGGCCGATACGACCTCGTGGTGGTGGTCAACCCGAACAATCCGACGGGACGCCACGCGCCGGCAGCAGAGCTGCGCTCGCTGATCGCCGCCGCACCGGGCCGAACCCGCTGGTGGATCGACGAGGCGTACCTGGGCTATGCCGGTCTTACCGAATCGCTCGCCGGCCTCGCCGCGACGGACCCGCGGGTGGTGGTCTGCAGCTCGTTGTCCAAGATGTACGCGCTGTCCGGTGCGCGGGCCGCGTACCTGGTTGCCGAGCCGATCACCGCGGCGCAGCTGCGCCGATGGACGCCACCCTGGCAGGTCAGCCTCCCGGCACAGCTGGCCGCGGTGGCGGCCTTGCGCGACCCGGCGTACTACAGCGACTGCTGGCTGCGCACCCACGCGCTGCGCCGGGAACTGGCCGCCGCCCTGGCCGGGCTGGACGAGGCCGTGGTGGTCGAGGAGGCCGTGGCGAACTTCCTCACGGTGACTCTGCCGCCCGACGGGCCGAGCGCCGCTCGACTCGTCGACGAGTGCCGCCGTCACGACGTATACCTGCGTGACCTGTCGCCGTTGTCGCCGGAGTACCAGGGACGCACCGTGCGCATCGCGGTCAGGGACACCGCCGAGAACGCGCGCATCGTGGCCGCGTGCCAGGCGGCCTTGCAGGTTCTGCGGCCGGGTCCGGCCTCGCTCGCTGCGATGCCTCCGGGCGCTGCCGCCACCGGATCCGCTCGGTGATCACCGTCGCGTCCCTGGCGCCCTACCTCGGTGGGGCGCTGGCGCTGGGCGGCATCGCGGTGGTCGCGTCCCGGCGGCGTGAGCTGATGGTCCGGTGGTGCGCATGGGCGGCCGGGGTGCCCCTGGTCACCTGTGCGTTCTGGCTGGGCCGACCGGGCGCCGCGGCCGTCGCCGTCGCGGTCGGGCTGATCGCGGTGACGGAGTTCGGCGGGCTGATGCGGCTGGGCCGGGCAGACCGGGTGGTACTGGGCGCGGCGGTCACAGGCGTGGTGACGGCCGCTTGGCTGGCGCCCGGACAGGTTCTCCGGGTGGTCGCGATCGGGGCTCTCGCAGTGGCCGCAGGGCCACTGCTGGCCGGTGACGCCGACCACGGCCTGCGACGGCTCTGCGCCGGCCTGCTCGGGCTGGCCTGGCTGAGTGTGCTGGCCGCGCTGGTGCCGCTCGGGGCGAGCGCGCTCGCGTTGTTCGTCGCGGTCTCGATCGCCGACATCGTGGCGTACTTCGCCGGTCGAGGACTGGGCGGGCCGCGGTTGTCACCGCTGTCGCCTGCCAAAAGGTGGAGCGGGACGCTGACCGGGTCCGCGGCCGGCCTCGGCGCGCTCGCCGTGCTGTCCACGCTGAGCTGGCCGATGGCAGTTGCTGTGACGGTCGGTGGCCCGGTGGGCGACCTTCTCGAGTCCATGGTCAAAAGAGGTGCACAGGCAAAGGACGCCGGCCGTTGGCTACCCGGCTCCGGCGGTCTGCTGGACCGCATCGACTCGCTGCTCATCGCGCTGGCCGTCCTGCTCGTCCTGGGCTGACCGCACCGTCCATGGCCGGACAGCGACACGGTGCGAGGCCTTCGCAGGCTCGCCACGGGCAGCGGTGGACTCGCCCGGCGGCAGGCCGTACTGCAGCGCTCCCGTGGCCGGCCGGCGTCACGTGCGGCCGCGCCGACGGGTGTGCTCACCACCACGCCCGAGCGAGTGACTTCGGACGGCCGGGCGGCCGAGCGGCCGAGCGGGCGAGCGGGCGAGCGGGCGGTCAGTCGCAGGTCAGGACGGGCATGCCCAAGATCGACACCTACGCCCGGCGGGGCAATATGTCACACTTTGGTTAACGGTGTCCGTCAGGTTCGACCAAGGAAGCGACGCTATGGCTCGGCGCCGGGTGCGTTTGCCGACTCGGCGGTGGTTGAACGGTCTGCTCGCCAGCCTCGCGATGGTGGCTGCGACAACCGGCATCATCGCACTCCTCGGGCGGCACATCGCGCCGCTGCACCTCCTGGTGCTCTACCTGCTCGCGGTCCTCCCCGTCGCCGTGGTGTGGGGTACATGGCTGGCACTGCTCACGTCGGTGCTGAGCGTGCTGGCCTACGCGTACCTGTTCGTCCCCCCGTTCCACTCGTTCGAGATCGCGGATTCCGAGAGCGGCGTGGCGTTGGGGGTCTTCCTCCTCACGGCCGCCGTAGTGGGAGAGCTGGCGGCCCGGCTACGGCGGGCGGCACTGGCGTCGGCGCGCTTGACGGAGGAGCAGTCCGCGTTGCGCCAAGTCGCGACACTGGTCGCCCGGTCGGCTCCGGCTTCGGCGGTCTTCGAGGCCGTGACCCGCGAGGTCGGCCTCCTCTGCGGTGCCGATCTCGCCCGTATGGAACGCTACGAGACGGACGGCACGGTCACCGGCGTCGCCGCCTGGAGCCGGACGAGGGGGCCGGACCCCCTGACCGTCGGCACGCGCTTCGACCTGAACGGGCTGAGCATCGCCCGCGAGGTCCGGCACACCGGCGGTGCGGCCCGGATCAGGAACTTCGCGGACGCACCAGGCGCGATCGCGCAGGAGGCGCGTGCGGTGGGTATCCGCTCGTCGGTCGGCTGCCCGATCAAGGTCGCCGGGCGACTGTGGGGCGTGATCGCCGCGTCGAGGAGGAGCGAGGAGCCCTTCCCGGCGAACACGGAGTTGCAGATCACCAGGTTCACAGAGCTCGTCGCCACCGCCGTCGAGAACGCCGAAGCCCGCGCCGAGCTGACCGCCTCACGCGCCCGCATCGTCAACGCGGCCGACGAGACCCGTCGGCGCATCGAGCGCGACCTCCACGACGGCGTCCAGCAACGGCTCGTCTCGGTCGTGCTGCTCCTGGGCGCGGCTCAGACGAAGGTGCCGCCCGAGTTGGACGAACTTCGAACAAGACTGGGCCACGTCACCACCGAGCTGACCGAAGCGCTGGACGAGCTGCGCGAGATGGCGCGCGGCATCCACCCCTCGGTCCTTGCCAGGGGAGGCCTCGCTCCCGCGCTCAAGGCGCTCGCTCGGCGCTCCTCCCTGCCGGTCGATCTCGTGGTGCACACGGAGACCAGGATTCCCATGCGGATCCAGGTCAGTGCGTACTACGTCGTCTGCGAGGCACTGACCAATGCCGCCAAGCATGCGCAGGCCTCGGCCGTGAGGGTCGTGATCGAGGCCGCCGACGGGGTGCTGGGCCTGTGCGTCCACGACGACGGCGTCGGCGGTGCCGATTTCGTCCGCGGCACCGGTCTGGTCGGCCTCAAGGACCGTGTGGAGGCGCTCGGCGGCAGGATCTCTGTGGAGAGTCCGCACGGAGTGGGCACCACCCTGCGTGCAGAGTTCCCGCTCACCGAGGCCGACCGCGATTCCGTGAAGCCGGCCGAAGTCGGGGACTGAACTTCCGAGGTGCACCGTGCGCCGAGCTGCGCACCCATGCTTGTCAGGCGCATGGGCAACCGTGCAGAACAGCCCATGGATGACAGGCAGGTGCGCAACCGTCCATGAATACAGCTAGCAGGAATGCCTGGCAGGTGCCCGCGCTGAGATCCTGGACACATGTTGCGGTGCATGATCGTTGATGACAGCCCCTACTTCCTCAATGCTGCTCGCTGCTTGCTGGAGGGCGAGGGCATCATGGTCGTGGGCGTGGCATCGGACAGTGCACAGGCGCTGCAGCAGGCAACGCAGCTCAGGCCGGACATCGCACTGGTGGACATCGACCTCGGTAGCGAGAGCGGCCTGGAACTGGCCGATCGGCTGCGCCACGAGACAGGCCCTTCGCCGCCCCCGGTGATCTTGATCTCCAGTCATGCGGAGGACGAGTACGCCGACCTCATTGTGGCGAGTCGCGCGCTGGGATTCCTCGCCAAGACCGCGCTGTCCAGCGGGGCCATCCACGACCTGCTCGCCGGGCGGGACGGTCACCGGGACGCCCCGGTCACCGGGCCTCCAGGAAGGTGATCACGGCGCGGACGCGGCGATGGTCGTCGTCGGTCTCCGGCAGGCCCAGCTTTGACAGAATGCTGCGCACGTGCTTTTCCACCGTGCCTTCTGTGACCCACAAACGGCGCGCGATGCCGGCATTGGACCGGCCCTCCGCCATCAGGGCCAGAACCTCGCGCTCACGCTCACTGAGCACCGCCAGCGGGTCCGCCCGGCGTCGTGCGGAGACCAGCTCCTGGACCAGCGCGGGGTCCACCACCGAGCCGCCCTTGGCGATCCGCTCCAGCGCCTCGAGGAACTCCTGTACGTCACCGACCCGGCTCTTCAGCAGGTAACCGATCCTGCGCCCGTCGGCGAGCAGCTCCATCGCGTGCTCCACCTCGACATGCGCCGACAGGACGAGAATGCCCATGTCGGGGAAGTCCCGGCGGATGGTGCGCGCCGCCTCGAGCCCTTCGGTGGCCTGATCCGGCGGCATCCGGATGTCCACCACCACCAGTTCCGGCTCTTCCCGCCGGACGACCTCCAGCAGCTGCACAGCGTCGCCGGCCTGCCCCACCACGGCCAAGCCCGAGCGCTGCAGCAGGCTGGCCAGCCCTTCGCGCAGCAGCACGTCATCGTCGGCGAGGACCACCCGCAGATCCTTCATGACCGGTCCGTCAGCACTCCGCCCGGACCCGGGTCTGCGGGTCCGGATCCCTTCCCGTCATGCCTCCATTGTCGGTGAGCCTCAGCCGGTGGGCACCCCGCGGCGACCTCGGCAGACCGTCTCCCCGAGGAAGCGCCGGGCACCGGCTTGCCTCCGTCACCGCATGACCGCGCACAACGCAGGCGTGGGGCAGCGGTGCCGTAGGGCCTGTCGGGCGTCGAAGCGGCGGCGCGCGTCCTCGATGTGACCGAGGTACTCGTGGGTCCAGCCGCACGTGGCGTCGACCGTGGTGCGCAGGGCCCGGCCCGGTCAGGGTGTACTGGACCCGCGGCGGCACGGTGCGGTGCACCTGGCGTACTTCGGCGACCACCACCCGGTCGGCACGGTCGTCCGCGTCACCGAACTGACCTTTCCCGGCCAGGTCATCGAGATCAGCTTCGTCCTCGACACGAAGCTGCCCGCCTGACCTCGTCGGCAGCGGGCCCGTTGGTGCTGACTGCGGCCCGCGTATTCCCGCTGGCCGGTAGAGAGGTTGGGCGCTGGCCACGACGACACCCCGCACGGATGCACGGGAAGGTGGTCAGGTCCAGTAGAACCAGCGCCCCGAGCCCGACGGCACCATGTGCTCGAAGAAGGTGATGGCCGCGATGTACGTCTGTCCTCCAGATCTCCTCCCCCGGCAGACGGGAACCCAGCACAGGTCGACGCCCGGCCGCACCTGGGCCCTGGCGCACCGCCCGGAGGCCGTGCGCGAAGCCCGCAGGATCTCCCGGCACCTGCTCACCCAGTGGAAGGTCACCGACGAGGTGGCCGACTCGGTGCTCCTGGCCGTCTCCGAACTGGTCACCAACGCTGTGCGGCACGCCCAGCCGCCCCTGATCCTCGGGCTGTGCTGCGACCCCGTGGCCGGGCAGGTGCACATCGAAGTGTCGGACGGAGGCCCCACCCTCCCCCACTACGGCCGGTCAACCGGGCGCACCGACGACGAGCACGGCCGCGGACTCATGATCGTCGAGCTGCTCGCCGATGCACACGGTGACCGCCAGGAGGCCGGGCACACCATCCACTGGGCCGACATCACCACCAGGGGCTGACCCAGGGGCTGGCCCACCCCGCGGAAGCACCTCGCCGCGGCCCACCCGGCGGCCGACAAGTGGCCGGCTGCGCGCACCTGTCGGTTCACGGTCGGCGGTCGTGCTTCTTCTTCTGGGCGGGCGCGCCGCCCGGAGGCGGCACGGCGGCCGCCTCCGGGTTCTGGACACCGGTTTCGATGCTCATGAGGACGCGAAGATCGTCTTCTTCTGGCGCTCGATGGACGACAGGATGCCGTCCACGCCCTTGGGGTCACGGACGAAGTTCTGCAGCGCGGGCTGCATCACCGTGGAGGTGAAGTCCGGGCGGCTGTCGCGGTCCATGAACTGCGTCAGGCTCTTGGCGCCGCCGATCATGTCGTACGCCTTCTTCTGCAGCGCGGTGTAGGAGGAGGTCGGTGCGTTGCTGGAGGCGGCCACCACGCTCGGGTCGGACGCGAGATAGAAGGACTCGGCCTCCGGGGTGCCCAGGAACTCCAGGAGTTGCACGGCACCCGCGTGGTTCTTCGGGCTCTTGCTGAGCATGAACCCGTCGGTCGGCGCCTCGACGGTGTCCTGGCCGTACGCGGAGTTGATCTCCGGGAAGGCGAAGAAGTCGAGGTCCTCCACGTCGGCCTGGTTGGTGAACTGCTGGGCCACGAAGGAGCCCAGCAGGTACATGCCCGCCTTCTTGGACACCAGCGTCTGCGCGGCGTCCTGCCAGGTGCGGCCCACGGCGCCGTCCTGGTGGTAGGGCAGCAGCTCGGCCCAGTGGTCGAAGACGGCCTTCACCTTCGCGTCGGTCCACGACTCCTTGCCCGCCATCAGGGACTTGTGGAAGTCGTAGCCGTTGAGACGGAAGTTGATCTGGTCGAAGGTGCCCATCGCCGGCCAGGCGTCCTTGTCACCGAACGCGATCGGGACCAGGCCGTCCTTCTGCATCTGCTTGCACAGCGCCACGAGCTCGTCCCACGTGGTGGGGACCTTGTAGCCGTGCTGGGCGAAGACGCTCTTGCGGTAGAAGATCGCCCACGGGTACGTGTACAGCGGCACGAAGTAGTACTTGCCGTCCTCACCCTTGCTGAGCTGCTTCATCGCGTCGGGGAAGTTCTGGCCGATGGTCTGCCACACGTCGTCGATCGGGGAGGCGAGACCCTTGGCCGCGAAGAACTGCATGCGGTAGCCGGCGAACCAGGTGAACACGTCGTCCGGCGTGCCCTGCAGGTAGGAGTTGATCTGCTCCTGGAACGTGTTGTGGTCCTTGGTGTTCACCTCCACAGTGATTCCGGACTTCGTCTTGAAGGCGGAGTACATGTTGGCGAACGCCTTCTTCGGCACCGCGTCCGAGGCGTTGGAGCCCAGGGTGACCGTCTTCGAGCCACCACCCGAGCCACCACTGCTGCCCGCGCATGCGCTCAGCAAGGGAAGAGCGCCACCCAGGACAGCGGCCCCGCCGATGCCGCGCAGCAAGGCGCGACGGCTGGGAGCAGGCATGGGTCGAACAAGGGGGAAACGGTCCATTTCGGCTCCTGACAGGGCTGTCGTCTTCGCGACGACACGTCGGCCCCGCGTGACGCGGAGCGGGGATGAAGCGACCACCCTCAAACACGATCAAACAAACTCGATCGGCGGATGTGGAGGAAGATTGATCGCTCCAGGGACTGGCTGTCAAGACCCCTTCACTGACTGCCTCGGCCGACGACTTCGAGCCACCACGGCAAAGAGTTTTTGGTGCTGTGTGACCTCTTGACGTGCGCCCTGCGCCTACGTAGACATGACCGCGCGGTCAGACCGCGCGGTCAGATCGTTGACCTCGTTCGATGCAGGCACACAGCCATCGGGAGACTCCATGACGCCAGGGATGGGACGGGGCGCGGGCCCTGCCGCGCCGCGCAGCGCGGACGTCGCCCAGTTGGCCGGTGTCTCGCGCAAGACCGTCTCCAGGGTCCTCAACAACGAGCCGTACGTCTCCGCCGAGGCCCGCCGACGCGTCCTGGCCGCCGCCGACGAACTCGGCTACCGGCTCAACCACGCGGCCCGGGCGCTGGCTTCCGGACGCAATCGCTCCATCGGTGTGGTCGCGCTGGGAACGGCCGGGTACGGAACAGCCTCACTGCTCGTCGGTATCGAACAGGCCGTGCGGGACGCGGGGTACGCCCTCCGCGTGGTCAACACGCCCGACGGCGACCCGGAAGGCATCACCGGCGCCGTTGAGTCACTCCTGGAGCAGGGGGTGGACGGCGTCGTCGTCTCCGAACCCATCGTGGAAGGAGAAGTCTCCCTGCGCGTGGACGTCCCGGTTCTCTTCCTCGGGGCACCGCCGGCCTTTTCCGCCGACCGTACAGTGACGGCGAGCGTAGGGGCTTGCGCTCTGGCGCGGGCCGCCACCGAGCACTTGCTGGATCTCGGGCACGCGACCGTCCATCACCTCGCGGGCCCGCGACGGTGGTACGCCTCCAAGGACCGCATCGCGGGATGGCGGGCGGCACTGGCGGCACGCGGCGCCCACGAACCGCCGTTGGTGGAGGGTGACTGGTCGGCCGACTCCGGGTACGCGGCGGGCCTCGAGCTGGCCTCGGACAGCTCGGTGACGGCCGTGTTCGCGGCGGGCGACGAGATGGCCATAGGCCTGATCCACGCCTTGCGTGAAGCAGGACGTCGTGTGCCCGAGGACGTCAGTGTCGTCGGTTTCGACGGCAACCCCGTCTTCGCCTACGTCTCTCCTCCGCTGACCACCGTGCGTCAGCCCTTCGACGCCGCGTCGCGGGAGGGAATCAGGCTGCTCGTGCACGCCATCGAGAAACCGGACGCCGAACTCCCGCCGACGAGCGACCCACCGGTCGAGCTCGTCGTCCGCGGCTCGACGGCACCGCCGCCGTCCCTCCAGGACCAGAGGCATTTGCAGATCACCTGAACACCACGCCTGCCCGCCTCACCGCCGCACTGCCCACCGCCTCACCGCCTCACCGCCTCACCGCCGCAGGGCACACCCCCGCCCGCGCAGCGACAGCCGGGCAACCGCGGCCGTCACCCGACAACCGTCGTCCACGGGGCTGCCGACTGCACCCCCTCCCCCGCGATGTCGCCGGCCCTGTCGCCCGGCTGACACGCCCCTCAGCTCCGCCGCCCCGCAACCTGATCAGTCCCGGGGCGGCGGACCCCCCACAAGAACCTCATTCGCATTTCCCGTCATCGGAGCCGCACATGTCCCCTGCCCCGACAGGCGCCAGACCCGGCGCCGCTCCGCGTTCCCGCCCCGCCACCCTCCTTCTCCTGCTGCTGGCCCTGGTCGCAGCGGCCGGCACGGTCCTCCTCCCCGCCGCAGGCAAGGCCCACGCCCTCTCCCGCCCCTCGCAGACCATGTACACCCCGCCGTCCAACGCCCCCGCCCCGGGATCGCTCTACCCGCGGGCGATTCGGCTGGAGCACAGCGGCACCTCCAACGGCACCATGCTCGCCACATTCGAGCAGTACACCTCCGGCACCCCGGTCTTCCCGATCTACCGCAGCACCGACAACGGCAACTCCTGGTCCAAGATCTCGGACGTCGCCGACACGCAGAACGGCTGGGGCATGCGCTGGGAGCCGCAGCTGTTCGAACTGCCCACCGCGATCGGCAACTTCCCCGCGGGCACCATCCTGATCGCGGGCGACTCCGTCCCCAGTGACCGGTCCGCGACGAAGATCGACATGTACGCCAGCACGGACCACGGGCTGACCTGGACCTTCGTCAGCAACATCGCCACCGGCGGCCAGGCCGTCTCCAGCAACGGCTACACCCCCGTGTGGGAGCCCTTCTTCCTGATGAACGGCAACAGGCTGGTCGTGTACTACTCCGACCAGCGCGACACCGCCCACGGTCAGAAGCTCGTGCACCAGGTCAGCACGGACGGCGTGAACTGGGGCCCCGTCGTGGACGACGTGGCGATGCCCACCTACAGCGACCGCCCGGGCATGGCGACCGTCGCCAAGCTGCCCAACGGCAACTACGTGATGACCTACGAGTACGGAGGCGCGCCGGAGAAGAACTTCGCTGTCTACTACAAGATCTCCTCCGACCCCGAGGCATTCGGCTCCGTCACCGGCCAGGTGCTGAAGTCGACCGACGGTTACGTTCCCTCCAGTGCCCCGTACATCACCTGGCTTCCCACCGGCGGACCCGACGGCACCCTCGTCGTGAGCGCGAACAGCACCGGTGACCTCTTCTTGAACACCCAGAACGGCGCCGCCAACGCCTGGACCCGTATCCAGTCGAACGTCGCAGGCGGCTACAGCCGCGGCATGCTCCCGCTGCCCGACGGGCACAGCCTGGAGGTCTTCAGCGGCGGCTACAACGGCAGCACCCTCAACCCCGTCACGTACAGCACGATCGACCTGGGCGGCGGGATCAACGACGGCGCCACCTACACCGCCTCCAACGCGGGCAGCAACCTGATGCTGACCATCGCGGGCGGCTCGACCACCAACGGCACCTACGCCACCCAGCAGAACACCGACAGCGCCACCGACCAGCAGTGGAAGTTCGTCCTCCAGCCGTCCGGCTACTTCAAGATCTTCAACGTGGCCAGCGGCAAGGTACTGGGAGTGGAGAACCAGTCCACCGCCAACGGCGCCAAGGTCCTGCAGTGGGACGACAACGGCACCCTCGACCACGAATGGGCCGTCGCTCCCAGCCCGTCCGGCGGCTTCACGGCCGTCAACCGGCTCACCGGCAAGTACCTCGAGATCCCCAACGCGTCCACCACCGCCGGGACCGTCGCCGGGCAGTGGGACAGCACCGGCTGCGCGTGCCAGCGCTGGAACCTCGCCCAGACCGCACTGCCGTCCCTGTCCAGCGGACAGTACGTCCTGGTCAACAAGAACAGCGGCAAGTACCTGGAGATCCCCGCCGCCTCCACCACCGCCGGCACGGCGGCCGACCAGTGGCAGAACTCCGCCTGCGACTGCCAGCTGTGGACCTTCCAGTCCGCCGGTGGCGGAGCGTGGACCATGAAGAACGTCCACAGCGGCCTCTACCTCGACATCAGCGGCTCCTCGGCCTCGGCGGGCGCGGCCCTCGTGCAGAACACGTCCTCGACCGCGGCCTCGCAACAGTGGACCCTGACCAGCGCAGGCGGCGGCTACTACAAGCTCGTCAACGGAGGCAGCGGCCTGCTCGCCGGAGTCGCCCAGTCCTCCACCGCCAACGGCGCATCCGTCATCCAATGGAACGACGTCAGCGTCGACGACCAGCTCTGGAAGATCGTGCGCATCAACTGACCCGCACGGATACAGAACACCGAACCAACAGCACACCGACTGCCGGGCCCGCCGACCAAAGATCGGCGGGCCCGGCCGCCGTCCGCCCGAAGCTCTCCTCGTCACTCCTCGCGGGAGTCCGTGCACACCCCGAACGCAGCAGGCCCCACGGTGAGGATCCCGTCGGACAGCGGCAGGCAGCGAACGCCTCCGCCGCCGCGCAGCGCCCGCTGCGCGCCCGGCCCGATGGTGCTGTCCATCCACGCGCACGGCCTGGCCGCGCTGCGGACCGCCAGCACCACGGGTCCACTGCCGCAGTCCAGGAAGACCGTCTCGCCGATGTACGCGTCGATGTCCACGCCCCGCAGCAGGACGTTGCGCCGGGTCAGGCACAGGTCGGCCTCCCCGGAGACCGCCTGCGGCAGGCGCTCGGCCGCCATGAGGGTGACCGACGCACTGCGATGGGCCGGACGGTTGAAGTACCGGTCGCCCACGATGCCCAGCCCTTTGCGCACCTGCGCCGTGGCCACCAGTTCCTCCCGCGGCAGTTCCGGGACACCGTCGCTCGGACGGCCCTGGAAACGATGCACGGGAGAGACCAGCAGCTGAACGATTTCCACCTGCTCCACGTCACCGAGCCCAGCCCCGACGCCCTGGAGGCGGAGCTCGGTGACGCCGGACCGCTGATGATCTCCTTCGCGTCACGCTGCCAGAGGCCGGGGCCGGCCGGGTCGTAGCGCCTACGGCACTCCGCCGGCCGGCCCCCGACGAACGCCTACGACCAGGAGATCCAGGACCCACTGTCATAGGCGTCCGTCAGCCGCACATCTAGCCGCAGGACAGCGTCGGCACGGCCCAGTCGCCGTGGTCGTTGCCGTTGCCGTCGCCGGCGTCACCGACCTTGAGGTCGACCACCTGCGCGCCGCTGACGTCGACGTCGATCGGCACCGCGGCCTGTTTGCCCCGGATCGTCGGCGTGGTGACCAAGGTCTTGCCGTCGGCGACCACGGAGAACGTCACCGTTCCCGCGCCGCCTGTCTCGTCGTCGACACCGACGTACGCCGTCATCCGCGTGCACTTGCCGGCGAGGTAGAGCTCGACGTCGCTGATCGAGTTGGTGCCCAGGCCCTTCGGGTAGCCGACACCGGCGATGGTGATCGGGTGGCCGTCCCCCGCCGCCTGCTCGCCGACGCTGCTGTCACGCTCCACCGGGCCCCACCCGTTGGTGGACGACAAGAACGGTAGGTCGCTCACGGCGTTCTTCCCGGCCGGCGGAGCCGGCGGTATCCCGCCGACGATGCGCTCGTCACCGCCGGCAGCCTGTCGTCCGTTCTGCAGGTAGTGCACCGTGGCCGTGAGGGCCGAGGCGGAGGGCAGCTCCCCGGACGGCGGCTGGATCTTCCAGGTGAAAGTGGCCGATCCGCCCGGGAGCAGGCGCCCCACGGACATGGGGCTCGTGGGACTCACGCTCCAGCCGTCAGGTGCGGAGAGCGAGGCCGTCAGGCCGGACGCGGACGGTTTGTCCTTCGGCACCTGCACCGTCGCCTCGGCCGTGAAGGCCTGCCCTGATTGAGCGGTGTCCGGCACGTCCAAGGTGACATCCGCTCCCGGGCGCTTGGGCATCGCGTACGTCCGGGGGTTGTAGCGGGGGCTGTCGTTCTGCGCGACACGCAGGGACGAGGTGTAGCTGCCGTAGTTGGTGAGCGAGACATTGCCGAGCCCGCCCGTGCTGCCGTCCAGGTTCCACACGGCGATGGCGATGCTGTTCCGGCCGTTCGGGTTCAGGATCCCGTCGGGCACCGGGAAGGTGCTCTGCGGGCCGAGGTAGTTGACGTAGTTGCCGACCTGCCAGCCGTTCACGAAGATCGTGGCACGGTACTTGCGTGACGGGTCGTCGGTGAAGGTCAGCCCGAGAGAGGTGTCCTGACCGTGCGGCAGGTCCAGGTTGACGTCGGTGCGGTACCAGGAGACGCCGGGACGGGTGTCGGTCGTCGGCAGGGACACCCGGCTCCAGTCGCCGTCCGGGTAGCCCGGCAGGGACCAGCCGGCCCGCTCGCCGTACAGGCCGCCCGTCGAGAGCGGGCCACGGACCGTGTCCTGCAGTTCTTCGCCACCCCGTACGCCCTGCAGCCGCCAGGTGACGGAGGTCAGCGGCGCTCCGACGAGAGAGGCGCTGGTCAGGCCGCGCGCGGTCTTGTTGCCGTTGGTCGAGTTGTAGTCCTCCTCGTGCCCCATGTTCACGGTGAGCACGGAGATGACGTTGTCGCCCTTCGACTTCACCGAACCGGCCGGGAAGGCGAAGTCGGCGCTGCCCGTGGTGGAGCTGCCCAGGAAGGTGCCGTTGAGCCAGGCGGAGAACGCCTGGGCCTTTCCGCCGGAGTCCGAGACCAGGTGGACGCCGGTCTCCTTGCCGGTGGCGCGGAAGCGGCCGCGGTACCAGGTGTTGCCGGTGTGGAACCCGTAGTCGTCCGCGTAGAGCACCGGCAGCGAGTTGATGCCGGAGACGCTGTTGGTGGTGGTCTTGTCGGCCACCTGCCAGCTGGAGTCGTCGAAACCGGGGGCCGCTTCGGGGGACTCCTCGGCGTGCTTCCAGTTCGTCAGCGTCGGAAGGTGTACCGGGGCGGCCACCGGGATCTTCCCGGTGAGGCTCCCCGTGTCGGTGGCCTGGGTCTCCAACGCGCTGCCGTTCCAGGTGACCTGGCCGGCCGAGGTGAACACCTCGATGTTCTTGTCGTCGGCGTTGTCGCCGGTGAGCGCCAGGGTGTGGCCGCCGTCCAGGCTGGTAGCCGTGCGCAGCAGATGGGTGCCGCGTACGAGCACCGGGCCGGTCGCCGTGTCCTGGCGCCAGAACGTCTCCGCCGTGGCCTTGTCGCCGACGAGCAGCAGCAGCGGGCGCTTTCCGCCGCCGCTGATGCTGATGCGGATCAGGCCCTTGTGCGTGTAGTTCAGCCGCAGGTCACCGGTGGCCGCGTCCCAGGTGGTCGTGACCGTGCCGCCGCTGGTGGTCACGGTGGGCTTGGAGGGGTAGCGAAGGACGGTCTCGCCGTCGCTGTCCGGGTCGCCGTAGAGCACGGCGACGTCCCGGTTGCCGATGGTCGCGTGGGTCATGATCTCCGACGTCGAGTACTGCAACTGCGCGTCCCCGAGCCGGTAGTTCGCCACGATCACGTGCGAGTCGCGCCCGTCGAGGGTGATCGCGGTCCCCGGCTGCTGCGGCACCACCGGGTACGTCGGCGTCGCGGTGTCCGCCGTCGGCACGTCGATGGCGTCGATGGACACATAGTTGTCCGTGGACCCCGAGCTGTGGTTCCCGTCGACGACGATCTTCAGCGTGTGCGCCCCGGGAGTCAGGCCTGTCTTCTGGAAGATCACCGCCTGGTTCTCGCTGCCGGAGTCGTCGACCGTCGCCACCTTGGCGCCGTCGAGGTAGACGTCGGCGTAGCCGTGGTTGTCGGTCTTCGACCCGATCCAGCGGATCGCGGTGCCGTCGAAGGGGACGGTGACCGTGTCACCGGCCTTGTTGGAGAACGACTCGGTGTGCTTGTAGTCGCCGCCTGTGTAGCTCTGGTTGGCCACGTGCGACCACGAACCGGTGTACTGCAGCGCGGAGTCGGGGTCGTCCCAGGTGTAGGTGGTGTCCGCGGACGGCTGGGCGTTGAAGTCCAGCGCCATGTGGGTCTTGTCGACCGCCGTGGACGTGGAGTTCCCGTGCCGCAGGACGTGGAACTGCGTTTTGGTGTCGGGGTTCATCCGGGCGGTGTCGACGATCGCGGAGTCGTCCGGCGGTGTGGCCCTGATCGCCTCGGTCTTGGTCAGCGGTGCGACCGCCTGGGTGAAGTACCCGATGAGCTTGTCCTCGTAGTACTTCGGGTCCAGTTGGCGGTTCTCGCGGATCGCGGCGCCGTAGTCGTAGGACGTGTAGTTCTCCGGCATGCCCAGCCAGCCCCAGTTGGTGCCGCCGTAGGTCATGTAGAAGCTCTGCGCGGTGGCGCCGACGGCTATGTTCTGCTTGTAGAACACGTTGGCGAACTGGTCGTTGATCAGCTGGGCGCACTTGTCGTAGCCCGGCCCGCCCCAGGGGTCGAAGGCGCCGCCCTGGAACTCCGGCGAGTACAGCGGCTTGCCGGCCGGGTGGTCGTAGCTGATGTCGGGGACGCCGTTCCACTTCGAGGGGTTCGAGCAGTTGAAGCCCTGCGGGTAGGAGTCCGGGCCGTCGACGTCGAGGGCGGCCGCGCCGGAGTTGAAGGTGCCGTTGTTGTTGCCGGTCAGGGGTACCGTGATGCCGTCGGCGCGGGCCTTGTCCTCCAGGTGCTGCATGTAGGAGCGGCCGGCGGCCGAGCCGTTGTAGTACTCGTTCTCGACCTGGTAGGCGATGACCGACCCGGTGCCGTTGGTCAGCTGGTGGCGGGCGATGATCCGGTCGATCTGGGTCAGCCACTCGTCCGCGTACTTCAGGAACTGCGGGTCGTCACTGCGGTTGTGCCCGGCCTTGGTGGTCATCCAGCCGGGCAGGCCGCCGCTGTCGACCTCCGCGTTGATGTAGGGCGCCGGGCGCGCGATCACGTAGAGCCCGGCCTCCTGGGCCATGTCGAGCAGCTTGTCGACGTCGCGCACCCCGCTGAAGTCGTACACCCCCGGCTTCGGCGAGTGGTATCCCCAGTCGAAGTACAGCGAGGTGGCGTTGAATCCGGCGGCTTTCATCTTCTGGAAGATGTCGCGCCACAGGTCCGGGCTCGGGAGCCGGAAGTAGTGGAACTCGCCGGACCACAGGTAGGTGCGCTTGCCGTCGACGAGGAACGAGTAGCCGTCGAGACTCACGGTGTGCGCCCCCGGGCCGGCGGCGGGCGCCTCGGCGGGCGCCTGCCCGCCGACGTCCTGCGCCGCGACGGGCGCGGCCATGCCCGCGGCCAGGGCGATGGTCGCGGCCGTCGCGAGGACGGCCCTCCACCATCGACGGCGGCCGGGTCTCGCAGCCTCTGAACCGATCCGATTACTCCGCACTGCGGCCTCCATACCGTCTGAGCAATCAACATCAAACAGACTCAGGCAAAGTCGAACATTAAGGGGACGCGAGGCACGGCACAATGGGGCGGGAGCAACACGGTCCAGGTGGGCCCTGGGACGGCTTGGAAGCCGTACGGCAGGGAATGCCTTGGCCGCTGACGACTCGTCACGGGATACGAGCCACCGCCGAGGACCGGGGTTGCCGAATCGGCAAACGAACTCGCCTCGCCGGCAGCGTCTTGCGCATGATCGATGGCGTACGGCAGGCCAACGGCCCTGGAGGAGACGCATGTCGCAGCACGTCGCGGAGGTCACACACCGGTTGGTCTCCTCTCCGGGAGGCCGAATTCACCTCGCGGAGCAGGGAACCGGTCCGCTGGTGCTGCTCGTGCACGGCTTCCCTGAATCCTGGTATTCCTGGCGCCACCAGCTGCCGGTGCTCGCGGCGGCGGGATACCGCGCGGTCGCCATCGATGTCCGCGGCTACGGCCGGTCCTCCAAGCCGGCCGCGACGGATGCGTACCGGATGATCGATCTGGTGGAGGACAACGTCTCGGTGGTGCACGCCCTGGGCGAGGAGTCGGCGGTGGTCGTCGGCCACGACTGGGGCGCGACCATCGCTGCTAACTCCGCCCTGCTCAGGCCGGAGGTCTTCCGCGCGGTGGGGCTGCTGAGCGTTCCCTACGCCCCGCGCGGTGGGCCCCGCCCCAGCGACGTCTTCGCTCGGATGGGCGGGGATGAGGAGTTGTACGTCTCCTACTTCCAGGAGCCGGGCCGCGCCGAGGCCGAGATCGAACCCGATGTCCGCGGCTGGCTCGCGGGGCTCTACGCGGCCCTGTCCGCCGACACCATGCCCGCACCCGGTGCTCCCGATCCCCACTTCGTCAGCAGGGAGGGGACGATGCGTGAGCGGTTCCCCATCGGCCTACTGCCCGCCTGGCTCAGCGAGCGAGACCTCGACGTCTACGCCGGGGAGTTCGAACGGACCGGCCTGACCGGAGCGCTCAACCGTTACCGGAACATGGACCGCGACTGGGAGGACCTCGCCGCCTTCGACGGTGCCCCCATCACCCAGCCGTCCCTGTTCATCGGCGGCAGCATGGACGCCTCGACGACATGGCTGGCCGACGCGATCGACGCGTACCCGGTCACGCTGCCGGGCCTGGTCTCCTCCCACCTCCTCGACGGCTGCGGCCACTGGATCCAGCAGGAACGCCCCGACGAGGTCAACCGACTCCTGACCGACTGGCTCACCGCTCTGCGCGCCTGACGCACTCGCGCTGTGCCGATCGCTTTCACAACACGCGACGGATGCGCAGGCGCCACACGTGGGATGCGGTGATAGGGGTACTCGTCCGCTCCCGTGGCCGTCAGCGGGCACACAGTCGGGGAGAGACCAGCCATGCACAGTTTCTTGTCGCCGCGGCCGTCGGCCGGTCCGGTCGTCCTTGGAGGGCCGGGATGAGTGACGTCGGCCAGAGCAGCAGCATCGGCACGCGGAACGCCGGCAGGGGGGCCCGCATCGACCTGCTCGGTATCTACCTCAACGACCACCTTGCAGGGTCGACCGTCGGGAACCGGCGCATCCACTACATGGTCCGGGCACTGCGCGACTCCCCGCTCGCCGAAGCGTTGCGGCCGATCGCCGGCGAGCTCGCCCAGGACCGGGCGAGCTTGCTGGACATCATGAGCCTACTGGGCGTTCCGGCGCGCCGATACAAGATCTTGGCAGCGGAGACGGCCGAGAGGGCGGGACGCCTGAAGCCGAATGGCCGCCTCGTCCGCCGCTCTCCGCTGACCTCGGTGGTCGAACTCGAGTTCCTGCAGCTCGGAGTCGAGGGCAAGGCCGCCGGATGGCGGATGCTGCGCCGGCTGGCGGAGAGTGACGGGCGTCTTGACCGGCAGCAGCTCGACGAACTGATCGAACGAGCCCGGCGGCAGCTGCGCGCGCTGGAGGAACTGCGTCTTCAGCATGCCGAGAAGGCGTTGCGGGCAAGGTGAGGGACACGTGAAGAGGCCCGCACGACCGAAGTCGTGCGGGCCTCTTCACGATCAGGTGCGCTCTGTGCCGCTTCGTGGCGTACCCCGGCCGGCGCCTTCGCCGCCGCGGATCTGTACCGCCGCGACGCCCGGCCCGCGGCGCGCTGCCGGGCGACATGGCGCTCGTCCAGGGGGTGCGCCTGCCGTGCGGCTGCCGAGAGGGCGGCTTCCTCGCAGCGGATGCGTACGGCCAGAAGCCCGGCGTTGCACACCGTGAACGCCGTGGCGGTCAGCCAGGCTCCGTGCACCAGCGGCAGCGCGGCTCCCTCGACGACCACCGCGAGGTAATTGGGATGGCGCAGGAAGCGGTAGGGGCCCTTCGTCACCCTCGGCAGGTCGGGCACGACGATCACCCGGGTGTTCCACTGCCGTCCCAACGTGCCGATGCACCACCAGCGCAGCCCCTGGGCGGCCACGACCAGGGCCAGCATCGGCCAGCCGACACCCGGAAGGAATGGCCGTCCGGCGACCCGTGCCTCCACCAGGCAGCCCACGAGCAGACCTGTGTGCAGCACGACGATTGCCCGGTAGTGTCCTCTGCCCGTCTCGACGCCCCCGCGGGCCGTGCTCCAGCGGCTGTTGCGGCGGGCGACGATCAGCTCGGCCAGCCGCTCGGCGGCGATGGCCGCGACCAGCAGCGCGTACCAGATCACCCGGTCGTTCCTCCCTCCGCTTTCACCAGCGCAGCAGGACCAGTTCGGCGCAGAAGCCCGGGCCGAGGGCGAGCAGCAGGCCCCAGGTGCCGGGCGGGGGCCGCCTGCGTCGCTGGGTGTCCTGGAGTACATGCAGGACGGAGGCGGACGACAGGTTCCCGACCTCCGCGAGGGAGTCCCAGGTGACGTCCAGTGCCCCGGACGGCAGGTCCAGCGTGTCCGCGATGGCGTCCAGCACCTTGGGGCCGCCGGGATGGCACACCCAGGTTCCGATGTCGTGCCGGGCCAGGTCGTGGCCGGAGAGGAAGGAGTCGATGTCGTCAGCGAGGTGGGCACGGACGATGCCCGGGATTCCGGGGTCCAGCACGATACGGAACCCGCTGTCGGTGACGTCCCAGCCCATGGCGCGCTCGGTGCCGGGATAGAAACGGCTGCGGCTCGCCACCACCTCGGGGCCGAGCGGGGGCCTTGGCTTGTCCGGCGCTCCGCTCCCCTGGGCCACCACAGCGGCGGCACCGTCGCTGAACAGGGCGCTGCCCACCAGATTGGCCGGTGAGGGATCGGACCGCTGGAATGTCAGCGAGCACAGCTCGACGGACAGCAGGACGGCGGTGTGTGTGGGCCAGCCCCGCAGGTAGTCGTGTACCCGGGCGAGCCCGGCCGCCCCCGCTGCGCACCCGAGTCCGAACAGCGGGAGCCGTTTGACGTCCGGGCGCAGCCCCAGAGGGCCCATCAGCCGGGCGTCCACCGAGGGAGCGGCCAGGCCGGTGGTGGAGACGACGGCGATCAGATCCACCGCGCCCGACGCCAGCCCCGCGGAGGCGAGGGCACCCCTGACCGCTTCGGCCCCCATCCGCTCCGCGGCATCGATGAAGGTGTCGTTGGCCGCACCGAACCCGTCCAGATCGGCGTAGGCATCCAAGGGCAGCACGGTATGGCGGAACCGGACTCCCGCCGCGGCGTGCACTCGGTCGAGCAAGGACCGGTCCGCCCCCGGCAGGCTCGAGCACACCTGATCGGTGATGTCCCGCTGACGGTGCCGGTGGGGTGCCAAGACCTTCTGTACGGCGACGATGCGGCTCATACGAGGTTCCGATCGACGTGTTAGGGCAATCCGGCTGCTGGGCCGGCCCTGAGACAGGTTGTCGCGGGTGGACCGGTGACCTCAGCCCCACGAACACGAGTACCCAGCCCGGAGCGCGTGAGGGTGACAGCACGGGGGTACCCGCCATTCCTGTCATCGTGAGTGAGGAGGGATCATGGGCATGCTCAGGAAGACGGCCGGGACGAGCACGGCGACGAAGCCGCTGCTCACCGCAAAGGCCACGGTGAGGGCCGCGAAGACCGTTCCCGCCCGGTCCCTGCAGGTGGTACGCACCCTGGGCGGCGAGAACGTCGTGGACGTGCTCACACGTCAGCATCGGCAGATCAGGCTCGGCTTCCTGCAGGCCGCGCTGCCCGGGCCGTGGCGCCGCCGCAACTTCGACCGGCTGATGCGCCTGCTCGCCGTGCACGAAGCCGCCGAAGAGGCGCACGTCCACCCGGTCGCGCGCCGAGCCCTGCGGCACGGCAGCGAGCTGGCCCAGCGGCGCATCACCGAGGAGAAGGAAGCAAAGCAGCTGCTGGTCGCGCTCTGGCGTACCGGTCCGAACGGGGCCGGGTATCTGCGGCGACTCAACCAGGTGCGGCGCGCCGTCGCCCGGCACGCGGCCCGTGAGGAACGGGAGGAGTTCGCCGCGCTGCGAAAGGCGGTGAGCCCGGCCCGGCTGCGCATGCTCGGTGCCGAGGTCAAGCTCACCCAGGCGTACGCGCCGACCCGGCCGCACCGCTGGGTCAACAACGAGGCCGCGAACAAGCTGGTCGCGCCGGTCCTCGGCCCCCTCGACCGAACCCTGGACGCCGTCCGCCACCGCATGGCCTCCTGACGATCATCAGGACCGGTCGCGCACCGGCACCGGTGCGCGGCACGTTCCTCAGTCACGCAAGCGTGGCGGGATCGCTCGGCTCAGCGCGTACGGCGAGCGCGTACAGCGCTGGGAGGGCCCCCGCCACCCGCCCTCTGACGCGGGTCACGTCACCGTGGCCGACGCCTTCTGTTTCATGGAAAGCCGCCTGAGAATGGCATCAGCGAAACCATTCGGGCGGTTGGCAAGGACGTGGGCCCGATGACAACTGGGACACTTCTGGCGATCATCATCCCGGTCGTGGTGGTCATCGCCCTGATCGCAATCGGTTGCTCTCTCCTCGTGCGCCGTCGCCGTCTTCGCGAGCGCTTCGGCCCGGAGTACCAGCGGACGGTTGAGGAGACCGGCAGTCGGCGAGCCGCCGAGCGTGAACTGGTCGAGCGTGAGCAGCGGCACGACGCACTGGATGTCAAACCACTGCCCACCAGCATCCGCGACCGCTACACCCGGGAGTGGGCCACCGTGCAGGAAGAGTTCGTGGACCGTCCCGAGGACGCCGTGCATGACGCGGACCGCCTGGTGACCTCGCTCATGCACGAGCGCGGCTACCCGACGGAGAGGTTCGAGGAACAGCTGAGGGACCTCTCGGTCGAGCACGGCCGCACGCTGGAGCACTACCGAGCCGCCCACGCGATCGACGAGCTCAGCACCCGCCACAAGGCCGACACCGAGCAGTTGCGCAACGCCATGGTCCACTACCGCGCGCTGTTGGAGGACCTGCTCACCGAGGGCGGGCAGCCGCGCCCCGCCGGGAGCTGAGCGAACCAGGCGCGTCGCCGTGCGGTGCAGCTCGCATCTGCCGCGCGGCGACGCCGACCGGGGCCGGGCGCGGGGGTGCGCCTACTCGGCCCAGGGCGTGAAGCCGGTGTCGAGGACGGCTGCGAGGGAGGCTCGCAGGCCGGCGGCATCGTCGGCGCCGAACGCCTCCTCGAACCGGGCCTGTACGTCCTTCCACAGCGGCAGGGCCTCGTTCACCCGGGCGATTCCGTCCGGCGTGATCGCGGCGATCCGTGCGCGGCGGTCGGTCGGCGACGGCTCGACGGTCACCAGACCTTCCCGCGCCAGCGGCTTGAGGTTCGAGGCCATCGTCGTGCGGTCCATGGCGATGGCGTCGGCGAGACCGGTGATCGTCATTTCTCCGCGCGCGCTGAGCTTCTGCAGGATGCTGAACTGCGTCGCACGGAGCCCGACCGGGGCCAGGGCCTTGTCATAGGTCGCGCCGAGGTACCGGGCCGCTTTACGCAGTGCCAGGTTGTTGCACTGCTCGGCGAGGTTCGTCGGCGTAGTGGTCATGCTCTCCTCCGCAGGTTGCGGAACCCACTATAGGAGCACGTACTCGTAAAGCACCAGAGCGCCCAGCGCCGGTGCTCGATGAGGCCATCGGTTCCGATTTGCCGACCTGTCAATACGAGCATATGCTCTTATGTGCCCGCCGTGACGTGCGTCCCCCACCTGACCTTCCCCGCGCATCACGTCCTGCCTTCAGAAAGCTTCGCCATGGACACCCCCATCGGATCCGCACCCGAGCGTGAGCAGACAAGCGCCACAGCTGCGGAACGCTCCCCCAGGCCCCACAGAGCCGCCCGCCGCCGGCCGCCGGTGAGGGCCTGGCTGCAGCCGGCCGTCATCGCCCTGATCGTCGTGGCCGCCTTCGTGACCTGCTACATCGGCCTGCAGCGCGACCCCCAGCCGCATCACGTTCCCATCGCCGTCACCGCCCCGCACCTCCCGGGTGAGATACACCAGGCCCTCGGCGACAGCGTCGACGTCCACCCCGCCGCCGACGCCCACGCCGCCCGCCGGGCACTGGAGAACCGCGACGTCGTCGCCGCGCTCAGCAACGACGGCCCGGGCAGGCTCCGGCTGGACATCGCAGGAGCGAACGGCACATCCACCACCTCGGCGGTGAAGAACCTCGTCGGCGCCTACGACCACGGTGCGGGCCTGCACATCACCACCGAGGACGCCGTCCCACTGACCCGCTTCGACGCCCGGGGACTGGCCGGCTTCTACATGGCCTTCGGCGTGACCCTGGCCGGTTTCGTGCTCGGCTCGAACGCCGTCGGCCTGGCCGGTCTCCTGCACCTGCGGCATCGGTTCTGGCTGCTGGGGGGTGTCTCCCTGGCCATCGGCACGGTCGCCGCGATCATCGCCGGCCCCGTTCTGGGAGCGGTTCCGGCCCCGGTCATTCCGCTGGTCCTCACCTTGACCCTGCTGGCGGCTGCGGCCGCCTTCACCACCAAGCTGCTCGGTACCTACCTCGGCCCCATCGGGCTTCCCGTCGCCACCCTCCTGCTCCTCACCGTCGGCAACGCCACCAGCGGCGCCACCATCGGCGCCGACCTGCTGCCCACCGCGGCCCGAGCCGTCTCCGCACTGCTGCCGCCCGGCGCGGCCGTCCGCGCGATCACCGACCTGAGCTATTTCGACGGCTCGCACGCGGCGGCGCCCGTCGTCACACTCGCTCTATGGGCCGTCGTCGCCGCGCTGCTGCTCGGCCTGCGCGCCCGCCTGACGCGGCGCCGCACGGCGGCCGCCGCCTGACTCAGCCGAGTTCCCCCAGCTGCTCATGCACTGCTCAGGCACTCACTACTCAGCTGCTCCGCTACTCAGCTGCTCCGCTACTCAGCTACTTTGCTACTCATGAGGAGATCGACCATGCTTGCCAACGACCTCGTCCTCATCGCCAACGCCGGTGGTGTCGGCCGAACGGTCCTCGAGGAGCTGCGCGCGCTGGACGTGCCGGTGCGCGTCATGCTTCGCCGCGAGGACGATCGTGCTGTCGAACTGCGTGCGCTGGGCGCGGAAGTGGTCATCGGCGATCTGACCCGGCCTGAGACAGTCGCGCCCGCACTGGCCGGAGTCCGGCGCATGTACTTCGCCATGCCCGTGTCGCCGGACCATCTGCTGGCCACGACCGTGGTGGCCAGCGTGGCACGCGAGCACGGAGAACTGGACGCCTTGGTGGACATGTCACAGATGACGGTGTCCCAGATGACCGCCACCAGCACCGCCGAGTCGTCTCAGCAGCGGCTGCACTGGCTGGCGGAGCAGGTCCTCAACTGGTCGGGCCTGCCGGTGGTGCACATCCGGCCGACGTCGTTCCTGGACAATCCGCTGTTCACCGCGCTGGCGGCGCAGTCGATCCGGAAGAACGGAACGATCGAGCTGCCGTTCGGGACCGGGCGCACCTCACCGGTCGCCCTACGGGACGTCGCCCGAGTGGTCTCCACGGTGCTCCGCGAGCCGGCCCCGCACATAGGGCAGGTCTACGAGCTGACGGGGCCACGCACGGTCGACATGAACGAGATGGCCGAGGAGTACTCACGCGCGCTGGGGCGTCCGGTGTCGTACGTGGACGTGCCGTTGGAGCAGTGGCGTACGGAAGTGCTCGCCAAGGTCGGCCTGCCGGCGCACACCGAACAGCACATCGCCACCATGGCCCGGCTGCACCGCGAGAACCGCTACGACCGCGCGTCCGACGACGTCGAACGCGTGACGGGCGTGCCCGCGCAGACAATCGAGGCGTTCGTGGCCGAACGCAAGGACTTCTATCTGGGCTGAACCCCCGGAGTTCGCAGGGCGAGGAGGGCGACGTCGTCGTCGTTCTCGGCGGGGCGGACCCGGTGCAGGAGCTGGTCGGTGAAGGAGGCGAGGGGGCGGTGGGCGAGGGCGGCCGCGTGTTGGCGCAGTCGGTTCAGGCCCTCGTCGAGGGAGTGGCCGGGTGCTTCGATGAGGCCGTCGGTGTACAGCAGAAGGGTGGATCCGGGCGGCAGCAGCGCGGTGGCGTCGGGGCGGGGTTTGCCGGCTCCGGTGCCGAGGAGAACCCCGTGGCCGTCGGTGAGGTAGTGGGCCAGTCCGTCTTGGCTGATCAGCAGGGGCGGCGGGTGGCCGGCGTTGGTCCAGGAGAGTTGCCAGTGGCCGTCTTCCGCCTGTTCGAGCCGGGCGAAGATCATGGTGGCCATGGTCACGTCGGCGATGTGCATGACCGCCTCGTCGAGCCGGTCGACGATCCGGCTGGGGGGTTCTTTCTGGGACCAGGCGTAGGCGCGGAGCATGTTGCGCACCTGTGCCATGCCGGCCGCTGCCTCCAGGTCATGGCCGACGACGTCCCCGACGGCCAGGGCGGTGGCGCGGTCGGACAGGCAGAAGGCGTCGTACCAGTCACCGCCGACCTGTGAGGCGTCGGGTGCGGGCATGTAGCGGGCGACCATCTCCAACCCGGGCACGCGCGGCAGCTGGGGCAGCAGGTGGTTCTGCATGGTCTCGGCGACCTTGCGCTGACGCTGGTAGAGGCGGGCGTTGTCCAGGGCGACCGCGGCGCGGCGTGCGATGTCCTCGATCAGCGGGATGTCCGCCGTGGTGAAGTCCCCCGCCCGGTCGGCGCGCCCCAGTGTCAGGGCACCCAGGACCTCTCGGGTACTGCGGATGGGGGCGATGGCCGCGGAACGGATGCCGGTGGCCTCGAACAGACGGCGCTGCTCGAGCGCTATACCGGAGTCGGGTGGCCGCTGGTAGGTCTGCGGACCGGCCAGGGTGGAGGCGACCCCGCGCAGGGCTCGGGACAGCGGCATGGGGGATTCGGCCGGCACCGGTGGCATCGGTCCCTGAAGGTCCTCACGGTGTACCAGAGTGTCGCCTTCGGCGTGGACCACGGCGGTGCGCCACACCTCGTCGCGCTCGGTGATCAGATCGATGACCACCCAGTCCGCCAGCCGTGGCACGACCAGCGCCACGAGCCGGCGCAGCGCCTCGTCGACATCGAGGGTGGACGTCAGCTGCGTGGTGGTCTCCGCCAGCAGGGCCAGCCGTTCGAGTTCCGGCAGCGGCGCAGCGGCCTGCTCCGGCCACGAACCGGTTGCCGCCAGGTGGTGGGGGGCGTGAAAGAGAACGAGCGTGCCGACCTCGTCGTCGCCGAGGTCGTACGGCGTGATCAGCCACGCGACGGGCAGCAGGGAGCCGTCTCCTCGCGCGAACCAGTCCCCTTCGGCCTGGGCGGTGCGCCCGGCGTGGAAGGACTGCCGCATACGGCACCGGCTGGTCGGCAGCGGCTGGCCGTGGGCGTCCCTGTGCAGCAGATCGTGCGCGTCACGGCCGACCAGGTCCTCGGCGGGCCGGCCCAGCAACTGCTCGGCTCGAGCGTTGACCGCGATGATGCAGCCCTTGTCGTCGACCAGGTACACCCCGGTGCCGATGGCGGCCAGCGCCCCGGCCGTCGCCGAGTGGGCATCCCGCAGGGACGGGTCATCGACGCTCTCGGTCACCTCTGGCCCCGCCACTTTCGCCTCCTTGGTCCTCGACGGGCGCGCCACTCGTCCGCGGCCGTCCGCAGCGGTGTACTGCCCCGTCCTGCATTCCTCTCCCCAATACCCCCTCTGCGGGTGAACCAGCCGCATCACCACAGCCTTCGAGTGCCACGGCCCCTGACGGCCGCCGGTCATTGTCGCGGCGTGGAGGAGACCCGCTGGTCTCACGGCCGGGGGTTCGTGCGCCGCCGGCCCCGGCCGGCGTCGACGTCACGGCGCCCCGCTACGGAGGCACAACGGGGACAGACCCAGCGGGCGGCGTCCGCGGCGCCGCCTGTCTCCGGGAGGATGTCGAGCCAGTCGACGCCGTGGAAGGCGGCGAGTCGCGACCGGTGGAGGGAGCGGCCGCATACCGTCTGGTCGGCTCCGGGCTCCCAAGCGTGCACCTCGCCTCCGGGCGGCCAGCGGCCGTCGTCCTCGTCCCACAAGCGGTCGGAAGCCGCCACCCGGTGACGCCGTGCCCTTGCCATCCGGCACGAGTGCCCCTCTCAACGGGCGCCATGTCCTCGAAGCGGTGGAAACGATAGATGACCGTACAGAAAGGCATAAAATGCCCCTGAGGCCCCCTTCGACGTGCCTCACCAGAAGCGCGTGCCGGGGGCGTGGCGACTGGTTCCGGGCGCCTCCCCGGCGCGCCTCCTCCAGCTGGGAGCCCGAGGGCGCTCATTCGAGCGCTCTGTGGCACGAGAGTGCATCAGGAGGCTTGCGGAAGCGACAACGGGGCACTTGAACAGTGTTCAGAGGCCACACGACCCACAGGAATGGGACAGCGACGATCGGACAAGCCTCAGGGCAAGGGAAGAGCCGTGGCATTGTGCATCGGGGCAGAGGAAGAATTCCACGTGGTCAACGTGGAGAGCGGCCGACTGGTGCCGCGCGCCCGGGACATACTCGAGCGGCTCGACCGGCCGGGCTTCACCACCGAGCTCCATCGATCGATGGTGGAGAGCAACAGCCGGGTACACCGCACGTTGGACGACCTGTACAAGGACCTGACCGGAGCGCGGCGCCGCCTGGACGCGGCGGCCTCCTCTCTGGGCCTCGCGGTGGTGGCGGCCGGTACGGTCCCCCTGGCCCGGATCGCCTCGGGAGACGTCACCGCCGACCCCCGTTACCGGCGCATGGCGCAGGAGTACCGCAGAGTCGCCGACGAGCAGCTCATCTGCAGCGCGCAGGTGCACGTCGACGTACCGGACCGGGACACCGCCGTACGCGCCATGTGCCTGGTCTCGCCGTGGCTGCCACCGTTGCTCGCGCTCTCGGCCAGCTCACCGTTCTGGCTCGGCACGGACACCGGTTACGCGAGCTGGCGCACCATGCTGTGGCAGCGCTGGCCCACCGCAGGCCCGGCCGGCTGCTATCCGGACGCCGCCGCGTACGACGCCGCGATCGCGGACCTGATCCGCTCGGGTGTCATCAGTGACGCCGGAATGGTCTACTACGACGTTCGCCCCTCCGCGCACCAGCAGACGCTGGAGCTGCGGATCTGTGACGCCTGCCCTCGTGCGGACACGGTCGTGCTGATCAGCGGGATGTTCAGGGCGCTGGTACAGGATGCCTGCGACCGGTCGGCCCGCGAGGGCGGCCGGGCCTGCGACGGCCACCACGAGTGGCTGCGCGCCGCGACCTGGCGGGCCGCCCGCTCCGGCCTCGAGGAACCCTGGTCGACCCGGTCACCCGCCGCGCCGTCCCGGCCCGCACGGCCCTGCAGCGCATGCTGGGCCGGTTGCGCCCGGCGCTGGAAGCGTCCGGTGACTGGGCAGTCGTGCAGGAACTCCTGGCGGAGATCCTGGCCACCGGCAGCGCCGCGCACCGGCTGCGGCGGGCGGCCGAGGGCGAGGACCTGCTCGCCAGCATCGACCTCATGGTCGCAGAGACCCGCGGTGCGGTCGGCCCACGCCGTCCGCACCGGCCCCGCCATACGGCACCGGCCGCCCCGGCCCGGTCCCCGGAGGCATGGGCGGCGGACCGGTGAACACCGAAAGCACCAGCCCCGCACCGGGTCCCCGGTCCGGGCCCGCCCGACGGCGTCGACGTACCGAACTTCACTGAACTGCGTCCTGCGTCAGTACCTCCGCTCCTGTCGCACCGCCCGGTGAGAGGCCGGGACCCGGCTCTCACTCCTTGCCCATGGCTTTGCGCACGGCGTCTTTGGTGCGGTCCATGAGAGCCGCGACCGGTCCGAGGGCCACGTTGGCAACGGCGGACTCGACTCCTGAATGCGGCCGGGTCGGAGCCACGGCCTCGGCGACCTTCACGACGTTGGCCATGGCAACGAGGGTGGCGGCGTCGGCGGTGCGGCGAATGTGGGAGCACTCGTGGCGTTCTTCGGCGCGGGCGTGCTCCTGCACGTCCGCGCGCAGTGCCCTCAGCCGTGGCAGGAACTCCAGGTCGTCGGTGTCCATGGTGTCGAGGTCCGCGAGGGTCTCCTTGGCGGCTCGCTCCTCGGCGAGGCGATCCTCCACGACCTGGTCGCCGCCGGAAAGAGCCCGCCGGGCGAAGGGATGGATCACCTCCTCCTCAGCGGTCTCGTGCACGGCGAGCAGCCGCACCAGGCGCCGGAAGGCGTCGCGGCGTTCTTCGCCTGCACTCTGTTCGACCTCGTCGAAGAGGTTGCGGATGTCGCCGTGCTGACGCATGAGCAGGGCGATGACGTCGTACCCACGCCGTCAGATCCACCGCCACCTGCTCATAGGCGATCGTGGTCTCCAGCACCGACGACACACCGGGCAGCAGCCAGTTCACGGGCCTTCTGCTGCTGAGCCTCGATATAGCGGGTGCGCGCGAGCTGCCGCTTCACCTCGGGGTCGATCGTGTTGCGGGCGAGCTGGTGGCTGAAGAAGACGGCTCGACCTCGATGCCGTTCATCGTGATGATCCGGCACCGGGTGTACGGGTCGCAGTGGTCGGGGTCGATCGGCTGCCCGTTCAGCTCACGCCAGTTGCGCAGCTGACGGTCCAGCGGGATGCCCCGCTGCTCGAGCGGATTGAAGGGCATGGGGGCGCCTCCAGGGAAGGGAGGAGTGCGTGGACGGGCGGATGCCCCGCGACGGGCGGTCAGCACACCGAGTTTGGCCAGAGGCGTCATGTTCCAGCCATGGCTCGCGTCAGGGAGCCTCGTGGTTCCCTCTGTTGGCTCAGCCGGCACAAGGGGACGACCGGGTCGGCGTGCGTGACTGTCGGCCGGGTCCTCCCCGCCGGGACGCGGGGATGTCCCGGTTGGCGACGTGGCCTTCCCTCGGCGCCAGGACGCTGATGTGATCCTCGACTTCCCCTTTTGCGGCGGCACCTTGTCGACCGGCTCCGTGAGACGTCTTCACGCCGCCGACGGCCTTGATCCCACGCACCCGAAGTTCGCCGAGATCCGCTTCCGCTCCGCGCGACTACCGGCGGCTGGGCGAGCGGTCTCGCCGGGCAGAGGGCGTCGGGTCGATCCGTATCGTCGCGGTATGTGCCGCGGGGCTCGCTACGAGGGCGCCGGCCGCCTGTCCGTACTTGCTCCGGTAGGCGGCGTCGATCTCGTGGGCGGGCCCGGTGTCCCGGGTTTCCAGGAGGACGTCGCGAGTGACGGCCCCCATCCGGATCTGTCCGTGGCTGTGCTTCTGCGACGCCTGGTACCAGCGGGACCGGACCCCTCGGTAGGCGCGGACGTACAACTCGCCGCGGACCAGGACCATACCGATCTCCACGCCGGCGTGAGCGTCGTCCCCGACGGTCAGGACGAGGGACTCTGCCCCGGTGAGAAGGGCGAGATCTTCGGGTGTCCAGGTCGTCATCGCGTCAGGTCTTCCGTCCGGTCGGTGCCCGGTTGCCGGGTGGTCCATGAGGTGAGAATGCGCAGGGCGTCGTGGGAGGGGCTGCCGGGTTCGGCGGTCAGAATCATCAGGCGCTGTCCGGAGCCGTCCGGGCTGGTCCAGGTGTCGCAGTCGAGGGTGAGCGCGCCCACCAGGTGGTGACGGTAGTGCTTGGTGCCGTAACTGGCGCTGTTGACGCGGTGTTCGGCCCACCAAGTACGGAAGTCGGGGTCCTGGAGGGACAGTTCGCCGACGAGCTGAGCGAGGTCGGGATCGTCGGGGTCGGCCGCGGCCTCCATGCGCAGCACGGCGACGGCTTCCCTGGCGTCGTGGGCCCAGTCCTGGTGCATCTGCCGGACCACCGGGTGCGTGAACAGCAGCCGCATGTAGTTGCGCCGGTGGGCCGGGACGGCGGCGAAGTCGGTGTAGAGGGCTACGGCGGCCGGGTTCCAGGCCAGGATGTCCAGGCGTTTGCCAAGGACGAGCGCGGGAGTTTCGGTGAGCTGGTCGAGCAGACGTCGCATGGCGGGACGCAGGCGTTGGGCGGGCCGGCGGCGGCGTGGGCGGGCGTCGCTTCGGCCGGCGAGTTCGTAGAGGTAGCTCTGCTGGTCGTCGTCGAGGCGCAGGGCACGGGCCAGGGTGGTGAGCACGGGTACGGATGCCCGGACGCGGCCCTGTTCCAGTCGTGTGTAGTAGTCCACGCTGATGGCGGCGAGCTGGGCGACCTCCTCGCGGCGCAGTCCGGCGACCTTGCGGGCGGAGTCCTTCTCGGTGAGGCCGCACTCCCGCGGTGTGAGCTGGGCCCGGCGGGCCTTGAGGAAGGCTCCCAGCGCCCGGGAGTCGGAGTCTGAAGTCATGCTCTCAAGTGTCCGTGCTCCGCGACGACCACGGCACATGTGTGAGGGGGCAAGTTCCTTCCCAGGCAGAAACCTGGCTCTCCCGCTCATGTGGAGGCCGGCGGAAGGTGGATGTGTGCCCGGCAGGGTGCGGGCCCCGGGTCCGCCGCGCGGGCGCCCCACGACACGTCATCACCGTCTCAAGGAGATTGCCTCATGGCCAGGACCACCGTCGGCTTCGACAGTGCCGGCATCCCGATCGCCGGACACCTCTACACCCCCGACACGCCGGCGCCGGGTCCGCGGCCGGCACTCGTGGTCGGTCATCCCGGCACCAGCGTGAAGGAACAGACCTCCGGCACGTACGCGCAACGGATGGCCGAGCGCGGTTTCGTCGCCCTCGCCTTCGACGCCGCCCACCAGGGCGAGTCCGGCGGTCTGCCGCGGGGCCTGGAGGACCCCGCCCAGCGGGTGGAGGACTTCAAGGCCGCCGTCTCCTACCTCACCACCCTCGACGAGGTCGACGCCGACCGGATCGGCCTGCTGGGCATCTGCGCCTCCGGCAGCTACTCGCTGGCCGCCACCGGCGGTGACCACCGCGTCAAGGCCGTGGCCACCGTGTCCACCGCCGAGCCCGCCCGCCAGTTCCGCCTCGGCGCCGACGGCACCCAGGATCCGGCCGTCTTCCAGGCCCTGCTGGACGCCGCCGCAGCGGCCCGCAGCGCCGCCGCACGCGGCGAGGACCCCGGCACGATGACCATGTTCCCGGACACCGTGGAGCAGGCCCGCGCGCTCGGCGGCCGGCACGGTGCCGAAGGCTTCGAGTACTACTGCACCCCGCGCGGCCGGCACGAGCGCTCCGCGAAGACCCTCGCCTGGGAGAGCATCGACAGGATGGCCTTCCACGACGCCTTCTTCGCCGTCCCGCTGATCGGCCCCCGTCCCATGCTGCAGATCATCGGCGAACGCGCCGTCACCGCCTGGATGGCCGTCGAGGCCCACCAGCGCGCCACCGGCCCCAAGGAGATCCACTGGATCAAGGGCGCCAGCCACGTCGACCTCTACGACAAGAAGCAGTACGTCGACCGCGCCGTCGACAAGCTCACCGACTTCTTCACCACCCACCTCACCACCGGCTGATGACACTCCGCGACGGGCCAAGGCCTCGCGGGCGTGCGATCTGCGCGTTCGCGGGCGTGCGACCTGCCCGTTCGCGGGCGTGCGATCTGCGCGCCTCTTCGTGAGCAAATGTCACGGACCCCGGCCAAGTCCATCCCGGCGGCCGGTGAGCGGAGACGGTCTCGCCGCCGCTGATGCCCCAGTCGATCCCCCCACAACGCCCCAAGACAGCAGCTCGGGCTTTCGAGCTGCAAAGCCCGATGTGCCACTCGACAACATATGCCGGTCACCGATATATATAGGCGGCATGAGTGACCGACCGCTTCAAGAGCCCACGCTGCTCCTGCTCACCGCCCTGGCCGACGAGCCCAGGCACGGTTACGGACTGATCCAGGAGGTCGACGCGATCTCCCAGGGCCGCGTGCGGATGCGCACCGGCACCCTCTACGGCGCGCTGGACCGGCTGCTCCAGCAGGGCCTGATCCGGGTCGAGCGCGAGGAGGTCGTCGACGGCCGGGCCCGCAAGGTCTACGCCCTCGCGGAGCCCGGCCGCTGCGTGCTGGCCGCAGAGACGGAGCGACTACGCGCCGTCGTCGCCGAGGCAGAGCGCCGGATGGCCGCCCGCCGCGTTCCCGCCACCCGCCCGAAGGGAGCCCTGGCATGACGGACCGGCACCCGTCGCGCGCTCTGAGCTGGGCACTGCGCTTCCATCCGGCCGCCTACCGCGCCGAGCACGAGGCCGAGCTGACCGCGATCTACGCCGAAGCCACGAAGAACGCAGGCTCACTCGGCCGGCTGCGCGAGGCGCTCGACGTCGCCGGTCACGGTCTGCGGCAGCGCACCGGCCTGGGCTCCGACCGGACGGCCGGGCACGTCCTGGCACAGGCGGCCCCGCTGACTGTCGCCGTCACCACGGGTGGCAGCGTGGCGAACCTGCTGTGGCTCTTCACTCCCGGCATCGGGGGCCTGCCCTCGTCCTCGCTCCCGGGTGTGCTCCTCCTCGCCAACCAAGGAGTCATGCCGCTGTTCTGGCTGGCGGCGCTCGCGGCTGTCTGGACCGGGCGGTGGAGTGTGGCCCGGGCACTGGTCGTGCCGGCGACGCTGCTGCGACTGGCCGACCTTCCCCTGCTCCTGCTCGCCCACCTCTTCCACCACACTTACGCGGAGGCCGCGCTGAACCTGACCGTGCCGCTGCTCACCGGCGCCGTCGTCCTCGCCGCGCCCAGGGACCTGCTCGGCTCATCGCAGCCGCAGCGGGCCGCGATCGCGGGCGCCACCGCTCTGGCCGTCGTGCTGTGGGTGGCGCTGCTCGTCAGCGTCTACCGCCCCCTGACGGGGGGTCCTCTGATCACCCATACGCTCTGGGCCGGGGTCTTCGCGGTCGCTCTGCTCTTCATCAGGCGGGACCGGTTGCCTGCCGCGGGTCTGGCGGTGGCCCTGCTTCCCATCGCGCTGCAGATGACGGTGCCGCTGCTGTACCCGCTTTCCCCCGCGGGCGTGGGCGCCCTGCTCGTGGTTGTGCTCTGCGGCGCGGTCTCCCTCCTGCGCGCGCGCCGGCGCCGCGCCCAGGTAATCCCGCCGAGCGCGGCATAGCGGGATCCGGGGCCCGGTCGGAGGCCCGGGCCGGACCAGGACTTCTTGCCGGGGTTCCTGGCAGCCAGGTCTTGTGCGAGGTCTTCTTCCGGGTCCCCTCGACGCGGCCCGTGCCGGTGGCGCGGGCAACTCCCCTGCGGTCACCCCTGCGACCGCGCCAACGCAAGCAAGCCGGCCTGCGGTCGCCCGCCGCGCCTGTCGGCCGCAACGCGCAACCAGCCGCACCTGCGGCAGCGCAGGGCCATTACGATGCCGCACGTCGAACTCATCGGCATGGGCTGCGAGCCATGTTCCGTCCAAGAAACACAGACTCGGGAGGATCCATGCCCATCACGGCGTCCATCGGCCGACAGACAATGACGCGTCGAGCCGTGCTGGCAGGTGCGGCTGCCGTGCCGCTCGGCGCCGCATCCCGCGCGTGGGCGGCTCCGACCGCCTCCGGCCCGGCGCGACTCACACTGCCTGTGCCCACCGGGCCGTACCCGGTGGGCACGGTGCCGCTCCACCTCGTCGACACCTCACGTCCGGATCGCGTGGCCGGCCCGGGGCATCACCGCGAGTTGATGGCGAGCGTCTGGTACCCGGCACGCAAGGCCGACGACCTGCCGCGTGCCCCCTGGATGGCCGACGGAGCGTTGCGGGCGTTCCTGGCGGACGCCGGCTTTCCCCTCGACCCCGCCCTCGGTCCGCTCACCGCCGGGCACGTGGGCGCGCCCGTGCATCCTACGGGCCACCGCCTGCCCGTCATCGTGTACTCGCACGGCGCGGGCAGCCACCGCGGCGATCACACCATCACGGTCCAGGAACTCGCCAGTCACGGCTACGCCGTGGTCACGGTCGACCACACCCATGACGCGTTCACCGAGTTCCCCGACGGCCGGGTGGTCACCCCGGACGACTTCCCGATGTACCCCAGGGACTTCGCCGCGGACCTCCGGTTCCTGCTCGACTGCGTGGAGGGGCTGGCCGCCGGGCGCAACCCCGACGTCGACGGCAGGCCACTGCCCCAGGGCCTGCTCGGCGCCCTCGACCCGCAGTGCATCGGCGCGTTCGGCTGGTCGAAGGGCGGCACCGCCACCGCGCTCACCATGCTCGCCGACCGGCGCGTCCGCGCCGGGCTCAGCATCGACGGCCCGATGCAGCCGACCATCACCTCCGATCTGGACCGGCCGTTCATGATGATGACCGCCGTGTTCACCCGGGCCGCCATGCCGGACGTCGCCGAGTTCTGGACGCACCTTCGCGGTTGGCGGCTCGGCATCCAGGCCGACGGCGCCATCCACAACTCGTACGGCGACAACGCGACGCTGATCCCGCAAGCGGGCAGGATCCTCGGCATGACCGACCAGCAGATCCAGGACTGGATCGGAACCCTCGACCCCGCCCGGGCGGTACGGATCCAACAGGCCTACCCGCTCGCGTTCTTCGACCGGTACGTGCGGCACCGCGGGGGGCATCTGCTCGACGGTCCGAGCGCGGCCTTCCGAGAGGTGAAGTTCCTTCCATGAAGCCATGGACCGCGGCGCTCACCTCCCGCGCCGCGGTCCGCACACCCCGGCCGTGACGAAGCCAACCGATCCACTCGACAGCCGACATCGCGGGCACGGTGGCCCGCATGCCGGGCGGTCCATGATGTGACACCCCGTCGGTCAAGCCCTGGCGGCCAGTGGTCGCCACGCGTTCCAGGTTTCCAGTCGCTGCCGGTAAGCGGCTTCGACGACGGGATAGGGGTAGGTTCCGAGAAACAGGCGCAGGGGTGGTTCGTCGGTGTCGGCCAGTTCGAGGATGACGTCGGCGGTGGCCTGCGGGTCCTGCGGTGCGCGGGCGGTGGCGCCGGATCGGCGCGCCTCGCGGACCGGTTCGTACGCGTCGATGGGTTCGGTGTGCACCGCGGATGCACCGGACCAGTCGGTTCCGTAGGGGCCGGGTTCGACGATGGTGACATGGATGCCGAGCGGACCCACCTCCTGGGCGAGCGCTTCGCTCATCCCTTCCAGCGCCCATTTGGAGGCGTTGTACAACCCCAGGGTGGGGAAGGCGGCGAGGCCACCGAGGCTGGACACCTGCACGATGTGACCGCGCTGTCGGGCACGCAGGTACGGCAGCGCGGCCTGCGTCACCCACAGCGGCCCGAGCAGGTTGGTATCGAGCTGGGCGCGGGCCTGCTCCTCGGTGGTCTCCTCGACCATGCCGAAGAGGCCGTAGCCCGCGTTGTTGACGACGACGTCGAGGTGGCCGAAGGCGTCCACCGCCCGCTCCACGGCGGCAGTTGCCGCTGCCCGGTCGGTGACGTCCAGGCGGAGTGGGAGCACGCGGTCCGCGTAGGCGTCGACGAGGGTTTGCAGGGACTCGGGGCGGCGCGCCGTGGCGGCGACGCGGTCGCCACGGGCGAGGGCGGCTTCGGCCCAGATCCGGCCGAAGCCGCGGGACGCGCCGGTGATGAACCAGGTCTTCATGCCCTCCACCCTGCGCGGCCCGCAGCTCGGCAGCCAGCACCCCGGGAGGGTTACCCTCCCTTCCATGGCGAGTGACAACGTCCTGGGAGAGTTCCTCAAGGCCCGGCGGGGACGGGTCCCGCCCTCGCAGGCGGACCTGCCCGCCCCCGGCCGGCGCCGGGTCGCGGGGCTGCGCCGGGACGAGCTGGCCCGGCGGGCCGGTGTCAGCGAGCCGTACCTGACCCGGCTCGAGCAAGGTGTCGACCGGCACCCGTCGCCGCAGGTGCTGGAGGCGCTCGCGCGGGCGCTGGAGCTGGACGCCGACACGACGGCGCACCTGTTCGCGCTCGCCGCCCCGCATCCCGTAAGGCCTTCGGAGAGCGAGGTCACCCCGGACGTGCACCAGCTGCTCGACGCGTGGACGGGCAGTCCCGCGTACGTGCGCAATCGGCGCTTCGACGTCCTCGCCGCGAACAAGCTCGCCCGCGCGCTCGCCCCCATGTACGAGCCCGGGCACAACCTGGCCCGGGACATGTTCCTCGACCCGGGAGTTCGTCGACTGCTCCCGGACTGGCCGGAGATCGCCGCGCAGACCGCCGCGGCCCTGCGCGCCGAGGCCGACCCGCACGAGCCCAGAACCGCGCGCCTCGTCGCCGAGTTGGAGGCGGACGAGGACTTCCGCCGTCTGTGGGCGCGGCACGACGCGCGACCCTCGCGCGACGAGCTCAAGCGGTTCGTTCATCCGATCGTCGGCGAGCTCGCTCTGCGGCGGCAGGCCCTCACCGTCGGCGGCGCCGAGGAGCAAGTGATCATCGCCTACCAGGCGGCGCCGGGAAGCCCCTCCGAAGCCGCCCTCGCCCGGCTCTTCTGACGGACGCCGGCCCAGGCCGGAGGCACACGCCCCTTCCGGACAACGCGCCACGGAGCATCCTCGCGAGACGAGCAACCGGTGCGGTCTCAACGCGGGGGCGGGCGTGGAAGCCGGCACCGCACCCGGCGCCGGGCATCATGCAGAACGTCCCGGCCCTGCCGGGCCATCAGATGCGGAGCCGCCCGCACGAGGAGGATGATCAACAGGGCGGGCAGGAGCAGGACGAGCAGGATCACAGACCCTCCGGTTCGGCCGGTTCTTGGCACTTGATCGGGCCGTCCTCAGGATGCGGCCGAGTACCGGACCGTGCCTGTCGACGAGGGCCGTACGCAGCAGCAACGTCACCCGAAACCACCGGAAACCACCGGACAACGCACATCACAAGTGCGGGCCCGCGTGACGGTCCGTGCCGCCGGAGTCACGCATTGATGCCACACTCCTTGCCGCAACATAAACGGTCATAAAACTGCAAAAACGGGCGCAATCGGACGAGAAACGGTATAAACTGGACATCGTGCAGCGAAGACGCGCACCCGCCGCCGACAGCCTCGATGCCAGGAGAGCCGCATGATCGACGGAGCGGAAGCTCCCTGCCCCAACCCCCGCGCCGACGCCGTGTCCGCCCTCGGCTGCGAAGTGTGCAACGGCTGGGGCAGTGTGATCACCCACTGGGGCCGCCACGAACTGTGCTTCACCTGCCAGCCCCACGCAGACCGAGGGGACGACGAGACCAGCACCGCGTCCCAGGCCGCATGGCAGGGGCGATACCGGCGCCGATGACCAGCGGTGAAGCGGGTGACGGGGCCTCCGGACCCGGCGCGCCGCATGCCCGGATCGGCCGGTTTTTCCACAGGTCCGAGCCACGTCGGCGGACAAGGAAGGAATCGCCGTGCAGACCATGCGAATCGCCGTTGCCGGTGCGACCGGGAACATCGGGGCCCATACCGTGGCCGCCCTAAAACGGGCCGGACACGACGTCGTGCGCATCAGCCGCTCACTCGGTGTCGACCTGTCGACCGGCGAGGGCCTCGACGCCGCCCTCGTCGGCGTGGAGGCCCTCGTCGACACCACGAGCCACGACACGGCCGACCCGGACGAGGCGGTGGCGTACTTCGGCACCACCACGCGCAACCTGCTCGCCGCCGAGGAGCGGGCCGCCGTCCGTCACCACGTGCTGCTCTCGATCGACGGGCTGCACCGCGTAGAAGGCAACGCACACTACGCCGGCAAGCGGGAACAGGAGCGCCTCGTGACAGAGGGCCCGGTGCCGTGGACGATCGTCGCGGCTACTCAGTTCCACGACTTCGCCGCGACGCTGACGAACTGGACCGAGCAGCACGGCGTCGCCACCATCCCTCCGTTGCTGGTGCAGCCGATCGCCCCGGCGGACGTGGGCGAGGTCCTCGCCGAGATCGCCGTGGGGGTGCCGCAGGGACGGTACCGCGATGTCGCCGGCCCGGAGCCGCAGGATCTGGTGGACATGGCCAGGCGCACCCACGACGCGCGCGGCCACGCAGTGAAACTCGTGCCGACGTGGTCGTCGGTGCTCGGCGTGGAGATGGCCGGTGACGTCCTTCTGCCGAGCGAGGGCGCCCGCATCGCACCGACCACTTTCGACGAATGGCTCGGGCAGCAGCACTGACGCTGGCGCAGCAACAGTGAAGAACCGCGCGGCGGCCCTGCCGTCGGCGGGGACTTGCGCTCCGGCTGCCCCGGCTCTGACGGCCCGCCTGGCGCGGCCGGTCTGACGGCCTCCCGGCCCGCCGCCCCCGGTGGGCCCCGTACAGGTGGACGGGCCGGCAAGGGCAGGACACGTACCGTCACCGTGCGAACTGCTTCCGGTCGCCGTCCTCGCAGGTCGTACGCGAGGGGGTCGGCCGCCGGCAACGCATGCGTCCGTCACGGGTGACAATACGATGAGCAAGCGCTTAGATAGCGACGGACGTGTACCGCGCAAAGATGGAGGCTCCGTTGCTGTTCGCATCCGTCGACGAGGTCTCCGCGCGCCTCGCCGAGACCGGGTACCTGGCGTCGCCCGCGGTGGCCACGACGGTCTTCCTCGCCGACCGGCTCGGCAAGCCGCTGCTGGTGGAGGGTCCCGCCGGGGTCGGCAAGACCGAACTCGCCAAGGCCGTCGCACAGGTCGCCGGGGCGCGGCTGGTGCGGTTGCAGTGCTACGAAGGCATCGACGAGTCCCGGGCGTTGTATGAGTGGAACCACGCCAAACAGCTGCTGCGTATCAGCGCGGGCCGTGACGAGGCATGGGATGAGACGCGCACGGACATTTTCAGCGAGGAGTTCCTGCTGGCGCGTCCGCTGCTGACCGCCATCCGCGGGGACGAACCGAAGGTGCTGCTGATCGACGAGACGGACAAGGCGGACGTCGAGGTGGAGGGCCTGCTCCTGGAGGTGCTCAGCGACTTCCAGGTCACCGTCCCCGAACTGGGCACGATCACTGCGGCCAGGCGCCCCTTCGTGGTCCTCACCTCGAACGCGAGCCGCGAGCTGTCGGAGGCGCTGCGCCGCCGCTGCCTCTTCCTGCACATCGGCTTCCCGGACGAGGAGCTGGAGCGTCGCATCGTCCGGCTCAAGGTTCCTGGCACCGACGAGGCACTGGCCGAGTCCCTGGTGCGGGTGGTCAGGGCGCTGCGGGAGATGGACCTGCGCAAGGTTCCCTCGGTCGCCGAGACGATCGACTGGGCGCGCACCCTGCTCGCCCTCGGCGCCGGCACGCTCGAGGAGACCGTCGTGCGCGACACCCTCGGCGTGGTCCTCAAGCATCAAGAGGACGTCCTGAAGGCGGCGTCGAAGCTCGACCTGGATGCCGTGTGAGCGCCTCCGCACCGGCGACCGGTGTCGCCGAGCGGCTGACGGGGCTGGTCGGCGCACTGCGTTCGCACGGCATGGGGATCGGCACGGGCGAGACCCTGGATGCCGCGCGGGTGGTGGAAGTACTCGGCCTGACGGACCGCGCATTGCTGCGTGAGGGGCTGGCGGCCACGCTGCTGCACACCGAAGGCCAGCGGCGGGTGTTCGATGCCGTCTTCGACGTGTACTTCCCGGCTCGCGTCGGGGTCCACGCCACCGAAGCTCCAGCGGACCGGGAGGAACTGCGGAACCGGCTCGCGGAGGCGCTGGCCGCCGACGATCGCGGGATGATGGCGCAGTTGGCGGTCGAGGCGGTGGACGGCTTCGGCGGGTACGGATCATCGCCGGGGTCGGACGGCTGGTCGTCGTACCAGACGCTCGAGCGGCTCCGCCCGCAGACGCTGCTGGCGCGTGTCCGCGACGGCATCCGGGCTCAGGAAGCCGGGGCGGGGTTCACCGACCGGCTGCTCGAGGACGAGATCCGCAGGCGCATCCAAGTCTTCCGTGAACAGGTGGCCGCGGAGGCGCGGCGCCGTGTCGCCGAGCGGCGCGGCCGGGATGAGATCGCGCGTCGGGCCGTGGCCACCACGGCGGACCGGGTCGATTTCCTGTCCGCCGGGCGGGACCAACTCGCCGAGTTGCGCAGGGTCGTTCAGCCGCTCGCACGCAAACTGGCCACCCGGCTCGCCGCGCGCCGCAGGCGCGCCGCCCGCGGCACCATCGATCTGCGCCGCACCCTGCGCGGGTCGCTGTCGACGGGCGGTGTGCCGATACGGCCCGTGCTGCGTCGGCGCCGTCCCGTCCGGCCCGAGCTGGTGCTGCTGTGCGATGTCTCGGGCTCGGTGTCGGGGTTCTCGGACTTCACGATGCTGCTGGTGCAAGCACTGCATGACCAGTTCAGCAAGGTGCGGGTCTTCGCCTTCGTCAATCAGATCGACGAGGTGACCAGGATGCTGGTGCACGGCGCGGCCGATCCCGGCGCTCTGGGCACGCGGATCCGCTCGGAAGCGGCACTGACGGGCTGGCACGGCAGCAGCGACTACGGAGTCGCATTCGGCGAGTTCACCGAACGGTACGGCGACGCCGTGGGCTCGCGCACCACTGTTTTCGTCCTGGGCGATGCCCGTACCAACATGGCTGATCCGAATCTTCCGGCTGTACGGCACATCGCCGAACGAGCCCGCCGCGTCTACTGGCTGAACCCCGAGTCGCGCTCCCAGTGGGGCACGGGTGACTCGGCGGCACCGGCCTACGCCGAGGTCATCGAGATGTATGAATGCCGCAACGCGAGGCAGCTCAGCGCACTCATCGCCCGGCTGCTGCCGGTCTGACCAGACACCATCCCGTGCGGGGAGGAATGGCATAGCGCATGCCCATGCCACTGGTCCAGACCTCGCCGGGACCGCCGCAAAGGCGGAGTCGCGGTCGACGCTACGAGGGGTGAGTGCGGGACTGACCGCCGACCGCGGCCGGAACCGCGTCAGGTGCCTCCTGGTGGCATGCTGGGGAAGCAGATCATCCGGGAAGCGGGGAGAGTACGGCGGCGTGAAGGCAGCGGGACGGCCGGTCGCAGCACGGCTGCGGGATCGCATCACCGCGTCGGATCCCGGGCTGCTCAGACTCGCCGCCGGGTCGCGGACGGCGGGCGCGATCGCTCTCACCCTGGCCGTGCTCGCCGTGCTGCGCGCCCCTCTGCCGCATCTGGTGGCCGGCGCGATCGCCGCCATGGTGGCCACCTTCGCCATCCGTGAGAAGCAGCGCGGCCGACAGGCGATCACGCTCGCCCTGGGGCTTCCGGTGGCCCTGGTGTCCGTGTCCCTGGGGGCGCTGCTGAACACGCGCGTCGTGGCCGGGGACGTGTTCTTCGTCCTCCTGATCTTCTGCGCGGTCTACGGCCGCCGGTTCGGCGACCGGGGCACCGCGCTGGGACTGATCGGCTTCCAGGTGTACTTCCTGTCGTTGTTCGTGGGCGCCACGGTCTCGACGCTGCCGCGGCTGTACGGCGTCATCACCCTCGCGTTCGCGTGCAGTGCCTTCGTACGGTTCGTGGTCGTGTACGAGACGCCCGCGGGCATCCTGCAACGACTGCGCGAGGCCTTCCGCGTGCGCCTCGCCCAGCTCGTGTCGGCGCAGCTGGAGCTGTTGGACGCGGGTCCCGACGACGTGGACAAGGCTCTGGAGGAGGTTCGAGAGGGCACCGCACGGCTGCACGAGACGGCCATGATGATCCAGGGCCGGCTGGACGACGGGACATCCGACGAAGCCGTGGCACAGGTGCTGCAGCGCCGGATCGCGGACGCCGAGATCGCCGCCGAGCGGCTCGGGCTGCTGCTCCTGAACGCCCGCAGTGCCGAGCGGGCGGACACACTCACCCTGCACCTGCCCGGTGCTCACGTACCCTCGGGCGGCCATCTGCCGGTGCGGGACGAGGCGATCGACACGCTCCGCCGCGAACTACAGGCGCTCCGCCTGCTCCTGCTGCGGTCCGTCGGGCAGCGCGGCGGGACGGGAGTGGCCCATCTGCGCAACCGGCTGCTCGGCTACCGGGACGAGGAGAACCTGCCGTCGGCGTCGAGAGCCGTGCAGGACGTCTTCCGGGGCATCGGCGAGGCCGCGCGGGCGGTGCTGGGGCTCAGGGTCGCGCTGGAGGGAATGCAGGACGAGTCCGACGACACCCCCGCGACGACGCGCTCGAGGGAGGAGCTGGACGCCGAGAACGCCGCCATCGAGGGCGCCCAGGAGAGCGAGCGCGAGACACAGCAGGAGCCGAGGGGACTGCGGCGGCCCACCACGCGTGCCGCAGTACAGGTTTCCGTGGGCTCGGCCCTGGCCATCGTCGGTGGCGAGTTCCTCTCCAGCCATCGCTGGTACTGGGCCGTGCTGACCTGCTGGATCGTCTTCATGAACACCTCGTCGACGGGCGAGGTCCTGGTCAAGGGCTACCGCCGGCTGGTGGGCACCGTCCTCGGCGTCGTGGCCGGCATCGTCCTGGCGGGGCTGGTGGGGCACCACACGTGGACGGCGCTGGGGCTGGTGCTGCTGTGCGTCTTCGCGATGTTCTACACGGCCCCGCTGTCGTACACGCTGATGTCGTTCTTCGTGACCGCGGCGCTGGGTCTGCTGTACACGCTGCTGCACACCTACAGCCTGTCGGTGCTGGTACTGCGCGTGGAGGAGACGGCGCTCGGCGCGGCCTGCGGGATCGTCGCGGCGGCAATGGTGCTTCCGGTGGCCACGGACCGCCGCACGAACGAGCTGCTCGCCACCGTGCTGGAGCGGCTCGCCGACGTCACCGACGCCGCCGTCGACCAGCTCAGCGGCAGTCCCGGGGCAGGTCTGCTCGACAAGGCGCGCGACCTGGACGAGGCACTGGGCGACCTGCGGGCGGCCACGCAGCCGCTGACGCACCCGATCACACCGCTGCGGGCGCGGCGGAGCACGGCCCAGTACGTCGTCGCGGTCCTGGAGACATGTGCCTACCATGCGCGCTGCCTGGCCGCGACCGCCGAGCTCCTGGCCGCACATCCCTCGATCACGGCAGATCCGCGGCTGCGCCGGGCGTGCGACCGCATCACGGACAACATCGCGGCGATCAGCGCGCATGTGGCGGACCAGCACGCCACCGACGAGGTCGAGACCGGGCCGAGCATCGCCTCCCTGCTGGAGTCCGACACGGCCCGCACACCGCGGTACGGGCGGATCACCGACCGGGTGCTGCGGCATCTGCAGCGCCTGGACGAGGCGGTGGTCGGCCTGGCCCGTCCGCTGAGTGTGCCGGTGGCCGCCCGAAAGCCGTGACGGGCGGCGCCCTTCGGGACGGCGCCCCGAGGCTGCGGCGGCTTCCGACACCGGTGCCCACCGCGACAGGCGTCCGGCCGACGCCTGACCCTCAGGCCCCACCTGACGCCCGCCACCTGTGAGACGACAGGATGGGACTGCCCTGCTGTTCAGGCATTCGGGCACAGGACGAAGTCACGGAAGGCGCGTCGGACGGGATGGTCGCCCATCTCCGTGATCGCCGCGCGGATGTCATGCAGGTGACGGGTGGTCATCTGCAGCGGCGGCTCGTCGGGCTGGTAGGTGGTGCGGATCGGGTAGTCCACGCCCGGCTGCCGGGTCATCTCGATGTGGCAGCCGAGCACGTGGGTGACGGGGCGGCGGTCGGAGAAGTCGATGAGGCGGTCGATGGTGCGCGCGAAGGCTGCCCAGTCCTGGATGTAGAGCCGGCCCGGGTAGACCGTGTCACCGGTGAGCAGAAAACCGGTCCACCGGTCGTAGAACGTCACCGCCGCTTCATGATGGCCCGGCGTCGCCAGGCACTCAAGCACACGACCGCCCAGGTCGACCTCGGTCACGGCGTCGGAATCCTCGTCGAATCCGAAGTACGCCCAGGCGGTGGCCAGGTCCGCCCCCACCACCGTGGTCGCGGCACGGTCGGAGAACTGGTCGTCGCCCGCGATGTGGTCGCCGTGCGGGTGCGTGTGGAGGACCAGCAGGTGGTACCCGTCCCGCGGGTGTCGCGCGAGCCAGTGCGCGACGAGTTCGTCGACCGTCCGGCGCAGGGGGAAGAACTCAGCGGATGCGGTGGCACCGGTATCGATCAACACCGCCCGAGCGCGGCCGAAAAGCAGGAAGAGGAACGGCGCTTCATAGTTGATCGCCATGTTCTGCCGAAGAATGAACGTGTGCTCGTCGTACCTGTGGACCTGGATGTCCGGGTCGGTGTTGTGCTTGGCCGACGGGGAGCCATGGATCCATCGGACGTCGAGTGGACGCGACCGGGGGCCCTCTCCGGCGAATCCGTCCCAGTGCTCGTCTGTCTCCATGAGGACCCTCCGGTGTGTCGCCCTGGCACGCCGGACACGGCGCACATCTCGTTGAGGGGCGGGCACTGCGAACTCCGCGCGACGCTACCACGGCACCCAGGACGCGGCGCTCGGTCAGGTTGTCCAGCGCATACACGTGGGCCGCGCATGTGGTGCGCACCGGCACCCCGGTGCGCACCGTTGCGGACGACGACCCCGCCACGCGTACCGTCACTCAGCCGGCCGCCCGCCCGAGGCGCGTCCCGGGGTGTAGCCGAAGGCGCGGCGGAACACGTCGATGAACGCGCTCGCCGATGACCAGCCGCACCGGTGCGCCACGACCGTGACCGGCGTGTTCTCGGCGAGCAGGACCAAGGCGTGGGAGAGCCGCACCTGCGTACGCCACTGGGGGAACGTCATACCCAGGTCGGCCTTGAACAGGCGGGACAACGTCCGGTCGCTCGCACCGACCTGCCGGCCCAGGGCCGCCAGGGTGCGGTCGTCGGCAGGATCGGCGAGCAGGATCCCGCACAGCGCCTTGAGTTGCGGCGCCGTGGGCGTAGGCACATGCAGCGGCTGCTGGGGCGAGGCCCGCAACTGGTCCAGCAGGACGGCGATCAGCCGCCCGCGTTCGGGACTGTCGTCGCCCGCGTCCCGAGTGCAGGCGAGGATCAACTCCCGCAGCAGCGGCCCGACGCTCAGCACAGTCGGCTCATCCAGACCGAGCGGGTTGGTGTGCGCGGGCAGACCGACCAGGTGCAGTTCGAGATCTCCGTGGGCCTGGTGGGAGTGGACGGTGCCGGCCGGGACCCAGATGGCGCGGGTGGCCGGGGCGACCCACGAGCCCGCGTCGGTGGTGACGGCGACCACGCCCCGGCCCGCGTACACGATCTGATGGTCGTCGTGCCGGTGGGCGTCGATACCGGCGCCTGGAGCCAGCCACCGCGTGTCCGTCGGCGCCACCGGCACATGGCGGAATTTCCTCATCCCTTGGCAGATTATAGGAAGTGCGACAGCTGGTCGACGGACGACCATGACGCCATGCCAAGGAACAAGTCGCTCGTCCTGCTGTCGGTCGGACATGCCTGTGTCGACCTGTACCAGGGCGCCGTCGCGTCCCTCATCCCGTTCTTCGTCGCCGAGCGCTCCTACACCTATGCCGCGGCTTCGGGCATCGTGCTCGCCACGAGCCTGCTGTCCTCCGTCGCCCAGCCCGTCTTCGGTGCGCTCACCGACCGGCGCTCCATACCCTGTTTGCTTCCGGTCAGCACGGTCCTCGCCGGAATCGGTGTCGCCCTGAGCGGCATCGGCGGCTCGTACACGCTCACGTCGATGTTCATGGCGTTGTCCGGCATCGGGGTCGCCGCCTACCACCCGGAGTCGGCCCGTGTCGCTCGGCTGGCCGCCAAGGGGAGCCACAGTTCCATGGGCTGGTTCTCCCTCGGCGGCAACATCGGCTTCGCCTTCGCCCCTCTCCTGGTCGCCGTCGTGATCGCCACCGGCGGGCTGCGCTGGTCACCCTTGCTGATCGTGCCCGCCCTGGTCGGCAGCGTGCTGACGCTGCCGGTGCTGCGCGCCGTTGAGAAGGCGCCGCGCACAGGTTCCCGCACGGCGGCCGCGGCGGGGCGGGACCATTGGCCCTCGTTCGTGCGGCTTTCGCTCGCGGTGGTCTGCCGTTCGATCGCCTTCGTCGCCATGAGCACCTTCGTCGCCTTCCAGGTCCGGCAGCAGACGGGATGGGGTACGGCGGCGGGGACGGCCGCGCTGTTCGTGCTCTACCTCGGCGGCGCGGTCGGCACGATCCTCGGGAGCGAACTGGCCCATCGCTGGGACCGGGTCAGGGTGGTGAGCACGTCCTACCTGACCACGGTGGCCGCAGTCGCCGGCGTCGTGTTCGTCCCCGGCCCGGCCGTCTATCTGTTCGTGGCCCTGACCTCCATCGGCCTGTACGTGCCGTTCTCGCTTCAGGTCACGCTCGCCCAGGACTATCTGCCTACGCGTGTCGGTACGGCCGGCGGGATCACGCTCGGTCTCATGGTCGGTGTCGGCGGCCTCACCAGCCCCGTCATCGGCAGAATCGCCGACGCGACCTCGCTGCGCACGGCGCTGGCCCCCCTGATCCTGATGCCCGCCCTGAGCTGGCTGCTGTTTCGCACGCTGCCCGAACCGGAGGTGGACAAGCGCCTGCTGGGAGACCCCAGCGGGGACGCCACCGAGCCCAGCCGCGTCTGACCGCCCGCGTCTTCGCGGGCGGTCAGACGGGCTACCGGTCAGTCAGTCGCCGACCCCCGACTCGTCGAGTACTTCCCGTGCGGCTTCCAGCGCGGTGGCTCGGTCGTCGGGGACCAGCCCGATGCGGGTGCGACGGTCGAGGAGGTCGGCCGCGTCGAGTGCCCCTTCGTGGCGTACGGCCCACAGCAGCTCCGCGCGGGTCACCGGGTGCCCTTCCAGGACGGGCCGTGCGAGCCGGGGGTCGGCCGTGGCCAGCGCGTGGACGGCCGGCGCCTCGGTGCCGTAGCGGTTGATCAGGCGTCGCGGCGCGCGGAGGGCGCCGAGCGCCCGGGGCATTGCGGCACCGACCAGAGGGAGGGCGCTGGTCGGGGAGGCGCCGGCGGACAGGCCGTGGGCGGCGACAGCGGCGTCGACCGCGTCCTCGGCCATGCGCCGATACGTGGTCAGTTTGCCGCCCACCACGGTGACCACTCCCTCCGGCGAGGTGAGCACGGCGTGTCTGCGGGAGATGTCGGCGGTGCTCGGCGCCGCGCCCGGGTCCCCGCCCGGGGCGCTGTCCAGCAGCGGCCGCAGTCCCGCGAACGCGCCCACCACGTCGGCGCGGTGGACGGGGACGTCCAGTGCGGAGCCGAGGACGTCGAGCAGGAATCCGATGTCGGTCTCCGGCGCGTCGGGCACGTCCGGTACGTCGCCTTCCACGGGTTCGTCGGTGAGTCCGACGTAGACCCGGCCGTCGCCCTGCGGCAGGACGAGGACGAAGCGGTTGGTCTCCCCGGGGATCGGGATGTGCAGGCCGGCCGGCAGGAAGCCCAGGTGGTCCGCGCGCAGGACGAGGTGGGTGCCGCGCGAGGGCCGTATGCGGACCCCGTCCACCAGGCCGCCCGCCCACACCCCGGAGGCGTTGATCACCGCGCGGGCGCGGATCTCGCTTTCCTCACCGGTGAGTTCGTCCCGTATCCGGGCACCGGACGCGGTCAGTTCCAGTGCACGTACCCGGGTGAGGATTCGTGCGCCCCGCGCCGCCGCCGTACGCGCTATCGCGGTGACCAGGCGGGCGTCGTCGGTCACCCGGCCGTCCCAGGACAGCAGGCCGCCGCGAAGTCCGGCGCCGCGCAGCGCGGGAGCCAGGTGACGGGTTTCCGCAGCGGAGAGCCTGCGCGGTGCAGGCAGTGTGGCCCGCGCCGTGCGTGCCGCCAGACGCAGCGTGTCGCCGGCGCGGAACCCGGCCCAGGCCAGCGCCGCCTGGCCCCGGGAGACCAGCGGGGTCAGGGGCAGCACGAACGGCTGGGCCCGCACCAGGTGCGGAGCCGTGCGCTCCATCAGGAGGCCGCGTTCGAGGGCGCTCTCATGAGCGACGTCGAGCTGGCCGGAGGCGAGGTAACGCAGTCCGCCGTGGATGAGCTTGGAGCTCCAGCGGGAGGTGCCGAAGGCCAGGTCGTGGGCGTCGACGGCGGCGACCGTCAGTCCGCGGGCGGCGGCGTCCAGGGCGGCCCCGGCGCCGGTCGCCCCGAGGCCGACCACCAGGACGTCCACGGGCGCGCCGCCGACGGTCTCAGCCAGTTCGCGCAGGCGGCGGCCCGCGGTCAGGGACGAGCCGGCGACCGGTCGTTGCGAGGAGGCCGGACTGCTGCTGGAGCTCATGGTGTGAGGGTCCTCTCGAGGATGGTCCGCAGTTCTGCGGAGAAGGCCTCCGTGCTCAGCTCGGCGTCGTCCTCCTCGGTCATGGTGCGCAGCGACAGGGTGAAGGACTGAGCGACCAGGAGCAGGGACCTCGCCTGCCGTTCGGGGTGGCCGGGGCGTACCGACCCGTCCGCGTGCCCTTCGCGCAGGGCGTCGGCGAGCAGTTCCAGGAGGGCTTCCTGGCTCGCCCCGCGCCGGTCCAGGACGTAGGGGATGAGCAGTTCGGGATCGACGTCGACGATCTTTCGGAAGAGGGGGTGGCTCCGGAAGGCGTCCACGCCGTTGACGAGGCCGTCCACGATTCGCGTGCGCGTGGTCGTCCCCGGCCTCGGGTCGGGCATCGCGCCGGTGGCCGCCTGGATCCACTCTCGGGTCATCAAGTCGCCCACCAACGAGCGCACATCGGGCCAGCGGCGGTACAGCGTCATCCGGGAGACGCCCGCACGGCGCGCCACGTCGGTCAGGGTGGTACGCCGCACGCCGACGGCCAGGACGCAATCGCGGACCGCGTCGAGCACTGCATCGCCGTCCGAGGCGTTGTGACGAATAGGCGTCATGTGTCACAGTGTAACGCCCTCGGCGGTTCGGGTAAGCGGGACTCCTCCGCGACCGCACTGCCGCGATCGACGACTGACTCGCGACGACGCCGTCGCGACGACCGGTGAGGACGAGCGCGATGGACATGCTGTGGAGCGGCTGGGGTGACCCGGCCAGGGCGACACCGCTGCCCGATTCGGTGATCGGGCTGCTGCGCGACCTGCTCGGGGTGAAACCGCGCAGCACGGAGCCGATCGCCCTGGAAGAGATCGCCGTACCCGAGCCGCTCCTCGACCCGGCCGCGCGCCGAGCCCTGCTCACCGCCGTCGGCGGTGAAGAGCATCTGCGCACCGACGCCGAGTCCCGCATCCGGCACACCCGCGGCAAGTCCACGCCGGATCTGCTGCGCATCCGGGACGGCGACGTGAGCGACCTCCCGGCGGCCGTGGTTTTGCCGGGGAGCCACGACGAGGTGGTCGCGGTGCTGACGGCATGCGCCACGCACGACCTGGCCCTGGTCCCCTTCGGCGGCGGCACGTCCGTCGTCGGCGGTCTCGCCCCCGAGCCGCGGCGCCCCTTCGTCGCGCTGGACCTGCGCCGCATGAACGCCCTGCTCGACCTCGACCCGGTCTCCCGCACGGCCACCCTGCAATCCGGCCTGCTCGCCCCGCACGCCGAAGCCCTCCTGGCCGATCACGGCTTCACGCTCGGCCACTTCCCGCAGTCCTACGAGTGGGCGACGATCGGCGGATTCGCCGCGGCCCGCTCCAGCGGTCAGGCTTCCGCCGGGTACGGCCGGTTCGACGACATGGTCCTCGGTCTCACCCTCGCCACCCCGTCCGGCACCCTCGACGCGGGCCGTGCCCCGCGCTCGGCGGCCGGGCCCGACCTGCGTCAGCTCATCCTCGGCTCCGAGGGCGCGTTCGGCGTCATCACCTCGGTGACCGTCCGGGTCCGTCCTGTCCCCCGGACCCGCGTCTACGAGGGTTGGCGCTTCGACTCCTTTGAAGCGGGCGCCGCCGCCCTGCGGCACCTCGCCCAGGACGGGCCGCGGCCGACCGTGCTGCGCCTGTCGGACGAGACGGAGTCGCTGATCGGCCTCGCCCAGCCCGACGCCATCGGCACCTCGGGCCTTCCGCAGAACGCCGGATGTCTGGCCATCACCGGCTACGAGGGCACGGAGGAGGACACCACCCACCGCCGGAAGCGGGCCGCGGCCGTACTGCGCGACGGTGGCGGCACCTGTCTGGGCCGGGAGCCGGGAGAGCGCTGGGCCCACGGCCGCTACTCGGCTCCCTACCTGCGGGACGCGTTGCTGGACGCCGGGGCGTTCGCCGAGACGCTGGAGACGGCCGCCTTCTGGTCCCGCCTCCCCGGACTGTACGCCGCCGTCCGCGAGGCGCTCGCCGGCACGCTCACCCAGTACGGCACGCCGCCGCTGGTGATGTGCCACATCTCCCACGTCTATGAGAACGGCGCTTCGTTGTACTTCACCGTGGTCTCCGCCCAGGGCGAGGACGCCCTGGCGCACTGGGCCCACGCGAAGCGCGCCGCCAACGAGGCGATCCTGGCGGCCGGAGGCACCATCAGCCACCACCACGGCGTGGGCACGGACCACCGCGAGTGGTACGTCCGAGAGGCCGGTCCGCTCGGCATCGGCGCCCTCCAGGCCGTCAAACGCCGGCTGGACCCGGCAGGTCTGCTCAATCCCGGCGTCCTCCTGCCCGCCGACTGAGCCTGACCCGCCCCGGCCCACCCCCACCCCCGTCCACAAGCCGTCAGCCGCCTCTGGAGGCACACCGATGCGACAGTTCACCGCCATCGTCAACCCCACCGCCGGCGGATCCACCGGGGTCGCGGTGCTGCTCCACGTGGCCCGGCTGCTGAGGGAGGCCGGGGCCGGCCTGGAGACCGTGTACAGCCGCAGCCTGGCCCACGCCTGTGAACTCGCCCGCCAGGCCGGGCAGCGAAACCGCGTGGTCCTGGCGGTCGGCGGCGACGGCGTCGTCGGCGGCATCGGTGGGGCCCTCAGCGGCACCGACACCCTCTTCGGCCTGGTCCCGGCCGGCCGAGGCAATGACTTCGCCCGCGCGCTCGGCCTGCCCACCGACCCGGAGGCACTGGCCCGGGTACTGCTGCACAGCGCTCCCCGGTCAGTGGACACCATCGAAGTGGAGTCCGCCCATGGCCGCAGTGTCGTCCTCGGCAGCGTGTACGCGGGGGTGGACGCCCTCGCCAACCGTCACGCCAACCGCTCCACACTCCTGAAGGGCGCCGCCTCCTACTACGCGGGCGGACTGAGAGCCGTCGCCACCTGGCGCCCGGCCGCCTACCGGGTCACCGTCGACAGCGAGCCGCTCGCGCACCGCGGCTACACCGTCGTCGCCGCCAACTCCCCTTACTACGGCTCCGGCCGCATCATCGCCCCCGGCGCCCGCATCGACGACGGACTGCTCGAAGTGGTGATGATCCGCGAAGCACCGCGCCGGCTCTTCTTCACCCTGATGAACGAGCTCAAGTCCGGTGCACATGTCCACCGGCCCGAAGTGCGGATCGCGCAGGGAAGAGAGGTTCGCATCGAGGCCGACCGGGAAGTGCCGTGCGGCGCCGACGGCGAGGTCGACGCCGTCCTTCCCGTCACGGCCCGGGTGCTGCCCGGAGCACTCGCCGTGCTCTGCTAGGGATCCCGACCCGGCTTGCGTGCGGCCCGCTTCCTCCCGGCTTCGAAACCGCCCCGGCCGTCGGATAATGGCGCAGAGGGGGACAACAAGGAAAGCCCGCCGTGTCCCGGCGCCCCCACGGTTCACGGGCGCGCCTGTGTGCGTACGAGCGGTGGGGTGGGTGTGCCATGTCCGTCCCTTCCGTACCCGAGCCGGTGGTGTCGATGGGCGGGCTGCTGCCGGCCGTCGCCCGTGCCGCGCAGATCATGGGGCGCGACGACGACGTGCGGATCCTGCCCGAGGAGGTCGCGGCTCTGGGTCGGGTCCCGCAAGCCAGGATGTGGGAGTTCGCCGCCGGCAGGACCTGCGCCCGGCGCGCCATGCGAGCTCTGGGGTTGCCGACAGCCCCGGTCTTGATCGGGGCGCATCGGGAACCGGTGTGGCCCCGCGGAATCGTCGGCAGCATCACGCACTGCCCTGGCTACTGCGCGGCGGCAGTGGCGCTGGGGCGGGACCTGGCGGCGGTGGGCATCGATGCCGAGCCTCACGAGGCGCTGCCGGCCGGTGTCCTGGAAGCGATCAGCGCCGCTGCGGAACGGGCGGCTCTCGAAGCCCTGCCCTCGGGGCCCGTCTGCTGGGACCGGGTCCTTTTCAGTGCCGAGGAGAGCATCTACAAGGCGTGGTTCGCGCTGACCCGTACGTGGCTCGACTTCACCGATGTGGTCGTCACCGTGCACGTCGTCTCCGTGCACGCTTCCGACGGGAGCTTTCACGGGCGTCTGATCGAGCGGGCGGCCGCCGACGAGAGGGCGCCGACCGGTCTCGACGGGTGTTTCGTGGTGGGCGCCGGCCTTGTGCTGACGGCCGTCACCATGGCGCGGGTCGGGCCGCTCCGGTCGGGCATGGGAGACCGGTGACGGCCGCGACGCCACCGCCCCCCTGACCGCCTCGGGGGCACGTCGGTTCTGTCAGGTGCCGAGAGCTCCGCGTACGGCGCCTACGACCGTTTGCCCGACGACCGGGCCGAGGATGCCGGCCTGGTTTCAGGGACATCGGTACGCAGCTGCGCATCACTGGTCACGACGTCGTCGCCCAAAACGGCGTCGCCGTAGAGATCCCGGATCCAGTTGGCCTGGTAGACGGTGTCGAGATAGCGCTCCCCCAGGTCCGGAGCGATGGCCACCGCGGTGAGGGCCGGCCGGTCACCTCGGGCCAGCCAGTCGACCGCCCCGCTGACCACGGTGCCCGTGGAGCCCCCGAAGAGGAATCCGTGCCTGGCCAGGCGGTGACAGGCCCGGATGGTGTCGGCCTCTTCTACTTCTATCGCCTCGTCCACGTACGAGGCGTCCAGCAGCGGCGGTTGCATGCTCATCCCCAGGCCGGGAAGCATCCGGCGGCCCGGCGCTCCGCCGAAGGTCACCGAACCGACGGTGTCGACCGCGACGATCCGCACGGGGCGGTGCCAGTGCCGGAACCAGCGGGCACAGCCCATGAGCGTTCCGGTGGTGCCCGCTCCGACGAACAGCACGTCAAGACCGGGGAAGGAGCGCGCGATCGCCGGGGCCGTCCGGTGATAGTGCGCCTTCCAGTTGTTCGCGTTGGTGTACTGGCTCAGCCACACGTATCTCCCGCTGCGAGCGCACTGCCTGCGGATGTAGTCGAGGCGAGCACCGAGGAAACCGCCGTGCGGGCTGGGCTCGGTGACGACGTGAACATGGGCGCCGAGTGCCTCCATCAACAACCGGGTCGACAGGTTGCAGCGCGAGTCCGTCACACACAGGAACCGGTAACCCTTGCTGGCCGCGATCACGCTCATGGCCACGCCCATGTTGCCCGACGAGGACTCGAGCAGAACCGAGTCGGGTGTGATGACCCCTGCCCGTTCCGCGGCCTCCACCATCTCCCTGGCGGGCTTCAGCTTGATGGAGCCGGCGAAGTTGAACCCCTCGCACTTCAGGAACAGCGGCTGCCCGCAGATCGACCGCAGGTCGACGTAGAGGTCCTCCTCGTTGAAGCTGTACGGATCGGATATGACTGGCACGATGGCCTCCGTGGATCGAAGGGCGGCTCGGTGCGCCGTGCCGCGGGCCGCTCATCCGTAGCGGTTCAGCTCGTGGAAGAAGTCGTCGATGACGTTCAGTCCTCCGGACTCGGCGACCTGGTCGTAGACGTACTTGCCGACGGCCAGATCGAGCACTCCCAGGCCGAAGGGTGAAAAGATCACAGGGCGGTCCGGCGGCGGTGTGACGCGCCCGGCCATGACGTCCTCCAACGTCCCGTCGAGGAACTGCCGGTTCCCGGTGAGCTGTTCGGTCAGGTGAGGTGAGGTGTCGGCTCGCAGGCAATGCTCCACGTCGTCGACGATGTTGGCCGAGGCGAGCAGTACCTCGGGGGCCAGGTCGCGCAGCGATATGTGCAGCACCACCGGATCGTGCGCGAACCACGCCGGGTCGTGGACGTGGGGACGCGCGGCAACCGTCGCGAAGACCACCAGGTCGCTGAGGCGGATCACCTGCTCGGCACTGTCGTGCACCGTGACGGGCCCCGCCGCCCCCGACTGCTCCAGGCAGCAGCGGAAGGCCCTCGCGTTGTCCGGCGACAGGTCGAACACTCCGACGTTCTCGAACGACCAGCCCGTGCCGGCCAGAAACGTGTGAATGTAACGGGCGATCACACCCGCTCCGACGAAGCCGAGGTGGGTCGGGCGCGGCCGTTTCCGGCTGAGCCAGTCGGCTGCGAGCGCGGCCGACGCCGCTGTCCGGGAGGCGCTGATGATCGAGCTTTCCAGGCACGCGAACGGGTAGCCGGTGTCATGGTCGTTGAGGATGAGCACCGCCGATGCCCGCGGGATGCCGCCCTCGACGTTCTGGGGAAAGCTGGAGATCCACTTGAGGCCGTCCACCCGTGTCTCACCACCGAGCGACGCGGGCAGCGCGATGATCCGGGAGGAGGGACGGTCGTGGAAACGCAGGAAGGAGGACGGCGGGTTTACCGAGTCTCCTGCGGCGTGCAGCCGGTACGCGACCTGCACCAGCTCCACGATGTGCTCTTCGCGCCCCTGCAGGGCGCGCTGCACCTGCGCGCCGGAGATGACGGCGAAGGGAGGCACCCGTGGCGTCCCGGACGGGGTGAGCCGGGCGGCGGGCGAGCAGGTGGTGGTCATCGTGTCATCACCTCCACGGTCGGCGAGCAGTCGTGCAGGTGCACCGGGTCGGCCAAGGCGACCATCACGTCGCGCGGTCCTTCGTAGGCTTCTCTGCTGTGCGCGGTGCGCAGGTTGTCGACCAGCAGCAGGTCGCCGTCCTGCCACGGTTCGCGTACGGTGTGGGCCTGGTAGACCTGGTTGATGAGGTCGACGGTGTCCCGTGAGATGGAGTCGCCGTTGCCGTAACGGGTGTTGAACGGCAACCCGTCCGACCCGTAGAGATCCACCAGGTATTCGCGTATCTCCGGATCCAGCGTCCATTCGCTGAGAAACGCCATCTGGTTGAACCAGCAGCGCCGCCCCGTGAGCGGGTGACGGATCACGGCGCTGCGGCGTTGCCTGGTGCTCAGGCCGCCGTCGGGTTGCCAGACGAACTCGATGGCGGCGGCGCGGCAGTAGTCTTCGACGGCTGTGCGATCGTCGGTTCCGAACGCCTCGGTCCAGGAGGCTCCGATGTCGTCGTTGTAGTTCCGGGCGAGCAACCAGCCCTCGTGCTCGAACCGCTCGACGAGTGCCTCCGGCAGGGCGGCGAGTACGGTCGGCGAGTCGGCGAGGGCGGTCGCACCGCCACGGCTGGGCGAGACCAGGCAGGCGAACTGCATCAGGCCCGGGAACCGCAGCGCGTAGCTGAGCTCGTGGTGCATGCACATCGTCCGGTTGGGCGGCCACGTCGACGACGAGTACACGCCGGTGCCGTAGCTGCGCCGTGCGGCGAACGCCTCCGTCTCGACCATCAGCCCGGTGGCCAGCCGGGTGAAGACGGACGCGGTGCCGGCGACGTCGTGCAGCCCCAGACCGCGCACCATGACGGCACCGTGCTCGGTGACCAGGCTGCGCAGCAGGCCCCGGTGTTCGGCCGCCCAGCGGTCGGGATCGTCGGTCGGGCCGGTGGTCACGATCGGTACGGGACCGAGCCGAAGGTCCGGATCGACCGGTCGTGTGGTGAATGAGGACGACATCTCTCACCGCCTCCAGCGGTTCACGAAACGGTCGGGGACGACGCGGCTCGGGACGACGCGGCTCGGACGTCGAGCAGGCGGGCCAGGTCGGCGAGCACCGGATGGTGGGTGAGGTCTTTCAGGGACACCGTGCGGTCGAGCCGAATGGCGAGTTGGAGCGCTGTGAGCGAGGTGCCGCCGCCGTCGTCGAAGAAGTGGGCCTGCCGGCCGATCCGGTGTTGCGGGATGCCGAGCACCGTGGCCCAGGCGGCGGCCAGGCGCTCCTCGGTCGGTGTGCGCGGTGGTTCGCCGGTGTCCGACGCCGCTGCGACGCAGGTGTCGTGAGGTCCGGTGTGGTCGAGTTCCCCCGCGAGCGATGCCAGGGCCTTGCGGTCTACCTTGCCGTTGCCGGTCAGCGGGAGGTGATCGCGCCAGTGGAAGGACGAGGGGACCATGTAGGCGGGCAGGTGCCTGCTCAGGTGCTGTCGCACGGTGTCGTCAGCAGGCGGATGCTCACCGCAGCAGAAGGCCACCAGGCGCCCGCCCCGGTCGTTCTGGGTGACCGTGACCGCGCCGGCGCGCACGCCGGGCACCTTCAGCAGGGCGTTCTCCACCTCCTCGATCTCGACGCGGAACCCGCGGACCTTCACCTGGCTGTCCCGGCGGCCGAGGAAATCCAGCTTGCCGTCGGGCAGCCAGCGGCCGTAGTCGCCGCTTCGGTAGAGCCGGTCGCCGGTGCGGTAGGGATCGGTCGTGAACGACTGGCGCGTGCGCTCCGGATCGTTGACGTAGCCGCGGCCGACGCAGACTCCGGCGAAGACGATCTCGCCGGGTGCGCCGAGCGGCACCGGTGACAGGTTGTCGTCGACGACGCGGACCCGCACGTTGTTCACCGGACGGCCGAGCGGGATCCGGTCGGTGTCCGGCGCCTGGTCCATGACTTCATGGTTGGTGTCGTCCGACGTCTCGGTGAGCCCGTAGGCGTTGACGAGCCTGATCCCCGGCTGGGCGCGGAACCAGCGCTCCACGAGGTCCTTCTTCAGGGCCTCGCCGGTGACCGACACGCACCGCAGGTCCGGCAGCTCGCGCGGGCACCTCTCCAGCGAGGACACCACGGCGTCGAGGTACGAGGGCACGGCCTGCAGGACGCTGACGCGGCCCTCGGCGATCGTGTCGAGGTATCGAGGGACGTCCTCGATCACCTCTTGGGGAACCAGCAGGGTCCGACCGCCGGCCACCAGCGCCGCCAACAACTGCCACAGGGAGATGTCGAAGCACTGAGGCGCCGTCTGGGCGACGACCTGGCCCTCGCCGATCCGCAGGTCGTCGATCTTGGCGTGGATGTGGTTGAGCATCCCGGCGTGTTCGCACATCGCGCCTTTGGGCTCGCCGGTGGAGCCGGAGGTGAAGAAGATGTAGGCGAGCTGGTCCAGGCGCACGTCCAGGTCCAGGTCACCGGCCGCGTCCGTCGCGCCGTAGGCCGCCTCGACCAGCAGGGTCCGCGCCCCGGGCAGTGCGTCCACGGCTCGCGAGAGGTTGGTGGTGCTGCCGGGCTCGGTCAGCACCAGCCGGCACCCGGCACGCGAGAGCATGGCCGCGATGCGGTCGGCGGGGAAGCGCGGCTCGACGGGCAGGTAGACGCACCCGGCCTTGAGGACTCCGAGGACGGCCGCCGCCCAGTCCACGTTGCGTTCCGTCACCACCGCGACGACATCCTCGCGTCCCGCCCCCAGCCCGAGAAGGGCTCGAGCCACGTAGTTGGCACGCTGGTTGAGTTCGGCGTACGTCCACTGCCGGTCACCGTGCACGATGGATACGCGGTTGGGGTGGTCCCGTACACGCTGCTCGATCAGGGCGTGGACACAGCTCTGCGGAAGCCTGCGCCGCGGCCCGGCGAGTCCCTCGAGCTGGAGGCGAACCTCCTCGGCGGACAGCAGGCTCTGCTGCCCGGGCCGGGCGGCGGGATCGGCGGCCATCAGGGCCAGGGCGGTCAGGTGGTAGCCCACGATGCGCGCGGCGCACGGGGCGTCCACTGCATCGCGTCGGTACCGCAGCCGCAGGGTGTGTCCGCTGTCGCTCCACGTGGACATGACCTGCCATACGGTGCCGGCGGGGAGCTCGCGGAACGCAACAGCCGTTGCGGCAGCCGCCTCGCGGTCGGCCGGGAACGCGGCGAACGAGGCTTCGCTCAGGCGACCGGGCAACTGCAACTCGCGCTCGAGGTCCTCGACCGCGGCCTGCTTGTGCGCGAGCAGCCCCGTTTCGGCACGTCGGGCTTCCCGTACCAGTGCCCTCCAGTGGGGATGATGGGTTGTCAGCCTGCACGGCAGCGGCCCGGTGTCCGGCTCGGCGATGTAGCCGGTCGTGACGTCGCGCTCGCCGGACAGGGCGGCCAGTACCTTGGCGTGCGCCGCCAGCAGGACCGAGTTGAGCGGCACGGCCATGTCGTCGGCCAACCGGCGCGCTGCGGCCATGACGTCCGGGGGGATCTGCACCTCGTGCTGTGCCACGCCCGGCACCGGGGTGAGCGTCCAGCGCGGAACAGTGGTGAACCCGCCACGGGTCAGGACGGACCGCCAGAACTCCTCGTCCCCGGGCTCGAGCACAGGGGCGTTGGGTACGAGGGTCATCGGCTGCTCCTTCCCACGTCGTCGTCGCCCTGCTCCAGCTCGCGGGCCGGATTCCCGCCCCACCGGGAGTTCTGCGGGACCACCTCTCCCTTCATGAGGAAGGAGTCCGCGGCGAGCACCGCCCCGTCGCCCAGCGTCACGCCGTAGTGGACCAGGGCACCGACACCGATCGTGCAGCCGCGACCCAGCGTGGTGCTCTCGGACTTGAACGTGCCGTCCTCCTGCGAGTGGCACTGGATGATGCTGCCCGCGTTCAGGATGCACGCGTCGCCGATGGTCACCATCGGCCGCTCGGTCACGTAGCAGCCGTCGTCGAACACCCGGTGCCCGATCCGGACGCCCAGGAGCCGCCAGATCACGTTCTTGAACGGAGTGCCGTTGAACAAGCGCAGATACGTCTCGGACGGCACCTTCCAGTACCGCTCACGCCACCAGAACCGGGGATCGTAGATCGAGCAGTACAGGGCACCTGGACGGCGCGCCGCGATGACGAGACGCTCGACCAGCACGAAGTACACCGCGGTGAAGACGACAACGAGTACATCGGCGAGTGCGACGGCAGGCACGCCCAGCCGGGCATAGGTGTCGGCCGCCCCGGCAGCGAGCAGGGCGGCACACGTGAGGTAGATCCACCGCGAGAGAAGGAACCAACCCATGGTGGCCGCGTTGTGCTTGTTCTTCGCCGCAAGGCCGCGGCGCAGCTCTTCTCCGCTCCTGAACCGGTCGAACCGGCTGTCGCGCAGGACCGTCCTGGGGATCTCGAAACTGGGTGAGCCCAGCAGCCCCACGCCTTCCCGGATTTGTCCGTCGACAGGCACCATGACCTTCGTCGCCAGAAGGCAGTTGTCGCCGGTGCGGGCCCGCGCCGGATAGGCGATCCGGTTTCCCAGGAAGCTGTGCGCCCCGATCGACGCCCGGGACACCTGGAAAGCGGTGCTGGAGAAGTCCGCATTCACGATCGACAGGCCGTCGGCGACCATCGTTCCGCTGCCGACGGAACTCATGAAGGGCGTCTCGTGCCTGACTTCCGTGCCGAAATTCGACCCCGTCTGCTCGATGTGGGAGAAGTCGTAGCCGATGGCGCGCAGGTAGTGCACGATGCAGGAACTGTCACCGAACAGACGGGTGAGGTTTCGCCTGTTGGTGAGTCGCGAAACGGCTCGGTGGATGGAGTGGCGCCATCCGTACAGCGGGTAGTCCCGGCCTGGTACGACGGCGCGACGCAGCACACGGGGAAGAGCGCTGACGAGCAACAGGCCGAGGATGAGGCCGCCGAGGACGAGCACGGCGGCGGCCACCGCAACATCACGGTAGAAGGTGCCGTTGGTCAGGACCGCCGGCCCCGGCTCGATGACCGTGTGGAGTTCCGGAACCGCGACGAGCAACATGATGGTGCCACCGACCGCGAGCGGCACATACACAAGGAACGCTGTCGCGAGTTGCCGTGCGCTGTGCAGGGCTCTGCGCAGCGTGGCGTGCGGCGTCTCGCCCACGACCTGGAAGTCGGCCTCGGTCCGCTGTGCGGGGGACCCGTGCCAGCGCTCGCCCTGCGGCACGACCTGCCCGCTGTGCAGCGAGGAGGCATGGCCGAGCTGGGCTCCGTCGCCCAGCGCCGTCCCGATGTCCATCACCGTGGCTTCGCTGACCAGCACCGACTTCCCGATCGTGACCGGGCCCGGCTCGATCACGCCCGCTCGGGCGCGGTAGCAGAGGAAGAACGAGTCCTTGCGGACGACGGAACCCTCACCGATGGTGAGCAGGTCGGTGCAGACAGGCACGTTGCGGGAGAGGATCACGGCACCTCGGCCGATGTCGGCGCCCAGTGCCCGTAGATAGAACACGTACAGGGGCGAGCCGACGAACAACGTCAGCGGGTTCGTACGGATCAGTGTCCGCACGACCCAGAAGCGAACGTATCCCAGGGACCATATCCGGATCTGCCCCGGCTTCCACCGGCCGATGAGCGTCCACTTCACCAGGATCGGAAGGGCGCACAACCCCACGAAGACGGCACCGCCGAACAGCACCGACCGCACATACACAGCGAGCAGGTCCGACCTGGCGGAGATCCACTCGTACCCCCACGCGGTGGCCATCGCCGCGAGGTAGGTGTAGCCGAGGAAGGCGAGGGCCTGAAGGATGCCGCACAGTACGTATTCCGTCGTGCCGGCTGTGTCACCGGGCGGGGCGCCCGTGGCCGTCTGCGGCTCCCGACCCGGAGCCTGGGTGAACGCGGGGGCTGTGCGCGTGGGCGCGGTGTCGGGCACCGCTGCCGCCAGACTTCGGATCGTGGGGTGTTGATAGATCTCCTTCATCGAGACCGAGGGCAGGTCCGCCCTCTTGCGCAGGCGCGCGCAGAAATGTGCCATCACCAGGGAATCGGCACCCAGGTCGTCGAAGAAATGACTGTCGGCCGGCACCTGTTCGATGCCCACGACCTCGGCCAGCACCTGTGCGAGAGCCTGCTCCATGTCCTCGGCGACGAGCGGGTCGGCCGGCTCTCCTCGTCGAATCGCCTGGAGGGGCGGGGAAGGCCCCGCATCGGCCGGCGCTTCGTCGACGGCGGCCTGACCCCCTGGTCGGTTGCTGCCGGCTGCGCTTTCGCGTGCGCCTGACACGAGCTTCGATTCTGACCCCATGCCTTTTATACGAATCACACGCGCTGACGTATTGAGCGTTCGTAGCTTTTCTCACATTTCGGGCACACATCTCGTACAGCAGAAGGAGCAGGGAGGGTGAGGGCCGTCCACCACCGGACGTGGCGCCCACCCCCTACGCCTGGTGCGAGGCGTCGAAGTGGGCCGTGGCGAGCACCCTGCCGTCGGACGACGTCAACCGGGCGCCGGTCAGCGCCGAGGGGTCGACGGGGGCCGGGCCGCCCCAGTAGCCGTAGCCGTCGTGCAGGGTGAAGCTGCCGACCCGGACCGAGGTGCCATCATCGCGCTCCAGCTGCAAGGAGACCGCACCGCTGTACGGAATGCCGGCGTCGGCGAGGTCGACGGTCATGTAGACCCAGCCCGGCGCACCCGGATGGGCGAAGACCTCGCCCGTCGACTGGCTGACCCGCGGGGACGTCAGCCCCGCCCAGAGCATGCGCGCTCCCGCCTCGGCGGGGTGCGAAGGCCCGGTCGTGACGCCCTCGATCGCCGTGCCGACCGCCCAGCCCCCGAACCCGAAGGCCAGGGCCAGCGCGGCCATGGCAGAGGCGGCCCTCAGCCGTACCCGTCCCCGCAGGCGTCGGCGCGTGAAGCCGGACGCACGGGCCTGCGGACGCGCCTCGCGCGCCGCCGCGCCCTGCGTCAGCGCCTCCGCCACCCGGGTCTCGAACCCGACCGGCGGCTCACCGCACGGCAGCAGCCCGATCAGCCGGTCCCCGACGAGGGTCAGCTCCTCGACGTACTCCCGGCAGTCCGCGCACTGGTCCAGATGGGCGACCGCCCCGGCCCGCTCACGCGCGGGCAGCACGCCGAGCGCCAGCTCGGGGCCCTCCTCCCGCAGCTGCTCGCAGGTCACGTCACGGCACATGGTCGCCTCACTTCGGAGACGCGAGGGTGGTGCGCAGCTTTCCCATCGCCGCCCTGATGCGCGTCTTGGCGGTGCCCAGCGGGATCTTCTCCCAGTCGGCGATCTGCTGGGCCGTCATTCCGTAGATACCCGCCATCACCAGGGCACGGCCCTGTTCGCGCGGGAGTTCCGCCACGGCCGCCCGCAGCCGGGAAGACGCCTCGTCGGCGAGTGCCCGATGCTCGGGCGTCTCGCTGACGACGTCCAGCATGGCGTCCAGGTCCTCGGGCGCCACCGGCTCCGGCCGCCGGGACCGGACGGCGTCGATGGCAAGGTTGTGGGCGATGGTCGTCAGCCAGGTCATCACCGACCCCCGGCGCGAGTCATAGATCTGCGCATGACGCCACGCCCGCTCGAACGTCTGCTGGGCGATGTCCTCAGCGAGCTGCGGATCCCCGGTGACGGCTATCGCGACACCGAAGACCCGGTGCTGGAACCTCCGTACGAAGCCGATGGCGAGCTCCGGATCACCGGTGGCCAGCCCGGACAGCAGAGCCTCGTCCGGGAGACGGCCCACGGAGAACCGAAACCTCTGCACATCAGTAGATACGGTCCGCAGTCGCCACCGGATTGCACGGCCGCCACCCCGCACTCCCAGCGGGTCGCTGGTTCAGGATCCCGAGAAGTCGCGGCCGGGGTGACCGCCGACCTGCTGTCTCGTCCGGAGGCAGCTTCCCAGGTCCTTTTTGTTGTTTGGTCACTGCCGGCGCCTTGACCACTGCGGGCGCATGAGCCACGCTCCGGCGCCTCCGTTACGGCGGGCGCATGGGTCACGGCCGGCGTGTGCGCGGGCTGGGGACGCCGCGCCGCCACCGCCGTTACAGAATGATCACCACTCCTCCACACCTCTCCCGCGAGTCGCGCCCCAGGCGCTACCGTCGTCGCTTCTGACTCGTCCTGGGGGGACACATGGCCAACCCGTACATACCGCCGCCACCGCCTGCTCCGCCTTTCCGTCCGGCCCCGAAGTGGGCACGGAAGCGGTACGTGCTGCCAGCGATCGGCTTCGCCTTCTTCCTCGGTATCGGCGCCGGCACCGGCGGGCAGAATGGCAACAGCGTCAAGACCGCGGCCAGTCAGCCGCGGCCGACCGCAACCGTCACTGCGACGACCACAGCGACAGCAACCGCAACGCCTGCGCCGAGGCCGACGCCTACTGTGACCAAGACGGTGCAGGTCAAGGTGACCGTCACCGCGCAGGCAGCCACCGACAGCGACTCCGGGTCCGGCAGCGACAGTGACAGCCAGAGCGCTTCGGGTACCTGTTCGATCGTCTCCAACTCGGGGAACTGCTATTCCGCCGGCCAGTTCTGCCGCAACAGCGACCACGGAGCATCGACGACGGACGCCAGCGGTACGAGCATCACCTGCGCACGCAGCGGCAGCAGGTGGCGCTGGACCTACTCCTGACCGGTGGCGGCAGACCGCACCGCCGCGGCCCGCCCCGGCGCTGCAAGAACAGCGGCGCCTGCTCCCGGCTCGTCTTCGCCGAACAAGCAGGCGCACGCTGGGCCGCACGGCAACTGATAACGATCTTGGCGTACACCTTGTGTCACAGCGGGCCGTCCTTAGCCTACGAACATGGCATTTCTCTCAAGCCGCCGCAGAAGGGCACGTCTGGCGCCGGAACTCGATGACGAGCCCCTGCGCCGACTCCTGAAGTCCCTTCTGGCTACCACCAAGACCGGCACGATCGCTACGACGGACCTGTGCATAGCCCAGATGTCCCGCCTCATGAACCAGGACACGGACGACTGGGACCGCCGTACCCACCGCATGTCCGTCCTGGCGGACTACCTGTCCGCGTCGTATCTGCCGTCGAGTTGGGCCACGCGTGAGCCCCGCAACGCGAATGCACTCGTCCTGCACGCATGGACGCGGCTCGTACAGGGCCGCTCCCAGGGTCGCCTGGAGGACGCGTCCGAGGTCACCGGGAGCTGCTTCCGGGCCGCGGAGCTCGCACCGGAAGACCCCACTCCCTGGGTGGTGCTGCTGGGAGTGTCCCGCCTTCAGCATTGGGAGCAGCAGCAGGTGTTCGCCGTGTGGAACGAGGTGCTGGCGCGCGACCGTTGGAACCGCGAGGCGTACCTGAGCATGCTGCGCTATCTCAGCCCCGAGGAAGCCGGCTCGCGCATCCAGGTGCTGGAGTTCGTCGACGCCCTGTGCGCCCGCATGCCCGCGAACGCGCCCTGCGCGGCGACGGAACTCACCGCCCAGGTCCTCCAGTACCACGCCGTCCTCGCGCGAGGCGGCATCGAAGCGCTGGTGGCGCGCAACCACTGGTCCCACGGGCCTGCGGCTCAGGCTCTCGACCGTGCGGCCCACAGCTGGGTCCAACCGGCGTTCTTCCGCCATGCCGCGGCCCTTGCCGACCTGAACCTCCTCGCCTACGCGCTGACGACGGCCGACCGATGGCAGGAGGCCCGTCCGGTCTTCGAGACACTCCGTGGCACGGTCACCGGCTGGCCCTGGCACACCGGCGGCGACCCCCTGACCGAGTTCGAGCAGGCACAGAACAGGGCCGCCGTGTGACCGAACCCTCCCGAGGCCATCATCGGTCGGGGCAATTGCTCGCCCCGGCACGGGGGGGGCGGTCGCGGCCGTCACGATGGCGACGGCGCCCACTGCGCCGACGGCGGCCAGGTAGCCCCACAACGCGTCGGTCTGGACGGCCGTCCCCAGGTCGAGCCCTGATTCCGGACGGAGACTCCCTAGCCGGCGTAAGGGCTGCCGCCGAGCCAGGTCGTGCCGTCGATCAGTTCGCGGACCACGTCCAAGTGGCCGCTGTGGCAGGCGACTTCGGTGACCACGTGGATCAGGATGTGCCGCACGTCAGGCAGCCGCCAGGACGGCCAGATCTCCACGGGCCAGGCGGCGGGCTCCTGTTCGGGCGTGGCGGCGGCGAGCACGGCGTCCGCGCGCGCGATGGCCGCCCGGTAGTCGGCGAAGACCTCCTCGACACTCATCCCCTCGGGCACGTACCAGTGCGTCTCCGCGCCCGCAGTGAGCTGGTCGGCCACATGCGGCTCGCCCGCGATCACCCCCAGGAACCAGAAGCGTTCGACATCCAGGGTGAGGTGGCGCAGCAATGCCAGGCAGCTCCAGCCGCTGGGCAGCACCGGCCGCCGCAAGTCGTCCGCCGAGAGCCCTTCGAGGATCCCGACGACGTGCTCGCGCTGACGGTCCAAAGCACCCTTGAGGGCGGCTAGTTCGGTGTTCACCGGGCGGCGCACAGTTCGGCGAGCCGTTCCAGGGTGCTCGCGATCTGCGCCTGCCACCAGGCACGCCCGTCGACCACTTCCGCGCGTTTGTCCTCCGGCAGGCGCGAACCGTCGAAGATCTCGGTGACGACCGTCGCCCCGGCTCCTTGCGGGACCAGGTCGAAGATCCACCGGTGCCCCCATGCGGCCCCCGGCCTGGAGGCGTCCGGGTGCCCACGCCCGGGTCTCGGCTCCCAGCCGATGCGGCGGCCCGGCTCGAACTCGACGACGTGGTTGTTCATCTCATAGTCCCCGTACCGCTCGTAGTGCATCCGCATCACGAAGACGTCCCCGACACCCGAAAGCATGACGCCGGAGCCGCCGCGGCGCAGCATCCCCGAGCCGTCGAGGTCCGGGTGCCGTCCGGGGTCGGCCAGGATCCGGAAGACTTCCCCCGCCGGGGCCCCGATGCGCCGGGACAACGCCACCACGGGCCCGCCTGTCGTACTCGTCATCCCCGCGCCTCCGTCACCCGCAGAGCATGAGCCTGACTTCCGGCCTGGACACTACACCGGGGGTATGACAACGCCTGGCCGAGCACGTACCACCCCCGGTGAGAGCACTGGCCGACCGGCGGGCGGGACCCGTGTGCGCCCACGGCTCATGAAGCGGTGGGTGGTGAGGCGGCGCCGCCGCCCCCCTGGCGGCCGCGCCGCGGGCCGTGAGATCGTCCGCAGGTGACCGACGCTGCTGGTGGGGAGACGACCTCGACACGACCGGACGACCCCATCGCGTCCGCTCTGCGCTTCGCGACGGAACTCGTCGCATGGGTGGCCACGCCCTGGGCTCTGGCCGGCCGATCCTGGCCGCTTGCCGCCCTGTCCGTGGTGGCCTTGATCGGCCTTCCCACGCTCTTCGCCACTCCGGGGGACAAGGCCCAAGTGATCATCGCGGTGCCGGGCTGGGCGACGATCCTGCTGGTGCTGCTCCAGCTCGTCGCGGCCGTGGCCTCCTCGTGGCTGGCCTGGCCCGCGTGGGCTGCGGTCCCAGTGACCCTGTTGGCTGCCGCCGCCCTCGTCACAGAGCGTCGACGCTGGCGGTGGCTGGTTTCCGCTGATCGACTCGCCGGCTGAAACGCTCCCCCGTCAACTGGCGTGCATCTGGTCCGCCATGGGCTGCTGCCCGTTTTCAGCGGCGCAGCGCCTCGAAGGCGCGCCGTGCGCCGGTTCCGATCGCGAGGTCGATGTCCGGCGCCAGGCCGGCTCGGCGGTCGGATCGGGTGAGCGCGGCCATCGCAACCCGATCTCCGGATTCGGCCTCCACCACGCCGATCTCGTGCCGCAGGTGAAGGAATGTGCCTGTCTTGCCGCTCATCCGGAGTGTGTCCGCGCGCAGTTCGCTCGCCAGCCGCTGCGTGAAGACCTGCAGTCCCATCAGTCGGCGCAGTTCGGCGGTCGCGTCGGGATGGGCGATCCGGTCCCGCCACACGCGCTGCAGCAAGTCGACGAGCGCTGTGGCGGTGCCGACGTTGGCGTAGGCCGGGTCCAGTGTCTCGATGGTGTGCCGCCCCGTGCGGTCGTCACGGACGGCCAGTTCCAAAGCCAGTGAGAAGTCGTCGCCGGCGGCACCCGCGGCGCACTCGTACATCCGGTTCAGCCGATGCCGCACCCGGATGCCCGCACACTCCCAGGCGCGCAGGCGGGCGTCGACGTCCTCGACCGGAACCAGGTCGAACAGTGCGTCAGCGCTCGCGTTGTCGCTCACCGAGAGCATCATCAGGAGCAGGTCGCCGACGGCCACGGTGGCGGGGTACCGGAACGCCGCGAGACCCGTGGATCCGACGCTGCTCGTGGCCGGGTCGACGGTGACCGGCTGTGCCGGATCGAGTTCCCCGGTCGCGATCCGGTCCAGCGCGACGAGGGCGAGCGGGACCTTGACCACCGAGGCGAGGGGCACCGGTTCATCGACGTCGAAGCCGAGCTGTTCCCCGGTGTCGATCCGGCGGGCGAGGAAGGACCCGCGGACACCAAGAGCCGCCCAGTCCGCGGCGATCGCCTCGGCGACGTCGAGAAGGTCACCGTCGTCGGCGACGTGGGCCGGGCGGTACTGCGGGCGGGCGTTCATCCGCGCGCCGCCAGTCGCAGCGAAGCATCCTCACCCGCGGCCACGGACGGTGCCGTGCGCGGCCCGGTCGTGGCACCGACCGCGGCTGCCAGCAGCGCCACCAGCCAGTCCGGCACGGACGCCGGGCCACGCTGAGGTGGTCCGGCACCCGGTTCGTATCCCCGGTGCAGCGACGTGTCGCCCAGCGGCGACCAATCTGCCCCGTGACGCCGTGCGAACGGCTCGGCGCACAGCAGCGTCACCCGCCCGGCGAGGGTCTCGGCGAGCGCGGTCGCCACCGGTCCGGCCGGACGCACCAGACCTTCCGGAAGCCCGGCCCGCGCGGCCGCGCGACGCAGCCGGTCCTGTGCGTAAGGGAGTTGGTCCTCTGCCATCGTGAGGATCGGAACCGCGGACCGCTGCTCGCGCGTCGCGTCGCGGCCGCGGTGGGGCCGCAGGTTTTCCAGGTGGACCACGCGCGGACGAGGCCGCTGCCGGGCCTCGGCCGGGCCGTCGTACATCCCGTCGGGCGCGTCCGGCGCGGACGCGAGGCCGAGCGGCACCCGGAGCGCCGCGCTCTCCGGGGGGACGCGCAGCAACGCGTACGCCAGCGATCCGTCGGCCAGGCGGGCCTCCCGTTCCTGTGGCGGCAGTTCGTGCACGCCCAGGGTGGTGCCGTGCTCGGCGCCGGCACGGATGATGCGTGCCAGCGCGGCCGGGCCGCAGTCCCCCGGGACTCCGACGGCACATACCGCCGACTGCCGGACGGATCGTGCGACGTGCCGCAGCCGCTGGGTCCGGTCCAGTACGTCCTGGGCATACGGCAGGAGGAGTACGCCGAACTCGGTGGTCGCCACCTGCCGCCGCGATCGATCGAACAGCAGGCCGCCGAAGTGCGTCTCCAGCGTCTTGACACGCCGGCTGAGAAGGGGCTGGGCGATCCCGAGCCGATCGGCCGCGCGCGAGAAGCTCGCCTCCTCGACGACCGCGACGTACGCCTCGAGATGCGCCAACAGGTCCACGCTGCAGTCATATCAATAAGTGATGCAGTCTTGAAAGTTCCCTCTTGGACATGAGTGGGCTTCCGCTGCTTCGCTGGCCCTCGCCGAAGCTTCGAGGAACGGACGACGGACCACCGGGAGAACTCTGCGTATGACCAGTGCCACCCCTCTGCCGCGGCGCGGCCTGTTCAAGGCCGGCGCCGCCGTTTCCACAGCCGTACTCCTCCCCGCCGTGACGGCATCGGCCGCATCCGCGACGGAGCACACCCGACTGCGCGACCCCGAAGGCGAGTTGCGTGATCTCGAGCAGCGCTACGCCGCCCGCCTCGGCGTGTACGCCCGTAACGTCCTCACCGGGCAGGTCGTGTCCCACCGGGCGCAGGAGCGGTTCGCGATGTGCTCGACGTTCAAGGCGTTCGCCGCGGCGGCGATCCTGCGCGACCACGATCGCTGCTCGCCGTTGGACAAGGTGATCCACTACCCACCGGCGGACCTGCTGCCCCACTCTCCGATCACCGAACAGCACGTCGACACCGGCATGACGGTGGGCGACCTGTGCACGGCCGCCATCCAGTACAGCGACAACACGGCGGGGAACCTCCTGCTGCGCCAGATCGGCGGGCCGGCCGGCCTCACCCGGTTCTTCCGCTCGGTCGGCGATCCGGTGAGCCGGCTCGACCGCTGGGAAACCGACCTGAACACCGCCGTCCCCGGCGACCTGCGTGACACCACCACACCGGAGGCGATCGGCAGGACCTTCGAACGGCTGACGCTGGGCAGGGCACTGACAGTCACCGATCGCCGGCAACTCGTCACCTGGCTCAAGGGCAACACCACCAGCGGCGAACGGTTCCGCGCCGGGTTGCCGCAGGACTGGATCGTCGCGGACAAGACGGGCACGGGTGACTACGCGACCGCCAACGACATCGGCGTCGCCTGGACGACGAGGAACACGCCGATCGTGCTGGCCGTGCTGTCGTCGAAGGCCACACGGGACGCCCCGGTCGACAACACGCTGATCGCCGCCGCGGCCCGCATTCTGGCGCGCGCCCTCGCGAGGGGCGAGTGATGTACCGCCCCGCTGCCCGCCGTTCAGGGCGCGACGGTCGCCCCGATGCAGGTGCGCCGGGGGGCATTTACCTCTAGGACCTGAATGAACTGACCGCGGTGCACACTTCGCGGTGCCGGCGTCCCCACCGCGGCCGCCGGCACCGCTGTTCAGGCCGGCACCTCACGATGCCGGAGGCAGACTGTCCGTCACCGTGTCGGGAACGAGATGCTCTAGGAGGCCGACGCGGAGGCCGAGGTGCTCGGCAGCGGAGGCAGGGTCACCGTCGGCGTAGGGGTCGGGCTCGGGGTGGCGGTCGGGGTGGCCGTGGGGGTCGGGGTCGGCGTGGGGGTCGGAGTCGGCGTGGGCAGACCGCTGCCGTTCAGCACGGCCTCGATGTAGTTGTTCAGGGCGGTCACGAAGGCGGCGACCGCCGCAGACACCTGTCCGGCGTCGCCGGAGCCGAACGCCTGCACGAGGTCGTCGATCGCCTTCTGCAAAGCGGCCAGCGCATCGCTCGCCGGGTCCGCGGCCACAGCTGCCGAGGTCTCTGCCCGGAACTGGGCGAGGGCGTCCTGCGCGGCGCTGCCGAGCCTCTCGGCCTCGGCGGCGGGCAGTCGGCCGTTGTCGGCCTCCAGTACGGCGTTCGCCAGGTCGGCGACCGGGGCGAGCCGGGCGTCACGAAGGCTCTTGAGCTGTGACAGAAGCGCGTCCGCGCCGGCTACGGGTGTGTATGGAGAAGCCGCATGACTGCGCTCGCCGGCCGAGTCGCCCGCCACCGCTACGGGGCCGGCGACACCGACCAGGAAGGCGGCGCAGAGCACGGTGCAAGCGGTACGTCGTGTGGGCAGACCAAACATGGGTGTTCCCTTCGGTGAACGTGGGATCTTGAGCCCACCGTGTAAGAACTCGTGGCTCTGTGCAACCGATCGGTCACCCGACGAATTCGCCCGCGGTCCCGCCATCGCCGCATCGTGCCTGATGAGATGGCCGGACAACGCACACTCACTTCGCGGACCTGTTCGGCGGAACGGCAGCGGCCGGCCCTCCCGAGACACGACCTCCATCGAGGCGGCTGTTTCACGCCCGGGCGCATGCAGCGCTACGGCCGGACGGCGACCGCCCCACCGCGGTCCGGACCGGACCGCGGTGGGCTGCGCCCCTGGATGGCGGCTCAGGGATGCGGGTTCAGGCGCCGGCGGCCGTGACGACCGCGTCGGTGGCGAAACCGAGCAGGAGACCCAGCAGGATGCACCAGGTGGTGAGGGTCTTGAGTCCGGCCCTGCGGGCGACGGCCAGCAGTTCGATGACGACGTAGAGGATCGACCCGGCGGCGAGGCCGAGGAAGGCGATCGACAGGGTGTCGTCGACCAGGTGCCGGCCGACGAGTGTGCCGAGGAAGGTGGGACCGCCGCCGATCAGGCCGAGCCACAGCAAGGTGAGCCAGGAAGGCCGTTCGCCCTCGGCGGCCAGGGGAGCGACGATGCCGAAGCCCTCGGTGGCGTTGTGCAGGCCGAACCCGATGATCAGCAGGAGTGCGAGGGAGAGTTCGCCCTTGGCGGCGGAGTTGCCGATGGCCAGGCCCTCGGCGAAGTTGTGCAGGCCGATGCCGGTGGCGATCATCAGCGCGAGGGAGCCGGCCTGGCTGCGCGTCCTGGGTGCCAGTTCGGCGGTGGCGGCGGCACCGGGGCCCGCGGGCCGTGCGGCGGCGTTCCGACGGCGGGTGATCCAGGCGTCGTAGTGCACGAGCCCGGCGAGTCCGATCGTCAGGCCCGCGGCCAGGGTGGCGCCCCCGGACGCGACCGTTGCCCACTCGTGCTTGCCCAGCGCCTCGTCGACCGGCTCCCAGGCGTGGCTCAGCACATCCCACACGAGGAAGGTCAGGATGCCGATGGCCACGGCGTTCAGGGCCGCCTTGAGACGGGGGGTCGGGGTGCGCAGGCGGCCGATCGGGAGGCCGAGGTAGATGGTGAAGCCTGCGATCGCGCCGAGCAGGGTGATGTTCGCGCTGGACATGGGGACGCTCCGGTCTGACGTGCGGGGACCCGCTGAACCTAGGTCAGGCGAGCCTTACCTAACAACTCCGGGAGTCCGACTTCAAAGAAGCTTGGCGATCTCATTACCGAGTGGTGCGGCAAGCTGCCCGGACCCTCACCCAGCGGGTCGGTGCAAGACGCAAGGCGGTGCTCTTCGAAACAAACGAGATTTCGACCGTTTTCACCTAATCCGTTTGGCGATATGATGGAGCCGTGGGACTGGATCACACCTCGCTGACCACCCTCGCCGCCCTCGGCGACGATCTGCGCCGCCGTATGTTCGAGTTCATCCGGCAGGAGCGGCGCCCGGTCACGCGCGAGGAGGTGGCCGACAGCGTCGGGATCTCCCGCAAGCTGGCCGCGTTCCACCTGGACAAGATGGTGGCGGTCGGCCTGCTCCAGGCCCACTACGAATCCCCCACCGGCATCCGCAAGGTCGGCCGCAGGCCCAAGGTCTACGAGCCGGTGGCCGACGCCATCTCGGTCAGCATCCCCGAGCGTCGTTACGGAATGCTCGCCGACGTCCTGACCGAGGCCGTCCTGACCGAGACCGAGGCCGAATCCGCCCGTGACGCCGCGCTCCGCGTGGCATACCGGCACGGCGAAACCCTGGGCGGCGCCGAACGCACACGGACTCGCCCCGGACGGCTCGGTGCCGAGCGGGGGCTGAGCCTGGCGGCCGACACGCTCGAGGAGTTCGGGTACGAGCCGGAGCGTGCCGCTCCGGCCCTGCTGCGGCTGCGCAACTGCCCCTTCCACCCCCTGGCGGCCAAGGCTCCGGAACTTGTCTGCGCCGTCAACCAGGCTTTCCTCGCCGGGTATCTGCACGGCCTGGGAAGCGACAAGACCACAGCGGTGCTCGCCCCGCGACCCGACGCGTGCTGCGTCGAACTGCGCGCGGACAGCGCGTCAGAAGGCCCCTCGGCACCGGGAACCGCCTGCGCGCGGTGAGCCGGCGGCAGGACGGCCCGCGCCCGGAGCATCCTTCGCCGATGCCGTTCGACCACGGGGCCGGACTGCCGGCCCTGGGCATTGGCTGTCCGTCGTCGGCCTGGAGACCCGGCGCCTGGTCCGGCCGGGAAGCACCTCCCGTACGTGCTCACGGGAGCATCTCATGGTTACGAAAAGTTATGTACGCCGGGCTTCGGCTCCCGCGGAACCGGCAGTGCGGCACACCGTCGCAGCAAGGTCGTTCGCGCCCGACTTCGGACTCCTGCTCATCAGGCTGACCTTCGGACTGCTGATGGCCGGGCACGGCGCTCAGAAACTGTTCGGGCTCTTCGGCGGCAACGGCCTGACCGCGACTGGGCAGGGGTTCGCAGCCCTCGGTTACCGCCCGGGAAAGGTCTTCGCCACGATCTGCGGTCTGTCCGAGTTCCTCGGCGGCCTCGGACTGGCCGTGGGGTTGCTCACCCCGCTCGCGGCCGCCGCCCTCATCGGCGTGATGATCAATGCCATGGCGACCGTGACCGGCGCCCACGGCCTGTGGGAGACCGACGGCGGGGTGGAGTACAGCGTCTGCATCGCCGTCGTCGCGCTGGCCGTCGCCGCCATCGGCCCCGGGCGGCTGGCCATCGACCGGCTCTTCCGCTGGGGTTCCGGCGGCTGGGCCGAGGGGGCCTTCGCCCTGGGCCTGGGCGGAATCGCTGCCGCCGTCACGCTCAGCCTCTGAGTCTCCGGGGCAGCCGTCACCTGCGACCCGTGAGCGGAAAGTCCGGTCCGCGAGTGGCGGCGTCAGCCCGACCGTGCCGTCAGCCCCGACCGTGCCGTCCGACGCGCGCCTGACCAGCTGGAACCTCGACGACCTCCGCACACCCCGCCTGACTTCGCGCGCTCGGAACGCCGACGAGGGTCGATGGCGGCGTTGGTGGCGGAGTGGTGAAGAGCCACAGGACCCGCCGCCCTCCGGCCCGTTTGCGCACAGGCGTTCCCCTGGCCCCCACATCACGGGTCCGGGTGTCTTGACGACCAGCCTCAATAAGACCAAGATTTGTTGGTGAAATAGGAGGTCGCGATGACCAGTGAGTCCCAGCTTCCGGCGAAGCGCCCGGTCAGCGCTTCGCTCGCCGGCCCGTACGGCCATCCGTTCCACCCGATTCTGGTCACGGTGCCGATCGGTGCCTGGGTGGCAGGCCTGGCGTTCGACATCGCCTCTCACGTCGTCGACCGTCCGGGATTCCTGACCCAGAGCTCGGAATGGTTGATCGGCATCGGGGTGATCGGTGCGCTACTGGCGGCCGTCGTCGGGTTCCTCGACCTGTTCGCGATCCCCGCCGGCACCCCTGCCTTTCGCACCGCCCTGATCCACATGACGCTGAACCTGCTGGTGACCGCGGCCTACGCCGTCAACTTCCTGTGGCGGCGCGGCGACTACACAGACGGCGGGAGTGTCGGCCTCGGCCCGCTCGTCCTGTCCGCGGTCAGCCTCGCGGTCCTGGGGGTCTCCGGATTTCTGGGCGGCAAGCTCGCCTACCGCTACGGCGTACGGGTCGCCGACGAGAGCACCCAGGCCGAGGGATACAGGGCCGGCCGCAGCACGGGGGACGCCAACTCCCCTGTCTGACGCTGCCTGTACGCCCTGCACGCCGGACGGTCCTCCGACCTCATCGTCCCTCTTCACCATTCGGAGTTCTCCCATGGACATCGCCGCGCTCATCGCTTGGGTGGTCACCGCCCTCGGCGGCTTCTACATGCTCGGTACCTGGATCCAACGCGGCGGAATCGGGCAGCAGCAGTCCGGCGCCAGCCGCCTGCCCGCGCCGGTGGTCTTCGGGCACTTCGCCCTGGCCGCGATCGGACTCGTGGTATGGATCATCTATGTCGTGGCCGACAAGAGCGCCCTGGCCTGGACCGCCTTCGGTCTGCTCCTGCCGGTCGCCCTGCTGGGGTTCGTGATGCTGGCCCGCTGGATCCCCGTCTACCGCGACCGTGCCACGGCTACGGCCACACCAGCGGCAGCAACCGCTCAAGGAGACGGGACGCTCCCTGCCGAACGGCACTTCCCGCTCCCGGTGGTGCTGGCACACGGCCTTCTCGCCGTGGTCACCCTCGTCCTGGTCCTGCTCACCGCCCTCGGTATCGGCGGCAGCTGATATGACCGACCTCGTCTCCCGCGCCACCGCCCGCATACACCCCCACGACCAGGAAGAAGCGGCACCCGCAGAGCGCACCCTGCGGGTGGTCCACGAACCCGGCGGTATGGACCTGACCGCCGCGGAAGAGGCGGCCGCGCAGTTCCTCAAGGCCCTCGGTGTCTCCACCGCTTCGGAGAGCCTGCGTGGCACACCGGGCCGGATGGCCCGCGCGTATGCCGAACTGTTCAGCCCCCGCCCCTTCGACCTGACCACCTTCCCCAACGACGAGGGCTACGACGAACTCGTCCTGGCACGCCGCATCCCCGTCCGGTCGGTGTGCGAGCACCATCTGCTGCCGTTCGTCGGCACAGCCCACGTCGGCTACCTGCCCGGCCGCCGGATCCTGGGCCTGTCCAAGCTGGCCCGTGTCGTGGAGCACTTCGCCTGCCGCCCACAGGTCCAGGAACGCCTCACCAAGCAGGTCGCCGACTGGCTGCAGACCCATCTGGAGCCCAAGGGCGTTGGCGTGGTGATCGAGGCCGAGCACACCTGCATGACCCTGCGAGGCGTCCAGGCCACCGGCTCCAGCACCATGACCTCGACCCTGCTCGGGCTGCTGCGTTCCGACGCCCGCTCCCGAAGCGAATTCCTCGCCCTGACCGGGGTCGCCTCGTGAGGACTCCGATACGTGACGTGTCCGGAGATGTGACGTCCCCGGACATCTGACTCAACAGGCACCGCTCGGTCGTGTCGCGGATCGTCCCCGGCCGGTGTCCATGGCAGGGCGAGGACGTCGTCGATCGCGGACCGGATCTCCTCGTCCTGCAGGAACGTCCGGTAGTCCCGGTACGTCGACAGCCGCCGGTCGGACTCCCGGACCGTACGCAGGGTTGCCCGCACCACCGGAGAGACCGTCCCGATCCGGGCGAGGGCCCGCAGTGCGTCGCGGAAGGAGCCGTAGGCGTCGTCGCCGTCGGCGAACGCAAGGACGTACTCCTCCAGGACGGCCACGCTCAGCTCGGGCTCGCCGGTGATCGACCACAGCGTGACCGCCGCCCGCAGCCGCAGCGAGGTGTCGCCGTGCTCCATGACATGCCGCACCCGGCCGACGTGGCGGGCGGCCGCCGGGCCGAGGTCGTCGCGGAGTCCGACGGGACCGTGAAGCGGCCACTCGCGCCCCCGTGACCTCGGCCGATCGGTCAGGCGGACATCCCGCCAACGAAGGGCAGCCGCTGCAGGAATTTGAACGGCGTACCGGCCCGAGGCCGGGCGGCGCAAACCTTGTCCGGCTCCAGGTCCGGGCTGGGACCGGCGCCGCCCCACCCACGATGAGGTACCGGTCGAAGTACCGGTTGCCGAGCCACCCCGATCTCTTCCACGGCCCTTGATGCATCGGCCGGCCATCGTGACGGATCAGGATTCGAGAAGCGCCTGTCACCGCGGCCCGCCTAGGGTGACCTCCACGGATTCCAGCATTCCTTCGAGGATCGCGAGGACGTGGGACGCGGCGGGATGCATTGATCACGGTCGGCCCCGCCGATCGGCCCGGCACCGGGAAGAGCGGCCGTTACGCTCGAAGCCGGTCTGATCGAGCAAGGCGATCCCCACGAAAGACCGCGAAGGCGGCCGCCCGACAGATGGAGACACCATGAGCATGGCCACGAGGACGGACACGCAGTCGCCTGCGCCTCACGTCGCCGACAGCCACGATCTGATCCGCGTGCACGGCGCACGCGAGAACAATCTCAAGGACGTCAGCGTCGAGATACCGAAGCGTCGGCTGACGGTGTTCACCGGCGTCTCCGGCTCGGGCAAGAGCTCTCTGGTGTTCGACACGATCGCCGCGGAGTCGCAGCGGCTGATCAACGAGACCTACAGCGCCTTCGTACAGGGCTTCATGCCGACACTGGCACGGCCCGAGGTCGACGTCCTCGACGGGCTGACCACCGCGATCATCGTCGACCAGCAACGCATGGGTGCCGACCCCCGCTCCACGGTCGGCACCGCGACCGACGCCAACGCGATGCTGCGCATTCTCTTCAGCCGGCTCGGGCAGCCGCACATCGGCTCGCCGCAGGCGTTCTCCTTCAACGTCGCCTCGATCAGCGGGGCGGGCGCGGTGACGATCGAGCGCGGCGGTAAGACCGTGAAGGAGCGGCGCGACTTCCAGATCACCGGCGGCATGTGCCCGCGCTGCGAAGGCCGGGGCACGGTGACCGACATCGACCTCACCCAGCTCTACGACGACACCAAGTCGCTCGCCGGGGGTGCGATCACGATCCCCGGCTACAACGCGGGCGGCTGGAACATGCGGCTCTACAAGGACTCGGGGCTCCTCGACCCGGACAAGCCGATCCGCGAGTACACCGAGACCGAGCTGCACGACTTCCTCCACCACGAGCCGACCAGGATGAAGATCAGCGGCATCAACATGACCTATGAGGGACTGATCCTCCGGGTCCAGAAGTCGTTCCTCGCCAAGGACCGGGAGGCGATGCAGCCGCACATCCGGGCGTTCGTGGACCGGGCGGTCACCTTCACCGCCTGCCCCGACTGCGGCGGCACCCGGCTGAGCGAGGCGGCCCGGTCGTCGAAGATCAAGGGGATCGGCATCGCCGACGCCTGCGCGATGCAGATCAGTGACCTGGCGCAGTGGGTCCGCGCCCTGGACGAGCCGTCGGTGGCCCCGCTGCTCGCGAAGCTGCAGCACACGCTCGACTCGTTCGCGGAGATCGGCCTCGGCTATCTCTCGCTGGACCGGCCGTCGGGCACGCTGTCGGGCGGCGAGGCGCAGCGCGTCAAGATGATCCGCCACCTCGGCTCCCCACTCACCGACGTGACCTACGTCTTCGACGAACCCACCACGGGCCTGCACCCCCATGACATCCAGCGGATGAACCAATTGCTGCTGCGGCTGCGGGACAAGGGCAACACGGTGCTGGTCGTGGAGCACAAGCCGGAGGTGATCGCGATCGCCGACCACGTCGTCGACCTCGGCCCGGGCGCCGGTACGGCGGGCGGCTCCGTCTGCTTCGAGGGCTCCGTCGAGGGCCTGCGTGCCGGCGGCACCATCACGGGCCGCCATTTCGACGACCGGGCCGCGCTCAAGGACACGGTCCGCAAGCCCACCGGCACTCTGGAGATCCGCGGCGCGACGACGCACAACCTCCGGGGCGTCGACGTCGACATCCCCCTCGGGGTGCTGGTAGTCGTCACCGGCGTCGCCGGCTCCGGCAAGAGCTCCCTCGTCCACGGGTCGATCCCCGCCGGCGCGGGGGTGGTGTCGATCGACCAGAGCGCGATCCGCGGCTCCCGGCGGAGCAACCCGGCGACGTACACGGGACTCCTCGAGCCGATCCGCAAGGCGTTCGCGAAAGCCAACGGAGTGAAGCCGGCACTGTTCAGCGCCAACTCCGAGGGCGCCTGCCCGACCTGCAACGGCGCCGGCGTCGTCTACACCGACCTGGCGATCATGGCCGGGGTCGCCACGACCTGCGAGGAGTGCGAGGGGAAGCGGTTCCAGGCATCGGTACTGGAGTATCACCTCGGTGGCCGCGACATCAGCGAGGTGCTGGCGATGCCGGTGACCGAGGCCGAGGAGTTCTTCGCCAGTGGTGAGGCGCGCACGCCGGCCGCGCACGCCATCCTCCGCCGGCTCGCCGACGTCGGGCTCGGCTACCTCACCCTCGGCCAGCCGCTCACCACCCTGTCCGGCGGTGAGCGGCAGCGGCTCAAGCTGGCCACCCACATGGCCGAGAAGGGTGGCGTCTACGTCCTCGACGAGCCGACCGCCGGCCTGCACCTCGCCGACGTCGAGCAGTTGCTCGGGCTGCTCGACCGGCTCGTCGACTCCGGCAAGTCGGTCATCGTCGTCGAGCACCACCAGGCCGTCATGGCGCACGCCGACTGGATCATCGACCTCGGCCCCGGCGCCGGCCACGACGGTGGCCGCGTCGTCTTCGAGGGCACCCCCGCCGACCTGGTCGCCGCCCGCTCCACCCTCACCGGCGAGCACCTCGCGGACTACGTCGGCAACTGAGCGGGGCGCTCGCGGACGCCGGGAGACCGGTGCTGAGTAGAAGCGGTACAGCAGTCAACGGTGATTCAGTGGGTGCTGCCCGCCGGGGCGGGCGTGCGGTCGGTGGCGGTGGTGGCGGTGCGCAGGATGCCTGAGCTTGCGGCGGTGGCGGCGCACATCAGGGTGAGGAGCAGGAAGGCGTGGTTGAGGGCGGTGAGGTGGGTGAGCCAGCCGATTACGGCGGGGCCGGCGAGCATGCCGAGGTAGCCGAGTCCGGCGACGCGGGAGACGTTGGCGCCGGCGGCGGCGGGGTCGGCGTGGCCGGCGGCGCTGAGCAGCTGGGGGACGCAGCCTGACAGGCCTAGGCCGAACAGCGCCCAGCCGGCGAACGCGGCCCACACCCAGGGGGTCAGGGCGTTGATGTTGATGCCGACGGCGGCGGTGGCCGCGCCATAGCGCAGGACGGCCATGGAGCCGTAGCGGGTGACGATGCGGTCGGCGAGCAGGCGGCCGGTGGTCATTGCGGTGGCGTAGGTGCCGTAGGCGAACGCGGCGGTGCTCGCGGGTGCGCCGAGCACGTCCTTGAGGTGCAGGGCGCTCCAGTCGTTGGCGGCGCCTTCGCCGAGCATGACCATCAGTGCCAGGAGGGCGAAGATCCGGATCTGCCGGCGGACGCCGCTCTTCGCGGCGGGCGCGGGCGTTTCGGTGTACTCGTCGTCGGCTTCGGCGGGCGGCGTGGTGCCGGGCAGCAGGCTTTGCGCGGTCAGCAGCGCGGTCGCGGTGCCGAACGCGCCGAGGACGGCGAGGGTGGCGGCAGGGCCCAGGCCGGCGGCGGCGGCCGCGGCGGCGGCCAGGGCGGCGATCACGCCGCCGACCGAGAAGGTGGCGTGAAAGCCGGACATGACGGGCCGCCCGTAGGCCTTCTCCACGTGGACGGCGTGGGCGTTCATGCTCACGTCCAGGCAGCCGTTGGTGAACCCGAAGACCAGCAGCGCGCCGGCCAGCGTCCACGGGTTCGGCGCGAGGCCGGGCAGTACCAGGGACGCGGCGCACAGGGCGCCGGAGGCGGGGACGACGGTGCGGGTGCCGAGGCGGTCGGTGAGGCGGCCGGCCGCCTGCATGCCGCCGAAGGCCCCGAGGCCGAGCAGCACCAGCAGGCCGCCGAGCGAGGCATGGCTGATGCCGACCCGGGTCTCGATGGCGGGGATGTGCACCACCCAGGCGCCCATCAGGGTGCCGCACAGGACGAAGTAGACGTAGGTCGCCACGCGGGCGGCCCGGAGCGAGCGTTCCATGTCGGCGACCATAACGAACATTTCTCGTGTGCGAAAGACGGCTTTCGAACAAGTTGCTTGTGCGTTGAGTGGTGCGGTTCAATCTCGGTATGAACACCGCGGAGCGCCACACCCTGATCGCCCAGGCCGTCCGGAACGCAGGCAGCGCCACCGTCCTCGAACTCGCCGAGCTCACCGGCGCGTCCGAGATGACCATCAGGCGCGACCTCGACGCTCTGGCCGCCCAAGGCGCCCTGGAACGCTTCCGCGGCGGGGCCCGCACCCTGCTGCTGCGCGGCGAGGAACCGCCGTTCGCCCTGCGCGCCCGCGAGGCCGTCGACGCCAAGCGCCGAATCGCCGCCGGGATCTCCGCGTTGATCGCCGACGGCGAGACCGTGCTCCTGGACAGCGGCACCACGTGCCTGGAGCTCGCCCGCCTGCTGCGCGAACGCCCCGTCACCGTGATGCCGCTGTCCCTGCCGGCCGTCCACGTCTTCGGTGACACCCCCGGACCGGCCACTCTGCTCGTCCCCGGCGGGCAGCCCCGCGCCACCGAAGGCGCCCTGACCGGCCCTCTCGTCCTCGCCTCGATCTCCGCTCTGCGCTTCGACACCGCCGTCCTCGGCTGCTGCGGGCTCAGCGCCGCTGACGGGCTGACCGCCTACGATCTCGACGACGCCACCGTGAAGAAGGCCGCCATGGCTGCAGCCCGCCGCACGATCGTGGCCGCTGACAGCGGAAAGCTCGGTCGCACCGCCTTCGCTCACGTCGGCCCCGCGCGACTCCTGCACACCCTCGTCACCGACACCGCCGCCCCCGCCGACGAGATCACCGCACTCGAAACGGCAGGCACCACCGTCACCACCGTCTGACAACGGTCCTGAGCAGTGGGGGCAGCGCTCCGGGCAGCCTCGGGCGCGGGCGTGTCGGCGCCGGCTCAACGACGCCCCGCCCCGCCGGTTGCTCGCCGTTCGGCCGTTGCAGTTGCTCCTCGTCGTGGTCGTCGTCCGCGGCGGCCGGGTCGCGCAGCGGACGCAGCACCCCCTCGGGCTGGGAGGCTCACCGACCAGATCTTCCCCGACCTATCCAGTGCCGGCGTCGACGTCTTCGCCGAGAACGGCACGGCCACCCCCAGGGCACGTACGCGTGGCAGCTGAAGTCCATCTGAGCGGTGACAGGCTCAAGTTCGGGTGTCGGCGACGGGCGCAACGCCTGACGCGGGCAGCCCGAACATCCGATGGAGCCCCCGCTCGCCGAAGCCATGCGCGAGCGGTCGCCGTCCGATCGGTCCCCGTGCGCCGGCCCGGACTACCGGATCACGGCTGCTCCCTCTGTCAGCAACTCCGCGAGGTGGTCCACGAATTCGACGAGCCGGTCCCGTCCTGCTCCACCGCGGGCCCTCCGGAATCCATGACGGCGGCCCCAGAACGCGGCCTGGACGGCGTGGAACTGGGCCCAGCGCCGGACGCGCGCGGGATCGACGTCCGCTGTCTCGGCGAAGATGTCCAGGACGCGGTGGACAGCCCGACGTAGGTCGTCCGCTTCGAGGAGCGTCAGGGCACGCGACTTGAGCAGCGTGCCGCCGTCGTAGGCGGGATCTCCGGCATACCCCTTGGGATCGACGGCCAGCCAGGGCTCACGTTCGCCACGCAGGATGTTGCGGGCGTGGAGGTCGCCGTGCAGGAGAAGGTCCGGCTGGGCACGACCCAGATCTCGGACGGTCGCCACGGCGGCGTCCACGACATGCCCCGGCAACGCGTGAGCCAGCTCCCCGGCGTCCTTGCGCAGCTGCTCCTCCCACGCATCGGCCTGATCACGCAGCCGGGGCAGGCCGGGCGGGGCGGGAACGGCCAGGCGGCGACTGATCAACCCCGCGACCGTCACCACCTCTTCGCCGTCTTCAACCTCCGCCAGCGTCGATGTGTGGACCCGCTCGAGCAGCATCGCGAAACGGTCGTCGTCGCGCTCGTGCAGCAGGACGGCTCCGCGCCCACCCCAGGCCACGAACGCATCCGGCTCATGCACGTTGCCGGGATGAGGAAACGACACCTTCACGACTGCTGCGGCGCCGTCTCCCCGTCGGACCGGGACGATGATCCCGACGCCCCCGTGCATGACCTCGCCGTCCGGCCCGCACCCCCAGCGCCGCAGCAACTCGTCCACGATCTGCGGCAGTTCGGCGAGCCATGCCGCTCCCACCTCCCCTTCACGCTCCACCGTGGTCCGCGCGAAGGCTTCCGGTACCTCGATCATTCGGGAACCTTATGCGCCTGCGCGCCACGGACGCCAAGCACGGGCCGCGGCCCATGGCGAAGCCGCGCCTCTTCGGGTTCAGGCCCTGGCCCTGGATGCGGCTTGTCTCAGCGACGTCCGCCAGGGAGGTGCGGCCCCGGCCGGTGGTCCGGGCCATGGAGATCACTTGCGAACATGTCAACCTGTCATATCTGCGGGCCCTCAGACCAGTTGGATCCCACACCTGCCGACGGATGGCATTGACTTCACCCGAATGCACGCCAACGCGCATGGATAATTTGGTCATACTTCATGATGATCAGCCTGTCGGCCCGAAGGTCAGGATTATGGAGGCAAAAGTGCGTCAGCACGTGAAAATCGGAGTAGCAACGGCTGTTACAGCCCTCGCCCTGTTTGGTGGCGCCACACCGGCCAGCGCATGCTCAGAAGCCGATGCGGACCCCGATCTGGCGAACGTGGTCGGCAGCGACCTGGCCGAGCAATTCACATGTCAGGTCGGCGAGGGCAACAAGAACATCACCATCAATCAGACCAACAATATTTCGATCGGAGGCGACCTGGACGGCGATCTCAACGATTTCATCTTCCCTCCCGAGCTGGACTGAGGTCCCTGTGAACGGTCAGTCGAGGAATCCTTTTCAGCGGTCCGCTCGGAGACATCGAGGGGCGGCCTTGCCGAAAGGTACAGGCAACGACTGACCGGCTCCGGTACAACCACCGGGCGGGTCAGACGCCGGCCAGGAGCATGAGGAACCGGGTTTCCGCGTCGTCCCGCCCCGCGCACATTCCGGGGACCGCATTGACGGCTGCCAGCGCCCGGCACCATCGCAGCACACGATCGGGAGACTGGCCGGGAACCATCCTCGCCAGCTGCTCGATCCGCTGCTCCAACGCAGCGAAGCTTGTGACCCCCGCAAGTACCCAGTCCACAGCGTCGAAGTCCGGGTCGCCCCATGCAGGCCTCGGATCGATCGCCACCATGCGGGCACCCGGACCGGACAGGACGTTGGCCGGGTGCAGATCACCATGGACAAGTCCCACAGGTCCACCGGTGGCGAGTTCCAGGGCGGCCGCCCGGGCCTGTTCGAGCACCGCCGGGGCGAGCAGACCGTCCACGCCCGCCGCCGCCAGCCTCCGGTCGGTGAGGTCGAACACGAAGTTGACCCGGTGCGAGAGAGGCCGCAGTACCGAGCGCTCCCCCGACGCGGGAGCAGAGCCCCGAAGTTCCCGCAGCAGGGCCGCGACGCCGGGCAGGTTCCAGGCGAGCTGCCGCACCGGCACTCCCGGCTCGACGTTCTCCAGTAGCAGGGCACCGGCGGCGAGGTCGTCGGTCAGCAGAGTGACAACCGACGGCGTCTCAGCCCAGGCCCGCAGGGCTTCGGCTTCCTCTCGGGCGATGGCGGGCTGCGGTGTGAGTTTCAGCCACACCGAGGTGCCCGTGTCACGTCTCAAGCAGCGGAACACCCGCGAGGTGCCTCCCCCGCCGGTCGCGACGACTTCCAGACTCCAGCGAGCGGCGAGTTCGCCGACGAGAGCCGGCAACGCGTCGCACCAGTCCAGCACCTCGGCTCCGAACCGCACGACGAGCCGTTCCCGGACGTCCGGCGCGACACAGGCCAACTCTTTCAACACGTCCCCCGCAGGTGGTCGATGCAGTCCTTCGCATCCTAGGCCTGACCGAACCGCAAACAGTTCTTCGCGAAGAAGTCTTCGCAAAGAACTGTTTGCGGTCTAGGGTGCGCGATATGACTGACACAGGTGACGTGCCGGGCGCCCTTCGAGTCGAAGGAGACGCGGTTGTTCTGGATGCCAAGGGGCTGCGCGCCCTGGCGCACCCAGTGCGAGTCCAGTTGGTCGGGCTGCTCCGGAAGTACGGCCCGTCCACCGCTACCCGCCTCGCGGAACGGCTCGGCGTGAACTCCGGTACGGCCAGCTACCACCTGCGCCAGCTCGGGGCGGCCGGCTTCGTCGAAGAGGACACGGCACGCGGCAACGCGCGCGAGCGCTGGTGGCGTTCCGTACATCAGGCGACGGAACTCAACGACCGGGACCTGGCTGTCCGAGAGCCCGAGGCCACACTGGCCTTTCTGCAGTCCGTCGCCGCCACTTACACCCTTCGCACCCAGCGGACGCTGAACGAGTTGCAGACGATGCCGCGTGCCTGGCAGGACACCTTCGACATGAGCGACTGGGCGCTGCGGCTCACACCCGAAGAAGCCGTAGCCCTGCGCGAGGAGTTGAGGGCCGTCATCGCCCGCTATCGCCGCGACACGCCGGAGGCGGCCGCGAGCGCCCCCGATGGAGCCGAGCGGATCGGTGTTGTCACGCAACTCTTGCCCGAACTGGACGTGCCCGCACCGGAGTCGCATCGCAGTCCTGAGACGGTGACAGAAGCGGAGACGTCATGACGGAGAGTGTCTCTGGCTCGGACGGCATACCCGGCAGGCGGTCCTTACGCCCGCTGGGCGGGGTACTGGCCGCCATCGCCGTGTCGCTCACCGGTACGCGGGTCTCGGCCGTCGCACTGCCCTGGTTCGTGCTCGTCACTACCGGCAGCGCCACCCGGACCGGACTGGTCGCCTTCTGCGAGATGGCCCCCTACGTGGTGGTCAAGGCGTTCACCGGACCACTCGTGGACCGGATCGGTCCGCGATCCGTCTCCTGGACCACCGATCTGGCCAGCGCCACCGCCGCCGCTGCGGTTCCCCTGTTCCATGCCCTGCATCTGCTCTCCTTTCCGCTCCTGCTCGCCCTGGTCGCGCTCATCGGCGCGGTTCGCGGCCCCGGCGACCTGGCCAAGCAGGTGATGGTTCCGGAGGCAGCCGAGCACGGCCGGGTGCCACTGGAACGAGCCACCGGCCTGGCCGGCGTGACCGAGCGGCTCGCATCCACCGTCGGTCCTGCGGCCGGCGGCTCCCTGGTGACGCTGCTCGGCCCCCTGTCGGGACTTGTCGTCAACGCGGGCTGCTTCGCGCTCGGATCGTTGATCGTCGCGGTGGCGCTGCCTCGCGGCATGGGGCATGCGGTCGAGGAAACCGCGTCGCAAGCCGGGGCGACGGGGCCGGGTTACTGGCGGCGGTTCGGCGAGGGCTTCACCTTCCTTCGCGGCGAGCTGTTGCTGCTCACCGTCATCGTCATGGTCGGAGTCACCAACCTCCTGGACGCGGGGTTCACCACGGTGCTCATCCCCGTCTGGGCAAGGGAGTCCGGCACCGGGCCCACCGCGATCGGCCTGGTGGGCAGCGTCGGTGGGGCCGCGGCGGTCGGTGGCAGCCTGGTCGCCGCTATGGCCGCGCACCGGCTGCGGCGTCGGATTGTGTTCTTCACCGGATTCCTGCTGGCCGGGGCGCCGAGATTCCTGATCCTCGCCTTCGATGCACCGATGGGGGCTGTACTGACAGTGTTCGCGGTCAGTGGATTCGGCGCGGGCTTCCTCAACCCGGTACTGGGGGCCGTGCTCTTCGAGCGGGTGCCGCGCCGGATGCTGGGCCGGGTCAACGCGCTCGGTGACTCGTTGGCCTGGGCCGGTATCCCTCTGGGTGGGTTGATCGCTGGGGCGGCGGTGGCCTCCGCCGGGCTTGCGCCGGTGCTCCTCGCCGGTGGGGCCGCGTACTTCCTCACCACCAACCTGGCCGGGCTGCGGCCGGAATGGCGCGAGATGGACCTCGTGGGCGGGCGAGGCTCCCGGGAACCGGGACCTGAGGAAGACGCCCAGTCGACCGATGCGCATCTCACGACATGACGGCGAGGGGCCTGTCCATCCGCAGTGGACGACGAAAAAGGGAAAGGCAAGGAGGTCACCCACTCCTTGCCACTCTCAACGTATAGCGCACTGGGGGGCTTGCGGCAAGGCCCCCGTCGTACCGCAGAATCGTCGGCCGAAGGTCAGATGCTGCGGAAATGGGGGAATCACGAAGTGCGTGTTCTTTTGATGAGCTATGGGTCGCGCGGAGACGTCGAACCCGTGGCGGCACTCGCGGTGGCACTCCGGGAGCTCGGAGCCGAGGCGCTGGTGTGCGCGCCACCGGACGAGGAATTCGCCGAACTGCTGGACGGTGTTGGTGTGGAGCACGTGCCGTTCGGTCCGTCGGTGCGCGCGCTGGTGAGCGGGACGAAGCCGCCGACGCCCGAGGACGCCTTCCGGGTCGCGGCCGAGTTGGTCGACGCCCACTTCGGCCCGGTCGCCGAGGCGGCCGAGGGATGCGACGCACTGCTGGCGACCGGCCTGATGCCGGCCGGCGCGCGGTCGGTGACCGAGAAACTCGGGATCGGCTACGTCTGTGCCTGCTTCCATCCGTTCTCGCTGCCGTCGGCGCACTACCCGCCGCCGGGACGGCCGGGCAAGCCGTTCCCGCCGGGCGAGACCGACAACCGGGTGCTGTGGGCCCTCGACGCCGAGAAGGTGAACGCGCTGTACGGCGAGGCGCTCAACAACCACCGGGCCTCGATCGGCCTGCCGCCGGTGGCCGACGTCCGCGACCACGTCTTCACCGACCGCCCGTGGCTTGCGGTGGACCCGGTCCTGGAGCCGCGGCTGGACCTCACGGACCTGGACGTCGTACCGACCGGTGCGTGGATCCTGCCGGACGAACGCCCGTTGCCGGACGAGCTGTCGGCGTTCCTGGAGGCCGGCGAACCGCCGGTGTACGTGGGCTTCGGCAGCATGCGCATGCACGGCTCGCCGGACGTCGCCCGGGTGGCCATCGAGGCGGTCCGCGCGCAGGGCCGCCGGGTCCTCGTCGGGAGCGGCTGGGCCGACCTGGCCCTGATCGACGACCGGGACGACTGCTTCGTCGTCGGCGAGGTCAACCATCAGGCACTGTTCCCACGGGTGGCCGCCGTCGTCCACCACGGCGGCGCGGGCACCACGACGACGGCCACCCGGGCCGGCGCGCCCCAAGTGGTCGTACCCCAGATCGTGGACCAGCCGTACTGGGCCGACCGGGTGGCCGAGCTGGGCATCGGCGCGGCGCACGACGGTGCGACTCCGACCTTCGAGTCCCTTTCGGCCGCGCTCAGGACGGCTCTGGCCCCCGGGACCCGCGCACGAGCGGCCGCCGTGGCCGGGACGATCCGCACCGACGGAGCGACGGTGGCCGCGAAGCTCCTGCTCGACGCGGCGGGCTGAGCAGGACGATTGACGAACCACACCGGAGCTGATGACGTGAACCCCCTGACCACCAGCGCGTTCGACCTTCCCGACCGCCTCTCGCCCAAAGCCGATCCGGCGCTGATCGCCCGCGACGAGCGGCAGTTCGCGGCCATCGCGGAGAGCCTCGAGCTGACGATCGCGGAACTGTCCGACCGTCTCGATGCCGAGCTCAAGGCGCCCGGCGGCACCGGCCAGCAGGCGATGGACCGGGACATCGAGGTCCACCGGCTGAACGGCCGTCTGCGCACCCTGCGCCGCTTCGGCTTGGACCTGTGCCTCGGGCACATGGTCCGCGCGGACGACCCCGACCCCGTGTACGTCGGACGACTGGGCCTCACCGACAACGAGGGCCGCCGGCTGCTGGTCGACTGGCGCTCCCCCGCGGCCGAGCCGTTCTTCGCTGCGACCCACGCCGACCCGATGGGCCTGGCCAGCCGCCGCCGGTATCGCTGGACCGGCGGCCGGATCAGCGACTACTGGGACGAGGTGTTCACCGCCGACGGGCTCGAAGGGCATGCGGCACTCGACGACCAGTCCGCGTTCATCGCCAGCCTGGGCACCAACCGGTCCGAGCGGATGCGGGACGTGCTCGCCACCATCCAGGCCGACCAGGACGCCGTCATCCGGGCCGGATCCCGGGGTGCCCTCGTCGTCGACGGCGGTCCGGGCACGGGCAAGACAGTCGTCGCTCTGCACCGCACCGCCCACCTGCTCTACTCCGACCCCCGCCTCGGTCACCGACGCGGCGGCGTGCTGTTCGTCGGCCCGCACCGGCCGTATCTGGCCTACGTCTCCGACGTCCTGCCCAGCCTCGGCGAGGAGGGCGTGCAGACCTGCGTCCTGCGGGACCTCGTCGCCGAGGGAGCGGGAGCAGGGGTCGAGACCGACCCGGAGGTGGCCCGCCTGAAGTCGTCCGCGGACATGGTGAGGGCGATCGAGCGGGCCGTTCGGTTCTACGAGGAGCCGCCCGCCGAGGGGATCACGGTCACGGTCGACTGGTCCCACATCCGGCTCACCGCCGACGACTGGGCCGAGGCCTTCGAGGCGCCCGAGCCGGGCACTCCGCACAACGAGGCGCGCGACCAGGTCTGGGAGAAGCTGGTCGCGATCCTGAGGGACAAGTACGACGGCGACGTCTCGCCCGACCTGTTCCGCAGGGCACTGCGACAGGACGAGGAGCTGAACGCGGCCCTCGGCCGCGCGTGGCCGCTGCTCGAAGCGGCTGACCTCGTCGGAGACCTGTGGTCGGTACCGGCCTACCTGCGGATGTGCGCTCCCTGGCTCCGTCCCGAAGAGGTCCGCAAGCTGCAGCGCGCGGACCCCCAGGCCTGGACGGTGTCCGATCTGCCCCTCCTGGACGCGGCACGGCAGCGGCTCGGCGACCCGGAGGCGTCCCGGCACAGGCGCCGACGGGAGGCCGCGGTCGCCGCCGAGCGTGAGTACCGGGCCCAGGTCACCGAGAACCTGCTCAGGACCGATGACGACTGGCAGGGCATGCTGATGACGATGCTGACCGGGCAGGACCTGCAGAACAGCCTGGTCGACGAGGACGCGCTGCCGCGGACCGAACCCGACCTGCTCGTGGGCCCGTTCGCGCACATCGTCGTGGACGAGGCTCAGGAACTGACCGACGCGGAGTGGCAGATGCTGCTGCTCCGGTGCCCGTCCCGGAGCTTCACCATCGTCGGGGACCGCGCCCAGGCCAGGCACGGATTCGCGGAGTCGTGGCAGGAACGGCTCGAGCGTATCGGGTTCGACCGGATCAACCTGGCCTCGCTGAGCATCAACTACCGGACGCCGGAAGAGATCATGGCGGAGGCCGAGCCGGTCATCCGGGCCGCGCTCCCGGACGCCAACGTGCCGACCTCCATCCGCAGCAACGGCCTACCCGTCGTACACGGGTCGGTTTCGGATCTGAGCTCGGTCCTCGACACCTGGCTCGTCGCGCATGCCGACGGGATCGCCTGCGTCATCGGCGACCCTACGTTCCGGGAGACGTCCCGCGTCCGGTCGCTCACGCCGGAGCTGGCGAAGGGGCTCGAGTTCGACCTGGTCGTCCTCATCGACCCCGAGGGCTTCGGCGAGGGCGTCGAGGGAGCGGTCGACCGCTATGTCGCGATGACCCGAGCGACCCAGCAACTCGTCATCCTCACAAGCTCCTGACATCGGCCGGACGAACGTCCGCTCCCGGCCGAGTCGGTGAGCGTGGCGGCAGGGCCCGGGCTCGCCGCCCGGGCCCTGCCGCTTGTTCCCGGACTGTGGTGCGGCAACGGTGTACGTGGGATTCGGCAGCCTGCTGTGAGACGCCCTTCGCGCGTGCCATGCTGTCCTGCCGCCCTCCCCCGGAGAGGACTTCATGTCAGGAGAAGACGACTCGATCACGCTGATCGATGGGCGGCCGTGGTACGCCGCCAACGAGTTGCTGGCGTTCCTGCTCGAACTCACTGCGACGGCATGTCTGAGTTGGTGGGGATTCACGGTGGGGCCTGACGGGGCCGGCCGTGTCCTGCTCGGGGTGGGAACGCCCCTGTCGGCGATCGTGCTTTGGTCGTTGTTCGCTGCGCCGATGGCGCGGTGGCGGCCGCGATTGCCGGTCGTTCTGGTCGTCAAGACGGTCGTGCTGGGCGGTGGCGCAGCAGCCGTCTACGGAGTCGGGCACCACGTTGCCGCAGTGACCATGGCGGTCGTCGTCATCGCGAACACGGTGGTGGCCGAGGCCTTTCGCCGTACCCCGGCGGCCCTTCCCGCGGGGCCGGCGCCCGTCACACGCTCACCGGAGTCCCGTTGAGGGCGCAGGCATGATGTCCTCGGCCTGCTGTCAACCCACTCGCCGGTGAGGACGGTGTCTCCTACTCTCAAGGGCTATGGATCTTCGTGAAGAGCAGCCTGGTGACAGGGAAGCCGTTCGGAACCTCCATCTGGAGGCGTTCGGTGATCACGGGGCTGTCGTGGGCGAGCTGACGGACGGCTTGCGGGACACGCTGACCCCCGACTGCGGGTTGTCGTTGGTCGCCGAAGAAGCGGGACAGGTGGTCGGACACGTCCTGTTCAGCCGCAGCCTGCTCGATGCACCACGGCGCCTGGTCGACGTACAGGTGCTCAGCCCGCTGGCCGTGAGGCCCAGTCACCAGCGCAGGGGGGTGGGGGCGGCGTTGGTCCGCAGCGGTGTGCGGATCCTCGTGCAGCGGGCGGTTCCCCTTGTCTTCCTCGAAGGGGACCCGGCCTACTACGCGCGTTTCGGGTTCGTGCCCGGCGGAGAGCTCGGCTTCCGAAAGCCGTCCCTGCGTATCCCCGACACCGCCTTCCAGGTGCTCAGACTCCCGGCGTACGAGGAGTGGATGACGGGAACGCTCGTGTACTCGGAGCTGTTCTGGCAGCACGACGCAGTCGGCCTTCGAGACGCCGACGCCTGACGCCGTCCTCGCACATCGGCCTGGCACTGCGCCCAAGGCGGGCAGGCCGCCCAGCGCGCCGTGTTGCTGGAGTTGCGTTGATCGCGCGGCTACGAGCCGGTCAGGCGCAACCGCGACAGCGAAGGCCGCCATTCGGACCACGGGTCGGCCCGTTCCGGTGATCGACGAACGGCTCGCGAGCGGAGCAGGGGTGGCGGGGGTACGGCGTCTGCGGACAGCAGATGATGCCCCGGACTCGTGAGGAGAGCAGCGTGTACGCAGCCATCAGACGGTACGAAGGGGTGACCGATCCGGCCGAGGCAGGGCGCAGGGTGAGTGAGGAGTTCGTGCCGCTGATCCGCCAGATCCCGGGGCTCCTCGCCTACTACTGGGTCGACGCCGGAGACGGAGTCATGATCTCGACCACTGTCTTCCAAAGCGAGGAGGGGGCCGCGGAATCGATCGATAAAGCGGCGGCCTTCGTGCGGGACAACGTCGCGTCGCTGTTCCCCAACCCTCCCCAGGTCATGTCCGGCCAAGTCGTGGCGTCCGCATAGCGAGGAGTCGGCAGCCGATCGGCGGCGGCCCGCTCGCGCGGTTCTGCGGCAATCCGGTGGTGAGCGGTCCACTTCACGGCACCGTTCAGCCGCCCGAGCTCGACGCACGGGCGTGAGCGTCGCGGTCAGCCCGTGCCGACGTGCCTGCGCCAGGCACCCACGGGTCGTGCTCCTCTCGACCCTCGGTCGGCGCCCGGTGCCCACCCTGGTCAGTACGGCCTGCCGCGTCTGTCCTCGACCCACGGCACTGCGACACCGATCGCGATCAGGGAGGCCAGGGCGATGGCGGGGCCGCCCGGAGTGAGGACTGTCTGAAGGGAGGTCGCGGCGGCGTATCCGGCGCCGGAGGGAAGGCGGCCCAGGATGTCGGACAGCACGTCGAGCCCGGTGCCCTACGGGCCGGGCTTGACGGTCTTCATCGTGAAGTGCGAGGTGACGTTCTTGACCCGCGGGATGGTCATGACCCGCCGGCTGAGGAAGGTCTCGTACGCCGCGAGGTCGGCGACGGCCACGCGCACGAAATAGTCGGGGTTGCCGAACAGTCTGCGCAGTTCCAGGACCTCCTCGGCCTGTGCCAGCGTCCGCTCGAAGTGTTCCACCGTCTCCGCGTCCTGCGCCTCCAGGCTGAGGTCGAGGAGCACCTCGAAGGAGCGGCCCCGGGTGGCGGGGTCGATCAAGGCCCGGTAGCCCCGGATGACGCCGTCGGCCTCGAGCCGCTGAACACGCCGCAGGCACGGGCCGGTGGTCAGGCCGACCCGCTGCGCCAGCTCCACATTGGTCAGCCGACCGTCCCGCTCCAGCTCGGCAATGATTGCCCAGTCGATCGCATCCATAGAGAAAAGATTGCACGCAAAGGGGATCACCGGGCAATCTTCGCAACCACATGGCGCGGGTTTCACGAGACGATGGGCATGTGCAGCCCGACGTACTGCCCCAGATACCCGTCACCCCCGATCCCCCTTCGGCACCGGCGATCCGGAGCCGGCAGATCGCCGCAGGCGTGCGCGACTCCTTCTCGGCCGGCCTCGGGATCTTTCCCCTCGGCATCGCGCTCGGCCTGCTGATCCTCCAGGCAGGACTGCCCTGGTGGCTGACTCCCGCCCTGTCCCTGTCCGCGTTCGCCGGCTCACTGGAACTGCTGCTGGTCGGCATGGTGGCCGCCGTCACCCCGCTGCCCGCGGTGGCGGTGACCGTCCTGGTGGTCAACTTCCGGCATGTGTTCTACGCCTTCTCGTTCCCGCTGCACCTGGTGAAGCACCCGGCGGCCAAGGCGTACGCGGTGTACGCCATGATCGACGAGGCCTACGCCGTCAGCGCCTCCCTGCCGGGGTCCCAGCGCTCGGCGCCGCGCCTGCTGGCGATGCAGATCGCCTGCGAGATCTACTGGGTCGGCGGCGGCCTGACCGGCGTCGCCCTCGGTGCTGCCCTGCCCGCTCCGGTCAAGGGTCTCGAGTTCGCCCTGTGCGCCCTGTTCACCGTGCTCACCCTGGACGCGTTCCGCTCCCGGCGGGAGATCCCCTCGGTCCTGCTCGCCGGTGCCTGCGTGACCGTCGCCCTCGTCCTGACCCCGGGTCTGGCGATGTTCACGGCGCTGCTGCTGTTCGTCGGGCTGCTCCTGGTCCGTCACGCACTCACCGCTCGCCGATCCGCCGAGGATGCCGCCGATGCCTAGCACCTCGTACCTGATGTCCGTCCTGGCGATCGTCTTCACCATCACCCTCGCCCTGCGGGCCGTGCCCTTCGCGGTGCTCGGCAGACTGCGTGGCTCGGCACTGGTGCGGCAGTTGTCGGCATGGATGCCGGTGGGCATTCTGCTGATCCTCGCCGTGACCGCACTGCACGGCACGATGACCAAGGACGCGCACGGCGCCTGGTACGCCCTGCTCTCCGTCGCCGTCACCATCGGCGTCCATCTGGCCTTCGGCCGACGCACCATTCTCAGCGTCGGCATCGGCACCGGTGTCTACGTCATCCTGCTCAACGCCCTGTGAACCGCCCGACGGTGTGCCGCACATCACCCCGTGAAGGGCAGCTCTGAAGGCCTCGGCGGGAATAACAGGAGATATGCCTCCGGTTGTGCCTGTCATCTCTCGGATCTCCGGAGGCTGACATGGACCAAGACCGAACGGGTCAGGAGAGGTGGTCGCGATGAGCCACAGCACATCGGCCGTCTTTCACCGCCGGCCCGACCGTCCTGTGGCAGCCACCGCACCGCGCCAGGCCTGGCGGCGCGCCGCGTTCGTCCTTCTCGCAATGGGGCTGGACGCTGCTGCCGCGGTGATGCTGGTGAGTCAGCACCTTCCGGAGGCTGTGTTCGGCGTGTTCCTGGCCGGTCTCGGCTGGCTCACGACGCGGCGCCTCGCGGCCTGGTACCCCGCACCTTCGCCCGCCGTCGCCGAGGAAGCGGCGCGCCGATGAGCCGGACGACACAGGACCCGGCGCAGACCGTCCCCTGCGAGGACGTCTCGAGACCGGTCCGCCCGGCGCTCGCGGGCCGGGCCGGCCGGGACGCTCTGCTCGAGCGGCGCCGACGCCACACGCTGGAGTTGCTCGCGGTGTCGGCACTGGGACTGATTCCCTGGACGGTGATCCTGGGAGTGACCCTGCCGTCCGACTACCGTGTTCACGCATGGCGCACGACCTGGGTCGGCTTCGACATACTGCTCCTCACGGCACTGGGGGCGACAGCGGTCCTCGGAATACGCCGCCACCGGGCCGTGGTGTTGCCCGCCCTGGCGACCGCCGTTCTCCTGGTGTGCGACGCATGGTTCGATGTCTCGCTCGCCCTGGGCACGTCCGCGGTCTGGACGTCCACCGCGCTCGCCCTCTTCGTCGAACTCCCGATGGCTGCCTTCCTCTTCCACCGCGTACGACTGCTGCTGCGGTCGCAGTGGACGCCGCGGCCATCGCCGGACACCGCACCGGACGTGGTGGAGACAGGCGCCCGGTCCTGATCACTCCGGGCACGGGCCGCCTGCGTCCGCGTGGTGATGGCCCGACCGCCCTTGTGTCACGGGCCCACAGGGCGGCCGGGTATGCGGGGGCGGAACGCCACCGCCCCGCCGAGTCAGGTGAGTCGTCGGCGAGGCGGCGTGGTCAGCCGGCGGTGCCGAAGTCCTGCGTCCAGTAGGAGCCGGGCTGGGCGAGGCCTACGCCGATCTCCTTGAATCCGCAGTCGAGAATGTTCCGCTTGTGTCCGGGGCTGGCCATCCAGCCTGCCATGACGCTCTCGGGGGTGCTGTAGCCGTAGGCGATGTTCTCGCCGTACGCGCTCCAGGAGTATCCGGCGCTGGTGATCCGGTCACCCGGGGACGAGCCGTCGGAGCCGGTGTGGGACATGTTCTGGTGCGCGGCCATGTCGGCGCTGTGTGCCTGAGCGGCCTTCGCCAGCTTCGAGTTGACGGTCAGCGGTGCACAACCCACCTTGGCGCGCTCACTGTTGACGAGCGCGACGACGCGTGCCGTGGCAGAGGTGGGGGCGGTGGACGCCGGGGCACTCGGAGTCGTGGGCCGGGTGGTGGGGGCGGTGGACGCCGGGGCACTCGGAGCCGTGGGCCGGGTGGTGGGGACGGTGGTCGCCGAAGGGCTCGGCTTGACCTGGGGCGCCGGACTCCCGGTCGCCTTCACCCGGTGCCATTTCGCGGCACTGCCCGAGCTGTTGCGCCAGTGATGGTGTGAACGGTGCGTCTTCGGGCGTCCGTTGTAGGAGTCCGCACAGGCCATGGCGACGGACGGGACGCCCACGGCGGCGATGGCGACGGCGGCTATGACTGCCTTTCGGTGGTGCAATGTCCTGCGGTGCTTGCTCACGCGACCGTCCTCACTAGGTATTGGCATCGCTTCTCGCAGCACCCCGGCATTTACTGCGCACGACAATTCCACGTGCGGAACCACGCGGCGTGCGCTGTACACAACGCCAACCCCGGCCACCTGCACGGGAGCCGGCGCAGTAGATTCCGGGACGCCCTGCGGCCCGGTCATTCTCGGAAGGCGGAGCAACAAGGGCAATGAGCGCGGAGTACTAAGCCTTCTCGTAGGAAAACGCGACCCTTGCCAGGCGTCGACGCACACGGTAAATCCCGCTCAGCGCATTCCCGATTCTCCGCGACGACGTCAAAGGAGCGAGGAAAGAAGGAAAATCCGCGATGAAGGAATGATCGGTAATGCCGCACAGCCTCGGTGAGGAATGTCCGCTTGGCGGCACATGAACACCAAATGAGAAGGCGGCGGGCCGCTACTACGCATCGCCGTACGACAGAGGTCGGCCATGACAAGAGTCACACCGGCGGCCCCCAGGGCGACCGGGACCCCGCTCCCCTCCTTGTCCTGTGCCCGGTGGCCGGTGGGCTACCGGGTGAACCGCACGGGCAGGCTTCGCGGACCGCGGATCATCATCCCCGGGCGCCAGGTGATCGCTGCCGGGTGGATGTCCAGGGCCAGGTCGGCACAGCGTTCCAGCAGCGTCCTGATGGCGATGCGCGCCTCCAGGCGGGCCAGCGGCGCCCCCAGGCAGTAGTGGATGCCATGGCCGAACGCCACATGGCCGCGGGCGTCACGGGAGATGTCGAAGCGGTCGGGTGAGGGGAAGCGCGCGGGGTCACGGTTGGCGTCAGCCATGGCGACGAGGACGAGTTCGCCGCCCCCGGGGATGGCTGTGTCGCCGATCGTCAGCGGCTCGGTCGTGAAGCGGTAAGTGGGGGTCTCCACCGGGCCGTCGTAGCGCAGCATCTCCTCGACCGCGGTGTCGATGAGGGAGAGGTCGGCGCGCAGGGCGGCCAGCTGCTCGGGGTGGGTGAGGAGGGCGAGGACGCCGTTGGAGACGAGGTTCACGGTCGTCTCGTGGCCTGCGACGAGCAGGAGCCAGGCCATGCCGAGAAGCTCCTCGCGGGACAGCCTGTCGCCGTCCTCGTCCGAGCCGTGGATCAGCGCGCTCATGAGGTCGTCGCCGGGCTGGTGCCGCTTGCCCTCCACCAACTCGGCCAAGTAGCGCGCCATCGCGGTCGCCGCGGCTGTTCGCTCTTCGGGGTCGGTGGCGCCGAGCGCGTCGTTCGACCACCTCCTGAAGGAGTCGCGGTCCAGGTCGGGAACGCCGAGGAGTTCGCAGATCACGGAGATGGGCAGCGGGAAGGACAGTGCCTCGACGAGGTCGGCGCGCCCGTCGGGGGCGGCGAGCATCCGGTCCAGGAGCGCGTCGGTCGTCTTCTGGATGCGCGGCGCGAGTTCCTCGACCCGGCGCGCGGTGAACTGGCGGGCGACCAGTTTGCGCAGCCGGGTGTGGTCCGGCGGATCGGCCCTGAGCATGTGGGGGCCGGACGAGACGGCTCCCAGCGGCAGAGAGGGGGACGCTTTGCTCCAGTCCTTGGAGAGCCGGGAGTCCGCCAGCGCCGCGCGTCCGGCCTCGTATCCGACGACGAGCCAGGCCTCCGCGGCCCCTTCCGGCATCCGGATGCGGTGCACCGGGCCCTGGTCCCGTAAGCGGGCGTACACGGAGTAGGGGTCGCGGGTGAAGGACTCGCCGAGCGCGGCGAGGTCAACGATGCTCATCGAGGTACCACCTCACTGGCAGGGACGGATGTCCGGCCGGGCAACGCCACAGGAGGACACCCGGGGGCGGCCTGCCGGGCCGGAAGCCGCCGGCGTCCGACGGCGCGCGGAACGGCGAGTGCGAGGAGTCGCCGGCCGGACGTCAGGACCCGGGTCCGCGCCGGGCATCGCGTCATCATGCTTCCGGTCATCGTCCGTCCCCCCTCGGATCAACACCCGACCGCCCGCCGACTGTAGCCGGTACGGTTGCCGGACGGACCGGCTTTCGGCGAAGGCGGCAGCGCGGAATCGAGCCGGAACGGCTCGTCCTCGGTCAGGACGCGCTGCCCGGCCGCGCCGCTGCCGCCAGGCTCGGCTGCAGGCGGCGCGCGGCGTCGAGGTGGTCGGCGGTCCAGATGATGCGGACGGCCGTGTCCGTGGCCCGCCCCTGCTCGTCGCTGAGGTCGCGGCGCAGGGAATCGACCAGCTGCGCTTCCGCCGTGGGGTTGCGCGGCAGCGGATCGCGGACGGAGCCGTCCCGGCCCAGACCGGCGGCCAGGTCCCGGTACCAGCCGGAGACCCGTCCGGCGGCGCTCAGGAGGACGAGGCGTGCCTGCGCCCGATCGGCTTCGCCGTACGGTTGTGCGGCACGCTGCCACAGCCCCAGAACGGCGTCCGCGGCGAGGCGCAGTCCGACGATGCCGGTGACCAGGGTGGTCATGTCCGCGAGCGGCACCGGCTTCTGCCCGCGTTCGGCGAGGTAGGTGCGGAAGGCGTCGTCGAGCCGTCGCGCCGCGGCGGCGGCCTCGCGCCCCTCCTGCAGCGCGAACTCCGCCGACGGGACACCGCCGCCGCAGCGGCCGACGGCGTACTCCACAGCGCCCGCCAGATAACGGGCGCTGTCCGTGTACGCCTCGGCGAGGGCCCGCTCCACGGCCGCCGCGGCGCCGCGTGGCCAGAAGAACAGGCCGACCAGCACGCTCACGGCGCAGCCGATCGCGATGTCCTCGATGCGCAGCAGCACGATGTGCCAGTCGGGGTTCTGGCCGATGTTGAACAGGACGACGAGGGTGATGGTGAAGGAAGCCTGACCGGCGGCGAACGAGATGACCGAAGGGGCGATGCCGGCCAGGAGGACGGCGAACGGCAGCAAGAACCAGAGCACCGTGCCGTGCTGTCCGATGAGCTGGAGCAGCCCGGTCCCGACGATCGATCCCGCGATCGTGCCGCCGACGGCGCGGAGCGCGTTCTGACCGGTGTTGAGGGCGTTGGAACGCAGCACCGACAAGGTGCCCAGCAGCACCCAGAAGGAGTGCTGGACGCTGATCAGGTCCGCCAGAGCGACCGCCATGCCCAGGCCGATCGCGCCCCGCAGGCTGTTGTGCAACCAGACGGACTGCGGCTGAAGGTGCGCGGCGGCCCGCTCCCGGGCCGCGACGAGCGGTCTGGCGACGGCATCGGGCTCGCGGCCGAGCAGACGCTCGGGCCAGCTGCGGCGCTCGGCGGCCGAGGCCAGGTCGACGTTGTCGGCGATCTGGAGCGTCGCGAAGCCCAGCTCCTGCGCACGGAAGGACAGGTCCAGGGCCCCGATGACGGGGTGCACCTGTGCGGGCGTACCGGCTCCCGCGTGGTGGACGGGCAGTCGTGCAGTGGCGTTGCGCTCCATCCGGGCCATGGCCGCACGCAGGTCACCGGCCGCGGTGCGCAGCCCGTCCGGAGCGTTGCGCGGGGTGTCGAGCAGGTCGGCCGCCTCGTCCAGAACCGCGGCGGCGGCACGACGTACGGTACGGGCGTCGATGTCGCAGGCCGGGCGGCCGTCGAGCGGGGGTGCGCTGTCGGCCAGGATGCTGCTGAGCCAGGTCAGTTCGTCGACCAGGCGAACGACGGCACGGGAGCCGACGGACAGTCCTGTGGGCCGGTAGGGGGTGGCGTCGAAGACACCGCGCAGGTCGGCCGCCGCGGTCGCGGCCTCGTCGGCGACGGCCCGGCACTTCGTGCCGCTGGGCGCGCCGGGGCCGCCGGCCAGCAGAGAGGCGTCAGTGCGCAGTTGCGCCGCCGCCGCGCGGCACACGCGGGCCGCGGGCGCGCAGAGCGGATCAGTGGTGGGACGAGGCCACAGAAGACAGACCGCGATCATGGCTGCGGCCGCTGCCAGACCCGCTCCGGCGAGCCGGGCTGGCAGCTGCGACAGCGGCACCGGGGAGGTCACGGGGAGGACGAAGGCCAGCAACAGGGCGGTCGACGTGCCGGCGAGAACGGAACTGACCACCCCGGCGAACAGCACCAGGAAACCGATCACCGCCATGGTGGTCACCGCGAGCCAGATCTGGTGCGCCACGAGCGTGCCCAGGCAGACGAGTACCGCCCAGGCCACCGCGAGACCCAGGTGCGCCCGTAGTCGCTGCACCATCGGGCCGGTGAAATCCACGAGCAGCAGCATCGAGAACGAGCCGAACGCGGCGAAGGCAGCCATCGTCGGCGACCCGATCACCTGGCCGCACAGGGCGAACAGCGCGGGCATGACGATCGCGGTACGCCCGGCGCGGCGGGTCGCGGCCAGGTCGGGATCGCGGGCTCGCAGCCACGCTGCGGCCGGAGGGAGCCGGCTTCGGCCAGGTGTACGCACGTGCCCGCGCACCTCCACTCGACGAGGTGTCCGCCCGCCTTCAGGGTGACGGGTCCGCCCGGGCAAAGCCATACGAGTGCGGCCCCTGGCCTGATCGGCCCGGAGGGGCGTCTGCGATCACCAGGGGCCGCACTCGAAACGAAGCGCCCGGGCGGTGCCTCCGGCGACGCGCTCACCGTGCGCCTGCCGACCGCCGAGGCTCTAACTCCGGGTGACGGGAAAGAGCATGCAGCTGCTGGTGGCGTGGGCGAGCAGGCGGTCCTCGGAGTCGAGCAGCTCCGCCTGGGCGAGGGCCGTACGGCGGCCGTGGTTGAGGACGGTGCCGACCGCGCGGACCTTGCCGGTGTCGACGGTCATCGGGCGCAGGAATTTCAGGCTCAGGTCGAGCGAGGTGTAGCCCATGCCTGTCGGGAGGACGGACTGCACGGCACAACCGGCGGCCGAGTCGAGCAGGGTGGCGTAGACGCCGCCGTGGACGCTGCCGATGGGGTTGTAGTGCTCCTCCCCCGGTTCCAGGGCGAAGACGGCACGGCCGAACTCGACCTCCTCCAGGGTGAAGCCGAGGGTCGCGGCGATGGGCGCGGCAGGCAGACGCCCGCTGAGCACGCTGCGAAGGAAGTCGAGCCCGCTCTCCTGCCCGACCGCGGCCGCGGAGACGCTGGGGTCCTTCCACTCGAACGTGCGTGACCTCGTCATGGGCGCTTCCTTCCCCGTGCTGGCTTCAGAACGGAAAGTTAGCCAGCGCCACCCTGGCTGTCAATGACGAAGCCAGCCTACGATGGCCGTATGACCTGGCTGGAGACGAGCCCCCAGAACTGCACGGTGCAGCGCACCCTGGACCTGATCGGCGAGAAGTGGTCGATGCTGGTGTTGCGCGACGCCATGAACGGCGTGCACCGCTTCGACGACTTCCGCCGCCACGTGGGGCTGTCCGATGCGGTTCTGTCGGACCGGCTGCGCAAACTGGTCGCGGCCGGGATCCTGGACACCGTCCCGTACCGCGAGCCGGGCCACCGCACCCGCCATGAATACCGGCTCACACGCAAGGGCTGGGATCTGTGGCCCGTGATGATCGCGCTCAAACAGTGGGGCGACCGCTACACGGCGGACCCGGAGGGACCGCCCCTGGAGGTCCACCACCGCGACTGCGGCGAACCCCTGGAAGCCGTCGTCGTCTGCACAGGCGATCACGGGCCTCTCACCCCGCGACAGGCTTACACACGGCCCGGCGCCTCAGCGCGCGCACTGACCTGACCGCGGGCGTGACGAGCATGACGGCAGGGTCCGGGCTCGCCGCCCGGACCCTGCCGCTGTGACCGGCGAAGGGAGTTCGCCTCGGATCAGCTCTTGAGCTCCCTGCGCTCACCGCCGCCACTGACGGCGATCTTCCGGGGCTTCGCCTGGTCGGCGACCGGGATCCGCAGCTTCAGGACGCCGGCCTCGTAGGAGGCGTCGATCCGCTCGATGTCCAGGGTCTCGCCGAGGAACAGCTGCCGACTGAACGTCCCCGCAGGCCGCTCGGTGATCACCATTTCGCTGTCCTCGCCGTACGCCGGCTTGCGCTCGGCCTTCACGGTCAGGACGTTGCGTTCCACGTCGAGGTCGATCGACTCCGGTGTCACGCCCGGCAGATCCAGTTCCACACAGAACGTGTCACCCTCGCGCCAGGCGTCCATCGGCATGGCGGCGGGGCGGGCGGCCGTGCCCAGGACCCGTTCGGCGAGCCGGTCGAACTCGCGGAAGGGATCCGTCCGCATCAGCATCTGTATCCCTCCTTCGTGCGTACTCCTGTTGTTCCGCTTCTCCTTCTTCACTTCCGATATACCGCACCGACCGAGAAGTTGACACCTGTCGGCTCAACTTTTTCGTCGGCGGAACGGCCGGGACGGTCAGTCCGCCGGGTGACCTGGACTGATGTCGAGGGCGTCGCCGAGCCGCAGCAAGGGGCCGTCGGCCCGCCGACCGCACTGCACTGGTTCGAGGACGAAGCCGACGTGATCGCCACCGTCGACGCTTCGCTCGACGGTGCCGACGAACCAGGCCGCCGCGTCCTCCAGGACGACCGCCCCGCCATGCCCCCACGTCCAGCGCACCTGCGAGAACTTGTCGACCTCGTCGCCCGTCTCCCCGCCGAACAGAGCCGCCAGCTTGTGCTGGTCGCCGGTCAGCAGATGGACGGCGAGGCATTCCGCGTCGCGGGCCACCCCATAGGTGTGATTGGCCTTGGACAGCCACACCACGAACCGCACCGGCCGGATGGAGCACTGCGACGAGAAGCCGACCAGACACCCCGACCGCTCCCCGCCCGCCGCGGCCGTGACGACGCACATCTCGGGGTTGAGCCGGCTCATGAACGCGTCGACGTCCGCCATGTCCCATCACTCCCGTCACTGCACCCGACCGACACCCGCCGCCGACCCCCGGGCACGAGGTCACCGCACGGGTGCCCCTCTTCTCCCTCGGCTCACAGGTCCGTCTCGATCGCGGTCCCCCGCCTGGGCCCGCCCCACAGGCTGTCGATGAGCGAGTCGCCCACCACACCCCCGCGGGCCCAGGTGGCGTCAGGTCCTAGCGGTGGTGCGGGTGGTGACCGTGATGCCGCTCGCCGTACCAGCCGTGGTGCCGGCCGTGGTTGCGAAGCCAGTCACCCAGACGGCGGTCGTGGTGACGGTCGCCGTACCAGCCGTGGTGACGGCCGTAGTCCCGGTCCCAGCCGCGGAAGTGATCACGGCCGTGGCCGTGGCCGTGCCTGTAACCGCGGTCGCGGTCGTGGTCGTGGTCGCGGACGGTGTCGAGGCTGTCGCTGTGGGCGTAACTTCTCCCCTGCTCACGGACGTGACTGCCTCCGTCGGCGAGGGCGGGCAGGGCGGCCGCTCCCACGAGGGCGCCCGATGCCACACACGCGGCGAGGAGCCGAAGAGCGGTACGAGAAACAGACATGGAGCTGTCCCTTCTGGCGTTCACGCACACCCACCCCGATCGGGGCGGGTGTGCATCCGAGATCCCGGCTGGGTGCCGAGGCCGCCACTCTGGCGGGCTTCATCGCCGCGAGATCAACCACACCGTTCGCGTTACAAAACGCCGACATATCCGTAACGCTCCCTTGTACGTGCCAATGACCCGCACGGGAACCACGACCGCGGACCCGCCTCCGCTCCCACCCCGCTCTGGCCAGTGGAGAAGCCGCTCACCGTGCGAGTCGCTCCGGACCGCCGTGCCGCCCGAGCTCCCCCAATCAGCCCATTCCCGTCCGTAACGGATGGAGAGCCTGCGTTCAGGGGACCCCGGAGCCCCTGGATCAGCCGGGCACCTCGGGCGGCGGTTGGGAATGCGCGCGCTGATCCGGTCGACGCGGAGGATCCGTCAGCGCGCGGCCGGGCGACGGCCCGGAACGCGCATCGGCCCGGCCCGCGTGGTGCGGGCCGGGCCGATCGTGTTCTCTCCGTGGCAGGCGGTCAGCCCTGGCGGGCCTTGAAGCGCGGGTCCTTCTTGTTGATGACGAAGGTCACGCCGCGTCGGCGGACCACCTGGGCGCCGGGCTTGGACTTCAGTGAGCGCAGGGACTTGCGCACCTTCATGACGGGTCTCTCCTTCTGCTCGGAACCGGAACCGCGGCCGCGGTCAGTGGCGGGCCGCCGCCGCGCGGCCGTACCGGCGCTCGAAACGCTCGACGCGGCCCGCGGTGTCCACGACGCGCGAGGTGCCGGTGTAGAACGGGTGACTGGCCGACGAGATCTCCACGTCGATCAGCGGGTAGATGCGGCCGTCCTCCCATTCGGTCGTCCGGGCCGAGTGCGCGGTCGAGCGAATGAGGAACGAGGCGTTCGCGGCCCGGTCGCGGAAGACGACCAGGCGGGAGTCGGGGTGGATGTCGGGCCTCATGGGGTGTACCTCCTCGTGGTCCACCGCCCAGGGGGCGGAGGCGTGGTTCAGCGTTCCTCGCGGAAGTCGACGTGCCGGCCGACCACCGGGTCGTACTTGCGCAGGACGAGCCGGTCGGGGTCGTTGAGACGGTTCTTGCGCGTCACGTAGGTGACACCGGTCCCGGCTGTCGACTTCAGCCTGACGACGGGACGCGCGTTGCTGCGTGCCATGAGGTCCTCCTTTCGCTCACACCCCGGACGTTTGGCCCGGGCATGTCAGCTGTCTCCTGCAACAAGCGGACCCGCTCACGCATTCCCGCCGCCGCCCACAGCGCGCGCTCGTGTCCGCGCCGGAGCCGCCCCCATGGTCGCCGCCCCCCGACCTGGGGAAACGCCCATGAACGGGACGGTCAGGCGCGGCCGGCTCCTCCCCCGGCATCGCTCATGAGGTCGTCCGAGCCGCCCTGATCGGCTCGCTCGCTGAGCCCCGGTCGAGTGGCTGTCCTCGCCTCCCAAAGGCGCCGAGGCCGGGCCAACGGCCCCGGCCGGTCTCCGGACGAACGCCGGCGTTGAAGGAACCGCTCGTGCCGCCAGGTACTCATACACAGCGACAGGCAGTGAAGGCACGGCAGGTGTGGGGGGACGCGCAGTGAAGCGGCGCGGCGGGCGGGGCAGGTTCCACGGGGCACTGGCGGGAGCGGTCGTGGCGGCCCTGACCGTCGGAGGCTGCGGCGCGGGCGACGCAAGGGGCCTCGGAGCGGCCCCCACTTCGTCGCAGCCCACCCTCACCGGCGGCAGCGCAAGCAGCTCGCCACGCGCCGCCGCCGACGCCTGGCACAAGTGGGGCCTGACACCGCTGCCCGCGACCCCGAAGCCTCCGGTCGACAAACCTGTGAAACTCTCCGCGACCGGAACCGTCCCGGTCTTCACCCACATACCGACCTCGCAGAAGGTCGTCTTCATCACCGTCGACGACGGCCAGGAGAAGGACCCCAGGTTCATACAGATGATGCGGGACCTGAAGGTCCCGATCACGATGTTCCTGACGAACGACGCCATAAAGTCGGACTACGCGTACTTCAAGCCGCTGCAGGCGATGGGTGACCACATACAGAACCACACCCTGCACCACCCGGTGATGAACACCCTCCCGCCGGCCCGGCAGAAGGAAGAGGTCTGCGGCAACCAGAAGATCCTCACCCAGCAGTACGGAACCGCGCCCCTGCTGTTCCGCCCGCCCTACGGCGCGTACAACCTCAACACCCGGATCGCGGTGGGTGAGTGCGGACCGCGGGCGATCGTCTGGTGGCGGGAGTCCATGCAGATCAAGAACATGCAGTACCAGGAGCCGGACAAGAAGCTGCGTCCCGGGGACATCATCCTCACCCACTTCCGGGGTCCGAAGGAGCTCAAGGGCGCCGGCATGACGGAGATGTTCCGCAATCTCCTCGAGCGCATCCAGGAGCAGGGATTCGCCGTGGCGCGCCTGGAGGACTACATCCAGCCACCGGCCGGTCGCTGAACGACACCGCGTCAGAAGACGGCAGGAGCCTCGTCCTTCGCCGCGCTCACCCGCGCTCGCTGTCCATGACGGCAGCGGACGAGCCGATCACCCAGCCCCGCCTGCGCGATCGCGGCGAGGAAGTCCGCGAGCGGCGAGCGCATCACCGTGTAGTCGCCGTAGTGGACGGGCAGGAGCAGGCGGGGCTGGAGCCGCCGGGCCAGTTCGGCTCCCTGCGCGCCGTCCATGGTCACCAGGAAGCCACCCGGCAGGAGGGTGCCGCCGAGGTGCAGCACGGCGAGATCGGCGGCCGGGAAGCGCTGGGCGATGGCGTCGAGCCCGTCGAACACGAGCGTGTCTCCCGATACGTACAGCCGCAGCCGGACAGGGCCGCGCGAGGGGCCGAATTCGAGCATGCTGCCCATCACCGGCGGAAGCAGGCGGCGCAGCACCGGGTGGCCTGCGTGCCGGCCGGGCAACGCGGTGATGCGCACCTGGTCGTCACCGCGCCGGAGCGTACAGCTCTGCCAGGTCCGCAGTCCTCCCGCCCGGCGGAACCCGTGCACGGTCCTGAGGCGGCGCGCGGCGTGCGGGGTGGTGACGAGGGGGAGGGAACGGTCGAGGTGCCGGCGGGCCCTGCGATCCCAGTGGTCTCCGTGGAGGTGGGAGAGGACCACGGCATCGAGGCGCGGCAGTGCGGCGGCATCGAGGGCCGGCTCGGTGAGGCGGCGGCTCACCAGCCCGTACCCGAGGTAGGCGTACTCGCCGCGGTGCAGGAAATTGGGGTCCGTCAGGAGGGTCAGCTCCCCGTAGCGGAGCAGGACAGTTGCGTTGCCGATGAAATGGATTTCGACCGCGTCATCAGTGGCCTTGGTCATGACCGCCCCGTCCGACGGAATCGCGGAGCGGTTCCGTCTCCGTATCGCTGCCTGTGGTCCTCCCCCGCCTCCCGACGCCGTTCCGTGCCGAGTACCCCTCCCCGGCGTCCGACAACGTGCGGCGTACCGCCGGGCCTGCGGGACGGCTGCCCTGCGTGGTCGGACCTTGGTCGGTGGAATCCCCCGACCGGCCATGGAGTGTGTACAGCCGCGGGCGGACGTACGGCGGCCACTGAGCAGCGGGGCGGCCGGGGCCATGGCCGGGGGCTCTGGCGGCGTCACTCCGGCCGACGGTCCGATCTGGGGCAGGCCGGGGCGGTGCTCGGGCCTACCGGGCGCGACGTCCGACGATGTCGACGACCGGCTCGTCAGGCAGGGCGATCCTGGCGGTGATGCGCTTGCCGACCGGTTCCCGTCGTGCCTCGAAGCCCTGCACGACGGCCATCACGATCTCCAAGCCGTGCTGGCCCACCCGGCCGGGGTCGGCCGCCCGGGCCACCGGCAGCACCGGATCGCTGTCCCAGACCTCCACCTCCACCGCCCCGTCGGCGATACGCACCTCCAGCAGCACGGGACCGGGCGCGTACTTGCGGGCATTGGTGACCAGTTCGCTGACCACCAGTTGCGTCAGATCCACCGTGCGGTCCGGCACGGGCACCCCATGGACGGCCTCCGCCCGGGCGAGGAAGTCAGCCGCCAGATGGCGGGCCTCGGCGATGCAGGCACCATCGCCCTCCAAGGCGGCCGTGATGTGCACATACGCACGCTGTGGCGCTATCCGGTCCTCCCCGAGGACATCTGGTTCCATCCGAATCACCTTCGCTACCCCGTTCACACGGCCGCGTATACCCACTCCCGAGCCGTACAGACCTGCCGCACCCAAGTGGCGGCACCTCGAGAGCATCCCCCGTAGCATCTTGGGGCAGCATCTGCGGGGAAGCACTGGTTTGAAGATCACCGAGCGTTGTCGAGGGACGTGTGACAGACACCGACGAACTGGCAGAACCGAACCGCCTGTCGATCACCAGCGCCCTCGTCGACGGAGTCACCGTGGTCACGGTGCAAGGCGAGATCGACCACAACACCGTCAGCTCTCTCCGCCAGGCCCTGACGCCTCCCTCCGGCACCCCCGCGCCGCGGACCGTAGCGGACCTCAGCGGCGTGACCTTCCTGGACTCCGGCGGCATCACCGCCCTCATCGCCGCCCAGCAGGCCCACGGAGAGGGCGGCTGGCTGCGCCTGGCCGGCGTTCGGCAGCCCGTCCTGCGCGTCCTGCAGCTGGTCGGCCTTGACTCCCTCATCGACTTCCACCCCACCCTCCGCGCCGCCTTGGACGCGTGACAGGCACGCTCCCCACCTGGCCGGTGCCGCGCCGAAGCGGCCACCGCCTCGGACCGGTGAGCCGACGGCACCAGGTGACACGCCGAGCTGCGTGGCCGCCTCCCCGGCCGCGGCCAGTCCCGTTCCTCTGACTCCCCGATGATCACGCGCATGCGGTCACCGGCGCGTGCCGGCGCGTGGAGATCGCCCCCGATGCAGGCCTGGAGAGCGCTCCGGCCGCCCGGTGCGACGCGAACCGTGGGCGCGCCGGGGAGACGGCGATCTATCAGGCCGACGCTCTAGTGTGGCGGGAGGACGGCGTGAAGCGGGCACCCCCGGAGCTGACGCTCGCCACCGCGGTGTCCGACCCGGATCCGCGGCCGGCCGGGGGCGCGCCGAAGTCATCGACAGCGTGGAGGGCGGTATGGACTGGCGTACGTTCGCGCAGCAGATGGCCTCCATGGCCCGCGACCTGCTCGCTCAGGACTCGGTCGACGCCACCCTGGAGCGGATCACCGCCTCGGCCATCGAGCTGGTGGCGGGATGCGACGCGGCCGGCATCCTGCTCCTGCAGGGCAAACGGGTGCTGTCGCTGGCCCCCACCGACGACCTGGTTCTGCACAGCGACCAGCTTCAGGAACGCCTCCAGGAAGGCCCCTGCTTCGACGCCGCGCGCACCCGCGAAGGGGAGAGGGTCTTCCGCATCGCCGACCTCACCGAGGAGCATGCACACTGGCCCGCGTACGCCCCACAGGTGCGCGAGCTGGGGGTGGGCAGCATCATGGGCTTCCTGCTGTTCACCGAGGACGAGGACCTCGGCGCACTGGATTTCTACTCCCGCCGGCCCGGCGCGTTCACCGAGGCCAGCGAGACCGCCGGATGGCTGCTCGCCTCCCACGCCGCGGTCGCCTTCTCCAGCGCCCGCAGCCACGCACAGTTGGAGCAGGCCATCGCCACGCGCCACACGATCGGCGAAGCCATGGGCATCCTCATGGGCAGCCACCACCTCACCGAGGAGCAGGCGTTCGACGTGCTTCGCCGCTTCTCGCAGGAGAAGAACATCAAAGTGCGTGAGGTCGCCCGGCAGATCTGCGAGAAGGGCGCCCTCGCCTGACCCGGCCCGATCGGCTCCCCTGCGCGGGGACGAGATCGGCGGCCTCACGCCCGAGTTCATCCGATTCCCATCCGTCTCCCATCCGGGCATCACAGGGAGACCCGATTCTCATGCACATGAGCGGCAAGTCGGGGTACCAGGGGGCAGACGGCGAGGGAAGCGAGGACGAGCGCATGACGATGCAGGGCGCGGCGGACGGCGGCAGGCGACACACTGGACGCGCCCGGTATCGCAGACCGGCGCTCATTCTGGGGTGTGTCGTCGCATGCCTTGTGGGGTGTACCAGCGGCGCCGCGGCCGCCGGCAAGATCCTCGGCCTGAATGCCGCGAACGCCGCGAACGCCGCGAACGCCAAGAGGACCGCGACCTCACCACGGCGTTCCAGCGGCGCGGGGCACCAGCCGCCGTCCCCCGCCGATCGGAAGGCGACCACTTCGCCGACCCCCTCCGCCGCCCCCGCCGGGTCTTCACCGCACGCCACCGCGGCCCCCTCTCACCAGGCGCCTCCCCCGGGTGTCTCACGGACGGTCACGGGTCCCCAACTGCCCCGGCAGGTAGGGGCGTTGTTCGACAGCAGCGGTCTGAGCGGGTCGCATCACTGCACAGCGAGCGTGGTGAACAGCCCCGGCGAGGATCTGATCGTGACCGCCGCGCACTGCCTCGGCTCCACGTCGGACGTCTTCGTCCCCGCGTACCACGACGGTGTCGCCCCCTACGGTGTGTGGCATCTGCAGCGCATCGTCGTCGACGCCGCGTGGACCGACGACTCCAGCCCGGACGACGATGTGGCGTTCGCCGTGGTCGCACCACTCGACGGGCGCACCATCCAGTCGGTGGTCGGCGGCTACACCCTGGGCGTCGGCGAGGGTACGGGCGGTCGTGTCACCCTCACCGGTTACCCGGCGACGTCACAGGACCCGGTGACCTGTACCAATCACATCTCCTCGTTCAGCAGCACCCAGAACGAGATCTACTGCACCGGCATGACCGGCGGCACCAGCGGCAGCCCCTGGGTCACGGGCGACAGCCCGGGCACGGTCATGGGAGTCATCGGCGGCTACGAGCAGGGCGGCGACACCGCCGACGTCTCCTACAGCGTCGCCTTCGGCCAGAGCGTCCAGAACCTCTACCAGGAAGCGACGTCCAGCGACAACTGAACCTCCGAGGAGCGAACCGTACGGGCGTTCAAATGATGCCCGGCGGGAGGAATGAACGAGACCAGCGCGGGTAGTCGCTGAGGCGCAGGTGGCGGGGCGGCGTGTTCCTGGGGAGGTCACACGCCGTCCCGCCCCTTCTGTCCGGGGTCACCCGTGCTGTGCGGTGCCCGGTTGAGTAGCGTCGGTCCCACGACCGGAAGGCATACGCCTCAACGCACGGGACTTGTAGGGCTTTCGTACGGCTGCCGACGTCCGCCGAAGCCTCAGTCCAGCTCGGCCAGCCGTCGCACGGCGGGAGCCACGAAGGTCTCCATCCACGGCGATGTGGTGCCCGTGCGGGGCGCGAGGATCACCGTGTCGATGCCGAGCTTGGTGTAGCCGGAGATGTCGCTGGTGAAGCCGTCCACGTCCCCCACGGTGGCCGGCTCTCCCGAGTACGTCACCGTCTTGCGGATGATGTCGTAGTCGCGGTCGGCGTCGTCGCAGTGGCGGCGCAGCACATCGAGCTTGTGCGCCACCTCCTCCGGGGTCGTGGCGAACAGGTTGCAGGCGTCCGCGTAGCGGGCGACCAGCCGCAGCGTCTTCTTCTCGCCCCCGCCGCCGACCAGGATCTCCGGGCGCGGAGAGCTCACCGGCGGCGGCACGCACAGGGTCTCGGCCAGCTGGTAGTACCGGCCCTCGAACGGACCGTTGTTCTCGGGATCCCACATCTGCAGGCAGATGAGCAGGGTTTCCTCGAGCCGCTCGAAGCGTTCCGCCAGCGGCGGGTACGGCACGCCCAGGCCATGGTGCTCGCGGTCGTACCAGGCAGCCCCGATCCCCAGTGTGGCCCGGCCACCGGACAGCACGTCAAGGGTCGTGGCGATCTTTGCGAGGAGTCCGGGATGACGGTACGTCACACCCGTGACCAGTGCGCCGAGCTGCACGGTGGAGGTGCGGGCGGCCAGGTATCCGAGCGTGGTGTAGGCCTCCAGCATGGGAGCCTCGGCTCCGCCGTTGAACTCCATCTGGAAGTAGTGGTCCATGACCGACAGCCAGTTCACGCCTGCGGCCTCCGCCGCGGCGCCTGCGGCGGCCAGCTCGTCGCGCAGCGCGCCGCCGCCCTCCGGGTGGTCGAACCGGTTGATGTGCACGCCCACGTGCATGTCCGTCTCCGTTCACAGTCACCCGCGCCGTCCTCGACCCTGGCGACACTAGATCTTCGAGTGTTCTCGAAGTCAAGGCCATCGGGCGTGTCGGAAGGCCGTGCGCGGGCGCCTTCGGTGACTCTGCGGCGCGCCCGTCGACGGCCGCGCGCGCCCCGGCGGCATACGCGTGCGACTCGGGGCTGTGCGTCAGGGCTGTGCGGCGTCGGCCGCCGCGCCGGCCGGGGTCTGCGGGCCGGCGGTGCCGAACCGGATGCCCTTGGCTTCCTTGCCGACCGCGCTCAGCAGGATGACCACTGCCAGGGTCGGCAGGATGGTCCATGCCATCGCCGCCGGATAGCCGTGGCGTCCGGCGAGGGCCTCCTGGATCGGCAGGTTGAGGGCGGCGATCAGGTTGCCGAGTTGGTAGGTGACGCCCGGGTAGAAGCCCCGGATGGAGTCCGGGCTCATCTCGGTCAGGTGCGCCGGGATGACGCCCCAGGCTCCCTGCACGCACACCTGCATCAGGAAGGAGGACAGCATCAGCCAGCCGACGCTGGTGGACAGCACGAAGAACGGCACGACCAGCAGGCCGCCGGTCGCCGCGATCATGATCGTACGGCGGCGGCCCAGTCGCTCGGAGTAGGCGCCGAGCAGCACACCGCCGAGGATCGCGCCGATGTTGTAGACCACGGCGATGGCGATCGAGGTGTTCGCGGACAGGCCCAGACCCTTCTTGACGAAGGTCGGGTAGATGTCCTGGGTGCCGTGCGACATCCAGTTGAAGGCGGTCATCAGCGCCACCAGGTACAGGAAGCGCCGCAGCACCGCGGGGTTCTTGAACACCTGGTACGCGGGGGTGCGGTTGAGCCGGACGCTCTTCTCCCACACCTCGCTCTCCTCGACCCTGGTACGCACCCACAGCGCGACCAGGGCGGGCAGCAGGCTGAAGGCGAACAGTCCCCGCCAGCCGAAGGCGGGCTCGATGACGAAGAACGCGACGGCGGCGAGCAGGTAGCCCAGGGAGTACCCGCTCTGCAGCAGGCCCGACCAGAAGCCGCGCCGGGCCGCCGGGATCTTCTCCATGGCCAGCGCCGCGCCCAGACCCCACTCACCGCCCATTCCGATGCCGTACAGCAGGCGCAGCACCAGCAGCACGGTGTAGTTCGGCGCGAAGGCGCAGGCGAAGCCGACGACCGAGTAGAAGACGACATCGGTCATGAGCGGGATGCGGCGACCGCGGCGGTCGGCCCACATACCGAACAGCGCGGCACCGACCGGACGCATCACCAGGGTGACGGTGGTGAGGAAGGCCATGTCGGTGAGGGAGACGTCGAAGTCCTTGGCTATCTCGCTGTAGACGAGAACCACCAGGAAGTAGTCGAAGGCGTCCATCGCCCAGCCCAGATAGGCGGCGACGAAGGCATGGCGCTGGTCCTTGGTGAGCCCCGCTGCCTGGTCTCTGACGGTCTTCAGCATGACGACCCTCCCGCAGTCCGCAGGTGAGGCTAGGCACGAGTGGCAGAGCAGGACAACGGTAGGGCAGCAAAGCACCGGCCACGATTGCACAAAAGGCGGCACGGCCGCCGTCTGTCCCTCATGCGGGACCGGCCGTCTCGTCGAGGAGTTCAGGTTCCCGCGCGGGCGGTGCCCCGGAGTCGGCCGGTCTCCAGGGCACCGGCAAGGTGACGCGCACTCACCAGGGAAGAGGTCCGGCAGCGTCGAAGTACCCTCCGGTGGGGCCGTCGGGCCCGACCTGTGCCATCCGGACGATGATCTCGGAGCCCTCCTCGACGGTCTGCGTGCCCGTGTTGCCGTTCAGGTCCGTCGCGGTGTAGCCGGGCTCCACAGCGTTGATCCGCATGTCCGGGAACGCCTTCGCGTACTGCACGGTGATCATGTTGACCGCGGCCTTCGACGTCGGATAGGCGACACCGGGGTAGGCGTACGCCGGCGTGCCCGGGGTGGCAACGCGGGTGAGCGAGCCCAGGCCGCTGCTGACGTTGACCACGACCGGCGCGGTGGACCGCTGCAGCAGGGGCAGGAACGCGTGAGTGACGCGCACGAGCCCGAAGACGTTGGTCTCGAACAGGCGCCGCATCAGGTCGGCGGTGGTTCCCGCCGCGTCGGTGACCGTGTTGGCTTGGCCGCGCAACTCGATGCCGGCGTTGTTGACCAGCACGTCCAGCCCGCCGTCGGCCTCGATGGCCTTGGCGGCGGCCGCGACGGACGAGTCGTCGGTGACGTCGATGAGGACCGTCCGCGCGCCCAGCCGCTCGGCGGCACGGCGTCCGCGGTCGGCGTCCCGGCTGCCGATGTAGACGGTGTGACCGGCGGCGAGCAGCCGACGGGCGGTCTCGTGTCCGAGGCCCTTGTTGGCCCCGGTGATCAGTGTTGTCGTCATGCCCCCAGGGTCCGGGCGGACGGCGCGGTCAGCCAGGCGTCCCGTGTTCCTGGGACTACCGGTACCAGGCACACCGGGCGGTGCGGGGGCACACTGGTCGGCATGGCGACGGCGGAATTCGGCAGGGCGGTGCGCCGCTGGCGCGACCGGGTCTCCCCGAGGTGGCGGGGCTGCCCGCGGGCGGGCAGCGGCGTGCGGCGGGGCTGCGCCGTGAGGAGCTCGCCATGCTGGCCGGCATCTCCGTCGACTACGTCACGCGCCTCGAACAGGGCCGCGCCTCCAACCCGTCGACGCAGGTCGTCGACGCCCTCGCCCGGGCCCTGCGGCTGTCGGGCGACGAGCGAGCCCACCTCTTCCGTCTCGCGGGACTGGTCCCGCCCGGGCCGGACACGGTCCCCACGTATCTGACCCCGAGCGTCCAGCGGATGGTCGACCGCTTCACCGGGACGCCCGTCGCCGTGTACGACGCGACCTGGACGCTGCTCATGGCCAATCCGCCGTACGCGGCCCTGATGGGCGACCCGTCCGGTTGGAGGGGCAACGAGCGCAACAGCGTGTGGCGGCACTTCGCCGGCCCGGGCAGCCGCGCCCGGCACACCCCCGAGTCGCTGCGTGCCTTCGAGGCGGCACTGGTGGCCGATCTACGTGCGGCTGCCGCCCGCTATCCGGCCGACCAGCGGCTGCGACGGCTGATCGGGGATCTGCGGACGAGCAGCGACCGGTTCGCCGAGCTGTGGGACTCCGGAACCGTCGGCCGCCACGAGGCCGCGCGCAAGATCATCGATCACCCGCACGTCGGTGCCCTGACGCTGGACTGCGACGTGCTCACCGTGGCGGGCAGCGATCTGCGCATCATGGTCTACACGGCCGAACCGGGCACGGAGGACGCCGAGCGCCTGGCGCTGCTCACCGTGCTGGGCACGCAGACACTCGCCGGATAGCGGTCCTGGGCGGCGTCGTCCTCTCCTCGTGTGTCAGCCGAGCTGTGGGTAGAGGGCTGCGACGCCGCCGGCGAGGCCCGCCTGCACCTGGCGGCTGAGGTCGTCGACGACGATCTCGTGAGCGCCGGCCGCGATGCCGTCCACGGCCGCGCGCGCGACGTCCGCCGGGTCGTTCTTGGGTGCGCTCACATCGCGGGCCATGTCGGTGTCCATGTAGCCGACGTGCAGTCCCGCGACGGCGATGCCCTTCGGCGCAAGCTGCTGGCGCAGTGCGTTGGTCATGCTCCATTCCGCCGCCTTGGCCGCGGAGTAGGCGCCGACGGTGGGCAGGTTGATCCACGACAGGACGGAAAGGATGTTGAGGACCGACCCGCCGCCCCGGGCCTCGATGACCGGGGCGAAGGCCCGGATCATGCGCAGGGTGCCCAGGTAGTGGGTCTCCGTCTCCAGGCGGACGGCGTCCCAGCTGCCGGTGAGCAGATCGGCGCCGGTCGAGGTGCCCGCGTTGTTGACCAGCACGGTGACGTCACGGGCCTGCTCGGCCGCCGCGGCGACGGAGGCTGGGTCGGTGATGTCGAGCCGGATCGCCTTCACGCCGGGCAGATCGACCTGGTCCGGCTGTCGGGCCCCGCCGTAGACGGTCGCACCGCGCGCGACCAGCTCCTGCGCGAGGGCCCTGCCGAGCCCGCGGTTGGCTCCGGTGACCAGAGCGGTTGCGCTGCCGATGTCCATGTTTCCTCCAAGGCGCGGACGCCCTCGGCTGACTAATGTATTCAGAAGTTAGCTAGGGACGCTATCCCCTGGCTAAGCTGCATGCAAGTCAGGTGAGAGGGTGAGACATGAGCGATCTGCTGACGGAACGCGACGCCTGGTCGATGGCGAACTGCTCCATCGCCCGCGCCCTGGAGATCGTCGGCACGAAGACGGCGCTGCTGATCATGCGCGAGGCGTTCTTCGGTACACGCCGGTTCGACGACTTCGCACGGCGGGTGGGCATCGGCGAGCCCGCCACCTCGGCGCGCCTGAAGGAACTGACCGCCGCCGGGTTGCTGGAGCGCGTCCCCTACCGCGAACCCGGCCAGCGGACCCGGTACGCGTACCAACTCACCGAGAAGGGCCGCGACTTCATGCCCGTGCTCGTGGCGCTGCGCCAGTGGGGCGACACCTGGGCGGCGGGTGAACAGGGGCCGCCGGTGGTCGTACGCCACAAGGAGTGCGGCGCCGCCGTGCACGCCGTCCTGCAGTGCGAGGACGGGCACGAGGTCACGCTCGAGGACTCGGTCCTCGACGCCGGCCCCGGCCTGATCCGCACGCGCGAACGACGCGCCGATCAGCACGCCGGGTGAGGGCCGGCGGCACGCTCAGGAGGTGTGCAGGGCGGCGTGCAGGGTGTCCGTCACCTGGATGCGGGCCGCTCTGGACGCGAGCGTGCCGCGGAGCAGGTCGAACAGGACGAAGCCGTGGACCGTGCCGTGATAGCGGACCGACACGACCGGGACGTCCGCTCCCCTCAGTCGCGCCGCGTACGCCTCGCCTTCGTCGCGCAGCACATCGGCCTCGGCGGTGAGGACGAGCGCGGGCGGCAGGCCCCGCAGACGGTGGGTGGGTGTGCGCAGCGGGGAGACGATGTCCTGCGTCCGGGTCTCCGGGTCCGGCGCGTAGCGCTCCCAGTAACCGCTCATGGCGGCGCGCCCCAGGAAGTACCCGTCCGCGAACTGGCGGTAGGACGGGGTGTCCATCGCCGCGTCGGTGACCGGGCAGACCAGCACCTGATGACGCAGGCCCGGTCCGCCGCGCCGTCGGGCCACCAGGGTGAGGGCCGCCGCGTGATGGGCGCCCGCGCTGACCCCGACGACCGCCATCCTGGTCCCGTCCAGCCGACATTGAGCGCCATGGCGTGCGATCCACCCGGCGACCGTGTGGGCCCGCTCGACGGCACCCGGGTACCGTGCGTCGGCCGACACGTCGTATTCGGGCACGACCACGGCGGCGTCCGCTCCCAGAACCAGGTCCGTCACCAGGTTGCGGTGCGCGTAGGCGTCGGTCAGCATCCAGCCGAGGCCGTGCAGGTACAGCACCACCGGCAGAGGCTCGTCGCTGCCGGCGGGGCGGAGGATCCGCACCCGTATCCGGCTGCCTTCGCCACCGGGCAGCGCGAGCCACTCCTCCTCGACGTCGGGCTCGTCTCGGCCTCCGCCGCTCCACAGGGCCGCCATACGCGCCCTGGAGGCGGCGGCGTCGGGGTCCGAGGCCGTGGGACAGGCGTACGTCTCGACGAAAGCACGCGCCCGTCGTTCGAGAACCGGCGTCGCCCGAAAGGCCGGAACGTCTTCTTCCACGGGAACTCCTGCGTGGGGGGTGCGAATCGGGTGCCGTGCTCGGAGCGGCTCCGCACCCACGGCCGGGCAGGCAGGCGCTCGGTGCCGGAAGCGGCTGTACCGGCACGCGGGACACACCCTAGGCCAACGTTGTCGGCATCCGGGAGGGACGACCGCACTGACCCGTGCCGCTGCGTGCACACTTCGGGTGCCGTCCGGTCCTTCCTCCCCGCGCACGAACGAAGTGCAGTCATATGACTTACCGACTCCCCCGGTCACCCTCTGAGACTTGCCGGACGGGGCGTGGAATCGGCGGCCGTCTCCTCCCGCGCACCGCACACCGATTCCGGGACGGCTGAAGGGAGTCGTCGTGAGCGCTCTACCCGGGACGCCCGCCTCGCCGGGGACCGGCACATCCACCGATGTGGGAGCCGCCGTCTCGCGATGGCTCGCGCCGGTCCTCGAGCACACCCGGCAGGACGCCCCGGCGAGCGGCTCGGTGACCCTGCACCACTTCGGCTATGTGCGCCTGGTCGCCTGTGAGGCCGTGGAGCTCCGCCTCAGCCGTGGGCCCCGCTCCATCGCCCAGGACGCCTCGGAGGCCGTCGCCCTGCTGGTCGCGCGGAACGGGACCGTGCGCCTGGCCCAGGACGGCCGGGGCGCCCACGTGGAGAGCGGGCAACTGGCGCTCATCGACCTGCGCCGGCCCTTCTCGGTCGAGCACCGGGACCACGCCCGGATGCTGTTCTTCCGCGTGCCCGTTCACGCACTGCACATCCCCTCGGCCCTCCTGCGCTCCGTCACCGCCCGTGCCCTCACACCGAAGGGCGGAGTGGCGGCGCTGCTGCCACTCGTCCTGCGGCACCTGGAAGAGTCCGCCGCACGGACGCCCCCCGCCGTGGCAGAGGGGTTCGGAGGCATCGTGACCGAGTTGGTGGCCGCCCTGGTCGACGAGCTGACCGAGGAGGCGGAGGCGGAGACGCCTCGGACAGGGCGCCACGAGTTGGTCGTCACCATCCGCCGGTACATCGACCGGCATCTGGACGACCCCGAGCTGTCGGCCGAGCGCATCGCCGGCGCGCACCTGATCTCGGTGCGCTATCTGCATCGCCTCTTCGAGGGCGAGGGTGTCACCGTGGGCAGGCTGATCCTGCGCCGGCGGGTCGAGGAGTGTGCTCGGGAACTCGCTCGGCGCGGACGGGTGAGTCCGTCCATCTCCGTGGTGGCGGCCCGCTGGGGCTTCCGCAACGCGGCGCACTTCAGCCGTGCCTTCAAGGCCGTTCACGGGCATTCGCCGCAGCAGTGGCGTCGTCTGGCGGGCACGTCCGCGGCCGATACGACCGCGACCGCCGATGGGGACGCGGCTCGTGAGTGCGGACCGGACCGCGCGATCGCCGCCCCGGCCCGGTCGTCGCGGGCCTCCTGACGGGCCGTCCCAGGCCGGGGACGTGCGGCCCGCGACCGTCCGCCCCGGCTCCGGTCAACCGTCGGCGTTCCCGCGCCCTCGGGAGACCCGGGTCCGGTCGTCCCGCCAGTCGCTGGGCGACACCCCGTACGCCGCGCGGAAGCTGCGGCTGAAGTGTGTGGCGCTCGCGAACCCCCAGCGCCTGGCGACCGCCGACACCGTGGTGTCGTTCCGCCCCGGCCGGGCCAGTTCCCGCCGTGCCTCCGTCAGACGGCGGTGCTGGATCCACCGGCCGATCGTGCTGTCATGGCCTTCGAAGAGCTTGTGGAGGTAGCGGATCGAGAGGTGCTGGGCCGCGGCGACGCCGGCGGGCGTCAGCTCCCGGTCCCACAGGTTCGTGTCGACGTGGGCGCGCACCTGCCGGATCAGGGACCGGCGGTCCTCCCGCTCATCGTGTGGTCCGGCATCGGCGTTCTCGACGGCCAGCAGGGTGACCAACTCCGCGACGGTGCCCGCCAGATGGTGCGCCGTGCGGGATGAGTACTCCGGCAGCGCGCCGACGAGCTCCCGCAGGAGAGGCCCGAGCAGGGGCGCCACCGCGCCGTCGGTGAAGGGGGCCCGGTCGCTCAGTACCCGTGCCTGGTGGTCGGTGAGCGCCAGGGCGCGACGAGGGATTCGTACCAGGTGCAGTGCGAAGTCCTCCGCCTCGTGGAGGGTGAACGGCTCGGTTCCGTCGCAGACGAACAGGTCGTCGGGCCCGCATGCCTCCGCGGTTCCCCGACGGACGAGGGTCGCCCGGCCGGAGGCGTGGAGGCCCAGCAGCAGACAGGGTTCGGGAGCTCCGTCGTCGGGGAGGTGGACGTAGGTCTGTGCCGCTCCCCGGACGGTACGCACCTGAAGGAAGCCGAGGGCGCGAGCTGTACGCCCGTCGGCGCGGCGGGTGCTGCGGGTGCCGCCGGTGCCGGCGGATGCGGGTGTCAGGCTCATAGGGCCCCTTCGTCCGAGCGTTCCGTTCCTACGGGTGCCGGGTCGGTTCCGGCGTCGGGGCCTCGCACCGGGCGCGAGTCCACGACCTCAGCCTCGGCGTGTCCGGTGCAAAAAACCGGTGGGGCGGGCCGTCTCTTCCCACGGGGACAACAACCGTGCGCTGTGAGGCAACACCGCCGTGCCATGCTGTCCGGGGGCGAGGAGGGGGAGCCGTGGAGAGGGGTCCGGGCGACACGGCGCTGGTCGGCAGGCGGCGTGAGCGCGCGCTGCTGGAGCGGTCCCTGGAGCGGGCCCGGTCCGCGGCGGGCGGCTCGGCGACGGTGCTGCGCGGCGACGCCGGCATCGGGAAGACGGCGTTGCTCGACTGGACGGCCGCACGCGCCGAGGGCAGTGGCTTCACGGTCCTGCGGGCGGCGGGGAGCGAGGCTGAGGTCGGCATCGCCTTCGGGGCACTGCACCAGGTGCTCCGGCCGTTGCTGGAGAACTCCCGGGCGCTGCCCCGGCCGCAACGGGCGGCCCTGGAAGGGGCGTTGGGACTGCGGGACGGACTTCCCTCCGGCGGGTTCATGGTCGGCGCGTCCGCGCTGGCTCTGCTCGCGGAGGAGGCGCGCCGCCGTCCGGTGCTGATGCTGGTGGACGACCTGCACTGGGTGGACTCCTCCAGTGCCGCGGTGTTCCTGTTCCTGCACCAGCGGATCACCGGCCTGCGGACCGTCATGGTGTGCGCCGGCCGCCCCGACGGCTCGGCGCTGGACGGATGGCCCGCGCACCCGGTGGATCTCGGTGCGCTGTCGGGTGACGACTCCCGTGCGCTGCTGCGGCGCTGGCATCCGGGGCTGGCGACCGCCACCGCCGAGCGGGTGATGGAGGAGGCTGCGGGCAACCCTCTGGCACTGGCCGAGTTGCCCGGCCAGCTGGCGCGGGAGCACCGCGAGGGCGTCGTGCCGCTGCCGGAACGGTTGCCCCTCGGACAGCGGCTGGAAGCGCTCTTCGTACGACGGCTGCGCTCGCTCCCCGCGGAGGCGGCGAGGGCGTTGCTGGTCGCCGCCCTGGACGGCCCGGCGGGCGGGAGCGGCGTGATCCGGGAGCCGGCGCCGGGTCAGCACGGCACGGAAGGGGTCCTCGAGCCGATCGAGGCAGGCGGGCTGGCGCGCCTCGACCACACCGGGCGGCTGGTGTTCCGGCATCCGCTGGTGCGCAGCGCCGTGATCGCCTCCGCCTCCCGCTCGGAGCTGCGGGCCGCCCATCGGACGCTGGCGGAGCGCCTGCCCGAGGACGACCCGCGCCGGCTGCTGCACGAGGCGTCTGCCGCCGAGGGACCGGCAGAACTCCTCGCCGCGCGGCTCCAGAAGGCCGGCACGCGCATCGCGCTGCGCGGTGGCGACGCGGAAGGGGCGCTGCTCCTCGACCGCGCGGCGGCTCTCAGCGTCGACCCCGAGAACCGAGTGAGGCGGCTGACCTGGGCGGCCGTGATGTCGGCCCGGGGCGGGCGCCTGGCGTACGCGGCGCGGCTGGTGAAGGAGATCGAGCGGGGACCGGTGCCGAGGGATGTCGCACCGCTGTTCGCCTATGCGGTCGTGTACGTCGACCAGAGCCACCACGTCGACTTCGCGTCGTCGTTCTCACTGCTGCCGGGGGCTATGGCCGCGCTCACCGCGCCCGGCGCGTCGGCCCCGGGCGACCTCGTGGAACAGATGTTCTTCAAGCTGCTGCTGGCCTCCGCGTACACGGGCGAGCCCCGGGGCTGGGAGACGCTGGAGCGCTACCGGGAGCTCGTCTCCCCCGCCGCAGGCCTGTGCCACCGCGCCTGGGCGGACCCGCCGCGCACGGCGCAGGGAGCGGAGGCGGAGCTGCGGGCCATGGTGACGCGCCGGGCGGCCGGGCGCGACACGGGCAACGCCTGGCTGCTGCTGTGGGCGGCGTCGGCGGTGGACGGTGCCGACGCGAACCTGTTGCGGCTCTTCGGCGGGGAGCACGCCTACGCCACTTCGGGGTCCGTCGCGAAGGCGCGGTGCTACCAGGCGTTCCTGCGGGGTCGTTGGGATGCCGCCGAGGACTGTGCGCGCGAGGCCGACACCGCGGAGGAGCTCGGCTACCACTGCAACGCCCTGCTCTTCAGGCTCTATCACGCGCACTTCCTCGCGGGCCGCGGTGACGAGCAGGGGCTGAGCGCGGTGCGGGAGCGCATCGAGCCGGCCGCGTCCCGGGCCCGGATGCGCTTCGTCACGGACCGTCTGGACCACCTTCAGGCCCTCGTCGCCCTGGCGCACGGCCGGCACGAGGAGGCGTACGACCGTCTGCGGCGCATGATGCCGCCCGGCTCCCTGCCGCGCGGACCGGCCTGGTTCCACCTGCCCTTCTTCGACTTCGTGGTCGCGAGCCTGCGCTGCGGTCGGCGGGAGGAGGCGCTCGCCCGGGTGGCGGCCGGGCGGGCAGCACGGATGGACGGCGTCTCCGCCCACCACGCCTTCCTGCTGGCCGCGGCGAGCGCGCTGACGGCCGACGACGATGCGGCGGACGCGGCCTACGCGGCGGCCTACGCCGTGCCGGGCGCCGGCCGATGGGTCTTCGAGCTCGCTCGGCTGCGGCTGGCGCACGGTTCCTGGCTGGGGCGGCGGGGGCGCGGGGCCGAGGCGGAGGAGCTGTTGCGCACCGCCTTCCGCACCTTCCGCGAGCTGCGGGCCGCCCCCTGGGTGGAGCAGTGCCGGGCCGAACTGCGTGCCGTCCGCCGCTCCGCCCGGACCGCGGAGAGCGACGCCGACGCGCTCACGCCCCAGGAGCTGCGCATCGCCCGGCTGGTCGCCACCGGCCTGACGAACAAGGAGGTCGGCGCCGCCCTGCACCTGTCGCCCCGCACGGTCGGGGCGCACCTCTACCGGATCTTCCCCAAACTCGGCATCACCTCGCGCGCGGCCCTGGCCAGGGCGCTTCCCGGGTCTCCTCCAGCGCACGGGCCACTCCTGCACGAGTCGTGACGCCCAGCTTGGGGAAGATCTTGTACAGATGGGTGCCGACCGTACGCGGTGACAGACCGAGCCGCTCGGCGATCTGACGGTTGGTCAGGCCCTCGGCGGCCAGTTCGGCGATCCTCAGCTCCCGCGCGGACAGCAGGGGGTGGTGTGCGGTTCCGTCGCCGGGCGTTCGGCTGCTCCCGTTCACCGCGTCGAGCTCCCGGGACGCCTGTGCGGCCCAGGGTGTGGCACCGAGGCGGGTGAAGGCGCCGAGCGCGGCCTCGCAGTGAGCCGCGGCGGGCCCGGGTCGGCCCTGTCGCCGGAGCCACGCGCCGTGCGCCAGACGGGCCCGGGCGAGCGGAAAGGGCCATGTGTCGGCGCCCGGGAGGGCGTACACGGCCTCGAACCGCTGCTCCGCCTCCTCGTCGTCGGCGGCGAGGGCTTCGGCGACCGCGACCAGGAAGCCGTGGTGGGGGGACGTGCGGGCGATTCCGGCCGCATCCACCGCCCGCAGGTGGCGCCGGGCCTCCGCCCTCCGTCCGTTGTCGACCGCGGCCTGCACCCGGTCGACGAGCGACAGATGGAACCAGGGGGCGCGGGACGGGACGGTCCCGGGCGGGGTGAGGCTCTGCGCATGCTGCCATGCCTCGTCGGTCCGGCCATGGCCGAGCGCACACACCACCTTGAGCGCCTGCAGGCGCTCGGTGACGAGGCGCAGGCGCCGCTCGCGGGCCGAGGTCCCGACGGCGGTCTCCAGCGCGGCGAGACCGGCGCGGTCCCCACGGGCGGCCAGGACCTGCGCCGAGTTCAGCTGGAACAGCGTCTCGTTGAACGCGTACCCGAAGGCACCGGAGGTCTCGGCGCCCCGGCGGGAGGTCTCGAGGGACGCGTCCCAGCGGCCGTGCAAGAAGTCGTCGTGGGCGCGGACGATGTCGATGAAGGCCTGGGAGGCGTACGCGTGCCGGCCCCCGAAGAGGCTCCACAGCTCGTCGTCGTCGCCGACGGCGTCGACGGCGGCGGCCGCCCACAGCAGGAGCCGGGCAGCGGAGGCCTCCCGGTGCTCGGGCAGAGCCGCGACCGCGGCGCGCAGCCGGCGCGGCACGTCGTGGACGGCGCGGGAGGGGCCGGACCATGCCTGCCGGCACAGCACCGCCGGCTCGCAGGCGTCCGCGACCTGGAGTTCACAGGCGGCCCACGCCCGCTCGTCCCCGGTGTGCACGGCGACGACCAGGAGCAGGAAGAGCAGCGGTTCGAGCAGGGCCGCGCGTTGCTGCCTGGCAACAACCGCGGCCGGCCGGTCCAGGACCTCGGGCAGCAATTCGATCGCCGGTGCCGGGTCGGCGTCCAACTGGAGCCGGGTGCAGGCGACGGCGAACGCGTACAGGTCGGCGGGTTCGGGCCTCCCCGGGCGGGCCTCGGTCTCGGCCTCGGCGACGAGTTCCGCCGCCAGGTGCAGCCGTCCGCCGCGTGCCGCCATCGCCGCGGCGGTGACGAGTCGCACCGTCCGGCTCTCCGCGTCCGGGCTGAGACCCGCCGCGCGTGCCATCATTCCCGCCGCCTCGGCGGGTCCGCCCTGGGCGGCCATGGCGTCGGCCTCCGCGTGCACCAGCGCGGCCAGCTCGCCGTCGGTGCCGATGGCGGCGGCCGCCAAGTGCATGATCCGCCGCGGGCTCCGCACGGGGAGGGCGTCCGCGATCAGCCGGTGGGCCGCCCGGCGTTCGGCCGGCGAGGCGAGGTGCACCAGGCAGGCACGCACCAGCGGATGGTGGAAGGCCACGCGGTCCGACGCCGGCTCGGCGTGGGCCAGGCCGGAGGCATGCATCTGGTCCCGGACCTCCGTCCAGGACGTTCCCGCCGCCCGGTCCGCCAGGCCGCGCAGCAGGCGGACGCTCTGCGCGAACGAGCCGCCCAGTGCCACCACCAGCAGCAGACGCCGGGTGCCGTCCGGCAGGGCGCGCACCCTGTCCTCGTACAGGCGCCCGAGGCGCTCGCCCAGGGGCAGTTCGTCGAACAGCTCGGTGACGCCGGTTGCCCGTGGGTCTGCCAGATGGGCGGGGCCGGCCGCGGCCGCCGTCCGCATGTGCACCGGAAGTTCGTTCAGCGCGAGCGGGTTGCCCCCCGCGGCGCGCAGCACGCGGCGGCGCGCCTGGTCGGGCAGGTGCGGGTGGAGGGTGCTCAGCAGCAGTTCGGCCTGCCGCTCGTCCAGCGGCTCCAGGCCGAGCACCCGGCCCGGCAACCCCTCGGTGTCGTTCCCTTCCTCCCAGGCCGGGACCGGATCCCTCCGGGCCACGGCCGTCAGGTGCCGCCTCGCCCCGATGACGACGACGGGCAGGGGAGCGAGATTCCGCTGGATGTACCCGAACACGGCGGTGCTGGACGGGTCGGCCCACTGCAGGTCGTCCAGAAGTACGACGACGGGTCGGCGGGCGGCGGCGTGGGCGAGCAGGGAGAGGGCGGCGCCCGCCACCGTGAACCCCTCGGGGGGTGCGCCCTCGCGTACGCCCAACGCCCGTTCCAGTGCGTCGCGCTGCTCCTCCGCGAGAGCCTGCACGTCGTCGAGCAGCGGCCAGAGCACCTGGTGCAGGGCGGCGAACGGCAACCCGCACTCCGCTTCGGCGCCGGTCATCCGCAGGACGCGCAGACCGGCGCGACGGGCCTCGGCCTCGGCCACCTTCAGCAGCGCGGTCTTCCCCATGCCGGGATCGCCGCGCAGGAGCACCGACGTCCCGGTGGAGGCGATATCAGTTAGGGCCGCGCGGATGACCGCGACATGGGTGTCCCGTCCGGCCAGGACCGGTTCGGCCGCACGGTCACCGGGCATGCCCGCACCGCTCATGACCTCGGTTACCCCGCCCTCTTCACCACCGCGACGCCCGTGCCGCTCCCCCATCCGGCCCCGGACCCGCTCCGGTACCTGGCCCGTAGGTCCCGGTCCGGGCATCGGACGGTCATTCAACCATGAAAGACATCACGGCATACTTCGTGATCTGTGAGCGTGCGGGGTGCCCTCAGCGGGCGCCCGCGAACGTGCGGCGCGCCCAGTCGGTGAAGCCGGTCCAGGAGATGCCGGGATGGGCGTCATGCAGGGCGGGGATGTCGACCTGGTAGCCGGGCCCGTTCAGGAACGTCCACATCGCGTGCATGTCCGGATCGCCCACCGCAGCCAGCGGTACCGGCACATGGCGGACTTGGCGTCCCAGAGCCGTACCGAGCGCGGCCGCCATGTCGGCGGGCGTCGGGGCGTCACTGGCCAGCTCGATGCGGTGCCCTGCGTACGGACCGGGGTTCAGCAGCACTTCGGCCGCGAAGGCACCGAGGTCGGCGCGGTCGAGCTGCTGCAACGGCCGGTCGGACGGCAGCGGCAGGTCGAGCGCCCCGCCGAGGATCCGCTCGGCTCCGCCCAGCGCGTTGTCGTAGAAGTATGTCGGCCCGAGGATCGTGTACGGCACGTCTCCCGAAACCAGCTCGGCCTCGATGCGCGCCTTGCTGTCGAAGTGCGGCACCCCGCTCTCCTGGTCCGCCCCGGCCACCGAGCTGAACACGAGATGCGGCACGCGCTGCTCGTGCGCGGCGGCCAGGATCGCCCGCCCCTGGGCCACCTCGGCCTCCGGACCGGCCTCGAAGGGAGTGGTGAACGCGAACACCGCGGCCACCCCGCGCATGGCCGCGGCGAGTGACACACGGTCGCTCAGGGACCCCGCCACGACTTCGGCGCCCCGGTCGGCCAGTTCCCGCGCGGCGCCGCGCGCGGGATCCCGAACCAGTGCCCGGACCCCCGCCCCTCGGGCGAGCAGGGCCTCGGTCACCGCCCTGCCCTGGCCACCGGTCGCGGCAAGCACCAGGATCGGCTCGTCGACCATCGGAAACTCCCTTCTCGGGGAAACGCTCGGCAGTTGATCACTGGCCGGGAACCTCACGGTATCCATCCGCCCCGCACGACACGCTCAGCCCGCGCCGTGCCTCGGCTCAGCGCCTGGTGGGGCAGGCGACTAGCAGGTCCGTGTCCTGCTGGGGACGTGGGCCGCATCGGCCACGTACATCCTGATACCGCGGACGACGGCGAGGTGGGCGTCCGGGCCCGACAGACGCGGACAGGTCAGACCTCGTGCACGGACAGGCAAAACGCCTGTGCCGTCCGTCCCTACCTTTTCTTCGGCGCCGGCGGTTCTCCGTCGGCCCGGAACCATCGAAGGGTCCCCTGCGGCGGCGTTCCCGGTACGAGACACCGGCCGTCCCGGCCCCTCTCACGACCCGTCTCCCCGGACCTCTCATGCCCCTGGTGATCCGCTCGCCCGCCCCGTCGGTATCGCGCCCGTTGCGGCATCGGGCACATCGGCCGGTCACCACCATCGACAAGGAGTCATCCATGACCGATTCCGGCAGCCCGACCGTCGTCCTGGTCCACGGTGCTTTCGCCGACGCGTCGAGCTACGCCCGTGTCATCCCCGAACTGATCGCCCGCGGCCTGGACGTGGTGGCCCCCGCGGTGCCCAACCGCAGCCTGCTCGGTGACGCCGACTACATCGCCACGCTCGTCCGCCGGATACCGGGCCCGGTCGTCCTGGTGGGCCACTCCTACGGTGGTGCGGTCATCACCGTCGCCGGCGCGGAGGACAACGTCCGGGCACTCGTGTACCTGGCCGGCTACGCGCTGGAGGAGGGCGAGAGCCTGGGCGAACTCCAGGGGCGGTTCCCCGATTCCGACCTGGCCAAGGCGCTCGTATACGCCCCGTTCCCGGTCGAGGGCTCGTCCACGCCCGGCACCGACGTGTCGGTCGAGATCGACAGGTTCCCGGCCATCTTCGCAGCGGATGTCGACCCCCGCCTCGCCTCCGTCCTCGCCGTCTCCCAACGCCCGCTGGCAGCACAGGCGTTCAGCGAGAAGGCGCCGGTGGCGGCCTGGAAGACCAAGCCCTCCTGGGGTCTGGTCGCCTCCTCCGACCACACCATCAACCCCGATGTGGAGCGCTACGGCTACCGGCGGGCCGGTATGACCACGATCGAGGTCGACTCCTCGCACCTGGTGATGCTCGCCCATCCCCGGCGTGTCACCGAGTTGATCGTCGAGGCGGTCCGGGCCACCGCTCGGTAGGGCTTGCCGGCGTCCCGGCCGCCCTTCGGCCACGGGCCACACCCGTCGGCTGCCGGGCGGCCATCGGCCGTCCGGAACCGAACCGAAGCCGACACCGGCTCGCCCTGGCCGGCACCGCTCACACGCGCGCGCCCGCCCGCCCGCCCGCCGGGGACGAACTCCTGCCACGACCCGAGGAAGTGAAGATTGAACGCACCGATCTCCCGCCGTACCGTCACCGTCTCCTCCTGGCCGGCGCGGCGGCTCTGGGCACCGCCGTGCCCGCCTTCTCGGCCCCGTCGGCGGCGGCCGACGGGCCGGCTCGTCCGCACCCGCACGAGGGCAGACCCACCATCGTTCTGATCCACGGCGCGTTCGCCGACGCCTCCAGCTGGAACGCCGTCGTCGAACGGCTGCAGCGGCGGGGCCACCACGTCCTGGCACCGGCGGTGCCGCTGCGCGGGCTGACGAGCGACGCCGCCTACATCGGCAGTGTTCTGGACACCGTTCCGGGCCCGATCGTGCTGGTGGGCCACTCCTATGGCGGATCGGTCATCAGCCTCGCCGCGGCCGGCCGCCCCCGCGTCAAGGCGCTCGTCTACATAGCCGCTTTCGTGCCGGAGATCGGCGAGAGCGCGCTGGAGCTCACCGACAAGTATCCCGGCAGCACTCTGGCGCAGGCCACCTCGGCCCAGTACTACCCGCTGCCCGGAGGCGGACAGGGTGAGGAACTGGTCATCGAGAAGAAGCTCTTCCGGGAGCAGTTCGCGGCCGGTGTGCCGATCACGACCGCTCAGGTGATGGCCCTGGGACAGCGTCCCATCGCCCTTGCCGCGCTCCGGGAGAAGGCCACCACCGCCGCCTGGAAGAAGATCCCCAGCTGGTACCTCGTGGCCACCGAGGACCGCAACATCCCGCCGGTGGCCGAGCAGTGGATGGCCGAACGCGCCGGCGCCCACACCATCAGGGTCCGCGCACCGCACGCGGTCGCCGTGAGCGATCCGAGCCCCGTCACCGAGCTGATCCTGAGAGCGGTCCGCTCGACACGCTGAGCGCATCGCTTCCCGTACCGCCTCCCCGGCCAGGATGCCGCTTCACCGGAGGATGTTCACCGCCCGTGCCACCACCAGCGCCACGGTGAGCAACGAGATCGATGCCTGTGACGCCATCAGCAGTTTGGCCCAGCGGGACAGCGGCATGGTGTCGGTGGGGCTGAAGGCGGTCGCGTTGGTGAAGGAGACATAGAGGTAGTCGGCGAACGCCGGTTCCCAGTCCGCCGGCGCCAACTCCCCGCTCTGCATCTGGGGGAAGAGGAAGTCCGGGTAGTCGTGGTGTCCGGCGGCCCGGGCCGCCGGGCCACCCCTGTCCCACTCCCAGTACCACAGAGCGAAAACGATGACGTTGGTCAGCCAGATGCCCGCCCCCGTCATCAGCAGCGCCCCGGCATCACTGCCCTCGGTACCGCGTACCAGCCCCCGGATCAGCAGCGCCGCCGACCAGCCGTTGGCGACGCTGACGAGGGCGGCCAGCGCCAGTCCGCCCGCGCGCAGCAGCGAGGCCCCCCGTCTCGTGCTGGTCCGGAAGGCCCACAGCAGCACGACCAGCAACAGCAGCTCCAGCGTGGGCAGGAGCCACACCGGCCGAAAGGCCAGCCGCTCGGGGAGCAGGAGTTGGAGGGCGACCGCGGCGAGCACCGCCGCGCTGACGGCCCAGCGCGCCTCGTCACGAGTGGGCCGGCGCCAGGCCGGCTCCTGGCGCGCCGCGGTGAGCAGTTCCTCCAACCGGGCGAGTCGCTCGTGCAGGGCCCTTGACTCTTCGTTCACGACCCCAGTGTGACGGCACGGCGACGAGACCGTTCAGGGGCACCCGCCATGTGCGAGGACAAGCCCCGTAGCGGACCTGCACGCCTTGGGGCGCGCGGTGTGCCGCCGACCGCCCGCGTGAGCGGACGAGCCGCTCACGTCCGTCGGCCGGCCTGCGGCAGGATGGGACCATGAGCGTAGTCAAGATCAACGTACTGACCGTCCCCGCGGAGCAGCGGGAGACGCTGGAGAAGCGCTTCGCCTCCCGGGCCCACGCCGTGGAGAGTTCCGACGGGTTCGAGTGGTTCGAGCTCCTCAGGCCGGTCGAAGGCACCGACAACTACCTCGTCTACACCCGGTGGCGGGACGAGGAGTCGTTCCAGGCCTGGATGGAGGGCCCCATGAAGGCGGCCCACCAGGGCGGTGACGCGGCAGGGGGCGAACGCCCCAGGCCGGCGGCGAGCGGGTCCACGCTGTGGTCCTTCGAGGTCGTGCAGCAGGCGGCGCCCAAGAGCGCGTAGGCCGGCACCGGGGGCAAAGTGGTCACCGGCCCTGGACGGCAGGCGTACGCCGCCGGCCAGGGCCGCTTCCCTCTGAGGTCATCGACCCGGAACGGAGCGCGTGCCACGATCGTCGGCGTACGGAGCCCGGCCGACCGGAAGGACGCCATGACCGCCTACGCCATAGCCCACCTGCAGGAAGCCGCCCCGCACCCGGAGATCGCCGAGTACATCGAGCGCATCACCGCCACCTTCGCCCCTTACGGCGGCCGGTTCCTCGTACACGCCACACAGCACGAGGTGAAAGAGGGCAGCTGGCCCGGACATGTGGTCGTCATCAGTTTTCCCGGCCTCGCCGAGGCCCGGGCCTGGTGGGACTCCCCCGCGTACCAGGAGATCGCACCGCTGCGCTCCCGGCACATCGACGGCGACATCATCCTGGTCGACGGCGTCAGTGACACCTACGACCCCGCCGGCACCGCACGGACGATGCGGGAAGCCATGCGCACCCCCTGAACCGGGGAACGGGGGCACGTGCGATCAGGCTTCACCTCCCCTCCGCATCCGCCGCATCTCCCCGACACGAGTGCCCGCCCGGTGTGCCGACGCAGGGCGCGGGCAAACGGATTCGGGGAGGTCGAGATGAACACGAGTGCCATGGCTCATACCCGGCGGATGCGGGCCGGGGGCGAGGTCGGCTCACTGACGCAGGCCGCTGCCCGGGCGGGGCTGACCGCCCGCGGAGTGATCTACGTGCTGGTCGGCGTGCTCGCGCTGCGGATCGCGTTCGGCGACGGCAGCCGGCAGGCCGACCGCAGCGGTGCGCTCGCCGAGATCGCGCAGGAGCCGTTCGGTGCCGTACTGCTGTGGGCGCTGGGCATCGGGCTCGTGGGCATGGCCGTGTGGCGGTTGTCCGAGGCGGTGTTCGGCGCCGTCGGGCCGGACGGCCGCAAGGTGAGGAAACGGCTGCTGGCGCTGGTCCGGTGCGTGTTCTACGCGTTCGTCGCCTACTCCGTGCTGTCGTTCGCGACCGGTTCCGGCACGGGTGGCTCATCCAGCGACGAGCAGTCCCGGGATGTCACGGCGAGGGCTCTGGGGGTGCCCGCCGGTCAGTGGATCGTGGGCGCCGTCGCGGTCGGCATCGTCGTGGCGGGGGTCTGGATCGGGGTCCGGGCCGTCCGGCGCAAGTACCACAAGGACCTCAGGCTCGGCGAGATGTCCCCGGGCCTGAGGCGACTGGTGGACATCGCCGGCGTGGGCGGAGGCGCGGCGCGCGGACTGGTGTTCGCCGCGGCGGGGGCCTTCGCGCTCCGCGCCGCGGTCGATTACCGGCCCGACCGGGCCAAGGGGCTGGACGACACACTGCGGTCGTTCGCCGAGACCCCGTTCGGTCCGTGGCTGCTGGTACTCGTGGCCGCCGGGGTCGTGCTGTTCGGCCTCTTCTCCTTCGCGCTGGCGCGCTGGCGCAGGGTCTGAGCGCCGGCTCTCCCTGCCGTGGAGTCGCCGGGGAGACAGGGCAGTTGGATCCGTGGTCTGACAGTCGCCGCCGCTCTGTCGTGAAATGCCCGCGGAATTGTCCGTGATCGGTAACAGACGGATCCTGCACCGGTCTTCCTCCGTCCTGATGAGTGCACGTGACCACAGGGACGAAGAGGAGCGGGGCGGACATGGCGCGGCGTGGCGGACGGGGATGGTACGGGCGGGTGCTCGCGGCGGCGGTCGGTGTGACGGCGGTGGCCACCGCCACTTCGATGTGGACCGCGCAGGCCGGCCCCGCCGACGAACCCGGCGCGCGAACGGACGTCCTGGTGCGCCCCTCCGCGCCGAACGCCCCGGGCCGGGGCGCCGCGGGGGCGCCGGTGTCCGCGGACATCGTCCACGCCTCCGACCGGGGCACCCACGGGGTCAACATCACCATCGACGACGGGCCGGACCCCGTGTGGACTCCGCAGGTGCTCAAGGTGCTGCGGGACAACGGCGTGAAGGCCACGTTCTGCATGGTGGGCACGCAGGCCGAGGCGCACCCTGACCTGGTCAAGGCGGTGGTGGCGGCCGGGCACCGGTTGTGTGACCACACGGTCTCCCACGACACCACCATGAACACCAAGTCCGAGGCCTACCAGTCGCAGCAGATCCTGGACGCCGAACGCTCGATCACCAAGGCGTCGGGGGGCGTTCGGCCGCAGTACTACCGAGCCCCGGGCGGCGCCTTCACGCCCTACAGCCGCCACCTCGCCGCATCCCACGGAATGCGGCCGCTGGGCTGGAACGTCGACTCCAAGGACTTCGAGCGTCCCGGCACCGCCGCCATCATGGCCACCGTCAAAAGCGAGATCCACAACGGTCCGACCCTCCTCTTCCACGACGCGGGCGGGGACCGCTCCCAGACCGTGGCCGCCCTGCGCCAGCTCCTGCCGTGGCTCAAGCAGCAGGGGTACTCCTTCGGCTACCCCGTCCGCTGAACGCCGCCCACGCGCCGGGGAGTCCGAGTCGCCTGCTCCTCAACCGCCCACCGACGACGCACCGTTGGAGCCCAGCGGGTGGAACAGGAGCGGGCGCATCGTCGATCGGAGGCTCGGGGCGCCACGCGGTGTACCGGTGCGGGGCCGGCTTGCGGCCCGGGTGTGCCGACGTGCGTGGAAGACGCCGCAGGAGACCGGACTGCCGTCCGCAGGCGGCGCGTTGAGGATGTCCACCCGCTCGACGATCAAGCCGTGCTCCTCCAGGAGGTCCTCCCACAACTCCGGGGCGAGCACCCACATCTGCACGGTGAGCCGGCCGCCGCCGGCCGGCGGAAGGGGTTTCCGGACGGGGGGTGACGGTGCTCGAGGGTCCGTGACCGTCGGAGTCGGTGTGCAGGACGGAGAACACCAGACGGCCGCCCGGAGCGAGCGCGGCCGCGACGGCGGGCAGCATTCGCCGCGGTTCGACGTAGGCGAAACCGTGGATGGAGTAGATCATGTCGTACGGCTCCGCCTGCCGGAGGTGGTCGACGGCGTCGGCCAGGATCAGGTTCAGCCCCGGCAACCGGCCGTAGCGGGCGGTCGCCCGCTGGTGCTGGGTGGGCGAGGCCTCGACCGCGTCGACGACCGCCCCGTGGGCCCGGACCAGTGCGCGGCGTGCTTGCCCAGGCCCGACCCGAGGTCCGCGACGCGTCGGCCGCGCAGGTCGCCGAGGATCTCCGTTCCGGACCGCTCGGCCAGAAACCCCAGGCGAGGCGGTCCACTTCGGGCACATGCGTGCCCCTGGCCAGATGATGGGCCCCGTAGGTGGTCCAGGCTGCCGAGTTCGTCGGTTCTGCGTCCACGGTGCCGTCCTTTCCCGGCGCGCGGGCCGGCGTCGAAGGGCAGGGCGTAACAGCGGAGCGAGCTGGTCCGCGACCGGGGGCGGCGCGCGGCGCGGTCAGTGGTGTGCGTAGGCGTCCGTCGCCGCTACCAGTGCGTCCACCACGCCGGATGCCCCCGTCGTGTGTCCCGCGTCGTCCACCACGATCAGCTCGCTGTCCGGCCAGGCGCGGTGGAGCCGCCATACCGTGCCGAGCAGATTGCCGAAGTCCAGGCTGCCCTGGACCAGGGTGCCGGGAACGCCTTTCAGGAGGGGGGCGTCGCGGAGGACGACGCCCTCGTCGTTGCCGTCGCCCAGGAAGTGGTCGTTGCCCCAGTAGTGGGTGACCGTCCGGGCGAAGCCCATGCGGAACACGGGGTCCTCGTAGCGCTCGACCGAGCGCGGCGGCGCCGGGATCGTCGCCGTCTCCCAGTCGGTCCATGCCCGCGCCGCGCGGGACCGTACCTCGGGGTCCGGCGACTCGATCAGCCGGTTGCAGGCCGCCGCGAGGTTTCCCTCCCGGTCCTCCTCGGGCAGCGCGGCCAGGAAGCGCTGGAAAGCGTCCGGGAAGAACCGCCCGAGTCCCCTGGTGAGCAGGGCCACTTCCCGGTTCGAGCCCGTCGCGACCGCGGTCAGGACCAGTTCCGACACCGCCTGCGGGTGCGTCTGCGCGTAGCGGAGCCCGAGCACCGAGCCCCATGACACACCCCAGACGAGCCATCGTTCGATTCCCAGGTGCCGCCGCAGCCGCTCCAGGTCGGCGATGAGGTGGGCCGTCGTGTTGACGCTCATGTCGGTGTCGTACGCGCTCGCGTGCGGGGTGGAACGGCCGCAGCCACGCTGGTCGAGCAGCACGATGCGGTACGCCGCAGGATCGCAGTACCGCCGGTATCCCGCCCCGCACCCCGAACCCGGGCCGCCGTGCAGCATGACTGCGGGCTTGCCGCGCGGGTTCCCGCAGACCTCCCAGTAGACGCGGTTGCCGTCACCGACGTCGAGCATGCCGTGGTCGTACGGTTCGATCTCCGGATACAACCCCATCGCAGCACCGTAAGGCCTGCGACGGCACTGTGGCTCCCCCTTTTCCCGCACCTTCGGGGCACCGCGACCGGGCGGTCCGCGCCCAGCGGTTTCCGCCGGCCGGCCGTCGTGCGCGGTGCGGCTCGGCATCCCCCGCACGGATCACAACGTCTAGGATTGCACTGAAGATCCGGGTATGCCCCCTGCCCGAGCAGTCGTCGGATGGCTCTGTCGAGCCGCACCGAGCCCGTGGTCTTGATCGGGCTCTGCCAGGAGTTCTCGTGAACAGGCCGTGTGAAGGGATCCGCCCGGGCTGCGGCCCGGTCCCGCGAGGCGCCCTCGTGCGCCGGCCCGGTCGCGCGGTATGTCCGCCGCCCCTGTTCCGTGCCGACGGGGGCGTGCGATGAGGTGGTCGGCGCGCCGGGAGGCCGAGAGCCGCCGGGCGCCGCGGCTCAGCAGCACCGGCCTGCAGATGCCGCGCCCGCCTCTTTGGCTGCGCTGGCTGCCGGCGATCTACGTCGCGGGCGTCCTGGTGCTCGAGCCGGTCACTCCGGTGCAGTGGCCGGTGAGCTTCCTGCTGATCGCCCTGCCCGTGGTCGCCGCCTACGCCCACGGCCCCGCCGCGGTCGCCGCCGTCACGGTCTTCGCCGTCGGGTTCGAGGCTCTGCTGGCCGGCACCCCGTGCTGCGCGGGCCGCGACGTGGGGTATCTGTGGGAGCGCCACTACGTGGCCTCTTACATCTCCACCGTGCTGGTCGGCCTCCTCGGCACGATCATGGCAGCGAGCCGGATGCGTCGGGAGCGCACCCTCGCCACCGTACGATCCGTGGCCGAGACGGCACAGCGGGTGCTGTTGCGCCCCGTGCCGCGGCGCCTCGGGCAGGTGTCGATCGAGACGCTGTACCTGTCCGCCGCCGCGGAGGCGCGGATCGGTGGTGATCTGTACGAGGCGGTGCCCACCGCGCACGGGGTCCGCCTCCTCATCGGTGACGTCCGGGGCAAGGGCCTGGTGGCGGTGGAGACGGCCGCCACGATGCTCGGCGCCTTCCGTGAGGCCGCCCATGACGAACCCGACCTGGCCGGGGTGGCGCGCCGGGTCGAGCGGAGCATGACCCGCAGGGCCACGGAGCTCGCGGGCAGCGAAGTGGCGGAGCGCTTCGTCACCGCGGTGTTCGCCGAGGTCCCCGATCACGAGCCCGTGGTCCGCATCGTCAACTGCGGCCACCCCCCTCCCCTGCTCATCGGCCCACACGGGGTCACCGAGCTGGACTCGGCCGACCCCTCACCGCCCATCAACCTCGGCGTTCTGGTCGGGGACGACTACCACGTCGAGGTGAGCCCGTTCCGTCCCGGCGAGCAGCTGCTGCTGTACACCGACGGCGTCACGGAGACGCGCGACCGTACGGGGGCGTTCTACCCGCTGGCCGAGCGGGTCCGCTCCTGGGGCGCTCTGCCTCCCGGGGAACTTCTCGACCGTCTGCACCAGGATCTGCTGGCCTACAGCGACGCGAACCTCGACGACGACACCGCCGCGCTCGCCGCCTACCGCCTTCCCGGTGACCTCCACCGGGAGACCGGACCGCACCGGCGGTGACCGTCGCGCCGTCGCGGTGGCCGGTCAGGGGCTGCTGGTGACGCCGATGATCGAGGAGATGATCCGGTCCTGGGGGGTGGTCGGCACATGGAAGAAGCCGTTGTTGCAGCCGAGCCGCAGCACCGCGGCACGATCCGCGAGGGCCTTGACGTCTCCCATGTTGTGGCTGATGAGGATGACACCGACGCCGTGTTCGCGCAGTTCGTCGACCAGGTCGAGGACGTGGCCGGCCTGCTGGACGCCGAGTGACGCGGTCGGCTCGTCCAGGAGGACGGCCTTCGGATCGCCGAGCAGTGCCCGGGAGATCGCGACAGTCTGCCGCTGCCCTGCCGACAGGGAGGCGACCGGGGTGCGCATGTCCGGGACGCGGATACCCATGGCGTCCAGCTGCCGCCGTGCCTCCCTGCGCATGCCGCCCTTGTCCATCAGCCGCAGGAGACGGCCGAGGGCGCCGGGGCGCCTCTGTTCGCGTCCCAGGTAGAGGTTCTCGGCGACATCGAGGCCGTCGCACAGGGCGAGGTTCTGGTACACCGTCGCGATACCCAGGTGGCGGGCGGCCCGGGGCGTCCTGATCTGCACGGCCTGGCCCTCCCACTCGATGACCCCCTGGTCGGCGGTGACGACGCCCGCGATGATCCGGACGAGAGTGGACTTGCCCGCGCCGTTGTCCCCCAGGAGGGCGACGACCTCCCCCCTGTGGACCTCCAGCTCGACGTCCTTGAGTGCCTGCACGGCGCCGAACCGCTTGGAGATGCCGCGCAGCGCCAGCAGAGGCGGCTCAGTCACATGAACCTCACCTTCTGCGTACGGCAGGGGTGACGCCGTACTGCCGGACTGATCACCAGGGTATCCGAGCCATGGCCCCTTCAGGACGGATAAGGCATAGAGGGGCAAGAGCGTCGAATACCCGTTATCTGCGCATTTACTAATAATCTCGGCTCATGATGGAGGTCACAGAGGCTCGTGTGACGCCGGCTCCGGCCGGAGGAGGGCTGACCCATGACACACGACCGTGCGGGCCACGAACGCACCCGGCGGCGCCGCCGACGAGGGGTGACGCTCCTTGTGGCGGGGGCGCTGGTGAGCGGTGCCGTCGCCTGCGGCGGGGCGGACGGCAGCGGTGGCCAGGGGGCGCACCAGATCACCATCGGCCTGGTGACCAAGACCGAGGCCAATCCGTTCTTCGTGGCGCTGCGCCATGCCGCCACGGCCGCGGCGCACAGGAACGACGCCCGGTTGATCGCTCTCGCCGGCAAGTTCGACGGGGACAACGAGGGTCAGGTGAACGCGGTGGAGAGCCTCATCGCGCGCGGTGTGAACGGCATTCTCATCACGCCGTCGAACACGACGGGGATCCTGGGCGCGATCAGGGAGGCACGTCGGCAGGGCATCCTGGTGATCGCGCTGGACACCGCGACACAGCCGGAGAACGCGGTCGACGCCACGTACGCGACGGACAACTTCAAGGCCGGCCGCCTGCAGGGGGCGTATCTCAAGGCGCTGCTCGCCGGCCGGGCTCCCAAGGTGTTCGTGCTGGACGGCACGCCGGGCTCGGAGGTCAGCCAGGACCGCCACGACGGGTTCCTCGACGGCTTCGGGCTCAAGGACGGCTCACCGGCGATCATCGGCCAGGCGAACGCCAATGGCGACCGGAACACGGCCCAGGCCGCGACGGAGAACCTGCTTCTGCGCGCGAGCGACGTCAACACCATCTACACCATCAACGAGCCGGTGGCGGGCGGGGCGTACGAGGCCATCACGGACCGGGGGCTGACCCGTCAGGTGACCATCGGCTCCATCGACGGCTCATGTGACGGGGTCCGTGACGTCAAGGCGGGCACTCTCGCGGCGACCGTCATGCAGTTCCCGGTCGGGATGGCGACCGACGGAGTGGACGCGGTGGTCGCCTTCGCCAAGAGCGGGGTGAGGCCGTCCGGTTTCACGGACACGGGCACGGTGCTCATCACGGACAGGCCGGTGCGCGGTCTGCCGTCGCAGAGCACGGCCTGGGGGCTCCAGCACTGCTGGGGATGACGTACTCCAGTCACCGAGTCACCGACTCACCGAGCGGGTCGAAGGGATCGGAACAGCACATGAGGTCACCCGTCACCACCCCCGCCGCCGGCGGTGATGCGCGCCCCCGGCCGCGTGACATGCTCCGGTACGCCTTTCGCACGCCGGCCATCGGCCCGCTGGCGGCTCTGGTCGTCGCTGTGGTGGCGTTCGCGGTCACCACGGAGACGTTCCTGACACCGCAGAACCTGTCGCTGGTGCTGCAGCAGTCCATCGTGGTCGGCACACTGGCGCTGGGCCAGTCACTGATCATCCTCACCGCGGGCATCGACCTCGCGAACGGCGCCATCGCGGTGCTCGGCACGATCGTCATGGCCAAACTGGTCTTGGACGGCGGCAACCCCGTGACGGCACTGGTGCTCGGCCTGGTCGCGGCCACCCTCGTCGGACTGGTGAACGGGCTGCTCGTGTCCCGGCTGCGCCTGCCGCCCTTCATCGTGACGCTGGGGGCGCTGACCGTCGTCTACGCCGTCGCCAGACTGTACTCGCAGTCCCGCAGCTATCCGGTCACCTCCGGCCTGCTCCTCTTCTGGGGCAACGGTCTCGGCGTCGGCGGCATGTTCCTCACCTGGGGGACCTTTCTGCTCGTGGGCCTGTACGGGTTCTTCTGGTACGTCCTCACCCAGACCGCGTGGGGCCGGCACATCTACGCCGTCGGCAACGCACCGGAGTCCGCCCGCCTGACCGGCATCGACGTACGGCGCACGGTCCTCTCGGTGTACGTCACGGCCGGGTTGCTCTACGGCGTCGCCGCCTGGCAGTCCCTCGGCCGTATCCCGAACGCCGACCCCAACTCGTACCAGACGGCGAACCTGGAGAGCATCACCGCAGTCGTCCTCGGCGGCACCAGCCTCTTCGGCGGCCGCGGAAGCGTCATCGGCACGCTCATCGGGGCGCTCATCGTCAATGTGCTGCGTTCCGGACTCACCCAGGCGGGTATCGACAGCCTCTACCAGGATGTGGCGACCGGAACCCTCGTCGTCGTGGCGGTCGGTGTGGACCAGATCCTCCGCAGGAGCGGCCCGCGGTGATGCCGGGGCGCGTCACGGCCGGTTGACGGACATCAAGGTGTTCCGGTCGGTGTGTCCATCGACTTCGACGAACCGGTGAACGTGCGCTGCTGGGGCAGCTTCACAGCTGACGGCTCGTCATACGAAGTGGGCGGTGCAGTGGGGGTACGTTCGCCGTCGGCCTGCACCGGCGCCTTGGCGGGCCCGCTCCCGATCCGCAGTACCGACCACACCCGTCGCCGCAGGCTGCGGCCGTGTCCGTGGAGCAGTCCCAGGACGATCGCCGCGGCCACCGCGATCAGGTGCTCCCGGCCGGCCAGGTTCGGTATGGCGATGGACTCCCACACCATCGACCCGCCGGTGAGGGTGAACACGATGGGGGCGCGCCGGACGACGGAGAGGTAGGTGAACAGGCCCACGACCGCGGCGGACGGTCCCGTGTCGAGTACCCGCCCGATCTCGGGCGGCAGCCCCAGCCCCCACCAGCCCGGCCCCAGCGCGATCATCACCCGTACGGTGAGGGTGCCGGCAAGGGTGGTCGCGTACGCGACGGCCAGTGTGCGGGCGCGGCCCAACGCCAGTTCGGCCAGGGCGAAGGCGAGGAACAGCTGGGTGATGCCGGCCCAGACCGGCAGGTCCAGGGCGGGGACGTACAGCGACACGGGGGTGCGTAACAGGGCCAGCCACAGCGGCAGATCGGCGTAGACGCCGCCCAGGAGCCGTACCGCCACCGCGCCGGTCGGATGCTGCGCGACCGCGTGGAAGAAGATGACACCGAAGGCCGCGACGAAGGCCAGCAGGAGCCCGGACAGCCCGCGCCGCAGCAGTTGCCGTACCGGATCGACGACGATACCGTGCCACTCGCCCCGCACCGTGCGCACGATGAACAACGCGAACCGGCGCACTGCGACGGCCGCTCCGTCCGTGGCGCCGTCGCCTGTGGCGGACGGCGCCCTACCGCCGTGTGGTCCGCTGCCCCGTGTGCCGTGGTCCTCGGCACGGTTGTGAGGCCTTTCCACCCCTTGACGCAAGGACTTCCCCCCCAACGCCCCCAGAGCGCACAATTGTACGGGTCTGAAATCTAGCCCCCCGTCCCGGTAATACCGGGTTGCGGACCCCGTGTCGCGGTGGGCGGTTCGGGGCGGTGGCCTTTCCGGCCGGGCTTCTTGCCACCCCTCGGCGTTGTGGGGATTCTGCACACGATCGGCACCCGACCCACCACGCCACACCGGAGCCGCCCATGAGCGCCGTCGTCTGGATCACCGAAGGGACCTGGCCCGCCTGCGTGGACGCCGCGCTCGGCCGCGCCGCCCCCGGCGAGGAGATCGTGCTGCTGTACGTGCGCGACGACACGGTCGCCGAGACGGCGCACGGCGCGTTCGCCGGGCTCCTCGGCCGTGGTCGTCCCGAGCGGGATCCCGGGCACCGCATCGAGGGGCTGTCGGAGTCGGCCGCGCGGCGCCTGCTCGATGCCGCGGCGCGGCGTCTGGGGCGCCCGGCCCGCCAGGTCCTCACCCATGGCCGTACCGAGCGGAAGGTCGTCGAGGAGGCCACCGGTGCGGGTCTGCTGATCTGCGCACGGGACGGCGACCGTTCCCGGCTCGGCCCGCACAGCCTCGGCCCCGCCACTCGCTTCGTGGTCGACCACGCGCCCTGTCCTGTTCTGCTGGTGTGGCCGGAAGAGGCCCCGTCGACGGAGTTGCCGCCGCCTCCACCGCCTCATCGCTGACTCAGCGTGTCACCGTGTCACCGAGGCCCGGACAGACCGGAACCCCGGCCCGATTCCGGCGGGCCGGGGTTCTCGTTGTTGGCGTCAGACGGGTGGCTCGGTTACGCCCTCCCGTCAGTCGTCGTGGTCGTGGTCGTTGTCGTGGTCGTGGTCGTGGTCGTGGTCACGGTCACGGTCGCGGTCGCGGCCGTAGCCGTCGTGTTCGAAGGCGCTGCAGCGGTCGCCGCGGAAGCCCTCGCCGCCACCGAAGTCGTCATCGTCGCCGAAGCCCTCGCCGAAGCCACGACCGCCGCGGCGGTCGCAGATCACGCGGAAGCTGCCCACCACGCCGTGCTTGACCTTCACGCCACCGTGGACGGGGTGCGGATGCACGCCGTCGCTCTGGCTCCACGGGCCGACGACGGCGATGGGAGCACCGTTGTCGCAGGTGACCCCTCTGAACACCTCGACGGTGTGCCTGCTGTCGTTGACGATGTTGATGCTGTTGGAGCCGAGGCCACTGAGGATGGGCACGCAGCCGTCCGGGATGGCCGGGAAGTCCCGCTCGTTGATGTGGATCCGGCCGATGTGGCGCAGGCGCAGGTGGCGGTGGTGGTGACGGTAGTGGTGCTCGCCCTCGTTGCCCTTGGCGTTGTTGTTGTTGTCGTTGTTGTTGTTGCCGTTGTTGTTGTTGCCGTTGCCCTCGAGGGCGGCGGCCGGCGCGGCGGCCTGCTGGACGACCGAGGCCGAGTGGGCGGGCTCGGACGCGGCCGAAGCGTAGGTGATGCCAGTGGCCACCAGGGCCGCACCGGCTGCGATCGCGGCGGTTACTGCAGTGGAACGCGTTGCCATGTCACTTCTCCTGTCTCAGACACGTCGGCTGTGAACCGATGCGAGACTGAAGTTACATATCGCCGCGTAGCTGACCGCATCCGACATACCGACCATATGACGAACTACCCTGTCGGAGTAACGGCCGCTCTCGCGGCCTTCCGGGCAACAAGGCTGGAGCCCCGCTCATGCGCTGATGAGGCGTCAACGCAGCGCCGAGACGTACGACCGACTACGGACCGAGGAACAAGCACCTCCCCTCGCCCGTACCATCTGTGCACCGGGGGGACACCGTGCAGCAACATCGCCGTAGGCGAGAAAGGTGAGTCACGCCATGTCCGAGACCACGACCGCGACTTCCGGACTGACATCGCAGTACGCCGCCCAAGTGGCCGGCGATCTCGAGCGCAATGTGAAGGAGCAGGAACGCATCAGTGCCGAAATCACCGCTCTGCAAGAGCAGTTGGCGACGCTGCAGCACGACCACGCGGTGCTGGTGACCATGCAGAACGCACTCGGTGTTCCGACGGCACCCGTGGAGCCCGTCGCCGCGCCCGACAGCGCCACGGTGCCCGCTCCGCGGAAGAAGTCCCCTGCCGGATCCGGCACGGGCAGGCAACCGCAGGCGAAGAAGAAGGCCGCCGCAGGGCAGACGCGTGCGACGGACCGGAAGACCGCCGGCAAGAAGGCCGCGGGCAAGAAGACGGAAGCCGGGAAGGCCGAGACCACCAAGACGGCGACCACCAAGACGGAGGCGGCCCAGCCCACGCTGGTCGAACTCGTGCGCGCCCACCTCAGCGAGCAGAGTGAGCCGCGTTCCGCCGCGGAGGTCGCCGACGCGCTCGGCAAGGCCCACCCCGAGCGTGGCATCAAGACCACCGTCGTGCGGTCCACGCTAGAAGGGCTCGTGGCCAAGAAGCACGCCCAGCGCGCCAAGCAGGGAACCGCTGTCTTCTACACGGCACCGGACGCCGCCGAACCGACCACGGCGATCGAGGCCGAGGACGGGCCGGAGGAGGCCGGTAAGGCCGCCAAGTAAGGCTCGTGCCGCCTTCCGGCGATCGCTAGGGTCGCCGGTATGGGTGCGATGCGTGTGATGCTGATCGGCGGGACGTCGAATGTCGGGAAGTCCACTGTCGCCCGGGAGTTGGCGGACAGACTCGGGTTCGCGTACCGATCGACGGACGGGCTGGCGCGGCACCCGGGGAGGCCGTGGCGGACTCCGGAGCGGGAGGTGCCGGCGCATGTCACCGAACACTACGCGGCCCTGACGGTCGAGGAGTTGACCAGGTCGGTGCTCGGTCACTACCAGCGACTCCGGCCCCGCGTCGAGGAGTTGATCGCGGCCCATGCCGATGAGGACGGCACCGGGTCCGGCCTGGTCCTCGAGGGGTCGGCGCTCCTGCCCGATCACGTCGCGCGGTTGCCGGGTTCGGGCACGGGCGCGGTATGGCTCACCGCGGACGTGTCCGTCGTACGGGCGCGGGTGTACGCGGCCGGGCAGTACGACGCGGCCACGCCGTCGGAGCGGCTTGTGATGGACAAGTTCGTGGCCCGTTCCGAACGCTTTCAGAGCATCGTCCTCGACGCCGTCGACAGGCTCGGGCTGACCCGCCTCGACGTGGGTGACGGCCGGCCGGTCGGCGAGGTGGCCGACGCCGTGCTCGACGCCGTCGACGTGCGGGAAAGGGGGTGAGCCTCGCCCAGGACGATCTGCCGTTCGGGCGCGTCCTGGTGGCGAGCCTTCCCGCACGGCGGCTTGCTGGTGCCAGGGGCACCGGAAGGAGTGAGCCGCGTATGACCGAGACCCGGGCAGGGCAGCAGGCGTTGCAGACCCCGCGGGCCGCCGGGCTGGCCGGAGTCGTGTTCGCGCTGCTGCTCGCGGCGGCCATGGTGCTGATCCGGCTGTCGATCCCCCAGGGCGCGGAGTCGGTCACCCTGCAGGGGCTCACGGACCCCACGCGGCGCAGCGCGGTGAAGGCGGCGCTGGCGCTGGTGCCGTTGGCCGGTATCTGCTTCCTGTGGTTCATGGGGGCGCTGCGGGCCCGTATGGGTGAGGCCGAGGACCAGTTCCTCGCCACCGTGTTCCTCGGCAGCGGGCTGGTCTTCGTGGCGACGCTGTTCGGGGTGGCCGCGGCCGCCGCGGGTGTGCTGGCCACCACGGACGCGCCCGGCGGCACTCCGGGCCTGCCCGCCTGGAACTTCGGCCGCCACTTCGCGTACACGCTGCTGACCGAGTACGCGACGCGGATGGCGGCGGTCTTCACCTGCTCCACGTCGGTCATCTGCCATCGCTTGAGACTCCTGCCGCGGTGGCTCAGTCTGCTGGGTTTCCTCACCTTCCTGACACTGCTGTTCGTCTCGGCCGGTGTGCCCTGGTCGGAGCTGGTGTTCCCGGGGTGGTCGCTCCTCGTCGGCGCCTTCGTCTTCGCTGCGGGCCCGAGCCCCCGGCCAGGCACCGCCGCGGCGTCGTAGCGGGGCGCCGACGGCTCACTCCTTCGGCGCGCCTCAGCGGGCGCGGCAGTGTCCGGTCCGGCGATGCTGGCGTGGGGGAGCTGACCGCCGTCCGACGGTTCCGCCGCGCAGCAGCGGCGCCCCGCGGACCTGGCCGCCGAAGGGGCGGAGGGCTCATGAGGCTTGTCGTCGATCTCAACAGGTGCCAGGGATATGCGCAGTGCGCGTTCCTCGCACCCGATGTCTTCGCCCTGCACGGCGAGGAGTCGCTGGTCTACAACCCCCAGGCCGAGGAGGGGCAGCGGGAGAGGCTGGCACGCGCCGTGGCGGCCTGCCCGGTGCAGGCCATCCTGGCCGACGGGCTGGACGACGTGGACGAGGAGCCCGCCGAGGCCGGGCAGGAGACGTCCCATGCCCGCTGAGGACTTCCTTCAATGGCTCAGGCGCGAGGGCCGGATCGTCATCGTGGGCGCCTCCCTGGCCGGGCTGCGGGCCGCCGAGACGCTGCGCGCCGAGGGTTTCGCCGGTTCGCTCACCATGATCGGTGACGAGCCGTACGAGCCGTACGACCGGCCGCCGCTGTCGAAGGCGGTGCTCCTCGGCAAGGCGTCACCGCACCGCACCGACCTGCCCCGGCGCCTCGAGATCGACGCCAAGTGGCGCCTGGGTGTCGCGGCGACCGGCCTCGACATGACGGCCAAACGGGTACGGCTGGCAGACGGGGACGAGGTGGAGTACGACCGGCTGCTGATCGCCACCGGTGTGCGTGCCCGGCCCTGGCCGAAGGAGTCGGAGGCCCAGCTGGACGGTGTCTTCGTGCTGCGCACGCGTGACGACGCAGCCGCCCTGCTGCGGAGGCTTCAGGCCTCCCCGCGCCGGGTGTTCGTCATCGGCGCCGGATTCACCGGTTCGGAGATCGCCTCCGCCTGCCGGGCGCAGGGCGTCGCGGTGACCCTCGCCGAGCGCGGGGGCGCACCGCTGGTGGGTGCCCTCGGCGGGGTGATCGGCGCGGTGGCCGCGGAGCTGCAGCGGGAGAACGGTGTGGACCTGCGGACCGGCGTCATGGTGACCGCGCTGGAGGGCGACTCGATGGGCCGGGTGCGGGCCGCCCATCTGTCCGACGGCAGCGTCGTCGAGACGGACGTCGTGGTCGTCTGCCTCGGCGCGACCCGCAACACCGAGTGGCTGGAGAGCTCCGGGCTCGGTGCGGGACCCCGGGGCATCGCCTGCGACGCGGGCTGCCGGGCCTTCGACTTCAGGGGCATCGTGACCGACGACGTCTACGTCGCCGGCGACGTGGCCCGCTCTCCGCATCCGCTGTTCGGCTATCAGTTCCTGTCGCTGGAGCACTGGGGCAACGCCGTCGCACAGGCCGAGGTGGCCGCCCACAACATGATCAGCAGCGGTGCGGACCGGCGTCCGCACCTGTGGGTGCCGGCCTTCTGGTCGTCGCAGTTCGGTGTGAACATCAAGTCGGTCGGTGTCCCGTCCATGGGCGAGCAGATCATGATCGCTCAGGGGTCGCTGGCCGAGCGCCGGTTCGTCGGGGTGTACGGCTACCAGGGCCGGGTCATCGCCGCGGTGAGCTTCGACAACACGCGGTGGCTCCAGTTCTACGAGCGGCTCATCGAGACGGCCACGCCGTTCCCGCTGGAGTTCCCGACGGTCGACCGCCGTCCCGAGGGCCGCCAGCCGGTGCCCGCCGACTTCCCCGACCCGTCCCTGCCGACGCACGGCCCGACCGTGACGCTCAGCGGTTACTCGCCGAGCGACCGCCGTCTGGTGTTCACCCCGGCCCGCCACTGACCGCCCCGGTCCCCGCGCCTCCCCCGCCCTGACGGACTTCACGCCCTAGGACCACTCATGACGCACGCCTCGCTCCTGCACCGGATCACCGATTACGCCAACCGCGCGAACCCCTATCCGCTGTACGAGGAGCTCCGGAGGACTCCGGTGCTGCACGAGGAGGACGGCGGTCCCTACCTCGTCGGTTCGTACTGGGACATCCTGGGCCTGCTGCATGACCCGCGGATCAGCTCGGACGCCGGCAACCTCGCCGCGGCGGGAGCCGACGAAGGGGTCGGGGCGGAGGAGACGGGACTGCCGCCGAGCTTCATCCGCCTCGACCCTCCGGAGCACGACCGGCTGCGGCGGATCGCCAACCGGTCCTTCGGGCCGCCGCACTGCCCCCGCCGGATCGACGCGATGCGCGGTGAACTCGCCGATATCGTCAGCGGGTTGATCGACGGCTTCGGGGACGCGCGGCAGATCGATGTGGTGGACCAGTTCGCGTACCCCTTCCCGGTGACCGTCATCTGCAGGCTGCTCGGGGTGCCTCGCGAGGACGAACCGCGCTTTCGCGCCTGGGTCGAACCGATCGTGGCCAGTCTGGATCCGCAGACGCAGACGGGTGAGAACGAGGCCGAACGCCTGCAGTCCACGCGGGAGGCACGGGTGCAACTGGGCCTGTATCTGGCGGAGCTGGTCGAGCAGCGGAGGAGGGAACCCGGGAACGACATGCTGTCCGAGCTGGTGACGAGCCACGGCCCGGACGGCCCGATGACGACGATGGAGGTGCTCAGCACGTCGGTGCTGCTGCTGATCGCGGGCCACGAGACGACGGTCAACCTGATCACCAACGGCATGCTGACCCTGCTGCGGTACCCCGAGTTCCTGCGCAAACTGCGCGACGACCCCGGCCTGGCCGTCAACGTGGTGGAGGAGCTGCTGCGTTACGAGCCTCCCGTGCAGCTCGTGCCGCAGCGGACCTCTATCGCGGACATCGAGGTGCGCGGGGTCACCATTCCGAAGGGTTCGAGGATCTGGCTCGTCCTGGCCGCGGGCAACCGCGACCCGGAGCGGTTCGAGGACCCCGACCGGTTCGATCCGTACCGGGGCGACATCCAGCACCTCGGCTTCGGCAGCGGCATCCACTCGTGTTTCGGTGCTCCGCTGGCGCGGCTGGAAGCGCAGATCGCGCTGTCCGAACTGGCCCGCAGGCTCGATGATCCCCGTCTCCTCGAGGACCCGCCGCCCTACCGGCAGAACGCGGTGCTGCGCGGGCCGCGCCATCTGGCCGTCGGCTTCGAGGGTGTGCGTCCCTAGGGGCGTCCGACAGTCGCCGTCGGCCGTGCCGGCGGAGTGGTCCGGCGCGCTCGGGTTACCCGCCGACCCATGACTCGGCTGCTGAAACGGGAAGACAAGGATCATCGAGCGCGCCATGGCCACGGACGGGGGGCGGCGGACCGCCGTACCGGGCCCGCCCCGGATTCCACCGACGCGCCGCCCGGACCGGACCCGGAGGTGGAGCGCAGGGCCCCCCAGGCGCCGACCGAGTTGCCCCGGCGCTCGTGGCGGGCGGTGCTCAGGGGCACGCTGCGCGAGTTCGGGAACGACGAACTGACCGACCGGGCCGCGGCCCTGACCTACTACGGGGTGCTGTCCCTCTTCCCGGCCCTGCTGGTGCTGGTGTCCCTGCTGGACATCGCCGGGCGGTCGGCGACCGACAAGGTGCTGGCCAGCCTCAAACAGTTCGCCCCGGGCGCGGCCCGGGACATCGTCACCCGGGCCGTGGCGCAGTTGCAGGGACACAGCGGCGCCGGGTCCGTGATGGCGTTCGTGGGCCTGGCGCTGGCGCTGTGGTCGGCGTCGGGTTACATCGGCGCGTTCATCCGCACCGCGAACGCCGTCTACGACATCCCCGAGGGCCGGCCCCTGTGGAAGGTCCTGCCCCTGCGGCTGGCGGTCACCGCCGTGCTCATGGTGCTGGCCCTGGCGAGCGCGCTGATCGTGGTGTTCACCGGCGGACTGGCGCACCAGGCGGGCACGGCACTGGGGATCGGGCACACGGCGCTCATGGTGTGGTCGATCGCCAAGTGGCCCGTCCTCGTCGCCCTGGTGACGATCATGCTGGCGATCCTTTACTGGGCCACGCCGAACGCCAAGGTCCACGGCTTCCGGTGGATCACACCGGGCAGCGTGCTGGCGCTGGTGCTCTGGATGGGCGCGTCCGGTGGGTTCGCGGTCTACGTCGCCGCCTTCTCCTCGTACAACAAGACCTACGGCACCATGGCGGGCGTCATCGTCTTCCTGGTGTGGCTGTGGATGGGCAATCTGGCGATCCTGCTGGGCCTGGAGTTCGACGCCGAGACCGCACGGCAGCGGGCCATCGCCGGCGGTCTTCCCCCCGACCAGGAGCCGTACACCGAGCCACGGGACACCCGCGCGTGGGACGAGGAGGACCGGCGCCGCGTGGACTGAAGAACGGCTCGGCCCGCCGGAAGAGCCCCGTTGCCCGCCCGTCGTTTCGTAAGTTCGCAAGCGGATGTCGGAAGGGAGCGAACCCCCGGACCGCTTCGATCATCTTCCTTCGGGGACCGTGGCGTTCCCGGTCGGTCGCAGGGGACAGGAGCCGAAAGGAAGGGCCGTGCCGGTCATCAGTCAGCGGGCGCACCTGGTGCTGCTCGCCGCCTGGACAATCCTCTGGTTCGCCGTGGTGGAGCGGCACGGCGGATTCTCCTGGCACTATCTGCAGCAGGGCGGGAAGCTGCTGTTTCAGGGCGCGGGCCGCGACGGCGGTCTGAACCTGTACGCGCACCACCCCGAGCTCCAGATGGGCCCGCTCAGCTTCCTGGTGGCGGGTGTGTTCAACCCGTTCCCCGACGACGTGGGACAGTTCCTGGCCGCCGCCCTGATGTCCGCGCTCGGCCTGGTGATCCTGGTCCTCGCCGGACGCAGCGCCGCCTCGTACTTCCTGGGCACGGGGACCAACCACCAGCGGCTGCGGCAGCGCGTGCTGATAGCGGGCCTGGCCTTCATCCCCATGTGGATCGAGGTGTCGGTCCGCTTCGGGCACCTCGACGACGTCCTGGCGCTTTTCTTCACCGCTCTGGCCGTACGCTCTGTCACCCTCGGCAACGCGGCGGGGACCGGCGTCTTCATGGCCCTGGCCATGGACTCCAAACCGACGGCACTGGCCTTCCTGCCGCTGCTGCTCGCGCTGCCCAGACATCAGTGGCTGCGGGCCGGTCTGTGGTGCGCGGGCCTGGTCGCGGTCGTCTGGCTGCCGTTCTTCATCGGCTCCCCGCACACGATGGCGGCGGCGCACTTCACCATCCCCAACCAGCCGGCGTCCGCGCTGCGCTGGCTCGGCGTCGGCGATCCCCAGACACCGCCCTGGGACCGTCCCGCGCAGGCCGTGGTGGGTCTGACGCTCGGCTGTGTCGCCGTCTGGCGCGGCCGCTGGGCCGCGGTGGTCCTGCTCGGCGCCAACGCGCGGATCGTGCTGGACCCCAGCGTCTACACGTACTACACCGCGTCCGTCCTGCTGGGCACGCTGCTGTGGGACGTGATCGGCCAGCGGCGCCTCGTCCCCTGGTGGAGCTGGATCGCGCTGCTCACCCTGTACGGCAGTGTGTTCGTCGTGCCCGACGACTCGGCCCGAGGTCTGATCCGTCTGGGCTTCGTGGCCGTCTCCACCGCCTACGTCCTCTTCTGGCCGGTACGCGACCGCGGCGACCGGCGCTCGCGCGGCCGGGGCCGGCCGCGACGGCCGACCACGCCCCCGGCGCAGCGGAGCCGGGACGCGACCCGCGGCGAGCCGGAGGCGACGCTCGGCTGACCGGCGCGCAAAGCGCCCCGGCCGCCGGGGAGGCGACCGAGGCGCTTTGGGGGTGGACGGTGTCAGATGGACGGGCCACCGGCGTCACCGGGCTGGATGCGACCGCGCCAGGCGCCGGACTCGCCGCCACGCTGCTCGATGAACTCCTTGAAGCGGCGCATGTCTCCCTTGACGCGCCGGTCGATCACTCCCAGCATGTCCGCGGTCTTCTCCGCGGCTCCACCGGGTTCGACATCCATCACGAGCTCCACGCGTGTGTGGGTGTCGTCCACGCGCTGGAATCGGACCGAACCCTTCTGCCGGGTGTCGCCGCTGGTGGTACGCCAGGTGATCCGCTCGTCGGGAAGCTGGTCGACGATCTCGGTGTCGAACTCCCGCCGCACTCCGCCGATCTTGGTGGTCCAGTGGTTGTGGCGGTCGTCGAGCTGCGTGACCTCCTCGACTCCCTCCATGAAGTTCGGGAACTCCTCGAACTGCGTCCACTGGTTGTAGGCAGCGCGAACCGGAACCTCGACTTCGACCGTTTCCTTGACCGTGCTCATCTGCGCCTCCTTCTCACTGATCGACCGCGGCGGGGTGTCGGCCCGCCGCATGGATCTCGGCACATTGCGGCGGGTACCCAAGGTCCGTCCGTTTACAGCTGCGGGATGAGATCGGTACGCGGGGCGCGGTGAGCGGCATGCGGTGGCCGGCCCACCGGGGGCGAGGCAGGGTGGAAGTCATGGGTCCCCGCCTGGACCTCGCCGGCCTGCGGCAGCAGTGGCACTCGAGCCATGCGCTGCTGTTGCTCCCGATCGCGCTCATCGTGGTCATCACGGTGGCGGACATCCACTCACCCACAAACGTCCACCTGGGACCGGCACTGGTGATCGCCCCGGCGCTCACCCTGTCGTTCGCCGGCCCCCGGCTGACGGGCCTCGTCGGGGCGCTGGCGGTGGCTGCACAGTTCCTCATCGCCGTTCTGCACGGCGGGCTGACCACCACCAACCACATCGTGCAGCTGCTCACCCTCGCGGTGCTGTCCACGCTGACCGTGATCTACGGCGCGATCCGCGACCGGCGACGCGCGCAGCTGGCCCAGGTCAGATCCGTGGCCGAGGCGGCGCAGCACGTGCTGCTGTGGCCGCTGCCGGAGCAGATCGGCTCCCTGAGGGTCGCCTGCCTGTACCTGGCCGCCGAGGACGAGGCGCAGATCGGCGGCGACCTGTACGCGGCGACGCGCACCGACGCCGCGGTACGCCTCCTGATCGGCGATGTACGCGGCAAGGGCCTGTCGGCGATCGGCGAGGCCGCGCTGTTGCTCGGCGCGTTCCGGGAGGCCGCCCACCGGCAGGCCTCCCTGCTGGAGCTGGCCGCCTCCCTGGAACACAGCGTGACCCGGTACCTCGCCGACTTCGAACCCCCCGAGGAGTTCGGGGAACGGTTCGCCACCGCCCTGCTGATGGAGATCTCCGACACGGACCCGATGACGTGGATGACCAGCTGCGGGCACCCCCCGCCGCTGCTGCTCAGTCCCGGGCATGTCGTCACGGTGCCGAGCGTGCACCCCGCTCCCCCGATGGGCATCGGCGGGCGGCCGGCGGACTACACGCTGGACGTGTTCTCCTTCGAACCCGGTGACACCCTCCTGCTGTACACCGACGGCGTGATCGAGGCGCGGGATGCGCACAACCTCTTCTATCCGCTGGCGGAACGCGTCGCCCAGTGGACGCAGACCAGCCCCGAGACGCTGCTGCACCACGTCCGGCGCGACCTCCTCGCCCATGCCGGCGGACGCCTCGACGACGACGCCGCCCTCATCGCCCTGCAACGCGCCCCCGTCACCCACCGGGGCAACCGACAGGGGCGGATCGTCCATGCCGACGGCTTCCGTCACCGCCCGGGACCGCGGACGGACGGGTGAAGGGACGGGTGAAGGGACCGCGCGTCGCAGGGCCCACCCGGCAGCCCCCCTTCGCCTCTTTGCGCGCACCGATGCGTTTCTTGGGCTGGGCACGGTGCGGAAGCCCCCTTCTGTACACGTTCTCCCTCTCCGATATCGGTGCACGGTCCGCAGACTTCCCCGTGCTCCGTACAGCTCGAGGAGAACCCTTGTTCAGACGTCCTGCCCGTCCCGTCACGGCGGTCGCCGCCGCACTCGCCGCCGTCGGTGCGCTCACGGCCACGGCCACCGCACCCGCCTCGGCGCACACCCCCGTCGCCCGCGCGGGCGCCACGGCCCGGCATGTCCTGCTGCTGTCGGTCGACGGGCTGCACCAGTCCGACCTGGCCTGGTACGTCGCCCACCACCCCGACTCGGCACTCGCACGGCTCGCCACGGGCGGTGTGGAGTACACCCACGCGAGCACCACCGTCCCCTCCGACTCGTTCCCCGGCATGATCGGCCAGCTCACGGGCGGGAATCCCGGCACCACGGGCGTCTACTACGACGACACCTACAGCAACGCCCTCCTCCCTGCCGGGACCACCGGCTGCACGGGTGCCAAGCCCGGCGCCGAGGTGGACCTCACCGAGGACCTCGACCGGAACAAGGACTCCCTGGACGCCGGACAGGGGCTCTCAGGACTGCCCGGCAGCATCCTGAACATGACCGGTGACGCCAGCTCGCTGACAGACCCGTCGAAGCTGCCGGTCGACCCGAAGACGTGCAAGCCCGTCTACCCGCACAGCTATCTGAAGGTGAACACGGTCTTCGACGTGGCCCGCAAGGCCGGGCTGCGGACCGCCTGGTCGGACAAGCACGTGGCGTACGAGATTCTGGACGGGCCCTCCGGCACCGGTGTCCAGGACTTGTTCGCCCCCGAGATCAACAGCGCGGCGACCGGCTATCCGGCGGGCGACGACTGGACGAAGGACAACGCGGCGACCGAGCAGTACGACGGCTACAAGGTGCGGGCCGTCCTCAATGAGATCGACGGCTACGACCACAGCCGTACGCACGAGGTGGGCACCCCGGCGGTCTTCGGCATGAACTTCCAGTCCGTGTCGACCGCCCAGAAGCTGCCCGGATCCGACGGCCTGACGGGTGGTTACCTGGCGAAGGGGGTGCCCGGCCCGCTTCTGGTGAAGAACCTCGCGTTCGTCGACAAGGAGGTCGGGGCGTTCCTCGCGGAACTCCGCCGGCGGCATCTGGACGGCAGTACGACGGTCATCCTGTCGGCCAAGCACGGGCAGTCGCCGACCGACCCGAAGGCGCTGACGCGGATCGATGACGGCCCGCTCCTCGACGGCCTGAACGCCGCGTGGAAGGCCGCGCATCCGGGCGCCGGTGACCTGGTCGCGCACGCCGTGGACGACGACGCGATGCTCCTGTGGCTCACCGACCGGTCCACGGCCGCGACCGAATTCGCCAAGGCGTACCTGCTCGCCCGGTCCGGCACCGGCAACGGGATCGACGGCACGGCCAAGCCCTTCACCGCGAGCGGGCTGAAGACGCTGTACGCCGGTGCGGCGGCTGCCCGCTACTTCCACGTCCTGCCGGGCGACGCGCGTGTGCCGGACCTGTTCGGCGTGACTCAGTACGGCGTCGTGTACACCGGCGGCAAGGGCAAGATCGCCGAGCACGGGGGCGCCCACGCCGACGACCTGGACGTCCCGCTCGTCGTCTCCGGCGCCGGCGCACCGCGGGGTGTGCGGGTCGGCGGCTCGGTGGAGACCACGCAGATCGCGCCGACGATCCTGCGGCTGCTCGGGCTCAATCCCGAGGCCCTGGACGCGGTACGGGTGGAACACACCCGCGTGCTGCCGACGCGCTGACCTGAGCCGGATGGGGTCGTGGTGTCCGCGGCCCCACCCGGGGGCGTTCTCCGTTTGTTCACCCAAGCGACATCAGAAGTGCGCCTCTATGGCACCCATTGCGACGGAAGGGCCTGCATTGTCGGATATCGGACACCCGCACCCGAGCACAGAAAGTCGACCGACATGGGCCAGATTCTTGTAGCCGTGGCGACGAAGATCGGCGCCGCGCTGGCCGAGGCGCTCATCCTGCGCCTTGCATGGCAACTGTGGGCCGCATACGCACGGCACCAGCGCACGGCCACGGCACCGGCCGCCGCCTGACACACAACGACCACCACGGCCCACCGCCGACAAGCGTCGGTGCCCGGCGGTGCCACCGCCGGGCACCGTGGGCCGGGTCGTATCAGGCCGTCCTCCTCACCGAGGCACGGCTCCCACCGTTGTGCCCGGCCGCCGTTTCGGCGCCCCGTTCGCCCTTCCTGCCGCCGCGCAGCAGCCAGGTGGCTCCGCCGACGGCCAGCGCCACCGGCCATTCCAGCGCCCCCGCGACGGCCATCGCGGTCAGCCCCCCGTAGAACACGAGGTCCTTGCCGGACGGTGCGCCGGGCATCCGCGACGTCGCCTCCCTGGCGGTGCTGGTCAGGTCGTCCCTCGTGATGTACGGAATCCTCAGCGAGGGGTGCACCGTACGCGTGTGAAGGTGCAGGCCACCGCCCTCGTGCGCATGGGTCTCCGCCGGCTGCCTCCGGGTCTCTTCCTGCGGTGTCGTTGCCGCTGTTCTGGCCATCCCCCTGTCCTCCTCTCACGGAGTCGGTGTGGTGTGCCACTTCAATTCTCGCGCGCTCCATCCGGCGTGCGCTCTGCGATCTGGTGGAAATAGGAGGTTTATCAGCATTTCGGTTCAAGTAGGTGGTTTGTGGCTACTCGCGTCATTCGGAGCGGGTGTCGGGCCGCAGGGAGCGGGTGATGCACTGTGGCACTGCCGGGACGGCGACTGCTGCGGTCCGTCGTGTCCTCCGCCACCGCCTCGCTGTGGGACGGCACACGCAAACGGGTGCGCCGGTTCGAGGGGCGTCTCCACATCGCCGTACGCGGCCTGAGCCACGGTGAGCTGCCCCATGCCTCGGCGGCGAAGCTGGCCGAGGAGGTGGAGCGGCGGCTCACCGGGCTGCCGGGCGTGACCTGGGCCGTGGTGAACACCGTGCTGGGGCATGCCGTCGTCGGCACGGACGACTCCTTCGACCTCGAGGAACTGGTGCCGGCCCTGATCGACGCGGTCGAGGAGGTCGAGCAGGCCCACGGACTCGAGAACCCGCTGCCCGACCATCCGACCTCCGGCCGTACGACCCGGCGAGCGGCCCTGGCCGTGGCCGTGCAGGTGGCGGCCGCCCCGCTGGCCGCCGTAACGGGTCTGGCCCGCCGGGCGCCGCTCCCGTCGTCGGTCACGGCTCTCATCCCGCTCATCGACGTCCACCCGAGGCTTCGGGCGATGGTGGACCGGGCGATCGGCACCGACAACGCCAATCTGCTGCTGCCGCTGCTGGCGGCGGTGGGCCATGCGGGCTCCGGAGGTATGGTCGGGGTCGTCGTGGACACCGTCCGGCACACCCTGCGGGTGCTGGAGACGAACGCGGAAGCCGCCGCCTGGACCGCGGCCGAGCCCCGCCTGGCCGGCAGTTCCGCGGCCGGGTCCCACGGCCCGGTGCACGACCCACCTCCCCGTGAGGCACCGCTGCGGCCGGGACCGGTCGAGCGCTACGCCGACCAGTCCTCCCTGGTGGCGGCGGCGTCGTTCGCCGGATCGCTGCTGGTCACCCGACGCCCGGCCAGGGCCGCCGGCGGTGCGCTCGCGGCGATCCCCAAGGCACCCCTGCTGGCCCGCGAAGGCTTCGCCTGTGCCCTCGGCCGGGGGCTGGCCCGCAGGGGCGTTCTCGTGGCGGACTCCGGTGCGCTGCGCCGGCTGGACCGTATCGGCACCGTGCTCCTCGACACCGGCGTTCTGGCCACCGGGTCCCATGTGCTGGCCGATCTGGTGCCCCTTGACGACGACGCGCCCGTGGGCGACCTCGCCGCGCGGGCCCACCGGCTCTTCGACGGCTCCGCGCCCGAGAAGCCGGCTCGTGACGGCGATTGGGCCCTGGGCCCGGTCGAGCAGCTGTCCTTGCAGGGGCGCGCCGGAGCACGCGAGCGGGATCGGCTGCACCGCGGCGGGGCACGGCTCGTGCTGGGGCTGGCACACGGGCGGCGGCTGCTCGCCGTGATCAGTGCGGTGCCGCAGATGCACGACGTCGCCGGCACCTTCGTCCCCACGGCCCATGCCGCCAGGCTGCGCGTCGTGGCCGCCGGGGCGCACACCGCAGACCCGGCCCTACGCGAGGCCGACGCGGTGCGCGCGGCGGACGAACGACTGGTGGACTGCGTACGGGACCTCCAGCGTGAGGGAGAAGGGGTGCTGCTCATCTCCCGGGACCGGGCGGCCCTCGCCGCGGCCGATGTCGGGGTCGGTGTCGCCGGCCCGGACGGGACGCCGCCCTGGGGCGCGCATCTTTACGTGGGCGCCGATCCGGCGGCGGCCGTCGTCATCGTGCGGGCCTGCCGCGGTGCCCGCGACAGTGCGCGGCGCGGGGTCCGGATCGCCGAGGCGGCCGCCGCCGTCGGCGCGACGGCGGCGCTGGCGGGGCGGTCGGGGCGGCCCGCGGCGCGCGGCGTGACGGCGTTCAACGTGGCGGGCGCCCTCGCCACCTGCACCGGAGTCTGGTCGGCCGTACGCCTGCTGCGGCGCCCTCCACCGGTGACCGCCGCGTCCCGCGGCCCCTGGCACGCGATGGACCCGGGCACCGTGCTGGAGCGGACCGGGAGCGCCGAGGCCGGGCTGACGGACGAGGAGGCGCAGGCGCGGAGCACCGCACCCGGCGAGCGGGCCCCCACGTCGTCGCCCGTGCGGGCGTACCTCACCGAGATGGCCAACCCGCTCACGCCCGTGCTCGGTGCCGGGGCGGCCATGTCGGCGTCGGTGGGCGCCGTCCTCGACGCCGTCGTCATCGTGGCGGTCACCGCCGTGTCCGGCCTCGTCGGCGGGTTCCAGCGCTACCGGACCGACCGGGCGGTGGCCCGGCTGCGCCGCGAGTCGGGTGTGATGGCCCGGGTGCTGCGGGACGAGCGGGAGACCACTGTGCCCGCCCAGCAGCTGGTCGTGGGCGATGTCGTCGTCCTGAGCGCCGGCGACGTCGTACCCGCGGACGCGCGCCTGCTGGAGGCGCACCACCTGGAGACCGACGAGTCGGCGCTCACCGGCGAGTCGCTGCCCGTGGCCAAGGCCGTCGCGCCGGTGCTGGCCTCGGACGTCGCGGAGCGCACGTCCATGGTGTACGAGGGCACCACCGTCGCGGCCGGCCGCTGCCGCGCGGTCGTCGTCGCGACCGGCACGGCGACGGAGGCGAGCCGGGCCGCGGTGATGGGCCGGGGTGCGGCCGCGCCCGCCGTCGGGGTGGAGCGCAGGCTGGCACGGATCACCCGCGGCACACTGCCCGTGGCCCTCGGCTCGGCCGCCGCGGTGATGGTGGCCGGGACGCTGCGCGGGCGCTCGACACGGGAGACGGTGGGCGCGGGCGTGGGGCTGGCCGTGGCCAGCGTCCCGGAGGGACTGCCGTTCCTGGTGTCGGCGGCCCAACTCGCCTCCGCCCGCAGGCTTTCCGCACGGGGCGCCCTGGTCAGGGATCCCCGTACGATCGAGGCGGCCGGCCGTACGGACGTCCTGTGCTTCGACAAGACCGGAACCCTCACCTATGGACGGATCTCCCTCGTCGCCGTCTCGGCGGACGGCGACAGCCGGCCCCTGGAGTCGCTCGGCGACGAGCAACGCGCCGTTCTCGCCGCCGCGTTGCGGGCCACCCCTCACCCGCACGGCGGCGCCGGGTTCGAGCACGCCACGGACGGGGCCGTCACCGCCGGCGCCGAGGAGGCGGGCGTGCGACGGACGACGGACGTGCCCGGCTGGCGGCGTGTCTCCGGTCTGCCGTTCGAGCCGAGCCGGGGCTTCCACGCCACGATCGGCCGGTTCGGGGAACGCCGGATCCTGTCGGTGAAGGGTGCGCCGGAGGAGGTCGTCGAGCGCTGCGCCACCCGTGGCGGCCGACCGCTGGACCAGCGGGAACGCGCGGACGTGCTCGCCGCCGGCGAGAAACTGGCGGCCGAGGGCCATCGCATCCTCGCGGTCGCGGAGCTGCGGGGCGCGGCCGGCGAGGAGTTGAGGGACGAGACGGTGCGGGGGCTGGACTTCGTCGGGTTCCTCGCCTTCGCCGACCGGGTGCGCGGCACCGCCGCCGAGGCGGTGCGCCACCTGGTGGACGCCGGGGTGCACATCGTGATGATCACCGGGGACCACCCGGGCACGGCCGGCGCGATGGCCGCCGAACTGGGCGTCCTGGACGGCAGGCGGGTGGTGACCGGCACCGAACTCGACGACCTGGACGACCGGGCGCTCGATGCCCTGCTCCCCGAGGTCGGGGTCGTCGCGCGCGGTACCCCCGTGCACAAGGTGCGCGTGGTGCAGGCGTTCCAGCGACTGGGACGCACCGTCGCGATGACCGGGGACGGCGCCAACGACGCGCCCGCGATCCGGCTCGCGGACGTCGGCATCGCGTTCGGGACGCGCGCCACGCCGGCGGCGCGCGCGGCGGCCGACCTGGTGGTCACGGACGACCGGCTGGAGACGGTGCTCGCCGCGCTGGTGGAGGGCCGCGCCATGTGGGCGTCCGTGCGGCAGGCGCTGGCGATCCTGGTCGGCGGCAACCTGGGCGAGATCGCCTTCACCCTCCTCGGCGCGGCCGCGACCGGGACCTCCCCCCTGACAGCCCGTCAACTGCTGCTGGTGAACCTGTTCACGGACCTGGCGCCGGCCATGGCGGTCGCCCTGCGCCCGCCGCGCCCCGAGGCCGCCGAGCGGATGCTGCACGAGGGACCGGAGGTCTCGCTGGGCACGGCCCTGACCGAGGAGACCGTGTGCCGGGCCGTCGCCACCGCCCTCGGTGCGACCGCCGCCTGGATCGTCGCCCGGTTCACGGGCCGCGCGGTGCGCCGTACGGTCGCCCTCGTCGCGCTGGTGGGCACACAGCTCGGGCAGACGCTGCTGGCCGGCGGCCGGAGCGGGGCGATCGTCGGATCCTCCCTCGGCTCGCTGGCGGCGCTGGCGGCCGTGGTGCAGACACCGGTGCTCAGCCAGTTCTTCGGCTGCACGCCGCTCGGCCCGCTCGCCTGGGGCATCGCGCTGTCCACCGCGGCGGCGGCGACGGTGAGTTCGCTGTTCCTTCCGCCGCTGATCGGCCGGATCCGGACCGCGCTTCCGCTGCCGACCCTCGCCAGGGCGTAGACGGTAGCCGACAGAACACCTTCCGGAACGTCAAAACACTTTCTTGAAAGACAAGATGAAAATCACACTGACGTCTCGGACATTTCACAGCTCAATCTTCACGCGAGGCACACAAGTTGGCTAGGTTGTCCGACAGGCCGCACGACTCCCTCCGGCGAACCTCGCCGGGTCGCACGGCCTCCGCCGAGGGCACGGGCCACAGGGCACGCCTTCCGGAGCCTCCAGCCCGAACCCTCCCCCAGCGCCCCGAACGGCCTGGGGGCGCTGCACGGCCGACCCGGCAGGCGGAGCACGGAAGGAGTACGTCCCCATGGCGCAGCGCGACTCCGAGGGGCCGAGCCGCGACGAGGTCCAGCGGCGGATCCAGAGCCTCTACGACCGGGCCGAGACCGCCACCGGGAACTTCAATGCGACCCGCGCGATGTCGACGGGGACCCGCAGGCGCACCGACCCGGCCCTCGGCAGGCAGCGCAGGCGCAGCGATCCCGCGCTCGACGACGTCGCCCGGGAGTGGTTCGACGCGGCGCGCGCGAAGCTGGGTCCGACCGTCCCGGCGGTGCTGCCGACGGACAGGATGCCGGACGGGGCGGCCGGGGACCGGCCCGTGATCCCGGCGAGGCGGCCGGGGAAGGAACTGCCCGCCCTCGAGCGGGCGAACCCGGACCGGCCGGTGCGGGAACTGACCGCCGGGCCGGCTTCCGGGTCGGACCGTACGGTCCGGGAGTTGACCGCCGGGCCGGTGGCGGAGCTGACGGCCGGTCCCACGGCCACGTTGCCTGACGCGCCGGCGTCGTGGCAGGAGACGCCGCGGGCCCTGCCGGGGGCTCCCGCCGAGTCGGGACGCTCCACGCCGACCACCGCCAAGGAGCGGAGTCGGCGCAAGCTCGCCGCGGCCCGGGAGATGCTGGACCGGCATGCGGCGCAGCAGGGCCCGGCGGGTGGCGGCTGGGGCACGCCGCAAGCGCTCGGTGACGGCGGGCAGGCCTGGCAGCGGGGGCAGACGGCCGGTGTCGCGGCGGTCCTGCCGGGTACGTCCCCGGCCGCGGACCTCGCCCTCACCGCCGTTCCTTCTGCCGTGGGGCCGTCGCCCATCGCGCCGTCCCTGGACACGTCGACCGCGCTCGCCGTGCCGGCGCCCCCGGCCACCACGCCGAGCCCAGCCACATCCACGGCATTCGCCGTGCCGGCGCCGTCGGCCACCGAGCCCGTCCCGACCGCCACGAACGCCTTCGCCGTGCCGGCACCACCGGCCACCGAGCCCGTCCCGACCGCCACGACCGCCTTCGCCGTGCCGGCACCACCGGCCACCGAGCCCGCCTTCGCCATGCCCGCACCACCGGCCACCGAGCCCGCCTTCGCCATGCCCGCACCACCGGCCACCGCGCCCGTCCCGGCCGCCTCGATGCCGCTCAACGGTCCGGACGCCCTCGCCGCCACGACCCCGCTCGCCGCCACGGCACCCGGAGCAGTCCCGGCGCCCGTCGCGCCCACGCTTCCTGTCGCCGACGCCTTCGTCGGCCTGCCCGACACGGGGTACGGCACCAAGGCCGCGAAGGCGCTCGCCTTCGCCCGGGCGCAGATCGGCAAACCGTGTGTGTGGGGTGCCACCGGGCCCGACTCCTACGACGCCTCGGGCCTGATCCAGGCCGCCTGGAAGGCCGCCGGGGTCGTGCTCCCCCGCACCGCACCCGACCAGGCGGCCATGGGCACGCCGGTCTCCCTCACCGCTCTCCAGCCGGGGGACCTGGTCTTCTTCCATGACGGCGCCGGCCATGTCGGCATCTGCACCGGCAACGGCATGATGATCCACGCGCCGGGCCCGGGTGCCTACATCCGCGAGGAGTCCCTCCACTACGCCGACCAGTCGGCGATCCACGGGGCGGTACGGCCCGCCTGAGGCCGGGGCGCCCTGACCTCAGCGTGCCCGGCGTTGCCGTCGCCAGGTCTCGTAGTGGTCCAGCAGCGTCTCCTCGATCGGGCGGTAGGTGATGCCCAGTTCCCGCACGCTCCTGCTGTTGTCCACGCGGAAGCGGATGCCGAGGTGCTTGCGGATGTAGTCCTGGGTCAGGCCGAAGGCCGGGCCCAGGACGCGTACCGGCCAGTGCGGCAGCGCGGTGCGGGGCAGGCGCGGGTCGCGGGGGTACCGGGTGCGGATGATGCGGGACATCTCGTGGAAGGACGTCATCGTCTCGGCGCCGACGATGTACCGGCCCTTCGCCGCGGGGTGCTCCGCGGCTGCGATGTGCGCGTCGGCCACGTCGCGGACGTCGGCCGTGGTGAAACTGAAGTCGGGGGCGCCGTAGAAGAAGTAGCCCTTGAACAGCTCGTCGAGCAGGAACAGACTGCCGGATTCCGAGGCGGGGGTCAGTGACGGGCCGAGGATCAGGCCGGGGTTCACCGACACCATCCGCCAGCGGCTCTGGGCCGCCTCCGCCGCCCGGGCCTCGCGTTCGGCGAGCGTCTTCGCGTAGTGGTAGGGGTTGTTCTCCACGGTGCTGGTGGTGTTGACGTACTTCTCGGCGAGTGTCCGGTCGTCCATGGCCAGTACGTCGATGTAGTCGCCGAAGATCGCGCCCACGGTGGACGTGAGGACCAGCCTCTCGACGGTCGCGGCCCGCTCCACGCTCGCCAGCACGTTGCGGGTGCCGTCCACCGCCGGTTCGACCATGTCCTTGCGGCCGTCCTTGATCTTCTCCGGCATGCGGAACGGCGACGCGACGTGGAAGACCACACGGCAGCCGCTCATCGCCTCGTCGAAGGAGCCCGGCCGGAGCAGGTCCGCCTCGAAGAGGGTCAGCCGGCCGGGGAACTCCTGCTGGAGCCTGTGCAACGGCAGCACCTTGGCCGAGTGCGCGGCGCTGCGTACCGTGGCGTGCACCTGGTAGTCCCGCTCCAGCAGCCGTCGTACCAGATGGCTTCCGACGAATCCGCTGCCGCCGGTCACCACAGCCGTCCTCGCCCCGTCCGCGCTCACGCTGTCACCTCTCGACGCCTGCCCTGACGCATCGGACGGCGGAACGATACGCGCAGCCCGGCGCATCCACGAGACCCTGCGCCGACGTGCGGCGGGCCGCTCGGCGTAGGAGCGTTGGGGGTGTGCGAAGCGTGCGTGCCGTGCCGGGGCGCCGGGAGGCCGACAGCCGGAGCTGGCTGCGCGGGGCGCCGCCCCCGCGGTCGGTGCGGGCGCTGCCGCTGGTGCTGCTGGTCTTCGTGTGTGTCGTCACGCTCGTCGCCCCCGAGCCCCTGGACATCGGCTTCCTGCTCGGCGCCATTCCGCCGCTCGCCGTGCTGTCCTACGGGCCGTTGACGACCGCCGTGCTCGGCGTCCTGGTCATCGCCCTCCAGCACGTCCGGGTCTTCCATCTGGACCACCCCGGCAACACCGACCTGCTCACCATCAGCTTCGTGGCGCTGCTGAGCGTGTTCGTGTCGTATGTGCGCAGCCGCCGCGACGCCCAGCTCGACCTCGAACGCACCGTCGCGGAGGCCGCCCAGCGCGCCGTCGCGCCCCCGCTGCCGCCACGGGTCGGACCCGTCCGCTGCACCGGGCTGTACCGGGCCGCGCAGCGCGGGACGCTCGTCGGGGGCGACTTCTACGACGTACGCGCGGGCCGTGTCGGGATACGGGCGGTGATGGGCGATGTGCAGGGTCACGGACTGTCGGCCGTGGCGACGGTCGCGTCACTGCTCGGCGCGTTCCGGGAGGCCGTCCTCGACCAGCCCGACCTGCCGTCGGTCGCCGCGTGCCTCGACCGCAGGCTCCTGGTGGACTCGGGGGACGCCCGGCTCGGGGAGCTGTTCGCGACCGTGGTGCTGCTCGAGTTCGCCCCCGACGCCCGTACGGTGCGGATCATCGTCTGCGGCAGTCCCGCGCCGGTTCTGCTCCAGGACGGCAAGGCCACGGAGGTGCAGGTCACACCGGGAACACCACTGGGGCTCGGCCTGCCCCAGGGAGGCGGGTACGACGAGACCACCTGTCGACTCCAGCGGGGGGACCGGTTGTTCCTGGCCTCCGACGGCATCTGGGAGGCCCGGGACTCCACCGGCGCGTTCTATCCACTGGTCGACCGGCTTCCCCGTCTCGCCGACGACGACCCCGAGGTCATGACCGAGCGCGTGTGGACCGATCTCGTGGAACACTGCGGCAGTGTCCGGGACGATGTGACGATGCTCCTGCTGGCCCCGGAACCGAAGCCATAAGTCCGCCTTATGGGGTCATAGAGCGGACCCGCGTACCAAGTTAGGATTGCCTTAGCTTAGGGTTCCCGACGAGCCGTCCATCCCCGCTCGAAGGGAACCTGATCATGCCCCGCCCCCTGCGGGTAGCCATCGTCGGAGCCGGTCCCGCCGGCATCTACGCCGCCGACGCCCTGCTGAAGTCCGAGGTGGCCGCCGAACCCGGTGTGTCCATCGACCTCTTCGAGCGGATGCCCGCCCCGTTCGGCCTCATCCGGTACGGCGTCGCCCCCGACCACCCGCGCATCAAGGGCATCGTCACGGCCCTGCACCAGGTGCTCGACAAGCCGCAGATCCGCCTGTTCGGCAACGTCGCGTACCCGTCCGACATCAGCCTGGACGACCTGCGCGCCTTCTACGACGCCGTGATCTTCTCCACCGGCGCCATGGCCGACCGGCCCCTCGACATACCGGGCATCGACCTCGACGGCTCCTACGGAGCGGCGGACTTCGTCTCCTGGTACGACGGGCACCCGGACGTGCCGCGGACCTGGCCGCTCGAAGCCGAGAAGGTCGCCGTCCTCGGCGTCGGCAACGTCGCCCTGGACGTGGCCCGTGTCCTGGCCAAGACGGCGGACGAGCTGCTGCCGACCGAGATACCGCCGAACGTCCACGAGGGCCTGAAGGCCAACAAGGCCCTGGAGATCCACGTCTTCGGCCGCCGTGGCCCGGCCCAGGCGAAGTTCAGCCCGATGGAGCTGCGCGAGCTGGACCACTCCCCCAACATCGAGGTCGTCGTCGATCCCGAGGACATCGACTACGACGAGGGCTCGATCGAGACCCGGCGCGGCAACAAGCAGGCCGACATGGTCGCCAAGACGCTGGAGAACTGGGCCATCCGCGACGTCGGCGACCGGCCGCACAAGCTGTTCCTGCACTTCTTCGAGTCCCCGACCGAGATCCTCGGCGAGGACGGCCGGGTGGTCGGCCTGCGTACCGAGCGCACGGCCCTGGACGGCACCGGCAACGTCAAGGGGACCGGCACGTTCCGGGACTGGGACGTCACCGCCGTCTACCGTGCCGTGGGCTACCTCTCCGACCCCCTGCCGAAGCTGCCGTGGGACGTCGAGTCGGGCACGGTCCCGGACGAGGGCGGGCGGGTCATCGAGGACAGCGGCACGCATCTGCAGTCGACGTACGTGACCGGCTGGATCCGCCGCGGCCCCGTGGGCCTCATCGGCCACACCAAGGGCGACGCCAACGAGACGGTGGCCAACCTGCTCGACGACCACGCGAACGGGCGTCTGCACACGCCGGCTTCGCCCGCGCCCGAGGCCGTGGACGCGTTCCTCGCCGAGCGGAACGTCCGTTTCACCACCTGGGAGGGCTGGTACCGCCTGGACGCCGCGGAGAAGGCGCTCGGTGAACCCCAGGGCCGGGAACGAGTGAAGATCGTCGAGCGGGAGGACATGCTCCGCGAGAGCGGCGCATAGACGCACGCACCGACGGCGGAAGCGGCCCGGCATCCGGCCGGAGCAGTCCCGCGCGACAGCCGGGCGCGGTCGTACGAGGGTGGAGGGCATGATCGAGGCCCATTCCCTCACCAAGCGCTTCGGCGAGCGCACCGCCGTCGACGACCTGAGCTTCACCGTGCGGCCCGGCATCGTGACCGGGTTCCTCGGGCCGAACGGCGCCGGCAAGTCCACGACCATGCGGATGCTGCTCGGCCTGGACGCGCCCACCTCCGGCCGGGCCGTGGTCAACGGCAGGCACTACGCCGATCACCGGGCGCCCCTGCACGAGGTGGGGGCCATGCTGGAGGCGCGCTCGGTGCACACCGGGCGCAGTGCCCACCACCACTTGCTGGCGCTCGCCGCGACCCACGGGATCTCCCGGCGGCGGGTCGAGGAGGTGATCGACCTGGTGGGACTGCGCGCGGTGGCACGCAAACGGGTCGGCAGCTTCTCCCTCGGCATGGGGCAGCGGCTGGGCATCGCCGGGGCGCTGCTCGGCGACCCGGCGACGGTGATCCTCGACGAGCCGGTCAACGGCCTCGATCCGGAGGGGATCCGGTGGATCCGCGATCTGCTCAAGGCGCTGGCCGCCGAGGGGCGTACGGTCCTCGTCTCCTCACATCTGATGTCGGAGATGGCGCTCACGGCCGAGCATCTGATCGTGATCGGCCGGGGACGGCTGATCGCGGACACGTCGGTCGCGGAGTTCGTCGCGCGGGCCGCCGGTGAGGTGGTGCGGGTCCGCACCGAGGAGGCGGAGCGGCTGCACGGCCTGCTGGCCGGCCCGGACGTGTCCGTCACGACCGAGGAACCGGGCGTGCTGACGGTGACCGGGCTCGGCAGTGAGCGGATCGGCCGGATCGCGGCCGAGAACAGTATCGCGCTGGCCGAACTCACGCCGCAGCAGGCCTCGTTGGAGGAGGCGTTCATGCAACTCACGGGAGACGCCGTGGAGTACCGGACACCGGCGGCGCACCTGGTCGGCGCGGAAGGGCGTGCGGCATGACGACCGCATCGGTGATCCCCGCCACGGAGCGGGGCGAGGTCACCCAGCTGCGGGTGATCCGCTCGGAGTGGATCAAGCTGCGGTCGCTGCGGTCCACCCTGTTCACGCTCCTCGCGGCCGTCGTCGCGATGGTCGGACTCGGCTGTGTGTTCAGCTACTTCACCGCCCACCGGTGGGACGAGCTGCCGCCGCAGGAGCGGTTCGCCTTCGATCCGACGCTGGTCAGTCTGCGCGGCTTCTTCCTGGCCCAGCTGGCCGTCGGCGTGCTGGGGGTTCTGGTGATGAGCGGGGAGTACGCGACGGGCATGATCCGCGCCTCGCTGGCCGCGGTGCCGCGCCGCCTTCCGGTGCTGTGGGCGAAGGCCCTGGTGTACGCCGTGGTGGCGTGGGTGCTGATGACGGGGGCCGCATTGGCCGCCTTCCTGCTGGGTCAGGCCACGCTGTCCGGACGTCACCTGGGAACCTCGCTGAGCGCACCCGGAGTGCTGCGCGCGGTCCTCGGCGCGGGTCTGTATCTGACGGTGGTGGGTCTGATCGGGGTGGCGCTCGGTGCGCTGATCCGCAACACGGCGGGCGGGATCGCCACCCTCTTCGCCGTCCTGCTGGTGCTTCCCGTGCTCGCCCAGGCGCTGCCGTCGTCCTGGCTCGACGCGATCAACCCGTATCTGCCGAGCACGGCGGGCCAGGGTCTCGTCCACGTCCAGCAGCAGCCGCACACCCTGGCGCCGTGGGCCGGGTTCGCGGTGTTCTGCCTCTACGCGCTGGCGACGCTGGCCGGGGCGGCGGTGACGCTCCGGCGCCGCGACGCCTGATGCGATGTGCCCGGACCGCCCTCAGCTGCTCGTTCACGTGCGTGCAACGATCACCTGCGAGAATCGGACACAGCACCGGCGTACGGCAGACATGCCACGGACCCTGGAGGAAGCCCTGTGCCGCCGACCTCGCAACCGTTGCGGAAGCTGGGCTTCCTGACCATCGGCCTGTTCGACGAGGCGGATCCGGGCCGCGGGCACGATTCGACGCTGGAGATCATCGAACTGGGTGAGCGGCTGGGGTTCGACAGCGCGTGGGTGCGGCACCGGCATCTGCAGTACGGCATATCCTCGCCCGTCGCCGTGCTGGCGGCGGCCTCCCAGCGTACGAGCCGGATCGAGCTCGGCACCGCGGTCATCCCGCTCGGCTGGGAGAACCCGCTGCGCCTCGCCGAGGACCTGGCGACGGTCGACATCCTCTCCGGGGGCCGGCTGAACCCCGGTGTGAGCGTCGGCCCGCCGATGCACTACGAGCAGGTGAAGCAGGCGCTCTACCCGGACACCGCCGACGTCGAGGACTTCAGCCACGAGCGGGTGCAGCGGCTGCTGGACTTCGTGCGCGGCAAGCCCGCCAGCGACTTCAGCGGCGTCACGGGCTTCGAAGTGTTCTCGAACCGTGTGCAGCCCCACTCCCCCGGCCTGGGCAGGCGCCTGTGGTACGGCGGCGGGAGCCTGCGCTCGGCCCAGTGGGCGGGCGAGCACGGGATGAACCTGCTCACCTCCAGCGTCGTCAAGGCGGAGGAGTCGGAGGACTTCGCCGAGGTCCAGCTCTCCCACATCCGCACGTTCCGCGCCCACCACCCGGACGGTGAGCGTGCCCGCGTCTCACAGGGGCTGGTGGTCATCCCCACCGACAGCGCCACGGCGGAGCAGCGCGCCAAGTACGAGGCGTACGCGGCGAAGCGGCTGCCGCGCACGGCGACGCCGCAGGGCCCGGCGCGGATGATGTTCGCGCCGGACCTCGTGGGGCCGTCCGACCGGATCGCCGAACAGCTATACGCTCACGCCGCGTTCCGCGAGGTGGACGAGGTGGCGTTCGCGCTGCCGTTCACCTTCGAGCACGAGGACTACGTGCAGATCCTCAGCGACATGGCGACGCGCCTGGGGCCCGCGCTGGGCTGGCGGCCGGCCGGTTGACCACCCGGCGGCGGGGGCCGTCAGGCGGACATGAGCCCCCGCCCGAGCCAGTCCGAGGAGTCCTTCACACCGGGCAGGGCGAAGAAGTAGCCGCCGCCGGTCGGGGAGATGTAGTCCACGAGGGGCTCGTCGATCAGCCGGGTCTGGGTGGCCTCGAACTGGCGCTGCACGTCCTGCTGGTAGCAGCAGAAGACGAGCCCCATGTCGAGGTTGCCGATGCTGTCGACGCCCCGGTCGTAGTTGTAGCCGCGGCGCAGGATGCGGGAGTTGTCGGTCTTCGCGGTGCGGGGGTTGGCGAGCCGTATGTGGGCGTCGAGCGGGATCGCCGTGCCCTGCGGGTCCTTGGCGTAGTTGGGGACGTCGGTCTCCTGGGCGCCGTCCAGCGGGGCACCGGTGTCCTTGCGGCGGCCGAACATCTTCTCCTGCTCGGTCAGCGAGACCCGGTCCCAGAACTCCACGAGCATCCGGATGATGCGGATGACCTGGTAGCTGCCGCCGGTCGCCCAGGCGGGCTCGCCCAGTCCCTCGTCGACCCAGACGAGACGGCTCATCTCGCGGGACGACGTGACGTCGGGGTTGGCTATGCCGTCCTTGAAGCCGAGCAGGTTGCGCTGGGCGCCGCTCGGGCGCGGCGTGTTCTGGAAGCCGTCGATGCGCCACTTGATCTGCATGGCGCCGCGGGTGTGCCGGGCGATGTCGCGCAGCGCGTGCAGCACGGTGTCCTGCCGGTTGGCGCAGATCTGCAGCGACAGGTCACCGTGGCACTCGGCCGGCTGCAGGCTGTCGTTGGGGAACGTGCGCATGGGGGTGAGGCGGCGCGGTTTGGCCTTGGCGAGGCCGTAGCGGTCGTCGAACAGGGAGGCGCCGACCCCTACGGTGACGGTGAGCGCGTCGGCGGGGACCTCGGGGCCGAGGATGCCGTTGTCGGAGGGCGGCGCACCCACGCCGAGGTCCTCCGGTGTGCCGCCGGAGGTGAGGAAGCGGGCCCGCTCGGTGATCGTCCGCAGCAGGTCGGTGAGGCCCTTGCGGTCCTCGGCTATGACGTTGAAGGAGACGAAGGTGGCGGCGGCCGGGGCGGGGGTGATGATGCCCGCCTGGTGGGCCCCGTGGAAGGGGACCTTCGTGGTGTTCGTGTCGTCCGCCGCGTGCGCCTCGCCGGTGCCGGCCTGGCTGAGGGCGAGGCCGCCGCCGACCAGGACCGCGCCCGCGGCCCCTGCGCCCAGGGCCGTCTTCACGAAGGAGCGGCGACCGTGACCGGCGGGGCAGCCGCCCTGAGGGGCGGGCGTTTCGGCGGACGGCATGGAGCGGTTCCCTTCGGCGTGTGCGTTCTCGGCTTCGGTACGGGCGTTGGCGGCGCGCTCCCGCCCCATCAGGCGGACTTCCGGATCTCGAGCAGGTCCGGGATGGGGGCGAGGTCCTCCAGGAGCTGTCCGGTGGCCCCGTTCAGCCGGTCACGGGCGGTCTCGTCGAGCCGGTCGACGGGGGTCCAGGAGTCGCCGTGGTGGGCGGCGTCGAGCAGCTTCTGCACCCGGGCGACGTCCGCGTCCACGGTGGGCAGCAGCTTCGGGGCGCGGGTGGTCAGCAGCGGCTTGAGGACGGTGAGGAGCTCGCGCGTGCCGGCCAGGTTGGCGTCCGCGGTGGCCAGTTCGGTGCCGCTGCCCTGGTCGGCGTCGCCGCTCAGCTCGAACTGGAGCGTGTTCTCCAGGATCTCGTGGGCACGCAGGGGCAGGTCGCCCGGGTCGAAGGTCTGGGTGGGGAACGCCTTCCGCAGTCCGGCGGCATCGTCGGCGAGCTGCTGGGCGGGGGCCTTGAGCCGGTCCGCGGACTGGCCGTGCCACAGCCCGTACTCCAGGCGGTGGAAGCCTGTGAAGTCCTTGTCGTTCACCCCGCCGGGCAGGCCGTCGGGACGGCCGTTGATCTTCTGGTCGAAGTCCTCGAAGGTGCCGTAGGCGGCGCCCAGCGAGGAGTACGTGCGGTGGGCCGTCAGCCAGTCGGCGCGGGCCGCGTCGAGGTGGCCCGCGGAGACGTCGTCGCTGAGCTTGCGGGTCTGGGTGACGAGGGTGGCCAGGCCCTGTTCGACGTACGTCCGGTACGCGGCCAGGGGCGCGGCGAGGTCCTTCTCGGAGACGGGGACGACGGCCTTGGCGCCGGCGCCGCCGCTCACGCGGACCGCCTTGGAGGTGACGGCCTTGCCACCGGTGGGCACGCAGCGCCAGGCGTAGCTGCCGCCCGCGACGGTGGCGACGAGGTCGCGCGTGGTGCCGGGGGCAAGGCCCTCGATCTCGCCGTACACCGCGTTGGTGGCCGGGTCGACCAGGTACACCTCGGAGGTCTTGTCGCCGGTGTTGTGCATCTGGAAGGTCTGCCGGCCGGGCTCGGGCGGGGTGAAGCCCTTGCCGCACTCGGTCTCGGACACGGCGACGGTCTGGCTGCCGCCGGGCTCGGAGCCGCTGACGGCGACGATCAGCCCTGCCACGACGGAGGGGACGGCGACGACGGCGACGGGGACGGCCCAGACGGGGCGGCGGCGGGCCGGGGTGTCGGACGGGGTTTGCGGTGCCTTGGCGGCGGGCCCCGGCCGCCCTCCTCCGCCTTGAGGTCCTCCTTCGCCTTCACCGCGGGCTTCGCCCGGTCGGCCGGCGTGGGCTTCGCCCGGGTGGCCGTGGCCCCGGCCCCGCGCACGCCGCGTACGAACAGCGTCATCACCACGGCGAGGTATCCGGCGTAGGCGACGACCTGCAGCCACGTCATCGTCGGCGTCAGGTTGAACACGCCCTGGATCAGGGTGCTGTACCAGGAACCGGCGTCGACGCTGCCGCCGAGGTCCACGGCATAGGCGGTGCCGCCCGGCAGGACCCCGCCCTCCTGCAGATCGCGCAGGCCGTAGCCCAGCACCCCGGCGGCTATGACGATGAGGACGGCGCCGGTCGCGGTGAAGAACCTGGTCAGGTTGATCTTCAGGACGCGGCGGTACAGACCCCAGCACAGGCCGGCCGCGAGGACGAGGCCGATCCCGGCGCCCGCCATCGGACCCGCCGACTCCCCGGCCGCGCGCGCCGTGGTCCACAGGAACAGAGCCGTCTCCAGGCCCTCGCGGCCCACCGCGAGGAACGAGGTGAGGATCAGCATGCCGGCGCCCATCGCGAGCGCGCCGGTGACCTTCTCCTTGATCTCGCCGGAGAGACTGCGGGCCGAGCGGCGCATCCAGAAGACCATCGCGGTGACGAACGCGACGGCGATCACGCTGAGGGTGCCGCCGAACGCCTCCTGGGCGGTCGCGGACAGGGATGCCGCGGTGAACGTCAACACAGCGCCGAAGCTCATCGCGAGCGCGATCGCGGCGAGGACTCCGGTCCACACCTGGGGCAGCCGGGACTTCGCACCGGCTCTCACGAGGGTCGCGACGAGGATGGAGACGATGAGTCCGCCTTCGAGCCCTTCCCTCAGTCCGATGAGAAAGCTCGGAAACGCGTCATCCCACATGCGGCCCTCCCCGGCATGCCCCCCGCCGTCGGTCGTGCAGGTTAGCGAAGGCATGCCTTACCAATGCCGAACCATCATGACGACAGCCGTGTCGCCAATTGCCCATGGGACGGCAATGGGACGGCAAAAGGACCGACATGGCGAGGGCTGACGGGTCACTCGTACGCAGCCTGTGTGATCTTTCGCACGAGCCGGCGGCGGGCGATGCTTGCCCCGTGAGGTCCTGACCCACCACGGACGGAGCCCGTATGACGACGGACAGTGGTACCGCGGTCGAGGTGAGGCCCGTCGCGGGCCACATCGGTGCCGAGATCACCGGGGTCGACCTGGCCGGCGACCTGCCGGACGCGGCGGTCTCCACGATCAGGTCGGCCGTGCTGCGCTGGAAGGTGGTGTTCTTCCGGGACCAGAAACTGGACCACACGGCGCACGTCGCGCTCGCCCGGCGGTTCGGCGAGCCCGTCGTCCTGGGCAGGCGCGGCAGTGCCTCACCGCGGGACTTCCCGGAGGTGGAGACCACGGCCGACCGGCTGGAGCTGGGCGGGCGCTACGGCATGGACCACGACGAGTGGCTGCGGCGCAGGCGCCACTCGCTGTTGCGGGGCTGGCACTGCGACCACGGCGCCCGCGTCGATCCGCCCGCCGCGACCATCCTGCGCGCCGAGAGCGTGCCCCCGTACGGCGGGGACACCCAGTGGTCCAACCTCGCAGCCGCCTACGCGGGTCTGTCGGAGCCCGTCCGGCGTTTCGCCGACAGCCTGCGCGCCGAGCACCGGCTCGGCGTCGGATACCAGCCTCGGCCCGGCGACGACGCGTACCTGCGTCATCTGCTGGACCACCAGGTGGCCACGGAGCATCCACTGGTCCGGGTGCACCCGGAGACGGGCGAACGGGTGCTGTTCGTGAACGGCTACTACGTCGAGCAGATCCTCGGCCTGTCACGCGCGGAGAGCGCGCACATCCTGCAGATGCTCCTGGAGCAGGCCACGCGCCCGGAGTACACGGTCCGTTTCCGCTGGGAGGCCGGCAGCGTGGCCTTCTGGGACAACCGGGCCACCGTTCATCTGGCCCCGAGCGACCTCGTCGGCCCCGAGCATCCGCGGATCATGCACCGGGTGATGCTCGCCGGGGACGTCCCGGTCGGCCCGGACGGCCGGCCCTCGTCCCCGATCACCGGTACGTCACCCGGCCGCTGGTGACGCGACGGCGCCCGGAAACTCACCCGGCACGCCGCCCTCGGCGAGGACCCACCCCGGATACGGCGCGGGGAAACCCGGCGAGGACGCCCGCGTACGGCGCGGCGGGGACCCGCACGCCCTGCGGGTCCCCGCAGGCCTTCTCCCTGCGCCGCTATCCGCGGTCCGCCCTCGCGTACTCCTGTGCCATGGGACCCGCGAAGTCCAGGACCACGACGGGATCGTCGCCCTCGACCCACGCGTCGTGCCCGGCCGAGCAGACGAAGACGTCGCCGGGCCCGAGCTCCTCCTCGGCCCCGTCGTCCATGCGGATGTGCATCCGCCCCCGGACGACATAGCCGTTGTGGTGGAACTGGCAGCTCTGCGTGCCGGCGATCGGGGCGACGGACTCCGACCAGCGCCAGCCGGGCTCGAAGGTCCCGACCGCGAAGTCGAGTCCGGTCAGATGGACGGCCTCCAGGTGGCCCCGGGGGAAATCACGCCGCTCGTCAGGCTTGTCCGCTGCCTTCACTTCGAGCATGACCGCTCCCTCCGCAGTCAACGGCTCCTTCCACTTCATCGTCCGCCCGTCCATCCGGCACCGCCAGAGCGGGACCGGCGGGTTCGTCGCCGTTTCCGGCACGTCCGGCGGAAACCTGGGCTACATTCGAGCACCGCCGATGCCGCAACCATCGGCGATCAAGCAGGAAAGCCTCGGGGGGCGGCGCATGCGCGACTTTGGGAACGCCCGTCCGGCCGCCCCGGACCCGGTGTCAGGGCCGGTGATGACGGGCGGACTCGCCGACAGCGTCTTCGACACGGCAAGCCGGAACCCGGACCTTCCCCTGGTGGCACGCCGCAGCGACGACGGATCCTGGATCCCCATGACGGCGGCCGAACTGCGTGACGAAGTGGTCGATCTGGCGAGGGGACTCATCGCCTGCGGCATCCGCCCCGGCAACCGCGTGGCCATCATGGCGCGCACCCGCTACGAGTGGACTCTGCTCAGCTGCGCGCTGTGGGCGATCGGCGCCGAGGTGGTGCCGGTCCATCCCACGTCCTCGCACGAGCAGGTCGAGTGGATCCTGAGGGACGCCGGCTGCGTCGCCGTGGTCGTCGAGGACGAGCACGGCGTGATGACCGTGGGGTCGGTGTGCGGCTCGCTGCCCCGGCTGCGCCACGTCTGGCAACTGGACGTGGGCGCGCTGGACGATCTCGTGGAGCGCGGTCGTCCGGTCCCGGCCACGACCGTCGACTCGCTGCGCCGGATCGTGCTGCCGGAGTCGACCGCGATCGTCGCCTACACCTCCGGCACGAGCGGGCACCCCCGCGGATGCGCGCTCAGCCACCGCAACCTGGCGAGCCCCTGCGACACGCTGCTGGCCGGTTGGCGGCACACCGCGGCACCGCCCGGTGAGCAGCCCTCCATCCTCGTCTTCCTGCCCTTCTCGCATGTGTACGGGCTGATGCTCCAGGGGCTGTGTCTGCGCGGCGGCATCCTCATGGGCCACGAACCCGAGCTGTCCGCGGAGGCCCTGGCCTCGTCGTTGCTGACGTTCCGGCCCACGTACCTGTACGCGGTGCCGTACGTCTTCGAGAAGCTGTACAAGAAGTTCCTCCAAACCGCCCAGCAGGCGGGCCGGGGTGCCCTGTTCGAGCGGGCCGTCCGCACCGCGCAGGACTACGCGCTCGCGGCCGAACGGCAGCGGCTGGGCACCGGGCCCGGCCCCGGCTTCGACCTGAGGCTGCAGCACGCTCTCTACGACAAGGCCGTGTACCGCAAGCTGCGCGCCGCGCTGGGCGGGCGGGTGTGCGGGGCGGTGTCCGGGGGATCGCCCCTGAACCGCGAACTCGCCCTCTTCTTCGCGGGCATCGGCATCCTCGTCCACGACGGGTACGGGCTCACCGAGACGAGCGGAGGCATCACCGCGCAGCCGATCGGGCGGGAGAAGTCCGGCACGGTGGGGCGCCCGCTTCCGGGTGTCGACGTACGGGTGGCCGAGGACGGGGAGATCCTGGTGCGCGGCCCGTCGGTGTTCCAGGGGTATGTGGGCGACGACCACGGCACCCGCGCGGCGCTGCGCGACGGCTGGCTGGCCACGGGAGACATCGGGCGTCTGGACTCCGAGGGGTATCTGTCCATCACGGGCCGCAAGAAGGACGTCATCGTCACGAGCGGCGGCAAGAGCGTGGCCCCGGCGGCACTGGAGGAGCGCCTGCGGGTGCATCCGCTCATTCACCAGGCGGTCGTCGTGGGCGACAACCGGCCCTGCGTCGGCGCCCTGATCACCCTGGACCCGGAGTTCGTGGCGCACTGGCGCGGCGCACTGTTCACGCGCGGGGACACCCCGGGCCGGGAGGGCCGGGACGCCCGGGAGGAGAACGCGCTGCGGCAGGAGATCGCACGCGCCGTGGCCGCCGCCAACTGCACGGTGTCGCGGTCCGAGTCGATCCGGGTCTTCCGAGTACTGCCTGAGCCGTTCGACGTGGCGAACGGGCTGCTGACGCCGTCGATGAAGCTGCGCCGGGACGCCATCGCCCGCAGGTACGCGGTCGAGATCGACGCCATGTACCAGTCGGCGTCACGCGTTCCACGGGAGCGGCGGCCGGAGGAGCTGCCCACGTGGGACGACTCCGACGACGTGTTCCGGCGCGTGCGGTGACCGCTTCCGTGACCGCTTCCCGGGCCGCCGGTCCGCCGGGATGCGCGGGCACGACGGGGCGGCGCATGCTGACTGTGGTACGGACCCGACGGCCGGGGACGAGGGCAGACCGATGCGAGGGAGCATCGACGACACGGGCAGCGCACTCGGGACGCCGGCCACGGCGCTGATCCGCGCGGTGGTGGACGCGCTGCGTGCCGTGGGCGGTCTGGCGTGCGGCGTGTACCTGCGCTCCGGCACGCCGGGTGTGCTGCGCCTGGCCGTGCTCTCCGGGCTGCCCTCGAAACTCTTCCGGCCGTGGTCGCGGCTGCACCAGGACCGGCCGTTCCCCGTCGCGGACGCCTACCGCCGGGGCGTGCAGGTGGTGCTCAGCGACGCCACGGAGACGATGCGGCGCTATCCGCAACTGTCCGCCGGGCTGCCGTTCCGCTTCGGCTCGGTGTACGTGCCCGTGCGGGCCGGTGCCACTACGTACGGTGTGCTGACGGTGCTACGGCCCCCGGCGCCGTCCGCGACCGAGGCGCTGCCCGACCGGGGCCGGCTGACGGCCGTAGCGGACCGGCTGGGCCACACCCTGGCCGCCCTGGAGGCGGGCGGGGATCCGGTGGTGTGGGACGGGCCGTCGCTGTGCGTACGACCGCCCGCGGCAGGCCGGCCGCAGGGCCGCATCGGGCACTTCGTATGGGACACGGCCGACGGGACGGTCACCACGGACGACACCTTCAGGGGGCTGGCGGCGGGCTCCGCGTACGACGTCGTCCGGTCACCGGAGGCGCTCGCCCGGGCCGTCTCCCCCGACGACGCGCACCTGGTGCTGTCCGCGCTGCGCGAGACGGCAGCCGGCGGCTCGCCGGTGCGGCCGTTGCGGGTGCGGGCCGAGGACGGTGGAGAGCGGCTGCTGGAGTTCTGGACGGAGGGGGCGGAGCACGGCAGGCACCGGGTGGGCGGTCTCGTCATCGATCCGGGACCCGGCCCTGCGGCGGAGGGCGCCACGGACCTGCTCCCGGACGGGGTGTTCGCGTTCGACCGGCTGGGCCTGATCACCTACATCAACCCGCGGGCCGCCGACCTGCTGGGGCGGCCGCCGGCGGAACTGGTCGGCCGGCCGCTGCTGGAGGCCGTGCCATGGCTGGACCGGCCCGCCTACGAGGACCATCTGCGGGCGGCGCTGCTGTCGTCCGAGCCGGTGCACTTCCAGGTCGAGCGCCCCGCGACCGGGCCGCACGGGGAGCGGGACGGCGACTGGCTCACGTTGTCCGTCTATCCCGGCCCCGACGTCGTGACCTGCCGGGTGGTGCCGCTCGGGCACACGGCGGAGGCGGCCTCGGTGGAGGAGACGGCGGCGACGACCGCCGCGGGGACGCTCGGCGCGCAGGGTGCGCTGGCCCCGGTGTACCGCCCCATCGTGCTCGCGATCGCGCTGTCCGAGGCACTGACCGCCCGTCAGGTGTCCGAGGTGGTGATGCGGGAGCTGCTGCCCGCGTTCGGGGGGCGCCATCTCGCCATCTACCTGCTGCACGAGCGGCGTCTGTACCTGGCCTGGGAGACCGGCTTCCCACCGAGGTTCCTCGGGCAGTTCGAAGGGGTGGCACTGGACGCCAAACTGCCGGGCGTCGAGACCCTCACCACGGGCCGTCCCTTGTTCTTCGAGTCGATGCAACAGCTGGAGGCCGCCTATCCGGGCATCCCGCTGGACGCCGATGTCGGCTCGCGGGCCTTCCTGCCACTGATCGCCTCCGGCCGACCGGTCGGCTCGTGCATCCTCGGTTTCGAACGGCCGCGGTCCTTCAGCTCCGAGGAGCGCACGGTGCTCACCGCACTCGCCGGGCTGATCGCGCAGGCCCTGGAGCGGGCCCGCCGCTACGACTCCGAGGCGGCCCTGGCCCGCGGTCTGCAGGAGGCCCTGCTGCCGCAGCGGCTCTCCAGGCACCCCCAGGTGGAGACCGCGGGGCGCTATCTGCCGGGCACCCAGGGCATGGACGTGGGCGGCGACTGGTACGACGTGGTGGAGGCCGGGGACGGTCTCGCCCTGGTCATCGGCGATGTGCAGGGACACGGGGTGCAGGCGGCGGCCACCATGGGTCAACTGCGCAGCGCCGTAAGGGCGTTCGCACTGGGCGACCATTCTCCGGACCAGGTGATGAGCGGAACGAACCGGTTGCTCATCGGACTCGACCCGGGGCAGTTCGCGAGCTGCTGCTACATCCGTCTCGACCCGGTCACGGGGGCGGCGCGCGCCGCGCGGGCCGGGCATCCGCAGCCGCTGCTGGGCCATCCGGACGGGCGTGCGGACGTGCTGGACCTGCCCGGTGGGGTGGTGCTCGGGGTGGACCCGGAGGCCCGGTATCCGGTGACGTGGCTGCGGCTGGAACCGGGGGCCGTGCTGGCGCTCTACACGGACGGGCTGGTCGAGCGGCCGGGGGCGGACATCGACGAAGGGGTCGGTGAACTGCGTGCGGCGCTGTCGCACGAGTGGGAGGCGTCTCACCGGCGGGCGGGGCTCACCCTGGCGGAGCTCGCGGACCGGCTCACGGACCGGGCGCGGCGCGCGACGGACCGGCCGGACGACATCGCGTTGCTGCTGGCGGCGCGGCGGGGTGGGGGCGACGGTGCATCGTAGGCTCCGACCGGTCGTGGCCCTCGGCTCGCCGTGACCCCGGCGCGGGTGGTGCGGGGCTCAGTCCGTGCCGGTGGGCGCCGCGGTGATCTCGCCCCCACCACCCCTCCGGGGGGCCCGGACTGCGGCTGGGCCGCCACCGCATGTTCCCGTCCAAGATCCGGCCGCCTGTTGACTCCGGTGCCGTGCTGGTGCGGTGATGCTCCTTGGTACGTCGGCCGACCGTGAGGCGAGGACAGTTCATCGATGGCTCTGCAGATCAGCGCGACCAATCCGGAGCACCCCGCGCTCCTGCTCGAACTGCCGTGGCAGCTGCCCCTGGAGGAGTGGCCGGAGCATTACCTCGTGCCGCTGCCCCGCGGTATCTCCCGGCACGTGGTGCGCTACGCACGCGCCGGTACGGAGGTGGTGGCCGTCAAGGAGCTCGCCGAGCGGCCCGCGGTGCGCGAGTTCGAGCTGCTGCGGGACCTCGACCGGCTCGGCATCCCGGCGGTGGACCCGCTCGCCGTGGTCACCGGCCGTACCGGCAAGGACGGCGAGCCCCTCGAGCCGGTGCTGATCACCCGGCATCTGCGCGGCTCGATGCCGTACCGCTCGATGTTCGAGACGACCATGCGGCCCGCGACCATGCACCGGCTGATGGACGCGCTGGCCGTGCTGCTGGTCCGGCTGCATCTGGCGGGGTTCGCCTGGGGTGACTGCTCGCTGTCCAACACCCTGTTCCGGCGGGACGCGGGCGCCTACGCCGCGTACCTGGTGGACGCCGAGACCGGCGATCTGCACCCCCGGCTGAGCCCGGGGCAGCGGGAGTACGACCTCGATCTCGCGCGCGTCAACATCAGCGGTGAGCTGCTGGACCTGGAGGCTTCCGGGGCACTGCACCCGTCCGTCGATCCGATCGAGTTCGGCATGGAGATCTGCCAGCGGTACTCAGGCCTGTGGGACGAGCTGACCCGCACCTCCGTGTACCCGGCGGGCAAGCACCACTACATCGACCGCCGTGTCCGCCGCCTGAACGACCTCGGGTTCGACGTGGCGGAGATGCAGATCTCGCACTCCTCCAACGGCGACACCGTCACCTTCGTGCCGAAGGTCGTCGACGCCGGGCACCATCAGCGGCAGCTGCTCCGGCTGACCGGCCTCGACGCCGAGGAGAACCAGGCGCGGCGGCTGCTGAACGACCTGGAGAGCTGGATGGCCACCCAGGACGACTACGCGCCCGGCGACCCCCTCGCCGCCCGGCCCGAGGTGCTCGCCCACCGGTGGGTGCGGGACGTGTTCCGGCCCACCGTGCGCGCGGTGCCGCCGGAGCTGCGGGGGGCGATGGATCCGGCGGAGCTGTACCACGAGCTGCTGGAACACCGGTGGTATCTGTCGGAGCGGGCCCAGCACGACATCGGTCTGGACACCGCCGTGAAGGACTACGTGGACAACATCCTGCCCAAGGTCCGCGAGACGCTGACCGATCCGCAGGAAGAAGAAGACGGTCCCGTTCGGCCCTCCTGAGCGATCAGCCGGCCGGCGTTGCGATGATGATCGCAAGGCCCGGCCGGGGTCGTCGCCGGCCGGACGTCGACAGGCAGGAGAACCACATATGACCGCCACCCGTGGAACGTCCGTGGACATCCCCACCGAGGACGGCACGGCGGACGCCTACCTCACCCACCCGGACGACCACAGCCCCCACCCCGCGGTCCTGCTCTACATGGACGCCTTCGGACTGCGCCCGTCCCTGAAGAAGATGGCCGACCGCCTCGCCGGGCACGGCTACACGGTGCTGGTGCCCAACGTCTTCTACCGCCACGGCCGGGCGCCCGTCGTCGAGCTGCCCGACTTCATCGACACGGACGCACGTCCGGAGCTCTTCCAGAAGGTCATGCCGCTCATCCGGTCGGTGACGCCCGAGCGGGCCGAGCGCGACGCCGACGCCTATCTGCGCCGGCTCGCCGACTGCCCGCAGGCCGTCGACGGCCCGGTCGGTGTGACCGGCTACTGCATGGGCGCCCGGCTGGCCCTGCGCACCGCCGGGACGCATCCGGAGCGGGTCGCCGCCGTGGCCGGCTTCCACGGCGGGCAGCTGGCGACCGACAAGCCGGACAGCCCCCATCTTGCGGCCGACCGCATCACCGCGGAGGCGTACTTCGGACACGCCGACCACGACCACTCCCTGCCGCCCCAGCAGATCGAGCGGCTGGAGAAGGCACTCACCGACGCGGGTGTGCGCCACCGCTGCGAGGTCTACCCGGGCGCCCCGCACGGCTACACCCAGGAGGACACCTCCAGCTACCACGCCGAGGCGGCGGAAAGGCACTGGCGGGAGCTGCTGGCCCTCTTCGACCGGGCCCTGTGAGTCGGAACCTGTGTCAGGCGGGCGGTACGACCGCCACCGGGCAGGGCGCGTGGTGCAGCAGCGCGTGCGCCACCGATCCGATGCGGGGCCCCACGGCCCGGCTGGCACGGCGTCCCACCACCACGAGCTGCGCGTCACCGGCCGCGGAGAGCAGCACCTGGGCGGCGCTGCCCATCTCCACGTGCTCGGTCACCGGCACGTCGGGGTAGCGGTCCCGCCAGGGGCGCAGCGCCTCGTCGAGCGCCTTCCTCTCGAACTGTTCCAGCCCACCGGCCTCGTCGAGCAGCTTGAGCGAGCCCGGGCTGTAGGCGAACACGGGCGGCAGGCTCCAGGCCCGTACGACGCGGACGGCCGCGCCCCGGGCGGCGGCCGTCTCGAACGCGAAAGCGAGCGCGGGCGCACTGTCGTCCGGCCCTCCGTGCTGTCCCACGACGATGTCGCGGCCCGCCGCCTCGGCGGCGGGCCGGTCGCCCGCGCGGACCAGCACCACGGGCCGGGTGGACTCGGCGATCACCTGCTGGCCGACGGAGCCGATCAGGAACCCGACGACCGCGCCGTGCCCGCGTGAGCCCAGCACCAGCAGTTCGGCCGTGGCCGCCTCGGCGACCAGCGATTCGACGGGCGCTTGCCGGCGCGCCTCGGCGGTGACGGTCAGCTGCGGGTGCCGCTCGGTGAGCGTGCCCCGGGCCGCGTCCACGACCTCCCTGGCCCACCCGGCCTGGGCGTCCTCGTCGGCCGCCAGGGCGACGTCCAGGGCCTGCCACTGCCAGGCGTGGACGATCCTCAACGGCAGGCCCCGGCGCACGGCCTCCCGGCCCGCCCAGGCCGCCGCGGCGACGCTCTCCGGCGATCCGTCCACTCCCACGGTGATCGGGCGGGTCATGCTGCTGCCTTCCTGTCGCTGCTCCGGTGCAGGTGATCATGCCACCGGTCAGGTGCTCACCGGGTTCAGGAGCGAAACCGGACGAACGAACATACGATGGCCGGGACGTGGATGAGCTCGGGGCGGGAGACCTTATGGCACAGGCTGCGGGGGCAGCTGCACGGACCGTCATCCTGACCGTGGACGACGACCCCGGAGTGTCGCGTGCCGTGGCGCGCGACCTGCGCCGCAGGTACGGCGAGTCGTACCGCATCGTGCGAGCCGAGTCCGGTGAGAGCGGGCTCGAGGCGCTGCGGGAGCTCAAGCTGCGCGGCGACCTGGTGGCGGTGATCCTGGCCGACTACCGGATGCCGCAGATGAACGGCATCGAGTTCCTGGAACAGGCCCTGGACGTCTACCCGGGCGCGCGGCGGGTGCTGCTGACGGCGTACGCGGACACCAACGCGGCCATCGACGCGATCAACGTGATCGACCTCGACCACTATCTCCTCAAGCCGTGGGACCCGCCCGAGGAGAAGCTCTACCCGGTGCTGGACGATCTGCTGGAGGCATGGCGGACCTCCGACTACCGGCCGGTTCCGACTACGAAGGTGGTCGGCCACCGCTGGTCGGCGCGCTCGTCGGACGTACGCGAGTTCCTGGCCCGCAACCAGGTGCCCTACCGCTGGTACTCGGTCGAGACCCCGGAGGGGCAGCGGCTGCTGGCGGCGGCCGGGCAGGACGGGGAGCGGCTGCCGCTCGTCGTCACCCCGGACGGCACGCCGCTGGTCGAGCCGGAGGACCCGGAACTGGCCGCGCACGTGGGCCTGGCGACGACGCCGACCTCGGAGTTCTACGACCTGGTCGTGATCGGCGGCGGGCCCGCCGGCCTCGGGGCGGCGGTGTACGGGGCGTCGGAGGGGCTGCGGACGCTGCTCGTGGAGCGGTCCGCGACCGGTGGTCAGGCCGGGCAGAGTTCCCGCATAGAGAACTACCTCGGCTTTCCCGACGGTGTGTCGGGCGCGCAGCTGACGGACCGGGCTCGCCGGCAGGCGAAGAAGTTCGGCGCGGAGATCCTCACCGCGCGGGAGGTGTCCGCTCTCGAGGTCAACGGTGCCGCCCGGATCGTGCGGTTCTCGGACGGGACCGCGATCGGCGCGCACAGCGTGATCCTGGCGACCGGCGTGTCCTACCGGCAGCTCCAGGCGCCGGGGCTCGCCGAGCTGACGGGGTGCGGGGTGTTCTACGGTTCGGCGCTGACGGAGGCCCCCGCCTGTTCCGGGTACGACGTGTACATCGTGGGTGGCGCCAACTCGGCGGGCCAGGCGGCGATGTACCTGTCCCGGGGCTGCAAGTCGGTCAACATCCTGGTACGCGGCGAGTCGCTGTCGGCGTCGATGTCGCACTATCTGATCCAGCAGATCAACGACGCTCCGAACATTCACGTCCGCACCCGCACCGTGGTGGACGCGGCGCACGGCTCGGACCATCTGGAGAAGCTGACGCTGCGGGACGTGGCGACCGGGCAGACCGAACTCGTCGACGCGCAGTGGCTGTTCGTGTTCATCGGGGCGGCCCCGCTGACCGACTGGCTGGAGGGGACGGTGCTGCGGGACGAGAAGGGGTTCATCCCGACCGGCCCCGACATGACGAGCGACGGGCAGCCTCCGAAGGGCTGGGAGCTGGACCGGCCCCCGTACCACCTGGAGACCAACGTCCCGGGTGTGTTCGTGGCGGGCGACGCGCGCGCCGAGTCCGCCAAGCGGGTCGCCTCCGCGGTGGGCGAGGGAGCAATGGCCGTGATGCTCGTCCACCGGTATCTGGAGCAGTCATGAACCCACGACGCGGGGAGCGGTGATGAGCGGCCGGCCGATGGCGTGCGACCGGGCGGAGCTGAAGACGCTCTTCCTGTTCGAGAAGCTGGATGACGAGCAGCTGGCGCGGCTGTGCCGGGAAGGGCGGGTGGAGGAGTACGACCCCGGCCCGGTCTACACCGAGGGTGAGCCCGCCACCTGCTTCTTCGTCCTCCTCAAAGGTACGGTCGTGCTGTCGCGGCGGGTCGGCGCCGACGACGTGGAGGTCAACCGGACGTCGCAGCGCGGTGTGTACGCGGGCGCCTTCCAGGCGTACCTGGGCGACCGGGCCGCGGCGTCGTACGGCGGCTCGATGCGGGTCACCGAACCCTCGCGGTTCTTCATCCTGCCCGCGGAGACGTTCGCCTCGATCATGCGGGACTGGTTCCCGATGGCGGTGCACCTGCTGGAGGGGCTGTTCTTCGGCTCCAAGAACACCCAGCAGGTCATCAACCAGCGGGAGCGGCTGCTGGCGCTCGGATCGCTGTCCGCCGGTCTCACCCATGAGCTGAACAACCCGGCCGCGGCGGCCGTGCGCGCCACCTCGGCGCTGCGCGAGCGGGTCGCCGGGATGCGGCACAAGCTGGGCGTGATCGCCGCCGGACGCTACGAGCCGGACGCGCTGCTGACACTGGTCGAGATCCAGGAGCGGACGGCCGAACAGGTCGCCAAGGCCACGCCGGTCAGCCCGCTGGAGGCGTCCGACCGCGAGGACGCGATCACCGACTGGCTCGACGACCGCGGTATCGACGGCGGCTGGCAGCTCGCGCCGACGTTCGTGCAGGCCGGACTCGACACCGACTGGCTGGACCAGGTCGCGGCGGCCGTCGACGAGCGGACGCTGGAGGGCGCGGTCCGCTGGCTCAACTACACGGTCGAGACCGAGCTGCTGATGAACGAGATCGAGGACTCCACGACCCGGGTGTCCACGCTTGTCAACGCGGCACGGCAGTACTCCCAGCTCGACCGGGCGCCGTACCGGACGGCCGATGTGCACGAACTCCTCGACAGCACCCTGATGATGCTGTCCGGGAAGATCGGCAAGCGGATCACCGTCGTCAAGGACTACGACCGGTCCCTGCCGAACATCCCCGCCTATCCGGGCGAGTTGAACCAGGTGTGGACCAACCTCATCGACAACGCGGTGTCGGCCATGAACGAGGCGGGCGGGCAGGGCACGCTGACCGTGCGGACGGCCCTCGACCACGACCGGCTGCTCGTGGAGTTCCGCGACACGGGACCGGGTGTGCCGGAGGAGATCCGCGACCGTATCTTCGACCCGTTCTTCACCACGAAGCCGGTCGGCCAGGGAACCGGGCTCGGCCTGGACATCTCCTGGCGCATCGTCGTCAACAAGCACCACGGCAGCCTGAGCGTGCGGTCCGAACCGGGCGACACGCGGTTCCAGGTACGGCTGCCGCTGACCGCCGTGGATTCCGAGACAGCACCGGAGGCGTCGTCATGAGCACAGTGCAGGGCATCGACCCGAGCGTCCCGCCGAGCGGCACCGGGTGCGTGGAGTGCGACGCGGCGGGCGGATGGTGGTTCCATCTGCGACGGTGCGCGCAGTGCGGGCACATCGGGTGTTGCGACGACTCGCCCGCGAAGCACGCGACCGCGCACTTCCATGCCACCGGGCATCCCGTGATCCGCAGCTTCGAGCCGGGCGAGGACTGGTTCTGGAACTACGAGACGTCCGAGCTGTACGAGGCCGGGCCCGAGTTGGCTCCTCCTGCCTGTCACCCCGAGGACCAGCCCGCGCCGGGACCACGGGGGCGGGTCCCGGCCAACTGGATGGAGACGCTCGGCTAGGGCCTCTCGTTTGGATCATACCGGGCTCGAGGGGCCCTGTGCCGGCTCAGTGGCCCCACGTGGAGCGGCGTGGTGTGCCAGTGGGCCGTGAACGTGCCCGTGCCGGGCGTGCCCGTGATCGTCAGGCGGTGCGGGGTCTCCAGGAACAGGACGTCGGCGCTCAGGGTGTCCGGGGTCGTCCAGCCGCCGCTCGTCGCCGTGGGGAGCGGGTCCTCCTCGACCGCCCAGGCGGAGCCCGGAAGACGGAGCACGAGGCGGTCCTCGCCCTCGACCAGGGTCATGCTCCAGGTGCCGTCCTCGTGGGCGACCTCGACCGCCGTCAGCGTCGGCTGTTCCGGGCAGTGGCCGCCCTGCGGTGTCAGGCGGATCGCCGACCGGAGTCCGGGTGCGGCGTCTGCCGCGACCGGGGGCAGCGCGAGGCGTTCGAGGCGGTGCTGGAGTGCCTTGTCCTCGTCGTCGCGGCCGGTCAGCGGGGCCGGCCCGAGCGCGGGCAGCAAGTGGCCCCACATCGCGTCCAGCAGCTGCTGCATCTGCTCGGTCGCCGCGGTCGTGGCGATCACCGCGTCGTGCTCGGGCAGGACGACGCAGAACTGGCCGTACGCCCCGTCGCCCCGGTACCCGTGCCGTGACCCCCAGAACTGGTAACCGTATCCCTGCTGCCAGTCCGGCACGGGGTCCCCGGCCCTGAAGCCGACGGTGGCGATGTGCGGGCGTGTCGCCTGCGCCACCCAGGACGACGGCAGCACGCGCCTGCCCTCCCAGACGCCGTCCTGGAGATACAGCTGGCCGAGGCGGGCGACCGCGTCCGTGGCGGCGTGCAGCCCGGTGAATCCGAGGTCGCGGCCTCGCGGATGCTGGACCCAGACGGCCTCCCCGATGCCGAGCGGGTCGAAGAGCCTCGGGCGCAGGTACTGGGTCAGTGACTGTCCGGACTGCCGCTGCACGATCGCGGCGAGCGTGTACGTCGCGGGCTGGTTGTAGGCGAAGACCGTGCCGGGGTCCCGGTCCGGCGGGATCAGCAGGAAGCCGCGCACGGGCTCCGCACGGTCGTGTGCCAACGCCTCGGTCCAGGTCTCGGCGAGGTGTCCGCTCGCCATGGACGCGACGTGCCGGACCAGCATGCCTCGGCTGCTCGGGGCGGTGATGTCCGCCTCGAACTCGGGGAAGTACGAGATCACGGGCGCGTCGAGGTCGAGAAGGCCCTCGGCGACGGCCAGCCCGGCGGCGGTCGAGGTGAAACTCTTGCTGAGCGAGTACAGCAGGTGGGGGCGGTCGGCGGTGTAGGGCGCCCACCAGCCGGAGGCAACCAGTCGGCCGTGGCGCAGGATCATCAGGCTGTGCGGCTCGATGTTCGGCGCCGTCTCCACCGCGTCGAGGAACGCCTGGATGCCACGGGCGTCGACCCCTTGCTCCCCGGGTGTGCTGACGGGCAACGGGCGGGCACTCATCGGGCGGCCTCCTGCACGATCTCAGTGGCGATCGGACAACTGCCGGTCAGGACCGCTGAACACGCTTGCCGACCGGACGGCTGATCGTTGTATCCGCCATCCTTCCGCGTCCGCCCGGCGGGTGTCCACGGTGCCGTCGCACGGACCCCCATGGCCAGTTTTCGTCCCGTCCAACCGGGAACCCGCGCTTTATGGTGCGAATCGGATACACGATGATGACCGAACAGGCGGGCCCGCGCGAGCTCGTCGACCATGTGGTGCGGGCCGAGGAGGCCGGGTTCGACTTCTCCGTGACCTCCGACCACTACTTCCCGTGGCTGCGGGAGCAGGGCCACGCCCCTTACGCGTGGAGCGTGCTGGGCGCCGCCGCCCAGGCCACCTCGCGCATCCCGCTGATGACGTATGTGACCTGTCCGACCGTCCGCTACCACCCGGCGGTGGTGGCCCAGAAGGCGGCGACGATGCAGCTGCTGTCGCAGGGCCGCTTCCGACTGGGGCTCGGCGCCGGCGAGAACCTCAACGAACACGTGGTGGGCCGGGGTTGGCCCTCGGTCGAGGTGCGGCACGAGATGCTGGAAGAAGCGGTCGGCATCATCCGCGACCTGTTCGGCGGAGGCCACGTCAGCCGGCGGGGCAAGCACTTCAGTGTGGACTCGGCACGGCTGTGGGACCTGCCGGAGGAGCCGCCGCAGATCGGTGTCGCCGTCTCCGGCGAGCGCTCCTGTGCGCTCGCGGGCCGGCTCGCCGACCTGGTCATCGCCACGGAGCCGAAGCAGGAGCTGCTGACCGCTTTCGACCGGCACGGTGGCGAGGGCAAGCCGCGGGTCGGGCAGCTGCCCGTCTGCTACGACCGGGACCGGGACGCGGCGATCCAGCGGGCGCACGAGCAGTTCCGCTGGTTCGGCTGCGGCTGGAAGGTCAACTCCGAGCTGCCGCATCCGGATTCGTTCGCGTCGGCCACCCAGTTCGTCACGCCCGACGACGTGGCCGCCTCCATTCCGTGCGGCGACGACCCGGCGGACTTCGTGGAGGCCGTACGGCCCTATGCCGAGGCCGGGTTCACGGAGATCGCGCTGGTGCAGATCGGTGGCGAGTCGCAGCCGGAGTACATCGACTGGTCGAGCAAGGAGCTTCTGCCTGCCCTGCGGGAGGCCCTGGGCTGAGGCCGCGAGCGCGGGGGCGGGGGCCGGGGCGGGCAGGCGTAACGGCGCCTGCCCTGTGAAGGGTTGACGGTACGCCGCCATAATGACCCGGTGATCGACTTCTCCCCCGCCCCCGTTCCCCCGCCCGAGCCGCGCGTCGCGGTCGTCATCGTCGGCGCCGGTCCCGCAGGGCTGACACTCGCCAACCTCCTGCGGGACGCCTCCGTCGACTGTGTCGTCCTGGAGCAGGAGAGCAGGGAGTTCATCGAACAGCGGCCGCGGGCGGGGTTCCTCGAGGAGTGGGCCGTGCGGGCGCTGGAGCGGCACGGGCTGGCCGGGCGGCTGCTGGAGACGGCGCAGACGCACAGCGAGTGCGAGTTCCGCATCGACGGGGAGCGGCTCCGGTTCCCGTACACGGAGATCTCCGGCCACCACCACTTCGTCTACCCGCAGCCGCTGCTCGTCACCGACCTCGTACGGGAGTACGCGGACGTCAAGGGGGGCGACATACGGTTCGGCGTGCGGGACGTGGAGGTGCACGGAATCGACACCGACGAGCCGTCCGTGTCGTACACGGATCCGGACTCCGGTGAGCGTCGGCGCATCGCATGCGAGGTGATCGCCGGCTGCGACGGCGCCCGTGGTGTGACCCGGGCCGCTCTGCCGCCGGAGCGTGCGCACCTCGCGCGGCTCGACCACGGGGTCGGCTGGCTCGCGCTGCTCGCCGAGGCGCCGCCGTCGTCGGACTGCGTGGTCTTCGGGGTCCATCCGCGCGGTTTCGCCGCCCACATGGCGCGCAGTCCGCAGGTCACCCGCTACTACCTCGAGGTGCCGCCCGGCGAGGACCCGGAGAACTGGCCGCACGAGCGTGTCTGGTCCGAGCTGCGCGAACGGCTGTCCGTCGGCGGGGCGCCACCGCTGACCGAGGGGCGGCTGATCGAGAAGCGCGTCCTGGACATGCACAACTATGTGGTCCAACCGATGGCGTACGGGCGGCTGTTCCTCGCGGGCGACGCGGCGCACCTGGTGGCTCCGATCGCCGCGAAGGGCATGAACCTCGCCCTGCATGACGCGCTGCTGCTCGCGGACGCGCTCATCGCCTACCACCGCACGGGCGACACCGGCGGCCTGCGCGGCTACTCGGCGGCCAGCCTGCGGCGGGTGTGGCAGTACCAGGAGTTCTCCGAGTGGTTCGCGGAGCTGCTGCACGGGCCCTCGTCGGGCGATCCGTTCCGTGCGGGCAACGCCATCGCCCGGCTGCGACGGCTGTTCCACTCCCCCGCGGCGGCGGCCGCGTTCGCCGAGTCGTACATCGGCGCGACCGCGAAGGTAACCGACGGTAAACTACCGACCAGTAGCCAAGGGGGCGCGTTTTCGCACGTGTGAGCGGTGCATGGCGGGCCGGGAAAGCCGGTTCGTAGAAAATCGCCTTTCTTTGAACACCCACCGTCACGTCCGCCGTACATCCGGGAAAGGGAGAGTCCGGTGCGCTGCGAGGGATGACGATGGACCACGGGCAGGTCTCCACACGGGAGTTGATCGCCGGACGGTACCGGACGCTCGAAGTCGTCCACCGGGAGGAGGGGCGCACCGTCTGGCTCGGCGAGGACGCGGACTTCGCACGGCCGGTCACGCTCACCGGATCGCGGCTCGCACAGCTGCGGCCCGAGGTCGCCCCGCGCCGAACGATCGCCCGGATCCTGCGCGAGTCGGAGGCCATGGAGTCGCTGTGCCCCGGCCGGATCGCCACCGTCCTCGACGTGGTCGACGACAACGGTGTCCTGTGGACCGTGACGGAACGGATCGACGGCACGCCGCTCGGGGAGATCCTCGATCGCGGGCCCCTGAACCATGTCCGTGCCGCCCGCATCGGCCTCGGGATCCTCGACGTCCTGGAGGCCGCCCACCGGCGGGGCGTCACTCACGGGGACCTGAGTCCCGGGCAGGTGTTCGTGCAGGAGGGGGGCCAGGTCGTGGTGACCGGGTTCGGACTGATCGGATCGTCCGTCACCCAGCGGGTCACCGCGCCGTCGTACGCCTCCCCCGAACAGGCCCGCGGCTCGAGCGCCGGGCCGGCGGCGGACCAGTGGGCGCTCGGAGCGCTGCTGTACGCGATGGTGGAGGGCCGTCCGCCGGTCCGGGACCGCGGCCCGGCCGAGGCGACGCTGCGCGCCGTGGACCGGCTGCCGCTGCGCCCCCGCTGAGCGCCGGGCCGCTGGCCCCGGCCATCACGGGGCTGCTGCGCCGCGACGCCCTGGAGCGGGTCCCGGAGCCCGCGGTGCGTGCCTCCCTGGTGCGCATCGTGAACGACGACCTCGACGAGCCCACACAGGAGACACTGATGCCGCGCCTGAGGGGGGCGTGGCTGGTGGCCCACCGGACGGGGCGGGCCTGGAGCAGACCGGCCGTGCGCCGGTCGGTGCTCGTGGGCGCGGGGCTCGTGCTCGTGGCCTCCTCGGTCGCGATCCTCGTCGCGGCCGTCGGCTCGGAGGGGAGCGGGCCGTCGGCGGCCGGGACGGAGCCGTCGCGCTCCGTCGCGCCCTCGCGGCCGGCCGCGCCGACCGGGCACGACACCGACGGCACGACCCTCCCTCCCACGACGAGTGCGGCACCGGCACCGTCCACGCCCCCGTCGTCGTCGCCCACCACCGGGAAGCCGGCGACGACCTTCCGCCGCTACGACGCGCCCGAGGGCTTCTCCATCGACCTGCCCCAGGGATGGAAGCCCATTGACACCCTCAAGGCCGCCGAGGGCACCTACCGGGTGACGTTCGGCGCGAGCGGGGACCCTCGCACCCTGGCGGTCACCTACAGCGTGCGGCTCGGTACGGATCCGGTCGCCGTGTGGCGCAAGCTGGAGTCCTCCCTGAAGAGCACGTACGCCGACTACACGCGGGTGGGCGACATCCGCGCCGTGACCTACCAGGGCCACAAGGGCGCCGACATGGTGTGGCTGTCCACGGTGGACGGCGTCCGGGTGCGCACCTTCGGGCGGGGCTTCCTGCTCGGCGACGGCCGCGGCTGCTCCCTGCGCTGGACGACCCCGGCGGCGGACGCGCAGAGCACCGCCGACGAGCAGGCACTGGACGTGTTCCTGAGAACCTTCCGGCCGCCGGCGGAGTGAGCGGGAGTCGGGAGCCCGCAGGAGAACGGGGCGGCACGGCTGATCCGTGCGGATCCGCTCCGCCCCTCGGCTCCACGGCTACCAGCGGCTTTCCGAAGACCGCCGGTCGGGCGCGCGCCGGGCCAGCCAGTGGGCGATCGCCTCCGCTATCGGCTGGCCGGTCTCCAGTTCTATGAAGCCGAACTGGCCGCCCTGGTTGCACTCCAGGAACCACCACACGCCCTCATCGTCCTCCGCGAAGTCGAAGGCGGCGTAAGCGAGGCCGGCCAGCGCCAGGTACTCGCGGACCGACTTCACGATGCGGTCGGGCACCACGGTGGGCTCCCAGGAGTACTCGGTGTCGCCGTACCGGCCGTCCACCTGTCCGGGCGCCGTTCTCTTGCGGGCGCCGAACAGACGCGCGCCGACGCAGGTCAGCCGGATGTCGGCGCGCTTGGGGATGTAACGCTGGAGCAGGGCCGGTCCGGCCGCGACCGCGGAGAAGTCGGCGTCCGGGCCGATCAGCGTCGTCGGCAGGGCCAGTTCGGGGTCGTCCGGCGGCGGCCCCGACGCCGACTTCACCACCACGTCCCGGTACTCCTCGGCGAACTGCTGGGCCACACGCGGCGCCGTGGTGACGACGGTCGGCGGCACGGCGAAGCCGCTGAGGTGGGCGATCCGCAGCTGCCACGGCTTGTAGCGGGCCTGCTCGGCGTTGCGGGGATGGTTCATCCACCGTGTGGACGCCGAGTAGAGCATGCCGTACAGGGCCTGGCGGGTCTCCGCGGTGAGCCATGTCGAGGGCTCCGTGGCGTGGGCGGCCGGTTCGCCGGGCCGGCGGACCCACACCGAGCGCAGGCCGCCCATGCTCAGGACGTGCCCGCCCACCGAGAGGTGGCCGTCGAAGTCGCCGTGGGCGTAGTCGGCCGACAGCACCGCCCTGCCGGGGAGGTCGGCGGGGTCCAGGCGCATCACGGGCACAGCCCGCTCGTGCAGCTCGGCCACCACCATGTCGGCCGTCACGTCCTGCTCCGACGTGAGGATGAGAACCGTCATCCGGTCCGTGCCGTCAGTCGTCGAAGTGCGTCTGGGAACCCGCCGTCGACGTCGTCGTGCCGGCCGCCAGCAGCAGTGCACGGTCACTGACGGCGGGGCGACCGTCCGGAAGCACGTTCAACTGCCGCGAGGCGTCGAAGCGGTACGGCGTCACCGTGGCCTGAACCCCCCTGGGCACGGTGTAGTTGAGGGTGAACGGTCGCACGGGAAACCTCCACGGTCTTGGGTTGCCACTTCCCAAATCTTTACGTCTTCCCCCCGTAAGGAATTCATCACTTTCCGACACATGGGGGTGAAGGTCGTCACATACCCCAGACGCAACCGCGTGACGTCAAGGGGCGTCCCCCGGTACGCCGGATGCGCGCTGTCAGTGCCCTCGGCAACAATGCGGTGTAAAGATCATCTCGCCCGCCCGGCCAGATGATCACCGCCCTGCCCCGGAAAGGCTGACCGACCATGACGCGCCCTCGGCTCAGTTCCCGTGCTGCCGAAGTGCTGCGCCTGATCATGGACCAGCGTCTGGCGGTCTTCCTGACGGTGCATGGGAACGGACGCCACCGGTACGGCTATTGGCAGACCGACGGCCGTCCCATGGCCCTGCCGACCGAGGAGTGCGACGCGTTGCGCGCCGCGGGTCGGATCGTGCTCGGCGACCCGGTGGTCGACCGGTCGAAGACCGTCTACCGGATCCGGGCCGCCGCGCGCGGCGCATCCCGCGCGACCCGTTCCGCCCTGACGGCGTGAGGGCGTGAGGGCGTGAGGGCGTGAGGGCGGAACATGCCGACGCGGCGGGCGGCTACCAGCGGCCCTCGACCTGCTCCTTGATCCGCCGGTCGTACAGGTCCCGGATCGCGTCGAGCGTCTCGCGCGGCAGCGGGGGCAGTTTGGCGACCGCCGAGTTGGCGCGGGCCTGGTCCGCGGAGCGGGCGCCGGGGATGACCGTGGTCACGCCTGGCTGCTGGAGGATCCAGGCGAGCGCCAGCTGGGCCGGCGTGCAGCCCTCGGGCGCGAGCGCGGCGAACTCGGCCGCCGCCTCGACACCGGTGGCGAAGTCGACGCCGGAGAAGGTCTCGCCCTGGTCGAAGGCCTCACCGTGCCGGTTGAAGGAGCGGTGGTCGTTCGCGGCGAAGACGGTGTCCTTGGTGTACTTGCCGGACAGCAGGCCGGAGGCGAGCGGCACCCGGGCGATGATGCCCACGCCGGCCTCCCGCGCGGCCGGGAGGACCTCACGCAGCGGCTTCATGCGGAACGGGTTGAGGATGATCTGCACGCTCGCCACGTTCGGGCGGGCGATCGCGGTCAGCGCCTCCCCGCACGTCTCGACGCTCACTCCGTAGGCGGCGACGCGGCCTTCCTCGACCAGGGTGTCCAGGGCGTCGTACACCTCGTCACAGGAGTAGACCGGCGTCGGCGGGCAGTGCAGCTGCACCAGGTCGATGCGGTCGACGCCGAGGTTGCGGCGGGAGCGGTCGTTCCAGACCCGGAAGTTGTCGAGGACGTAGTTCTGCGGGATCTGGTCGACGCGGCGGCCCATCTTGGTCGCCACCAACACGTGCAGGTCCGGCCTGCCGAGGAGGAAGGCGGCGATGGCCTGTTCGCTGCGCCCGTCGCCGTACACATCGGCGGTGTCGAAGAAGGTCACCCCGGACTCGGCCGCCGCCTCCAGCACCTCGTGGGCGGCCTTGTCGTCGACGTCGCCCCAGTCGGCGCCCAGCTGCCAGGTGCCGAGGCCGATCACCGAGGCATGCTGCCCCGACCTGCGGAATTCTCGCTCTTCCATACGGTCAGTGTGTCATCCGCACCCCGCCACACCCGGGACGCCCCTCCCACACCGGATACAGCTCCATCACCCATACGGGTGATTTGATGTGACAGGAGGGAGACACGTGTCAACTGACGCCTACCGTGGGCGACATGACCGAACCACCGGCCGGTCCCCCTCCCGCCATAGGAGGAGCGGAAGCCTCCTGGACGCGCCGGGGCTTCCTGCTCACCGCCGCCTCGCTGGCCGCCGCCTCCCCCGCCCTGACGCAGGGCATCGCCGCAGCTGATGAGCTGCCCGGTTTCCCGCCCGACGTCGGCCTGTACCGCACGGCGTACCGCAACTGGGTCGGGGAGATCACCGCCGACGGACTGTGGGCCTGTGCGCCGGCGGACGCGCGACAGGTCGTGGACGTGGTCAACTGGGCCCGCCGACAGGGCTGGACGGTCCGCGCCCGCGGCTGCTCACACGGCTGGTCGCCCCTGACGATCCCCGCCGGCACGGGGGCCGGGTCGCCCGTACTGCTCCTGGACACCGCCGCCCATCTCACGGGGCTGTCGATGGAGTCCGCCGAACCCGCCGCCGTCCGGGCCGGCACCGGCGTCACTCTCGAGGCCCTGCTCGGCTTCCTGGAGGACCACGGCCTGGGCCTGACCGCGGCACCGGCGCCCGGCGACCTGACCCTCGGCGGTGCCCTGGCCGTCGACGCCCACGGCACCGCGGTCCCGGCCCACGGCGAGAACCGGCTGCCCGGGCACACCTACGGTTCGCTGAGCAACCTCGTACTGTCCCTGACCGCGGTGGTGTGGGACGAGAGCAGTGACGCCTACGTCCTGCGGACATACCGGCGCGACGAGGCCGAAGGTGCCGCGCTGCTCACCCATCTCGGCCGCGCCCTGGTCACCGAGGTGGTGCTGCGCGTGGGCGTCAACACCGATCTGCGCTGCGTCAGCCGCACCGACGTCCCGGCCGCCGAGCTCTTCGCGGCGCCCGGCAGCGACGGCCGGACGTTCGCGCGGTTCCTCGACGAGACGGGCCGGGCGGAGGCGATCTGGTTCGCCTTCACGGAGTTCCCCTGGTTGAAGGTGTGGAGCGTCGCCCCCCGGCGCCCGCTCACCTCACGGCCGGTGACGTCGCCGTACAACTATCCGTTCTCCGACCACGTGCCCACGCTCGTGGCGGATCTCGCGGGACGGATGGTGTCCGACGCCGCCTGGTACCTCGCGCCCGAGCTGGGCAACGCGCAACTGGACGCCGCCGTGCTCGGCCTGACCGCCACGCTCTCCGCGGACCTGTGGGGGCCGTCCAAGAACACGCTGCTGTACATCAGACCCACGACGCTGCGGGTCACCGCGAACGGCTACGCGGTCCTCACCTCGCGCGACGAGGTCCAGCGCGTCGTCCACGAGTTCACCTCCTTCTACCGGGAACGGCTCACCGCGTACGCCGCGCGCGGGCGCTTCCCGGTCAACGGCCAGGTCGAGATCCGCGTGACGGGCCTCGACGATCCCGCAGACGTCGGGCTCACCGGCGCCCGAGCCCCGTCGCTGTCGGCGTTGCGGCCGCGCGCCGATCACCCCGAGTGGGACACGGCGGTCTGGCTCGACGTGCTCACCCTGCCGGGCACGCCCTACGCGGAGGAGTTCTACCGGGAGCTGGAGCGGTTCCTGCTGGCCACCTACGACGGTGGGGTGGGCCTCGTGCGCGTGGAGTGGTCCAAGGGGTGGGGCTACACGGACCAGGCGGCGTGGTCCGACCCGGACGTGCTGCACGACGCCGTGCCGGACTCGTTCGGCGACGGGCCGTCCTGGGCCCGGACGTCCGAGGTGCTCTCCCGGCTCGACCCGCACCGCGTGTTCCGCAACGCCTTTCTGGACCGGCTGTTCGCCTAGGCGGTCAGCCGGCGGTCTCCGGCGTGGAGCGCCGCAGTCTCCGTACCGCCAGGGCGAGTTGGAGGCGCAGTCGGCCGTGCGGGGCGTGCACGTCCCAGCCGAGGACATGCTCCAACTGGGCCAGGCGTTCCTGCAGCGTGGAGTGGTGCACCGTCAGCTCCGCTGCGGCGGACCGCAGGCTGGGCGCGGACGCCACGGCATGCAGGGTCACCGCGGCCCACGGGGCCTCGGCGACGGCGCGCTCCAGCGCCAGCAGGTCCGGGATCGGCGGGGTGTCCGGGCCGACCGCCCCGGCGAGCAGGGCGAGTCCGCCGAGGTCGTCCGCGTGGACGGTGCGCGGGCCGGGGTCGTGCGCGGTGCCCTCGGCGGTGAAGCGGAGCGCGGTGCGGGCCGCAGCCCAGGACTCGGGCAGCCGTACGGGCGCAACGGCGGGACCTATGCCGCCCGCGGCTCCTCCCCGCCGGTCCTCGCACGGTGTCGGCGGGCTCGACGCGGGCGCCGCCGCCGTACAGTGCGACGGCCCGTACCCGCTGTTCGGCGTGGAGTCCCAGCCGGGCCGCCGCGCTCAGCCGTACGGCGGGCGGCGCGGAGGCGTCAAGCAGCGTCTCCAGGAGCGCCGGGTCGTCGGCGGGTGCCCGGCCCCGGGTGCGGTCCAGGACCAGGCGGACGGCTGCCACGGCCCGCTCCAAAATCATGGCGTGGACGCCGTCGGCCGGGCCGGGGTGCTCCAGCCACAGCCCGGCTTGCTCCGGGCCGTCCGCAGGGACATCGGTGCCCGTCGCCAGGCGCGCCCACGGCCAGGCGGGGTCGGGCGGGTCCGCCGTGTCGTGGCGGCGCCCGTCGGGTTCGACACGGACGCGGACGCCGCGCCGTTCGTCGACCAGCCGGGCCGGGCTGCCGGACAGGACCGCGGCGCCGCGCACCAGGGCCTCGAGACCCGCACGCTCCTCCGTCAGGCGGTCGAAGTACGCGATGACGCGCAGCGCGGCGCCCGCGTCGGGATCGAGCGCCGCGAGCCGTCCTGCCAGCTCTTTCACGGACACCATCCTGCGGGCGAGCACGGCGTCTGCCAAGCTCCGGGGCCGGATACGCCGCCGCCTCCCCGGCGCGGCGGACCGCTCGCCCGCCGGGGAGGGGCAATGGCCCCGGTCAGGTGCTCAGCAGCCGCCGCAGCCAGCGCAACCGGGCCGCTCGGGCCTCCTGGGAGAGCAGCGCCTGCGGGGCGAAGCCGTCGAAGCCGTGGAACCCGCCGGGCCACACATGGAGTTCGGCGCGTCCGCCCGCCTGCCAGATACGGGTGGCGTAGCTGACGTCCTCGTCGCGGAAGGTCTCCGCGGAGCCGACGTCGATGAAGGCGGGCGGCAGGCCGGACAGATCGGTGGCGCGGGCGGGGGCGGCGTACGGGGAGACGTCCGGGCCGCCGCGCGCGTCGCCGAGGAGCGCGCCCCAGCCGGTGGCGTTCGCGGTGCGGTCCCATACGCCGCGCCCTGCCATCTGGTGGGCGGAGACCGAGTCGTTGCGGTCGTCCAGCATGGGGCACATCAGCATCTGGCCCAGCAGGGCGGGGCCACCGCGGTCCCGTGCGAGCAGGGCCAGGGCCGCGGTGAGGCCGCCGCCCGCGCTGCCGCCGGCGACGATGATGCGCTCGGGGTCGACGCCGAGTTCCTTGGCGTTCTCGGCGGTCCACTTCAGGCCCGCGTAGCAGTCCTCGACCGGGGCCGGGTGCGGGTGCTCGGGGGCCAGCCGGTACTCGACGGAGACCACGACCAGCCCCAGCTCCTCGGCCCAGTCGAGCGCCTCGTCCACGCCGAACCGGTTGGTGCCGAGGATCATCCCGCCCCCGTGCGCGTGGTAGATCGCCGGCAGGGGGCCGGTCGCACCGGTGGGCCGGCAGATGAGCAGGGAGATCTCGGGCGCGCCGGGCGGTCCCGGCACCGCACGCTCCTCCACCTCGAAGGCGCCGCCGCGGCGCAGCTCGTCGTCGGAGGGCGGCGGGATGACCATGCCGGCGCGCACCTCGGGGATGGCCTCGGGCGGGAAGCCCGGGGACAACTGCTCGCCGATCAGTTCGAGCGCGGCCGCCAGCTCCGGGTCGAAGGGCGGCGGCGGAAAGACGGGCTCGGCGTCTGCGGGTGCCGGGGAGGTCGTCGGCTCGGCGGTCATGGCTGCTCCTCGCGTCGTGGCCACGCCCCTGTGGCCAGTGCGGTTCATGGTGCCCGCCGCCCCGCCGCCGCGGCACGCGCCGTTCGGCGGGAATCCCCGCCGAACGGCGGGGCGGCACCTGGAACGAGCCGTCGGCGCCGAGCACGGAGGCGGCGCCGCGGACGGGGGCAGCCGCGGACGGGGGCGGCAGCCGCGGACGGGGCGGCCGCGGACAGGGGCGAGCCGCGGACGGTCCTCTTCCGTCCGCGCCCGCCCTGCTGGTGCCCTGCGGCGGCGCCGGCACGGCACCCGGATGTGACACTCAGAGCCGCATCCGGCTCTCCGTGGCGCTCGGATGTGACGCTCAGGGCCGCATCCGGCTCTCCGTGGCGCTCGGATATGACGCTCAGGGCCGCGTCCGGCTCTCCAGCCGCAGCTCGACGTCGATCTCCTGGTCCCCGGCGACGACGCCGAGCTGGTGGACGGCGTACAGCTCGTCCAGGGCACGGCGCAGTCGCTCCACCGCCCTGGGCTCGCCCTGCAGCTCGGCCTTGACCGGACCGGACAGCGGCGCTGGCGGCGACGGGCGCTCGGCCGTCCCGCGCGTGGCCGACGTGTCGAACGTCCCGGTCCATATCGTGGGCCGGGAGGTGTGCGCCTCGTGGGGCGCCTCCTCGGCGGCGCGGTCCGAGCCGAACTGCCGGCACAGTTCGGCGAACAGGTTCCCGGCGTCCGTCGCCGAGCAGTCGCTGACCACTACTTCGACCTGTGGTGCGTGCGTTTCGGACGCGTTCACGGCCGCTCCTCTCTTCGCGATGGCAGACCGATGGGCCGACCGGACGGCCGACGCGGGTACCCCGCCCCAAGGGGCCCATGCACGACGGTACGGCGCGTGTCCCCGGCCCGCCTGTCGGGGAGCAGTCCGCGATATGGGCGGTAAGCCCCCTGGTCAGCGCTGTCCGTGAGCTATGTTGAAGGCCTCGGGACACGACGGAGGAGGTCCGGTGCCATCGCCGCAGCAGGCACGCGCGCAGTCATCTGCGATCACTGCGGGCAAGACGGCCCCGGAAGCGGGTGCCAGCCCGACGTCCCAGCTCAGAGAGTTGTTCGACGGTCCCCGGCTGTCCCCGGGGCACCGCCGGATCGCCCAGTACCTGATCGAGCACATCACCGAGGCCGCGTTCCTGTCGATCACGGATCTGGCCGAGCGGGTGGGTGTGAGCCAGCCTTCGGTGACCCGTTTCGCCGGGGCCGTCGGCTTCAGCGGCTACCCGGCGCTGCGGGAGAAGTTGCAGTCCATCGCCCTGGGCACCCTGGGCAGCCCAAGCACTCCGGCGGAGCAGCGCGCCAACGAGTTGCAGGCGGCCGTGGACGCCGAGATCGAGAACCTGGAGAACCTGCGCCGGGACTTCGCCGACCCGGACCAGGTGATCCGGATCGGGCGGGCGCTGTCCGAGTCGACTCCCCTGACCGTGATGGGCCTGAGGATCTCCGCCTCCCTCGCCGAGTACTTCGCCTACGGGGCCCGGCGCATCCACCCCGACGTACGGCTGGTGACGCGCGGGGGGACCGTCGCCTACGACGCGATGTTGCAGTCGCGGGAGGCCGGCGGCACCTGGGTGCTGGCCTTCGGGATGCCCCGGCACGCCCAGGAGAGCCTCACCGCGGTGCGGGTGGCGCGCACCGCGGGGCTCAAGGTGGCTCTGATCACGGATCTTGGACTCGGTCCGCTCGCGGACGAGGCCGACGTCGTGTTCGCCACCGGCACGGGCTCCCGGCTGGTGTTCGACTCCTATGCCGCCCCCGGTCTGATGGCCGCGGCGCTCCTGCAGGCGATGACCGACGCCGATCCGGAGCGGACGCAGGCCCGCCTGGAGGAGTACGAGCAGATCGCCGACCAGCACCAGTTCTTCCTCAAGGACTGACCGGCCCGGGCGCCGGACCGAGGGCGCCGAAACAAGGGATCCGGCCAAACAGGATCTCTTATCCCAAACAGAACATGAATTTTTTCATGTCCTTGCGTATCCGCAGGTATATATAAATACTTCTCGCGGATCGCGGACCGGGACAGCCGGGACGCGCCGTACGGACAACCGGAGTCGTCCGCTCCTACCCACGGGCTCCGGGTGTCCGGCCGGGCCCCGCTGCGCGGGCATCCCTGGTGGCGGCTCCGGTCCTCCCCTAGGCCGGAGCCGCCCCCGAAGTCGCCGCAGCACCCTGAGCCGACGTGACCCGGAAGCGAACCATCATGGCCTTGACGACGTACTCGCCGATCAGCTCGGACTGGCCGTGCCAGGTCAAAACCCCCGGCAGCTACGACTGGGAGCGGTCGGCGGCCAAGTGGCTGCGGGAACTCGTGCCCGCGCGCTACGCCAGCTACCCGGCCCTGATCCGCCACCCGGTCCTGCTCGCCCGGCACGCCCAGATCCAGGTGCAGAACGAGGTGCGGGTGGCCCGCACCGCGCTGCAGACGGCCCGCGCGGAGCTGCCGGCTCTCGGCCTGCCGGAGTCGGTCATCGAGCACACGATCAGGATGTACGCCGCCGAGGTCATGCAGTTGCAGCACATCGCGCGCAGCGTCCGCGCCGTCAGCCAGGCCCTGATGGAGAGCAACCTGGCACGCCCCGGACACTGACGCACCGTCACGACCGCCTGCGCCGCCGTCCGGGGCGTTCGGCCCGGCACGCGCACAGTCCACCGCGAAGCGGGCATCCGTAGGAGAGGACGACTCCTACGGATGCCCGGAGCTGCGCATGGACTCCACGACCTGGGCCGCGCTCGCCGTCGCCGCCGTACTCGCGGCGGCCCTGCTCGGCGTGGCCCTCACCCTGCTGCGACGGCTGGTCCGCACGCGCCGCGACCTGCGCCGCGCCGGGCTGCCCACCGGCCCGCGCTGGCTGTTCTGGGGTGCGGTCCTGTACCTGGTGCTCCCCGCCGACCTGCTGCCGGATCCCGTGTACCTGGACGACATCGGCGTCCTGCTGCTGGCGCTGAGGTCGATGCGGGCCGCTGTACCGGCACACGAACCCTGGCGCGACGACGGCACGTTGCCCGACTGACGGGGCGACGGGGTGGCCATCCGCGCCGTGGCGGCGGTAGGACGAGCGGGTCGCAGGACGTGCGACTTGGCCCCCCGGGGGCGATCCGCGCTGGGCGACTCCTGGAACGCGGCGCCTCATGTCATACAGATCGGCGATACGGACCACCCGGTCAAGAATTGGTACGGTAACCGTATGGCACGCCCTCGAAGCTTCGACGAGACCAAGGTCCTGAGTTCCGCGCGTGAGGAGTTCTGGAACCGCGGCTACGCGGCGACGAGGCTGGAGGACCTGGTTTCCGCGACGGGCCTCGGCAAGGGAAGCCTCTACGGCGCGTTCGGCGACAAGCGCCGGCTCTTCCTGAATCTGCTGAACAGCTACTGCCACCAGCAGCTCAGCGATGTTCAACGGACACTCACGGCACCGGGCACAGCCATGGAGCGCCTGACGCGACTCTTCGAGCATGTGGTACACGGCTACACCGGAGATGCCGGGCGCCGCGGCTGCTTCATGGTCAACAGCACATCCGAACTCCACGGGCAGGACCCCGACGTGGCCGCCCTGGCCCGGGCGACCTGTCAGCGCATGGAAGACCTCTTGGTCACCTGCGTGAAGGACGCGCAACGAGAGGGGGAGGTGGACGCGAGCGCCGACCCGCAGGAGCTCGGCCGCCTGCTGCTCGCAGCCCTGCAGGGCATCGAGTTCCTCGCGAAGACCGGCATGGACGACTCGGCCCTTCGGCAGATCGGTCACGCCACGCTACGCCAACTCCCCGGAGCCTGACATGCACGAGTCGGGGCCGACCCCGGGGCGGCCCCGACGGTGTGCGCTAGTTTTTGACTGACCGGTCCATATCTGTTCTACTCGACCCGGCGCAAGAATTCGCCCCGGAAGTATCAATAGCCGCTTTTGTCCCGCATGCCACGAGAGGCGTGCAGATCCGGGGGGCGTACACCCGTCTCTGGCCTTGGAACGACACTCCCAGGCCTCCCGTTTTTCGGAAGGTTCTTGATCATGGCAACGCGTGAGGTTGTGGAGAAGTTCTTCGAGCTGCTGGCCGCCGGGGACCCGGATGCGGTCGCCGAGGCGTTCGCGGATGACATCGATTGGTATGTTCCCGGCTCGCCGTCGCTGCCGTGGACGGGGCATCGCGCCAAGGCCGGTGAGGTGGCCGACTACCTCCGGACCCTCATGGCGAACATCGTCCCGGAGAAGAACGTCGACGAAGTGCAGGCCCTCTTGGTCGACGGCGATCACGCGGTCATGCTGGGACGCTTCACTCGTGTCGCCAGGAACACGGGCCGAACCTATGAGATGCCCATCGCCATGCACCTCCAGGTGGCAGGCGACAAGATCGTCAAGATGTACCTCTACGAGGACACCCTCAAGGTGTCCGAGGCCTACGCCGGCTGAGGAACCGGGCCCTTGCCGGTCACAGGTCCAGGACCAGGTCCACGGGAGGCCGAGAGCAGCAGATGAGCGCATTGCCCTCTGCGCATCTCCCTCGGCGGGTCCTCGCTCCCTGCCACGCCGGCCCGGCACCTGCGCTTCGCGATCCGGATGGCGACCGAGGTCGTCGCAGCAGCGGTTCGGAGGCGGCCGACGCCCTTTCAGGAGCGGCAGTCCCGACCTTCCCCTGTGATCCGACCCACGGTGGCCCCGTCCGGCTCGGGCACGCCGATCAGGAGCAGCGTCACGTCGTCGTCATGGGCGGCCGCGTCCGGAATGAGGGTCTCGATCAACCGGGCCGCGGCCTCGTCGAGGATTTCCGGGTCGGCCGGAGCGTCCCTCAGCGCTGTGCCGAGGGTGTGGGCGAGGACGTCGATCTGGGCGTCGATGTCGGTGCCTGGCCTCTCGACCAGTCCGTCGGTGTAAAGGGCGAGTGTGCTGCCCGGCGACAGCCGATGGGTCGTCTCCTGGAACGACAGCCCGCTGCCACACAAATCGTTGACGCCCAGCGGCACGCTGACCGGTGCCTGCAGTCGGCGGGGGAAGCCTTCCGGGTCCACTGCGACGACCGGCAGGTGCCCGGCCGAACAAAGGCTGACTTCCCGGGCGCGCTGGTCGATCACGAGGTAGCAGCACGTGACGAGCTGGTCCGCAAGGTCGTTGACGAACGCGTCCAGCCCGGTCATGAGCCGCCAGGGCGGTATACCCGTGCGGGCCAAGGCATGGGCGGCGGCGCGCAACTGGCCCATGACGGCCGCCGCGTCCAGGCCCCGGCCCATCACGTCGCCGATGACGACGCCGGTCCGGTTCTGGTCCAGGGGAATGACGTCGAACCAGTCGCCGCCGACCCCGGGGTCCTGGACGGACGCCAGATACCGGTGCGCGCTGGGCAGATGCGGCAGGCGGGGCGGCTCGCCCATGAGGCTGTGCTGCAGCGTGTAGGCGATGCGTCGTTGCTGCTCGTAGCGCTCGGTGCGTTCGGCCTCGGCCTGCCTTCGTTCGGTGATGTTCCGAACGGTGAGGAAGACCAGGGTCTCCTGTTCGGCCTGGAAGGTGCTGATGCTCACTTCCACGGGGAACTCACTGCCGTCGCTGTGCAGCCCGTACAGGCCCCGGTCCACCACCATCGGCTTCGGGTCGGGCAGCTGCAGATACCGGTGCAGGAGCGCTCTGTGCAGTGGACGCTGCGGGCCGGGCACGAGGTCCTCGACCTCGGTGCCGACGACGCCGGCCGGCGCACGGCCGAACAGTGGCTCGACCTGGGCGTTGGCCATGACGATGACGCCGTCGCCGTCCGTGATCAGGGTGGCGTCGGGTGCGGATTCCAGCAGCGCGAGGAAGCGCCGGTTGGCCCGCTCCACCTCGCGCTGGGCCGCGACTCGTTCGGTGATGTCGGTGAGCACGCCCGCCATGGCGTAGGGCGCGCCGTGCGGATCGTTGAGCGGGAACACAGTGGCGAGGAAGTCCCGTGGACCTGCCGGCAGGTCGAAATGCTCCTGGCGCTGGACCGGGGTGCCCCGTGCCAGCATGTCGAGGTCGGCAGCCCGCAGGTGACGGGCTATGTCCGGCGGCAGGACCTCCTGGTCCCGCCGGCCCAGTATCCGTTCGCGGGACAGTCCCGTGCTCTCCTCGAACCTCGTGTTGAGCGCCAGCAAGCGCCCGTCCAGGTCCTTGATGAACATCACCGCGGGCGTGTGGTCCATGAACGCCTGGAGCAGTTCGTTCTGCCGCACCTGATATTCGGCACGCGCGTGCGCCACCTCGATACGCCGCCCCACGGCCAGGGCGCCGAAGATGACCACGGCGAACACGATCACGTGGCCGCACACCAGCAGTGCTGTGCCCAGACGCCTCCCGTACAGACCTGCGTCCTCACCGGTCAGGACGCCCCAGCCCAGCAGCGGCGGCGCGATCAGGATGGTGGCGAGCAGGCGGCGGCCCAGCGCGCCCGTGGTGCCCGCGTTCATCAGCAGTCCCGCAGGGCCTTCGTCCGGCCGGGCCAGGAAGACGGCGATGCCGAGCAGCACGAGGGCCAGCGCGGTGTGCAGGGCCATGCCGGTGTAACCGCCGAACCGCTCCAGCTGAGGCACGGCGTAGGCGAAGCCGTAGAGCCGCAGCATGCCCAGGGTGAGAACGGCCAGTGCCGGGATCTGACTCGTCCAGGCGGGCAGTCGGAAGGTGCTCGCGCACAGTGCCGCCACGCTCCCGAGCGTCAGTGCCACGGCCGTGTTCGGTGCCATGCGTCCGGGCGCCCCGGTCGCCACCCGCGCGGTGTCATCCCTGAAGAGGAGCTGATCGACGCCTGTGTTCGCCTTGGTCAGGTACTCGAGAAGGGTGAGCCCGCCGATCACGGCGGCCAGGACCGCGGCCGCACGGGCCGCGTCGGCCTTCCGCGGAGTGAGGGGTCGGCGAGCCACCACGAACACGGAGAGGCCCAGCGCCAGCAGGGCCACGGCGGTGTTCGGCTTCATGGACGCTGCGACGCCGGGCAGCACGCTCTTCAGCACGCCGATGCCGAGGACCCAGCCGGACAGGCCCACCACGCCGAACGCGGCCGTCATCAGGGCCGCTCCCTGGGCCACGGCGCGGGCACCGGCCACGCCGGGCTCGTGGAACGGCAGTCCCTCGTCCTGCTCTCCGCCTGTCACCGAATCATCACCTTATGGATACACGGCCCAATCTGCTCAATTGGCCCAAGTATCGCAAAAGGAGCGAGTTTGGTTCAGTGCCGCACAGGCGCCCTGGGGACAGGCCTACATGGCTCGTCTGCGCAGGTCAGCGGTCACTGCTGGGCAGCCAGTGGCTCTCAGCTGGACTCGCGCACCACCAGGCGGCACGGCACGGTGTGCAGGCCCGGTGCCGGTTCCGCATCGATGGCCTCCAGCAGACGCAGGGCGGCGATCCTGCCGATCTCGGCGAGGTTCATGTCGATGGTGGTCAGGGGCGGGCGGCTGGCCAGGGCCATGGTGTCCCAGTTGTCGTAGCCCACGACCGCGATGTCACCGGGCACGCTCACCCCGCGTTCGCGCAGCGTGTCGGTGACACCCCGGGCGATCTGGTCGTTTCCGCAGAAGAAGGCGTCGGTGTCCGGTGCCGTGCGCAGTACGGCGTCGGCGGCGCGGCGGCCCCATGCCTCGCTCCACTCGCCGAAGTGGACCCGCCCGGTCGCGAGTGGCAGCGAGGAGCGCTCCAGGTGCTCGATGGTGTGGCGGGCCCGGTCGCGGGCCGCCGCGTGGTGTTCCGGGCCGGTGACGTGCGCGATCCGGGTGCGCCCGGTGGCCAGGAGATGGTCGACGGCGAGGTGTGCCCCGCCCTGGTCGTCGGAGACCACCGAGGTGTCGGCCGGGTCGGTCGAGGGCGAGAGCGCGTAGACGATGGGGACCGACTCGATGCCGGTCAGCGGGGGGCGGGGGTCCGTGCGGCGGCCGGTGACGATGATGCCGTCGACCCGGCGGTCCATCAGGTTGCGCAGATGGTGCTGCTCCCGGATGGCGTCGCCGCGCGTGTCGCACAGCAGCACCGAGATCTTCCCGGCCCCGAGGGCGTCCTCAGCGCCGAGCAGCACCGGAGTGCTGAACCGGCCGATGCCGTCCGTCGTCATCAGTCCGACCGTCCAACTGCGGCCGGTGTGCAGGCTTTGGGCGTGCTGGTTGGGCCGGAACCCCAGCGCTTCCACCGCGTCCAGCACGCGCTGCCTGGTCTCCGGACGCATCCTGCCGCCGCCGTTCAGCGCCTTCGACGCCGTGCCGACGCTGACACCCGCCATGGCGGCGACATCGGCGAGCTTGGCCCGGCCGGCGGAGGGGATGCCTGCAGCAGAGGTCACGGGCAAACCTTTTCCTCGGGGGTAACGGTGCGCATCATCCTGACAGCAGCGCGGGCCTCTGCGCCAGCCCGTGAGCAAACGGAAAAATATCGCGTCATCCCTCTTGACCTCCGCCTGCTTCCGTCCACTACTTTCACGGCAGAAAAACGGTTGCTCAAACAGGCACCGCTTCGCTTCTTCGTCTCCTTGTCTCCTCGCAGCCGAAGCGACCGCGTCGGCTGCTCCCGTCCCGCGACGCACCCCGGAGAACCATGCCCCGCACACGCACAACCCCGCCCTCCCCGGGCCCGGTCCGCCCAGGTCCGGGGGCCCACACCGCGCTGCGGCCCGCCGCCGTCGGCATCCGCGAGGGCTTCTGGCAGGCCCGGCGCGAGGTCAACGCACGCACCTCCATCCCGCAGGGCCCCCACCTGCTGGAGTCGGCGGGAAACCTGCACAACCTGCGGGTGGTGGCGGGCACCGCCGAGGGCGAGTTCCAGGGCACGTACCCGTTCCAGGACTCCGACGTCTACAAGTGGCTGGAGGCCGCCTCCTGGCAGCTCGCCCAGCGGACGACGCCCGAGGACGACGGTGAACTCGCCGACGCGGTGGGCCGGATCGCCGCGCTGGTCGCCGATGCCCAGCAGCCCGACGGCTACCTCAACACCTGGTTCCAGCTCCGCGAGGGCGGCAAGCGCTACGAGGACCTGCGCTGGGGCCACGAGCTGTACTGCGCCGGCCATCTGATCCAGGCCGCGGTGGCCCACCACCGGGCGACCGGAGGGACCGAACTGCTCGATGTGGGCCGTCGTTTCGCCGACCACATCGACTCGGTCTTCGGTCCGCCCGGCAGCGGCAAGCCCATCGACGGCATCGACGGCCACCCCGAGGTGGAGACCGCCCTGGTGGAGCTCTACCGGGAGACCGGTGAACGCCGCTACCTGGACCTCGCCGGCTACTTCGTCGACCGCCACGGCCACGGCCTCCTCGGCAACGAGGCGTACTGCCAGGACCGCGTCCCGCTGCGCGACGCCACGAACGTCGAGGGGCACGCGGTACGCCAGCTCTACCTGCTCGCCGCCGCGGCCGACCTGGCGACCGAGACCGGGGAGGCCGAACTGCGCGCCGCCGCCGAGCGGTTGTGGCAGGCGATGACCGCCACCAAGACCCATGTGACCGGCGGTCTCGGCGCCCACCACGACAAGGAGGACTTCGGCGACCCGTACGAGCTGCCCAACGAGCGCGCCTACTGCGAGACCTGCGCCGCCATCGCCTCCGTCCAGTGGAGCTGGCGCATGGCCCTGCTCACCGGCGAGGCCCGCTACTCCGACCTGATCGAGCGCACCCTGTACAACGGTTTCCTCGCCGGTGTCTCCCTGGACGGCGAGCGCTGGCTGTACGTCAACCCGCTCCAGGTGCGCGACGGCCACACCGACACCGGCGGCGACCAGTCGGCCCGCCGCACCCGCTGGTTCCGCTGCGCCTGCTGCCCGCCGAACGTCATGCGGCTGCTGGCCTCCCTGGAGCACTACCTCGCCTCGACGGACGCGGACGGCCTGCAGATCCACCAGTACGTCACCGGACGCTACGCGGGCGACGTCGACGGCACCCCGGTCGCCGTGAGCGCCGTGACGGACTACCCCTGGCACGGTGCGATCGCCCTCACCGTCGAGGAGGCCCCCGAGGAGCGGCCCTGGACGCTGTCCCTGCGCATCCCCCAGTGGTGCCGCGAGTACCGGGTCAGGGTCGGGGACACGGCGTACGACCAGACCGACGCGCCCGTGAGCGACGGCTGGCTGCGGCTGGAGCGCACCTGGGCATCCGGCGACCAGGTGGTCCTCGAACTCGCCCTCGACCCCCGCCTCACCGCGGCCGACCCGCGCGTGGACGCCCTACGCGGCTGTGTGGCGATCGAACGCGGGCCGCTCGTGTACTGCCTGGAGCAGGTCGACCACCCCGGCGGCGGCCTGGACGACATCGTCCTCGACACCACCCGCCCGCTCGCCGTGAAGCACCGCCCGGACCTGCTCGGCGGAGTCACCACCGTCGTGGCCGCCGGGCACCGCCGGCACATCCCCGACGCCGGCTGGTGGCCGTACCGGGCCGCGGAGGGCGCCGGGACCCCCTCGGCCGGTGAGCCCCTCGAGCTGACCGCGATCCCCTACTACGCCTGGGCCAACCGCCAGGACGGCAGCATGCGCGTCTGGCTGCCGACCTCCTGAGCACGCGCCTCCTCCCCTCCCCGAGCCCCGCCACACCCCAAGACATCGAGGTCACCCGTGAGACACACCCGCCGCACCCTGCTCGCCGCCGTCGCCGTGATCGGTACCCTCGCCTCCGCCACCGCCTGCGGCGGTGGTTCGGGCTCCTCCTCGTCCTCGTCCGGCAAATCGGGCGCGACCTACACCTTCTGGGACCCGTACCCGCAGTTCGACGCCTCCTCGGCGTGGGGCAAGCTCGTCACCAAGTGCGGTACCGACGCCGGGGTCAAGGTCAAGCGCACCGGCATGGACACCACGGACCTCGGCAACAAGGCGCTGCTGGCCGCGCAGCAGGGCAACGCCCCGGACGTGATGCTCGTGGACAACCCGGTCGTCTCCACGCTGGTGGAGGCGGGGATCCTCAACAAGACCAGTGACCTCGGCCTGGACACGTCCGCGATCCAGAAGAACGTCATCGGCGCGGGCACCATCGACGGCTCCCCCTATGGGGTTCCGATCGGCGCCAACACGCTCGCTCTCTACTACAACAAGAAGGTCCTGTCCGCCGCGCACGTCGACCCCGCCTCCATCAAGGACTGGGCGTCCCTTACGGCGGCCCTGGAGAAGGTGAAGGCGGCCGGCAAGAAGGGCATCACCTTCTCCGCGATCAACACGGAGGAGGGCAGCTTCCAGTTCCTGCCGTGGTTCTGGGGCGCCGGCGGCGACCTCACCAAGCTGAACTCGCCCAAGGGTGTCGCCGCCCTGTCGCTGTGGAAGCAGTGGGTCGACGAGGGCTACGCGCCCAAGGACGTCCTGCAGAACACCCAGACCACCAGCTGGCAGGAGTTCGCCACGGGCGACTACGCGTTCGGTGAGAACGGCACCTGGCAGCTCGGCAACGCGGCGAAGGCCGGTTTCCCGTACGGGGTCATCAGCATCCCGGGGCAGAACGGCGGTTCGGCACCCGTTCCGACCGGCGGCGAGTTCGTCACCGTCCCGGTTCAGAAGGACAGCTCCCGCTACGACGTCAGCAAGAAGATCGTCACGTGTCTGACCAGCTCCGCCAATCTGCTGTCGACCGACAACACCCTGATGTACGTCGCCCCCACCCAGGAGGTCCAGGCCCAGCAGGTGAAGGCGAACCCCCAGCTGAAGCCGTGGGTGGACGCGGTGGCCGCGGCGCGCGGCCGCACGAGCGGCGGTCTGGGCACCAAGTACCCGACGATCTCCCAGCCGATGTGGACCGCCGTGCAGTCCGCCCTGTCCGGCAGCAAGAGCCCCAAGGACGCCCTCGACACCGCGCAGACGGCCGCCGCCAAGGGCAAGAGCTGACACCCGGCACCGCCGCCCCGGACCCGCCACCCGCATCCAGGAGTTCGCATGACCATCGCCCGCGTCGACCGCCGCTCCCAGCGGTCCCCGGCCAGGTCCGGGGCGACCGGCGCCACCCACGGGAAGGACTCGTCGGCACTGCGGCGCCGTCAGCGCCGCAGGAGCAGGCTCACCGCGCTGGCCTTCCTCGCTCCGCTGGTCGTCTACCTCGCGGCTTTCTACCTCTACCCGCTCTACCGCAACCTGGACCTGAGCCTGCGCGACTACACGGTCCGGTCGTTCGTGGCGGGCGACGCGCCCTTCTCCGGGCTGGACAACTTCAGAACCGTCCTCGGTGATCCGACGTTCGGCCCGGCCATGCGCCACACCATGATCTTCACCTTCGTGTCGATCGCCTTCCAGTACGTCGCCGGACTCGCCCTCGCGGTCTTCTTCAACCGGCACTTCCGGCTGGCGGGCACGCTCAGGGCCCTGTTCCTGATCCCGTGGCTGCTGCCGCTGATCGTGTCGGCGTCGACCTGGTCGTGGATGTTCAACAGCGAGTCCGGCGTCATCAACTACGCCCTGCACCTGGTCGGCGTGTCACCGGTCGACTGGCTCAACTCCCCCGACTGGGCGCTGACGTCGGTCGTCATCGCCAACATCTGGATCGGCATCCCGTTCAACCTGGTCATCCTCTACAGCGGTCTGCAGAACATCCCGGCCGAGCTGTACGAGGCCGCGGCCCTGGACGGGGCGAGCGCCTGGCAGCAGTTCCGGCGCGTCACCTTCCCCCTGCTGCGTCCGGTGTCGGCGATCACGCTGCTGCTGGGTCTCGTCTACACCCTGAAGGTGTTCGACCTGATCTGGATCATGACCAAGGGTGGTCCCGGCGACGCCTCGTCCACCCTGGCGACCTGGTCCTACCAACTCGGCTTCGGCACGCTGCTGCCGAAGTTCGGCCCCGGGGCCGCCGTCGGCAACATCCTCATCCTCATCGCCCTGGTCTTCGGGCTGCTGTACATCCGCGTCCAGAGGAGGCAGGAAGCATGACCGTCCACCGCGGCTCCGCCCGGCGCTCGCGCCTCCACACCGTCATCGGCGTCCTGCTCACCGCCGTGATGCTGTTCCCGGTGTACTGGATGCTGAACGTGTCCCTCACCCCGCAGCAGGACATGCGCAAGAGCCCGCCCGACCTCCTTCCACTGCACCCCACCTTCGAGGGCTACCGGGCCGTTCTGAACGACCAGATGCCGTACCTCGGCACCAGCCTGCTGATCGGCCTGGGCACGGTCGTCCTCACCCTGGTCCTCGCCGCCCCGGCCGGCTTCGCGCTGGCCAGGCTTCGGCCCTGGGGCGGCGGCTTCCTCGGTCTCGCCCTGCTGGTGGCACAGATGATCCCGGGCATCGTCATGGCGATGGGCTTCTACGGGATCTTCCTCGACCTCGGGCTGCTCAACTCCTGGTGGGGGCTCATCATCGCGGACTCCACCATCGCGGTGCCCTTCGGCGTCATGATCTTCACGGCGTTCATGTCGGGCATCCCCGGTGAGCTCATCGCCGCGGCCCGCATCGACGGCGCCGGCACCTGGCGCACCTTCCTGTCCGTCGTGCTCCCGGTGAGCCGCAACGCCGTGGTCACCGTCTCGCTCTTCAGCTTCCTGTGGGCCTGGTCCGACTTCGTCTTCGCCAACACCCTCGACGGCGGCGGCGATCTGCGCCCGATCACCCTCGGCATCTACCACTACATCGGCAACAACAACCAGGAATGGAACGCGATCATGGCCACCGCCGTCGTCGCGTCGATCCCCGCAGCCGTCCTGCTGGTCCTCGCACAGCGCTACGTGGCCGCGGGTGTGACCGCGGGCGCGGTGAAGGACTGAGTCCGTACAGGACGGACCAGGACGGACATCCCCCCGATTCCCTCTCCTCAGGAGACAGAATTTCATGAGCCGCACTCGCAGACGCGTCGGCCTGACCGCCGCCGTCGGCACAGCCGTCCTCGCCGCCGGCCTCGCCACCGCCGCCCCCGTCCAGGCGTCCCCGACGTCCTCGACCACCCTGGTGGTGAACGCCAACCAGACCCTTCGCCCGGTCACCCACGTCGCCACCGGCAGCCTTTACGGCCTCGCCGACGACACCACCCCCGCCGACAGCCTGGTCACCCCGCTGAAGCCGAACACGTTCGTGCAGATGGCGCCGGGCGGATCCCAGCTCCCCAACGGTGAGCCGAAGCCCGCCGGGGACGCGCTGGTCGTGGCGGCCAAGGCCGCCCGGGCCGGCGCCAAGGTCGTCGTCCGCATGCCGGACTGGTACCCCAACTTCCCGTACAAGTGGGTGAGTTGGAGCGACTGGCTGTCGGCCGTGGACAAGCAGGTCGCCTCCGTGCAGGCGTCGGGTGCCACCGACATCGCCGCGTACGAGTTGTGGAACGAGCCCGACTGGACCTGGGACACCACCAACGCGGGGGCGTTCGACGCAGGCTGGGCCCGCACGTACAAGGAGGTCCGCAGCAAGGACACCAAAACCCCCATCCAAGGCCCGAGTTACTCGGCGTGGAACCAGAGCTGGATGAGCCAGTTCCTCACCGACGCCAAGGCGTCCGGAACCGTGCCCGACATCATCTCCTGGCACGAGTTGCAGGGGTCGAGCAACATCGCCGCACACGTGTCGGCGTACCGCGCCCTGGAGTCCAGCCTCGGCATCAGCCCGCGCCCGATAGCCATCGAGGAGTACGGCACCACGAGCGAGGTCGGCGTGCCCGGGCCGCTGATCGGGTACGTCGCCAAGTTCGAACGGGCAGGTGTGCACGACGCCGAGCTCGCCTTCTGGAACCACTACGGCACCCTCGGCGACACCCTCACCGACACCGGTGGCTCCCCCAACGGCGCGTACTGGGCGTACAAGTGGTACGGAGACATGTCCGGCAACATGCTCGTGACCACACCCCCGGCCCAGACGGGCATCGACGGCATCGCCTCCCTCAACGGCTCCGGCAATCAGATCAGCGTCGTCGCCGGCGGCTGCACAGGCTCCTGTGCGGTGACGATCAACGGCCTGAACTCCCTGTCGGCCTTCGGCAGCACGGTCCACGTGAAGCTGGAGTACACGCCGTCGAAGGGCCGCACGACGGCGGTGTCCGGCCCGATCACCATCTCCGACACCGACTACACGGTCTCGAACGGCTCGATCACGGTGCCGGTGACGATGAACGCGTCCGACGGCTACCACATCGTCGTCACCCCCACCGGCACCTCCACCTCGCTGGCCGGGCGCTACCAGATCACCAACAGGAACAGCGGCCTGGCCCTGGACACCCAGAGCGCGGGCACCGCACAGGGCACGTCCGTGGTCCAGGCGACCTCCACCACCGGCACCGACCAGAACTGGACCCTGGTATCCGCGGGCCGGGGCCTCTACAAGATCGTCCAGCAGTCCAGCGGTCTGCTGCTCGGCATCCAGAGCATGAGCACCAGTAACGGCGGCACGGCCCTGATCTGGGGCGACAACGGCACGGACGACCACCTCTGGCAGCTCATCCCGTCCGGCGACGGCTACTACAAGATCGCCAACTACAACAGCGGTCTCCTGCTCGGCGTGAACAACATGAGCACGTCCTCCGGCGCGCAGGTACTGCAGTGGTCCGACAACGGCACCGCCGACCACCTGTGGAAGCTGACCTCGCGCTGAGGTCCGGGCAGTCGCTGCTCACCGTGCCGGACGGCATGGTGAGCAGCGGCGCGTGCGGCCTCACCCCTCGTTCGCATCCGGGTGGTTCGGGCGCCGGTGCGGCGGCTGGTCCGGTGCGGGGCGGGGCTTGAGCGGCGGGATGTCCAGGGTCTGCGGCTTGTCCGCGTCGACCGTGAGCGGCTCGCCGTGGTGGTGGATGGTCAGCGGGTCGCCGTTCTGCAGCGTGTAGGTGGCCGCGCCGCGGCCGATCTCCACCCGCAGTCGGCGGCCCCGCAGTTGCAGCGTGAAGGCGAGGCGGCCGAACCTCTCCGGCAGGCGCGGGGCGAACGCGATCCGCTGCCCGTGGTGGCGCATGCCGCCGAAGCCCGCGACGAGCCCCATCCAGGTGCCGGCGAGGGAGGCGATGTGCAGGCCGTCGCGTGTGTTGTGCTCAAGGTCGTGCAGGTCCATCAGCGCGGCCTCGTGCAGATAGTCGTAGGCGAGCCGCATATGGCCCGTCTCGGCCGCCATGACCGCCTGGCAGCAGGCGGACAGCGACGAGTCGCGGACGGTGAGGGGTTCGTAGTAGGCGAAGTTGCGCGCCTTGTGCTCCGCGTCGAAGAAGGAACTGCACGTGTACATCGCCAGCACCAGGTCGGCCTGCTTGATGACCTGCTTGCGGTACAGGTCGAAGTACGGGAAGTGCAGCATCAGCGGATACTGGTCGGCGCCGGTGGAGGCGAAGTCCCAGCGCTGGTAGCGGGTGAACCCGGCGTGCTGCTCGTGGACCCCGAGCTCCTGGTTGTACGGGATGTGCATGGCCTCGGCGGCGTCCCGCCAGGTCGCTGCCTCCTCGTCGTCGACGCCCAGTTCCCCGGCGCGGCGCGGGTGGCGCTCGACCACGTCGGCGGCGGCCAGCAGATTCGCGCGGGCCATCAGGTTGGTGTACGTGTTGTCGTCGGCGATGGCGCTGTACTCGTCGGGGCCGGTCACCCCGTCGAGGTGGAAGGTGCCGTGGTGGTCGTGGTGGCCGAGCGACCGCCACAGCCGGGCCGTCTCCACAAGGAGTTCGAGTCCGGTGTCGCGTTCGAAGCGTTCGTCGCCGGTGGCGGCGACGTAACGGACGACGGCGTCGGCGATGTCCGCGTTGACGTGGAACGCGGCGGTACCGGCCGGCCAGTACGCCGAACCCTCGGAGCCGTCGATCGTCCGCCACGGGAACGCCGCGCCCCGCAGGCCCAGTTGGACGGCACGTTCGCGGGCGGCGGGCAGGGTGTTCTGCCGCCAGCGCAGCGCTTCGGCGACGGCTCCGGGTGAGGTGTAGGTGAGCGGGGGCAGCACGAACATCTCGGTGTCCCAGAACGCGTGCCCGTCGTAACCGGAACCGGTCAGTCCCTTGGCGGGGATCGCGCGCTGCTCGGCGCGGGCCCCGGCCTGAAGGACGTGGAAGAGGGCGAAGCGGACCGCCTGCTGGATCTGCTCGTCCCCGTCGATCTCGACGTCGGAGCGCGCCCAGAACTCGTCCAGGTAATCCCGCTGTTCGGCGACGAGCCCCGACCAGCCGACGCCGGCGGCGGCGGCGAGCGCCGCGTCCACCTGGTCGCTGATCGCGGGCAGGGACCGGGTGCCGGACCAGCCGTAGGAGACGAACTTCTCCACCCGCAGCGTCTGACCCGGGGCGAGTGCGGAGGCGATGGTGAGGCGGGCGAGGTCGTCGGTCGCCTCGCTCTCGGTCGTGGTGGGGTCGGGGCCGGTGACGACGTGGTCGGCGGCGGCGCCGACCCTCAGGCCGCTGCGCCGAGTGCGGTGCACCAGCCGCAGCCGGGTGCTCTTCGCGAAGTTCTCCTCGGCCTCCAGCGGCGACTCGAGCACGATCGCGGCGCGCGGGTCGCGGTCACGGCCGGGCAGTTGCTCGTTGGCGACCAGCTCGGACTGGACGACGATCCGGGCGGGTTTGCCGACCGGTTCCACCTCGTAGGCGACGGCGGCTATCGCGCGCTGGGTGAACGAGACCAGGCGGGTGGAGCGTACGCGGACCGTGGAGCCGGCCGGTGAGGTCCACTCGCAGGTCCGGGTGAGCAGTCCGGTGCGCAGGTCGAGGACGCGTTCGTGGGAGCGCAGCCGGCCGTAGCGCAGGTCGAAGGGCTCGTCGTCCACGAGCAGCCGGATGATCTTGCCGTTGGTGACGTTGATGACGGTCTGCCCGGACTCGGGATAGCCGTAGCCCGCCTCGGCGTAGGGCAGCGGGTGGGTCTCGTGGACGCCGTTGAGATAGCTGCCCGGCAGTCCGTGCGGTTCGCCCTCGTCCAGGTTGCCGCGCCAGCCGACATGCCCGTTGGACAGCGCGAACACCGATTCGCTCTGGGGCAGGACGTCCAGGTTCAAGCCGCGTTCGCGCAGGGTCCAGGGCTCGACGGTGTACGAGTTGTGCGTGATCACGACCACTCCCCAAGGTTCACCAGGTCCGGTACGACGACGTCGGCGCCGTGGGCACGCAGCGCGTCCGCCTGGCCGACGCGGTCCAGGCCGACGACGTATCCGAAGTGGCCGGAGCGTCCGGCGTCCATGCCCGCGAGCGCGTCCTCGAAGACGGCGGCGGCCTTGGGCTCCACGCCGAGGTCGTGTGCGGCGGCGAGGAAGGTGTCCGGTTGCGGTTTGCCCGGCAGGTGCCGTTCGGCGGCCACGACCCCGTCGATGCGTACGTCGAAGAGGTGCTCGGCGTTGATCGACCGCAGCACGTCACGGCAGTTGGCACTGGAGGAGACCACGGCCGTGCGCAGGCCCTCGGCCCGTGCGGCGCCGATGTAACGGATGGTGCCGTCGTACGCCTCGACCCCGCGGGTGCGGATCAGCTCCAGCAACAGCTCGTTCTTGCGGTTGCCGAGGCCGTGCACGGTCTGCCGGTCGGGCGGGTCGTCGGGGGCGCCCTCCGGTAGCCGGATGCCGCGGGAGGCCAGGAAGGTGCGGACGCCGTCGGCGCGGGGGCGTCCGTCGACGTACTCGTCATAGTCGCTGTCGTCGAAGGGGCGGAAGTCGGCCCCGTCCCGCGCACGCAGGAAGTCGTCGAACGTCTGTTTCCACGCGGCCGCGTGGACGACGGCGGTCTTGGTGATGACCCCGTCGAGATCGAAGAGGCAGGCCTGGATACCGTCCGGAAGACCGAGCTTCGTCATAGGAGCCACCTTCCCTCATGAACGCCGGACAGAGGGTGGCGAGTGCCACATTGCGCCCCGTCGACACTCCGTCGGCGGGCGTGGAGCGGGGGCGCCGTCACCGGACTCGGCGTCAGGTCCGGGTGCACCGCCCACCGGTGCGGGGGCGGCCGAGCGCGTGCGGGTACTCCAGGGCGTCCACGACCGGTACGCGCCTTCCCGGCGGTCCTTCACGTACACCGGTGACTCGACGGTGGTCGGTCCCCGCGACCGGTAGGTCGGTCCCCGTGACCGGTACACCGGTCTCGCGATCCTGCGCGACCTCTGGTGCAATGACGGGACGATGAACTTCGACGACCTCCTGAAGCGGGCCGCGGCCCTGACCCGCCCCGGCCACCGAGCTGTCCTCGGCATCTCCGGCAGCCCGGGGGCCGGCAAGTCCACGCTCGCCGAGCACCTGGTCCGTGAGCTGAACGGGGACGGGCCGCCGTGGGTGGCGCACGTCCCCATGGACGGGTTCCACCTGGCCGATGCGGAACTCGACCGGCTGGGCCGCCGCGACCGCAAGGGCGCGCCCGACACGTTCGACGCGGCCGGGTACGCGGCGCTGCTGCGGCGACTGCACGAGGAGCGCGAGGGCGAGATCGTGTACGCGCCGGGCTTCGAGCGCGTGCTGGAGCAGCCGATCGCGGGGGCGATTCCCGTGCCGCCGTCGGCGCGGCTGGTCGTGACCGAGGGCAACTACCTGTTGCTGGGTACGGGGGCGTGGGCACGCGTACGGGCGTACCTGGACGAGGTGTGGTTCTGCGAGATCGACGAGCAGGAGCGCATCCGGCGGCTGGTGGCCCGCCACGAGGAGTTCGGCAAGGAGCACGACGCGGCGGTGGCCTGGGTGCTGGGCACCGACCAGCACAACGCGGATCTGATCGCGGCGACCCGGGACCGAGCCGACCTGGTCGTGCCGGGGACGGCCCTGCCGGCACCGTACGGGGCGCCCCGGCAGGGTCGGGAGCCGTCGACCCGTCCGTGACACAAGCGTGAGCGGCCGGCCCTCCGGGTGGGTCAGCCGTGCCGGGCCGGTCCGCGCGCGGACCGGCCCGGAGGTCGTACGACAGGTCAAGGTCGGCGAGCACGCAGTGAGACGCTCAGTGTGTGCGGGGCGAATCCACCTACGTAGACATGTTCCCCGTTCATCGCATCGGTTCCGCCCAGCAAGGTGTAGTCCTGACCCGGGTCGTACCGCAGGAAGTCGGTCTGGTCCGGCCCTGCGAGCGGCTCCCCGGCGTGGACACCGACCTCGACGTGGATCTCGTCCTCGCCCACCCGGTACGTCATCGCCCCGGAGCCGAGACACCAGCGTCCTTCACCCAGCGGTTCGGCGCCGTGCACGACGCCTCCCGGCCGGAAGGTCAGTTCGAGCGCCCACGGCACCCGCGGGCCGGCCATGTCGAACCGGATGTCGGCACCGTCGTCCCGGAGTTCCACATCTACGCGGGTCGTCAGCGTGACCTCGTCCCGCGGCCGCTGCGCGAACGACATCGCGGCCGAGAAGCGTCCCTCATCCGCCATCTCGTAGGCGCCGTCCGCCCGTCGCTCGGTCGGCGGGAGCGGCTGGTAGTAGGCGGCCGTGAGGGTTTCGGTGAGCCGGTACCGGCCGTCCCCGAGAGATGTCATGTCCATGGCGCGGAAGGGGCCCAGGTCGAAGAAGCCCCGCGACAGCCGCACGGCTTCGAGGACCGCGTCGCCCGCGAAGAGCCGCAGGAAGGTCGGATCGCAGGCGAGGCCCGAGCGGATGTGCCGGTGCTCGGGCACGTCCGAGCCGCCGTAGACGACGGTGTGCGCGGTGGCGGAGGCTCGTGAGGCAAGGCGCGCCGTGGTGATGTACCGGTCGCGGGGAAGCGTTACCGGCGCCGGTGCCGGCAGCTCGCGGCACAGGTCGGGGGTCAGGATGGTCTCGGCGAGCAGATTGGGGTCGTCGACGCCGCAGGTTGCCGCCAGCCGCGCCGCCCGGCTGAAGTCGCCCCGGCCGGTACGGATCGCGAGCAGCCGGTAGTGCGGCAGGTAGGGCGCCAGGGGGAACGTATGGCTCTGGTCCTGCCGCCGCGAGTGGACGGTTTCCACCGTGCCGTCCGGCCTGATGAGGTCCAGGGTCGCTGTGAGGTTGCGCTCGACGGCATCCAGCAGGTCGTTGCGGCCGAGGACGTCGGCCAACAGCAGCAACGACGGGTTGGACACGTGGGCGGCGTAGTTGGCGCTCCGTTCTGAGTACAGGCCCTCCGCATCGATGTCGACGCCCTCGGCGAGCCATGCGTCGATTCGGTCGAGCAGCCGGCCGTCGGGGAACGACCGGTGCAGCCGGGCCAGTGCCGCGCATAGTTCCCATCGGTGGTTCGGGGTGTGTACCCCGCCTGTCCGGAGGCTCTCGGAAGCCGCGCCGGCGATCTCGGCGAGAGCGGCGGCGACCTCGCGCAGTTCCGAGCCCGCGCCCGTGGCAAGGATGTGCGCGTCGCACACGTCGTTGATGGTGAATGCGGAGTCCGGCGGTGACTGCACGTTGTCTCCGCCGGCGAAGAGGCCGGAGGAAGTCTGCAGGGCCCGGAGAGCGGCGAGGTGGGTCATCATGGCGGCGATGGCCCGCCCGCTGCCGTGCAGCGTGGAGTCCGGTGAACGGTACGCCGCGAGCAGTGTCTTCACCCGGTGCGCCAGACCGCGGTGGGAGACTCCGGCAGGTTCTTCGTCCGGGCGGGCCGCCAGCGGGACGGCCAGCCGGTCGGCGGCGCGGGCCACCTCGCGGACGAACTCGCGGTCGAGTGTCATCTGCACGGTCAGTCCTTCAGTCCGGCATTGATGTCGGCGCTCATGACGTAGCGCTGGAAGACCAGGAAGATGGCGATCAGAGGGATCATGGAGATGACCGATGCGCCGAGCAGGACCGACCAGTTGATGTTCTGCGCGCCGACGATGCTCTGGATGCCGATCTGCACGGTGAACTTGTTGGGGTCGTTGAGCATCAGCAGCGGCCAGATGTAGTCGTTCCACCGCCACTGGAAGGACAGGATGGCGAGGGTCAGCATGATGGGCCGCGAGAGCGGCACCATGATCCGCGCGAAGATCGCCAGTTCGCGAGCGCCGTCGATGCGTGCGGCTTCCACGAGTTCGTCGGGCACCGTCAGGAAGAACTGGCGGAACATGAAGCATCCGGTCGCGGTGAGCACGGCCGGGAGGATGATGCCGGCGAACGAGTTGTAGAGGCCGAGGTTGCGGACCACCAGGAACTCCGGGGCGAGCATGACCTCGGACGGCAGCATCGTGGTGGCCAGGATGCAGACGAAGAAGACCTTGAGCCATTTGTTGTCGTACTTGGCCAGCGCGTACCCGGTGCAGCAGCTGACACCCACCGTGAGGATCGTGGTGATCACGCACACGATGGCCGTGTTGATGAAGTACTGGGAGAAGTTGGCACTGCGCCACGCCGTCAGGTAACCCGACAGGGTGGGGTGGTGCGGGACCAGCGTCAGCGGATAGGAGAACAGGTCGCTGGCCGGCTTGAGGGAGCTGAGGATGAACCACAGCACCGGCAGCCCGTACAGGCACGCCAGGATCCACAGCAGTGTCGTCGCGGGCACCGCCCGCCGGAACCCACCGCCGGCCGCGTTCTGGGGGCGCTTCCTGGAAACGGCCTGTTTGGCGTCGGCGTCGAGCGGGCGTGGCATGTCTGTGGTTGTCATCGGTTCTCCACCCGCCGGTTGACGATCAGCTGGATGATCGCGACGGCCATCAGGATGAGCATGAGCACGAATGACGCGGCGCTCGCGTAGCCGATCTGGCCCCGTTTGAAGCCGGTCTCATAGATGTACTGGACGAGCAGGTTGTTCGACGATCCGGGTCCGCCGTTGTTGAGGGCGACGAACACCGGGTATTCCTTCATCGCGTTGATCGTGTTGAGCAGGATGACGATGAACGAGGTGGGCGCGATGCTCGGCAGTGTGATGCTGATGAACTGGCGCCACGGGCCGGCGCCGTCGAGCGAGGCCGCCTCGTAGTACGACACCGGTACGTTCTTGATCGCTGCGATGAACAGCAGCATCGTGAAACCCGTCCACATCCAGGATGCCGCCATCACCACCACCAGCAGCGACAGGTCCGCGTTCGACTGCCACGGAACGGCTCCTCCGCCGAGCTTCTCGATGACGTAGTTGACCAGTCCGAAGTTCTCACCGAACAGCCACCGCCACAGGACGCCCACGACGATGGGCGACAGCAGCCACGGGATGAAGAAGATGACGCGGGCGACCGACGCGCCCTTGGCGTGCTTGCTCACCACCAGGTTGGCGGCGAGCAGCGAGAGCGCGAAGTTCAGCGGGACGAAGAGGACGGTGTACAGCAGCGTCCGGCTCAGCGCGTCGTAGAACGTGGAGTCCCCGAACAGGTTGCGGTAGTTGTCCAGTCCGACCCACTGGAACACCCCCACGCCCGTGTAGTTCGTGAAGGAGTAGACGAGACCGATCACCGCCGGCCAGACGAAGAACAACGCGAAGAGCACGACGTTGGCCGCGATGAGGACGAGCGGCGCAAGGGTGTACTTACTGCGTCTCCTGGGCGGGCTCGCGGACACGTCCGAGGCGCTTATGGTCATCTTCCTGACTCCGTGCTGGTGGAATGGATTGCTGTGGGCTCACGCATGAGCCCGGCATCACACGGGCGTCAGGGCCGGGCGGCGGTGTCTCGACTCCGCCGCCCGGCCCCGCGGCCTACGATCCGCCGCCGACCTGCTGGTTGTAGCCGGCCACGATGTTCTCCAGGGCCTTGTCGGACGACTGCTGGCCGTTGATCGCCTTGCCGAGCTCCGTCTTGGTCGGGTCCTCGGTGAGGCTCTTGCCCTTCAGCACCCACTGCGTCTGCGCGTTGTTGAAGTAGCCGGAGATCGGGGCGTAGAGCGGGATCTCCTCGTTGTACAGCTTGAACGCCGCCTGCGCCGCCTCGGAGGTGAAGGGGTACTTCGGGTTCAGGCCGTTCTCGACCGGCAGGAACCCGGAGGCCTCGCACAGCTCACGGTAGTGGTCCGGCTCGTAGACCCAGGACAGGAACTTCTGCGCGGCGGTGGCCGCGGCACCGTTGTTGTTGAAGCCGACCATCATGCCGCCGCTGTTGACGTCGCTGGCCTGCACCGGCTGGGCGGGAGTCGGGACGCTGGCCCAGTCGAACTTCTTGATGCTGTCGGCGAAGGCGGCGACCTGCCACACGCCGGACCAGTAGGCGACCACGTCACCGCTCTGGAACATGGCGGACGGGTCGGCGCCGCTGGTCCACACCGACTTCGGCATGGTCTTGTTGTCGTTCCATCCGACGAAGGTGTTCACGGCCTTCTTGGTCGCGTCGTCCACCGAGAACTTGCCGGAGGAGTCCGCGTGGACGTACTTGCCGCCCATCTCGTACACCATGGCGCGGAGCCGGGACGGCGACTGGTCGAAGGTCAGGGAGTACTTGGCGCCGGTCTTCTCGCGGACCTTGTTCGCCGCGGCGATGAAGTCGGTCCAGGTCCAGGTCTTCTGGGGCGAGGTCGGGAAGGAGACGCCGGCCTTCTTGAACAGCGTCTTGTTGATGTACAGGCCGGACGCGGTGATGTCCGAAGGGATGGACAGCACCTTTCCGGACGAGTCCGTTGCGAGGAAGTTGGCGTTGATGTTGTAGCTCTTGTTGTCGGCAATGGACTTGAGGTCGATCAGCTTGCTCGACCAGATCGGGTCCAGCGCCGGCACGGCCGCCACGTCGGGCAGGGAGTTCGCCTGCGCGGCGTTGTGCAGCTTCGTCGTGTAGCCGTCGTAGGGGATGTTGACGAGCTTGACGTCGACGCCGGCTTCCTTCTTGTACTGCGCCACCAGCTTCTTCCAACCCGCGTCCTGCCCCGGAACCGTGGAGATCCAGAACGTCAGCGACTTGGAGTTCCCGCCCGAGCCGGACCCGGACCCGCAGGCGGAGAGCAGTAGGGCACCGGCCGTGGCCACGGCAGCGAGGGGAATCACGCGGCGTATGCCGCCGCGGCCGAGTCTGCGGGAGCGCCGCACACCCACACTGGTCATCTTGGATCCCTTTCCGTCGTAGCGGACGGAGCACGGCGCCGGCCGCTAGTAGCAGGTCCCCGTTTCCTATCACTGTGATTGAATACCCACAAGGGTTCGCGACATCTCTTTTGCGCACCTGAAGCCCTTGTTTGCGCCCCTGAGGCCCTTGGCACACAGCAGAGGGCTGGTACTCTCCAGGTCAGCCAGGCAACGATCGGACGAGACTTATCCTCAGTCCGATGGCTATTGGGGAGGGTTGTGAAACGACGGGCGCCGCGCACCGCGACAACTCGGCACGTCACCGAGATCAACCGGACCGCGATCCTAGACGTACTCCGCGAGCACGGACCACTGTCTCGACGTGACATCCAGGAGCGCACCGGGCTCGGCTCGGCCACCATCGAACGCCTGTGCTCGGCGCTCATAGAGGAAGGCTCGGTCGAACTCGCGGGACAGGTGCGCTCCTCGGTCGGCCGGCCCTCGACGCTGCTGCGATTCGCGTCGTCGGCCCGCGCGATCGTCGCTGTCGACGTCACCGAGTACACGGCACGGGGACGCGTGGTCAACCTGGGCGGAACCACGCTGTACGAGGAGAGCCACACCTTCGATCTCGACGGCCGGGACGCAGGCGCCGCCCGCATCAACGGGCTGCTGCACCTCGTCGACCGGCTGACCTCCCCGGAGACGGGGGTGACATCGCCGATCGTCGCCGTCGGCATCACGGTTCCCGGCATCGTGCACTCAGGAGTGGTGTCGAAAGCGGTCGAACTCGACTGGCAGGAGGTGCCGCTCGCCGACATCGTCTCGGCGCGGTGCGGTCTGCCGATCCACATCGAGAACGACGCCAATGCGACGGCCTACGGCGAGTGGACCGGCGGAGCCCTCGCGAACGCGCAGAGTGCCGTCGCGCTCGTGCTGGGCGCCAGACTGAGCGCCGGGATAATCAACGAGGGGCATCTCTACCGCGGGCACCGGTCGGCCGCGGGTGAGATCGGCTTCCTGCTGACCTCCAGCGCATCGTTCGCCCGCTACTTCACGGAACAGGGCGACGTCGAGTCGACCCTGGCGGCGCAGGTCCTTCCGTTCGCCGCCCGCGAGGGCCTGCACGGCAAGCGCATCGGTCCCGCGTTCCGCGCGATGATGGCCTGCTGCCGGGATGGCGACGGCGGGGCCGCGCGGGCCCGCGACGAGTTCTTCGACTCGATCGCCCTCGCCCTCGTCGCCACCTCGGTCGTGCTCTCGCCCCAGGTCATCGTGCTCGCCGGCGCGTTCGCACAGTACAGCGAGGAGTCCGCGGAGCAGCTGACCAAGCGCCTCGTCGGCCGGATCCCCTGGGTGCCGCGGATAGCGGTGAGCGAGCTCGGCTTCGACGCGGCGATCACCGGCGTGAGCGCGCTGACGATCGAACACGCCCGTTCCGCGACGTACCTCGCATGATGCCGCCGGCCTGGGGCGCCCGGACGTCACCGGGCGGGCGCGCCGACGGCAGCGGGACAGCCCTACTTCCTACCACCAGCCGAACCAGGATGGAGCGTGAGTGATGGACGAAATGATACGAATTGCGGTGGTAGGTACCGGCGACGTCGCCATGGACCACGCGGCCGCGCTCACGTCCTCCGGTCCGGTCGCCGCGAAGATCGTGGCTGCGGCGGACACCGACCGGACCCGGCTGGACGCCTTCCTGGCCAAGCACGGGGCACCGGCCGGCTACGACGACATCGACGAGTTGCTCGCCCGGTCCCGCCCCGACCTGGTGTATCTGTGCACACCCCCCGGACTCCACCGCGACCAGGCACTGGCCTGCCTGCGCTCCGGGGCCAGCGTGCTCGTGGAGAAGCCACCCGCGCTGTCGTTGCGGGAACTGGACGAGATCGCCGCCGCCGTGGGCGAACCCCCGTGGTTCGCGACCGTGTTCCAGCACCGTTTCGGCCGGGGCCAGGCCCGGCTCAAGGCCTTGGTGGACTCGGGACTGCTGGGCCGCCCGCTGCTGGCGGTCTGCCACACCACCTGGTTTCGCGACCAGGCGTACTTCGACGTGCCCTGGCGCGGCCGGTGGGACACCGAGGGCGGCGGACCCACGATGGGGCTCGGCATCCACCAGATGGACATGATGCTGGACCTGCTCGGCGACTGGACCGAGGTGCGGGCCGTCACCAGGACGCAGGCGCGCCGTACGGAGACCGAGGACGTCTCGCTGGCGCATGTGACGTTCGCCAACGGCGCCGTGGCCTCCGTGGTGAACAGCGCGCTCTCGCCGCGGCAGGAGTCGTACCTGCGTTACGACTTCGAGCACGCCACCGTGGAGGTGACGCACCTGTACGGGTACCGGGACGAGGACTGGCGTGTGACGCCGGCGCCCGGGCGTGACGACGTGCTCGCCGCGTGGCAGGCCGGCCTGTCCGGCGCCGGGGACGTGGCGGCCGCGCAGAACTCCCGTAGCGGGCATTGGGCCCAGTTCGCGAAGGTGCTGTCCTCCCTGCGCGACGGCACCCCACCGCCCGTGCCGCTCGAAGAGTCCCGGCGAACTCTCGCACTGGTGGCCGGTATCTACGCGTCCGCCGCGACCGACCGCCCGGTGAAACCCTCGGACGTCTCTCCCGGTGCGCCCTTCTACGACAGCATGGCCGGCAGCCGTGCCGGCTCTGGCTGACGGATCGATCTCGTTCACGTACAGGACACGTCCCGGTCGGCGAACTCTCGCCGACGGGACACGACTCGGCCGTAGATCTTCGCTCGTACGCATCGGTTGACTCGGGTGCCTTCACGAGCCGTCACGAGTCGCACGCGATCGCACGCCACTTCCCACCCCGGCCGCACGGCCGAAGAACTGAAGAGAGGCTCACGCATGCCGTCACCCGCCGGGCACCACACCACCTCGTCCGTCAACCGCCGAGGCTTCCTCAAGACCTCGCTGGGTGCCTCGGCGGGGATCCTGGCCGCGCCCACCTTCGCCGGCTGGCTCGCCGCGGCGGACGCCAAGGCCGCCACGAGCCCCGCCGCGTTCGTCGACGACTACAGGACGAACGTGCTCGCCAACCTCACCCCCGAGACCAACGCGGTCGTCCGCGTTCTCGGCGGCATGAGCACGGTGTGGAAGACGGGCGGCGCCTGGAACACCGGCACTCCCCTGATGCCCGAGGTGCTGCGGGCCAACATGCGCTACTGCGCCCGGATCACCTCCGCTCGCACCGACGCGCAGGCGAAGGAGGCGTTCCTCTTCGACCGGCAGCACCAGAGCTACGCGATGATCGCCGGCCTGGGCCCGCTGGCCGACCTCTACAAGGCGGGCGCCAAGGCGGTCACGTCGATCACGAGCGCGCCGGACGGCACGCCGCCGACCAAGATCGACGACGCCGTGCCCGCCGACGCCCCTGCAGGCTCCGCGCTCGGCGCCGGCTCCCACGACTCCGCGCTCGGCAAGGTGGCCGAGCTGGTCGACACCCTGCGCGGCCCCTACGCGTCCGGCAACCCGGCCAAGTACGCCTACCAGTACCCGCGTCCATGGCGCATGAACGAGGACAGTGAGGTCGTCGACACCGGGAGGACCGACGCGCTCGGCTACCCGGTCTACGAGTCCGACGTCGTCGTCGCCCCTCAGCTGCTGCGCCAGCGCAGCACGTCCCCGACCGACGACGGCGGGTTCCCGAGCGGCCACACCAACGCCTTCCACCTGGCGGGGCTGGCCTACGCGTACGCGGTCCCGGAGCGCTTCCAGGAGCTGGTGACCCGCGCCCTGGAACTGAGCCACACCCGGATCGTGGCAGGCATGCACTCCACCGTCGACGTGATCGGCGGGCGCATCATGGCCACCGCCCTGGCCGCCGCCACGCTCGCCGACCCCGCCAACGCCGGCCTCAAGGCCGCGGCACGCGCCCAGGCCCTCGCCTACTTCCAGGAGAAGACCGGCGCGACGGCCGACACGCTCTACGCCTACGCGCACTCGGCGGGCACGGACAGCGACCCGTACGCCGACCGGGGCACCAACGTCCGTGTGGTCGGGCCCCGGTTGACCTATGTGCTGACCCGCCACGGACGCCACAGCGACCTGACCGTGCCCAAGGGCGCCGAGGTGCTGCTGGAGACGCGGCTGCCGTACCTGGACGCGGCGCAGCGGCGCGAGGTGCTGCGGACGACCGCGCTGCCCTCCGGCTATGTGCTGCTGGACGGCTTCGAGCAGTGGGGGCGGCTCGACCTGTTCGCGGCGGCGGACGGTTACGGCTCCTTCGACACGGACGTGCGTGTGACGATGAACGCGGCCGACGGCGGGTTCGGCGCGCACGACAGCTGGCGCAACGACATCGACGGACAGGGCGGCCTGACCAAGCGCGGCACCGGGACCCTGGCCCTGACCGGGGACAACCGGTACACGGGCGGCACCGTGGTCGAGGACGGCACCCTGGTCGCCGCCTCGCGGAGCGCGCTGGGTCACGGTGATGTGCGGGTGACGGGCGGAACGCTGGAGGTGGCCGGCGCCGCACGGGTACGCGGCTCCTACACGCAGGCGGCCGGTGCGGCCCTGGACGTCACGCTGCGGGCGGGACACAAGGCGGCGCTGACGGTCGAGCGGCGCGTGGTGCTCGACCGCGACAGCGTGCTGACGCTGCGCCTGGACGAGGACCGGCCTCCGGCGGCGGGCGCCACCGTCCCGGTGATCGCGACAGGGTCGCTGCGCGGGCAGTTCGGGCGCGTCACCGTGGCGTCGGACGCCTACCGGGCGGTCCCCGTGTACGCGGCGGACGGGCTGGCTGTACGGCTGCTGAAGCGGTAGCCGGTGGCCGGTCACTGAACGGTGACGGGCGTGTCGCGCCAGGGGAATGCGCGACACGCCCGTACCGCTGGGCGGGCACGGGAGCGTACGGATCGAGGGTGAGCGGCCGCCGTACGCGGACCCGTGCCCGCTGCCGCACCTCGCTAGAGCGTGGTGCGGGACTCGAGGTCGCGGCGGGTGTCGTTGCCGTAGACGCCGGTCTCGTCGCCGCGGATGCCGTACCAGAGCTGGAAGCGGGCCACGGCGGCGGCAAGCGTGGCGTCGTAGCGGCCGTCGGTGGACCCGTGCTCGTAGACGTCGGGGATGCGCAGCAGGCGTTGTTGCAGCTCCGTCACCTGCGGGCCGCTGTCGCCCTCGCGCAGTGTCCCGGGGCCGTCGGGGTCGGTGCCGGTCCGCTGGACGGGGGCGCTGGTGGCGGGTGACCGGGGCGGCGGAGCCGCGGCGTGCTGCTCGGTGCCGTCGCCCTGCGGGCCGGGCAGGAGGAGGGCGGCGCCGAAGCCGATGAGGGCGGCCGCGGTCACCCCGACCGTGATCGCCGCGCGGCGCAGGGTGAGTCCGTCGTCGACGGGCCGCTCGCGCCGGTCCCGGGTGGACGGTACGGGAGGCAGTTCCTCCGTCGCGTCCTCGGCGGTCGCCGGCGCCACGTGGACGACGATCGGCTCGTAGACGGGTTGCGGCGGGCGTCTCTCCCCTTCTTGCAGCTCTTTGACCAGTTCGGCCAGGGCCTCGGTGCGGCGGCGGCGCACGACGTAGGTGGGTTCCAGCACCCGGCGCCGCAGCCGCTGACCCTGCCCGGTCGGTGTCGACACACTGCTCTCCTTCCGTGCCCGCGGTCTCCCGCCGTCCCCGGGAAGAGATACGTGCGGGCATGCCGACCGGTTCACCGGGACTCCACAGTCACCGCGGCGACGGGGTTCACCCGACGTCCGGGGAGGCACGATGCCCTGAGGGGCCATTGCCGCACAGGAATCGGCAAGCACCGCCTTCACCATTGACGCTCGCTCACCTCGCCTCTACCTTCTGACCAATTCACCGAACCGCGTTCGAAATCCCGTCGCCCGCAACGCTTTGGAGAGCGCATGAGCGTCCACCCCCGCCCCGGTTCACGGCCGTCACGCCGGCTGATCCTCGGTATGGCCGCGACCGTGCCACTGGCCCTGTCCGCCGACCTGACCACCGGCGCCCGGACCGCGCGCGCCGCGGACTCGGCCCATGTGATGGGCTACTTCACCGAGTCGCCGAACGGCACCGGCACCGACTACGGCCTGCACCTGGCGGTCAGCACGGACTCCCGCCACTGGATGCCGCTCAATCAGAACGACCCCGTGGTCACGCCCACCGCGGGCGCCGGCGGCCTGCGCGACCCGTTCATCCTGCGCAAACAGGACGGCACCTTCGTCGTCCTCGCCACCGACCTCAAGGGCACCGACTGGAGCTACGTCAGCCAGTACATCCACGTCTGGGACTCCGCCGACCTGCGCACCTTCACCGGCTACCGCAGGCTGAAGCTGCACGACATGAACACCCACAGCTGGGCGCCCGAGGCGTTCTGGGACGCGGGGCGCGGCCGGTACGCGATCATCTACTCCGCCGTCAACGGCAGCGGCCACAACGTGATCATGGTCAACTACACCGCCGACTTCCTGACGGTGTCGTCCCCGCAGGTCTTCTTCGACCCGGGCTACGACGTCATCGACGGTGACATGGCGGTAGGGGTCGGCGGCGTGAACTACCTCTACTTCAAGGACAGTTCCAAGCAGGCTCTGGTGGGCGCGCGGTCCCCATCGCTGGATCCCGGCAGCTTCACCGCCTTCAGCACCCCGGTCGCGCACGGCGGCACCGAGGCACCGATCCTGGTGAAGTCGCAGACGTCCAGCGCCTGGTACCTGTGGGGCGACACCTACACGCCCAACGGCGTCTTCTACGCCTGGCAGAGCACCGACCTGGCCTCCGGCACCTGGACGGCCCTGAACCAGCGCGACTACACCCAGCCGGTCAACTCCAAGCACGGCACGATCCAGCCGATCACCACGACCGAGTACACGAACCTCGTGGCCAAGTGGGGCGCTCCGGCCTGGCGCCGGCTGAAGTCGTACAACTACCCGGCGCGTTACGTCCGGCACTCCGACTACGTCGGCCGTATCGACGAGTACCCCTTCGACCCGTACACGGACGCGCAGTGGAAGCTCGTGCCCGGTCTCGCGGACAGTTCGGGAGTGTCCTTCCAATCGGTCAACTACCCGACCCGATATCTGCGGCACTACGACTACCAGCTGCGGCTGGACGTGAACGACGGCACGTCGACGTTCGCACAGGACGCCACTTTCTACTCCACCGCGGGGCTCGCCGACTCCTCGTGGACGTCCTTCCGCTCGTACAACTACCCGACCCGCTACATCCGGCACTCCGACTACGTGCTGCGCATCGACCCGATCTCGACGGCCGCCGACCGGGCCGACGCCACGTTCTCCGTCGGTTATTAGGGCCTGAAGGGGCCGTCGGCCGTGAAGGCCAGCTTGGCGAAGCGTTCGCCGATGCGGCGGTGTGTGGCGGCGTCCGGGTGGAGTTCGTCGGGCAGTGGCAGTTCGGCGGCGTCCGCCTCGCCGTAGAGGTCGCGGCCGTCGAGATGGTGCAGGTGCGGGTCGTCGGCCGCCCGCTGCCGTACGATCCGGGCCAGCTCGTCACGGATGACGGCGAGGGTCAGCTTGCCCTGCGCCACCTCCGCCGGATCCCCGGCGGCCCGGAAGCTCAGTCGCCCTGCGGCGAGGGCGGTGAAGTCCGGGACGCTGGGGCCGGGGGTGTCCTCGTGGATGGGGCACAGCAGGGGCGAGACGACCAGCAGCGGTGTGGTGGGGTGGCCTTCGCGGATGGTGTCGAGGAAGCCGTGCACGGCGGAGGTGAAGGCACGCAGACGCATCAGATCGGTGTTGACAACATTGATGCCGATCTTGATGCTGATCAGGTCGGCGGGGGTGTCGCGCAGGGTGCGGGCGGTGAACGGGTCGAGCAGGGCGCTGCCGCCCAGACCCAGGTTGATCAGTTCCACGCCGGCGAGGGCGGCGGCGAGCGCGGGCCAGGTGGTGGTGGGGCTCGCGGCGTCGGAGCCGTGACTGATCGAACTGCCGTGGTGCAGCCACACCTTGCGGCCCCGGTCCGGTACGGGCTCCACAGGCGCGTCGGTGCGCAGGGCGACGAGCTCGGTGGTCTCGTTGTGCGGGAGCCAGATCTCCACCTCCTTGAGCCGGTCGGGCAGGTCGGTGAAGCGGAGGGTGCCGGCCTGTCCGGGCCGGTGTTCGGCGGCTCCGGTGGCCATGTCGATCGTGAGGGTGTGGCCGCCCGGCACACTGGCCCGGCCCGCCAGGTGGCCGTCGACGAGCAGGTCGTAGACGCCGTCCGGGCGGGGCGGGGCGCCCGCGTAGACGCGCTTGGTCGGCAGCGCGTCCAGTTCCACGGCGGTGGCCCGGGTGCGGAAGGCCAGCCGGACACCGGAGGGCTGGGACTCGGCCAGGGCGAGTTGCGGGTCGGCGCACTGGGCGCGGGCCCGGGCGGGCAGCCGGTGCGGCAGGACGCCGTGCGCGGTGCGCTCCAGGTCGAGGGCGCCGCGCAGGAGGTCCGCGGTGACGGGTGTGGTGATCCAGTGGGTGCTCATCGCTTCAACCTGTTGATCAAGATGTTCAAGTGCCCGCGTTCGCGGGCCAGTTGCGCAGCAGGGCATCGAGGCGGTCCAGGATCCATGTCCAGGACTCCTGCGAGTCGGGAGCACTGTGACTGAAGCCTCCGGCCGCCTCCAGGCTGACGTAGCCGTGGAAGACGCTGCCCAGCAGCCGGACCGCGTGCGTCTGGTCCGGTTCCGTCAGGTCGTAGCCGCGCAGGATCGCACGCGTCATCTGCGCGTGCCTGCCCCCGGCGCTGGCGGCCGCCGTCTCCGGGTCGAGCCGGAACCGCGCCGCCGCGTAGCGGCCCGGGTGCTCGCGGGCGTAGTCGCGGTAGACGTTCGCGAAGGCCGTCAGGGCGTCCCTGCCGGCCCGCCCGGCCAGCGCCTCGGCGGCCCGGTCGGCGAGTTCCTCAAGGGCCAGCAGGGCGATCCGGGTCTTGAGGTCGTGGGAGCTCTTCAGGTGCGAGTACAGGCTTGCGACCTTGACATCGAACCGCCTGGCGAGCGCGGAAACGGTGACCTGGTCGAAGCCGACCTCGTCGGCCAGTTCCGCCCCTGCCCGGACCAGGCGTTCGGTGGTCAGCCCTGCGCGCGCCATCGCCTGCCCCTTCGTACGTGAACCTGAAGGGATTATGCACTTTCCTAAATCTATTAGGCAAGTGCCGTATGCGCATGGCCGGCGCTCGGCAGCATCAGTCGCGCACCGTGCAGGGCCGCTTGGCGTCGAACGTCCAGTCCTCGATGAGGTACCGCATTCCGGCGGCGTCGTCGCGGTCCGACAGGGCCTTGCTCAGGTAGAGCTCGTGGGCGGCGAGGAGCCGGTCGCGGTCGAGCCGGACGCCGAGGCCGGGGGTGTCCGGTACGGCGACCTCCCCGCCGGTGATCCGCGGCGGCTCGACGGTCAGACGCTCCAGTCCCTCCCGCCAGATCCAGTGGGTGTCCAGGTCTCCATCCCGATCACGTTGATGGTGATGGCGCCCAGCACGCGCTTGTAGTCGCCGACGCGGGCACCGACCACGAGCGGCTCGGCCTCGCGCAGGCTCCGTGTGATCCGCTCAGCGCCGGGCACCTCACCAAGCCCGGTGCGCCCCTGGGAGTCCTCGACGACGACCGCGTTGCGGGTGAAGTAAGGGCCGTACGCGCCGGAGAGGTTGAGCGCCATGGAGGCCCGGCCGGCTACCGAGAACTGGACGTCGTCCGCCTGGTCGCCCTCGACCGCACCAACGCGGAGATGTGCCTCTCTTCCCCCCCCCGTCAAGGCCCACCTCTCCAGCATCCAGCTCAAGCTCTCGGCACGGAAGCGGGTGGAGACGGCGGCCTGGCCCTGACAGACCGGGAACGCGGTGACGCCTTCCCGGGGTCTCCTCCGGCCCTCGAGCCGGCGCGGGCCGCCCCAGCCGTCTGGGCGGCCCGGGCGGTCGGGGCGTCGCGGGGCTGGAGCACATGCCAGTCGAGAGTCACCCCGTTGGTGTCGGACGGCTTCGCGTCCCCGGTGAAGAGGTAGAGGGGTGAGCCGTTGTACGTGACCTGGTCGCCGCCGTCGGGGCGGGAGACCGTGCCGAGCGTTCCCGCGATGCCGGGCGGCAGTCGCAGTTCGGTGCCGAGCCGGGTGAGCAGCGGCTTGCGGGTGGCCGTACAGGACGCGACACAGACGACGGTGCCGTCGTGCTCGAGGTCGTAGCGGTAGAGCGTGCGTCCCTCCGAGTCCGTGAGGATGCGTCCCAGTGTGTCGGTGTCGCCGACCATGACGGTCAGCGGCGGCGGCGCCGGTGCTGCGGTGTGCTGCTGTGGGGCTGGGGCCGCGGCGGTGCAACACGCGGCGGCGAGCGCCACCAGAAGGGGGGTGATGCGTCTGCGCATGGTGATCTCCTAGCCCGCCGATACCTCAGTAGGCGATCTTGACGCCGCCGAGGACCGTGTGATTGTCCGTCGCTCCACCGGTGGCTCCGCTGAACCCGACCCGCACGTTCTGCGGCAGGGTCACCGGGGTGTCGATGATCTGCTTGCCGTCCAGGCTGACGAGCAGATGCCCGGCGGTCGTCACGGTCACGTCGACCGTGTGGGTGCCGCTCCGCAGGGAGGGGATGGCGGTCGAGGTGGCTGCGTACTGCAGTCGGTCGCCGTTGCCGCCGGTGGCCACTCCGACGAAGTTGGACGAGGGGTCGCCTGCGTTGGCATAGGTGTCCAGGGTTACGGCGACACCCGGCAGTCCCGCGTAACCGAGGCCGCCGCCGTCCGCGCCGAGGGACGTGGGGGTCGTCTTGGCGGGGTCGAGCAGGAGGAAGGCCAAGCCGTCGGCGCCGCTGCCGCCGCCGATCGAGGCGGTGAAGTGGGCCCGCAGTCGCGCCGCCGGTACGGGGGTGGCCTGGAGGGCGGATCCCTTGGCGTTCGAGACGGCCTTGGTGAGGACCAGGTCGGTGCCGGACAGCTGGGCCGAGCCGTTGAACGACCAGCCGTTGGGCCCGGGCGGCGGCACCGCGTACGCGGCGGCGGTGATGCCCACGTTCCTCACCGTGTGGATGTCGGTCTGCCCGCCGGTGCCGCCGGTGAAGGCCAGCAGGGCCGTGGGGCTGAGCGAGGGCACCGCGGTCTTCAGCAGCGTGGTGCCGTCCATGGTGACCGTGAGGGTGGTCCCGGTGACGGACACGGAGACGGCGTGGGTGCCGGAGCGCAGGTTGGGGACGGCGGTGGTGGTCGCCGCGTAGGTGAGTTTGTCACCGGTTCCCGCGGTGGCGATGCCGACGAAGTTCGACGACGGGTCGCCCGAGTTGCTGTACGTGTCGAAGGTGACCGCCACGCCGGGTTGTCCCGACCAGCCCAGGCCCCCGCCCTTGGCGCCGAGTGCGCTCGGGGTGGTCCTGGCCGGGTCCAGCAGACTGAAGGTCAGGCCGTCGGCGCCGCTGCCGCCGCCGATGACAGTGGTGAACGTCGCCTTGAGGCCGTCGGTCACCACGGGGACGGGGAAGACCGCCGAGCCCGCCTGCTCGCCGGTTGCCTGTGTGAGCTGGAGGTCGCCGCCGGACAACTGCGCGGATCCGTTGAGCTTCCAGCCGCCGGCTCCGGGCGCCGGAACGTTGATCCCGTTGCCGGCCGGGGTTCCGCTACCGGTGAGCGTCTCGTTCTGCGGGCCCCGGCCGTCGTCCGAGGTGAGCTGGTAGGTGCCGGTGACCGAGCCGATGGACGTCGGGGAGAAGGTGACGGCCTGGTGCACCACGTCCTCCGGGCCGATGACCTGGCCTTCGCTCACCGGGTTGCTGACGTGGAACGGAGCTGCGGGCGGTGCCGCCTTGGTGATGGTCAGCGGGACGTTACCGGTGTTCTTGATGTCGAAGGTCCTGGTGACGGACTGTCCGACGGGGACCTGGCCGAAATCGGTGGAGGTGGGCGTCACCGTCAGCCGTGCCTGGCCGACCACCGCCGTACCGGTGAGGGTGACCTTCGCGGTGCCGTTCTGCCCGGTGACCGACAGCGTCCCGGTGTTGTCACCGGCGGCGGTCGGTGCGTACTTCACCTGGACGGTGACCGACTGCTGAGGCTGGACGACGGTGCCGTTCGCGGGCAGGCCGGTGGCACTGAAGGGGGCGTTCGGCGGGCTCGTGCCCGTGATCGTCTCGGGCTGGGTCCCGGTGTTGGTGAAGGTCACCCCCAGGGTCTTGGACGTTCCGGTGGCTACGGTGTCGAAGTTGAGTGTGGCCGGGGTGGGCGTGAGGCCTGATTGGGTGCCGTATCCGGTCAGGCCGATGCCGATCGTGCCCAGATTGGTGGTGAAGTTCAGGACCGAACTGTCCGCTCCGGTCGACGTCGGTGAGAACGTGACCGGGACCGAGTAGGTGTCGCCCGCGTGCAGCGTGCGCGGCAGACCGGTGGGCGCGGCGGAGAACCTGCTGCCCGAGGGCGTGGACACCGCGGTGATGGTCACGTCGCGGGTCGCGGTGACGGTCGCCGTGGCCTTGGCGGTGCTGCCCACGGGCACCTTTCCGAAGTCCACCGGGTTGCCCGTCAGCGCGGCGCTGGACGGACGGCCGAAGGCGAGCACGTGGCCGTCGCGGGTGCCGACGTAGACGCGTCCGCCGTCGGTGGCGGGCACGGAGAACTTCGATGCGGTGCCGATCGGGGCGGACCAGCGCAGTTTCATTGTTCCGTTCACCGGCACGGCGTCGTACGCGCGCAGCTGGGCGTTCGCTCCGTTGGAACCGTCCGTGTAGACCGCCCACACGAGCGCGGAGCCTGCGGTCGTCCCGGTGGAGGTCACCACCGGCGAGCCCGAGGTGTAGCCGAACGTGCCGCTGCTCGCACCCGCGCTGGACAGGGCGGGCAGGCCCGAGCCAGTGACACCGTAGGCGAAGGCCCGCAACGGCCCGCGGCTGCCGATCGTGTACACATAGCCGCCCTCGCCCCCGTACACGCCCGGGTGTCCCCAGACGCCCTCGTACGGACCGAAGTTGCCGAGCACCGCGTCGCTGCCGCCCGGCCCCTGGCTACGGCCGCCGAGGTTGTCCCGGTCGAGGAGGAAGAGCCGGCCGTCCTTGCCGATCTGGACCAGGAGATGAGGATGCTGGCCGGTGCCGAAGGGCGAACCGGGCAGCGCCACGGGGCCGCCGGAGCCGAGATCGGTGTCGTTCTGGTCCAGTTGCGGAGCGTTGCTCGGACTGAAGAAGTCCTGGGCCGACATCGTGCCGTCGCTGTTGACGCCCAGTCGGACCACCGACTCGGCGAGTTGGCCCGGAGGCTTGGAGCCGGGGCCGGGCGCCGGGGAGACTCCGTTGCCGGTGGAGAGGAGGATCCTGCCCGGCCCGTCCGAGACCAGGCCCCCGCCGCTCATCCAGATGCCGGCCTTGCCGTTGGCGTTGGCGTCCTCGGTGGCCCACAAGGTGGTCGAGCGGGTCGAGGTGTTGACGCCGAGCACATAGCCGACGTAGGGGCCGATGTCGCAGTGCGAGGCGAACGCCGCGTACACCGATCCGCCCATCAGGAGCAGGCCGGGGCGCTGGCCTGCGGTGAACGCGTTGAAGGGGTGGCTGGGGTCGTTGACCGGAGCGCCCTGCACCTTCACCGGCCAGCCGCCGCGTTCGACGCCGCTGGCCGCGTCGAGGGCATGGATGTACCAGTTGGGGTGCTGGGTGTCAGGGCCGTCATTGACCTTCGCGGTGAGGTAGACGGTCTTGGTGGCCGCGTCGTACACGGGGGTCGACGTCACGCCGAGATTGGGTTGGAGGTCACCGCAGCCGATGGCCGAAGCCGGCCACGGCGCACCGAGGTTGACCGTCCAGTTGATCTTTCCGGTGGCCGAGTCCAGTCCGTAGACCTTGTTGTTCTCGGTGGCAGCCACGACCGTCTTTCCGACCACCAGCGGCTGGGCGTAGACCTGGCCGTCCACGGCGGTGGAGAACTGCTGGCCGAAGTCCGAGCTGGACACCTGGGAGGGCGCCAGGCCGGGCTCATTCGGGTCCCAGCCGGTACGGAGATTGTCAACCGAGACCGTCGTCTGGTCGGCGTGGGCCTCCGTGGCCGCAATCAGCGGCAACGCTCCGGCTGCACCGGGCAGCAGACAGGCCGTCAGCATGGTCGCCAGAAAACCCGGCAGCCGACGGCCCTTCGATCGGAGGCCACTTACTCGTCTGCCCGTGCGGGACATCTCTCCACCTCGGTACGCGATGCGCGAGGGCGGAGACCGGCTGTCCCGCCGGGCCTCATGATCGACGGTGACGATCACCTTCCGCTCGATCCCGGTCCGCAGGACCGTCGTTGTCCACCCGGTCGGGCCATGTGGGTCTACTGTCGTACAGGCAGGGCCGCTTGGCGTCGAACGTCCAGTCCTCGATGAGGTACCGCATTCCGGCGGCGTCGTCGCGGTCCGACAGGGCCTTGCTCAGGTAGAGCTCGTGGGCGGCGAGGAGCCGGTCGCGGTCGAGCCGGACGCCGAGGCCGGGGGTGTCCGGTACGGCGACCTCCCCGCCGGTGATCCGCGGCGGCTCGACGGTCAGACGCTCCAGTCCCTCCTGCCAGATCCAGTGGGTGTCCAGCGCGTTGTACTCACCGGGGGCGGCGGCTCCGCAGTGGGCCATCATGGCCAGGGAGATGTCGAAGTGGTTGTTGGAGTGGCAGCCCCAGGTCAGCCCCAGGTCGTGGCACAACTGGGCGACACGGACCGACCCCTGCATGGTCCAGAAGTGCGGGTCCGCGAGCGGAATGGAGACGGACTGCAGCGCCAGCGCGTGGGTGAGCTGACGCCAGTCGGTGGCGATCATGTTGGTCGCGGTGGGCAGCCCGGTGGCCCGGCGGAACTCGGCGAGGATCTCCCGCCCGGAGTAGCCGCCCTCGGCTCCGCAGGGGTCCTCGGCGTAGGCGAGGGTGCCGACGAGGGGCCGGCACAGTTCGACGGCTTCGCGCAGCGACCAGCAGCCGTTCGGGTCGAGCGTGATGCGGGCGTCCGGGAAGCGCTCCTTCAGGGCGCGCACCGCCGCGACCTCCTCAGGGCCCGGCAGCACACCGCCCTTGAGCTTGAAGTCGCGGAAGCCGTAGAGCTCGTGCGTGGCCTCGGCCTGCCGGACGATCGCCTCGGGGGTGAGGGCCTCCTCGTGGCGGATGCGGTACCAGTCGGACCTCGCGCCGGGTTCACGGACGTAGTCCAGGTCGGTCCGGTCGGCGTCGCCGACGTAGAAGAGGTAGCCGAGGAAGCGGACGGAGTCGCGCTGTTTGCCGTCGCCCAGCAGAGCCGCGACAGGCACCTCGAGATGCTGCCCGAGCAGGTCGAGGAGCGCCGACTCGACTGCGGTGACCGCGTGCACGGTGGTGCGGAGGTCGAAGGTCTGCTCGCCGCGTCCGCCCGCGTCCCGGTCCCCGAACCGCTCGCCCATGGAGCGCAGGACCCGCTTGTAGTCGCCGACGCGTGCGCCGACGACGAGCGGCTCCGCCTCGCGCAGGGTCCGTGTGATCCGCTCCCCGCCGGGCACCTCACCGAGCCCGGTGCGCCCCTCGGAGTCCTCGATGACGACCACGTTGCGGGTGAACCAGGGGCCGTGCGCGCCGGAGAGGTTGAGCGCCATGGAGTCCCGGCCGGCGACCGGGTACACGGAGTAGGAGGTGACGGTGGGCTGGCCCATGACAGGACTCCTCGGTCAGGTACGGAGGTGGTGCGGCGGGAGGGGGACGCGGGTCACACGCCGATGGCGTCCAGGATCGACTCCATGGCGAGGACCCCGCCGAGACCCAGGATCGCGAGGACCGTCGTGTAGGTGGTGCGTGCCTTGATCGCGTCGAGGACGGAGAGGTTGAAGTACTCCTTGAACATCCAGAAGCCCGGGTCGTTCACATGGGAGAACGCGATCGAACCACAGGAGACGGCGAGGACCATCATCTCCGGGTGCACGCCGCTGCCCGCCAGCAGTGGGAGGGCCACGCCCGACGCGGTGACGACGGCGACGGTCGCCGAGCCGAGGGCCACGCGGAGGATGGCCGCGATGAGCCAGGCGAGGATGATCGGCGACAGGGACCAGCCGTCGGTGGCGTGCTTGATGTAGTCGGAGATCCCGCCGTCGACGAGGACCTGCTTGAACGCCCCGCCCGCACCGATCACCAGCAGGATCATCGCCATCGCCTGGGCGGCCGACCGGCACGAGGCGCCGACCTCCTCCAGACTGCGGCCGATCCGCGGTCCGAACGCCCAGATCGCGACGCACAGGGTGAGCAGCAGGGCGATGGGCGCCGAGCCGATGAAGGCGACGAAGTGCAGGACGGGGCCGGAGGCGGAGGTGGCCAGGTCGGTCACCGCCGCGCCGGCGATCAGCACCACGGGCAGGAGGGCGACCGACAGGGACCAGCCCATGCCGGGCATCTCCTCCTCGGTGAAGACACGGTCGCTGACCAGGCCGGTGGGTATGGACGGGTTCATGCTCCGGACGAACGGAAGACGTGGCCACACCAGGGCGATCAGGGCGCCGACCGGGACGGCGATGAACAGGCCGTAGAACAGGGTCAGTCCGACCGAGGCGTGGAAGGTCGCGGCGACGGCGGTGGGGCCGGGGTGCGGCGGCAGGAAGCTGTGCATGGTGGACAGGGCGATCGACATCGGCAGGCCGACCCACAGCAGGTTGGCCCTCGTGACCCGTACCAGCGTGAACGCGATGGGCACGATGATGACGAACGCGACCTCGTAGAACATCGTGACGCCGATCAGCATGGCGGTCAGCACCATGGCGACCTGGACCCAGCGGGGGCCGCAGACGTCGAGCAGCCTTCCGGCGATCCGCTGGGCGGCGCCGGAGTCCCCCATCACCCGTCCGACCATGGCGCCGAGCCCGATGGTGAGCATGGTGTCGCCGATCTGCCCGCCGATGCCGTCGGAGAGGACGTCGGGGATCTTCTCCAGCGGGATGCCCTGGACGAGGGCGACGCCCACGGCCACCAGCAACAGGGCGGCGAAGCCGTTGAGTCTGAGCTTCGTCATCAAGAAGAGCAGGATCAGCACGCTGATCGCTACGACAACAAGTGGCATGGGTCAGTTCCCCTTGAACCGCGATCGCCTACCTGAACGATGTCCTCATATAGGGACGCCGTCTACACATGAGGATGGAGGCTAGGGTTGTGGACGCCGCAGGTCAATGGGTAGGCGCAGATGGAATCTGATGAGGCGATGGAATCCGACTCACCGTCCGCCTGCCTGGCGCCAGAGGGAGAAGGCCAGGCCGAGGCCCGCCAGGGCGATGGAGATCCGCAGCGGGGTCTCGGGCAGGCGCCGTACGATCACCGGGCCCATCCGGCTGCCGACGAGGCAGCCGAGCCCGAGCGCGGTCGCGGCCGTCCAGTCGACCGGGGCCAGGAAGGCGTAGGCGACGGCCGCGGCGACGTTGGCGGCACCCGTGGCGATGTTCTTCACGGCGTTGGTGACGGGCAGGGGCTCACTCGCGGACAGCGACAGCACGGCCAGCATCAGGACACCCGCCGCAGCGCCGAAGTAGCCGCCGTACAGCCCCACCACGAGCACCGCGCACGCCGACGGCAGTTTGGCGCGGACGCCGCCGCCCCTCGACGGATGTCTCGCCACCAGCCGGCGCAACGGCTCGCGGGCCAGGATGAGTACGGACCCCAGGGCGATCAACCACGGCACGACACGCTCGAACGCCGAGGACGAGGTGCCCAGAAGCAGGGCCGCGCCGGCCGAGCCTCCCGCAGCCGCGAGCAGGGCGAGCCGCACGAGACGTCGGCGCTGGCCATGGAGTTCCTCCCTTGAGGCGACCGCGGTGCCCACCGTGTTGGAGAACAGCGCCACGGTGTTGGTCACGTTGGCGGCGACCGGCGGGAGCCCGGCGGCCAGCAGCGCGGGATAACTGAACAGCGAGGCCAGACCGGCGATCGAACCGGCGAGCCCGGAGGCGACTCCCGCTCCCGCGAGCAGCACAACGGCGCCGACGTCCACACGGTCCCCCTCTCGATGTCGACGCGGCCCATACTCCCGTCACCCCGTCTTATATCCAAGACGGTGTCTACATAGGGAGACAGCTTGGCGTGGCGGGAGACAGCAGCAACTGTCCGGCGTCCACTACGAGGACCAGAACGTCTTCGGCGACACGGCGTGGAGCACGCGGGGGTCGTTCTACGCCTGAGCAGGCGTCACCCGGATGCCGACCGTGCCCTTCTCGCCGCGCCGCAGCCGGCTGCCGAGAAGGGTGAGGCGGCCGACGAGGCCGTACTTGCGTGCGATCAGTTGCCGGTAGCGGGCGGTGGCGGCCGCGTCGCAGATCTCGGCGGTGGCGGGGATCTGCTCGCCGGTCGGCTTGCCGCGCACGTCGCAGGGGCCGACGAGGACGTCGGAGCGGGCCCGGATGCGCTTCACCTTCCAGGAGTCCGCGGCGGTCCACACACCGAGCGCGTCGCCGTCCCGCACCACCCAGACCGGGGTGGCGACCGGGGTGCCGTTCCGGCGGTAGCTGGTGACCAACAGGTACTTGCCCGTTCCGAGCTGATCCAGGAGCGCGTGCATGAGCGCAGTGTAGGAGCCGCACGCAGGAGGACGCCGGTACGGCCGTACCGGCGTCCTCTCCCGCGGAAAGTGCCGTCAGGACAACGTGCCGTCGTAGTCGGGCAGCTTGAACGTGCGCTCGGCGTGGCCGCCGACCAGGTCGGAGGCGTTGTTGCCGACATTGGCGATGATCGTGTAGCCCTGCGCCTCGATCTCCGCGCGCTTGCTCGTCTTGTACGCGCTCACCTCGTCGAACAGGTCCGGCAGATCCCGCACGGAGAGGCCGTCGACCGGGTAGCCCACCGTCTTGAGGTTCCACTTGGTCTCGGCCTCGATGATTCCGGGGCGCGCGGTGACGAAGAAGACGGACACTCCTCGGGACTTGGCGTACTTCGCGAGCTCCAGGGACGGCTGCACCGCCGCGGTGGGCAGCTGGTACCAGGGGTGGAAGTACGTCTCGAGGGTGGTGTTGTCGATGTCGAAGACGATCGCGAGCTTCTGCCCGGCCGCGGTCGCGGTGCGCTGCCGGACGTACGGCAGCGCCTGGTCGATGACCGCCTTCACATCCGCCTGCCAGGTGGCGTAGTCGACACCGGCGGCCTGCGCCGCCGCCACGCTCACGGTGGTTGCCGCGGGAGCCGCGGAGGCGCTTCCCGCGGCGGTCACCGTGCCTCCGATGCCCAGCGCCACGACCGCCGACACCGCGCCGATACGGCGCACCGCACCACGTCTTGTCATGCTCGTCCCTTCCCTCGCGTCCACATCGCGTCCGTGCGGCGGTGGCGCCTCCGCACCGGCCTCGTTCGTCATGCTCACGTCCAATAATGGACACCAGGCGACGCAAGAGTTACTGACGCGTAGACAGTTACTTCGGAGTAGCCGGGGATTGGCTGGACTTCACCGGCGGCGTGGGACGGTTCGCCGTGCGCCGGGTGCGGGATGATCCTCATGCGGTACGAGGGCAGGGGGCGAGACGGTGAGCCGGCATCGTGAGAGTACGGTCCGCGCGCCGACCGCGGGACGACTGCTGGAGGTGGCCTGCGACGAGTCGGGATCGGACGGAGAGAACCTCACCAGCGGGAACACCGACGTGTTCGCGCACGCCAGTGTGCATCTGCCTCTCCCCTCGGCTGCCGCGCACGTCCAGGAGATCCGGGACCGCATCCGCTCGCCGGCGGAGGAGTACAAGGCCGCCCATCTGCTGCGGGAGAAGCACCGCGCGGTGCTGGAATGGTTTCTCGGCGCCTCGGGGCCGCTGCACGGGCACGCCCATGTGCTGCTCGTGGAGAAGTCGTTCTTCGTGGTCGACCGTGTGGTGGACCTGCTGCTCGGCGATCCCGCACCCGCCCTCGCCCTCTTCCGCACCGGGCGTGAGCGCTTCGGGGACGAGCCGTGGCGGCGCTTTCTGGAGGCGTCCAACGATCTGATGCGGGCCAGGGGCAACGGGCAGCCGGAGGCTCCCGTCGACTCCTTCTTCCTCCTCGTCGAGGACCTGCTCCGGGCCCGTCCGCGGGGCGACGCGGGCGAGACCCTCGCGCTGCTGGCCGGGGCTCGGGAGAGGGCGCGGGCGTACCGGGCGCGGATCGCCGACGGGCCCGCGCTCGTTCCGGCGCTCAACCCCCTGTTGCCGGCCCTCGTGCGCACCGCGGCGTACTGGGGAGCGGGCGGGCACCAGGTGGCGCTCGTGCACGACGAGCAGAACGTGCTCACCGCGCAGCGCATCGCCTGGCTCAAGGAGGCCACGGGACTCTTCGGGTTCCGGCTCGTCGACTCCCGGCTCGATGCGCGGGTGCAGCTCGCCGACTTCCTCGCGGGGATCGCCCGAAAGATCGCCTCCGACGAGCTGAACGGGCGCGGCGACCCGGGGCTGACCGCGCTGCTGCGCCCGTACGTCGACGGTGACTCGCTGTGGGGGGACGAGCGCAGCGGTGTCTCGCTGCGGCACTCCTAGGGTCTTTCGTCCGCTCGCGCCTGCCCGGCGACGCCCGGCCGACGGCGTGACTTCCGCGGCGCGTCGGTGAACACCCGGGCGCGTGCGCACGTATGGAGTGAGGGCGCGCGACGACCGGAGTGCCCCGCGGTGGTGACGCCGTGCTGTTCGGGTTCGGGAGCCATGGATGAGGCATGCACGACGACGGATCGTCCGGCGGGGGGCTCGCATCGCGGCCGTCGGCGGACTGCTCCTGGGCGGTCTGATGGTCACCCAGGCACTGGCGAGCGAACCGTCCGGCGCGCAGACCCCCTTCAGCACGGGCACGTCCGCCATGACCGCTTCACGGACGGGCTCCCAACTGGTGTCCCGGCTCGGCACCTCCCGGACGGCGGGCAGCTGGGTCGCCTCCGACGGGAAGCCCGTGGTCGCGGTGACGGACAGGGCCGCGGCGGACGCGGTCACGGCGGCCGGGGCCCGGGCCAAGATGGTGCGGCACAGCATGGAGCAGCTGAAGTCGGCCACGAAGACGCTGAGTTCCGCCCCCAGGGTGGCGGGCACCGCCTGGTCCGTTGACTACCGGACCAACCAGGTCGTGGTGCAGGCCGACCGCACGGTCTCCGTGTCCGACTGGTCCCGTATGACGAAACTCGCCCACGGCATCGGGGACTTCGTCCGGATGGAGCGCAGCCAGGGACGGTTCACGACCCGGGTGGCCGGCGCCCAGCCGATCTTCTCGACCAGCGGCCGCTGTTCCGCGGGCTTCAACGTGACCAACGGGCGGACCCAGTTCATCCTGACCGCCGGGCACTGCGGCCCGGGCGGCACGCTCTGGTTCTCCGACAACACGGGCCGGACGCAACTGGGCCGGACCGTCACCTCGGAGTTCCCCGGGGACGGCGACTTCTCTCTCATCCGGTACGAGAACGGGCAGGCGACGCCCGGGGAGAACGTCGTGGCCATCGGGGGCGGGCGCGGGGTGCGCATCACGGCGGCCGGGGACCCGGTGGTGGGTGAGAAGGTGTTCCGCAGCGGCAGCACCAGCGGTCTGCACGACGGCGAGGTCACCGCGCTCAACGCGACGGTGAACTACCCGGAGGGCTCGGTCACCGGTCTCATCCAGACCACGGTGTGCGCCGAACCGGGCGACAGCGGCGGCCCGTTGTTCTCGGAAGGCATCGCGCTCGGCGTGACCTCGGGCGGCAGCGGGGACTGCCAGGCGGGCGGTACGACGTTCTTCCAGCCGGTGACGAAGGCGATGACCGCTCTCGGGGTCCAGCTGACGGGGCAGGGCCAGGCACCGGGCGGTGCGAGCGCCGGGGCCTCCGCCGCTCCGGCGCCGTCCCTCTCGGCGTCTCAGGGTGCGGCGATCGCGCCCGGGTCGGCGGCGCCGGGCGCGGTCCAGGAGGTCGGTGCCGGAGGGGCGGCGGGCGGAATCGTGTCGCGGCTCACCGACCCGCGGAACGTCGGGCCCGGTCTGCTGGTCATCGCGGGCAGCCTGGTCGCGCTGGTGGCCACGCGCTACATCCGGTCGGAACAGGAACGGAACGCCTATCGCCGGGCGTACGCGGGGACCTGGGGCTGAGCGGCCGAGTCGCTGTCCGCTCCAGGGTGCTGCGGGTGCCGGAGGAAACCGGGCCTGCCGCGCATATGCCGAGCCGCCGCCGCCGGCGGTGGTCGCAACGCGGGAGGTGGCCGGGCGGGCGGTCAGGCCGCCTTCGTCGGGCGCGGCGAGGAGGCCGCCGCCCATTCCAGGACGAGCCGCTGGTACTCCCGCCGCTCCTCGAGGCTGAGGATCCCGCCGCTGCGGAACCACAGTGCCCGGATCTCCTCGTTGACCTCGTCGGCGGAACGCTCCGCTACGGGTTCAGGAGTGGTGGACATGTCGTGAAGCATACGGGCCCCGGCGTGAAGGTGATGTGAGCAATCAGGCACCTCCCGGCATTCCGGACCGTGAAGCTGATCACGTCCGGCCCGGCCGGGCACGTCATCCGTCCACGACACCCAGCACGAGCACCTGGATCGCCAGCACCGCCGCTCCGCGCGCCCAGTCGTGGAAGTCGGAGACCTTGGTCTCCAGAACGACCGGAGCGGCCAGCGGGTGCCGCTGGGCGCGGATGGCCTCCTCCACCGTCTTCCCGGCCACGTCCATCAACCCCACCCCCTCCCCCGCCAGCAGGATCTTCTGCGGCATCGCGAAGTTGGAGATCTGGGCGACCAGCGTGCCGAGGGCCCGCGCGGCCTCGTCGACGACGCGGGAGCACATCGGCTCGCCTGCGGCGGCGAGCCCGAGGATCTCCTCGTACGTCTTGTCGCTGCCGGTGGCGGCCCGGATCTGGTAGCGGATGCTGGGGATGGTCAGCAGCGAGACCGCGCTGCCGCGCTCGCCGGTCGGGGTGAGCGGCCCGTTGGGGTTGATGATCCAGTGCCGCCCGAAGCCGCGGTCCTCCTCGGCGTGGGGCACCCGCTTGCCGCCCAGGACGAGGCCGTAGCCGATGCCGGCGCCGATGGTGAGGACGACGAAGCGCTCCAGACCGCGCCCCGCCCCGAACCAGGTCTCGGCCTCGACGAACGCGGCGACGTCGTTCTCGATGACCACCGGAAGCCCGGTGCGCTCCTCCACCAGCCGGGCCAGCGGCACCTCGCGCCAGTGCAGGTAGGCGGACTCGCCGACCACGGCGCGGTCCTGGACGAGTCCGCCGACGCCGATGCCGATGCCCGCCGCCGTCGGGAACTCGGCGGTGAGCGCGCTGGTCATCTCCGCCAGCAGCGCGGCCACATGGACGGGGTCGTGGCTGGTGAGCGGGCGCTCCAGGCGGGCCACGATGTCACTTCTGAGCGTGGTGACCACGCCGTGGACCATCTCTTCGGTGATCTTGAATCCGAGGAACGTCCGGGACTCGGCGACGACGTCGAGGGGCTGCGAGGGGCGCCCCTGGCGGCTCTCGGCCGGACCGCCCCCGTCGGCGACCTCGATCAGCAGACCCGACTCGATGAGCGGCTTGGTGAGCCGGGTGAGGCTGCCGGCCGAGAGGTCGAGCCGTCGCGCGAGGTCGGCGCGCGAGAGCGGCCCGTGGACGAGCACCTCGATCGCCACGGCACGCTCGCCGGGACTCAGCGGCAGCCAGCTGGCGGCACGTGCGGTCATGCGACCAGACTCCCACAAGATTTCTTTTGCGGTGGAATTAATTACAGGCACTCTACGCCACTAACGCCATCCCAAAAGATCGGCGCACGAGTCTTGACGCGACGATTGTTTCGCATCAAAAGTAAGTGCCACCGAGGACGAGCCGACCGAAGGAGGGTCACCGATGACCGTCGCCTCCAGCTGGGCCATCCCCACGATCGCGCTGATCAACGTGTGGCGGCACGTCGGCTACACGGCGCTGCTGCTGTTCGCGGGCCTCCAGGCGATCCCGTGAAGGACGGCGGTACCTTCGAGAAGACCGTCGCCCACCTCACCATCGACCGGAACGGCAAGCGCGGCGACGAGCCTGGCTTCGACAAGCACCACGTCAAGGTGTACGGGCTCGCCAGTGGAGGCGCCGGCGACGGCGACGGCCAGACGACATGGAGCCCCTTCACCGGCTCCGCCGGCTGGCACTACACCGACAGGGAGCGGTGGAGCACCAAGTACCGGTACGACAGCGAGACCTTCCAGTCGGTCGTCAAGTGGTACTTCGGCCTGGCGGAGAATGGCTACCTCGCGCCGCAGACGGACTACAGCGAGAGCGCCAACCCGGCCAACGCGCAACTGGCGTCCGGCAAGGCTGCGATGGCCTTCGACGGCGCCTGGATGATCTCGACGTACTACGGCTGCAAGAACCTGAAGATCGGCACCGCCTTCACCCCCGTCGGCCCCACCGGCAGGCGGGCCACCATGATGAACGGCCTCGCCGACTCCGTCACCAAGAACGCCCACAACAAGCAGGGCGCCCTGAAGCGGGTGAAGTACCTGTCCTCCGACGCCTGCCAGAAAACGGTGGGCAGCTACGGCATCGTCTTCCCCGCCACACCCGACGGGACCCGGGCCGCCGTCGCGGCCTACAAGAAGAAGGGCATCGACGTCACGGCGTTCACCGAGCCGGTCGCCGACAAGCGGGACTTCACCACCTTCACCTACCCGATCACCAACTACGCGGCGGACGTGTACGCGCTCATGCACCCCGCCATGCAGGACATCTACGACGGCGCCGCGGTGAGCGGCCTCGACAAGACCAACAGCCAGATCGACCTGATCCTCTCCCAGTGAAGGGCACCCATTTCATGACGTTCTCGCTCGGCATCGTCGGCGCCGGCCAGTTCTCCGGCCAGTTCGCCACGCTGTTCCAGGCCCACCCCGGCGTCAGCGACGTCTACGTCACCGACCTGCTGCCCGAACGGGCCGAGCAGCTCGCCGCCGCCCAGGGCCTCGCCGGCACCTTCCCCTCCTACGAGGCGATGCTGGAGTCCAAGGCGGTCGACGCGGTCGCCATCTTCACCCAGCGCTGGACGCACGGCCCCCTGGTCGTCCAGGGACTGAACGCCGGCAAGCACGTGTACTCCGCCGTCCCCATGGCGATCACCACGGAGGAGATAGCGGCGATCATCGACGCGGTCAAGGCGACCGGGCTGACCTACATGATGGGTGAGACCAGTCAGTACAACCCGGCGACCGTGCACGCCCGCAACCAGATCGCCGAGGGCGCCTTCGGGCGGCTGTTCTACGCCGAGGGCGACTACGTGCACGACATGGACCTCGGCTTCTACGAGGCCTACCAGTACAGCGGCGGCGAGCGCTGGAAGGCGACCGCCAGCTATCCCCCGCTGCTCTACCCGACCCACTCGGTGGGCGGTGTGCTCGGCGCCTGGCAGACGCATGCGGTGAGCGTGTCCGCGATCGGGGTGCGCGACGAGCGCGGGGACGGGGTCTTCGACAAGGAGATCAGCCAGTTCGACAACGACTTCTCCAACGCCACCGCGCTGTTCGAGGTGGCGGGCGGCGGCTCGTTCCGTACGAACGAGTTCCGTCGGGTCGGCTACCCCTCGCACATCCGGGAGTCGCGTTTCAGGTTCTTCGGCACCGAGGCGAGCATGGAGCAGCTCGCCACGGTGGCCCTGTGGCAGGACAAGAAGGGGGTCGACGACATCACCGAGCTCCTTGAGCCCAAGCCGACCATGTCCCCTGACGACCCCTCGCTCCAGCACATCGCGCCCGAGCTGCGGGCCGCCTTCACCTCCGGTTCGGCGCCGGTGCACGACCGCTCACGGCTGCCGCGGGAGTTCGACAACCTGCACAACGGCCACGAGGGCAGCCACCACTTCCTGGTGGACGACTTCGTGACGGCCGTCAACTCCCGCACCCTGCCGTCCGTGAACGCCTGGGTCGCGGCCCGCTACACGCTGCCCGGGATCATCGCGCACCAGTCGGCGCTGAAGGGCGGGGTCCGCCTGGAGATCCCGGACTTCGGGGACGCTCCGGCGGTGTGACGTACCGCTGCGGCCGAGCCGGGTGCCTGTCTCAGGTGCCCGGCTTGCGGCCGTAGACGAACACGTCGTCGCCGACCTTCAGCAGTGACCAGTACTTCTTGGCGTCGGCCGTGGTCATGTTGACGCAGCCGTGGGAGCCCGGCGGGTTCCACATGCTCAGGTTGACCGAGTGGAAGGCCTGCCCGCCGTCGAAGAACTGGCTGTAGGGCATGGGGACGTTGTAGATGGTCGAGACGTGGTGCAGGTTCCGCCAGTAGATCTTCTTCAGGCCGGTGCGGGTCGCATAGCCCTTGCGCCCTGTGCGCACGGGCACCGGTCCGTAGACGAGGCGGCTGCCGTCCTGGATCCAGCTGAGCTGGAGCGTCAGGTTGACGCAGGCGATGCGGCCCTTGTTGACCGGGCACTTGCCGTCCTTGTTGGGGTTCCTGCCGACGGCCTTCTGCTTGTTCATCAGGTCCATCACGCCCCAGGTGACGGGCCCGGCGTAGCCGATGGCGGGTGTGATGCCGTGCTTGTTCTGGAAGGCCTGGACGGCCTTGCAGTCGGCGGCCGACTGCCTGCCGTCGACCGGGCGGCCGAGGAACTTCTCCACCTGCTTCTGGTACGGACCGGTCTGCGTGGTGCAGCTCGCCGCCTCGGCGGGCGCGCTGGTGAGCGCGAGCGTGAGCGGCGCCACCAACCCCGTGATTCCGAGCGCGACGGCCCCCCGCCTGCGTATGTCCCCCATGCCGGGCCTTCCCTTCCACGTGTTCTGCGGTCTTTGCACGCTAGACCGGCGTGAGGGTCGCTCGGTTGTGGTGCGGCTCACACTGTGACGAAACAGTGAAGTATCAGGTACAGGCAGCGATGGCACCGCAGGACCGTCCCGGGCTTCGGGCACGGGTGAGGTGGCCGGGGCGTCGAGCGGTCTCGACGGCACAGCGGGCCAGGCGGCGCTTTGGCCGGGACCGGAGCGTGCGGCGGCCTGAGGCCGGGGACCAGCCGGCCGGTCAGTGGTCGGTCGCCGGGATGCGGACCACGATGCGGGCTCCGGGGGCGTTGTCCTCGATGCCGATGCGGCCGTGGTGGACGACGACGAGGTCGCGGACGATCGCGAGACCGAGGCCGCTTCCGCCGGTGCCCCGGGCGCGGGCCCCGTCCAGGCGGGTGAAGCGGTCGAAGACACGTCGGCGGTCGGCCACCGGGATGCCGGGGCCGTCGTCGGCGACCACCAGGTGCGCGGCGCGGTCGCGGACGCCCAGGCTGACCTCGATCCGTCGGTCGGCGTACCGGATGGCGTTGTCGAGCAGATTGCGCACGACCCGGGCCAGGGCGTCCCCGTCGCCGTACACCCGGGCCGCACTGACGGCGCCCTGGTCGAAGACCACGGAGGCGTGCCGGCGGGCGTGGCGGACCTCGCGGAAGACGATCTCGTCCAGGTCCACGGGGCGCATGCACAGCCGGGGCGGGGCGTCCAGGCGGGCCAGCCGTACCAGGTCGTCGACGAGCCGGGACAGCCGCTCGCTCTCCTCGACGAGGGCAGGTCCGCGGGTGGCCCGGTCGGCCGAGCCGGGATGCCGGACGGCCACCTCCAGTTGGGTGTGCAGACTGCTCAGCGGGGAGCGCAACTCGTGCGCGGCGTCCGCGATGAACTGCCGTTGCCGCCGGGTGGCGACGTCCAGCCGGGCCAGCAGGTCGTTGAGGGTCCGCGCGAGCCTGCCCAGGACGTCCTCGGCGGCGGGTCGAGGCGGCCGCCCAGGTCGCAGGCGGTGATCTCGGCCGTCTGGGCGCGCAGGGCCTGCACGGGGCGCAGCGCCCGGCCGGTGAACAGCCAGCAGACACCGGTGAGCAGGGCGACGGCCGGCGGCACGGTGATGGCGAGGCCCACGGTGAGCTGGGCGAGGTTCTGGTCGACGGCCGCGGTGGGCACCGCGACGTACACGGTGAGCGGGTCGTCGTGCCCGGCCTCGAGGGCGACCGCGCGCCAGGTTCCGTCTTCGCTCAGGGGCAGTCCACGCACCGTGTGGGCCGTGCCGGAGGAGGACGGGCGGAAGGTGAACAGCGCGGGCCGGCCCTCCGGGCTGGCGGAGCTGGAGCGCACCGCGCGCCGGGCGTCGACGACCTGGACGGCGGTGTCGCCGCTGCCGGAGGCCGGCAGGACACGGGCGAGGCTGTCGGTGTCGACGCCGGCGGCGATGACCTGCGCCCGCTCGAGCGCGGTCTGGTCGAGGCCCGTGAGGAGGCTCGTGCGCAGCCAGACCACGAGCAGACGGGCCGCGCCGACCAGGGCCCCCGAAATTATCAGGGCGGCCGCGGCGGTCATCCTCAGGCGCAGGGAGCGCCGGGCACACCACGCGGAGACGGGGAGGCGCCCGGTCAGATCCCGGTGGCGTGCAGCCGGTAGCCGGCCCCGCGGACCGTCTCGATGGTCCGGCGGCCGAAGGGGGTGTCGATCTTGCGCCGCAGATAGCCGATGTAGACCTCGACGATGTTGGTGTCGCCGTCGAAGTTGTCGTCCCAGACGTGGTCGAGGATGTCCGTCTTGCTGATCACTTCGTCGGGGTGCCGGAGCAGGAACTCCAGCAGCGTGAACTCGCGTGCGGTCAGGGTGATCTCCCGGCCCGCACGGCGGCAGTGGCGGCGCGCGGGGTCCAGGGCCAGGTCGCCGGCCGCGAGCACGGCGGGCCGGGCGGGCGCCCCGCGCCGCAGCAGGGCCCGCAGCCGGGCGACCAGCACGACGTACGAGAACGGTTTGCTCAGGTAGTCGTCGGCTCCGAGGTCGAGGGCGTCCGCCTCGTCGTACTCGCCGTCCTTCGCGCTCAGGACGAGGACGGGGGTCCACACACTGGCGGCCCGCAGCCGCTTCAGCACTTCGTATCCGGAGATGCCGGGCAGCATGAGGTCGAGCAGGATCACGTCGTACGGCTCGTGGACGGCCCGCCACAGGCCGTCGACGCCGTCGTGTACGACACGGGTGACGAAGCCCTCCTCGGCGAGCCCGTGAGCGATCGCCGCGGCGAGTCCCCGTCCGTCCTCGATCACCAGCACTCGCATGGCCGACCTCTCCTCCACCCTACGAAGGCGTGGGCGTGCTCGCGCGTCGAGCTGCTCTCAGCCTCTTCTCAGGGGGCCCGTCGCAAGCTGGAACAAACCAGGACAAAAGAGGGCCTCCGTGCCTGTGAGCAAGGAGAGACACGATGACGAACGTCCGACGCAGGGTCGCACTGGTCGCCGGCACGATGCTGCTGGCCGGCGCGGCAAGCAGTGGAGTCGCGATGGCGAGCGCGCCGCCGGTGGTACACCCCTCCGTCCAGACGAACTACTGCGACGACGATGACGACTGGGGCTACTGGGGCAGCTACGGTGGCAACGGCGACCATGGGGACCACGGCGACCACGGATACGACGGCGGCCGCGGTGACCACGCCGTTTACGTCGGCCACGGCGACGATGACGACGATGACGGGTGCTACGGAGGGTACTGACAGCACCTGATCCATCCGTCGTGTGCCGGTTCGCGCCCCTGGGCGCGGACCGGCTCCGACGTCCCGGACCGGGCTCAGCGCTCCAGGAAGTCGAAGAGCTCCTCCCACCGGCGGGTGATCACGTCGGGGGCGAAACGCCGCACGTTCTCCCGCGCCCGCGTCCCCAGCGTGTCGCGCAGCTTCTCGTCGGACATCAACCGCACGAGGTGGCGGGCCAGTTCGGAAGTGCTGCCGTGCCGGGCCAGCAGCCCGTCCTCGCCGTCGCGGACGATCTCCCGCACGCCGGGTGAGCAGTCGAACGCCACACACGGCACCCCGCACGCCATGGCCTCCAGCAGGACGAGCGGAAAGCCCTCCCGGCGGGAGGACTGCACGCACACCGAGGATCGGCGCAGCGCCTCGGTCACGTCGTCGGTCTGCCCCGCCCACTCCACCGAGTCGTCCAGGTTCAGTTCCGCGCACTGCTGCCGGAGCTCGGTCTCCTTCTCGCCTGCTCCGTGGATGCGCAGGATCCAGCCGGGCTGCCTGGGCGCGGCCTGAGCCCACACGTCCAGCAGCAGGTCGACACCCTTGTCGTGGCTGAGCCGGCCGATGCAGGCCACCGCCTTCTCCGTGCGCGGTGAGGGGGTGCCCGGTGTCAGCGGCAGCGGGTTCGGCATGAAGCCGACGTTGTTCAGGCCCTCGCCCACCCAAAGGTCGGCGTCCTCCTGGGTGAGGACCAGCAACCGGTCCACGTTCCTGTAGTACGTCAGCACCCGCTCGAAGCGCGAGGACGCGCGGGAGGCCTCGAAGGACTCGTGGCTTATGCCGATCACCGGGTGCCCGGCGGTGTCCGCGCGCGCCACCCACTCCATCGCCCAGACCTGGGTCACGATGATGACGGCGCCGGGGCGGGCGGCGCGGAAGATGCGGGAAAGCCGTTCGGCGGCGGCGCGCCTGTCCGCCTCCTGCTCGCGGACCGCCGGGTCGAACCGGCCCAGCAGTGGGCGCGGCCGGTGATGGGCCGGGGGACGCCGCTCGTACAGGGTGAGGGTCTCGAAGGGCGGGTTCTCGCCGAGGTTCATCGGCATCTGGGGCGGGGAGACACCGATGATCGTCACGCGGTGTCCGCGCTCCGCGAGCAGCCGGGCCATCTGGGTCTGCCAGCGGCCCACGCCGCCCAGTTCGTTGACCTCGTTGGCGACGAAGAAGATCTGACGGCCCGTCATTGGCTCTCTCCCGCCGGTGCGAAGAAGCGTTCCACGATGCGGACCGCGGCGTCCCCGCGGTCGTACTCGCCGAACTTGTCCACGAACTCCTTCAGCCGTGCCTCGTACCGGGTGCTCAGGGCGCGCAGGTCCGACAGCGCCGAGAACAGCGCGTCCTCGGTGCGCACGACCGGGCCCGGGGCCTCCTCGAACAAGTCGAAGTAGGTTCCGCGCGCGTCCTGGGAGTACTCCTCCCAGTCGTGGGCGAGGAAGACGAGCGGCCGGAGGAGCAACGCATAGTCGAACATCACCGACGAGTAGTCGGTGATCAGCGCGTCGGAAAGAAGCAGGAGCGGAGTGATGTCCGGCTCCCGCGCCACGTCGATCACCCGGCCGGCCACCGAGGGCGGCAGGGTGACCCGGTTCAGATAGTGAGGGCGGACCAGGAGCGTGTACCGGTCCCCGAAGCGGTCGGCGAAGCGTTCGACGTCGAAGGGCAGTCGGAAGTCGCGTACGCCTCCGTCGGGGCGCGCCCGGAACGTGGGCGCGTACAGCACCACACGACTGTCGGGACGGATGCCGAGGCGCTCGGCGAGCCTGCGCACCGCCGGGTCGGCCGTCTGCGGGTGCCGCGCCGCCCGGACGAGTGCGTCGTTGCGCGGGTAACCGGTGCGCAGCAGTTTCCATTCGGGGATGCGGTAGGCGCGGGCGAGGGTGCGCACATCGTGCTCGCTGCGCACCAGGAAGTGGTCGAAGCGGTCCAGTGCCTGTTGGAAGGCGCGCTGTTCGTGTTCGGACATCACCCGGCAGGAGGGCTCGTCGAAGCCCATCCGCTTCAGGGCCGAGCCGTGCCAGGTCTGGATGTACGTGGTCTCCGGGCGTTTGCGGAGCATGAGTGGGAAGCCCTGGTTGTCGATCCAGAACTCGGCCTGGGCGAGCGCCCTGATGTACCGCCATGACCACCGGCGGACGAGTTCGGCGTCCTCGGGGAACCCCTCGGGCCGCTCCCCCGCGTACGACCAGACGGCGGTGACGGGCACCCGGCGGCGCCGCAGTTCCTCGTGGATGGCTCGCGGGCTGTCGCTGTAATGCATGCCGAGGTGGCTCTCGAAGACGACGGTGCCCTTGCGGACCGGCAGGAGCCGGAGCATGTGGTGGTAGGCCCGCACCTTGCGCGAGTGCGAGGACAGGTCCCTGCGCACGGCCCGCAGGGCGCGGTAGGTGCCCTTGACGGTCCGGGCCGCGGGGCCGTGCAGATTGCGGTCCACGAGCGCGCGGCCGCGCCGGGCGGCCGGGCCGTGCTGGGTGAGCCGGAAGGCCAGATGGCCCTTGGCGGAGACGTGCGGTTCGAGCCGGTCGGCGACGAACCGGCCGAGCCGGGGGCGTACGGGCACGGACGCGGAGTTCTCCAGGTCGATGTCGCCGGCGGTGATCCGGGTCGTGGTGCGCCTGCCGTCCGCAGTCAGGTGCAGCCGGACGTCCCACACCTCGTCGACGACGCCGACCGGCCGGAAGCGGCCGGTCAGCGGTACGGCGGCGCGCCAGGTGAGGGTGTCGCCGGCATGACGCACCGTCCCCACCGGGAACCGGAAGGTCCGCAGGCTGCGGCGGCGGGCCCGGAACTCCAACTCGGCGGTGAGGCGGGCGTCCGGGGGGACGGTGTGCAGGGGGTTGACCACGGCGCCCTCCAGGACCACCAGATCACCGCGCACGGCGTATCCGGTGAGCACGTTGCGCAGGAACATCTCGTCCAGCTCTCTGCCGTGGTGGCCGAGGGCGGTGACGTCCATGACGTCGCGTGCCTCGGGGTCGTCGAGGTACCGGTCGCACCAGTAGATGCGCCCGTCCCGCTCGACGAGCGGCGTGGAGATCTTGGAACGGTTGATCAGCGTGTCGACGGCCGGCATCAGGTTCTCCCAGTCCTCCCGCATCAGCAGGTGGGCGCAGATGGCGTGCACCCGGTCCAGTTCGGCGTACGCCGCCTCGGGGAAGTCCTGGATGTAACCGCGGGCCAGTCCGGCGAACCGGTGGCGGTAGCCGTCGTCGAGGAACGGCAGGTCGCCGAGGTAGAGCGCGAGGTCGTGCTTGAGGAACTTGGTGTCCTTGCGCAATTTGAGTTCGTCCAGGCCGCGTCGCTTCAGCACCTCGTCGATGCGGCGGTGGATCTCCAGCCGGTCGGCGAAGTTGTTGATCTCGTGGCGCCGGTTGCTGATCGACTTGGCCGTGGTCTTCTGGACGACGTGCCAGAAGTAGACGGTGTGGGGGATCAGGGTGATGCGTCCGGCGGCGAGATAGGCCTGAGCGGAGAAGAGCAGGTCCTCGTAGTGGATGCCGCGCGGGAAGGCGAGACCGTTCTCCAGGAGGAATGCGCGCCGGTAGCACTTGTTCGTCGACAGGGTGTCGAAGACGAAGAGGTCCGGCAGTTCGGCGATGGACTCGACGGTGCGCGTGGACCGGTACAGCCAGGGGTACCACGGGATGCGCTTGTCGTGTCTGCTGTCGGTGTGCACCCGGACGCACCGTCCCGAGACCAGGTCGGCGCCGGTACGGTCGGCCGCTTCCAGCAGGTTGCGGCATGCGTTGGCTTCGAGGGTGTCGTCGCTGTCCAGGAACATCACATAGCGGCCGCGGGCCACGGCCAGACCCTGGTTGCGCGGCTCGCCGCAGCCGCCGCTGTTCTCGGCCAGCCGGATCGCACGCACACGGCTTGGGTCGGCGGCGGCGAGGGAGCACGCCACGTCGTAGGACCCGTCGGTGGAACAGTCGTCCACGATGACGACTTCCACGTTGCGCAGCGTCTGGTCGAGCGCGGAACGTACGGCTGTCGTCAGGCGCGGGGCGTCGTCGTAGACGATGACGACGACGCTGATGTCCGGTTCCGCCCCGCCCGACCCAGGCGTATCCATCGGCACGGCACCTCTCGTCTCGGATCGACGACTCTCCGGACGGCCGCCGCCCCGTCACCGCAGCGGTTCGGCGATGTCCGCGAAGGCGTGCCGCGGACGGGGGTGCCCGGGGTCCGGCCCCGGCCGCAGTGGCCCTGCCGTCTGCAGGTCCACTGCGGCCGGGGCGGCACCCTGCCGCTCCTCCCCGCCACGGGACGGGCCGGCAGGGCTCTGGTCCGTGATCTGCTCCGCATCAGCGGGCCGGATAGTCCGGTATCCACTGGGTCTTCTCGACCGCCTCGCGCACCTCCGCCTCGGTCGCCTTGGGGGCCACCCCGTCCTCCACGGCGGCGAGCGCGGCGGCCACCGCGATCTCCCGGGCGGCCTCCCGCATGCCGCCGAGCGGCGGCAGCAGCGGGGCGGGGCCCGGAACTCCGGCGGCCGCCTCGGCGGCCCGCCGGGCGACGGCGCGTGCCGCGGCGACCAGCATCCGGTCGGTGACCCGGGTGGCCCCGCCGCCGCCACCGCGAGCCCCATCGCGGGGAAGATGTACACGTTGTTGGCCTGCGCCACCGGAATCCGGTGACCGTCCACCTCCAGCGGCGGGAACGGCGACCCGGTGGCGATCAGCGCCCTGCCGTCCGTCCAGCGGGCAAGGTCCGCTGGATCGGCCTCGGCGTGCGAGGTCGGGTTGGACAGCGGGAAGATCACCGGCCGTTCGCAGGTGGACGCCATCCGCCGCACGATCTCCTCGGTGAACGCGCCGTGCGCCGTCGACAGCCCGATCAGGGCGGTCGGCTCGATCCGGCGCACCACCTCGGCGAGCCCGGTGCCACCCCAGTCGGCCACCTCGTCGTCCGCGCGCGCGTACACCCGCTGCTCGTCGGTCAGATCGTCGCGCGAGTCCACCAGCAGTCCGTCGACGTCGACGAACCAGAAGCGGTCCGCCGCGTCCTCCTCGGAAAGTCCCTCGTCCACGAGGGCGGAGCGGATCATGTCGGCGACGCCCACGGCGGCGGAGCCCGCTCCCAGGACGACCAGCCGCTGCTCGGTCAGCGGCGTGCCGGCCACCTGGCAGGCCGTGGACAGGGCGCCGAGCACCACCGCCGCGGTGCCCTGGATGTCGTCGTTGAAAGTGAGCAGCCGGTCACGGTAGCGGGTGAGGATCGGCCGGGCGTGAACGGTCGCGAAGTCCTCCCACTGCAACAGCGTGCCCGGCAGCTCCGCCTCCACCGCCGAGACGAACGCCTCGATCATCTCGTCGTACTGCGCCCCGGTGAGCCGGTGCTCCCGCCGGCCCAGATACCGGGGATCAGACAGGAGCTGCTCGTTGTCGGTGCCGACGTCGAGCAGGATCGGCAGGGTGCGCGCCGGGTGGATGCCGCCGATCGCGGTGTAGAGGCTCAGCTTGCCGATCGGGATGCCCATGCCCCCGACGCCCTGGTCGCCCAGGCCGAGAATGCGCTGGCCGTCGGTGACGACGATGACGTCGACGGCGCCCTTGTGCGGTCGGTTGCGCAGGATCTCCCGGAACCGGTCGCGGTCCTCCCAGGACAGGAACAGGCCGCGGGGCCGCCGGTAGATCTCGCTGAAACGGCGGCACGCCTCCCCGACGGTCGGGGTGTAGACGATCGGCAGCAGTTCCTCGAGGTGTTCGGTGATCAGGCGGTAGAACACCACCTCGTTGGTGTCCTGCAGCTGCCGCAGGTAGATGTGCCGGTTGAGCGGCTTGTCGTAGCCGAGGAACGCCCGGTGGGCGCGGGCGACCTGCTCGTCGAGGGACTCCACGGCGGGCGGCAGCAGTCCGTCCAGGCCGAGTTCCGCGCGTTCCTCGCGGGTGAAGGCCGTGCCCTTGTTGAGCAACGGGTCGGCGAGCAGGGCGGTGCCGCGGGAGGTCGTCTGTCCGGTGAGGTGTGTCATCGTGCGGTCCAACCTGAAGGGATCGAACATTCTCTTCCCCGTGCCCCGCTTCCGTACCGTCCACCCGGCCGACAGGACGTATTCCTTCACTCCTTTACCGCAGCATCGCAGGGAGGAGTCGGATAGGTTCGCGGGCATGGCGATCATCCACAAGACCACGATGACCCCCACCAAGCTTGAACTGCTCACCGCCTGGCTCCCCACCCGGCCCTGGTACGTCGGCACGGGCCGCGCGCCGGAGCTGTCCAGGACCGGCGGGTTCCGGCTGGACGACCCGGAGGGCGAGGTCGGGATCGAGTTCCTGGTGGCCACCGACGCGTCGGGACCGGCGCCGGTCTCGTACCACGTACCGCTGAGTTACCGGGGCGCGCCCCTCGAAGGATCCGGACAGGCCCTCCTCGGCACCTCCGAGCACGGTGTGCTGGGACGGCGATGGATCTACGACGGTACGCACGACCCGGTGCTCGTCGCCCAGTTGCTGGCGCTGCTCCAGGGCCGCGCCGAACCCCAGGCACAGAGCCGGTCCGACACCCCCGACCCGTCCGTCGGCGTCCGGGTCGCGGGTACGCCGGTGGCGACCGGAGGCGTCACGACGTCCGTGACCGACGGATCCCACGACACCCTGGTCGCTGTGCACGCGACCGGCTCCGCGGCCCCCGCGTCGCTGAACCTGCGCGTGACGCGCGTCCTGGAACCCGGGGCGACCGCACCGGCCGACACCACGGGCCACGTCACCGCGGGCTGGCGCTCGCCGGACGGCGGTGAACACCGCGGGGTGTTCGCCGCCCTTCACCACACCGGGTCCTGACCCGCTGCGCCGGCTCTCGTCCGGCCCACGACGTCCGGCCCGTCCGCAGCCGTCGGACGGGCCGGACGCCTGTCACCCCTTTCCGCAATGCTCCGGTCACCGGCGCGTCATCTCCACGCCGGGCGCCCTTCCGAAAGGAACGGGCTCTTACCGACGTCCTGTACGTCTCATGCAACACGGCCACGGAATGCCTACTTCTTCATAGTCGGATCATCCGGTCGCACGTGCCGCGCAATGGGCCGACGCGACGGTGAGAAGACAGCGGCAGTCCGGGAAGGCCACCTATGCTCAGCGCTCATTCGGAGCAGACCGCAGCGCACGACGAGACACCGGCGACAGGTACGGCGCCCGCGACCGCCGCGGCAGGCGCGCAGGGCGAAGGGGCGCCTCCCCGGAGCCGGCGGCCGCCGCGGCCGCGCTACGAACTCCCGGTGCTGGGGGCCATAGCGGCTCTCGCGGCGGTTCTCTGCACGTGGGGCATCGACCACAGCGTCTACCACACGTTCTACGCCGCCGCCGTGCGCAGCATGACCGACAACCCGGTGGCGTTCTTCTTCGGTTCCTTCGACCCGGGCAACTCCATCACGCTCGACAAGGAGCCCGGCTTCCTGTGGCCGCAGGCGCTGTCGGCCATGGTCTTCGGCTTCCACCCCTGGGCACTGGTGCTGCCCCAGGCGATCGAAGGTGTGGCCTGCGTCCTCCTCCTGCACCTGCTGGTGCGTCGCTGGGCCGGGGTCCCGGCGGGGCTGCTGGCCGCGGCGTTCCTGTCGCTCACCCCGGTGGCCGTGGGGCTGGGCCGGTCGATCGTGGAGGACGCGCCGTTCGTCCTGCTGCTGCTCCTGGCAGCCGAGGCCACCTGGCGGGCCGTCGCGCGGGCCCGGCTGCGCACCCTGCTGACCGCCGGCGTCTGGGTCGGGGTGGCGTTCCAGTGCAAGATGCTGGAGGCCTGGGCGGTGCTCCCGGCCCTGGCCGTCACCTACCTGGTGGCCGCCCCCACCACCCTGCGGCGCAGGATCGGCCATGTCGCGGTGACCGGCGCGGTCGCCGTGGCGGTGTCGGCCTCCTGGGTGGTCGTGGCGACCGCCGTCCCCGCTCAGTCGCGTCCCTACATGGACGGCACCACGAACAACTCGGCCGTAGGCATGGTCGTGGGCTACAACTTCCTGACCCGTTTCACCTCGCTGGGCCTGGACGCGGCGAACACGGGCAGTGTCGTCACCGGCGAGACGGGCCCCATGCACGCGGCCACCGACAGCGGCTCGGGCGTGGGCGGTTCAGCGAGGGAGGCCGACGGCACCGGTCACACCGCAGGGCGAGCCCACCGCAAGGGTCCTGGCATGGGCAACAGCGTGCTGAAGATGTTCAGCCCGGGTCTCGCCACCCAGACTGGCTGGCTGTACCCGCTGGCCGGGTGCGGCCTTGTGTGGGGGCTCGCCGCCGCGCGGCGCCGCCGTGTAGCCCGCACCGATCCGGCGCTGGTCGGACATCTGTTGTGGGGGGTGTGGCTGGCCACCTTCTTCGCCGCGTTCAGCTTCGGCAGCGTCACCGGCCACACGTACTACATGGGTGTGGTCGCCGTGGCCCTCGCGGCGCTGAGCGGTGCCGGGCTGGTGCGGGCCTGGGGGGCGTACCGGGCCGGCGGCCGCCAGGCCTGGGTCCTTCCGGCGGTGACCGCCGCGAACGTCCTGTGGGCCGCGGCCCTGACGCTGTACTACCGCCACTTCTTCGGATGGCTGGCTCCCGCCGCCGTCGGCCTGTGCGTCCTGTCCCTCGTACTCACCGGCGCAGGCCGCGCTGTGACGGCCCGCCGGCCGCGGACATCCGTGGCCGGCCTGGCGGTCGGTCTCGCCGCCGTGCTGCTGATACCGGCCGCGTGGTCGGCCTCGGCGCTGTCCCCGCGCTACAACCAGCCCGGCGGCATGGGCAGGGTCGGGCCCGCCAGCCGCCCGGGGAGCGGCGGACCGTATCGGCTCACGCCGCAGCGCGCACGGCTCCTGGCCTATCTGACGGCACACCGGGAGGGGGCGAAGTACCTCGCGGCCATGCCGGACTGGGCGGATGCCGCGCCGTACGTCATCGCGGCCGACGCGTCCGTGCTGCCCATGGGCGGCTTCACCGGACAGGTCCCCTTCCCCTCCCCCGCCGGACTCGTCCGGCTGGTCGACTCCGGCGAACTGCACTACGTCGCCCTCCGGCGCACGCATACGGGAGGGTGGCAGCGGAAGGCCGGTGAGCAGGAGGGAGAGGCCCGGTACGACGGGACCGCGCAGCACACCGGCACCGCCGCATCGCCCCCCACGACCGCGATCACGCGCTGGGTCACCACGCACTGCACCGCGGTGCCGCCGACGGCGTACGGCGGCACGGGCTCCGTCCAGCTCCGGCTCTACCGGTGCGGACAACGCCCATGAGAGACCGGTCAGTTCGCGGTCGTCGTGGCTGACGCGGGCGTGCCGAGGAACTCCGCCCAGCCGCCGAGCGGCGACTGTCCGGGGGCGAGGGTGCGCAGCTTCCTGAGCACGGCCCTGTCCTGGGCCTCCAGCCATGCCACCAGCTGGCGGAACGACACGAACCGAACGTCGTCGTACTGGGACATCCGTCCGATGGCCTCCTCGACGGCGTCCATGTAGATGCCGCCGTTCCAGCGTTCGAAGTGGTTGCCGATGAAGAGGGGCGCCCGGTTGCTGTCGTAGGCACGCCGGAAACCGGCCAGGTAGGTGTCCCGGGCCTGGGCGCGCCAGGCGCCGTACCGGGAGCGGTCGCCCAGGGGGTTTCCGCCGGACTGGTTGTACATCATGTTGTAGTCCATCGACAGGACCTGGAAGGAGTGGCCGGAGAACGGTATGGACTGCAGGGGGAAGTCCCAGATCCGGCCGTCCTGCACCTTGCCGGGCCAGATCTGCAGGCCCCCGGGTGAGCTGGCGTCGTACTTCCAGCCGAGCGCCGCCGCGGTGGGCAGCAGGCGTGCCTGTCCTTCCAGGCACGGCGTGCGGCCGCCGATGAGTTCCTTGCGGTAGTCGAAGGGCAGCGGGTCCAGGTCGGTGAAGCCGGTGTTGGTCTTCCATTCGGTGACGAAGCGGACGGCCTGGTCGATCTCGCTCCGCCACTCGGCCGGCGACCAGTCGCGCACCCCGCCTGCGCCGCAGAAGTGCCCGTTGAAGTGGGTGCCGATCTCGTGGCCCTCCAGCCAGGCGGCGCGCACCTGCTGGAGCGTGGCGTGGATGTGCCGGTCGGCGAGGTAGCCGATCGCGGAGGCGCCGACCGGGTGCTGCGGCGGACGGTAGAGGTGCTTCTTGGACTCCGGCAGCGTGTAGATGCCGCTGAGGAAGAAGGTCATCGACGCGCCGTGGTCGACGGCGACCTTGCGGAAGCGGGAGAAGAGCTTGTTGCTCAGCTCGCCCGCGCCGTCCCAGGAGAAGACCACGAACTGCGGCGGCCGCTGACCGGGCTTCAGCCTCTCAGCGCTGGGCTGCTTCGGCTGGGCGCCGGTGTCGGCGGTGGAGCCGTCGCCGATGACCTTCAGCGGTCGGGTTTCAGGGGTGCCCCTGCCGTCCGAGGGGCCCTCGCCGGTCACGGACCAGCCGCCGGGCGAGCAGGCGGACAGTGCGCCCAGCGCGCCCGCCGTCGCCCCAGCGGTCAGCAGACGCCTGCGTGAGATGCCGTTCATGTTCGTCCCCGTCTCCTCGTCGTGCGGCTCCGGACGGAGCCGTCGTGCCGTGTGGGTCGACGGGTTCGATGGGCGGGGGCGGCGGAAAAGATCGGGGCGCAGGGGAGGTGTTGCCGTCCTGTGACAACGGCAGCGGTTCCATGACGAACCCCGCTGCCTCGGAGCGGACAGCGGGGTGGGGGGCGGCAGGACGGGTCAGGCGCCGGTGCCGGGCTGGAAGACCGTCAGGAAGACCGAGGAGGAGTTGCCCGACACGGGCACCGCGCCGCCCGACCACGTCACCTTCAGGGAAGCCTTCTCGTCGGGCGGGGTGATCAGGAGGGCCGCGGGTGTGCCCGTGCGGGCGCCGCTGACCTCCGGGTTGGAGAAGGTCAGTCCGGCCCAGGCGCTCCTGCCCGGCGCCAGCGTGACCTTCGTGGGGCTGCCCGAACTGCGCTTGGGGTCCGGGCCCAGTTGCTTGCCGGAGGCGTCCACGAAGGCGGCGCCCGGGTAGCCGTCGATGGTGCAGGTGCGCCCGGAGCGGTTGGTCAGGACCAGGGGGAAGTTCTCCTGCCCGGCTCCCGGGTTGTTCGCCCCGACGGAGGCGCGCAGTTCGGACGTGTGACACCGGCTGCCGCTCGTGGTGCCGTCCCCGGTGGCCGCCTCGGAGGACCCGCTGTGGGCGTCGCCCGGTGTGGCGGGCCCGGCGGAGGGGCCGCCCGTGCTGGTCGCGGTGCCGTCTCCGGTCGACTGGTCGCCGGAGGCGGGCCGGGCCGTGCCGGGCAGCTTCTGCGGAGCACCGGCGGTGCCGTGGTCGCTTCCGCAAGCGGTGAGCAGGGTGAGGGCGGCGACCGCGCCCAGCGCGGACACCACGCGTCGCGCCGTCAGGAAGGGGGCCGTGCCGTCGAGGTCCGGGCCCGCTGTGCCGCGCCGGAAGGTCGCCATGTCCGTTACTCCTTGAAACTCGGGCCGCCCGCGCCGGGCGCGTGCGTTCTCGACGGTGCCGAGATGCTCCGTCCTTCTGTCCGATGCCCGCTCGGCCGGAAAAGTTCGCGGCGTGCGGCTGTGGCGCGATGCGTTCGGGTGATGTACGGGACGGCGCGTTCCCCGATGGGCGGGGCCGGACGTTGTGCAGGGTGGCCGGCAGTCGTCCCCCCTCGATGGTCAGCCCGTGACACGCACCGAGTCGAGGATCCGGTCGGTCCGGTCGCCGCCGCCGTCCTGGCGCAGCTGGACGTAGACCTGGGGTCCGTCGGCACCGCCGGCCGGAGCGAGGGCGGCCTCCGTCACGGAGCCCTTGCCGCCGTCGCAGTCGTCCCAGGTGCGTATGCGGCCCTGCCAGAGCGTGCCGCGGTAGTCACGGCTGCCCCGGTAGTGGCAGCCGGTGTGGTCGAGTGCGCGCACCTTGGCGGAGAGGTCCCCGTGCTCGCTCAGCCCGATGAACGCCCCGTTCACAGAGGTGCTCAGGTCCTGCCAGCGTGAGAGGTCGTCGGCGACGGCGAGGGCGGGCTCCTGCCCGGCCGGCAGGCCCAGTTCCTTGGGGTTCCAGCCGGCGTCGCGCAGCTGGCGGCCCCAGGCCGCGGGCACGGCGGCGTGCAGGCGCCCGGTGGCGTCCTGCACGGTCACGTTCGCCGCAGCGGGGTGCCGCAGCAGCAGGGTGGTGGTGGCTCCGGCGGCGCCCGCGACGGCCACCGCGGCCAGGGCGAGCACCGCGCCGCCGCGACGGCGGCGGAGCCACCGCGGGCCGGCCCGGACGACGCTCCGGCGAGCCGGCCGAGTTCGTCGGCGAGCCGGTCGAGTTCGACGGCCAAGGCTTCCGCGGTCGGCCAGCGCCGGTCACGCTCGGGCTCCATGGCTCGCATCAGCGCCCGCTGAACCTCGGGCGGCAGGTCGGGACGGAGCCGGTCGGGGCGCTGGACCTTGCCGGGCGGGGCGGGGACCGTACCGGTGAGGAGGTGATAGCCGAGGGCGCCGAGGCTGTAGACGTCGGCGCGTGCGTCGATGCCGGAGCCGGGTTCGCTCTGTTCGGGCGGGGCGTATCCGGCGGAGCCCGCGGCCATGGTGAGCCCGGACGCCTGTGCCAGGCTCTTGGCCAGGCCGAGGTCCGCCAGCAGCAGCCGGGTGGAGCCGTCGGGCCCGGTCCGCAGCAGCACGTTGGACGGTTTGACGTCCCGGTGCACGATGCCGGCGTCGTGCAGGGCGGCCGCGGCGCGGGCGGTGAGCGCGGTCAGGCGCAGCGCCTCGGCCACGGGGAGCGGACCGGTCGCGATCCGGTCGGCGAGGGTGCCCGAGTCGGCGTACTCCATGACGAAGTACGGCCTGCCGTCGGGGAGTTCGCCGATGTCGTAGACCTGGACGACCCGGCTGGAGCCGGCCCGGCGCAGCAGGCGGGCCTCGGAGAGGAAGCGCTCCCGGATGTCCAGCCGGTCGGCCCAGTTCTCGCTGAGCACTTTGACCGCGACGGGCGCTTCGAGAACGTCGTCGTGGGCGAGCCAGACGACGCCGAAGGCGCCGCCGCCCAGGCGGCGTTCGAGGCGGTAGCGGTCGATCCGCTCCAGGGGCTGCATACGACTATCATGCCTGTTCGGAGATCGACTTCGAGGGGAGCTCCCTGTGGGGGATGCCGCCGACACCGAGGAGCTCGCCCGGCGTGCGGCCGCGGGTGACGGGGCGGCTCTGGACGCACTGCTCCAGCGGATCCAGCCGGAGGTGGTGCGGCGCTGCGGGCGGTTCCTGCCGTGCCGGGAGGACGCCGAAGAAGCGGCGCAGGACGTGCTGTTGCAGGTTGCCCGGCGGATCACCACGTTCCAGGGCCGCAGCCGCTTCAGCACCTGGCTGTACACGGTGGTCGCCAACTGCGCCCGGCAGAAGTACCGGGAGCTGAAGCGGCGGGCCGCAGAGCAGCCGGCAGCCATCGACGCGGCACAGCACGTGGATCCGCGCACCACCAGCGTGATCGCCGGGTCCCGCGTGGACCTGCTGGAGGCCCTGGAGCGGCTGGAGCGCGAACACCCGCACCTGGTGGCGCCGCTGGTGTACCGGGACATCTGCCAGTTGGAGTACGCGGAGGTCGCCGAACGCGTCGGTGTCCCGCTGGGCACGCTGAAGTCCCGTCTGCACGAGGCGCGCCGACAGGTGAGGCCGTGGCTGGCCGGCTCCGCGTAGAGCCCGCCGCGAGCCGCCGCCCGAGAACAGGGGGCGGCACGCGCGCCGCGTACCGCCCCTTCCGTCCGGCCGGATGTCAGTGGCCGCTGATCGCGTGCGGCGTGTACGACTCCTGGAGTGCCTGGATCTCCTTGTCGGTGAGCTCGACGTCGACCGCCGCGACGGCGTCGTCGATGTGCTGGGGCTTGGTGACGCCGACGATGGGTGCGGCGACGGCGTCCTGGTGCAGCAGCCAGGCGAGGGCGACCCGGGCGCGCGGGATGCCCCGTTCGGAGGCGACCGAGGCCACCGCCTCGACGATCTCCCGGTCGCCCTCCTGGTAGAGCTTCTTGCCGAACTCGTCGGTGCGGCTGCGCTCGCTGGTCTCGTCCCAGTCACGGGCGAGACGCCCGCGGGCCAGCGGGCTCCAGGGCAGGGTGCCGACGCCCTGGTCCGCGCACAGCGGCAGCATCTCGCGCTCCTCCTCGCGGTAGAGGAGGTTGTAGTGGTTCTGCATGGAGACGAAGCGTGTCCAGCCGTTCAGCCGGGCCGTGTACTGCGCCTTGGAGAACTGCCAGGCGTACATCGAACTGGCACCGATGTAGCGGGCCTTGCCCGCCTTGACCACGTCGTGCAGGGCCTCCATCGTCTCCTCCACCGGGGTCGTCGGGTCGAAGCGGTGGATCTGGTAGAGGTCGACGTAGTCGGTGCCGAGGCGGCGCAGGCTGTGGTCGATCTCCGTCATGATCGCCTTGCGGGACAGGCCGCCGCCGTTGGGTCCTGGCCGCATCCGGCCGTGCACCTTGGTCGCCAGGACGATCTCGTCACGCCGGGCGTACTCGGCGAGCGCCCGGCCGACGATCTCCTCGCTGGTGCCGTCCGAGTAGACGTTCGCGGTGTCGAAGAAGGTGATGCCGGCGTCGAGTGCCCGGCGGATCAACGGCCTGGAGGCCTCCTCATCGAGGGTCCAGGTATGGGTGCCGCGGTCGGGCAGGCCGAAGCTCATACAGCCCAGACAGATCCGGGACACCTCGAGACCCGTCGAACCGAGCTTCACGTACTGCATGCGACTCCTGCTTTCGTCGGAGCGGGGCGGGGCCGGGCGCCGCGGACCGATCGGAGCCGACCGTCGTCACCTCCGGGGGGCGCCGTCGCCCAGGACGACGTGTTCCCTGCCCATCCTGGGCGCCGTTCAGCCCCGCCGCACGGTGGCTGCCGGGGTCAGCGGTACCCCGCCGCGTCCGCCGGCCTGCCCGCCTCCTGCACCTCGACGAGGTAGCGCCAGGCGTCGGGGCGGCTGCCGTCCCGGTCGGTGAAGCCGTAGACCTGGGCGAGCCGCCCGCTGGAGAGCGACGCGCCGTTCCAGCGGGAGACGTCCGGGTCGGCGGCCAGAGCGGCGACGGCGCGGCCGACGTAGTACGGGCTCTCGGAGATGCAGAAGTGGGGTTCGCGCGCGAGGGCGTCGCGCCAGTTGTCCTCCGTCACCCCGTACAGCTCGAGCATGAGCTCCGAGCGCAGCCAGCCGGGGGTGAGGGCGACCGCGGTGGCGCCGCGCGGCCCGAGTTCGCGGCCGAGGGCGAACGCCATGCGCAGCACGGCCGCCTTGGCGATGTCGTAAAAGAAGGAGACCCGGTAGGTGTCGCGGTTGTACTCGGCGGTTCCGTCGGTCATCTCCACGACCAGGCCGCCCGGGGTACGCAGCAGCAGGGGCAGCGCGTGGTGGCTGGTGATGGCGTGGGTGTCGAGGGCGAGCCGCAGCAGGTGCAGTCCCTTGTCGAGGTCGTGCTCCCATACGGGGGTGTCCCACTCGAACAGCTTCTCGGCGCCCCAGATGTCGTTCACGAGGATGTCGAGCCGCCCCTGTTCGCGCTCGATGCGGTCCACCAGGGCGCGCACCTGGGCGGGGACGAGGTGGTCGGTGGGTACCGCGATGCCGTGCCCACCGGCCGCGGTCACCAGGTCGGCGGTGTCCTCGATGGTCTCGGGCCGGTCGTACTCGGAGCGCCGCCCGCGGGTGCTGCGCCCGGTGGCGTAGACCGTGGCCCCGGCCGCGCCGAGTTCCACGGCGATGCCCCGCCCCGCACCCCGCGTCGCCCCGGCGACGAGTGCGACCTTGCCCTGAAGTGGTCCCGGCATGTCCGACCTCCGCGTTCGTTGGACCGTTGCCTGTGGACGGTCTCGCGGAAGCCGGACATCTTCTGTCGCCCTTTCTCGTACCGGTGGCGCCGGGTGTCGCCGGCTCAGTGGCCGCGGGCGATCCACTCCCCGAGGTGGGGCGCCTCGTCGCCGATGGTCGTCGTCTCGCCGTGTCCCGTGCGGACCACGGTGTCGGGCGGGAGCGTCAGCAGCCGGTCACGGATCGAGTCGATGATCGTCGGGAAATGGGAATAGGAGCGTCCGGTCGCCCCGGGGCCGCCCTGGAAGAGGGTGTCGCCGGTGAAGACGGTGCCGAGGCCCGCGTCGTAGAGGCAGACCGCGCCGGGCGCGTGGCCGGGGGTGTGCAGGACGGTCAGGTCGACGCCGGCCGTCTCGATGACCTGGCCGTCGGCCAGCCAGTGGTCGGGGAGGCGGTGGGGATGGGTCAGCTTCCACAGCGGCAGGTCGTCGGGGTGCAGCCAGATCTGCGCGCCGGTCCGTTCGGCCAGGGCGGGGGCGGCGTCGATGTGGTCGTTGTGCGCGTGGGTGCACACGATGGCGCGCAGCCGCCGGTGGCCGACGGCCTCGGCGATCGCGTCGGCGTCGTGGGCGGCGTCGATGACGACCGCCTCGTGGTCGTCGCCGACGATCCACACGTTGTTGTCGACGTCCCAGGTGCCGCCGTCCAGGGAGAAGGTGCCCGAGGTGACGAGGCGGTCGATGCGTGCGGTCATCACAGCATCACCACCGAGCGCAGCACGTCGCCGTGGTGCATCCGCTCGAAGGCCTTCTCGATCTCGTCTAGGGCGATGGTCTCGGTCACGAACTTCTCCAGCGGCAGCCGTCCCTGCAGGTGCAGGTCGATCAGCATCGGGAAGTCCCGGGTGGGCAGGCAGTCGCCGTACCAGGAGGACTTCAGGGCGCCGCCGCGTCCGAAGACGTCGAGCAGCGGCAGTTCGAGCTTCATCTCGGGGGTGGGGACGCCCACGAGGACGACGGTGCCGGCCAGGTCGCGGGCGTAGAAGGCCTGCCGGTACGTCTCCGGGCGGCCGACCGCCTCGATGACGACGTCGGCGCCGAAGCCGCCCGTCAGCTCGCGGACGGCCTCGACGGGGTCGCTCTCCCTGGAGTTGACGGTGTGGGTCGCGCCCAGTTCCCTGGCGGTGCTGAGCTTGCGGTCGTCGATGTCCACGGCGATGATCTTCGCGGCGCCCGCCAGGTACGATCCGGCGATCGCCGCGTCACCGACACCGCCGCAGCCGATGACCGCGACCGAGTCCCCCCGGCCGACGCCTCCGGTGTTGATGGCGGCGCCGATGCCGGCCATCACCCCGCAGCCGAGGAGGCCCGCCACGGCCGGGGAGACGGACGGGTCGACCTTGGTGCACTGTCCGGCCGCGACCAGCGTCTTCTCCGCGAAGGCGCCGATGCCGAGGGCCGGGGAGAGCTCCTGCCCGGTCGAGGCGAGGGTCATCTTCTGCTCGGCGTTGTGGGTGTCGAAGCAGTACCAGGGGCGGCCGCGCAGACACGCACGGCACTTCCCGCACACCGCCCGCCAGTTGAGGACGACGAAGTCGCCGGGGGCGACCTCGGTGACGCCGTCGCCGACCGACTCGACGATCCCGGCGGCCTCGTGGCCGAGCAGGAACGGGAAGTCGTCGCTGATGCCGCCCTGCTTGTAGTGCAGGTCGGTGTGGCACACCCCGCACGCCTGGACCTTCACCACCGCCTCACCCGGGCCCGGGTCCGGTACGACGATCGTCTCGACCCGCACCGGCTCGTCCTTGCCAGGGGCGATCACGCCGCGTACTTCCTGCGCCATGGTGCTGCTGCCTTCCGTCGGTGGTGCGGGCGCCGTGCGCGCCCGGTGCGGGCCACTGCGACCCACACACATGATCCTTGCGCGGGAAGCACGTCTTCCGCACGTATTCCGCGCGGCGGAAGTCAGATCGACCGGGGGTCGGCGGCGGAGCCGCTCGCGGCCGAGTCGGCCGCACCCCGGTTCCTCCCCCGCCGGCCGGGTCAGGAGGACGAGGGGCGCACGCTCTCGAGGCTCTCCTGAAAGGCCTCGTCGTCGACGGCGGCGGCCAGGAAGTCGTCGACCATTCGGTGGAACAGCGTGGCCAGCTGCCTCAGCTCGTCGGGCGACCACGCGGCGAGGGCCGCCTGCATGCCGCGGACGCCTGCGGCGCGGATACGGTCGATGGCCTCCTGGCCCTGGGGCGTGAGCTCGATGCGCTGGGCGCGGCGGTCGTCGGGGTCGGGCACCCGCCTGACGTAACCGGTCTTCTCCAGGTGCTGCACCTGCCGGGTCACATGGGAGGCCTCGACTCCGAGCCGGTTGGCCAGCTCCCCCGGGCGCAGTGGCTCGGAGTCGGCGATCTGCCGCAGCAGCGCGACCGCGGCGCGGTCGAGGGGCACACCGGCCAGGGCCATCAGACGGTCGTGCTGCCGGGCGCGCGTGCTCAAGTAGGTGATGCGGTTGAGCGCGCGCTCGATGTCGATCACTTCCGGGGAGGCGGGGAGGGAGGGGGGCTGCGAAGGGGACATATCCGGGAGCTTAGCGTGTCGTTGCCTAACTCAAGTAACTTCTCGCACTCATGGAGCGGGATCATACCGCCGCCGCCCTCATGGCGAAGCCCGGGCGCACCTAGGGCCTCTCGTTTGGATCATGCTGGACTCGCGGGGCCTGGTGCCGCGCGCCGATCCGGCCTGATCCAAACGAAAGACCCTGAGGGGCGACCGGACGTCGTCACCCGTCGCGGGTCACGGGTGCCAGCCAGAGGCCGACGATCGCGTCGGTCAGGCCGGTGGCGGCGTCGTGCCAGGTGGCTCGTGAGGTGGGCATGCCGTCGGCGAGGGCACGTTCCCGTTCGGCGGGCATGTGCAGGATCAACTCGCGGGTCATGTCGCCACGTTCGGCCCTGATCTCCCGGGGGAGGTCGGGAAGGCAGCGGTCCAGGCCGTCGAGCACCTCGCGCAGCGACGGGGAGGTCAGGGACTCCTCGATCATGATGGCGCGCATGGCCGGGTCGGTCATCACCTGGGCGCAGAACCGTGCGAACCAGGTGGGGCTGCCCAGCGCCGCCAGGTGCTCGGCCATGGGGCGCACCAGGCAGGACACCCAGTCCCGCACGTCCGTGGAGCCGCGCGTGCCGTCCAGCAGCCGCAGGCGGATCTCCTCGATGCGGTCGGCGTGCCGCCGTACGATCGCGCGCACCAGGTCGGCCTTGGTGCCGAAGTGGTAGCCGACCGCGGCGTTGTTGCCCTGGCCGGCGGCCTCGCTGACCTGACGGTTGGACACAGCGTGGACCCCGCGCTCGGCGAACAGCCGCTCCGCCACGGTCAGGATCAGCGTCCGGGTGGCACTCACCTGCTCTGCCCGCACCGCTCTGCCGGCCATGATCACCACCGTACGGGGACTTCGCTCAGCCCTCCGACGACCAGTCCCTCGAGCCGCCGCAGGTCCTCGGCCGGAACGGCGAGGTCCAGGCTGGGAAGCCTACGCAACAGCACGTCGAGGACGGTCTGCAGTTCGGTACGGGCCAGGGCCTGACCCAGGCAGGAGTGCGCGCCGACGCCGAAGGCCAGATGCGGGTTGGGGCTTCGGTCGAGTGCCATCTCATCGGCGTCCGCGAAGGCGGTCTCGTCCCGGTTGGCGGCGGCCATGCTGCACATCACGGTCGTGCCGCGCGGCAGGACGGTGCCGCCGACCTGGACCTCCTCTCCGATGTAGCGCGGCATCCCGATCCCGGCGTTGGCGTCGAACCGCAGCGCCTCCTCCACCGCCAAGCGCACCAGCGAGCGGTCCGCCAGCAGCCGCTCCCAGCGGCTCCGGTCGGACAGCAGCATGGCCACCATCTTCCCGATCATGTTGGCGGTGGTCTCGTGTCCGGCGACCAGCAGGCCCCTGCCGGTGGCGACCAGTTCCCGGTCGGACATCCGGTAGCCGTCGGATCCGGTGGCGACGATCAGTTCGCCGAGCAGGTCGTCCCCGGGCGCGGCCCGCTCGGCGGCGAGGTGCTCGGTCATGTAGGCGTTGAACTCGGCCTCCGCCTCGTCGACCTCCTCCTGGGTGTAACGGGTGAGGTTGAGCAGGGCATCGGACCAGTACGAGAACCGGTCCCGGTCCGAGTCGGGGACGCCGAGCAGGTCGCAGATCACCCACACCGGCAGCGGGAAGGCGAGGCTCGCCTTGAGGTCCGCGGGCTGCCCGCCCTCGACCATGGCGTCGACGAGCCGGTCGGCCATCGTCTCGATCCCCGGCCGCAGCGCGGCCATGCGCTTGGCGGTGAACCACTTGGTCACCATCCGGGGCCAGCGCCGGTGCGCCTCGCCGCTCTGCGGGATCGCCAGGGCCATCTCGTTGCTGAACACGCCGCCCGACTCGGTGGCCGTGATGCGGGCCGCATCGTCGGCGTCCAGCCGACGGGTGAACCGCTCGTCGGACAGCACCTGCTTGACGTCCTCGTAACGCGTCAGCAGCGATGCCTCGTCGCCGCTGGGCAGCGTCACCCGGGCGACGGGGCACTCGCGCCGCAGTGCGGCCCACTCGGCGGGCGGCTCCAGTGCGCCGGCGCTCGACAGCGGGTAGTTAAGCGGCTGCTGGGGAACGGTCACGGCTTCTCCTCCGATCCGGTGGCCCCCGCGCCGTCAGGCAATCCCAGCCACCGGGGCCAGTCAAGCGACTGCCTTAAAAGCTGCGGAGATCAAGGCCGGGATTCAGCCGTTCGTCCGAGGACATGGGCCTGCCCCGGCGTGCGGGGCAGGTCGGGGCAGGCGAGGAGCGACGGTGAGCGAGATCAGAAGGGGTAGTGGGCGTGCTGGGTGGCGATGGTGACCCAGCGGGTGTTGGAGAATGCCTCGATGCCCCAGCGTCCGCCGAAGCGGCCGTAACCGGAGGCTTTCACTCCACCGAAGGGCGCGTGCGGTTCGTCGGCCACCGACTGGTCGTTGATGTGCACGATGCCGGTGCGCACCCGGCGTGCGACGGCCAGCCCGTGGGTGGCGTTCTCGGTGATGATGCCGCAGGTCAGCCCGTTCTCGGTGTCGTTGGCGAGGTCGGCCGCGATGTCGTCGTCGGCGAATGTCTGCAGCACGCACACCGGGCCGAACGACTCGGCGTGGTACAGGTCCGCATCCTTCCCCACACCGGTGAGGACGGTCGCCGGGTGCACCGCGCCCTCGGGCTCCCCTCCGACGAGGACCTCGGCCCCCTTGGCCACCGCGTCCCGCACCAGGCCGGCCACCCGCTGCGCGGCCGACGGGCTGACCAGCGGCCCGACCACGGTCTGCGGATGCGCCGGATCGCCTGCCCGCAGCGAGGCCGCCTTGGCGGTGAACTTCTCCGTGAACTCCTCGGCGAGGGACTCGTGGACGAGGATCCGGTCCCCGGACATGCAGATCTGCCCGGCGTTCATGAACACGCTGAAGGTGACCGCGTCGACGGCGTAGTCCACGTCGGCGTCGTCCAGCACGATGACCGCGTTCTTGCCGCCCAGCTCGAGGACGGAGGGCTTGAGGTGACGCGCGGCCAGTTCACCGATGATCCGGCCCACGCCCGTCGAGCCGGTGAAGTTGACCGCCCGCACCCGCTCGTCGCCGATCAGGGCCTCGGCGATCTCGGCCGCGTCCTCGCGGTCGTTGGTGACCACGTTCAGAACGCCGTCCGGCAGGCCGGCCTCGCGCAGCACGTCCGCGACCAGCAGCCCACAGGCGATCGGCGCGTCCTCACTGGGCTTGACGACCACCGTGTTGCCCGCGGCGAGCGGCGCCGCAACGGCCCGTACGCCGAGGATGACCGGCGCGTTCCACGGGGCGAACGCGGCCACCACGCCCAGCGGTTCACGCACGGCGAGTCCGAGCGCGCCCGCTTCCTGGGCGTTGAGGACCTCGCCGCGCGGGGCGGTGATCGCGGCGGCCGCCTCGCGCAGGATGTTCGCGGCGAGGGCCACGTTGAAGTAGGCCCAGGGCCGGGTGCCGCCCGCCTCGTACGCCATGATCTCGGCCACCTGTTCGCCACGGGCGTCCAGCAGGTCGGCCGCCTTGAGGAAGATCGCGCGACGGGCGAAGGGTGCGAGGGCCGCCCAGGCGGGGAAGGCCGCGTCAGCCGCGTCCACCGCGCGTCGGACGTCCTCCGGCCCGGCGGCCGCCACCGTGGCGTAGACATCACCGGTGTAGGGGTTGACGTCGGCCGTGGTGCGGCCGGACGCGGCGGGCACGTCCTTGCCGCCGATGAACAGTTCGCGGGAGAAGGGCACGGCGGTTCCTCTGTTCGCGTAGTGAAATCGTATTCACTGATCCCCCGCGATGCTCCGGCGGACCCAGGGGAAAGTCAAGGCCCCCGGCCGTCGACGACCGGGGGCCCTGCGCAGTCGCCGCGCTACTGGACGGCCGGAAGCAGCCCCGTGACGGGTGCGGCCAGATCGGTGGCCTGGTGGAGCTGGTTGATGTCGCGCAGGTGGTTCATGCCGGCCAGTTGGCCGGACAGCCGCGGAATCTCGTTCCGGTGCTCCGCGGGGACCCCGCTGCGGGCCAGTGAGTCGAGCACGGTGACCGGGTTGAGCCTGCCGGCGTCCGGAGTGCCTGCGGTCGCCGCGGTGGCCGGCGGCGCGCCGAGACCGGCTGCGCCCACGGCGAGACCGACCGCGGCGACGATGCGTCGTGTTGAGAACATGCCTTCAGCAACGGCACCCCGCGGCTCGCGGTCACGGGCCCCGGCGCCGCTCACCCGAGAGGCGCACCGGCCCCGGCGCGTTTGCCGGTGCCGCGCGCCGGGGAGGCTCGAAGCAGAGGCCCTCGAGCGGCCCGCCGCTCGCCGGGCCGCGGCCTTCCGAGGAGGTCGAAGGAGGTCACCATGGGCACCGCGGCAGGCGCCGGCTTCGACACGGAGGCTCTGCGCCGGGGCATCGAAGGAGAAGACACGACGGCTCTGCTGTCGCTGTACGCGGACGACGCGGAGATACGCGTCGTCGACCGCAACACCCAGCCCAGCCACCCCAAGGTCCTGCACGGCCGGGACCAGATCAGCGAGATGCTCAGCGACGTCTACAGCCGCGACATGACCCACCACCTGGACCAGTGCGTCGTCCAGGGCGACCATGTCGCGTTCACCGAGTCCTGCGAGTACCCGGACGGCGTGCGGGTGCTGGCCAGTTCGATGGCGTCGCTGCGGAACGGCAGGATCACCGAGCAGGTCCTCGTCCAGGCCTGGGACGAGTAGGCGGATCACGGCCACCTGTGGCCGCGCGGCGGCGGAGTGCGACGAGGACCCGCTGGTCCTTGCCGCACCGGACACGCGAGAGGTGATGCCATGGATGGTGTCGCGGACATGGGCGGTACCTCCGGATGGGGCCCGGTTCACCCGCCGAGGCGGGATGAACCGGTCTTCGAGAAGCCCTGGCAGGGCCGGGCGTTCGCGTTGGCGCTCGTCTCCAGCCGCATCGCGTGCGGCGGCTACAACCCGGACGCCTTCCGGCACGCGCACGAGCGCCTGGACCGAGCCGCCTACCTGGACGAGGGCTACTTCGGGCGCTGGCTCAACGGCGCGGAGCTGATGCTCACCGAGAGCGCCGCCCTGGCGGCGGGCGCGATCGACGCCCGCGCCCGCAACCTGCGCGGCGAACACGTGGAGGAGCCACCGGTCCCCGCCCCTCGACCCGACTACAGGCCGACCGCCGCGCCGGTCGGCGCGGGCTCGCTGCGCTCCGTGGACACCGCGCCGGCCTTCGCTGTCGGCGAGCGTGTGCGCGCCAAGGACATGTCACCGCCCGGGCACACCAGACTCGCGCGGTATCTGCGGGGCCACACCGGAGTCGTCGAGCGCATTCAGCCCGCTTCCGTGCTGCCGGACACCAACGCCCACTTCCAGGGCGAGAACCCCCAGCACGTCTACTCGGTGCGATTCGACGCGCGCGAGCTGTGGGGCGAGGACGCAGAACCCTTCACACTCACCGCAGAGCTGTTCGAGAGCTACCTGGAGAAATCCTCATGACCGCCACCGGCGGAGCGGGCGAGCGCCTGCCCGCGTCCCTGCGCACCGAGGCACTCGAGCAACTGCTCACCGAGCGGGGCCTGATCGACCCGGAGGTGGTGGACGGGATCATCACCACCTACGAGACCAACGTGGGCCCGCTCAACGGCGCCAAGGTCATCGCCAAGGCCTGGACCGACCCGGAGTACCGGCGGCGGCTGCTCGATGACGGCACCGCGGCCATCAAGGAGTTGGGCTTCTCCGGATCTCAGGGCGAGCACATCGTCGTGGTGGAGAACACCGCGACCACCCACCACGTGGTGGTGTGCACGCTGTGCTCCTGCTACCCCTGGCCGGTGCTCGGGCTGCCGCCGAGCTGGTACAAGGACCCCTCCTACCGTGCGCGCGTGGTGAAGGAGCCGCGCACAGTGCTGGCCGAGATGGGACTCGAACTCGACGACGACGTGCAGATCATCGTCCACGACTCCACCAGTGAAGTCCGCTGGCTGGTGCTGCCCGAGCGGCCGGCCGGCACCGAGCACCTGTCCGAGGAGGAGCTCGTGCCCCTGGTGACGCGGGACGCGATGGTCGGGGTGGCCAAGGTGACGGCACCATGAGCGCACCGCTGGACATCGAGGGGCCGGCCGCACCACCGCGCTCCAACGGCGAGTTGGTGTTCGCCGAGCCGTGGGAGAGCCGCGCCTTCGGCATGGCCGTCAGCTTGTACGAGGCGGGCGCTTTCACCTGGCCGGAATTCCAAGCCGCGCTGATCGCCCGCATCAGAGCATGGGAGACCACATCGGCGCCGAAGGAGTCCTACCACTACTACCGCCTCTGGCTGGCCGCCCTGGAGGACGTGCTCGTCCGCCGGTGCGCGGTGTCCACCGACGAGGTCACCGCACGGACCCGATCCCTGGCGCGACGCCCCTCGGGCCACGACCACCGGGACGATCCTGTCACCGGCCGGGCAGACGTTCCGTGATCTCCTGCAGCAGCCGGCCGTTGCCGTCCGGATCGCTGAAAGCGGCGTACATCCGGCCGGTGACCGCGCCGATCGGCCGCAGCCCCTTCGCGTCGGCGGAACGCGCACCGGATTCCGGCGGGTTCTCGAGGGAGCGGTGGGCTCAGGCGTCCGGCGGCCAGCCCGGTGGGCGCAGGATGGCCAGGAGTTGGCGGACCAGTTCCTCCACGATCTCGTCCAGGGTCGCGTCCACCCAGCCGGCTCGCCAGTCGTGGAGCAGTCCGTTGACACTGCCGATGAACGCGGTGGCCGCGAGCCGGTAGTCGCGCGGTGCCGCCTCACCGCGCGCGGCCGCCCGGGCCGCCTCCGCACGGATGAAGTCCACCCAGCGGGAGCGGCGTTCGAGCCGCTGCTCCTCAAGGCGGGGGCTGACGCCGATGATCTCGACGAAGGCGATACGGATCCGGCGCGGGTCGGAGGTGACGTTGGCCGCGTACGCCCGGAACACCGCGGCGGCGCGCTCGGCGAGCGGCAGGTCGCCGGCCTCGGCGAGGGCGGCGACCGCGGCCTGTTCCGCCCAGTCGTTGACCTGGAGGTGCAGCGCGGCCAGCACGTCCTCCAAGGTGTGGAACTCCTCGTAGAACTGCCGTGTCGACAGCCCCGCCGCCTCGCTCAGCGCGGCCACCGTGGTGGACCGGTAGCCGGGGCCGGCGCCGAACAGCTGGAGTCCGGCCTCCAGGAACCGCCGGCGTCGCTCGGCCTGCCGCTCCTCGGCCGTCCTGCCGCCGTACCGGCCCGTCGGCTGCTTGAGCCTGCCCGCCACCTGCTCCCCCTCGCCGTTCGATGATCCGTTCGCCTGTCGCTCAATTTTGTCGTGCGCGGAGTCTTGTGAAGAGGGTCGCCCCTTCCTTACTTTCCAGTAAGTCACTTTGAACTCAAGCGTGTTCAGACTTCCACCCCAAGACAGGGACCCCACCATGCCTGTTCTCAGATCCCGGCACCTCTTCTCCCTGGCCGCCGCTCTCGCCCTGACCACGGGCGGCACCGCGACGGCCGCCGCCGCGCAGGACTCCTCCGCCGCGCTGCGCGAGGTGATGTTCGTGGGCAACAACTGGGACGGCACCGCCGATGTCATCAAGTCCAGCGGCGACTTCGCGAGGATCGGCCGCATCAACGTGATCCCCGACAAGGAGGCGCGCCTGAAGGAGATCAACGCCGATCCCATCAAGTGGATCTACTTCATGGCCATCCGCAACAGCGTGGGCGAGGGCCACGACCAGTTCGTGGACGACATGTACTCCACGCCCGACGGCAGGTCGATGGTCGTCTCCCGGCCGAGCTTCGCGGACGTCGTCTCCATCGACCTCGCCACCAGGAAGATCAACTGGCGTTTCCCCGTGGCGGGTTACCGAGCCGACCACATGGCGGTCTCCCCCGACGGCACACGGGTCGCCGTCTCCGCATCCACCGCCAACAAGGTGCAGGTGCTGGACATCAACACCGGTAAGGAACTGGGTGAGTTCGCCACCGGTGACAAGCCGCACGAGAACATCTTCACCAAGGACGGCAAGTACATCTGGAACATGGCGATCGGCGACGTCAACACCTCGCTCGACGACCCGTCCCTGGACTGGACGAAGGGCGACCGACACATCACGGTCGTGGACGCCACCACCTTCAAACAGGTCAAGATCATCGACATGCGCGACCGGCTGGACGCGATCGGGCTCAAGGACTTCTCCGACGCGGTCCGGCCGGCCGTCTTCACCCCCGACGAGTCGAAGCTCTACTTCCAGGTGTCGTTCTTCAACGGCTTCCTGGAGTACGACGTGGCCACCGACAAGATCACCCGGGTGAAGACCCTGCCGAAGAACCCGGCGACCAGCGAGGACCGTACGACGTGGGTCAACGACTCCCGCCACCACGGCATCTCGATGAACCCGGCGGGCACCAAGCTGTGCGTCGCGGGCACGATGGACGACTACGCGACCGTGGTGGACCGCGCCACCCTCCAGGAGGGCCCGCTCGTCACCGCCTCCAAGCCCTACTGGGCCACGGTGAGCGGTGACGGCAAGGACTGCATCATCTCGGAGAGCGGCGCCGACCAGGTCACCGCGATCGACTTCGCGACGGGCCAGAAGGTGGTCTCGGTCCCGGTCGGAGACCACCCGCAGCGGGTGCGCCTCGCGCACGTCCCCGCCGACTGGACCGGCCCGTCCGCTAACTGAACTCCTTCGCCGCCCACGCCGCGAGCTCCGTCCGCGCCGCGCTCAGCAGGGACGCGGACGGAGCCGTGGCCCCGTTCGTGACCAGCGCGTAGTGCACGGCGCCCGTGCCGGAGGCGGTCAGCAGGAGCCGTTTGCCGCCCGTGCCGCCCGCCTCGTTCGCCACGGCGACCGGGGTGGACCTGGTGTAGGCGGGCAGCCCCGCGGTGGTACCGAGGTCGGAGACCACGGTGGTGGACGCGGCCGGGAAGGAGGCCGGCAGGTGCAGTTCCGTCGGCGCCGCCGATCCGTTCGAGCGCCACACCAGCAGGCCGTACTGCCCCGAGCCCACCAGTCGCGCCACGTTCGGCAGCGAGCTCGGCACCGGGTTCCAGGTCAGGGTCGTCGAGCCGTCCCGGGAGCGGTCCTCGTAGGTGAAGGCCACCGCTGTGCCTGCGGTCGCGCTCGGGTAGAGCCGGTCCAGCAACCGGGCGTCCTGGCGCAGCACCGGGGTGCCCGAGTCGTCGAGGGCGACGGCGGAGAGGTCCTCGTCGTTCCAGGCGTCACCGGAGGTGAGGACCTTGTCGGGGTTGCCGTTCATCAGCTCGTGGTGGCGGCCGTTGTAGAGGTCCCACTGCCACTGCGTGCCGGACAGCACCGGGCCGGAGTCCGCCGGGTCCGACCACCAGCTCGCGCCCTTCACCCGCGAGTCGAGCGCCTGGTACATCGCCTTCAGCACGGTCGGCGCCTTGTCGGCGACGGAGCCGGACAGCGGGTGGCCGAACTCGCTGACGATCGCGGACGTGCCCAGGGCGCCGGCCCGGTCGCGCACCGTGCCGAAGTCCGTCGCGTACTGCCCGTCGCCCGCCTTGCCCCACATGAGGATGCCGGAGATGGCCTTCTGGTCGTAGAAGTGGGTGTTGAAGACGTACCGGGGGCCGATCGTGGCGGCGTCGAGGAGTCCGCCCTCCTGCTTCTGGCTGGAGATGTCGGCGTTCCAGAACAGGTTGGGCTCCACGAAGGCGGGCTTGTCCCGCCAGCCTGCCGCGTCCATCCGTGCGCGGAACCGGGCGTAGAACGGCCAGAGGACGTCCCGTTCCCAGGTGCGGCTGGTCTGGCCGGAGTCGTAGGTGCCGGCGTAGGGCTCGTTGAACGGGTCGAAGCCGACGACGCCCGCGAACTCGTCGCCGGACAGGTGCTGTCCGATGTACTCCATGGTCTTCTGCGCGGTGGCGAGGAAGGCGTCCTGAACCCCGTACGCGTTGTGCCAGAAGTCGTACGACGCCTTCGTCACCGCCTGGTTCTGGGTGATGTTCTGGCCCCAGAACAGGCAGATCCCGCAGGACTCGGCGGGGTGGTTCCCGGCTTCCACGGCCCACTTGGGGGCGCCGTCGCCGGTGTACCAGCTGCCCCGGTTGAAGAGATGGCGGGAGTAGAGGTCCTGGTGGAAGTCGGGGTAGACGCGGATGCCGGCGTCGAGGAACGCGCGCATCTGGTCGGTGACGGCGGCGAGGTAGGCGGTGTCCACCTGGCCGCGCACCGGCTCGGCGTGGGCCCAGGAGAGCAGGAAGCGGACCGTGTTGCCGCCGCCGAGGGTGCGCAGGGCGGTCGCCGACTTCCGGGCATCGGCGACGGAGGAGAACGGCAGGCCGCCGTTCTCCTCCAGTTTGGTCTCGCCGGAGACGTTGTAGCCGCGCAGCACGACCTCGCGGCCGAGGCCGTCGGTGAAGCGGCCGCCCTGGACGGTGAGGGTGGCGGACGCCTGGGCGTCGAACCAGAGGGAGTCGGGAAGGGAGTCGGCGGCCGCGGGCCGTGCGCCCGGCGCCGCCAGGAGGCCGGTGAGAGCCACGAGAACGCCGCACAGACGCACACGTAACTTTGCCATGCACATTACACTCGGGGCGATTTACGACCTATGTCAACACCCGTGCATCCTGCGGTGCGTTCGCCGCGTTCAGGACGGCACGCCCGCCGCACGCCCCGGCACCCTCCGCATCAGCCGCAGCAGGTACTCCTCCCGGTCGAGCGGGTTGTTGTCCGTGCGCGGGCGGCTCGGTACCGCGCCACCGGTCACCGGGGCGTAGTGGTCGAACGCGGACTCCAGCTCGCCCTCGCCGCGGGTGAGCCCCGGCAGCGTCTGCTCCAGCTCGTGCACCTGGGCAGCCGGCACCCGGCCCTCGAGAACACAGGTGCGTCCGCGCAGCGACGTGGTCCCCGGGACCGCGCGCAACCGGGTGAGAACCGGCAGCAGCGCGCCGAGCGTGTCCGCCGGGGCCTCGATCCGGAAGCGGTGCATCGGCTCGTACACCCGGGTGGCCGCCCGCCGGAGCGCGGTCACCACGACCAGCGGGGTCAGGCCCCGGAAGTCCGCGCCCGTACTCGACATGCTCTTGTCGAAGCCCTGGTGGGCGTGGCTCTGCCGCGGGGAGTAGCCCGAGTGCGTCATGGTGACCGTGCAGTCGGTCACCTGCCAGCCGTGCAGGCCCTGTGCGAGGGTCTCGTTCACCGTGTCCTCCACCGCCTTGAAAAAGGCGTACGGCATCGAACCGAGCTCCACCTCCAGACGGAACGTGACGCCCGAGCCGACCGGGGCGGGGTCGATACGCAGACCCACGGTGGCCAGGAAGGGGTTGGGCTCCTTCTTGTTGAACTCGACCGCCGCGCCCGTGCCGACGGGCCGTTCGACACACAGCGGCGTCGTCTCGCGGAAGGTGACGGCAAGTCCGTACTCCCCGGCCAGGGTCGCCTGGATGACCTCCTTCTGGACCTCGCCGTACAACGAGACGGAGATCTCCTGGCGGAGCTCGTCCTGCCGCAGCGCGATGAGCGGGTCCTGTTCGGCGAGTTGGGTGAGCGCGAGGTGCAGCGCTCCCCCGTCGCGCGGGCGGGCGGGGACGACGACGGTCTCCAGGGTGGGCGGCGAGAAGTGGTGCCCCGGCGGCTCCGCGCGCGGCGCCTCGCCGAAGGTGTCGCCGATACGGACGTCGGTCAGGCCCCACAGCTTGCCGATGCGGCCCGCCGTCACCGATGCCACGCGGTCCGCTCCGCCCCGGTCGAAGACGCTGATCGCGGTGACCTTGCCCTCTCGTCCGTCCCGGAACACCAGCCGGTCACGGGTCCGCAGGGTCCCCGAGAACACCCGCGCGTACGCGATCTTCTCCCCCGCCGGTCCCCGCTCGACCTTGAAGACGGTGCCGGAGGCAGGCCCCTCGGTGTCGCCGTCGGCGGCCGGCAGCAGTTCCGTGAGACCGCCGATCAGCTCGCGGACACCCGCTCCCGTGATCGCCGAACCGAAGAACACGGGGTGCACCAGGGCGCGCCGGGTCTGCTCGACGAGGGCGCGACGCAGCCGCTCGTAGGACACCGCGTCCTCGACGTACGCGGCCAGCAGCCCCTCGTCGTGCTCGGCGAGGACGTCGAGCAGCCGCGCGGTGAACGCGGTGCCGTGGATGTCGTACGGCACCACGTGCGCATCGCGTGTGCCGAGTCCGTACGGCCGTCCCATCGGGACCACCGACGGGGTGAGGCGCTCGGCCAGGGCGGTGAGAGTCCGGCCGTCGTGCGCGCCGCCGCGGTCGATCTTGTTGACGAAGACGAGGGTGGGGATCCGCAGCCGTCGCAGGGTGCGCATCAGGATGCGCGTCTGGGCCTGGACGCCCTCCACCGCGGAGACGACGAGCACCGCGCCGTCGAGCACACCCAGCACCCGCTCGACCTCGGCGATGAAGTCGGGGTGGCCGGGGGTGTCGATCAGGTTGACGGTGACGTCGTCGAGCGTGAACGAGACGACGGCGGACTTGATGGTGATGCCGCGCTGTCTCTCCAGCGCGAGGGTATCGGTCTGGGTGCTGCCGTCGTCGACGCTGCCGATCTCGTCGATCACTCCGGCGGCGTGCAGCAGCCGCTCGGTGAGGCTTGTCTTACCCGCGTCTACGTGCGCGAGGATTCCCAGGTTCAGCGTGGGCACAGAGCGTCATGTCCTTAGACGTCATCTCAATTGGTGGCTGATGGCGTAGATAGTTGCTGGCAGGCGTGCCGTGGGGACGGTTGAATGTCGTCGTGAGCGACCACTGGACACCCGCGCATCACGCGGTCGAGCAGGAGGATGCTGAGGCCTTGGCCCGGTTGCTGGCCGCTGGTTCCGATCCCGATGAGGTCTTCAGCAACATGACGCTGCTGACGCACGCGATCGATGTCGAGGGTGATGGCTCTCTGCAGAGCGGGCAGCCGTTGACTGTGCACACCACGGCCGTGCTGCTTGCCTTCGGGGCTGATCCGGAGCTCGCAGACCCAGACGGCCGCACCCCCATGGACATGGCCAATCACCACGGCCACGACCTGGCCGTGAAACTGCTGCAGGCCCACATCAGCAGACAAGCCGCCGATAACAGATGAGGGTGCAGGCGATGCTCGTGAAGGCGAGGAAGTGCTCGGCCTTACGCTCATAGCGGCGGTGGAGGCGGCGGCAGCCGGCGAGCCAGGACATGGTGCGCTCGATGGTCCAGCGGTGGCGGCCGAGTCGCTGCGAGGTCTCGATCCCCTTGCGGGCGATGCGGTGCTTGATGCCGCGCTCTCGTAACCATCGCCGCAGGTGAGGATAGTCGTAGCCCTTGTCTGCGTGGAGCTTGTCCGGCCTGCGTCGCCGCCGCCCGCGGCGGGAGCGGATCGGTGGTATGCCCTTCACCAGGGGAATCAGTGCCTGGCTGTCGTGCAGGTTCGCCCCGGAGATTCCGACGGACAGGGGCAGACCCGTCCGCTCGGTGATCAAATGGATCTTCGATCCGTACTTGCCCCGATCAACAGGATTCGGGCCTGTCAGGTCCCCCTTTCAGGGCCCGCATGTTCACCGAGTCGATCGCGCAGCGGGACCAGTCCAACTCGCCGCGGGAGCCGAGCTCGTCGAGGACCAGGCGGTGGAGCTTGGCCCACACCCTGGCCTGCGTCCACTCGGCAAAACGGCGGTGAGCCGTCGCCCCCGACGGACCGAACGACGCAGCGGGCAACTGCTGCCACGTGCAGCCCGACGTGGCCACGAACACGATCGCGGCCAGCACTTCACGGTCGCCATGCCGGCGGCGGCCACCGCCCTGAGGCCGCGAAGGGGCGTCAGGCACCACCCGCTGGAACAACTCCCACAATTCGTCCGGCACCAGCCGCTCAACAATCCTCACCACGACCCACAGCCTACCGATGCCACCAATTGAGATGACGTCTTAGGGAGGGTGCTGGTTCCTTGCTGGGTGGACATGAACGCTGTGCGCATGGGGGCTCCTCGGTTTCGACGACTCTGTCCCGTGCAGTCCAGCAGGACCGCGACGGTGACGGCAACGGATTTTCAGGCGCGCTCACTCCTGTGGTCGGCGATGAGCTGCTCCAGATGGTGCAGGGCGGTGCGCACCCTGGACGGGTCCTGCTGGAAGTAGGGGTCGTCCGGCACCGGCAGGGAGCCCGCGAGGGCCCAGCCCCGGCCACGGGCCCAGGTCGCGTCATCGACGTCGAGCGCCTTGCGGAAGTCGCCGCGCACCTCGTCCGGCAGGAACTTCCAGGCGGCGAGCAGGTCGACCGCCGGGTCACCGACGGCGAGGGTGCCGAAGTCGATGACCGCGCTCAGCCGGCCGTCCACGGCGAGGAGGTTGCCGACGGCGAGGTCGCCGTGGACCCAGACGGGCGGCCGGTGCCAGGCGGGTGCGGCGAGGGCCGCCTCCCAGACCTCCGTCACCGCGTCGGCGTCGATCAGACCGGACCGCTCGAGCGCCTCGATCTTGGGCCGCACCCGTGCCTCGGACGCGAGCGAGTCCCGCTCGTCGCCCATCGGCACGCCCCGGAAGGCGTTGCTCTGCTCGGGAGCGGGTCCGCCCGTCGGGTCGATCCCCTGAAGCGCGGTCAGGAACGCCGCCAGTTCGAGCGCGGTACGGCGGGGGTCGGCGAGTCCTTCCGGGGTGGCCGTCTCGCCGTCCAGCCAGCGGTAGACGGACCACGGGTAGGGGTACCCCTCGCCCGGCTCTCCCTTGGCGACGGGTTCGCTGACGGGCAGCGGCAGATGGGGCGCGAGCCGGGGCAGCCAGGTCTGCTCCCGCTCGACCTGACCGGCCCAGTGCGGGTAGCGCGGGAGGCGTACGGACAGCTCCTCCCCGAGGCGGAACGTCGCGTTGTCCATGCCTGAGGCCGGGACCGGGGCGATCGGGAGGCGGGCCCACTGCGGGAACTGGGCCGCCAGCAGACGGCGTACGAGGTCGGTATCGATCAGCACCGACCCATCTCACCCAAACGGGTTGTCAGGACTCCAGTGATTTTCCGCGGGGCAGCCGGTGCAGCCGGACGTCCGTCAGTTCGCCGCCGGTCACGGTGGCCGTCATGTACGTGCAGTCGGGCTGGCGGCGGCGGTCGGTCGGGGAGCCGGGGTTGAGCAGGCGCAGGCCGGTGTCCGTGGTGGTGTCCCAGGGGATGTGGCTGTGGCCGAACACCAGCACGTCGAGGTCGGGGAACCGGTCGGCACAGCGGCGTTCCCGGCCCTGGGCGGGTCCCGTCTCGTGGACGACGCCGAGGCGCAGGCCGTCGAGGTCGGCGCGGGCCACTTCCGGGAGCCGGGCGCGCAGGGCCGGGCCGTCGTTGTTGCCGTACACGCCGATCAGCCGGGCGGACCGGCTCCGCAGCAGGTCGAGCGTGGCGACGTCCACCCAGTCGCCGGCGTGGATCACGACATCGGCGCGCGGGAGTTCGGCGAGCAGCGGCGCGGGCAGTGCCTTCGCGCGCTTGGGGAGGTGGGTGTCGGACATCATGAGCAGACGCACGACACCAGGGTGTCATCCGGGTCAGGTCTGCGCGTCGGCAGGTGAGTGCTCCAGGACGATGTCCGCCCACACCTGCTTGCCGCCGCTGACCGGGAGTGTCCCCCACGTGTCGGACATGGCTTCGACGAGCAGGATGCCACGTCCGCCCGTCGCCTCCCAGCCGATGCTCGTCGGCTTGACGGGCGTGCGCGGAGAGGAGTCCGCGACCGCGACGCGCAGCCGGTGGTTGGACAGGGTGAGGTCGAGCCGGACCTGGCCGTCGGTGTGGACGAGGGCGTTGGTGACGAGTTCGGAGACGACGAGGAGCGCCGTGTCGGTCTCCTCGGGCACGCCCCAGGACCGCAGGGTGCGTCGGGTGAAGCGGCGGGCGTGCCGGACCGCTTCGGGAACGCGCCACACCGTCCAGCTCTCACGCAGCGGGAGCATCGCCATGCCGTCGTAGCGCACGAGGAGCAGCGCCACGTCGTCGCTGCGGTTGGCCTCGGCGAGCAGCGCGTCGGCGACGAGTCCGAGGTGCGCGGGGTCGGCGGCGGACAGCTCGCCGGCGATCCGCGCGAGGCCGTCCTCGATGTCGACTTCGGCCGACTCGACCAGGCCGTCCGTGGTGAGGGCGACGACCGTGCCGGGCTGCAGCCGGAGCGGGCTCATCGGGTAGTCGGCCTGGGTGACGACCCCGAGGGGCGGTCCGCCCTCCGACTCGGTGATCTCGGTACTGCCGTCCGGGTGGCGCAGCAGCGGCGGGAGGTGCCCCGCGCGGACGCACCAGGCGGTGCCCTGCTCCATGTCGACGTCGACGTAGCAGCAGGTCGCGAAGAGGTCGGACTCCATGTCCACGAGGAGCCGGTTGGCGTGCGAGACGACGACGTCAGGGGGGTGGCCCTCGGCCGCGTACGCGCGCAGCGCCGTCCGCATCTGGCCCATCAGCGTGGCCGCTCCGGCGCTGTGGCCCTGGACGTCGCCGATGACGAGGGCGACGTGGTTGTCGGGCAGCGGGATCACGTCGTACCAGTCGCCGCCGAGTTCCAGACCGGCGGTGGTGGGCAGGTAGCGGGCGACGGCGACGGCTCCGGGCAGCGCGGGCAGGCGACGCGGCAGGAGGGCGCGCTGGAGCATGCCGATCAGCTCGTGCTCGGCGTCGAAGGCGTGGGCACGCATCAGCGCCTGCCCGGCGAGACCGGCGACGGCGGTGAGCAGGGCGCGCTCGTCGGGGCCGAAGTCGTGCGGGCTGTCCCAGCCGACGAGGCAGGCGCCGCCATGCGCCCGCCGGCGGGCAGCGGCAGCACGGCGAGACCGCCGGGGCCGACCTCGGCGAGCGCGGGTTCCAGGGGGTGCCGGCGGGCCAGATCGCGGCGCGGCCTTCCCTGAGCGCCGTGGCGAGGGTCGGCATGGCGCGGACGGGCGCGTCCGGCCACTCCGAGCGCCACTCGGTGCGCCACAGCTCCGGCCAGGCCTCCGGTTCGGGCGGGTCCAGGACGGTGACGACGAGGCGGTCGGACTCCAGCTCGGCGAGGGCGATGCGGTCCGCCCGCAGAGGGCCCCGCAGGGCGGTGACCACGGCCCTGCTGACGTCGCGCACGGTGCCGGCGGTGGCGAGGGCGGCCGCGAGCCGCTGGATGCGGGTGACGTCGCTGACGCCGGGGCGCAGTTGGGACGCGTCGGTGACCGTCCCGACGAGCCGGACCGGGTGTCCCTCCCCGGCGGGCTGCAGGCGCCCGCGCAGCCGCAGCCACCTCGGCTCGCCGGAGGGCTGGAGGATGCGGAACTCCAGTTCGCGGTCGCCGATGGACATGTGGTCGGCCTCGACGACGGACATCACGGAGGGCAGGTCCTCCGGAACGGTCCGGGCGAGCAGGGTCTCGACACGGCCGTCGAACTCGCCGGTGTCGATGCCGAACAGCCCCAGCATCTCGTCGTCGACCTGCACACGGCCGCTGTCCATGTCGAGCGTGAAGGAGCTGCCGGGCAGCCCACCGGTGTCGGCCGCGCCCGGAGGCGGGCAGGTGACGGCCTCGGCGAAGAGCTCCAGACACGCGCGGTCGTCGGTGTCGAAGCCGTCCGGGCCGTCGCTGACGGCGGCCAGGCATCCCCCGCCGCGCAGCGGCAGGACTCCCAGGGAGAAGTCTCCGGCGGGCATCCGGCGCGCGTCGGCGCAGCGGCCGATGTCCTCGGGGGTGAGCCACCGGGTCTGCCCGGAGCGGTGCACCTCGGCGGCGGGACTCGAGCCGGAGAGGGAGTAGACGTCACGCAGCCCGTACAGCGCCCGCGGCACGCCGGCCGACTCGGTGAGGGTCAGCTGGTCGCCGCCCTCTTCCGGGCTGTAGACGACGGCGAGGGTGGCTCCGGTGAAGACGAGCACTTGTTCGAGCACGCGTCGCAGGCGCTCGCGCGGGTCGAGGTCCGCCGCGAGCGTCTTGAGGGCAAGTTCCGCGCGCAGCGTTCTCATTCTGCGTCCCGCAGTGCCCTCACTGCCCACTCTGCAATTAGAGCGCGTCCCGGGCGCTCGCGCAGCCCCTGTGAGCGTACGGACCGGCGGCTCGCGGGTGCGCGGCAGAGCGGGCGCGGGGAACGGCACGCCCGCTGCGCAGGGTGACGGGCCGCCCACGGACCGCACGGGCAGCCCCGCCGGGGCCTGGAAACGGAGCGGTCCGGCCCTCCCGCCGGAGGGCCGGACCGTTCCACCGACCGGGGAACCGCTGGCGCTTCCCGGTCAGTGGCTCGACACCAGTCCGGAGCCGTCGCCGACGCCGCTGCCCGACTGGTCGCCGGCGTTGCCGGACTGGTCGGCGGCCCCACCCGACTGATCACCGGGGCTCGCCGACTGCTGACCGGCACCGCTCTGGTCACCCGCACCGGCACCGCTCTGCTCACCGGCACCGGCACCGGCACCGGCACCCGCACCGCTCTGGTCACCGGCACCCTGCTGGCCACCCGGGCTCGCCGACTGGTCGCCCGCACCCGCACCGGCACCGCTCTGGTCGCCCGCGCCGCCCGCGCCGGCCGCGCCGCCCGCGCCGAGCGTCGCGCCCGTCGCCTGGAGCGCCGTGGTCACCGGCTGGAAGAAGGTCTCGCCGCCGGCGGTGCAGTCGCCGCTGCCGCCCGAGGTCAGGCCGATCGCGCTGCCGTCCTGGGTGAACAGGGAGCCTCCGCTGTCACCGGCCTCGGCGCAGACGTTCGTCTGGATGAGCCCGGTGACGGTGTCGACGCCGCCCGGGTCGGTCTCGCTCTGGAAGTTGACGGTGGCGTCGAGCCCGGTGACCGTCCCGTCGTGCAGCCCCGTGGTGCTGCCCATCCGGAAGACCTGCTGGCCCACCACCGCGTCCGCGGCCTGGGTGATCTGGACCGTCTGCCCGTTGCCGACGTTGACCTCGCTCGGGGCCTGGGTGTTCGGGTCGTCGTACTTGACGAGGGAGAAGTCGCCGTTGCCCGGGAAGGTGGCCTGGTCGACGGTGGCGATCGGCCGGCCGTTCTGGGAGTCGGACCACTGCTTCGCCGCGACTCCGCAGTGACCGGCCGTCAGGAAGGCCGGGCTGCCGTCGCCGGCGGTGACGTTGAAGCCGAGGGAGCAACGGACGCCACCGCCGTTCGCCTGCGCGAAGATGGCGTCGCCGCCCGACACGAAGGTCTTGAAGGTGCCCGACGACTTCTTGAGGGTCGCCACGCCCGAGCCGAGGCTCTTGACCGTCGACTCAAGCGTGTTCCACTTGGAGCCGGTGACCGTGCGGTCGGCGCTGACCTGGATCTCGTTGGTCTTGGGGTCGACGGACCACGCGGTACCGGGGATCGTCGCCTTGGTGCGCAGCGTCTTGGCGGCGGCCTGGAGCGTGGCGGTGCTGTTGTGCACCTGGTTGGGGACCGCGCCCGCTTTTCTGACGGTGTCGACGACTTTGCTGTCGTCACCGACCACATTGACGACGACCTGCTGCTTCTCCGCGTTGTAGTAGGAGCCCGCGAAGGCGTCACCCAACTGCGATGCGAGCTGCTTGGCGACGAGCGAGACACCGGCCGCCTTGAACGTCTTCGGCGTGTCGCCCGACGCCGAGTCCGTCTGGGACGCGTTGGCGTTGGGCAGCAGAAGGGCCGCAGCTCCGAGCGCCGCCACGCTTCCAACCGCGATCGCGGCCTTGCGCTTGGGTATGCGTTTGTGACTCAACTCTCGACCTCCTGGGGACGGGGTCCGTTGCCGCCGTCCGGCAGCTGACTGGGGCGCCTGGATGCCAGTTGATACGCGCGTGTCCGGTGGGGTGTTCAACGGACTTTGCAACTGGCTGAGTTGGCGTATGCGAAAGCGTGAAATAGGTGGCAAAGGTGCCTGTCGAGCGCTGCCGGGGAGAAGAACCGACTCGTCCGGCGGCCGTGGACACAGCGAGCTACCTGCCGGTAACCCTGGGTTGGTCACGCCGGCCCGAATCCCGGCTTCAGGGAATCTGCACATCGAATGCGCAAGCGGGTCACCGTGTACGACGGATCTGCACAGGCCCACACCGGGCGCCGCGTCATTGAACCCGGACTGTCCCATTCCTTGTCGGGGCGGCAAGAGGCCGTGCGCGACGATGCCGCGCAGCATGTGAAGAAGTCGGCGCCAAGTGGTGCGCACGCCTGCACGGATCAGCGCTTCGCAACGTCAATTGCCCAGGTGAGAGCGGTGGTTGATTGGAATCGCCGCGCGCCGCCGTGCTTTGATCCGTTGCACCGCGGGGGCCACCCCAGGGGTCCCGGCAACGGGGTGCCCGGCGCTCGCGGGCCGCGGCCGACCGTCTGTCCCCAGAAGGGGCCGCTCCCCCCTTGTGAATATCCATACGAAGGGAAGTTCCATCATGAACTCCACCCCCCAGGTTGAGACCGCCGAGATCTCGGACGCCGAGCTCGACGCCGTGTCCGGTGGCCTGCAGATCAACGCCGTGGGCACCGCGACCGGCCTGGTGGACGGTATCGCCCCGGTTTCCGGCCTGGTCGGCACGGCCGTCGGCACCGTCGAGGGTGTCACCGGCCTGAACGCCGCCCCGGTCACGAACCTGGTCGCCGGTCTCTGATCGCACCGCCGTACCGCTGAGTCCCGGAACCGCTCCCCGGTTCCGGGACTCTCGGATGCCGTGAATCTTCTGGAGTAGGTGAGGGAAGTTCCGTGCAGTTCCGCCAGCAGGCCCTCGCCAAGCTGCAGTCGCCCGAGGAGCTCGATCTCCCGGTGCGCTTCGCCCGCCCCCAGGGCTGGCTGGTCCTGGCCGTGACGGTGGTCGCCATGGCCGCCGCGTCGGTGTGGGCCGTCACGGGCTCGGTGGCCTCCACGGTCAGCGCGCCCGCCATCCTCACGCACGCGGAGGGCAGTTACCTCCTGCAGAGCCCGGTGGCCGGACAGGTCACCGCGATCCTCGCCGAGCAGGGCCGGCGGCTGCCCGCGAACGCGCCCGTGATCAAGGTCCGTACCGAGCAGGGCGAATCGGTGGTCCGCACGGTCGCCGCGGGCCGTATCACCGAACTCGCCGCCACGGTCGGCCAGATCATCCGCACCGGGGCGGACGTCGCCGCGGTGGAGAAGGTCGAGCACGCCTCGGACCCGCTGTACGCGACGGTGTACGTGCCCGCCGAGAGCGCCGCGTCGATTCCCGCGAACGCCGCCGTCGACCTCACCGTTCAGTCGGTGCCGGCCCAGCAGTACGGCGTGCTGCGCGGCCATGTGAGGTCCGTCGACCGCACGGCCCAGTCGGCCCAGCAGATCGCCGCGTTCCTCGGGGACGACCAGTTGGGCGAGCAGTTCACCAAGAAGGGCCGCCCGGTGGCCGTGCTGGTACGGCTCGACACGTCGTCCGGCACGAAGAGCGGCTACCAGTGGTCGTCCGCGGACGGCCCGCCGTTCCCCCTCTCCTCCATGACCCTGGCCACGGGTTCCATCCGCATGGCCGATCAGCGTCCCGTCGATTGGCTCCTGCCGTGACCGCTCCCCAGGACACCCTGCCGCCGGTTCGGGGCAGGCGCCGTGCCGCGCCGCCGAAGCGCACCGTGCCCACGTCCCGGCGGAAGAGCGTCCGCACCCCCACCGTGCTTCAGATGGAGGCCGTCGAGTGCGGCGCCGCCTCCCTGGCGATGGTCCTCGGCCACTACGGCCGGCACGTCCCGCTGGAGGAGCTGCGCATCGCCTGCGGTGTCTCCCGGGACGGCTCACGCGCCAGCAACCTCCTCAAGGCGGCCCGCAGCTACGGTCTGACGGCCAAGGGCATGCAGATGGACACGACCGCGCTCGCCGAGGTGAACGCGCCCGCGATCCTGTTCTGGGAGTTCAACCACTACGTCGTCTACGACGGCATGGGGCGCCGTTTCGGCCGCCGGGGCGTGTACGTCAACGACCCCGGCAAGGGCCGCCGTTTCGTGCCGATGGAGGACTTCGACACGAGCTTCACCGGGGTCGTCCTGGTGATGGAGCCAGGCCAGGGCTTCACCCGGGGCGGCCGCAGGCCGGGCGTCCTGGGTGCGATGCCGGCCCGGCTGCGCGGCACGGCGGGCACCCTGCCCGCCGCGGTCCTCGCGAGCCTGCTCCTGGTGGTGGTCGGTGCCGCGCTGCCCGCGCTGAGCCGTACGTACATCGACATGTTCCTGATCGGCCGGCAGACCTCGCTGCTGGGCGTGCTGTTCGCGTCGATGGCGGCCTGTGTGCTGCTGACGGTGGTGCTGACCTGGTTGCAGCAGGCGAACCTGCTGCGCGGCCGGATCATCTCCTCCACGCTCTCCAGCGCGCGTTTCCTGCGGCATCTGCTGCGGCTTCCGGTGACGTTCTTCGCTCAGCGCAGCCCCGCCGACCTGGTGCAGCGGCTGCAGTCCAACGACGCGGTCGCCGAGACCCTGGCCCGCGACCTCGCGGCGGCGGGCGTCGACGCGATCGTCGTGGTGCTGTACGCGGTGCTGCTGTACACCTACGACCCGCAGCTGACGTTCGTCGGCATCGGGGTGGCGCTGCTGAACGTGGTGGCGATGCGGGTCGTCGTAAGGCTGCGGGCGACCCGTACCGCGAAGCTGCGCGCGGACACGGCACGGTTGACCAACACCGCTTACACGGGCCTTCAGTTGATCGAGACGATGAAGGCGACCGGCGGCGAGGACGGCTACTTCCGCAAGTGGGCGGGCCAGCACGCCACGACCCTGGAGGAGCAGCAGCGGCTCGGTGTGCCCAGCGCCTGGCTGGGTGTGGTCGCGCCGACGCTCGCCACGCTCAACAGTGCGCTGATCCTGTGGATCGGCGGCCTGCGGGCGGTGGAGGGGCATATCTCGGTGGGTCTGCTGGTCGCCTTCCAGGCCCTGGTGACCCGGTTCACCGCGCCGCTGACGCGCCTGAACGGGGTCGCGGGCCGCATCCAGGACTTCGCCGCGGACGTGGCCCGCCTGAAGGACGTGGAAAGCTTCCAGACCGACCCGCTCTACGGCCGCTCCGGCGGCGGCGCGTCGACGCGTCGGCTGCACGGCCATGTGGAGCTGGAGAACATCACCTTCGGCTACAGCCCGCTCGACAAGCCGCTGCTGAGCGGCTTCAGCCTGACTGTGGGCCCCGGCCAGCAGGTGGCGCTGGTCGGTGGCTCGGGCAGCGGCAAGTCCACGGTGTCCCGGCTGATCGCCGGCCTGTACGCGCCCTGGGAGGGCGAGATCCGTATCGACGGCCGGCGTCTGGAGGACGTTCCGCGCGGCGCGCTCGCCGCCTCGGTCTCCTTCGTCGACCAGGAGATCTTCCTCTTCGAGGGCACGGTCCGCGACAACGTGGCCCTGTGGGACCCGTCGATCCCTGACGACGCGGTGGTCGCCGCCCTGCGGGACGCGGCCCTGTACGACGTGGTGATGCGCCGACCGGGCGGTGTCCACAGCCGGGTGGAGCAGGACGGGCGGAACTTCTCCGGCGGGCAGCGCCAACGTCTGGAGATCGCACGGGCGTTGGTGCGCGACCCCAGCATCCTGGTGCTCGACGAGGTGACCAGCGCGCTGGACGCGGAGACCGAGCAGACCGTGATCGACAACCTGCGCAAGCGCGGCTGCGCCTGCGTGGTGATCGCGCACCGGCTGAGCACGGTGCGCGACAGTGACGAGATCGTGGTGCTCCAGCACGGCACGATCGTGGAACGCGGGCGGCACGACGCCCTGGTGGCGGCCGGCGGGGCGTACGCCGAGCTGGTCAGGGAGCGGTGAGGATGACGGCGGTGCACGAGGGCGACGTCGTCCTGGGCGCTCTGGGCGCGATGGGCGCCCCCATCGACTGCTCGGGCCTGAGCCGGCTCGACCTGGAGGGGCCGCAGGTGCTGTGGCTGGTGGCGTCCGGCGCGCTGGACCTGTTCGCCGTCGATGCGGCGGTACAGGGCCACTGGCACCACCTGGGCCGTCTCGAGCCCGGCTCCCTGCTGCTCGGCCCGGTCGCGGGACCCCAGCACACCCTGGTCGCCCGGCCGGTGCGCGACTGCGTGGTGCGCCGCATCCAGCTGCGCGAGCTGTACCAGCAGGCCGACACCCAGACCTGGTCGTACGACGAGTACGGCAACCCGCAGTACGTGCCGCCGACGACGAGTCCCCTGGAGTACGCCCTCGCTCTCGGTGTCGGCCGGAGCCTGTCGATCCTGTTCCAGGCGCCGATGGCCACCGAGCGGGCCGCCGACATCACCGACGACGACGTCTTCTGGATGCAGGTGCCGCCGGGCAGCGTCCAGTACGGCTCCCTGTACGGGGCGGAGGCCGCTGCCGACCTACTGATGGACCCGGCGGTCTGGCAGGGCATGGTCGACCAGCAGTACCGCCTCCTCGCCACCCTGGACCGGTGGATCGAGCAGCTGGAGCGCACCCACGAGACCCGTACCGCGGCCGGTATCAAGGCGGGCGAGGCGGTCCGCGCCCAGGCCGACCGGACGTTGCTGGCGTCCATCGGGAAGTCCTCGGAACGGCGCACCACGGCCGCCGACGCCGACGCCACCTACGCGGCCTGCAGACTGGTGGCCGAGGCGGCCGGCATCACCCTCGCCGAACCCACGCGGAGCGGCGCCGAGAGCGACCGCCTGGACCCGGTGGAGCGCATCGCGGTCGCCTCACGCGTACGCACCCGGGCGGTACGGCTCGACGGGCGCTGGTGGCACGAGAACGTCGGCCCGCTGGTGGGTCACCGGGCACTGTCCGGCGCGCCGGTGGCGCTGCTGTGGCGGCGCGGCGGCTATGTCGCCGTGCACCCGTCGTCGGGACGCGAGACACCGATCGAGAAGGCGAACGCGGCGGAGTTCGCGCCGCGGGCCGTGATGTTCTACCGCCCGCTGCCCGACCAGCGGCTCGGTCCGCTCGGGCTGCTGCGGTTCAGCATGCGCGGCATGAGCGGCGATCTGGTCAACCTGCTCATCAGTGGACTGGTCACCGTCGCGATCGGCGCACTGGTGCCGATCGCCACCGGCAAGGTGCTCGGGGAATACGTGCCGAAGGCGCAGGAAGGGCTGATCGTCCAGGTCTGCCTCGCCCTCATGGTCACCGGCGTGGTGGCGGCCGCCTTCATGCTGCTGGAGAACCTGACCATCCTGCGCCTCGAGGGGCGGATCGAGGCGACGCTCCAGCCGGCGGTCTGGGACCGGCTGCTGAGGCTGCCGACGAAGTTCTTCGCCGAGCGCTCCACGGGCGAGCTGGCGAGCGCCGCGATGGGGGTCAGCGCCATCCGGCGGCTGCTCGCCGGAGTCGGCCCCACGGTGGCCCAGTCGGTGACGGTCGGCGCGATGAACCTGGGGCTGCTGCTGTGGTACAGCGTGCCCATGGCCATGGCCGCCATCGGCATGCTCGTCGTCATCGCCGCCGTCTTCCTCGGGTTGGGGTTGTGGCAGGTGCGCTGGCAGCGGCGGCTGGTGCAGCTCAGCAACAAGCTGAACAACCAGGCGTTCCAGACCCTGCGCGGCCTGCCCAAGCTGCGGGTGGCGGCGGCCGAGAACTACGCCTACGCCGCCTGGGCGCGGGAGTTCGCACGCAGCCGCGAACTCCAGCAGAAGGTCGGCCGGATCAAGAACCTCACCACGGTGCTGGGCGCGGTGTACCTGCCGCTGTGCTCCCTGCTGCTGTTCATGCTGTTGGCGGGGCCCGCGAAGGGTGCGCTCTCGGCCGCCGACTTCCTCACCTTCAACACCTCCATGACCATGCTGCTCACCTCGGTCACCCAGCTGACCGGCGCGTTCGTGTCGGCGGTGGCCGCGCTGCCGCTGTTCGAGGAGATCAGGCCGGTCCTGGACGCGACCCCCGAGGTGCGCACGGCGAGCACCCGGCCGGGGGTCCTGTCCGGGGCGATCGAGGCGCGCAGGCTGTCGTTCCGGTACGCCGACGACGGTCCCCTGGTCCTCGACGACGTCTCGTTCGAGGTGAAGCCGGGCGAGTTCGTGGCGATCGTGGGCCCGAGCGGCTGCGGCAAGTCGACCCTGCTGCGCCTGCTGATCGGCTTCGACAAGCCGGTGTCCGGCAGTGTGCTCTACGACGGCCAGGACCTCGCGGCGCTCGACCAGTCGGCGGTGCGCCGCCAGTGCGGGGTGGTGCTCCAGCACGCGCAGCCGATGAACGGGTCCATTTTGGACGTCATCTGCGGCACCGAGCCGTACACCCCCGAGGAGGCGATGGCGGCGGCCGAGATGGCGGGCCTCGCGGAGGACATCCAGCGGATGCCGATGGGGCTGCACACCATCGTCCAGGGCAGCGGCGCGATCTCGGGCGGCCAGCGGCAGCGGCTCATGATCGCTCAGGCGTTGATCCGCCGGCCCCGCATCCTGTTCTTCGACGAGGCGACGAGCGCGCTGGACAACGAGACGCAGCGCAAGGTCATCGAGTCCACACGTGCCCTGAACGCCACCCGGATCGTGATCGCCCACCGCCTGTCCACGGTGCTGGACGCCGACCGGGTCATCGTGATGGAGGACGGCAGGATCGCCCAGCAGGGCCCGCCCGGCCGGCTCCTCGCCGACACCACCGGTCGGCTGCACGAGCTGGTGCGGCGGCAGATGGCGTGAGGGGTCAGGCGTCGGCGCCGGGGACGGGCGCGCCCGAGGGGACCCCGGCCTCGACGTAGGCCTCGTAGTACTCCTTCCAGGGCGCGGTGGGCCCGGCATGCGGCCCCTCGGAGCGCCCGCCGCGGGACTTCGCCTCCAGGGCGGCCAGGCAGACCTCCCAGCCGGCGCCGTTGCGGGCGGCGGCGTTCCGCTCGCCCAGGACGTTGGTCAGGGTGAACCGGGTGCGCCCCTCGCCCGGTTCCTCCAGGTCGAAGCGGAGTTCGTCACCGCCCCACGCGAAGGAGAGGTGCCGGGGCGCGTCGACGGCGAGGACGGTGCCGGTGGACTCGGGCATGTTCGGGTCCCCGCTGAACCGGACGGTCCCGCCGGGGCGCAGGTCGAACTCGGCGCGGGAGGGGAACCATGCGGCGAGTTCGTCCGGATCGGTGACGAACCGCCAGACCCGGTCGATCGGGTGGTCGTGGACACGGCTGAAGCGGACGGCGGGGCGGCCGTCGTCGAGGGTGAGGTAGGTACCGGTGAGGTCGGCGGCCATGGCGAATCAGTCCTTCCGGTTGTGGGCGCGCCGCAACGAACGCGGCGACCGGCTCACCCTGACACGGGAGGGCCGCCGTCGCCCCGCGGTCGCTACTCGCCCGTGTACGCCTTCTCCAGGGCGGCGATGTCGAGCTTGCCCATCGACAGCATCGCGCGCGTGGTGCGGGCCGCCTTCTCCTGGTCCGGGTCGCCGACCATGTCGAGGAGCCCGTCGGGGATGACCTGCCAGGACACGCCGTACTTGTCCTTGAGCCAGCCGCAGGGGCCCGGCTGACCGCCGCCCTCGGTGAGCTTGGTCCAGTAGTAGTCGATCTCCTCCTGGTTCTCGCAGTAGATCTGGAAGGAGATCGCCTCGTTGAACGTGAACTGGGGTCCGCCGTTCAGGGCGACGAACTTGTGGCCGTTGGCCGTGAAGTCGACGGCGATCACGGAACCGGCGGGTCCGGGGCCGGCCTCGGTGTAGCGGCCGACCTGCCCGATGCTGGAGTTCTTGAAGATCGACACGTAGTAGTGCGCGGCGTCCTCGGCCTGGCCGTCGAACCAGAGACAGGTGGTGAATCCCTCGGTGGCCATGTGTACCTCCTTGAGTGTGGAAGCGGTCACCTGTGCAGACCGATCCTCGCCCCGGAACTCATCGGCCAAGCCGCGGATCAATCCGTGTGGCGGTCTCGGTGCCCGTCACTAGCATCGCCGCATGACGTCATCGCCCGCCGAGAGCATCCGGCCCTTCCGCCTCGCGATCCCCCAGAGCGACCTCGACGATCTCCATGACCGGCTCGACCGCGCCCGCTGGCCGGACGAGCTGCCCGGCGTGGGGTGGGCGTACGGGGTACCCCTCGACTATCTCAAGGAGCTCGTGCGGTACTGGCGCCATGACTACGACTGGCGGGCCGCCGAGGCGCGGCTGAACGCGTGGCCGCAGTTCACCACGGAGATCGACGGCGCACACGTCCACTTCGCCCATGTGCGCTCCCCGGAGCCGGACGCCACCCCGCTGATCATCACGCACGGCTGGCCGGGGTCGATCGTGGAGTTCCTCGACGTGGTCGGGCCGCTCACCGATCCGGCCGCCCACGGAGGCGATCCCGCCGACGCGTTCCACGTGGTGGTGCCGAGCATTCCGGGGTTCGGTCCGTCCGGACCGACCCGGGACACCGGCTGGGAGGCGGGCCGGGTCGCCGACGCGTGGGTGGAGCTGATGGACCGGCTCGGCTACCCGCGCTTCGGCGCCCAGGGCGGCGACTGGGGCTCGGCCATCTCCCGCGAGCTGGGCCGCGCCCACCCGGAGCGGGCGATCGGCATCCACCTGAACCTGCTGCCCGGCGCCCAGCAGCTGACCGAACCGGCCACCGAGGAGCTGGCCGCGCTCAGCTCCGAGGAGCGGGAGCGCACGCTCACCTCCTGGCAGCGTTGGTCCGAATGGCAGCGTGAGGGCGCGGGCTACGCGATGCTGCACTCCACCCGGCCGCAGACGCTGGCGTACGCGCTCACCGACTCGCCCGTCGGCCAACTCGCGTGGATCGTGGAGAAGTTCCGCGAGTGGACGGACTCCGAGGAGCTGCCCGAGGAGGCCGTCGACCGGGACCTGCTGCTGACCAACGTGTCGCTGTACTGGCTGACCGGGACCGCCGGTTCGTCGTCCCGGATCTACTACGAGCGGGCGCACACCACGGGCCGGGCCGCCGCGCCGGCCGAACCGTCGACCGCGCCGACCGCGCTGGCGGTCTTCCCCGCCGAGATCCAGATCCCGCTGCGCCACAGGGCGGAGCGGACGGAGAACCTCGTGCGCTGGACGGAGTTCGACCGGGGCGGGCACTTCGCGGCCATGGAGGAGCCGGACCTGCTGGTGAAGGACGTACGGGCGTTCTTCCGGCAGCTGCGCGAGAAGGGCTGAGCCGTGGCCTCTGCCCGTGGCGAATCTGCGGCGGGCAGAGAAACCGCATCCGGGGATCTCCCGAGGTCAAGAGTGGAGTCGACGGCATCCGTGCCACCGACAAGGAGACCCGATGATTCCACTCACCACGCTCTCGCCGCGGGCGGAGGAGGGCGACACACCGCCCAGCCGCTTCGACGACCACCTCGCCGCACAACTGCTCGCCCAGCGGATCGTCTTCCTCGGCACTCAGGTCGACGAGGTGTCGGCCAACCGGGTGTGCGCGCAGCTGCTCCTGCTGTCGGCGGAGGACCCGCGCACCGACATCAGCCTCTACATCAACAGCCCCGGCGGGTCGGTCACCGCGGGGCTGGCGATCTACGACACCATGCGGCTCATCCCGAACGACGTCTCGACGCTGGTGATGGGGTTCGCCGCGAGCATGGGCCAGTTCCTGCTCACCGTGGGGACGCGGGGCAAGCGGTTCGCGCTGCCGAACGCGCGGATCATGATGCACCAGCCGTCGGCGGGCATCGGCGGCACCGCCGCGGACATCGAGATCCAGGCGGAGAACCTTCAGTACACCAAGAAGGCCATCGAGCGGATCACCGCCGAGCACACCGGGCAGAGCGAGGAGACGATCGCTCGGGACGGCGACCGGGACCGCTGGTTCACGGCGGAGCAGGCCAGGGAGTACGGAATGGTGGACCGGGTGGTGGAGTCGCTCACCGACGTCCGCCCGGCCGCGTCGCGTCGACGGATGGGGTTGTGACATGGGGTCGTACACGGTTCCGTACGTCATCGAGCGGACCGCGCAGGGCGAGCGGTCCTACGACGTCTTCAGCCGGCTGCTGAACGAGCGGATCATCTTCCTGGGCACCGAGATCGACGACGGGGTCGCCAATGTGGTCATCGCGCAACTCCTGCATCTGGAGTCGTCGAATCCCGAGCACGAGATCTCGATCTACCTCAACTCGCCCGGCGGATCGTTCACTTCCCTGATGGCGATCTACGACACGATGACGTTCGTGCAGTCCCCGATCTCCACGTTCTGCGTCGGCCAGGCGGCCTCCACGGCGGCGGTGCTGCTGGCCGGTGGCGATCCCGGGCGGCGGTTCGTGCTCCAGCACGCGCGGGTGCTGCTCGGCCAGCCGGCCAGCGGCGGACGGCAGGGCACGGTCTCCGACCTCAGCCTCGCGGCCAAGGAGATGGTCCGCATCCGCTCACAGGTGGAGGAGGTCCTGTCCCGTCACACGCACCACGACGTCGCGACGCTGCGCGCGGACATGGACCGCGACAAGGTGTTCACCGCCGAGGAGGCCGTCGCCTACGGGCTCGCTGACGAGGTGCTGAGCCGACGGCTGGCGTTCGTCTGACCCCGGCGCGGCCGGTACGGCGGGGGGACCCACCTCTGTACCGGCCGTCGGCCGTCGATTCGGTCAGGCGACGAGGCAGAGGCCGTCGTACTGCGCCGTCGGCGACCTGCGGCCCCGGCCCACCCGGCTCCGGGCGTACCGGGCCAGCTCGTCCTGGGCGAGCGTGAGCAGGTCGGCGAGGCCGAGCCCGAGGGCCTGGGCGGCGGCCGCGAGAACCTCGGAGGAGGCCTCCTTGCGGCCCCGTTCCAGTTCGGACAGGTACGGCATCGAGATCCGGGCGGCCTCCGCGACGTCCTTCAAGGTGCGCTCCTGGGCGAGCCGTTCGCGGCGCAGCACATCACCGACGAGGTCGCGCCACAAGGGCTCCTTGGGCACGGGGGGCTGCGGGGTCCCCGTCGGTCGCTGCGGGGTGCGGGTCGCCGCACCGGAGCCGGGCGGCGCGGTCTGCGGGCGCAGGGGGATGACGCGGGCTTCGTTCGGCGCATGAGTGCTCACCCCTTCAGCCTAGGGATCCGGGGCGCCACGGGAAGGGAGCGACGTTCTGCCCTGGGTGAAGCCGTGCGGCCGTGCGGCCGGGCCGGCGGCGGCAGTTGACGGGTGCCGCTCGTCCGGCCGTCGACGGATCCGGCCGTCGATGCGCTCGCGGGGGAAATCGATGCGCTCGCGGTGGAAGTGGCGTGGCCGTGCGGGGCGCCGTGGGGCTGCCTAGCGTGGCAGTGTGAGCGTCACGAGCCCGCCCGGCCGGGCCGCCGCCCGCACCGGCGGCCCGGCACTCGCACCGCACGGCTGGGTACGGGCCGGCGTCACGGTGCTGGCCGGGCTGGTCGTCATGGGCGGGCTCGCCGCGCTCGGGCTGTGGGCGGCGGGCGGCAGCGACATCCCGGAGGGCGGGTTCCCCCGGGTGGTCGTGGCCGTGGTCGTCGTGGCTGTCGGCGGCAGTGTGAGGCTGACGGGCGACGCCGGTGCACTGGCCGGCACACGGGCGGGGCTGACGGTGATGCCGCTGTCGGTGACGCTGTCCGGGGCGCTGGTGATCGCCGCGGGATTCCTGCGCCCGCTGCGGCACCGGGCCGTCGCCGGCGGGTGTGAACTGGCGCTCTGGGCAGGGCGGATCGCCGTACTGTGGCTGGTCGCGCTCGTCGGCCTCGCCCTGGTGGCCCGCCAGACCTTCGCGGTCCCGCTCGGCACCGGAACGATCGGCGACATCGGCAGCCTGTTCGGGATCTCCCCGAGGATCGGCTTCGCCACGGACCTGTGGCCGACCGTGCTGTTCGGTCTGCTCTGGCTGGCGGGCGTGCTCGTCCTCGCTCTGCTGGTGTCACGAGGTGTGCCGCTGCCGGCCCGGCTGTCGCGCTTCCAGGAGTCGGTGCGGCCCGCCGCCTACGCCATGGTGGCCCTGCTGCTCGCCTGCGTCGCCCTGGGCGCCGTGATCGCGCTGGTGGTGGCGGCGACCCGCGGGCACCCCGCCGAGACGTTCGCGCTGATCCTGCTGGGCCTGCCCAACCTGGTGTGGCCGGTGCTCACCCTCGGCATGGGCGCCACCTGGCACGGCCGGGTGGACGGGCCGTTCGGGCTGCCGATGCCGCATCTGCTCGACGTGGCGCTGCGGACCGAGGACCTCTCGACGCTGAACCTTCGTACGCTCGCCCGGTTCGACGGTCTGGCGTGGTGGCTCGTGGCCGTGGACGCCGTGCTGCTGATCGCCGCCGGGTCCGTGCTGGCGGCGCGCTCACCGGCGGGGATGCGGCCGTGGCGGCACGCCGTGCACATGGCGGTCGCGCTGATGGCGGCGGTTCTCGCCGTCTGCCTGCTGTGCCGGGTCTCGGCGCACTACGGCCTGTCGCTCATCGGGGTCGGCGACCTCGGCGGAGGGCTCTCCGGCGTGCTGTTCCTCAGACCCCGGCCGGGGACCGCGCTGGGGCTCGCCCTGGTGTGGGGACTTACGACCGGGTTCGCGGGCGGGCTGCTCGCCCGGAGGGTGCAGCGACGGGGCGAGGTTCCATGACGCGGCGCACGGCCCTCGGTCAGGCCACCGGGGTGGACAGCGCGGGCACGAACCGTTGCATCCGCAGCGCGTCCACGGACTCGGCGAGCAGTTCGTACTCGGTGGTGTCGTCACTGACGGCGACACGGACCAGCCGTCCGGCCGCCAGCTCCTCGGCCACCCTCTCCTGTTGCCCGACGTCCTCGCACCAGGCACGCAGGACAGCCGGGACGTCGGGGACCGTGTCGGCGACGGGGGCGATGGAGTTCGGCGGGAAGAGCGGGTCGCCGGGGTCCGGGTCGAGCCGTTGGGCGATCCAGGAGGCACGGTCGCGCATCCACCACAGGGCGAGGGCCAGGGTCGGGGCGCGGTAGGTGCCGAGGGGGACGCCGACCCTTCGCCCTCCGCAGATGCCGTATGCCGTGACATGGCACAGGAACTCGTCGTGCACGATCGCTCCCCCCGTGCGGTGCTCGGTGCCGGATCGGCCCGTGGTGCCTTGCGTTCGCTCGCTGTGCACGTGGGCGTCCCGCTGTCCGCGCGGTAGCGCTTTCTATCGTGACCCGGGTCACCCGCTCCTTCGAGTATCGCCACTCCTGACCCTCTGTCACCATGCGATTTCAGCCAGTCTCCTGGCATATTCACGGCCGCTTCTGGCGCAAACGAGCCACCTCCGCCCGGCGTGCCTGCGCTTACCCGGGAGGTAATCGACGCCCCCACGCGTGTCCGGGCATGGTTGCGGTGTCGGCTCCCGGCAGGCACAACAGCCCGGGATCCGGCTCCTGACCAGCGCATGTGACCCCGATGGAGGCCGATCGCCATGACCGCAGAGACCAACCGCTACGAGTCCGCCGTCGCCCGCTACTTCGAGGCGTGGAACACCCGGGACGCCCAGGCGCTGGCGAAGGCGGTCGCCGCCGCCTGGGCCGCGGACGGAACCTACACCGACCCCCTGGCCGACGTCAGCGGGCACGAGCAGATCGCGGCCGTGATCGCAGGTGCGCACGCACAGTTCCCGGGGTTCTCCTTCCGGCTCACGGGCGCGGTCGACGGGCACCACGACCTCGCCCGCTTCTCCTGGGAGCTGGTGAGCGACGCGGACGGTTCGGCACCCGTCGCCGGCTCCGACGTGATCACCCTGGACGGCGAGGGGCGCATCGGCAGCGTGCACGGGTTCCTGGACCGCGTCCCCGAAGGCGTGGCGGGTTAGCGTCCGTCTTCCGGATCAGCTCCGCGTCAATGCCGCGGCGCACTAGGAAATGGGTCCGGGCCAGCTCGGAGGCTCCTCCTCGGTGTCCTCCGGGCTGCCGCCCGGCGTTCCCTGCTCCTGGGGCGCCGCCTTCGCCTTCAGGCTCAGGCTCAGTTCACCGTCCACGACGTCGACGACGACGGTGTCGCCGGGGTTGAGCGTGCCGTCGAGCAGCATGTTCGACAGCCGGTTGTCGAGTTCGGTCTGGATGGTGCGGCGCAGCGGCCGGGCCCCGTACTCCGGCTGGTAGCCGCGGTTCGCCAGCCACTCCTTGGCCGTCTCGGTGACCTCCAGGCCGATCTTCTGGGCGTGCAGCCGGCGCCGGCTGCCCTCCAGGAGCAGGTCGACGATGCGCACCAGGTCCCGGCGGCCCAGGGCGTGGAAGACGATGACCTCGTCGATCCGGTTGAGGAACTCCGGGCGGAAGTGCGCCTGGAGTTCCGCCGTCAGGTCGTCCCTGATCTCGTCGATGTCGCCGTGGTGGTCGAGGATGTGCTTGGAGGCGATGTTGCTGGTCATGATGACGACGGTGTTGCGGAAGTCGACCGTGCGCCCCTGCGCGTCGGTGAGCCGTCCGTCGTCCAGGACCTGCAGCAGCAGGTTGAACACGTCACGGTGGGCCTTCTCCACCTCGTCGAAGAGCACGACGCTGTACGGCTTGCGGCGCACCGCCTCGGTGAGCTGGCCGGCCTCCTCGTAGCCGACGTAGCCGGGCGGGGAGCCGATGAGCCGGGAGACGGTGTGCTTCTCCTGGAACTCGCTCATGTCGAAGCGGATCATGCGGTCCGGGTCGCCGAAGAGCAGTTCCGCGAGCGCCTTGGCGAGTTCCGTCTTGCCCACGCCGGTGGGGCCGAGGAAGAGGAAGCTGCCGGTGGGCCGGTTCGGGTCGCCCATGCCGGCCCGGCCGCGGCGCACGGCCTGGGCCACGGCGGTGACCGCGTCGTCCTGGCCGACGACCCGCTCGTGCAGGACCTCCTCCAGTTTCATCAGCCGGTCGCGTTCGGTCTCGGTGAGCTGGGAGACCGGAATACCGGTACGGGCGGAGAGGACTTCGGCGATGTCGTCGGGGGTGACACTGGGCGTGGGTCCTCCGCCCTCGCCGACCGAGTCCAGCCGCTCCTCCAACTCCGTGATCTCCCGCTTGAGTCGGCTCGCGCGCTCGAAGTCCTCGGTGCTGACGGCCTCGTCCTTCTCCCGGCGCAGCCGGGTGAGCCGGTCCTCGAGGTCCGCGGCCTCCGCGGAGTCCCCCACACTGCGCAGTCCGACCCGGGCTCCGGCCTGGTCCATGAGGTCGATCGCCTTGTCGGGCAGGAAGCGGTCGCTGATGTAGCGGTCGGAGAGGGCGGCGGCGGCGTCCAGCGCCTCGTCGGTGTAGCGGACCTGGTGGTGCGCCTCGTAGGCGTCACGCAGTCCGCGCAGGATCTCGACCGTCTCCTCGACGGTGGGTTCGGGCACAATGACGGGCTGGAAGCGGCGCTCCAGTGCGGCGTCCTTCTCGATGCGCTTGCGGTACTCGTCGATGGTGGTGGCGCCGACCACGCTGAGGTCGCCCCGGGCCAGCGCGGGCTTGAGGATGTTTCCCGCGTCCATGGATCCCTCGCCGGTGCCGCCGGCGCCGACGACCGTGTGCAGCTCGTCGATGAAGAGGACGACGCTCTTCTCGGCCCCGGTGACCTCGTCGACGACCTTCTTCAGCCGCTCCTCGAACTGACCCCGGTACTGGGATCCGGCGACGAGTCCGGCGAGGTCGAGGGAGACCACGCGGCGGTCCTTCAGCGCCTTGGGGACCTCCCCGGCGACGATGCGCTGGGCCAGCCCCTCGACGATCGCGGTCTTGCCGACGCCGGGGTCGCCGATCAGCACCGGGTTGTTCTTCGTGCGGCGGGAGAGGACCTCGATGGTCTGCTCGATCTCGGCCGCCCGGCCGACCACCGGGTCGAGGTGTCCGGCGCGTGCCTCGTCGGTGAGGTCACGCCCGTACTCGTCGAGCGTCGGTGTGTCGGGGTGGCCGCCCGTCTCCCGCGACTGCCGGGGCGCGCCGCCGAGCGCGCCCGGGGTGGCTCCCTCACTCCTGAGGGTCCGGGCCAGCGGGGAGCGCGGATCGTCCAGGATCGCGGCGAGGATGTGCTCGGGGCCGATGTAGGAAGCGCCGGCCGCCTGGGAGCGGGCGTGCGCTGCGAGCAGGGCGCGTTTGGCCGCCGGCGTCAGCGCGGGCTCACCGGTACCGGTCCCGGAGGGCAGGGATTCCCGCAGGTCGTCGGCGAGCTTGCCGGGATCGGCGCCCGCCTGCTCCAGCACCTGGCGCGCGGCCGGTACCTGGGTCGCGGCCCACAGCAGGTGGACGGTGTCGAGATCGGACCCGTCCTCGGCCGCCCGTGTCCCGGCGGTGGCGAGCAACTCGTGCGCGGAGTCGCTGAGGAGACGTCCGATGGGGACACGTTGGACGGCCGGCGGTGAGGTCGCCGGACTCATGCCGAAGAACCGGTTGAACAGTTCGGAGAACGGGTCTCCTGACCCGAAGGGTGAGATCGTCACGATGGACCACCCGTCCGCGGCCGACACGGCCGCGTCGCCCGCCGTAGTCGAATGCCCGTACCTCCCCAGTCTTGGACACGCGGAACGGCCCCTCAACCGCAGGGCCTGCCGTGAAACCGGGCGATTGGGAACGGGATGCGGGGGTACGCGGCGCCGACGCTCGGCGGCCGCTGGTGACCGAGGACACGAGGCCGCGGGCGGGTCCGGCGCGCTCCCCTGCGTCCTCGGTACGTGCTCGCCCGGAGGCGGCCGCCCGTCTCCGGGAGCCGGGCGAAGGCCCACGGCTTGATCGCTGGACGGCCGCATGGCGCGGCGGCAGGGTGCCACCCGCCGCCGGACGCCTCGAGGTCACCTCACTCCTGGACGAGCGCGTCGATCCGCGCCAGCTCCTCGGCGTCGAAGTCCAGGTTGCCGATCGCCGCCACACTGTCCTCCAACTGCTGCGGGCTGCTCGCACCGACCAGGGCGGAGGTGACCCGGCCGCCGCGCAGCACCCAGGCCAGGGCCATCTGGGCCAGGGACTGGCCGCGGGACTTGGCGATGTCGTCGAGGGCGCGCAGCCTGCCCACCAGCTCCTCCGTGACCGCGTCGGAGTTGAGGAACGGGCTGTCGCTCGCCGCGCGCGAGTCCTCCGGGATGCCGTCGAGGTATCGGGCGGTGAGCAGGCCCTGCTCCAGCGGCGAGTAGGCGATGGAACCGACCTGGAGTTCGTCCAGGGTGTCCAGCAGCCCGTCCTCGGGACGGCGGTCCAGCATCGAGTAGCGCGGCTGGTGGATCAGCAGCGGGGTACCCAGCTCGCCGAGGATGCGGGCGGCCTCACGGGTCTGCTCCGGGGAGTAGTTGGAGACGCCGACGTACAGCGCCTTGCCCTGCTGGACCGCCGAGTGCAGGGCGCCCATCGTCTCCTCCAGCGGAGTGTCGGGGTCCGGGCGGTGCGAGTAGAAGATGTCGACGTAGTCCAGGCCCATCCGCTTCAGGCTCTGGTCGAGCGACGACAGCAGGTACTTGCGCGAGCCCCACTCGCCGTACGGCCCGGGCCACATCAGATAGCCGGCCTTGGTGGAGATGACCAGCTCGTCGCGGTACGGCGCGAAATCCGCCTTCAGCGCCTCGCCGAGGGCGGACTCGGCGGCGCCGGGCGGCGGGCCGTAGTTGTTGGCCAGGTCGAAGTGTGTGACACCGAGATCGAAGGCGCGGCGCAGGATGGCGCGTTGGGTGGCGACCGGGCGGTCCGGGCCGAAGTTGTGCCACAGGCCGAGCGACAGCGCGGGCAGCTGCAGGCCGCTGCGTCCGGTGCGGCGGTAGGGCATGGCCTCGTAGCGGTCGGGATGGGCGGTGTACAACGCGACTCCAGAGGGGTTGGCGCACGGGTGAACGGTTCCGGGGAACCGGTCACCACTCTCGCCCTGCCTGCTGGCAGTGGTCCAACAGAAGAATTTGATGGAATTCAGCGGATACGCTTCTCAATCATGGAACTGCGCCACCTCCAGCACTTCGTCGCTGTCGCCGAGGACCAGCACTTCACCCGGGCAGCGGAACGCCTCATGGTGTCCCAGTCGGGCCTGTCGGCGTCGATCCGGGCGCTGGAGCGGGAGCTGCGGGCCCCGCTGTTCGTCCGCACCACCCGTCGGGTGACCCTGACGGAGGCCGGGCGCGCCCTGCTCGGCGAGGCGGAGCGGATCCTGGCACAGGTCCGGGCGGCGCACGAGGCGGTGGCCGCGGTGCAGGGCGTGCTGCGCGGCACACTGGCGCTCGGCACCGAGCAGTGCATCCCGGGAGTGCATGTGGCCGGGCTGCTCGCGACGTTTCGGCGGCGCCACCCGGATGTGGAGATCCGGCTGCGGCAGGCGGGTTCCGGCGCGCTGGCCGAGGAGGTCGCCGCCGGGCGGCTGGACCTGGCCTTCGCCTACCGCACGCAGGCGGACACCGACCAGCTGCGGTCCATGCCGCTGACCAGCGAGTCGATGACGGTGCTGTGCCATCCGGACCACCGCCTGGCGTCGCGCGGAGCGGTGCTCACGCCCGAGGACCTGGGCGGGGAGGTCTTCGTGGACTTCCACCCGGACTGGGGGCCGCGGCGCACCACCGACGCGGCGTTCTCCGCGGCGGGCGTACGGCGCACGGTGGCCCTGGAGGTCAACGACGTGCACAGCCTCCTCGACCTGGTCGACGAGAACCTGGGCATCGCGGTCGTACCCCGGCACTTCCGGCACAAGCGTCCGTCGCTGACCGCGCTCCCCCTCAAGACCGCGACCGGGCCGGAGTACGAGACCGTCGCCCTGCTGCCACCCGAGCGGGCCACCGGACCGGCGGCCCGGGCGTTGATCACCCTGCTCGACGTCGAGGGACTGGCGTCGCCACCGCCGTGACGCGCAGGGGAGCCGGGATCCGGACGCATGACGGGCGGCGATGCGCGATGGTGGAGCCATGCATGCCAAGGACATCCTCATCGACGGCTACGGCCGCATCCGGGAAGAAGTCCACGCCGCCGTCGACGGCCTGGATCCGGACGACCTCAACGCCCGGCCCACCGCCGACACGAACTCCGTCGCCTGGCTCGTCTGGCACCTCACCCGCGTCCAGGACGACCATGCCGCCGACGCCTTCGACCTGGACCAGGTGTGGCTGTCACAGGGCTGGGAGAAGCGTTTCGGCCTCGATCTGCCGCGCCACGACACCGGGTACGGGCACAGCCCCGCGAAGGTCGCCAAGGTCCGGGTGGACTCCGGTGACCTGCTGACCGGATACTACGACGCCGTGCACGAGCAGACCCTTCAGGCCCTGCGAGGCCTGGCCGCCAAGGACCTCGAGCGCATCGTCGACGAACGCTGGGACCCGCCGGTCAGTCTCGGCGTTCGCCTGGTGAGCGTCCTGTCCGACGATCTGCAGCACGTCGGACAGGCCGCCTACGTACGGGGACTGCTTCAGAGCGCGGCCTCGTAGCCGGGCAGGACCACGTCCCGGATGAGGGCGCTGCGCTCGTCGAACGGGATGAACGCGCTCTTGACCGCGTTCACCGTGACGGTGCGCAGGTCCTCGAGGGTCCAGCCCGCCTCCTCGACCAGCAGGGACATCTCCCGGGTCATCGTCGTGCCGGAGACCAGACGGTTGTCGGTGTTCAGGGTGACCCGGAAACCGAGGTCCTTCAGGGCGGTGATGGGGTGCTCGGCGATCGAGGTGGCGGCGCCGGTCTGGAGGTTGGAGGTCGGGCACATCTCCAGGGCGACGCGGCGGTCGCGCACCCAGCCGGCCAGGCGGCCGAGCTTTCCGTCCACGATGTCCTCGGTGATGCGGACTCCGTGGCCGATGCGCTGGGCGCCGCAGACCTGGAGGGCCTGGTGGATGCTGGGCAGGCCGTGCGCCTCGCCCGCGTGGATGGTGAAGGGGACGCTCTCGCTGCGCAGGTGCTCGAAGGCGGCCAGGTGGTCGGCGGGCGGGAAGCCGTCCTCGGCGCCGGCGATGTCGAAGCCGAGGACACCGGCGTCACGGTAGGCGACGGCCAGGTCCGCGATCTCACGGGTCCGGTCGAACATGCGCATGCCGCACAGCAGCGTGCCGACGCGCACCGGGGTACCGGCGGCCGCCGCCTTCGCCATGCCGGCGGCGAGCCCCTCCTGGACGGTCTCGACGACCTCGTTCAGGGTCAGCCCGCCCTTGACCATCAGCTCGGGGGCATAGCGCACCTCGCCGTAGACGACGCCGTCCTCGGCGAGGTCGAGCACGTACTCCTCGGCGGTGCGCAGCAGGCCCTCGCGGGTCTGCATCACGGCGAGGGTGTGCTCGAAGGTGGCTATGTAGCGCACCAGGTCGCCGGAGTTGGCTGCGTCGTAGTACCAGGCGGCCAGTTCGCCGGGGTCGGTGGTGGGCAGGGTATGGCCGACCTCCCGCGCGAGCTCGACAACGGTCGCGGGGCGCAGGCCGCCGTCGAGGTGGTCGTGCAGGACGGCCTTGGGCAGGCGGCGGAGGGTGTCGGTGTCGATGCGCGGGGCGGTCATGTGCGGTGATTCCTCGACGGGTTGTTCTTCAGTGGACTCGGCGGGTTGCTCTTCGGGGGATCGGCCAGGGACTACTCGGCGGGCTGGAGCAGGTCCCAGCGGTTGCCGTACAGGTCCTGGAAGACGGCGACCGTGCCGTACGGCTCGTGCCGCGGCTCCTCCAGGAAGGTGACACCGGCGGCGGTCATCCGGGCGTGGTCGCGGGCGAAGTCGTCGGTGTGCAGGAAGAAGCCCACGCGCCCGCCGGTCTGGTCACCGACCCGGCCGCGCTGCGCCTCGTCCTTGGCCCGGGCGAGCAGCAGACCCGTGCCATGTCCGTCGGCACCGGGCTCGACCACGACCCACCGGGACCCGTCGCCCCTCGGCTCGTCGGCCACGAGCCGGAACCCCAGGGCGTCGGTGTAGAAGCGGATCGCGGTGTCGTAGTCGTCGACGACGAGGGTGACCAGGGCGATGCGTCTCATGGGGCCTTCCGGGTGCGGCGTGCGGCGCGGGAGCAGGGGCGTTATACGTAACACGTAGCGTACGGCATACCGCCGAGCACGCCGGTGTGGGCTGCGCCACCCCCGGTCGGACTCAGTGGCGGTGCAGTCAGTGCGCCTCTTCGCCCTGGGCGACCTCGACCTCGTGGTGGAAGCCGATGACGCCGGTCGCCGAGGCGCAGGCGGACACGGCCGCGCAGGCGACGAGGAGGGCGGCGATCGAGCGGGCGGCCCGGTGCGGGGCGCGCGGGGCGGCCAGGAGGGCGGCGACCCGCTGGGGCACGGGTCCGGCGGTCGCGGCGGGCAGGAAGGCGGGCCGTTCGTCGGGGGTGGTGCGGGTGGCGAGGGCGGCGCGGCCGATCGCCCGGGCGGTCAGCCGCCGGTCGCCGACCACGACGGCGGCGGCCTCATCGGCGGCGCGCTCGACCGCGAGCCGGATGACCGGCACCACGCACCGCAGCGCGGGTGGCACAGCGCGGCCAGTTCGGCTACCGCGAGGAAGTAGTGGTGCCCGGCCGCGTTGTGGGCCCGCTCATGCGCGAAGAGTGCCTCGCGCTCGTCGGGGCTGAGACTGCGCAGCATCCCGGTGGTGACGACGATGCGGTGCGGTCGCCCGGGCAGCGCGTACGCGTCCGGGCGTGGGGAGTCGATCACACACAGGTCGCCCGCGGCGGTGCGGCGGTCCGCCTCACTGGTGGCGGCGCGGAACGCCCGGGCCTGCCGCAGCACGGTACGGCACAGGGTCCACAGGCACACGGCGAGCCCACCGACCGAGAACGCCGCCGCCGGCACGACGAACAGGTCCGAGCCGGCGCGCAGCGGGCGGACCAGGTCACCGAGCGCGGCGAACAGCGGCAGCTCCAGCAGCCCGGTGAGCACGAAGGCGCCGAGCGCGGTCAGGGAGCAGCACGCGAGGACGATGGTGCAGCAGGTCACCACCCACAGCGCGGCCCGGGGTGCGAGCCGCTCGAGGGCGCGCCGCGCCAGCGGGGGCATCACGAACGGCAGTGCGAGCGGGAGGAGCAGCAGGAAGGTCACTGCTCACCGGATTCCAGCAGGTCCCGCAGGACGCGCTCGTCGTCTTCGCTGAGCTGGGCGACGAAGCGGGCCAGCACGGTGTGCCGGTCGCTGTCCCGGTCCAGTTCGGTGTGCATGCGCCGCGCGGTGAGCCCGTGGGCGTCCTGGACGGGGAAGTAGGCGTAGCCGCGGCCTTGGCGGCGACGGTCGACGATGCCCTTCTCGTGCAGCCGGGACAGGATCGTCGTGACCGTCGTACGGGCGAGACCGACGCCGAGGCTCTGCTGCACCTGACCAGGAGTCTGGGGCGCGTCCGCGGCCCACAGGGCGGCCATGACGCCGGCTTCCAGCTCGCCCGGCGGGCGGCGCTCGTCCTTCGCTTCGGCCATGGAACCTTCCTCACCCCGGTTTTCGTCTACATTCCTGTAGACCGTCTACAGAAGTGTAGTCTTCGCGGGTCCGGCCGGGCCGGATCCGCACGTCCATTATGAAAGGGGCTCACTCCCATGGGCGCCGTACCGCGCACCGCACCGCCGTACCCGGTCCCAGCACCGGGGCCGCGGTCGTGAGGCGGGCGGACACGGCCGACCTCGCCGGTTCCACGGCGCTCGGCGCCCTGGCGGCGTTCGTGCTGCTGGCGCTGACCGTGACCGGGCGCGGCGGCGCCCCGCTGTTCGGCGACACGGACCTGCTGCACTGGTCGCTCGCCCACCGTCCGCCCGTCGCGGTGGCCGCGGCGCGCGCGGTGACGTACACGGGGACCGGATTCGTTCCCTACCTCCTGGCCACCGCGGCAGGTGTCGTGATGGGCCGCACGGCGCGCCGCGGCGTTCTCGCCGCCGCTGCGTGCGTCGCCTGTCTGGCCGTCGGCCAGACCGTGCGGTACGCGGTGATGACGCTGGCCGCGCGTCCGCGCCCGGCGCGCACGGACTGGGTCACGCACGCCTCGGGCTGGTCGTTCCCCTCGGGCCATACGACGACGGCCGCGCTCACCGCGGGGCTGCTGGCGCTCGCGATCCTCGTCCGTGCCCCGCGCGGCAGAGCCGGCCTCGTGGCCGTCGTGCTCACCTGGGGCGTCTCGGTCGGCCTGACCCGTGTGTATCTGGGGGTGCACTGGTTCTCCGACGTCCTGGGCGGCTGGCTGCTCGCCCTGTGCTGGCTGAGCCTGTGCGCGTACGCCGCCGCCCGGCTGGCTCCACGGACGTTCGCCGAAGCCACGGAGCCGGTGCGGTCCCCGGCGTCCTGAAAGGTGCGGGACGCGCATGGCGCTTCGCTGCCTCCCGCTCCCTGACGCCCACGCGGTGCCCCGGCCGATGACGGCCGGGGCGAGGTGTGCGCCGATCAGTTGGGGGACGACAGGTCGATCCAGATCTTCCGGATTTTGCGGCCCGAGGTCTCCACGTACACCGTGCGCTTGTCGGCCGCCCCGCACTTGCCGGCGGTCTCGACGAACTCCTTGAGATCTCCGATGGTCAGGTCCCGGTTCTTCCCGTCAAGAGAGTGCTGATGCTCTGGCATGGAACTCAGCATGCGGTGCCGTCGCTCTCCTGTCATCAGGGCCGCCGCCTGCCCGACGAGCCGCAACGGCCGGGCGAAGGACCGACGTTCACTCTCCCTCTCGGTGCAGCGCGTCCAGACGGGCCATCTCCTCGGCGGTCAGGCGCAGCGCGCCCGCCGCCACGTTCTCCACCAGGTGGTCCGGGTTGCCGGTGCCCGGGATGGCCAGGACGTGCGGGCCCTGCTGGAGCGTCCACGCCAGGCGGACCTGGGCGGGGGTGGCGCCGTGGGCCCGTGCGATCGCGTCGACCTCGTCAACCTCGTCACCGGACGGGCCACTCTCGGCGCCCTTGCCCGCGATGGCGAAGAACGGCACGAAGGCGATGCCCTGTTCGCCGCAGATCCGCACCAGTTCGTCCGCTTCCGGATCGGGCCGGTGGAGCCCGTACTGGTTCTGTACGCACACCACGGGCGCGATCGCCTGCGCCTCGGCGAGGTGGCGGGCCTTGACGTTGGATATGCCGAGGTGCCGGATCAGCCCGGCCTCGCGCAGTTCGGCGAGCGCGCCGAAGTGCTCGGCGATGGAGTCCTGCCGCATGCGGCGGAGGTTGACCACGTCCAGGTGGTCACGGCCCAACTGCCGCAGGTTCTCCTCGACATGGCCGCGCAGCTGGTCGGGCCGGGCGGAGGTGCCCCACTCCCCCGAGTAGTCCCGGTAGGGGCCGACCTTCGCGACGATCACGAGGTCGTCCGCATACGGCGCCAGCGCACTGTTGATGATCTCGTTCGCGGAGCGCAGCGACGAGAAGTAGAAGGCGGCCGTGTCGATGTGGTTGACACCGAGTTCGATCGCCCTGCGCAGCACGGCGATCGACTGCTCGCGGTCGCTCGGCGTCCCGAGGTGGAAGGCGGCGCTGCCCGTCAGCCGCATCGCGCCGAAGCCGACGCGGTGGACGGGCAGGTCGCCGAGTTTCCAGGTGCCCGCGGCGTCCGCGGTGATCGTCTGTGAGGTCATGGGTGGATCATGCACATACTCCGGGGCTCCGGCGCACGCCCTTCAGGGATACGTGTACGTGTTCAGGGTGCTGACGGCGGAGGCCGGGTCTCCGAGGTCATAGCGGTCCACGGCCAGGTAGTTGGGCTTCTTGCGGGCGGCCGGCTGGCAGAACCGCTGGGCGCGGTCGGTGAGTTTGGTGTTGTCCGTGCGCGCCGTGGACGTGATCGTCGCGTCCCGGAAGTGGTTCATGACGAACAGCGGGCGGAAGCCCGGTTCGGTGCGGGTCAGCGGAATGTTCGTGTTCGCGTCGTACCAGCGGCTGTGGCAGGACCAGTCGGAGGTGCCGATGCCCGAGCCCATGGACCAGTAGTTCTCGACGGTCCAGTCCTTCTGGTACATCACACCGAAGCTGTCACGGGTGAGCCCGGCCGCCTCGTCGGAGGAGCGGCTGTGGTCGGTGAAGATCAGCAGTCGGTGGTTCGCGGCGATCAGATCGGCCATCTTCGGCCAACCGTTCTGCTTCACTCCGCTCCGGTCGGGCCGGTAGAGGACGTCGGGCAGGCCGCTCACCCGGGCCAGTTCACCGCGCAGGACGCCCGGGTCGACGTAGTCCTCGAGGAAGACGGTGATGAACTGATCGGGGTGGGCCTTGAGGAAGTCCACCATCCGCTGGACGTCCACCCACAGGGCGACCGGACGGCTGACCAGGGTGCAGCTGTCGTGGCAGAGGATCGCACCGTCGGGGGTCTGATGGATGTCCAGCATGAAGCCGCGGACGCCGTCGGCGAGTTGCTGGTCGATGCCGCGCGCCTGGTTGGGTACGAGGTTGACGAAGGGCGGGGCGAAGCCGCCGTCGACGCCGTTGGCGTAGGCGTTGTGCGCGGTGAGGAAGGTGACCTGGTCGAGGGTGCGCCGGTCGGCGGACGGCATGGGACTGGTGGGCGAGGTGACCGGGGTGAGGTACCAGGAGGCGAGGCCGCTCGCGGAGCCGATGGTGAGCTGGGCGGGGTAGTCGGCACCGGAGGCCTTGGCGGCCACGGTCAGGTAGCGGTCGCTTCCGGGCGCCTTGAGTGTGTACTGGTCGTCTCCGGCCTGCGTGATGTCCCAGGCCGCGTCGGCGCTCGCGCAGGCGACGGTGCGGGCCTGGTCGCCCGAGCGGCCGAGGCAACTGCCCGCCGTGTCGGCGCTTTCCAGGACGTACGAGGATCCGCTCGCTCTGAGGTTCCACTGCTGGTGGTCCTCGTTGCCCTTGGGGTTGGCCTGTTCGACGGCTCCCCCGTGGTCGGCCGCGTTGAGCCCGGTCGTGACGCTCTGGACGTAGTAGGCGCCGGCGGAGGGAAGCGCGGCGGCCGCATGGGACGGAGAAGCCACGGTCGCCGCGGCCAGCACGGTGGCCGCGGCGAGCAGGGCGTGGGGGGTTCGCATGACGTGACCCTTCGGTCGAGGATCAGGATGGTCAGGTGCATGACACCACGCCAGGTGGCCGGCCGTCAGGAGGGGAGACGTCCACGGGGTCAAATCCGCAGCCATGTGACCGGCATGACTCGACGGCACTGCGCGCCGTCCTGCGCGAACCCGGCTGCCGCGCATCGGAGAATCGTCCTCATGACCACCACAGCGCACCCTCTCGTCGCCCGTGCCCGACAGCTCGCCGCCGACGTGCTGGCGCCTCAGGCGGAGCGTGTCGACCAGGAGGGCGTGCCCGTGAGCCACATCGAGGCCGTCAAGCGGTCGGGACTGCTCGGAGTGAGCGCCCCGGTCGAGTACGGCGGCTCGGGCGCGCCCGCCGCGGTGGCCCGGGAGACCGCCGAGATCCTGGCGGGGGCGTGCTGCTCGACGTGGTTCGTGCAGACCCAGCACCACACCCCGGTGCTGACGCTGGCACAGAGCGAACTGCCCGTGCGGGAGCGGCTGCTCGGCCCGCTGGCGCGCGGGGAGCTGCTGTCGGGGGTGGCGTACGCCCACCTGCGGTCGTATCCGCGCGTCCCGGTGCGGGTCACGCGCGAGCGGGGCGGGTGGCGGTTCGAGGGGACCGTGCCCTGGTACACCGGGTGGGGCCTGAACGACGTGATGCTGCTCGCCGGGGTGACCGACGCCGGCGAGGCGCTGTTCGCCTTCACCGAGGCGCGCGACCAGCCGGGGCTGCGGGCGTCGACGCCGCTGCGGCTGGCGGCGCTCACCGCCGCGCGCACGGTCACCCTGGAGCTGGACGGGCTGTGGCTGCCGGAGGAGGCGGTGGCACTGCGGACGCCGTACGAGCGGTGGGCCGCCGCGGACCGGCCCAAGACGGTGAACACCTCACCGGCGGTGTTCGGTGTGGCACAGGCGGCGCTCGGTCTGCTGGACGAGGACACCGCAGAGCCCCTGCGGGCCCGGCTCGCCGAGGTGAGGGGCCGCGCCTACGCCTTGGCCGACCAGGCGGCCCCGCACGAACGCCTTCAGGAGCGGCTGGCGCTCAGGACGCAGGCGTACGAGGTGCTGCGCGCGGCCACCACAGCGGCGGTGGTGGCCGGCGGGGGGCGCGCGATGATGCTGACGAGCGCGGCCCAACGGCTCGCCCGCGAGGGGATGTTCCTGCTGGTGCAGGGCCAGACGGCCCAGTCGCGCCGGGCGCACCTCGACCACCTGGCGGCCCTGGGTTCAGCTCGCGAAGGGGACCTGTGAGGCCAGGGCGTCCCGCGTCCTGGACGGATGCCGCCACAGCCCTTCCGCCGCCAGCCTCGGCAGCACCCCCTCCCCGAACCAGTACGCCTCCTCCAGATGCGGATACCCGGACAGCACGAACTCCTCGATGCCCAGCGCCGCGTACTCCTTGATCCGCTCGGCGACCTCCTGGTGGCTGCCGACCAGCGCCGTGCCCGCGCCGCCGCGCACCAGGCCGATCCCCGCCCACAGGTTGGGGTGGATCTCCAGGCCGTCCCTGCTTCCACCGTGCAGCGCGAGCATCCGCCGCTGCCCCTCGGACTCGCTGCGGGCGAGCCCGGCCTGCACGGACGCCACGGTCTCGGGGTCGAAACCGTGGAGCAGCCGGTCGGCCTCGGCCCACGCCTGCTCGGAGGTGTCGCGGGTGATCACGTGCAGCCGGATACCGAACCGCAGGGTCCGGCCCTCCGTCGCGGCGAGCGACCTGATCCAGGCGACCTTCTCGGCGACCTGGGCCGGCGGCTCGCCCCACGTGAGGTAGACGTCGACGTGCCGGGCCGCGATCTCCCCCGCGACGGGCGACGACCCGCCGAAGTACACCTCGGGGACCGGGTCGGGCACCCGGGCCAGCTTGGCGTCCTCGACCTGGAGGTGCTCGCCGTGCAGGTCGACGGTCTTGCCTTCCCACAACTCCCGTACGATCTGGAGGAATTCACCGGTACGCCGGTACCGCGCGTCCTTGTCCAGGAAGTCGCCGTAGGCGCGCTGCTCGCGGCTCTCGCCTCCGGTGACGACGTTGAGGAGGAGACGTCCGCCCGTCTGCCGCTGGAAGGTGGAGGCCATCTGCGCGGCGAGGGTCGGCGAGACGGAGCCGGGGCGGAAGGCGACCAGGAACTTAAGGCGCTCGGTGTTCTGGCTGACCATCGCGGTGGTCAGCCACGCGTCCTCACACCAGGCGCCGGTAGGGGTGAGCGCTCCGACGAAGCCGAGGGCCTCGGCGGCGCGGGCGATCTGGGTGAGGTAGGCGACCGTCGGCGGCCGGTCCCGCCCGGAGGCGGTCGCCGGGGTGCCGTGGCCGCCGCCGACCACATGGCGGCTGTCTCCGTTGGTGGGCAGGAACCAGTGGAAGGTGAGGGACACGGGGGTCTCCGTTCAGCGGGTGTCCGTGGGTGCAGGTCGTCGCGCGGCGGCCTCGTGCGTTCCACATGTCCGGCCGACGTGCTGGATGTTTCGGGCACTGGCCAGTACCGGGATCAGCCGGCGAACAAGTCACCGGTGGAGTACCGCTTCCCGCCGCGGAGGCCGTACGAGCCGCCGAGCCGGACTCCAGTCGGGTGAGGATGTGCCCCGGTCCGCAACTCGTCGGCCAGGTCGGCGGCGAGGGCCTCGGCGTCGTCGGCGACCCCATGCGCGGTGGTCATCCCGCCACGGCCAGGGCAGGGCTGCTTCCGAGGGCCACCGAGAACTGGTCGACCACCTGCAGGAGCGCCTCGGTGGCGGCAGGCGCGATGGCCAGGGAGCCGTCCTCGTGCACGGTGATGTCCTTGTCGAGGGTGAACCAGCCCTGCACTATGTGGGCCGCTCCCATGGAGTTGAGGACCGGGCGCAGGGCGTAGTCGATGGCGAGCACGTGGGCGGTGGAGCCGCCGGTGGCCAGCGGGAGCACGGTCTTGCCGGTGAGCGCGTACTGCGGGAGCAGGTCGAGCAGCGCCTTGAGGACACCGGAGTAGGAGGCCTTGTAGACGGGCGTGCCGACGACGACTCCGTCGGCGCGGACGAACAACTCGGTCGCCTCGACGATGGCGGGGTGACGGAAGTCGGCGCCGAGCAGGGCCTCGGCGGGAACGGTACGGATGTCGAGCGGGATCACCTCGTGGCCCTGCGCGGTCAGCCGCTGGTCCAGATGGCGCAGCAACCGGTTGGTGCGGGAGGAGGCGGAGGGACTGCCGGAGACGGACAGGACAGTGGCCATGGGGTCCTCTTTCGGGAGGGAGGGCGCCTGCGTGTGGGAGGCGCCCGTCGATGGACGGCGGGCGGCGGTCAGGCGGGGACGGCCACGTCGGAGGGGACCCGGCAGGCGAATTTCACGGGTGCTGCGGGCATGCGGGAACTCCTGTTGCGGATGGTTCGCGGAATACGTTGAACTCCGGATCCACGGGGGTGAAAACGTCCCTGAATTGATCCGGTGTCAGGAAAGCACCGGGCACACCTGCGGCATGGCGACAGGGGCGGTGCGGGAAAAGGAGGGGACGGCGGATCCGGCAGGAACGGGGATCACGCCGTGGGGCAACAGGAGGCGCTGGAGACGCGCGCGAGGTCGACGTGGCGTCGCCGCGTGAGGTCCAGTCGCATGTTCATGTCGTCGATCGTGGCAGCCGCCGGATGGGGCAGTCAAGGAAATCCGGACCGTTCTCGCATCGCGGACCATTGAATTTCACGACGGTGTGACGGGGAAACCCTTGAACGACTTTCGCGGCGGTCCGCACTCCGCGCGGCGGTGCACGAAGGGAACGACGGGAATATGCCGCGGCCTCGCCGACCATGCGTCAGGTCGCGTGCGGAAAGCCGACTTTGACGTGAGTCGGCGGCGTGGTGGCCGACTTCAGGGGGCGGTGGGCGTCGGCACGCTCACACCGCCGCCCGCCCCTCTCAGTCGTCGTCGCGGGCCGGGACCACCACGAGGAACGCGTCCGACTTCAGATCCATGACCACCTTGGCGGGCTCACCCTCGGCGCGGCGCTCCGCCGCGTACTCCTCCGCCGGCCACGATCCGCGCGGAGATCCCGCAGGAAACCTCTCCAGCACCTTCGCGCCCATGGGGGTCGACACCTCCAGCATCGATCATCGACTCGAACCGACAACTTCCTGCATGTCGCCTGCCCGGAAGGGACGACGATATGTCTCTCTCGCGGAAAACATCCCTTCGCCGCATCCAGAAGCACTCGTTCTGTGGAAGTGATCGCTGAGACGACTTCGACGCGAGGGAGCCAGGCGGATGAACGGAGGCCGTGCCGGGCCGGGGCTGCGCTGCCTGGTGACCGGTGCCACGGGATACATCGGCGGCCGGCTCGTCCCGGAACTGCTGGCCGCGGGGCACCAGGTGCGCTGCCTGGCCCGTTCCCCGCAGAAGGTGAGCGGCCACCCGTGGGCCGCCGAGGTCGAGGTGGCGGCCGGAGACGTCACGCGGGCCCGGTCCGTGGCCGACGCACTGCGCGGCATGGACGTCGCGTACTACCTGGTGCACGCACTGGGCACGGGCCGCGACTTCGAGGAGACGGACCGCGCGGCCGCGCGGATCTTCGGGGAGCAGGCCCAGGCCGCGGGTGTGCGGCGCATCGTCTATCTGGGCGGTCTCACCCCGGCCGACGTGCCCGAGCGTGAGCTGTCCCCGCATCTGCGGTCGCGCGCCGAGGTCGGCCGCATCCTGCTGGACTCCGGCGTCCCGACCACGGTGCTGCGGGCCGCCGTCATCATCGGCTCGGGCTCGGCCTCCTTCGAGATGCTGCGCTATCTCACCGAGCGCCTGCCCGTCATGGTCACCCCGCGCTGGGTCCGCACCCGGATCCAGCCGATCGCGGTGCGGGACGTGCTGCGCTTCCTGGTCGGCAGCGCGACGATGCCGTACGACGTCAACCGCGCCTTCGACATCGGAGGGCCGGATGTGCTGACGTACCGGGACATGATGGTCAAGTACGCGGCTGTCGCGGGCCTTCCGCGCCGCGGCATCGTCTCCATCCCGGTCCTGACCCCGCGCCTGTCGAGTCTCTGGATCGGCCTGGTGACCCCCGTCCCCCCGTCGATCGCACGGCCGCTCACCGAGTCGCTGCGCCATGAGGTGGTCTGCCGCGACCGCGACATCGAGCGGTACGTTCCCGCCCCCGCGTCAGGTCCGATCGGTTTCGACGAGGCGGTCCGGCTGGCCCTGCAGCGCGTGCGCGACGCCCAGGTCACCACCCGCTGGTCGTCGGCGTCGCCGCCCGGGGCGCCGAGCGACCCGCTGCCGACCGATCCCGACTGGGCGGGTGGCAGCCTCTACACGGACCGGCGCGAACTCGTCGTCGACGCCTCGCGCGAGGCCCTGTGGCGAGTCGTCGAGGGCATCGGCGGCGAGAACGGCTGGTATTCCCTCCCTTTGGCCTGGGCCGCACGGGGCTGGCTCGACCGGCTGGTCGGAGGCGTCGGGCTGCGCCGGGGACGACGCGACGCACAGCGGTTGCGGGTCGGCGACTCGCTGGACTTCTGGCGGGTGGAGGAGATCGAACCCGGGCATCTGCTGCGCCTGCGGGCCGAGATGCGGCTGCCGGGCCTCGCCTGGCTGGAGCTGTACGTCGAACAGGACGAGAACGGGCGGACCCGGTACCGCCAGCGGGCCCTGTTCCATCCCCACGGGCTGCTCGGTCACGCCTACTGGTGGGGCGTCTCCCCTTTCCACGCCCTCGTGTTCGGAGGCATGGCGCGCAACATCGCGCGGGCCGCCGCGAGGGCGCCGCGCACCGGTCCGGCCGAGCCCCGGCCCACCCAGTGATGTCCGCGCCGACGGCGAACGGACCGCGGCCGGCCCTCTCTCCCCCGGAGTTCACGTCATGCATGTCTCGGTCGTCCTGTTCACCTCCGACCTGCGTCTGCACGACCACCCGCCGCTGCGGGCGGCCCTGACCCGCCCCGGACAGGTGGTGCCGCTCTTCGTGCGCGACCGGGGAGTGGCGGCCGCCGGATTCGCCGTTCCCAACCGGCTGGCCTTCCTCGCCGACTGCCTGCACGACCTCGACGCGGGGCTGCGCGCCCGGGGCGGGCGTCTCGTCGTCCGGTCCGGAGACGTGGTCGACGAGGTGTGCCGGGTGGTCACCGAGGTGGACGCGGCCGACGTTCACGTGGCGGCGGACGTCAGCGCCTACGCGCAGCGACGCGAGGCGCGGCTGCGGCGGGAGCTGGAGGCCCAGGGGTGTCGGCTGTGGGTGCACGACACCGTCAACTCGGTCGTGCCGCCGGGGACGGTGGCCCCGGCCGCCTCCGACCACTTCGCCGTCTTCAGCCCGTACTTCCGGCGGTGGTCCGGACAGCGGCTGCGCGACACGTCGGACGCGCCGCGTGCCGTGCGGGTGCCGGACAGCGCCGGATCGGAGGAACTGCCCGTACGCGAAGGTCGTGCGGCGGTCTCGGAAGGGCTGCCCGCCGGTGGCGAGACGGAGGGCAGGAAGCGGCTCACGGCGTGGCTGCGCGGTGGCCTCGCCGCTTACGGGGACCGGCAGGACGACCTGGCGGGCGACGCCACCTCCCGTCTGTCACCGCATCTGCACTTCGGCACCCTCTCCCCCGTCGAGGTCGTCCACCGGGTGCGGCAGGCGGGCGGCCCGGGCGCCGAGGCCTTCGTACGGCAGATGGCGTGGCGGGACTTCCACCGTCAGGTGCTCGCCGCGCGGCCGGACGCGGCCACCGCCGACTACCGCACGCGAGGGGACCGCTGGCGGTCCGAGCGCGCGGCGCGCGCGGACGTCGAGGCGTGGCGGGAGGGCCGTACGGGATATCCGGCGATCGACGCGGCGATGCGACAGCTGCGCCGCGAGGGGTGGATGCCGGGCCGGGCCCGGCTGCTGGCCGCAAGCTTCCTCACCAAGACCCTGTACGTGGACTGGCGCGTGGGAGCGCGCCACTTCCTGCGGCTGCTGGTCGACGGCGACGTCGCCAACAACCAGTTGAACTGGCAGTGGATGGCCGGAACGGGCACCGACACCCGGCCCAACCGGGTCCTGAACCCCGTCGTCCAGGCCAGGCGGCACGACCCGGACGGCGCGTACGTGCGCCGCTGGGTGCCCGAACTCTCCGCGGTCGAGGGGCCCGCGGTGCATGAGCCATGGCGCCTGCGGGGCGGGGAACGGGCCGCGTGCGGCGCCTACCCGGATCCGATCGTCGACCTGTCCGACGGCCTGGCCCGCTTCAGACGAGCCCGCGGACTGGACTGAAATGCCCATACCGCCCGAGCCCTACACATAAAGAAAAGATAAGAGCACAATGAGCGTACGCGGCTCTCCGCCGCATTCCACCCCGGATGCGGTCAGGCCGTGCACAGTCGAAGGAGAGACCAGTCATGGCTGACGTCTCACACAGCAGAGGGGACATGGCGACCCACCCCGATGTCTCAGAAATGCGGACCCGCTACGCCCGCATGCTCGGCGGTCGCGATGTGGCACTCGTGGACGGACCGGTGTTCCTGCTCGGTCTGTACTGCGCCGCATCCCCGTGGATACTCCACTACACGACCAGTCAGCCGCCGCTTGTGACGCACAACCTCATCATGGGGATCGCGTTCGGCCTGCTGGCCCTCGGATTCACCATCATGCCGGAGAGGATGTACGGCCTGAGCTGGGCCATGTGCGCGATGGGCACATGGATGATCATCTCGCCGTGGATCGTCGGCACCGGCCCGGACACCGGAGTCGTGGTCAACAGCATCGTCGTCGGCGCACTCGCCGTGGTGCTGGGTGTCCTCTGCGCGGGCGCGGCGGCGAAGAGTCCGCCTCGCACGTGACGGGAACCTGTCGGCCGGTCCGCGGCCGCGGACCGGCCTCATGGCCCGGCGGAATAACCGTTCGCCCGGGTCCCCCATCGAGCCGCACACTGGCGCGATGAGTCGAACCGTCAGTGCTTGGCTGACGTCCGGCGAGGACGTCCTCGGTGTCACCGGACCGTTTCCCGTGGACGTTCCCTGGTGGTCGGAGGTCGAGCAGGTCGTCGGGCGGCTGGAGGAGGTGCTCGGGGTCCCGGTGACGGTGCTGCGGCTGCTGACGGTGGACGGCGGCGAAGGCGGACGGGACGGCCACGCCACCTACCACGTGGAGGCGTGGGGGCGCCCGGCGTCCGGGCTGCTCGGTCAACGGGCCGCTCCGGAGGGGTTGTTGGCGGGGGACGCGACCCTCCGCATGCCGTGGGCACGTGTGGACGGACTGCGGGAACTGCTCGACTGGGGCGTCCGTACGCTCCAGGATGCGGGACGCCCCGTCACCGGCCGCGTCGAGCAGCGGCGGACCTGGAATCTGGCGGGGCTGTTCCGGCTGCCCACCGCGTCCGGACCTGTCTGGCTCAAGGCGACACCGCGCTTCGCCGCCGACGAGGCGGCCGTAGCCGACGTGTTCGCGCGGGTGGACGCGGGGCTGACGCCGGCGGTCGTCGGCCGGGGCGAGCGGCGGATGCTGATGGAGCACGTGCCGGGCGAGGACTGCTGGGGGGCGTCCGCCGACACGGTGACGGCGGTGATGCAACGGTTCGTGGCGGCCCAGGCCGCGATCGTGCGCAGCCGCCCCGCCGCGCTCCGGGACTGGCGCGTCCCGGTGCTCGCGGCCCGGGCGCAGGCGCTGCTCGACGGGCCGGTCGGGGCGGAGCTGGATGGTGACGAGAGGCAGGCCGTGCGGGACCTGGCGGCCCGCTGGCGGCAGCTGGAGGACTGCGGTCTGCCCGACACGGTGGTGCACGGCGACTTCCATCCGGGCAACTGGCGCAGTGACGGCGGCCGTCCGGTCGTTCTGGACTTCGCGGACGCCTACTGGGGCAACCCGGTGGTGGACGGCCTGCGCGCCGTCGACCACCTCCCCGAGGCGGCCCGGCCTGCGGCGGCCCGGGCCTGGGCCGCCGCCTGGGCGGCGCACGCCCCGGGAAGCGCCCCGTCCCGCGCCCTCCGTCTCGCCGAGCCGCTCGCCCATCTCATGCACGCCATCCGCTATCAGGAGTTCCTCGACGGTATCGAGGCCTCGGAGCGGCCCTACCACGAGGGTGATCCGGTGACGGTGATCCGCAGGGCGGTGCGCGCCGTGCGCCAGCCGAGCCCGTTCCTCGCGGGAGCCGGGGTCTGAAGGGCGATGGATCACGCGGAAGCGCTGCTCATCGGTGGACGCGCCGGTGTCGGCAAGACGACGGTCGGCTGGGAGGTGTCGGCACGGCTGCGGGCCGCCGAAGTCGCCCACGCCGTGATCGACGGCGACTTCATGGGACAGGTGCACCCGGCGCCGGACGGTGATCCCCACCGCGCCGAGATCACCGAACGCAACCTCACCGCCGTGTGGCGGAACTACGCCTCGCTCGGCTGTCGGCGGCTCGTCTACACGAACACGGTCAGCGTGCTCGACGAGTCCGCGGGCATGTTCCGGCGGGCGATGGGCCCGCAGGCTCGGCTCGTCCGTGTGCTGCTGACCGCGGCCGACGACACGATCGCCCTCCGACTGAAGGGCCGTGAACTCGGGTCGGAGCTGGAGCAGGAGCTGCGCGCCAGCACGTACAAGGCGCGGCTGCTGGACGCGCGGGCGCCCGTCGACACCGTGCGGGTGGCGACCGACGGGCGTGACGTCGTCGACATCACGCGAGAGGTGCTGGCCGCCACCGGGTGGGTGTGACTCCGCCGTCGAATGGAGGCGACTCACGACTGCGACCGGGGGGACCCTGCCATCGGGCGATCCCCACCCGGGGGTCAGGCCACCGAGGGTGCCCCTTCCCCAGGGGGTGTGGCTCCGCCCCGTCCCGTTCTCAGGTGCCCGCCGGTTCCGCGTCCGCCAGCGCGGTCCTGACGTACTCCTCCCTGATCTCCTTCGGGCCGAACGGCCAGACCTTCTCCAGCCGGGCCCACACCACGAACGCCATGCAGCCGAGCGCCAGCCAGGCCAGGGGCCACTCGATGGGGTGGCGGCCCGGGGAGTTCTTGTCCGCGTAGCCGTAAGTGCTGGGCGGCGGTGTGGGCCACAGCGTCGACCTGCTGTTGCGTCCCGTGCGGGAGACGCTGCGCACCCTCACTCCGCTGCGCCCGAGGATCGCCCCGAGCGGGCTGGGCGAGGACGCGGTGCTGCTCGGCGCGCTGGCGACGGCGCTCGGCACGGCCCGGGACGTGGTGTTCGAGCGCAGGTCCGCCACCTCCTGACCGGCTCCGGACGGCCGGCGGCAGACCACCGCGGTAAGGGGGTGGGCCCTTTGCGACAGGCCCACCCCCGTGCGGCTCAGCTCACGTTGAGCGCCGTGTCGTCGAGGACGAACGACGTCTGGAGGCTGGAGCCCTCGGTGCCGGTGAACTTGAGGGTGACGGTCTGTCCGGCGTAGCCCGCCAGGTCGAAGCTGCGCTGGGTGTAACCGCCGGCGGCGTTGAGGTTGGAGTACGTCGCCAGGGTGCTCAGGACCGTGCCGGAACTGTTCAGTAGCTGGACCTTGAGCGTGTCGTACGCCGTACTCGTGGTGGTCTCCGCCGTGTCGATGTGCAGGTAGAAGCTCAGGGTGGCGGAGGTGCAGGCGGACGGGACGGTCACCGTCTGGGAGAGGGTGTCGGTGTGCGCGGAGCCGTAGCCGTCCAGCCAGGCGTAGTACGAGCCCGTACGGGGCGACTCGCTGCCGGAGTTGGTGATGACGCCGCTGCTGGTGGTCCAGGTGGTGCTGCCGGACTCGAAGCCGTTGTTGCCGAGGAGCTGGGCGGCGGTGCAGGAGGTCGAGCCTCCGCCGCCGGTTCCGCCGCCGCTGCTGCCGCTCGCTCCGGACAGCCATTCGGTGGCGTTCAGGGCCAGGGCGGCGTTGGTGGCGCCGGAGTCGTTCCAGCCGTCGTACAGCGTGTTGCCGGACTGGCCGGTGCCGTCGTCGATGGGTGAGCTGTCGCCCCAGAAGGCGACCCGGCCGCTGCCGAAGGCGGACGTCAGGAAGAAGGCGCCGGTGTTGCCCGAGTAGCCGCTGCGGTAGAGCAGACCCTTGACGGAGGAGTTGTCGGACGGCTTGAGCGTGGCGGTGGTCCCGTTGGCGATGAGGCTCTTGGTGACGGTGCCGAAGGAGCCGTGCAGCACCGGGTCGGTGCTGTCGCTGATCGCGGCCGGGTAGCCGGAGGTGATGTTCAGCGAGTCGATGGAGAAGCCGAACGGATCGGTGGAGTCGACACTGTTGTTGGTCATCAGGTCGTTGAGGATCTCGACCGCGTCGTAGCCGTCGTTGTTGCGGTCGGCGCCGGTGTGGTCGGAGATCATGAACAGTCCGCCGCCGTTCTTGACGAAGTTCATGATCGCCGTCTTCTCGGCGGTGGTGAAGAGGGTGTTCGGTTCGGGCAGGACGAGGGTGTCGAAGTTCGTCAGGTCCAGCGAGGAGGAACCGCCGTAGCTGAGGCTGGAGCCCGACGGCAGTGTCTTGAGGCTGTAGTTGCCGGTCTTCTGCAGGGCGACGCCCCAGGAGGAGAGGGCTCCGGTCCAGTCCGTCTCGGCGGACGGCGTGGAGTCCTGGCCGAGCGGGTCGGGCTGGCTGGTGGAGATGATCCAGTCGGCGTTGCCGGCGGTCTCCGCGTGCGCGTTGTCGAACAGGACGCGGTGCGGGGTGGCCGCGTGGGCCTCGGTCGCGGCCGTGGTGGCCTGGACGGCGGTCCCCGTGGCGAGCAGGCCGCACACGGTGAGGACCGTGGCGAGTCTGTGGCGGGGCCTGGTGAGTCCGAGCATCCGGCGAACCTCCATGGGGAGTTGGGGAGAGGAGCGGTTGCGGGTGCCAGTCTGCGCGCGTAGAGCTCCGTCGCGGGTCTGCGCGCGTAGAGTTCCTTCATACGCCGCCCGTGCGACGGACTGTTGAACGGTACATGGCAGGACGGGGCCCGGTCATGAGAACGCCCTCCTGGCAGGCCGAGGATTGACCCTCCATTGACCCGCGATTGAAGCGAACAGGAGTGTTGCCACGCAGAGCGGGCACATGTCGTACGACAGACGCTTCACAAAGAGGGGCGGAGATGGAGATCTCGGGCATCATCAGTGCCATCGTCATCGGGCTCATCATCGGCGTCCTGGGGCGGCTCGTCGTCCCCGGACGCCAGCACATCGGCATCCTGTGGACGATCGTCGTCGGCATCGTGGCAGCTTTGATAGGCGCCGGGATCGCCTCCGCGGTCGGCGTGGCCGACACCAAGGGAGTGGACTGGATCGAGTGGCTCATCCAGATCGCTCTGGCGGCACTCGGCATCGCGGCGCTGGACCGGGCGAAGACAGCTCATCGCTGAACGGTCCATCGCTGACCGGTTCGTCCCGGGGTACGCGCCCCTGGACGCGGAGCCGCATCACCAACGGGGCCGATCGGGCCGGCGCCAAGCCCGATCGGCCCCCTTGCGCGTGGTCACCCCGGTCGCCGGGGCTGCGGTTCTCCGGGTCTGCGAGTCTCCGGGCTTCCGGGCCTCCGGGCCTCCGGGCCTCCGGGCCTCCGGGCCTCCGGGCCTCCGGGCAAGCGTCGGTCGCGGCCGCGGCGGGCGCGCTGCCGGACGGCTCCGCGTCGCGGGCCCGCCTGCGCGCCCTCGCGGCGGCCGTCCGGGACCGGGCGATCGCGCAGCCGCCCCGCCATCCGCTGGTCGAGGGCACGCCGGTGCCAGGCTGCACCGCCCCACCCGACACCTTGGACGGCGCCCGTGCGGGGCTCGGCCGTTCCTGCCCTGCTTCACCGACGCCCGGCCGTCGACGGCGGTGCCGCCGCTCGCCGTCAACGGCTCCCCACGCCGGCTAGGGCTTGTACACGTAGGGCGTCGTGGTGGTCAGGGGTTCGAAGCCGAGGCGGGTCAGGATCGGACGGCTCTGGTCGGTCGCGTCGACCTGGATGTAGCGGTAGCCGCGGGAGGCCGCGACCTCGGCGCGGTGGGCGACCAGGGCACGGTAGAGGCCTCGGCCCCGCCAGTGGGGGACGGTGCCGCCGCCCCACAGTCCCGCGAAGCGGGTGCCGGGGACCAGTTCCAGACGGGCCGAGCTCACCGGTTCGTCGCCCGCGAGGGCCACCACGGCGACGACGTCGTCCCGGTCACCGGCGAGCCCGGCGAGAAGCTGGTGGCGCAGCCGGGTGCCGTCCGTGCCGAAGGCCTTCTCGTGGACGTCCGTCACGAGGTCGACGCCCGCCGGATCGGTGACCGGCACGATCCGAATGCCGTCGGGCACCTCGACGTCGAGGGTCAGGTCGGCCGCCTCCGCGACCATCAGTGTCTCCTCGGGCTCGGGGGTGAACCCCGCCGCCCGCAGCCGCTCGCCGAGATCCACCGGGAGGTCGTGCCCGTACAGCTTCCATTCGAACTCGCGGCCGAGCCCGGTGAAGTACGCGACCTGCTGGGCGATCGCGGTGTCCGCCGTGGTCTCGTCCAGGTCCGACCAGACGACTCCGTTCCAGCCGTGCGGCGGGCCGGTCCGGCGGACCACCGCCGTGTCCCGCTCGATGCGGGCACCGGGCTCGTCGGGCCGTGCGCCCTCCCGCATGTCCCGGTCGTACAGGGCCAGTACGGCAGCGTGATCCATGGCTCACTCCAGCGTCCGGGGCAGGTGCTGGAACCGTAATACATCGTGACCATGGGGCGTTCGGCCGCCCTTGCACCGGCGCGTCCACCGACGTGGGGCGCGAACTAGCCGAGTTCCAGGGTGGTCACCCCGTACACGCGCTCCTCGGCGAAGGATCTGACCGGTCCCGTGTACATGCGCGCTGTTTCGAACGACGGGGTGAGGCCCGCGCGTTCGGCGAGGGCGACGGCCGCCGTGTTCGGTTCGGGCACGTCGACGGCGATCTCCCGTCCCGCGGCTTCGGCGGCCAGCGCTGCGAAGAGGGCGTCGGCGTCCTCGGCGCTGTCGGCGAACAGGGGCCCGATGCGCAGCGCGTCGCGGGCGGGCCGGATCACCGCGTAACCGGTGAGGCGGCCGTCGCCGGGACGGACGAAGACCCGGTGGCCGGGGGTGGTGAGCCAGTGCTTCAGGAAGCCGGGGCGGTCGGCGGGACAGCAGGCACTGTCGTACGCCGCGATGGCGTCGAAGTCGGCCCTCTCGGCCGGGCGCACGCCGGACACGGACTCCCCGGTGGGGACGGCTCCGGTGAACCGTACGGTGCGGTGGGCCGCTTCGAAGCCGGAGCGGCGGTAGTTGTCCTGCTGGGCGACCACGCCGTCGAGGCCGACCGTACGGTCGCCGGCGTGGGCCAGCCCCGTCTTCCAGGTGGTCAGTCCCAGGCCGCGACCGCGCAGGTCCGGCCGTACGAGGTAGCAGCCGAGGAAGGCGTAGTCGGCGCCGTAGGTGACGACGGAGACCGCCGAGACGGGCTCGCCGTCGAGCCGGCCGATGAAGAAGCCCTCGGGGTCCTGGGCGAAGAAGGCGGCGCCGTCGGACAGACCGGGGTTCCAGCCCTCGTCCGCGGCCCAGCCGCTGATCACCGGCCAGTCGTCGAGCGTGGCCCGGGTGACGACCAGGTCATCGGGACCCGCAGAGCTCATCGTCGCGCTTCCTTCCATGGGGGGTCGGGCACGGCGGAGGGACCCGGCCGCGCCGCCAGCATCCTTCCCGATCCGGGGGACGTGCGCCAGCGTGGGCCCGCTGATCCATGGCTCAGCCAATTCCCTGTCCATGGGCGGACGTTGAGGAAGCAGGCTGGGAGCGCCTGGTTCACCCGTGAGGGCGTCCACCGCGGCCTCGTGTTCCATGGCGGACGGTGACGCGACGGCGTGGGAGCACGCCGTTCTTCGGTGCGACCCGACCGCACTCGGTCCGCATCGGCACCGAGGGTGCCGAACGCCCCGCCGCCTGTCGGTGCGGCGGGGCGTTCCGCTGATGCGCTCGGGTCGGTTGGTGACCCGGCAGGCAGAGTTCGCCTGTCAAGGAGCGGTGTCCGGTGCGTGCTCTTGGCCGGCCCTCGCGACGGGGCCAACGCTGCCCGTGGGGCGCTAGCGGGTCGCTGACGACCGGAAGCGCCGGTACAGCAGCGTCCCGCCGAGCAGCAGGGCCCCGCTTCCCGCGAGCGCGGGCAGGGTCACGTCCGCGCCCGTGTGGGCGAGGGTGACCTGGGCCTGCTGCACCGGTGGCGCCGTCCGCACGGGGGTGTGCGCCTTCGGCGGTGCGGCGGGGCGGGCCGTGCTCGAGGTGTTCGTGGAGGTGTTGCCCACCGACGCGTTGCCGGCCCCGGCGACGCTGACCGAGTTGCCGGTGACGTTCACGGGGATGTCGACCGGGAGTTGCAGGCCGTTGCCGGAGAGTGCGCCCGAGGAATCCTTTCCGCCGGTGTGCGCGGTGGCACCGCCCCCGGACACCGTCCCCTGCCCGGCGCCGGACCGGCCCGCGCCCCGGTTCTCGCAGGCGTTTCCCGCCGCCGGGTTCAGCAGCCCCACGACGTCCACGGTGTTGCCGCACACATTGACCGGCACGTGCACCGGGACCTGGAGGGTGCTGCCGGAGATCAGCCCGGGCGAACCCGCTGCCGTACCGTCCGCCGCGGAGTCCGCGTGCGCCGGCAGCGCCACGGCCATCGCCCCCGAGGCGGCGGCCACGGCGATCAAACCATTCCGGGTAACCCGATTCATAGGTTCCCTGCCTTCCAGACATGGTCGCGAGCACTCGCCCGCACCTCATAAAACGCAGACGAACCATCCGAGTTATGGCTTATCTGCCTTTCACCCCATCGAGTGGCACGGTTGTCGAACCGGCGGGAAGGCCGTCGCGGGCGGCGGAGGGTGCGGCAGGTCCGCCCGTTCCGCCTGTCCGCCAGGCGCGCGCCGCAGGGTCCGCCCATGGTGATCACAGGGTTGCCGCCGGATCCGCAGCCGGGGCGTCCCGGGAGGCACCATGCTTACGCGGATCTGCCGTCCGAACGGCAGTTCCAGCGGCCCGGAGCCGCCCGGCTGAGCAGGACTCAGGTGAGGGAGAGCTCCGGGGTGTAGAGGTCCAGCCAGAGGGCCAGGTCCAGGGCCCGTTCCAGGCCGTGGCGCGAGGCCTGGGTGATCTGCGGGGTGTCGCGGTGGGCGGCCCGGCGCAGCCGTTCGCGGTCGACCAGGTCGAACACGGGGTGCGAGGGGCGGGCGAGGAGGTCCTTCGCGTGTTCCTGGAGGGCGAGGGCGTACTTGGGGTCCTGGGTGGAGGGGTAGGGGCTCTTGACCCTGTCGTACACGGACTTCGGGATCAGGTCCGCGGCCGCCTCCCGCAGCAGGCTCTTCTCGCGTCCGTCGAAGGACTTCAGCGCCCAGGGCGTGTTGTAGACGTACTCGACGAGCCGGTGGTCGCAGAACGGCACCCGCACCTCCAGGCCGACCGCCATGCTCGTACGGTCCTTGCGATCGAGCAGGACCCGTACGAAGCGGGTCAGGTGCAGGTGGCAGATCTGCCGCATCCGGTACTCGAAGTCGCTCTCGCCCTCCAGGCGCGCGATGTCCGCGACGGCCGTGCGGTAACCGTCGGCGACGTATGCCTTGAGGTCCAGGGTCTCGGTGAGGTCGGGGCGCAGGACGTCGGCGTCCTCGCCCCAGTCCCGGCCGTAGCGGACCAGCCAGGGGAAGGTGTCGGCGCGGCGTGCCTCCTCGTCGAAGAACTGCTGGTAGCCGCCGAAGACCTCGTCGGCGGACTCCCCGGACAGCGCGACGGTGGACTGCTCGCGGATCGCCTGGAACAGCAGGTAGAGCGAGGTGTCCATGTCCCCCAGACCCATCGGCAGGTCGCGGGCGCGGATGACCTTGGCGCGTACGTCGAGGTCGGCGAGGGCCTGGGCGTCGAGCACGATGTCCTGGTGGTCGGTGGCGCAGGCACGGGCCACGTCGTGCACGAACGGCGCGTCGGGGGTGGCGCGCAGTTCGTCGGCGACGAAGTGGTCGGCCTGTCCGACGAAGTCCACGGCGAAGCTGCGCACCTTCTCGCCGTGCACGGCCAGTTGCCGGGCGGCGAGCGCGGTCATCGCGGAGGAGTCGAGGCCGCCCGACAGCAGGGTGCAGCGCGGTACGTCGGCGACGAGCTGGCGGCGCACGATGTCCTCGAGCAGCGCGCGGACGGTGGCGATGGTGGTGTCGCGGTCGTCGGTGTGCGGCCGGGTCTCCAACCGCCAGTAGACGCGCCGGTGTACGCCCTGCCGGTCGACCGTGACGACGGTGCCGGGCTCCACCTCGCGCATGCCGTCCCAGACGGCGTGCCCGGGCGTCTTGACCAGTGCGAGCAGCTCCCGCAGCCCGTCGAGGCGGACGCGGGCGGGGGCCAGCGGGTTGGCGAGGATCGCCTTGGGTTCCGAGCCGAAGAGGACGCCGTCGGAGGTCGGGTGGTAGTAGAAGGGCTTGATGCCCATGCGGTCGCGGATCATCACGAGTGTGTCGCGGCGGCCGTCCCAGACGGCGAAGGCGTACATGCCGTTGAGGCGCTCGGCGAGTCCGTCGCCCCACTCGAGGTAGGCGCGCAGAACGACCTCGGTGTCGGAGTCGGTGGTGAAGCGGTGGCCCAGGGCGGTCAGCTCACGGCGCAGCTCGGTGAAGTTGTAGGTCTCCCCCGAGTACACGAGCGCGACGGTGCCCTCCGGGGTCTCGGCGGTCATCGGCTGGCGTCCGCCGGGCAGGTCGATGATCGCGAGCCTGCGGTGGCCGAGGGCGGCCGCGCCGCCGATCCAGGTGCCGCTGTCGTCGGGACCCCGGCAGGCCATGGTCCGCGTCATCGCATCCAGTGTCGCGGTCTCGGTCCGCAGATCACGGTCGTAGGAAACCCACCCGGTGATGCCGCACATGTTGTTGCCTCCCGCGTCCGATCTTCGGGGACACTCCGTTCACCTGCGGCTTCGCAAGGATCGAGCTTGACCCCGACAAACCAGTTGTATCGAGCAGCTATATGTCGAGCGTGTGTCATGCCGCGGCAGGCGGTCAACGCGTCCGCGACCCGGCAGGGCTTCCTCTCCTCACTGTTTCGGCCGGGTTTTACGTCTCGCGTACGCGCCGATGGGCTTCATCCGGGGACGCGGCCGTCAGGTCTCGGCCACGGGCAAAGAGTTTCCCAACGTTCCGGCTCCTCTCGGGGAGCCGTCGGCTCATGGGACGGCGCCGCCGCACAGTCGAATGCCACAATAATCACTCTTCACACAATTGCCCCGAATGCCCGACAAGCGAATCGGTCCTAAGGTGCTGATATGGAGCACGCCCTCAGTCCCACGACTCTCGCGGAACTGCGCCGGCCGCGGCCCTACCCCGCGGTGTCGGTGCTGACGCCGACGCACCGCCGCGCGACCGAGCACGCGGAGGACCGGGTACGGCTGCGCAACGCGCTGGCCGACGCCAAGAAGCAACTCGAGGCCGACCCGGCGGTCCCCAGGGAACGCCGTATCGACGTCGCGGACCAGCTCGACCGGGCGCTCGCCGAGGTCGACCTCGGACACGCCGAGGACGGCCTGGTCATCTTCGCCGCACCGGGCGAACACCAGGTGTGGTCGCTGGCCCGCACGGTGCCCGAGCGTGTGGTGCTCTCGGACACCTTCCTGACCCGCAACCTGGTGGCCGCGCAGGTCGCCGAGCGGCCGTTCTGGGTGCTCACGGTCTCGGCCGACCGGGTGGCGCTGTGGAACGGCGGTGCCGGCCACGTCGCGGAGGAGCGCGCCGGCGGCTTTCCCCTCACCCGGAGCAGGGAGAACTTCGACGCCGAGCGCCAGATGCAGATCGGCGACATGCCGAGCGCGTCCCGCGACGAGACGACCCGCCGCTTCCTGCGCGAGGCCGACAACGCCATGAGCAGGATCATGCGCCGGTATCCGCGCCCCCTCTACGTCGTCGGCGAGCAGGCCGCGCTGTCCGTTCTGGACGAGCTCGGCACCGTCACCAAGGACGCGGTCCACGTCCGCCACGGCGGACTCGCCCACGGCACCCCCGAAGCCGTGTGGCAGGCCGTCCAGCCGGTGATCGCCTCCGAGGAGCACAGGACCGTCGAGACGGTCGGCCGGGAGCTGGAGTCGGCCCGCGGCCGCAAGGCGTTCGCCGCCGGCGTCGACGAGGTCTGGCAGAACGCCTCCGACGGACGCATCCAGCTCCTGGCGGTGGAGGAGAACTACCGCGTCGCGGTCCGCGCCGACGGCGGCGACCATCTGGTGCCGGCCGAGAGCGGCGACCTGGACGCCCGCGAGGACATCGTGGACGAGATCGTGGAGCGCTGCCTGGACACCGGCGCCGACGTCCGCTTCGTCCCCGACGGCGCCCTGGGCGACGCACAGGGGATCGCCGGGGTGCTCCGCTACTGAGCCGCTCACCCTGCCGAGGCTTCTGCCCGGCCCTCCCTCTCCGCGGTCTACCCTGCCGGGGACGGTCCGCGGAGAGGGAGGGCGGGGCACATGGGCGATCTGCTGGGCGTGGCGGTACTGGGTGCGGGACACATGGGCGCCGACCACATACGCCGACTGGACCGCGTGGTGAGCGGAGCGCGGGTGGTGGCCGTGGCGGATCCCGAGACGGACCGCGCCGAGGAGGCCGCGGCCGGTGTCGAGGGCGTAGCCGTGCACGCCGACCCCGAGGCCGCGCTGGACGCGCCCGGCGTCCAGGCCGTGCTGATCGCCTCACCGGGCCCGGCCCACGAGGAGGCGCTGCTCGCGGCCTTCGGGCGCGGGCTGCCGGTGCTGTGCGAGAAGCCGCTGGTGCCGGACGCGGCCGGGGCGCTGCGCGTGGTGGAGGCGGAGTCCCGGCTCGGCCGGCGCCTCACGCAGGTGGGGTTCATGCGCCGCTACGACGCCGAGTACCTGCGGCTGAAGTCGCTGCTGGACAGCGGCCGGCTGGGGAGGGCGCTGATGTTGCACTGCACGCACCGCAACGTCTCCTCACCTCCCGGTTTCACCACCGCCATGCTGATCAACAGCTCCGTCTCGCACGAGATCGACGCCGCCCGCTGGCTGCTGGGCCAGGAGCCGACCGCGGTGACCGTGCTGCGCCCCGGGCCGTCCTCGAACGCTCCGGACGGCCTGCTCGACCCTCAGTTCGTACTGTTCGAGACGTCGGGGGGTGCCCTCGTCGATGTGGAGATCTTCGTCAACAGCGGCTTCGGCTACCAGGTGCGCTGCGAGGCCGTCTGCGAGGGCGGCAGTGCCCGCATCGGCGACGGGCACTCCATGGTCGTCACGACCGCGGACGGCGCGCGCGAGGAGGTCGCCCAGGACTATCTCGTCCGGTTCGCCGACGCCTACGACCGCGAGGTACAGGCCTGGGTCGACGCCACCCGGCAGGGGCGGGTCACCGGGCCCTCCGCTTGGGACGGCTATGCGGCCTCCGTGGTCGCCGAGGCGGGCGTGCGGGCGCAGGAGAGCGGTGCCCGGGAGGCGGTCACCCTGGCACCGCGCCCCGAGCTGTACGGGTTCGATGACCACTGACAGCCTCAGGACCCGTACACACATTCATCACCCGTACACGTGCACGACCTGACGTCTGTACCGCGAACGTCAAGTGGCGTACCTTCCCTACGACTTGACCGGCCGGACTGGCACGTCACCGGCTCCGACCACTTCTTCCGCAAGCCTTTGGCATATGCCAGAAGCACCACCGTATCGGGTGTTGCCAAATCCCTTACGCCCCGTCGTCGGCTGTGCCACAGTCGTAACGGTCCTTCCGCCGGACCTGGTCGAACCGTCCCCGCATCGGAGCGCGTCATGCCACCCCATCTCTCCGCGGACCGCCCCGCCCCTCCTCCGCCCGGCCGCGACTCGGTCGACGCGCTCATCTCGCAGACCCGGCGGCTGCGCGGCGAGGTGGACGCCGTACGGCGTGAGGCACCCGAGGACGGCGCGGACCTGGAGGGCCGGTGGCAGCGGGCGCTGTGCGACCTCGCGCTGCACCAACTCAACGACCTCGACGCCCACTTGGCGCAGCTTCGCGACGGCCCGTCTCCCGCGCCCGTCGGCCCTCCTGCCCCGTCCGCCGGCTCCCTGCTCAGCCGGGTCGGCAGCGCGGAGTGGAACCTGCTGACCGACGAGGCGAGTTGGTCGGGCGAGCTGTACCAGATCCTCGGCCGCGAACCCTCGTCCCCCGCGCTCACCCTCGACGAACTGCCCTCGCTGGTGCACGACGAGGACCGGCAGCTGCTGACGGCGATGGTGACGGACTGCCTGGTGGACGGCAAGCCCATCGACGGGGAGTTCCGGATCCGTCGCCCCGACGGCGAGGTCCGCACGGTGCACATGATGGGCGAGCCGGTGCTCGACGTCGACGGCAGCACCGCCTCGATGTGGGCGGTGCTGCGGGACGTGAGCGAACTGCGCCGCAGCCAACGGACGGTACGCGAGACCGGCGACGCGATGCAGCGCCACCAGGCCCGGACCGAACACCGGCTCGCGGCCGCGCTCCAGGAGGCCGTGCTGCCGCCGCGGTGCGGCTCGCTACGGCTCCCGCGACAGGGCACCGGCGCCCTGGACCTGGCCGCCCGCCATCTGCCCGCGTCCGCGAGCGCGCCGATCGGCGGCCACTGGTACGACGCGTTCGACCTGCCCGACGGGGACACGCTGCTCGGCGCCGGCGACCTCACCGGCCACGGCATGACCGTGGCCTCCGGCATGGCGACCCTGATCGGTGCCCTCCGGGGCATGGCCATGGCCGGCACCGCGCCCGGCCGGCTCCTGGGCTGGCTCAACCAGCTCCTGGACGCCTCCGACCAGCCGGCCCTGGGCAGCGCGGTGTGCTGCCGCTACCGGCCCGCCACGCGCACCCTGAGCTGGGCGCGGGCAGGGCACCCCGCCCCGTTGCTGTTCCGCGACGGGACGGGGCGCGCGCTGGTCGGACCCGAGGGCGTCCTGCTCGGGGCGAGGTCCCAAGCCGCCTACGGGCAGGCCGAGGAGACGCTTCGGGAAGGCGACCTGCTGCTCCTGCACACCGACGGGCTGGTCCCGCGGCACACCGGCACGGAGGCCGTGCGGAGGCTGCTCGACCTGGCTCCGCGCCTCCGCGCGGACCGCACGGCCCAGGACTGCGTACGGACTGTCGTGCAGGAGTTCGGCGAGAGCGGGCGCGAGGACGACGCGTGCGTGCTCGTCGCCAGGGTGGTCTCCTGACGGTCGGGGAGACGGGGCAGGACGGCTCCGCCCTGTTGCCGACGCGGACGCACAGGCCCCTTATGCCTGTGCCCAGTTGCCGCCTCTCGGCTTGGACACGCCCTTCGGGAGGGCCTGTTCGATCTCCTCACGCAGATCCTGGATCTTCGGATAGCTCGAGTACTGCGCGGTGAGCCGGTACATCTCACGCAACCGGTCCCAGGTGCGCTGCGAGGAGTTCGCCCCCATGGACGTCAGGGCCAGGCGGGCGTAGCGGTCGGCCTGTTCCGGGTCGTCGGCGATGAAGCAGGCGGACGCCATGGAGATGTGGTCGAAGATCTTCGACCGGTCCCGGCCGGTTCCGCGCAGCTCCAGCGCCTCCTTGGCGTGGCGTTGCGCGATGTGGGCCGCGCCGGGCTCGTGTTCGGCGAGGGTGCGGTAGGCCAGGGCCTGCATGCCGTGCAGGTCCGCCTCGTCGAACATCTGCATCCAGCTCGGCGGCGGAACGTCCCCCTTGTCGGAGACGAACAGGTCCTCCGCCTCGCCGAGGGTGCGCCGCATGGCCTGTCCCTTGCCCATCGACGCCTGCGCCCAGGCCTCGATGGTGCAGAGCATGGCCTTGGTGCGCGGCAGCACCTCGTCGCCGGAGCCCGACCTGGCGAGCTGCATCAGGTCCAGGGCGTCGTCGGGACGGCCGAGGTGCACCATCTGCCGGGCGGCGCGGGAGAGCGCCTCCCCGGCGCGGGGCCGGTCGCCGCCCTCGCGGGCCGCGTGCGCGGCGATGACGAAGTACTTCTGCGCCGTGGGCTCCAGGCCGATGTCGTGCGACATCCAGCCCGCGAGAACGGCGAGGTTGGCGGCGACGCCCCACAGGCGGCGCTGCAGATGGTCGGGGTGGTGGTAGGCGAGCATGCCTCCCACCTCGTTGAGCTGTCCCACGACCGCCTTGCGCTGGAGGCCGCCGCCGCGGGCCGCGTCCCAGGCCCGGAACACCTCCACCGAGCGCTCCAGTTCCTCGACCTCCTGCGACCCGATGGGGGCGGCCTCGTAACGGTCGAACCCGGCGGGGTCGGCGTGCAGGGGGTCTTCGTAGCGGGGGGCGTCGGCCGCCAGGGCCGGATCGGTGCGCAGCCAGTCGTGCATGGCGCTGCTGAGTGCGGATCCCGCGGCGAGCGCGGCACCCGCGCCCACCAAGCCGCGTCGGTTGAGCATGAGGTCCATTCCCGTGAATTCGGTGAGGACCGCAGCCGTCCGCTCGGGCGCCCATGGCACTCCGTCGGGGTGCTTCGCACTCCCTTCGTCACGCCGTCTCCCCGTGCGCCCGTGCCGGACCAGACCGAGGTCCTCGATGGTCACGACACGGCCGAGTCGCTCGGTGAACAGCGCCGCCAGCACCCGCGGCACGGGATCGCGCGGGATCTCTCCCATGTCGATCCAACGCCGCACCCGCGAGGTGTCGGTCGCCAGCTGGGGGTGGCCCATGGCCGCCGCCTTCCGGTTGACCATCCTCGCGAGTTCACCCTTGGACCAGCCGGTCAGGCCGAACAGGTCCGCCAGGCGGGTGTTGGGTTGTCCGCTCACATCAAGCCCCCAGGTTCTCGGCTGAGTTGACAGTAGCCCGCTGTCAGTTGCAGCGGGATTATTCGCCAGGGTTCGCCAGGGTGCGCCAGATGGTGTGCCACGGCCCATCGGGTGTCAGGTAGGAACGCGCCACCCCGACCCGGTCGCCGCAGGGACATTCCCCAGGATGTGCCGGCGGCGGCCGGGCCGGGCGGGCGCGGAATTCGCAGGCACACGAAGGGATCTGTCTCACCTATGTACGCAGTATCGTCCTCCGTGTCCGCCCCGCCCCGGCCGCTGCGCCCCCGCCCGGGCGCCGGCGGCCCCTACCTCGAGCCCGCGCGACCGGCGGCCCCCGTGCTCGGCGCCGGCATGACACGGCGCGTCCCGGGCGTCGGCACCCAGCCGCTCAGCGGGAGAATCGACTTGTCCGGCCCCCAGGGCGCGCAACTGCGCACGGCGATCGCCTCGGTGCACCGCATCTGCCCGGAGTTCACACCGGTGCAGGTACTGCGCCGAAGCGGGCGCTCCGTGCTCCTCGTCGGCACCACGGGGCGCAGTACGGCCGTGGCCAAGTGTTTACTCGACCATTCCCCCATGTGGTCCGAGCGCTTCAGGCACGAGATAGCGGCGTACCGGTCGTTCGTCCGGCACCGCCCTCCGGTGCGGGCGCCTCGACTGATCGCGGCGGACCCTGACAACTGCACCCTGGTGATCGAGCGGATGCCCGGCCGGGTGGCCGCGCTGCAGCGGCATCCGGTGGAGGCGCCGCCGCGCGCGGACATCCGGGCGGCACTGGGCGCGATCTGCCGGCTGAACGCGTGGCGTCCCCCGGCGGGCACGTTCGGCGCCCCGCTGGACTACGCGGAGCGGATCTCGCGCTTCCACGATCTGGGGCTGCTCACGGACCGGGACATGGGCGATCTGCAGAAGCTGCTGCACGGCATCGCCCACGCGGCGGGCCGGCAGGGCATGGGCCAGTTCTGCCACGGCGACGCCCTGCTGTCGAACGTCCTGCTCTCGCCGGCGGGCCCGGTGCTGCTGGACTGGGAGCACTCGGGCTGGTACCTGCCCGGGTACGACCTGGCGACGCTGTGGGCCGTCCTCGGCGACGCCCCCGTGGCGCGGCGTCAGATCAGCCAGATCGCACAGTCGGCGGGACCGGCGTCGCGCGACGCGTTCCTGGTGAACCTGATGCTCGTCCTGACCCGCGAGATCCGCACGTATGAGACGGCCGTGCAGCGTTCGATGCACGACACGACCCCGGCGGCACCGGGAGTGGCCCACCCGGGCGCTGCGCCGTCCGGCGAGGAGCAGCGGCTGCTGCTGCGGCGGCTGCACGACGACTGTCAGATGGCCCGGCGGGCCGTGCGAGCGGCGGTCGGCACTCGCTGACGGGGACGTAGGTCCGCGGAGCGCTCACGAAAGTGGCGCACCGCGGACCTTCGTCGTGTCCGGCCGGACAGGGACCTTCGGCGGCCTGCGGTCGGCTCATTGGTCCACGCCAGTGACGCCCCGCAGGCCCTGTCACCGCCGCCGCGAAACTCCCGGCAACCGCTGCTGACGTGGGAATTCTCCTGGCCGCAGGCATGATTGACGGATCGTCGGTCACCGAGTACCACTGACGGACGTTCGGCCCCCGCACGCCCCAGAGCGCCCGACCGTCCCAGGAGGCTGCATTGCGAGGATCCACCACCGACCCCCATGCCCCCGCCGGGCACAGACGCACCGCGGGCGCCGTCGCCTCGGCGGCGCTGCTGCTCCCGCTGCTGGGCGCCGCCCCGTCCTCCGCGCAGGACACCCCTGCCGGCATGCGGAGCGCGTTCGCCGCCGCGTCCGCCCAGTACCACGTACCGCGCAGCGTGCTGCTCGGCGTCTCCTACCTCCAGTCCCGCTGGGACACACACGGCGGCGCGCCGAGCGTCGCGGGCGGTTACGGCCCCATGCATCTCACGGACGCCCGCACCGCGATCGCCGCCGAGGCGGCGCACCGCAGCGAGGGCGCGGACGACGCGCGCGGCGACCAGGCCCGTCCCGTGCTGCTGCCCACCACGCAGGTACCGGCCGACGCGCAGCTGCCGGCCCGGCTGACGACGCTGACCCGGGCCGCCACGCTCACCGGCCTGCCGGCCGAGCGGATGCGCACCGACCCGGCGGCGAACATCGCGGGCGGGGCCGCCCTGCTCGCCGCCGCGCAGCAGCACCTCGGTGAGCCGCTGAGCGCCGACCCGGCCGACTGGTACGGGGCGGTGGCGGAGTTCTCCGGCGCGGACGACACCGCCACGGCGGCCGCGTACGCGAACGACGTCTTCGCGGTGCTGCGCGAGGGCGAGCAGCGCATCACGGACACCGGTGAGAGCGTACGGCTCGCCGCGGAGCCGGACCTCGCGCCCGACACCGCACAGCTGGGGCGCGCCGGGCTGCGCGCGGCCGACGCGGACGGGACCGAGTGCCCGAGGACTGCGTCCTGCGAGTGGATCCCGGCACCGTACGCGCAGTTCGGCGACAACGACTACGGCAACCACGACCTGGCGGACCGGCCGGGCTCGCAACGCATCAGGTACATCGTCATCCACGACACGGAAGGCCGGTGGGACGGCGTCCTCAAGCTGGTCCAGGACCCGACCTATGTGTCGTGGAACTACACCGTGCGCTCCACGGACGGACTGATCGCCCAGCACGTGAAGGCGAAGGACGTGGCCTGGCACGCGGGCAACTGGTACGTCAACGCCGCGTCGGTCGGCATCGAACACGAGGGGTTCCTCGCCTCGTCGGACGCCTGGTACACGGAGGCGATGTACCGCTCGTCGGCGCGGCTGGTGAGGTACCTCGCCGGGAAGTACGGCATCCCGCTGGACCGTCAGCACATCCTCGGCCACGACAACGTTCCGGGCCCGACGTCGTCGTACATCCCGGGGATGCACACGGACCCGGGCCCGTACTGGGACTGGCGGCACTACTTCGAGCTGCTGGGCAGGCCGTTCCACGCCACGGCCGGGCCGAAGGGCGGGCTGGTGACGATCCTGCCGGACTACGCGGCGAACCAGCCGCCGTACACGGGCTGCGCCACCGCGGGCGAGCCCTGCGCGGCGCACGGCTCCAGCGAGGTCCGGCTGTACAGCGCTCCTGACGAGTCCGCGCCGCTGATCAGGGACATCGGTCTGCATCCCAAGGGCGGCGACTCGACGATCGACGTGAACGACGTCGGCTCGCGGGCCTCCACGGGCCAGCGGTACGCGGTCGCGGACCGGGACGGGGACTGGACGGCGATCTGGTACCTGGGCCAGGAGGCGTGGTTCAGGAACCCGAAGAAACAGCCCACGGCGGTGAACGCGTCCGGGTTCGTGGTGACGCCCCGGGAAGGTCTCACGGACATCCGGGTGTACGGCCGCGCCTACCCCGAGAAGGAGGCGTACCCGGAGGGGGTACCCGTGCAGTCGGTCTCGGCGCTGCCGTACCGGCTGCCCGCGGGCCAGCGGTACGCGATCGGCGGCGTGGTGCCGGGCGAGTACTACTACTCGACCACCTTCACCACGGACTCGCACCGGGTGGTGACCGGCAAGGACCTGTACTACGAGATCCAGTTCGGCCACCGGGTGGCGTTCGTCCGGGCGGCGGACGTGCGGGTGGTGCCGTCGGCGTCGTAGGACGAAAGGAAGGGCCGGGACCACGGGTGGTCCCGGCCCTGAAGTGCCTTCGGGCGTGTCTGTCAGCCCTGCTGGAACAGCTCCGCGGGCAGGGGCTTCAGCAGCGCGTACAGGTCGTCCGTGATAGGGCGGTCCCAGGCGGCGATGGTCACCAGGACGCCGTCGCTGCGGTCGAACTGGACGCAGGAGATCCGGCCCTCGGAGAGCTTGAGCCGGCGCACGATGAGGAGGTTGTCACCCTGCATCACCGGGATGTCCTCGCTGCCGACGACGGTGACCTCCTCGTCGTTCTCCAGCGCGAGCAGCAGCTGGGCCACCTCGAAGGGGACCTCGCCCTCGGCGACGTCGCGGGCCGGGGAGCCCTCCGGCAGATTACCGATGATCATCGCCGGGCCGCGACCGCCGAAGAGGTCGTAGCGCAGGAAGACGCCCTGGCAGCTGCCGTCGGGCGCGGGCAGCAGACCGGCACCGAGATTGCCCGGCCAGTCACCCGGGTCCATGGCCAGTACGTCGAAGTCGGGCCCGGCGGGAGTGGCACTGCGGCGGCGGAGGAAGGACATGCCGCCATGGTACGTGCCCGACCGCGAAACCGGGCCCGCCCCCTGACGAGGCCGATGACGCTCCGCCGGGCGTGAACCGATCATGCGCGCCGTGCTTGAACCGATCATGCGCGCCGCGCTTGAGCCGGTCACGCTCCGCCGAGCGGGACGCGCCGCGCGATCACCCGGCGCCGGCTGATCCGCCAACCGTCCCGGCCGCGTACGACCGTGTCGTCGTAGGTCACGCTTCCGCAGGTGCCGTCTGTGTGGACGCCGAGCCCCTTGGACAGGGCGCGCACCTGCCCGGAGGTGATCTCGGTGAGGACGACGTTGGTGATGTGGTGCGCGACCGGATTCGCCGCGCCGAGAGCGAGGGTCGCCTCACGGATGGCGGCGATGCCGGCCAGCGGCTCCTGGCCGAAGTCGGTGACGTCGTAGACGACGTCGTCCGTGAAGAGTTCGTCGAGCCGGTCCAGCTCACCGGCGTCGAACAGGTGCCCGTGCAGGGAGAGCAGCTCGGTGACGGCCGTCCGGTCGTCGGCGTTCAGTGCCATGGCCTTCCACCTCCGGCATGATCATGCCATCGGCCCGGGTCGGTCGCGGCGTGTTCGCCACATTCATCCGGTCGGCTCCACGTCGGGTGGGATCACCGCGACGGGGCACGCCGCGTGCAGCAGGACCGCCTGGGTCACCGAGCCGAGCATGCGGGCGGGAGCGAGGAGGCGGCGGCGGTGGCGGCCCACCACGACCAGTTCGGCGCCCCGGGACGCCGCGACGAGGTGGCCCGCCGCGTCGCCGGGAGGTGTGGAGAGGTCGGCCGGCACATCCGGGTGTTGTGCGTGGTGGGGGCCCAGGAGGCCCGCGGCCAGGGTCCGGACCGCGTCCTCGACGGCGTCCTCGTCGACGGCCGGAGGCATGAGTTCGCCGGGCGCCGGCCAGATCTCCAACGGCGGCCAGGGATGGGTGGCGATCACGTGCAGCCGGGCGTCGCGGCGGGCCGCCTCGGCGAACGCGAAGGCGAGGGTGGCCTCGGCGGGGCTGTCGACGTGCAGACCGACGACCACACGCCGACCGGGCGCGACGGGCGGCCCTTCGTGCACCTCGCGGCCCGGGCGCGGCACCACGACCACCGGGCGGGCGCTGTCGCGTGCGGCGGCCAGGCTCGTGGAGCCCAGCAACAGGGCGGCGAAGCCGCCGCGGCCCCGCGAGCCCACCACCATCAGCTGGGCGTCGGCTCCGAGTTCCGGCAGGACCGCGGCCGGGAAGCCGTCCACGGCCAGGTAATCGGTGACCGGACGGTCGGTTCTGTCGTCCAGACGCGCCCTGACCTCCTCGAGCACCGGGTCCTCGGCCGGCGCCGGGGGTCCGGCGACCAGGGCGCCGGGCTGTGCCCAGGGCCCGTACTGCCGCACATGGACCACGCGCAGCGGTGCCGCGCGCAGCCGTGCGGCGGTCAGTGCCCAGTCCAGGGCGCGCAGGCTGTCGTCCGATCCGTCGACGGCCGCGATGACCGGCTCGGTACTCATGAATCCTCGCCTCCGGGACGCGGCTGTGTGCGGAGCTCTCAGAACTCAGCCTGACGCAGAGGGCGGCCCGGGGGCGGGTTCACCGGCCGCGTGTCCGGAGATCCGGCAGCGGGCGAGGACTCGGCGGGCGAGGACTCAGGTGAGGTCGAACTCCCCCTCCCGTGCTCCCGACACGAAAGCACCCCACTCCGCGGGGGTGAAGATCAGGGAAGGGCTCTCGGGGCGGCCGCTGTTGCGCATCGCGATGAAGCCCTCCACGAAGGCGATCTGGACATCCCCGAGCCCTCGGCTGCTGGACTGCCACTCGGCGGTGCTGAGGTCCAGCTCCGGCTTGTCCCAGCCCGTCGGCGGGTGCTGCTGGATGGTGCTCTCGGCCACGTCCGTGCTCCTCCCGGTTCGTCGTCCGCGGCCAGCCTAGCGATCGCATCGCACGGCCGACAGGGCACGTGAGGGGGATGCGTTCAGGAACTCGGCGGCCGGTCGCCGACCAGCCACATGGAGAAGAACTGCGACCCCCCGCCATAGGCGTGCCCGAGCACCCGGCGGGCCCCGTCCACCTGGTGTTCCCCGGCCTGCCCGCGCACCTGGAGCGCCGCCTCCGCGAAGCGGATCATGCCGGATGCGCCGATGGGATTGGTGGACAGCACCCCGCCCGACATGTTGACGGGGAGGTCTCCGTCGAGTTCGGTCACCCCGGCCTCGGTGAGCTTCCAGCCCTCGCCCTCGTCGGCGAAACCGAGGTTCTCCAGCCACATCGGTTCGTACCAGGAGAACGGCACGTAGATCTCGGCCGCGTCGATGTCCCGGCGCGGGTCGGAGATCCCGGCCTGCCGGTAGACGTCGGCGGCGCAGTCCTTTCCGGCCCGGGGTGACACGAAGTCCTTGCCCGCGAAGAGGGTCGGCTCGCTGCGCATGGCGCCGCCGAGCATCCACGCGGGCGGCCGGGGCGAACGGGCCGCCCCCGTACGGTCGGTGAGCACCATCGCGCAGGCGCCGTCGGAGGAGGGGCAGGTCTCGGAGTAGCGGATGGGGTCCCACAGCATGGGCGAGGACTGCACCTTCTCCAGCGTGATGTCGTGCTCGTGCAGATGCGCGTACGGGTTCTTGAGCGCGTTGCGCCGGTCCTTGTACGCGACCAGCGAGCCGATGCTGTCGGGGGCGCCGCTGCGCCGCATGTACGCCCGTACGTGCGGCGCGAAGAAGCCGCCCGCGCCGGCCAGCAGCGGCTGCTGGAAGGGGATCGGGAGCGACAGGCCCCACATGGCGTTGGACTCGGACTGCTTCTCGAAGGCCAGGGTCAGGACGGTGCGGTGGACACGGGCCGCGACCAGGTTGGCGGCGACGAGCGCGGTGGAGCCGCCGACCGAACCGGCCGTGTGCACCCGCAGCATGGGCTTGCCCACGGCGCCCAGGGCGTCGGCGAGGTAGAGCTCCGGCATCATCACGCCCTCGAAGAAGTCGGGCGCCTTCCCGATGACGACGGCCTCGACGTCCGCCCACGTCAACCCGGCGTCGTCCAGGGCACGTCCGGCGGCCTCCCTCACCAGCCCCGCGATCGACACGTCCCGGCGCGCCGCCACATGCCTGGTCTGGCCGATCCCAACGACGGCCACGGGTTCCTTGCTCATCGGGGATCCCCTTCGAGTACGGCGACCAGGTTCTGTTGCAGACACGGTCCGGAGGTGGCGTGGGCCAGGGCGCGGTCGGACTCGCCGCGGTGGATGCGGGCGGCGGCCTCGCCGACGCGGATGAGCCCGGCGGCCATGATCGGGTGGGCGGCGAGGGCGCCGCCCGAGGGGTTGACCGTGACGCTGTCGTCGAGGCGGAGCGCCTTGCGCAGGATCACCTCCTGGGACGTGAACGGGGCGTGCAACTCGGCGGTGTCGACGGGCCGTTCGAAGGCGCCGGCCTTCTCTGCGGCGAGTCGCGTGGACGGCGAGTCCGTCAGGTCGCGCACGCCGAGTCCGTGCGCCTCTATACGGTGGTCGATGCCCCGGATCCAGGCGGGCCGTGCGCACAGCTCCCGGGCCCGCTCCCCGGTCGCGAGGATCACTGCGGCCGCTCCGTCACCGATCGGCGGGCAGTCACCGGTGCGCAACGGCCGTACGAGGTAGTCACCCTGGGGTATGGAACCCCGGAGCTGGGCATGCGAGTTGCTGCTCGCGGCAGCGCGGTTGCGGGCGGCGACGGCGGCCAGGGCCGGCTCGTCGGTCTCGCCCGCGTCGATGAGCGCCTGTGCCTGGAGGGCGGCCAGGGCGACGGGGTCGGGCCACAGGGGGGCGACGTAGTAGGGGTCGAGCTGCCGGGTCAGCACGTCCCGTACGGGGCCGGGTGAGGACTTGCCGTAGGAGTAGACGAGCGCGGTGTCGGCGTCGCCGGTGAGCAGTTTCGTCCACGCCTCGTACAGCGCCCAGGCGCCGTCCATCTCGACGTGCGACTCGGAGATCGGCGGCCAGGCGCCCACTCCGTCCAGGGCGAGGGTGAAGGAGAAGGCGCGGCCGGCGAGGTAGTCGCTGGAACCGGAGCAGGTGAAGCCGATGTCGGCGGTCTTCAGGCCGGTCCGCTCCAGCACCTCATGCAGGACCGGCATGAGCATCTCCACCTCGGAGAGCTCGTCGCTGGTGCGCCGGTGTGCGGTCTGGGCGAAGGCGACGACGGCGATCTCGCGGGTCACAGCAGCTCCTTGTACGAGTCGTAGTGGGCGTCGGGTTCGCCGGTGGGCCGGTAGTGGTCGGGGTGGCGCGCCCCCCGGGTCCACACCGGCTCGACCCGCAGTCCCATGCGGACCTGGTCGTAGGGGATGCCGCCGATGCGGCCGTGCAGCGCTAGGTCGGCGCCGTCCAGAGCGATGTGCGCGTAGACGTACGGCACTTCGATGTCGAGGTTCTTCGCCTTGATGTTGACGATGCAGAAGGTGGTGACCGTGCCGCGGGGACCCACTTCGACCTGCTCGTGTGTGGCGGCACCACAGGTGGGGCAGGCACCGCGCGGCGGTACGTACACCTTGCGGCACTTCGGGCAGCGCTCACCGACGGTGCGTTGTCCGGCGAGGGCGCCTATGTAGGCGGACTGGGCGCGGCCCGGCGAGTAGGTGTAGTCGAGACGGGCCGGGGCGACGATGCCCGTGATCGCGTCCTCGAACTCGCCGTCGTGGCCTGCCGGACGGGCCGGTTCGCCGTCGTACGGCTCGAAGCAGGCGAGGTCCGTGATGGCGCCGGAGCGCTCCTCGGCCCATCGGATGCGGACCCGCAGGCCGGTGCGGACGGCTTCGGGTCCGGGGACGTCGAGGGCGTGCAGCAGGGCGGTGTCGGCGCCGTCGAGCTTCACCAGCACCCAGGCGAAGGGGCTGGAAAGGGGCTGGCCACGGCGGGGTTCGTGGTTCCACGCCCAGGTGGTGACCGTGCCGGTGGGGGCGACCTCGACGAGGTCGCGGATCTCCTCGGCGGTGACGGGGTCGTACTCGACGGGCGGGACGAGGGTGCGGCCGTCGCGGGTCCTCACCCCGAGGACCACGCGTTCGCGCAGGCCGGTGAGAAAGGCGCCCTGGACGGGGCCGAGGGAGCGGGTGAAGGGGAACTCGACGACGAGAGGGGCTTTGAGGACTCCGGGCATCCTTACGGACTCCTTCGGTGGGTCAGGCGCGCTTGTAGACGGGTGGGCGTTTCTCCGCGAAGGCGCGGGCGCCTTCCCTGGCGTCCGCGGTGTCGAAGACGGGCCACCCGCGCTTGAGTTCGGCGGCGAGCCCCTCGGTCTCCGTCATCTCCGCGGTCTCGTACACGGAGGCCTTGACGGCCTCGACCGCCAGTGGCCCGCAGCCGTTGATCCGTTCGGCGATCTCCAGTGCCTTGGTGAGGGCGGTGCCGTCGGGCACGACATGGCCCACGAGTCCGATGGCGGCGGCCTCGTGCGCGGAGTAGAGGCGCCCCGTGAGCAGCATCTCCAGGGCGTGGGTGCGCGGGATCTGCCGCTGGAGGCGGACCGTGGAGCCGCCGATCGGGAACAGTCCGCGCCGGACCTCGAACAGGCCGAAGGTCGCGGACTCGGCCGCCACACGGATGTCGGTGCCCTGGAGGACCTCGGTGCCGCCCGCCACGCAGGGGCCCTCGACGGCGGCGATCACCGGCTTGCGGGGGCGGTGGTGGCGCAGCATCGCCTTCCAGTGCAGATCGGGGTCGGCGTCGAGCCGCTCGCGGTACCGCTGCCCTTCCATGCCCTTTCCGGCCAGGGCCTTGAGATCCATCCCCGCGCAGAAGGAGCCGCCGGCGCCGGTGAGCACGATCGAGCGGACGGTGTCGTCCTCGTCCGCCTCGACCCACCCGTCGTAGAGCCCCACCAGCATCGGTAACGAGAGCGCGTTCCTGGCCTCGGGCCTGTTGAGCGTGAGCACCAGTGTGGCGCCTTCGCGCCGCACGGTGAGGTGTTCCGTCCCACCCATCGCTTCCTCCCGTCCACCGAACGAGAACAGGTTGCAGGAGGGGCGGAGCAAGGACAAGAGTTTTCTGACAGGCAGTCAGATTTCTTCGCCGAGGGCCCTTCACAGTTGCGCCGGGCTTTGCTCTGATGACCGGCGAACCGTCGGATGCGTCCCCTTCGCCGTGCGGGACCGAGCTCAGGAGGAACGGTGGAGTACAACCTTGCCGACCTGTTCGAGTCGGTCGTCGACGTGGCCGCGGACCGCGAGGCGCTGGTGTACGTCGACCACCCGGGCACGGGTGCCGAGCGCCGTCTCACCTACGCGGAGCTGGACCGGGCGGCCAACCGCATCGGGCACCATCTGCTGGACGCGGGGATACGCCCGGGGGAACACCTGGGGCTGCATCTGTACAACGGCGTCGAGTACCTGCAGACGGTGCTGGGCTGCCTCAAGGCCCGGATCGTGCCGGTCAATGTCAACTACCGGTATGTGGAAGAGGAGTTGCTGTACCTCTACCGGGACGCGGACCTGGTGGCGCTGGTCTTCGACGCGGAGTTCACCGACCGGGTCGCGGCGGCGCTGTCCGCGGCGGAGAAGCTGCGGCATCTGGTGCGGGTGGGCACGCCCGCGCCGGGGGCGCCCGCGCTGACCGCGGTGGACTTCGCCGGCGCGGAGACCGCCGGGTCGCCCCAGCGGGGCTTCCCGGCCCGCTCGGGCGACGACCAGTTCATCATCTACACCGGTGGCACGACCGGCATGCCGAAGGGCGTGATGTGGCGGCAGGAGGACCTGTTCTTCTCCGGCCTGGGCGGCGGCGCCCCGACCGGCGAGCCGGTCGGCAAGCCGGAGGAGCTGGCCGAGCGGGTCGCGGCCGGCGGCTACGGCATCACCTTCTTCCCCACTCCCCCGCTGATGCACGGCACGTCCACCCTCACCGCGTTCATCGGCTTCCACTTCGGCCAGCGGGTGGTACTGCACCGCAAGTTCGTGCCGGAGGAAGTGCTCCGGACGATCGAGAAGGAGAAGGTCACCAGCGTGTCGCTGGTGGGCGACGCGATGCTGCGGCCGCTTGTCGACGCGTTGAGCGGGCCGATGAAGGGCACCGACTGCTCATCCCTGTTCAGCGTGTCGTCGTCCGGGGCCATCATGTCGGAGACCGTGCGCGCGCAGTTCCAGGCGCTCGTCCCGAACGCCCTGCTGCTGAACAACTTCGGGTCCTCGGAGTCCGGTTTCAACGGCACCGCGACCGCCGACTCCGGCCCGGACCGGGGCTTCCGCATCCGGGTCAACTCCCGTACGCGGGTGGTGGACCCGGTCACCCTCGAGCCGGTACCGGCCGGTGAGGTCGGCCGCATCGCGCAGCGCGGCCACGTACCGCTCGGGTACTACAACGACCCGGGGAAAACCGCGGAGACGTTCTTCGAGAAGGACGGCGAGCGCTGGGTACTCCTCGGCGACATGGCGACGGTCGACGAGGAGGGCGTCGTCACCGTCCTGGGGCGCGGCTCGCAGTGCATCAACACCGGCGGCGAGAAGGTGTACCCGGAGGAGGTCGAACAGGCGCTCAAGGCGCATCCGGACGTGTACGACGCCCTGGTGGCCGGGGTCCCGGACGCGATGTGGGGCAACCACGTGGCCGCGGTGGTACAGGTGCGCCGGGGCGCGGCACGTCCCTCCCTGGAAGACATCCAGGCCCACTGCCGGACACGGCTCGCGGGCTACAAGATCCCGCGCCAGCTGGTGGTCACGGAGGTCGTCCGGCGCTCGCCGAGCGGCAAGGCGGACTACCGCTGGGCCAGGGAGGTTGCGGTGGCGGCGGACCGCTCCGCCCACCGGTGACGGGGGTGGGGGCCTCTCACTTCCTTCTCACCGGGCCCCTCGCCGGGACTGTGCCTCGGGGCCGCCGTCGCGAGGCCGCGGCCGTCAGGGCTCGGGCAGTTCAGGAACCCGAGCCCTGGTCGATCGGCGCAGAGGGTGGTCAGGTGCGGTAACCGGCGCTCTCCCGGTGGTCCGGCATCGCGCCGAGCCGCTCGAAGCGCTCCTGGACGTTGGCCGCGAAGGCCTGCTGCTCGGAGCCCGGGTAGCTCTGTCCGGTGCTCTGCATGGCCACCGTCAGGACACCGCTGATCGGCGCCCCGGGCGACGTACGCACGGGTGTGCACAGGAAGGTGAACTCCTGCGGCCGTGGATCGTCGTACGTGGCGAGGGAGACCTGGGACAGCGTGGTGGGCTGCCCGGTGCGGTAGGCGTCGTCCATCGCGTTGAAGACGCCTATGGCCTCCAGGCCGGGCAGCACCATCCGGCCGGGGCTGAACTGGGGAACCATGCCGAAGGCCGCGCCCTGCTTGGCGTTGGCGTAGCGCAGCAGGTGGTTGGGGCCCTCGGTGAGCATGATGGGGAAGGGTGCGCCGTCGAAGACGGCGAACAGCTCTTGCTGCTGGGCCAGCAGGCTGTCCCGCAGTTTGAAGTCGGACAGCAGGGTCTGGCTGAGTTCCTGCATGCCCTCGCGCAGGCCGCGGTCCCAGGCGCGGGGCTTGAAGTCGGCGACGCACACGGTGCCCAGGATCATGCCCGTGTTGTCACGCAGCGGAGTGCCGAGGTAGGAGCGCACGCCCAGGTCGTTGACCAGGGGGTTGCCCTTGAAACGGGGGTAGTCGAAGACGTCGTCGAGGGCCAGTTGGGACCCCTGGGCCACCACATGGGGGCAGAAGCCGTAGTCACCCGGGGCCTCCCGGGAGAGGTTGCTGAGGTCGAAGGCGATCCCACCACCGTCGGGGTTCACCTTGTCGTCGGGCGACGCGGTGGGCACGTACATGCCGCGGAACATCTGCCGCTCGTCGTTGATGAAGTTGACCATGGCCAGAGGTGACTGGGTGAAACTGGCCGCCAGCCTCGCGACACGGTCGAACGTGGCTTCCGCCTCGACGGTGTTGAGGCCGAGAACCTGCAGTCTTAGCTTCCGTTGTTCACCCGCGAGCCGGGCCTGGTCAGGAGAGAGGGGATCCATGGGATCAGATGAAAGCAGAATCCCGGCTTCCGCGGATCGCCCCACCCGCTGATTTCCGTGTCACTTGACTCACGCACAACGCTTCGCGAGCCGCCGGGACTTGATCGGACCGACTCCGCGACCACCGCGCCCTCGCGCGGGCGCACAGATGGCCAAACTGGGATTCTGTCCAAATATTTCCAGGTTTCAACCTGCGGCGATCACTTCCCGCCATTCCTTGAGCGTCCATCGAGCGGAAACGATCCGGCGTACGACAATCGTGCGGCGGGCCGGTTTTCGACCTCGGCGCATTTCATCCGAACTCCCACGCGATGATCGAACTTTGGTTCGGATTCCCGTGGGCTGTGACGGACGGGACATGTCGCCGCTGGTGCGGCCCGTGTGTAATGGGTTCGTGCGATGCACCTGCGAGAGAGGGCACGGCAGCGTGGGGCAAGTACGGTTCGAGCTGCGGACCGCCCGTCACCAAAGAGAGCGGCAGCGCCGTTTCGGCCAGGGCGCCATGCGCGGTTTCCCGCCAAGATCCATGCCGTTCCTGACGGCCCGCTGTCCCGCCCCGACGAGGGTCTGTCCGGCAACCGGTTCCAGGGGGCGCCAACCTGCTCGAGAAGCTCTGTTGTCCGACGGACGAGCCCGGTACGACGGCGTACCGGGCTCCTGAGCGGACCGTCCCTTCCGCCCGGAGACGGGGGCCTGGCGGTGGGGCGGCGTGACGGACGCCATGTTGCGTCCACCGCGCCGCCTCGGTAATGCCGTGATGCCGCGTCAGCGGCCAGAAGGCCGTGCGGCAAGGTCAACTGCGCCATCTCCTACGGACAGTGGCGAACATCGAAGGAGTAACCTCATGAACAGGTCGGACGCGGACGCCCGGGCGGTGGCGGTGATCGGCGTGGCCTGCCGGCTTCCCGGCGCATCGGGAGCCGACGAGCTCTGGGCCCTCCTGAGGGACGGTACGGACGCCACCAGTGAGACCCCTCCCGAACGTTATGACGTCGACGTCCTCCACTCCGCCGTCCCCGGACCGGGCCGCATAGCCAGCCGCCGCGCGGGCTACGTTGACGACATCGCCCACTTCGACGCCGAGTTCTTCGGGATGTCTGCCACGGAGGCGGTGGAACTCGACCCGCAGCAGCGGCTGTTGCTGATGACCGCCTGGGAGGCGCTGGAGGACGCGGGGCAGCGGCCCGACCTGCTGGCAGGCAGCCGGACCGGGGTGTTCGTGGGCAACGCCCGTGCGGACTACCTGGAGTTGGCCCTGCGCCAGGGGCCGGACGGCGCCACGGCCTCGCAGTTGAACAACTTCCGCTCACTGCTGCCGGCCCGGATCTCCCACACCTTCGACTTCCGCGGGCCCAGTGTTGTCGTGGACACGGCTTGCTCCTCGTCCCTGGTCGCCGTCCACCAGGCCGTGCAGAGCCTGCGCGCCCGGGAGACCCCTCTGGCCCTGGCCGCGGGTGTGAACCTCAAACTCCGTCCGGACGAGGGCCTGGTGATGACACAGGCCGGCGGCATGGCCGCCGACGGGCGCAGCAAGTTCGGTGACGCGAGCGCCGACGGCCACGCGCCGAGCGACGCCGTGGCGGTCGTCGTCCTCAAGCGCCTTGCGGACGCCGTGGCCGACGGCGACCGCATCCGCGCCGTCATCCAGGGCAGCGCCGTCGGCAACGACGGCCGCACCAGCGACTCGGTGCTCAACCCCTCGCTCCAGGGCCAGATCGACGTGTTGCGCTGGGCGTACGAGGACGCCGGGATCGATCCCGCGGACGTCGACTACGTCGAGGCGCACGGCTCCGGCTCGCCCTCGTTCGACCCCCTGGAACTGACCGCGCTGGGCCGGGTCCTGGGCGAGGGCCGCCCGGCCGGCCGGCCGCTGCTCGTCGGCTCGGTCAAGACGAACATCGGGCACGCGGAGGCCGCCGGCGGCCTGGCCGGGCTGATCAAGGCGGTGCTCTGCCTGGAACACGGGCAGGTGCCCGCCAGCCTGCACCTGTCGAAGCCGAACCCCGAGGTGGGCTGGGACGAGCTGCCGCTGGTGGTGCCGACCGGGCTCGTCGACCTGCCCGGGAGGGGCCGGCCGGCCGTCGCCGGTGTCTCCGGGCAGGGCTCCTCGGCGCTCAACGCACATGTGGTGATCCGCAGCCCCGCCCCCGCCGAAGCACCGGCCGCGCCCCGCACCGGGCGAGGTCCGGCGCCCACAGGCGCCGCGCGCCCCACGCCGTACGTCCTGGTGCTCTCCGCGCGCAGTTCCGCCGCACTGGCAGCACTCGCCCGGTCGTACGCCGACCACCTCTCCCCCGGCGGAGCGGGGGCCGCGTACTCCGTGCGGGACATCTGCTACAGCGCGGCCACCCGTCGGCAGCATCACGAGCACCGGCTCGCGGTCGTCGGGGCGAGCCACGAGGAGTTGGTGGCCGCGCTGACCGGCTCCCCCGGACTGGGCGGCAGACCGCTGTCGGCCGTCGCCGAGCGCTACCGGAGGGGCGAGGACGTGGACTGGGAGGCGGTGTTCGGCGACCCGGGCCACTTCGTCCCGCTGCCCACGTACCCGTGGCAGACCAAGCGGTACTGGCCCGGCGAGGAGCACGACGACGACGGTGGCGACCTGGCGTCCTGGGTGCTGCGCGAGCACGCACGCACCGGCTTCGACGACACGTCCACACTCACCGACATCGGCATCGACTCCCTGGCCAAGCTCCGGATCATCGTCGAGCTGACCAAGCGGTCGAGCCAGGAGGTCGACCCCGAGGAGTTCGGCAGGCTGCGCACCGTGGGTGAACTGCGTCGGTGGACGCGCGAGCTGGAGGCGGCCGCCCGATGAGCCACCCGCAGACCGCGTACGCCTGGTTCGCCCGCTCCGCCGACGCCTACGGCGAGGACGCCGTCGCGCTGGAGGTGGACGAGGAGCGGCTCACCTATGCGCACCTGCGCGACCTGGCGGAGGCGCTGGCCGCCCGGCTGGTCCTCGCGGCGGGCGGCATCCCGCCGCGCCGCGTGGGCCTGTTGGCGAGCCGTTCGGTGACCGCGTACGCCGGGTATCTCGCGATCCTGCGGGCCGGCGCGACCGTCGTCCCCCTCAACCCCGAGCACCCCTCGGCCCGCACGGCCGAGATCGTGAAGGCCGCCGAGGTGGAGGTCGTGCTGGCCGACACCGCAGGGGCCGGCACCGAACAGGGGGTGCCCGTCCTCACCGTGGGGCCCGACGAGCTGGCGGACCTGTCGAAGGGGCCCGCGCCCGAACTGCCGTATCCGGCGACCGGCCCCGACGACATCGCGTACATCATCTTCACGTCCGGGTCGACCGGCACCCCCAAGGGCGTACCGATCTCGCACCGCAACATCGCGACCTATCTCGCCCAGGTCGCGCCGCGGTACGACATCGCACCCGGCAGCCGGCTGTCGCAGTCCTTCGAGCTGACCTTCGACGGCTCCGTGCACGATCTGTTCGTCGCCTGGGCGGGTGGGGGCACCCTCGTGGTACCGCGCCGCAGCCAGCTGCTGTCCCCGGTGAAGACCGTCAACTCCCTGCGCCTCACCCACTGGTTCTCGGTGCCATCGCTGATCTCCTTCGCCTCCCGCCTCGGCACCCTGAAACCCGGCAGCATGCCCACCCTGCGGTGGAGCGTCTTCGGCGGCGAACCGCTCACCCTGGACGCGGCCCGTCAGTGGCGGGCCGCCGCGCCCGGCAGCCGTCTGGAGGTGCTGTACGGGCCGACCGAACTCACCATCTCCTGCACGGCGTACCTGTTCCCGGACGACCCGGCGAAGTGGCCCGACACCCCGAACGGCACCGCTCCGATCGGCGCGGGGTATCCGGTCCTCGACCTGGTGCTGATCGACGAGGACGGCCGGCCCTCGGACAGCGGAGAGCTGTGCGTGCGGGGGCCGTTGCGGTTCCCCGGCTACCTCGACCCGGCGAACAACGCCGGGCGCTTCCTGGACCCGGACGGACGGCCCGGCGGCGACGGGCCGCTCACCGACCGGCACTGGTACCGCACCGGGGACCGGGTCGCCGTGCGCGACGGGCACCTGGTCCACCTCGGACGCACCGACCACCAGGTGAAGATCCGCGGCCACCGGATCGAACTCGGGGAGATCGAGGCCATGGTGCGGCAGCAGCCGGGGGTACGGGACGCGGTCGTCCTCGCGGTTCCCGCGTCCGACGGCGAGCCGGAGCTCCATGCCGCGGTGAGCGGCGACGGCTGCACGTCCGACGGGCTGTTCGCCGCCCTGGCCGAGCGGCTGCCGCCGTACATGCTGCCCCGCCGGATCGCCGTCCTCGATCAACTGCCGCTGAACGCCAATGGCAAGATCGACCGGCGGGCCCTGCTCGACGACCTCGGACGCTCCCGCTGAACGACGCCCGTCCGGGTCACCGCACCACAACACCCCCTCCCCCGACGTCTGTTGTGAGGCAACCCACATGTACGACGCCATCGTGGTAGGCGCCCGCTGCGCCGGTGCGCCCACCGCCATGCTGCTCGCCCGCGCGGGGTACCGGGTACTCCTGCTCGACAAGGCGCCCTCCGGCACGGACACCCTCTCCACCCATCTCATCCACCAGCCCGGGGTGGCGGCGCTCGCCCGCTGGGGGCTGCTGGACTCGCTACGCGCCTCGGGGTGCCCGCCCCTGGACCGCGTGGTCTACGAGGTCGCCGACATCCGCCTCGAAGGGTGCGCCCGGGGCGTGGAAGGGCAGCGGGAGGCGTTCGCGCCGCGACGCCACGTCCTTGACGCCCTCCTGGCGGAGGCGGCGGCCGCGGCGGGCGTCGAGGTGCGCCACCACTGCCGGGTGACCGGACTGCTGCGGGACTCCAGCGGGCGGGTCGTGGGGGTGGAAGCGATGTCCGGGGAACACTCCTTCACCGAACGCACGCATCTCGTGATCGGCGCGGACGGCATGCGTTCCACCGTCGCCCGGCTCGCGCAGGCGCCGTACACAGTGGAGGATCCCCGGCTGACCTGCGCGTACTACACGTACTGGGCGGACGTCCCGGCCACCCTGGAGCTGTACGAGAGCCCGGGCAGCTGGGTCGCGGCCGTGGCCACCAACGACGCGGCGACGCTGGTCCTCGCCTACTTCCCGCAGTCCCGCTTCGAAGAGGTCCGCACCGACGCCCGGCGGGCCTACCTGGAACAGATCCGCACCACCGCGCCCGGCCTGTACGAGCGACTCGCGGGCAGGGAGCCCCTGGAGCGGCTGCGCGGCACCGGTGACCAGCGGAACTTCTTCCGGCAGGCCGCCGGGCCCGGCTGGGTCCTGGTGGGCGACGCGGGGCACCACAAGGACTCCATCACCGCGCGCGGGATCAGCGACGCCTTCCTCCAGGCCGATGCCCTGGCCCGCCGACTGGAGGGCCGGCTCGGCGGCGACCCGGCCGGACTCGACGCCGCTCTGCGGGATTTCGCCAAGGAACGGGACGAAGTACTCACCCCAGGCTACGAGTCCACTCTCGGCGTGGCCCAACTCACACCGCACGAACAGCGGCTGTCCCTGCTGCGCGCCGTCCAGACGGATGCGGAACTGACCGCGATCTATTTCGACATGGTGGCCGGAATCGAGACGGCGGGCGCCCTCTACACCCCTAAACTTCTGGCTCTGCTGTGATATGTCCCCCCGCGTCCGCCCGGACGGAGACAGCAGCCAATTCCGTGAACGCACCTGACAACTCACGTATGAATGCGGTTAGTTGCCCTAAGCGGAAGCTGACGCTGCGCCATGATCCTGATACGGTTCAGCCTGATCGCCGACTCCGATGACGGTGAGGTCAAGTCGCCGCGCCGGGCGCAATCCGGCACTCGCACCGTCCCAACCGAACCAGTGCTTCGCTGCCGTACGAGGAATCAGATGCCAGGCACCCGCGACCGGCGGACGCGTCATCGGTCCGCCCCGCGCAGATCTCTCCGATTCTCGTTCGTCCTGCCCTTCGTCGTGCCCGCCGTCTGCCTGACCGGACTGTGGGGGTACACGGCGGCCGGTCTCGTCGACGAGCACTTCCAGTTGCAGGCCGACGCGGACCACGACACGTCGGCCGCCCGGCCTGCCCAGGCGGTGCTCTCCGCCCTGCAGAACGAGCGCCGTCTGACCGCCGTCTGGCAGGCGAGCCGCACCGGCGCCGCGCGCAGTGACCTCGAGGCCGCCCGGAAGCGGACCGACGCGGCCGTCACCGCCTACCGCGGCTCCTCCGGCCTGGACACCTCGACGCTGCGGCGCCGGGCGAAGCCGCTCGACGACGCGCTGGCCGCCCTGTCCGACCGCCGCCAGGCGATCGACGCCCGCACCCTGTCCACCGCCGACGCCTTCCAGTACTTCACCGACAGCATCTCCCAGGGCGTGTCCCTGGTGACCGCCGCCGTCCGCAGCGACAACGGGTCCCTCGCGCGGGGCGGCACCGCCGCGGTCTCCCTGGTGCAGATCACGGAGATGCTCTCGCGCCAGGACGCCCTGCTGTCCGGTGTCCTGCCCTCCGGGCGCATACCGGCGACGACCCGCGCCCAGTTCGCCGAGTACCTCGCGCTCCAGCGGGAGTTCAGCGCGGGCCTGACCGCCCGTGACCTGCCGGCCGGGGCAGCCGCCGGCTATGCGCAGATCACCGACGGCGCGCAGTGGACGACGCTGGGCACGCTCGGCGACTCCGTGGCGTCCGCCCAGGGCACGACGCTGCCCTCGAAGGCCTCGACATGGCCGGACACCGCCGGCGGTGTCCTGGGCGATCTGCAGTCGTTGGGCGCGGACTCCGTGCGGGGGCTCGCGGACGACGCCTCGGACCGGGCCGACGAGTTGCTGCTGGGCATCCTCGTGGGCACCGCCGCCACCCTGGCAGCACTGGCCGGCGGCGCGGTGCTGGCGCTGCGCGCCCGCCGCGCGACGCTCGGCCGGGTGTCCGAACTCGAGGCGCGGGCTGAGGAACTGTCCCGTGCACTCCCCCAGTTGCTGGCCCGTATCGAGCGCGGCGAGCACGTGGACCCCGCCGTCCTCGGCCCGCAGGATCGCCAGGCCGGCGACGAGCTGGAGCGGCTGGCCGGGGCCATCGACCGGCTGGGCCGGGTCGCCGCGGACACCGCGATGCGTCAGTCGAGGGGCCGCGAGGGCACCGAGAAGGTCTTCGCACAGCTCATCCGGCGCACCCAGATCCTGATCCACCGTCTGATCTCGCTCCTCGACGACCTGGAGCGCAAGCACGAGGACTCCGACCTGCTGAAGGACATCTTCAAGGTCGACCACCTCGCGACCCGCGTGCGACGGCACGCGGAGAACCTGGTGATCCTCAGCGGCTCCCCGCCGAGCCGCCGGTTGACCGCGCCGGTCTCCATCACCGACGTGATGCGCAGTGCGGTCGCGGAGACCGAGCAGTACACGCGCGTGAAGGTGAAGAACCTGCCCGCGGAGCGGCGTGTCGCCCTCGCGGGGCGGGCCGTCGCGGACGTCACGCACCTGCTCGCCGAGCTGATCGAGAACGGCACGAGCTTCTCGCCGCCGGACACCCAGGTGTTCGTGAGCGCCACCAAGGTGGCCAAGGGGCTGGCCATCCATGTCGAGGACCACGGGCTCGGCATGCCTCCCGACAAGATGGCGTACGCAAACGAGTTGCTCGCCCATCCACCCAAGCTGGACATGACGTCCCTGGGCGAGGACCCGCGTCTCGGCCACTTCGTGGTCGCCCGGCTCGCCGAGCGGCACAAGATCAAGGTGGAGCTGCGCGAGTCCGTCTACGGCGGCACGCTCGTCGTCGTCCTGCTGCCCTCGGAGCTGCTGGAGGATCTCCAGTCGCCGGTCCTCGACCAGCTCAGGTCGGCGGCCGCGGCGGCCGGCAACGCGCTTCAGAGCGAGCCCCGGGCCGAGGACAGGGCGCTCGCGGGCGCGGCCGTGGGAGCCACCGGGAGCGTGACGGCGCCGGCGGTCGTGGGAGCGGACGTGCTCACGCACTCCCGCATCGCGGACCACAGCGGCTTTCCCGAGTACGGAGGTGCAGGTCTGTTGCCGCCCGTGTCGGAACACCCGGTACCCCTTTCCGAGCCGGACCGGTGGACCACGCCCCAGCAGACGGCCCCTGCCCCACGGGGGGCGACCTATGAGTCCGGGCCCGGGTACGCGGGGCCGTCGGCCGAGTACGCGGGGTCGTCCGCCGAGTACAGCAGGGCGTCGGCCGAGTACACCGGACCGTCGGCCGAGTACCCGGGGCAGTCGGCGCAGTACTCCGGGCCGTCGGCCGGGTACGGTCGGCCGCAGGCCGGGCCGCCGCCGGAGCAGCACCGGCCGCAGGCCGGACCCCGCCGGGACAGCACCGGCCCCAAGCCGGGCCGCCATCGGGACAGCACCGGCCGCAGGCCGGGACCCAGCCCGGACGCGAGCCCGGAGGGGGCGCACCGCGCCCGCCGGGCAGGCGTCCGCACCCGACGCGGTGCGCCCGCTGACGACGCCCCCGGTGCTGCCGCAGCGGACCCGGGGAGCCAGCCTCGCGCAGCAGCTGCGCAGGGAGGCAGCACAAACCCAGGGCCGGCCCGAGGGCGAAGAGGACAACGGCGTCGTCTCCCCGGAAGCGTCGGCGCGCGCGATGATCGCCATTCAGCAGGGGCTGAAGCGGGCCCGGATGTCCGACCCGGACGGGCCGGCCGGCACGGAGGGCCGGCCGCAGGATTCGGGGGACTCCGGTGCCAATCGACTGTGAGGAAACGTTGAGCAATGACTGAGCAGGTACATCCCGGGCCGCAGCTGGACTGGCTCCTCGACGGCCTGGTGGACCGGATCCCGGAGATCCGCTGTGCCATCGTGCTGTCCGGGGACGGCCTCCTCATCGGCAAGTCGAAGGACCTGCGCCGCGACGACGCCGAGCACCTGTCGGCGGTGGGCTCGGGCATGCACAGCCTGGCCCGGGGCGCCGCGCGCCACTTCCACGGCGGGGAGGTCCAGCAGACGGTCATCCAGATGGAGAGGGCGTTCCTGTTCGTCACGGCCGCGGGCAGGGGTGCCCGGCTGGCCGCGATCGCCTCGGAGGAAGTGGACGTGGGGATGATGGCCTTCGAGATGGGCACGCTCGTCAAGCAGGTCGGCCAGTACATGAGCGCCGCGCCTCGCGTCCAGACACCGTCCGGCGGTCTTATTCAGGATGCGTGAACCGCGGTGGCTCGACGGTGCGGAGGCCGGGCGTCATTTACGGCCGTACGCCATCACGGGCGGGCGCACCCGCCACAGTCAGCACACGTTCACACTGATCACGCTGGTCGTCTCGCGGTCCGAGGCTGAGTTCGAGTACGAGTACCTGGAGCCGGAGGCGGTCCAGATCCTCGAGCTGTGCCGGGACCGCGCGGTGGCGGTCGCCGAGATCGCCGCGCATCTGGACCTGCCGGTGAGCGTGGTGAAGATCCTGTGCGGGGATCTGCTGGGCGCCTCGCTCATCATCGTCCAGTCGCCGCCCGGGCAGGACGACCAGCCGAGTGTGGAAATCATCGAAAGGGTGATGGATGGTATCCGTCAGCTCTGAGCCGGTCATGCCCACCGCGCTGAAGATCCTCATCGCGGGCGGTTTCGGCGTGGGCAAGACCACCATGGTGGGCTCGGTGAGCGAGGTGCCCCCGCTGGAGACCGAGGAGCGCATGACCGAGGCGAGCCTCGGGGTCGACGACCTGACCGGGGTGGAGGGCAAGTCGTCCACGACGGTCGCCATGGACTTCGGCCGGATCACCATCGCGCCTGAGCTGGTGCTGTACCTGTTCGGCACGCCCGGGCAGGACCGGTTCTGGTTCATGTGGGACGACCTGGCGACGGGCGCGCTGGCGGCGGTGGTCCTCGCCGACACCCGCCGCCTGGACGCCTCGTTCGCCTCGATCGACTTCTTCGAGGCGCGGGAGATCCCGTTCGCGGTGGGGGTCAACTGCTTCGACGGACGGCGGGACTGTACGGCCGAGCAGGTGCGGGCGGCGCTGGACCTGGACGCGTCGACACCGGTGCTCCTGTGCGACGTACGGGACCGCAACTCCAGCAAGGCGGTTCTGCTGGCGGTCCTGGAGGCGGCCCGGGCCCGGGCGGCGGCCCGTCTGACCCCCTGGGCGGCTGACGGCGGGGCCACCCGCCCAGGCCCGCTCAGCCCGCGAAGACGGCGTCCACCCGCGCGGCGAAGTGCCCGGGGTCGTCCAGCCACGGGTAGCGCCCGGCGCCCGGCTGGACCGTCGACTCGGCGCGCGGGAGGAACCCGGTGACGCGGCGGGCGAGTTCGGGACGGGGGCCGCGTTTGCATCCCGGGCGCCCAGGATGTGACAGTGATCAGCGCGAGCCGGGCGACGCGCTCCGGGAACCGGGCCGCGTGAGCAGGGTGAGGCCGCCGCCCGCCGAGTCCGCGAGGATGTCCATACGTTCCAGGCCGAGGCGCTCGCGCAATGCCTCCACGTCGGGCGACCAGACGGTCGCAGCGGTACGTGTCCGGGTCCGCCGGCACGGCCGAGTGCGCGGTCCCGCGCAGATCGAGCAGCACCGGCCGCCGCCGGTGGTCGAGCCCGCCGAGGTCCCCGAGGTACGCGGACGCCCGCATCGGTCCACCGGGCAGCACGACGAGCGGTTCCCCCTCTCCCCGCAGGTGGTAGGCGAGTCGGGTCCCGTCGTACGCGTCGAACGTCGGCATGTGTCTGATCTCGGGGCGGGGCGGGCTTCGCCGCAAGAAAGTTTCGGCCGGGCTCTTGCCTCCGGCCGAGCGGGCTGGATTACTGATCCTCGGCGTCTACCGAATGATCGGTCGACCGGTTCATGACGATTGCTTGTGATCGCTAGGGAGGCGTCCCCATGGCAGACGCTCAGGGCCTGCTGGACGCGGGGGAACGGCTCGACGCTCAGGCGCTGCGGGCCCTGCAGTCGGAGCGGCTGCGGGCCTCGCTGCGACATGCCTACGAGCACGTGCCCTTCTACCGCGAGTCCTTCGACAAGGCGGGGGTGCGGCCGGAGGACTGCCGTACGCTCGCGGATCTCGCCCGGTTCCCGTTCACCGTGAAGGCGGACCTCCGAGAGCACTACCCGTACGGCATGTTCGCCGTCCCCAGGGAGCGGATCCGCCGCATCCACGCCTCCAGCGGCACCACCGGGCGGCCCACGGTCGTCGGGTACACCGACAACGACCTGTCGATGTGGGCCGACATGGTGGCCCGGTCCATCCGCGCGGCGGGCGGCCGGCCCGGTGACACGGTGCATGTGGCGTACGGCTACGGTCTGTTCACCGGCGGCCTCGGCGCGCACTACGGCGCCGAACGCCTCGGCTGTACGGTGATCCCCGCCTCCGGCGGCATGACGGCCCGCCAGGTGCAGCTGATCCAGGACCTGCGGCCAGGCGTGATCATGGTCACCCCCTCGTACATGCTCACCCTGCTGGACGAGTTCGAGCGCCAGGGCGTCGATCCGCGCACCACCTCCCTGCGCGTGGGCGTCTTCGGAGCCGAGCCGTGGACCGAGGAGATGCGGCGCGAGATCGAGGAGCGGTTCGCGATCGACGCGGTGGACATCTACGGCCTGTCGGAGGTCGTCGGCCCGGGTGTGGCGCAGGAGTGCGTCGAGACCAAGGACGGCCTGCATGTGTGGGAGGACCACTTCTACCCGGAGATCGTCGATCCGATCACCGGCGAAGTACTGCCGGACGGTGAGGAGGGCGAGCTGGTCTTCACCTCCCTCACCAAGGAGGCCATGCCCGTGATCCGGTACCGGACGCGGGACCTGACCCGGCTGCTGCCCGGCACGGCGCGGGTCTTCCGGCGTATCGAGAAGATCACCGGGCGCAGCGACGACATGGTCATCCTGCGCGGGGTCAACCTCTTCCCCACGCAGATCGAGGAGATCGTGCTGCGCACCCCGGGCGTGGCGCCGCACTTCCAGCTCCGGCTGACCCGCGAGGGCCGGCTCGACGCGCTGACCGTGCGGGCCGAGGCCCGGCCCGGCGCCACCCCGGAGCAGCGTGAGGCGGCGGAGCTCGCCATCGCGGCGGCCGTGAAGGACGGGATCGGTGTCTCGGTGGGGGTCGAGATCGTCGAACCGGAGTCCCTGGAGCGGTCCGTGGGCAAGATCAGGCGGATCGTGGACCTGCGGCCGCGCTGACCCCCGTCAGCGACCGAACCGGTCCCGCAGCTCCCGCTTCAGGATCTTCCCGCTCGCATTGCGCGGCAGCTCGTCCACGAACAGCACCCGCTTGGGCGCCTTGAAGTGCGGCAGCTTCTCGCGCACGTGGTCGATCAGTTCGGCCTCGGTCACCTCGCCGCGCGGTACGACGACCGCGGTGACCGCCTCGATCCACCGCTCGTCGGGCAGCCCGATCACCGCTGCCTCGGCGACCCGCTCGTGGGTGTAGAGGGCGTCCTCGACCTGCCGTGAAGCGACCAGTACCCCGCCGGAGTTGATGACGTCCTTCACCCGGTCGACGATGGTGAAGTACCCGTCGGCGTCCCGCACGGCGAGGTCCCCGGAGTGGAACCAGCCGTCGCGGAACGCCTCGGCGGTCTCCTCCGGCTTCTCCCAGTAGCCCTCGCACAACTGCGGTGACCGGTAAACGATCTCTCCCTGTTCCCCGTCGGGCACGTCCTCGCCGGACTCGTCGACGAGCTTCGCCTCCACGAACAGCACCGGACGCCCGCACGAGTCCATGCGTCCCTTGTGCTCGTAGGGCCCGAGGACCATGGCGAGGGGGCCGATCTCGCTCTGCCCGAAGCAGTTGTAGAACGCGAGCTTCGGCAGCCGCTCCTTGAGGCGCTCCAGCACGGGCACCGGCATGATCGAGGCGCCGTAGTAGGCCTTGCGCAGGCCGCTCAGGTCGCGGGTGGTGAAGTCGGGCCGGTTCGCCAATCCGATCCAGACCGTCGGCGGCGCGAACAGGCTGTCGGCGCGGCCCGCCTCGACCAGGTCGAAGAGCCGGTCGCCGTCGGGCGCGTCCAGGACGACGTTCTCCGCGCCGACGGCGAGGTAGGGCAGCAGGAAGACGTGCATCTGCGCCGAGTGGTAGAGCGGCAGGGCGTGCACCGGCCGGTCGCCCGCGCTCAGGTCGAGGGCGGTGATCGCGCTCAGGTACTCGTGCACCAGGGCGCGGTGCGTCATCATCGCGCCCTTGGGCAGCGCGGTCGTGCCGGACGTGTACAGCAGTTGCACCAGGTCCTCGGCGCGCGGTTCCTCGCCGTCGTACGGCTCGGTCGCGGCCAGCCGCGCGAGCAGCGAGTCGTCCGCGTCGCGCAGCGGCAGCCGCCGTACACCCTGCGGAAGGTTCCCCGCGAGGTCAGGGTCCGCGAGGACGAGGGAACAGCTGGACTGGTCGACGATGTACGCCAGGTCCTCGCCGGTCAGGTTCTGGTTCACCGGCACGTGCACCAGTCCGGCGCGGGCGCAGGCCAGGAAGGCGATCAGGTAGGCGTCGGAGTTGTGGCCCAGGGCGCCGATCCGGTCGCCCGGGGCGAGCCCGGCCTCCCGCAGCACGCGGGCGGCTCGCGAGACGGCGTCGTCGAGTTCCGCGTAGGTCCACGACCGGTCGCCGTAGCGGATCGCCACCCTCGCCGGGGTACGCCGGGCGCTGCGCCGCAGCGTGCCGTCGACCGTGACGCTTCGTCCCGCCGTCATGTCCCGCTCCTTCGTGTCCGGACCTGGCGCGATCCTCGCCGGGCACGCGGGACAGGTCAAGCAGCCGTCAGACGGGGCGGGTACGGCCTTCCCAGTACGGTTCGCGCAGCCGTCGCTTGTACAGCTTGCCGTTGGGGTCGCGGGGCATCGTCGCGATGAAGTCGACGCTCTTGGGCCGCTTGTAGCCGGCGAGTTGCCGTGCGCAGTGGTCGAGGATGTCCGTGGCGAGCGCCGGGCCGGGCTCATGGCCGGGGGCGGGTTCGACGACCGCCTTGACCTCCTCGCCCCAGTCGTCGTGCGGGATGCCGAAGGCGGCCGCGTCGGCGACGGCGGGGTGGGTGAGCAGCGCGGCCTCGATCTCGGCGGGGTAGATGTTGACCCCGCCGGAGATGATCAGGTCGATCTTGCGGTCGCGCAGGAACAGATAGCCGTCCTCGTCGAGGTAGCCGAGGTCGCCGACGGTGAAGAAGTCGCCGACGCGGTTCTTGCGCGTCTTGGCCTCGTCCCTGTGGTACGAGAAGCCGCCGGTGCTCATCTTCATGTAGACGGTGCCGAGTTCACCGGGCGGCAGCCGGTTGCCGTCGTCGTCGAAGACCGCGAGTTCGCTGATGGGCCACGCCTTGCCGACCGTGCCGGGCTTCTTCAGCCAGTCCTCGGCGGTCGCGAAGGCGCCGCCTCCCTCGCTCGCCGCGTAGTACTCCTCCACGCACATGCCCCACCACTCGATCATCGCCCGCTTCACATGGTCCGGGCAGGGGGCGGCGCCGTGGATGGCGTGCCGCATGGACGAGACGTCGTAGCGGGCCCTCACCTCGTCGGGCAGGGCGAGGAGGCGGTGGAACTGGGTCGGCACCATGTGCGTGTGCGTGCACCGGTGGACGTCGATGAGGCGGAGCATCTCCTCGGGCGTCCACTTGTCCATCACCACCAGCCGGTGCCCGATGTGCAGGGAGGCGCCCGCGAACTGGAGCACGGCCGTGTGGTAAAGCGGCGAGCAGACCAGGTGGACGTTGTCGTCGTAGGGCCTGATGCCGAAGATGCCGAGGAAACCGCCGAGGTAGGCCTCCTCGGGCGGTTTTCCGGGCAGTGGGCGGCGGATGCCGCGGGGACGGCCCGTGGTGCCCGAGGTGTAGTTCATGACCCAGCCGAGGGTGCGGTCGCCGGGCGCCGACTCGGGCTGTCCGTCGAGGAGTTCGGCGTACGGCCGGAAGCCGTCGGCCTCGCCGACGGAGAACCGGTGGGCGGCCGGCAGTCCGGCCTCGTCGGCGGCGGCACGCGCCGCGTCCGCGAACCGCTCGTGCGCGACGATCACCTTGACGCCGGAGTCGGAGACGATCCAGGCGATCTCCGGCCCGACGAGGTGGTGGTTGACGGGGACGAGGTAGAGCCCGGCCTGGGTGGCGGCCAGGTACGCGGTGAGGAACGCGACACCGTTGGGCAGGACGACGGCGAAGGAGTCACCGGTCCGCAGCCCCGCGGCGCGCAGCCCGTGCACCATCCGGTTGGCGTCGGCGAGCAGCCGCCCGGCGGTCCACTCCTCCCCGTCGGCGGCCACGAGGACGGTGCGCTCGGGATCGGCCGCTGCCTGGGCCCAGAAACCGTTGGCGGACTGGCTCACTGCCGACTCCTTCCGGCGATCCGGTTGATGCGGTCGACGGCCTTCTCGAAACCCCGGGTGAGGTCGTCGACGACGGCCTGGACGCTGCGTTCGCTGGTCATGCGGCCGACGATCTGGCCGACGGGCGTGCCGAGCAGCGGGTCCACCTCGTACTTCTGGATGCGGGTGATCGCCTCGGCCACCAGCAGGCCCTGGAGCGGCATGGGAAGGGCGCCCGGGCCGTCCGGGTCGTCCCAGACGTCGGTCCACGCGGTACGCAGCTGCCGGGCCGGTTTGCCGGTCAGCGCCCGGGAGCGGACGGTGTCGCCCGAGCCGGCGGCCAGCAGCTTGCGGACGAGGACGGGCGAGGGGAGTTCGGCCTCCGTGGTGGTCAGCCAGATCGAGCCTAGCCAGACGCCCTGCGCACCGAGCGCCAGGGCGGCGGCGACCTGCTGCCCGCTGCCGATGCCGCCGGCGGCCAGCACGGGCAACGGGGCGACGGCGTCGACCACTTCGGGTGTGAGCACCATGGAGGCGATCTCGCCGGTGTGGCCACCGGCCTCGTACCCCTGCGCGACCACGATGTCGATACCCGCCTCCTGGTGCTTGCGGGCGTGCCGGGCGCTGCCTGCCAGCGCGGCGACCAGAGCGCCCTGTGCGTGGGCGCGTTCGACGACGTCGGCGGGCGGGGAGCCAAGAGCATTGGCCAGCAACCTGATCGGGTACTCGAACGCGACGTCGAGCTGGCTGCGGGCGACCTGTTCCATCCAGCCGGTGATCCGCCACCCGGACGCGTCGCCCTCGGCGAGTTCGGGCACCCCGTACTCGGCCAGGGTGTCCCTGACGAACTGCCGGTGTCCCTCCGGGATCATCGCCTCGACATCGGCCTCCGTCACGCCCTCCACCTTCTTGGCGGGCATGACGACGTCCAGTCCGTAGGGGCGGCCGTCGACGTGGGCGTCGACCCAGTCGAGGTCGCGCTTGAGGTCGTCGGGGGCCGTGTAGCGGACCGCGCCGAGCACGCCGAACCCGCCGGCCCGGCTGATGGCCGCGGCGACGGCGGGAAACGGCGTGAACCCGAAGAGGGCGTGCTCGACCCCGAGTTGCTTGCTCAGCTCCGTCTGCATGGGCGCAGGATGCCGCACCGGTCGAGAGGACGGAAGAGGTTTCCTGACGGACCGTCAGATTTTAGCCTTCGAGCACCGCCATCGCCGCGTTGTGCCCGGGCACGCCGCTCACCCCGCCGCCGCGGACCGCACCCGAGCCGCACAGCAGGACGTTCGCGTGCCGGGTCTCCACGCCCCAGCGGCCCGTGCCTTCCTGGGCGTACGGCCAGGCCAGTTCACGGTGGAAGATGTTGCCACCGGGCAGCCGCAGGTCGCGCTCCAGGTCGAGCGGGGACCTGGCCTCGATGCAGGGACGCCCGTCCGCGTCGGTGGCCAGGCAGTTCTCGACCGGCTCGGCGAGGTGGGCGTCCAGCTGCGCCAGCGTCGACTTCAGCAGCTCCTCCCGTACGGCGTCGTTGTCCTCCTCGAAGAGCCGCGCGGGGGTGTGCAGGCCGAAGAGGGTGAGGGTCTGGTAGCCGCGTTCGACCAGGTCGCGGCCGAGGATGGTGGGGTCGGTGAGCGAGTGGCAGTAGATCTCGGACGGCGGCGCGGCGGGCAGTGAACCGGCGGCGGCCTGGGCGTGGGCGGTGGCCAGTTGCCGGTATCCCTCGGCGATGTGGAAGGTGCCGGAGAACGCCTCTCGCGGGTCGACGCCGGTGTCGCGCAGCGCGGGCAGCCGGGTGAGCAGCATGTTCACCTTCAGCTGGGCGCCCTCGGCAGGAGCCGGCGGGGTGTCGCCGGTCAGCCGGGCCAGCTCCTGCGGGGAGGCGTTCACCAGGACGTGCCGGGCGAAGACGGTGCCCTCCCCGTCCGCGCCCCGGAACGTGACCTCGGCGGCGCGCCCGTCGGTGTCGATCCGCACCGCCTCGCGCCCGGTGGCGATGACCGCCCCGGCGGCGCGCGCGGCCCCGGCGAGCGCGTCGGTGAGGGCGCCCATGCCGCCGACGGGGACGTCCCAGGCGCCGGTGCCGCCGCCGATGACGTGGTAGAGGAAGCAGCGGTTCTGCTTCAGGGAGGTGTCGTGGGCGTCGGCGAAGGTGCCGATGAGCGCGTCGGTGAGGACGACTCCGCGGACCAGGTCGTCGGTGAAGCGGGCCTCGATCGCGGCGCCGATCGGCTCCTCGAACAGCGCCCGCCACGCCTCTTCGTCGTCGATGCGGCGGCGCAGGTCGTCACGGGTGGGCAGCGGCTCGGTGAGCGTCGGGAACACCCGCTGGGCCACCCGCCCGGTCATGCCGTAGAACCGCTGCCATGCCTCGAACTCGCGGTCGGAGCCGGTGAGCCGTGCGAACGCCTCCCGGGTGCGCCGCTCGCCACCGCCGACGAGCAGCCCGGTGGGGCGCCCGTGGCGCTCGACGGGGGTGTACGACGAGACGGTGCGCGCCCGCACGCGGAAGTCCAGCCCCAGGTCCCGCACGATCTTCCGGGGCAGCAGGCTGACCAGGTAGGAGTAGCGCGACAGTCGTGCGTCGACCCCGGCGAACGGGCGCGTGGACACGGCGGCGCCGCCGGTGTGGTCCAGCCGCTCCAGTAGGAGCACGGATCGCCCGGCCCGGGCCAGATAGGCGGCGGCCACGAGGCCGTTGTGGCCGCCGCCGACGATCACGGCGTCGTATCGCTCGTGCCTCTGGTTTCCCTCGTGTCCTTCGCGTACAGGCATGCCTCTTCGTAGCACGCGAAGATCCGGATCGGCCAGAGACGGGCCGGACGGCGCCGGATCATCCGACGTGCCGGCCGACCTTGTGCGGTGCGGGCCGTGCGCCGGGGCCGAGCCTGGCCATGGCGCGCAGAACGTGCTTCGGGGGCAGTTGCCAGCGCACCCGTGCCGGGATGCGGCGCAGCAGGGTGCCGGTCAGGCGCAGCCGCCGGGTGACCGCCGCGGGGCTCGGGGCCGGGCGGCCGTAGAGTTCGTGGGCGTACGGGGGCAGGGCGGCGTACGCCAGGTTCGCCACGCGCCGCCACAGCAGGGCGCGCGCCGGGACCAGCAGCGGGTGGATCGGCGGGCGCCGCAGGAAGTCGTCCACCTCGCGCGCCTCGGGCCCGGCGGCGAGTTCGGGCCGCATCTTCTCGAAGTACGCGGCCAACTCGACCTGGTCCGCGGGGACTTGCTCGGGGTCGAGTCCGACGAGGGCGGCGGCGGCCCGGTTCTCACGGACGTACCGGTCGGCCTCTGCCTCGGTGAGCCGGAACCCCGAGCGGCGCAGGACGTGGAGGTAGGAGTCGATCTCTGCGCAGTGCACCCACAGCAGCAACTCGGGCTCGTCGACGCCGTACCGCTCGCCGGTGTCGGGGTCCGTGGCGCCGAGCATGGCGTGGATCTTCCGCACCCGCGCCGCCAGCCGCTCGGCGGCCTCGGTGGTGCCGTACGTCGTCGTCCCGACGAAGTCGGCGGTGCGCATCAGCCGGCCCCAGGCGTCGCGGCGGAAGTCCGAGTTCTGCACGACGCCGCGCACGGTGGGCGGGTGCAGGGCCTGGAGGTAGAGCGCGCGGATGCCGGCGACCCACATCATGGGGTCGGCGTGCACCTGCCAGGTCACCGAGGAGGGCCCGTAGAACCCCGGATCCGCGTCCACCCGGCCAGTGTGACCTCGCCTGCCGGACTCCATCAAGAGCGACCGGCAGGAGCGGCCGGACCTGCCGTGCCGACGTGTCAGCACGGCATGGGCCTCAGTTCACCGCTTTCTTCACGAGCGCGCCGATCCTCGCCTCGTCGGCGGCGGTCAGCTCCTTCAGGGCGTAGGAAGCCGGCCACATGGCGCCGTCGTCGAGGTTGGCCTTGTCGCTGAAGCCGAACGTCGCATAGCGGGACTTGAACTTCTCCGCGCTCTGGAAGAAGCAGACGACCTTGCCGTCCAGGGCGTACGCGGGCATCCCGTACCAGAGCTTCGGGGCGAGCTCCGGCGCGCTCTCCTTGACGACGGCGTGGATCCGTTCGGCCATGACCCGGTCCGACTCCTGCATCTCGGCGATCTTCGCAAGCACGGCGGTCTCGTCCTCCGCCGCCTTGGCGGCCTTGGACCCGCGGCGCGAGGACGCCTTCAGCTCCTTGGCGCGCTCCTTCATCGCGGCTCGCTCCTCGTCCGTGAATCCCTCGGACGTCCTGTCGGTCGCGGTGGTGCTCTTGGCGGGCTTCTGTGCGTCCTTCACAACGGGTTCCCTCCGGGTGTGCGGATCATGGATGTACGCAGTATCGGTGTTGAGTGCGCTCGCCGGCTCGTCCTTGCCGGTTGCGGCGGGCGTCAGCCCCACGCACCGGCGATCTGGCGGGTCGTGGCGTTGAGCCGGTTGAACAGGTTGGTGACGCCGATCATCAGGACGATCGCGGCGAGCTGCTTCTCGTCGAAGTAGGTGGCGGCCGTGTCCCACACCTCGTCGCTCACCGCGTCGGGACGGTCGGCCAGCCGCGTCGCTGCCTCGGCCAGCGCGAGCGCCGCCCGCTCCTCCTCGGTGAAGTACGGGGTCTCCCGCCAGGCGGCGACCGCGTCCAGCCGCTCGTCGCTGACTCCGGCCTTGCGGGCCGTCTTGGCGCCGCCGACGACGCAGGCGCTGCAGCCGTTGATCTGGCTGACCCGCAGATGCACCAGCTCCAGCGTCTGCCCGTCCACGCCGCCGGACTGCACGGCCTTGAGGATCTCCTGGATGGGCTGCATAGCACCGGACAGGACGACGGCGGGGTTCTGCATACGGGACTGCATCTCGGTGTTCTCCTCTTCCGGGTCGGTGCCCCGCTGTCGTCGGGGCGTGACTCCATGACAGCCGGGCCGGCTTGTTCCGGCCACGGCGATGGGACACCGTGGGACAGCTGAAACGACCTTGACCAGCGGCGACTTGGCTCGGGAGACTTCTGCCGGAGCGGGACGCGAAGCGGGGGGAACGGGTGGACACGCAAACACGGACGGCGAAGGCCGACCCACAGGAGGAACTGGCGGCCCGGCTGCGCCTGCTCCAGGAACTGTCCGGGCTGGGCGTGAGGGCCCTCGCGCGGGACACCGGCCTCAGCTCCTCGTCGCTGTCGCGCTACCTCAACGGGCAGACCGTGCCGCCCTGGCCCGCGGTGGTCGCCCTCTGCCGCCTCGTCAAGCGCGACCCCCGCCCCCTGCGCCCCCTGTGGGAACGGACCTCGAACCCGTTGCCGGCGCCCCCGAAGAGCAGCCGCCAGGTCCAGCCGCTGCCCCGGAACGATCTGCCCCGCGACGTGCCCGACTTCACGGGACGGGAGGCCCAGCTCGCCGCCGTGCTCGCCGCGGTGGACAGCCATCGGGTGGTCTCCGTCGACGGCATGGCGGGCGTCGGCAAGACCTGTCTGGCGGTGCACGCCGCGCACCGGCTCGCCCCCGACTTCCCGGACGCCCAGCTCTACGTGGACCTGCACGGGTTCACCGAGGGCCGGCCCCCGCTCGACCCGGACTCCGCGCTGCGGATGCTGCTCGGCGCGCTCGACGTCCCGTCCGAGAAGGTCCCGCAGGAGGGAATCGAGCAACTGGCCGCCTGCTGGCGGTCGGAACTGGCCCGCCGACGGGTCGTCGTGGTCCTCGACAACGCCGCCGACGCCGACCAGGTCCGCCCGCTGCTGCCCGGTGCCGGTCCCTCCGTCGCCCTGATCACAAGCCGCAACCGGCTCCTCGGCCTGGACGAGGTGCCCCCCGTCTCGCTCGACGTGCTGAGCCCGCAGGAGAGCGCGGAGCTGCTGGCCCGTGCCAGCGGCGACACCGTCGGCCCCGAGGGCAGGCTGGCCCGCGATCCGGAGTCCGCCGCCGAGGTGCTGCGGCTGTGCGGCCATCTGCCGCTGGCCCTGCGGCTGGCCGCGGCACGGCTGCGGCACCGGCCGGGCTGGACCGTGGGCATCCTCGTCGAGCGGATGGCGCAGGGGGTGAGCGAGTTCGACGCCGCGTTCGGCGCGGCGTTCGCCATGTCGGTACGGCAGCTGAACCGTTCCCAGGCCCGCCTGTTCCGGATGCTGGGCCTGCTGCCCGGGGAGTCCTTCGACGAGTACGTGGTGGCGGCCCTGGCGGACGTGCCGCTGCGCAGCGCCCAGGAGATGCTGGAGGACCTGCTCGACGCGCACCTGGTCCAGCAGCCGACGGCGGGCCGCTACCGGCTGCACGACCTGGTGCACCAGCAGGCGCGCCGGGCCGCGGCGGAACAGGACTCGGCGGCCGAGCGGGAGCGGGCATTGGGCCGGGTGCTCGGCTACTACGTGCACGCGGCGGCCGCCGCCGACGCCGCCATGCCGTTCGTCACGCCCGGCCGGGCGGCCTCCGCGGGCCCGCCTCCGGCCGAGCTGCCACGGTTCCCGGACAAGAACGCGGCCTTCGCCTGGCTCGTCACCGAGTACGGAAACCTCATGGCGGCCTTCGAGACGGCGGCCGCCGTCGGGGCCGACGTGCACGTGTGCGAGCTGCCGCGCTTCCTGCGGGCCTACTTCGCGCGGCGGTGCGGCACGACGCATCTCAACGTCCTCTTCGAGCGCTCGCTCGCCGCCGCCGAGCGCCTGGGCGACCCGCTGCGACTGGCCGAGGCGCACAGCGATCTGGGCTTCGCGCGCTACAACGCGGGCCGGATGGCGGAGGCCACCGCCGCGTACGAGGCGGCCGCGCTCCGGTTGTCCGAGGCGGGGGACGCGCGTGCGGAGGCCGAACTGACCATGCGCCGTGGTTGTCTGAGCTGGGACGCGGGCCACGTCGAGGAGCCGCTCGAACTGTTCCGGCTGGCGTGGAAGTTGTACGAGCAGGCCGGCTGCCCGACGGGCGCGGCCGACGCGGCCGCGTCGGAGGCCTGGGCGATGCTGCAGTTGGGGCACCGTGATCAGGCGGCGCAGCGGGCCCGGGAGGTGCTGGGCATCCCCCACACCGACCCCGCGTGGCCGCCCGCTCTGACGGCCCGGATCACGCTCGGCGTGGCCATCGCCCGTGAGGAGCCCGACGAGGCGGCGGAGCATCTGCGCCATGCGCTGGCCGTGGCCCGCGACGACGGGCATCTGCACAATCAGGCCTGGTGCCTGAACTGCCTGGGCGTGGCGCTGCGGCAGATGGGCCGGTACGAGGAGGCACTGGCCTGTCACCGGGAGGCGTTCGCGCTGCTCGACGAGCTGTTCGAAGAACACTGGAAGATCCATTTCCTCAACGGCTATGCCGAGACCTGCCGGCTCGCGGGACTGACCGAAGAGGCCCTGCGGCTGCATCGGCAGGCGCTGGAGCTGGCCCCGAGGCTGGGAAACCGGTACGAGGAGGTGCTGGCCCACGAAGGCATCGCGACCGTGCTCGACCGGACGGATCCGGCGGGGGCCGCCGAGCACCGCGCGGCGGCGCAGGCCGTCCTGCGGGAGCTCGGCCCCGGGGCTTAGAGACCCAAGGTGCTGGGCGCTGCTGTTCTGCCGAGGAGCCTTTGGCCGTGCGCACCGCCCCGGCGGGCGACGGGCCGAGTCGGTCTACCGTGACCCGTGTGCCGCCTGCCGGGGCGAATGCCGCATCAGAGAACGGCGACGGTCTCCTGGCGGGCGTAGCTGAACCCGTCAGTGTCGAAGTAGAAGACGGCGACCTGCACCTTGTCTCCCTTCGCGAAGTGCGAACCCGCGGCCGGGCGCAGTGTGACCTGCGCGACGTGGCTGTCGTAGTCGCAGACGAGCTTGTCCTTCTTGACGGTGCCCGCGGCGATCGACTCGTCGTGGGTCCCCCGGCCGAGCGCCGTCGCGTTGGCCACGAGCTCGTGGTCCATGCCGACGTCGCAGGAGTAGGTGACCTTCACCTGCAGGCCCGGAGCGTGGAACGACACCTTGTCGATGGCCAGCAGGTTGGCCTTCGCCGCCGCCGAAGGTGCGCCCGCCAGGACGCCCGCACCGACCATGACAGCGGTGGCCGCCGTTCCGGCGAGGCGTCGCCGAAGACCGGATGACTTCATCGGTTTCTTCCTTCCCCCTTGCGCGGTCACCCTTGGTCGAGGCGTGGAGAAGTTCTCCAACTGGGCGGGTGGCTGCGAAAGTTGATCGATTTCCGATCTGGATGTTACGTGATCTTTGAGGGTTATGGCGCCGGATGCCAGTTCTGAGGTCCGACCACCCGATCACCCCTCCGCCACCACCCCGGGCGGCAGGTTGAACGGCGTGACCACCTGGATCGGCGAGGGGGGACGGGGCCCTTCCTCGGGGAGCGCGCCGTGCGCCCGCATGACCGTCTGGCAGGCGTGGCGCATGTCCTGGCGCAGGTCGTGGTGGAGGACGGCGGAGATACGGCGTTCCCGCAGCAGGCGCGTGTTGTCCTGGTCGAGGTCGTGCGCGATGAAGACGGCCGGGTCTCGGCCGAGTGTCGCGAAGGCCTCCACGGTCGCCGCGTTGCCGCCGCCGACGGAGTAGACGGCGTTGATGTCCGGGTCCTGTTCCAGCGCGGCCAGGACCAGGTCGCGCTGGCTGGCGTCCAGGCCGTCGCTGTCGGTGACCTCGACCACGGTGCGGTCGGGGCAGGTCATCCGGAGCGCGCCGCGGAAGCCCATCTCGCGTTCCTCCTCACCGCGGAAGAAGCCCCGGCTGATGGTAACCAGCACATGGCCCGGGCGGTCCCTCAGCCACTGGTCGAGGAGGTATGCGGCGGTGGCTCCCGCGGCGCGGTTGTCGATGCCGACATAGGCGAGGCGTGCACTGCCCGGCAGGTCCGTCACCAGGGTGACCACGGGGATCCCGGCCGCCACCAGCCGGCCGACGGCGTCGGTGATCTCGGGCAGGTCCGGGGCCTTGAGGATCACGCCCTGGGAGCCGCGCCTGGCGATCCGGTCGAGGACGCGGACGAGCTCCGAGGGCGGGCAGGTCTCGCGGAAGTGGAAGCGGGAGCGGACGACCGCCGGGTGCAGCGAGGGCAGCTCGGCCTCCAGGGCGTCGCGCACCGCGGTGGAGAACCGGGCCGGGGTCTGCATCACTATGTCGATCATGAAGGTGCGGCCGCCGATGCGGACCTGCGTCCGTTGCCGGTCCAGGTCCCTGATCGCCTGGTGCACCTCGCGTGCCGTGCTCTCCCGCACTCCGCCCCGGTGGTTGAGGACACGGTCCACGGTGGCCTGGCTCAGTCCGGCCTGACGGGCGATCTCGCGGATCGTGTACGGGTGTCCCATGGCTGTTCCCGGAAGTGGAGGAAGGTGGATGGCCTGTGATGATGGTTTTTTGATGGTCTCCTGATTGTTGATTGAGGGGCCCGGGTTCACAAGACTGGCGGAAACGACGGCACGGCGAAAGGACTCCGCGATGTCTCTCACCACCGCGGGACCCGGGATCTGGCTGCGCGAGGAGGACTGCGACCTCGACGCCTTCCGTTCCCTGGTCGACGAGCGCACCGATCCGGCCGAATACCCGCTCGCCGACGGGGTCGAGCGGAACGTCCTCGTGTACGACAGCGACCGGCTGCGGGCCGCCGGACCGGAGCAGGTACGGACCGAGTGGGTGCGGGCCCTGCTGGACGGGCCCGGGATCGTGGTGCTCAAGCGCGCGTTCCCCGACCTCGATGTGGTGGACCGTGCGAGCGCCGTCTTCACCGCGTTGATCGAGCGGGAGCGCGCGGCCGGCACCGCCCGCGGTGACCACTTCGCCAAGCCCGGCGCCAACGACCGGGTGTGGAACGCGCTCGACAAGATGGCCGCGCACGATCCGGTGACGTTCGCCGACTACTACGGCAACGACATGCTGGCGCTGATCTCCGGGGCCTGGCTCGGCCCCGGCTACCAGATCACCTCGCAGATCAACCAGGTCAACCCGGGCGGGGCGGCGCAGAGCGTGCACCGCGACTACCACCTCGGGTTCCTGCGCCAGGAGCAGGCGGCCCGCTACCCGGCCCACGTCCACCGGCTCTCCCCCGTGCTGACCCTGCAGGGCGCGGTGGCGCACTGCGACATGCCCGTGGAGTCGGGACCCACGCTGTACCTGCCGCACTCGCAGAGGTACGAGCCCGGCTACCTGGCCTGGCGGCGGCCGGAGTTCATCGCGTACTTCGAGGAGCACCACGTCCAACTGCCCCTTCAGAAGGGGGACGCGGTCTTCTTCAACCCGGCGCTCTTCCACGCCGCCGGCCACAACAGATCCGCGGACATCCGGCGGATGGCGAACCTGCTGCAGATCTCCTCCGCCTTCGGCCGCGCCATGGAGACCGTCGACCGCGAGGCGGTGTCGAACGCGGTCTATCCGGTGCTGCTGAGGCGCAAGGCCGAGGGCGCCGACGGGGACTGGCTGCGCCGGGTGGTCGCCGCCTGCGCCGAGGGCTATCCGTTCCCGACCAATCTGGACCTGGACCCGCCGGTCGGCGGGCTGGCACCGCCCTCACAGGCAGAGACGGTGTGGCGGGCCGTGGCCGAGGACTGGAGCCCGGAGCGGCTGCGGCAGGAACTGCGGGCCGCCGCCGAGCGCCGTCGGATCTGACAGGGAATGACATGGGACTGCTTCAGGACAAGGTCGTCCTCGTCAACGGCGGGAGCCAGGGTGTCGGCGCCGGTGTCGTCCGGGCGGCCCTGCGTGAAGGGGCGCGCGTGGTCTTCACCGGGCGCCGGACCGACGCCGGCGAGGCGTTCGCGAAGGAGACCGGCGCCGTCTTCGTGCGTGCGGACCTCGCGGATCCGGCCGAGGCGCGCGGCAGCGTGGAACAGGTCGTGGACCTGCACGGCAGGATCGACTGTCTGGTGAACGCGGCCGGGCTGACCTCGCGCGGTTCGCTGCTGGACACCACGCTGGAACTCTTCGACGCGCACGTCGCGATCAATCTGCGGGCGCCGTTCTTCGCGATGCAGGCGGCCGTGCGGAACATGGTGGACCGCGGGGCGCCCGGCACCGTCGTCAACATCATCACTTCCTCGGCCCACGGCGGGCAGCCGTTCCTCGCCCCGTACGTCGCCGCCAAGGCCGGCCTGGTGGGGCTCACCCGCAACGCCGCGCACGCGCACCGCTGGGACCGGGTCCGGATCAACGGACTGAACATCGGCTGGACGGACACCGAGGGCGAGGACGCGGTCCAGCGCGCCTTCCACGGCGCCGGGGACGACTGGCGTGATAAGGCGGCCGAGGCCGTGCCGATGGGCAAGCTCGGGCAGGTCGACGAGATCGCCGACTTCGTCGTCTTCCTGCTCTCCGACCGCAGCGGCGTGGTGACCGGTTCGGTGATCGACTGGGACCAGATCGTCTTCGGCGGACTTGACTGAATCCTCCCCCTCAGCCCTCACCCTTCAGCCCTCACCCCCGTCAGTTGTCGCACCTCGTTCATTGGAGCAACTTCCCATGCGTATCGGCATCCTGGGCCTCGGCCGAATCGGCGCCTTCCACGCCGCCACCCTCGCCGCACTGGACACGGTGGACTCCCTGGTGGTCACCGATCCCGTGGCCGCGGCCACCGCGTCGGCGGCGGAGCGTTTCGGGGCGAGGGCGGTCGACTCTCCCGAGGCGCTCCTCGCCGCCGGGGTCGACGGCGTCGTGATCGCCGCCGCCACGGACGCCCACCCGGCGCTGATCCTCGCCGCCGCCGAGGCGGGCATCCCCGTCTTCTGCGAGAAGCCGGTGGCGAAGACCGTCGAGGAGAGCCTGACCGTGCTGCGCGCGGTGCGGGACAGCGGCGTCGAGGTGCAGATCGGCTACAACCGGCGCTTCGACGCGGGCTGTGTCGCGGCGCGCGAGGCGGTCCTCGCCGGTGAACTCGGCGCGCTGCACACCGTGCGCTCCACCACCCTGGACCCGGCGCCGCCGCCGGAGGCGTACATCGCGGTGTCCGGGGGCATCTTCCGCGACTGCTCCGTGCACGACTTCGACATCGTGCGCTGGGTGACCGGGCGGGAGGTCACCGAGGTGTACGCGGCCGGCGGCAACCGCGGTGCCGCGTACATCGCGGCCGCGGGCGACGTCGACACCGCCTCCGCGATCCTCACCCTGGACGACGGCACCCTCGCCGTGATCTCCAACTCCCGGCACAACGCGCGCGGATACGACGTACGTCTGGAGCTGCACGGCATGAAGGACAGCATCGCCGTGGGCCTGGAGGACAAGCTGCCGCTGCGGTCCGTGGAGCCGGGCGCCACCTTCCCGGCCGGTGCCCCGCACCACTTCTTCATGGACCGCTTCGCGGACGCCTACCGCGCCGAACTCGCCGCGTTCACCGAGATGGTGGCGGGCCGCAGGCCCTCACCGTGTACGGTGGCCGACGCCATCGAGGCGAGCTGGGTCGCCGAGGCCTGCACGCTGTCGCTGGCGGAGCACCGACCGGTGCGAATGGACGAGGTGCGCCAGGGCATGGACGAGGTGAAGTGAGGCATGAGCGAACCGCTGAGGATCGGCCTGCTGGGTGCGGCCCGCATCACCGACATGGCGCTCGTGGCCCCGGCCCGCGCGGGCGGCCACCGTCTGGTCGCGGTGGCCGCGCGTGACCGGGACCGGGCGCAGGCGTTCGCCGACGCCCACGGCGTGGAGCGGGTCGTCGGCTCGTACGCCGATCTCGTCGCCGATCCCGAGGTCGACGTCGTCTACAACCCGCTCGCCAACGGCCTGCACGGCCCCTGGAACCTGGCGGCGCTGAAGGCGGGCAAGCATGTGCTGACCGAGAAGCCGTCCGCGAGCAACGCCGAGGAGGCCGCCGAGGTACGCGACGCGGCGGCGTTGGCGGGCACGGTGTTCATGGAGGGCTTCCACTACCTCTTCCACCCGGTCACCCGGCGGCTGCACGAACTGCTCGCCTCCGGGGAACTCGGCGAACTGCGGCATGTGGAGACGGTGGTGGCCATGCCCCCGCCCCCGGACGACGACGTGCGCTGGTCACTCGCGCTGGCCGGCGGCGCCGTGATGGACCTGGGCTGCTACGCCCTGCACGCCCAGCGGATGCTCGCCCCGTGGGCCGGCGGCGCCCCCGAGGTGGTCTCGGCACGCGGTGGGGAACGGCCGCAGGCTCCGGGCGTCGACGCCTGGCTGGACACGGAGCTGGCCTTCCCCGGCGGCGCCACCGGTACCGCGCGTTGTTCCATGGTGCACGGCACCTGGCAGGCGACGTGCCGGCTGGTCGGCACCCGGGGTGAGGCCACGGCGCTCGACTTCGTACTGCCGCACCAGGACGACCGGGTCGTGGTGCGCACGGACAGCGGCGAACGGACGGAGGAGCTGGGACGCAGGTCCTCGTACACCTACCAGCTCGAGGCGTTCGCGGCCCGGGTGCGGGGCGGGCAGCCGCTGCCTCTGGACGCGGACGACGCGCTGTCGACGATGCGGCTCATCGACACCGCCTACGAGAAGGCCGGGTTCACGCCCCGGCCACGCAGCTGACGCGACCGGCCTGTGACCGGGATCGGTGGTCGGCAACGGGTGGCGGGGTTGTACCCCTCGCTGCGGTCCTGAGCTGCGCGGGGAGCGTCCTTGGAGGCGACTCCTCCTGGACGTAGGGGCGTCAGGCCGCCGAGGTCGCGGGGCCGAGGTGGTGCGGGAAGCGGACGCAGACGGCGGCGGCCGCGACCGCGGCGGCGACGACCAGCGCACTGCCCAGCAGAAGCGCCTGGTGGCAGCCGTGGCTCAGCAGTGGGGCGGCGAGCAGCGGACCGAGGATCTGGCCAGCGCTGTATCCGGCGGTCACCAGGGCCACGGCGTGGGGGTACTCGAAGGTGGGCGCCGATGGACAGGGCGATCTACGGTCAGCGGTACGACCGGCCCCTGGTCGTGGCCGACGGACGAGCGCCCGGCCAAGATCGTCGAAACGGCCAACTACGACGAATGGCTGGAGACGGTGGCCGCCAACCGCGGCATCGGCATCGTCCCCGAGGTCGCACAGCGCCGTACCCAGCACCCCGCCCTGCGCTTCGTCCCCCTCACCAACGCACCGCCCAGCCCTGTCAGCCTCGTCCACTTCCCCGACGCGCAGCGGACGCTGATCCGCCGGTTCCTGGACGCCGCCCTGTCGGCCGCCACCCTGGAATGATCACAGCGGTCCAACGAGCTGAATGTATGCCTGACCGGCATGGACAGGCCACCACAGGCATTTCTGCCAAGGGCGCGGAGTCATTAGCGTCGACGGCATGAGCGAAACCCTGAGCACAGGTCTGTCCCGACAGGAATCCGCGGTCACCGTCCTGGGTGGCCCGACGGCCGTGATCGACCTCGGCGGACTGCGCATCGTCAGTGATCCGACCTTCGACGACGCGGGTCCCCACGGGTATCTCACCAAGACGGCCGACCCTGCCGTCGGCGAGGACGGCGTGGGGCGGGCCGACCTCGTTCTGGTCAGCCACGACACGCATCCGGACAACCTCGATGAGCGTGGCCGCGCGTTCGCGAAGGCCGCCCCCCTGGTGCTCACCGGCCCCCTGGCCGCCGGCCGGCTGGGATCACCGGCAGTCGGCCTCGCACCGTGGACCAGTCACTCCGTGCCCCGCGCGGACGGCGGCGGCGACCTGACCGTGCTGGCGGTCCCCGCGGTCCACGGCCCCGAGGACGGCGAGCGGGACGCCGACGGGAACGTCAACTGCGAGGTCATCGGGTTCGTGCTGTCCGGGCAAGGGCTTCCCACCGTGTATGTGAGCGGCGACAACGCCTCGATCCGCACGGTCGCGGAAATCTCCCGCCGGGTGCCCGACATCGACGCGGCCGTCCTGCACGTGGGAGCGGCACGCGTCCCGGCGAAGTTCGACGGCCGTCCACTGTCCCTGGACAGCCGAGCCGCCGCTGCCGCGGCAGCCGTCCTGGGCGCGGACACCGTCGTCCCGGCCCACTATGACGCCTGGGCCCACTTCTCCGAGGGACTGGCGGAGATCGAGCTGGCCTTCCACGAGGCCGGCCTGTCCTCCGTGCTGCGCGTCGCGCCCCACGGAACATGGGTGCAGCTGACCCGCTGACCCGCTGACCCGCTGACCCGCTGACCCGCCCTCACCGACGCACACATCAGCGACAGGACTGCAAGGAACGACACGCATGCCATTCGTACGAATCGATCTCATCCGCGGCCGTCGTCCCGATGAGGTGAGGGCGATCGCCGACGCGACGCACCAGGCGCTCCTGGATGTGCTGGACATCCCCGAGCGGAACAGGTTCCAGATCATCACCGAGCACGACGCGGATCACGTCATCGCCCTGGACGCCGGCCTCGGCTTCGAACGAAGCGACCGGCTGGTGATGATCCAGATCTTCACCCAGTCGGGACGCACCACCGAAGTCAAGCAACGCCTCTTTCACACGATCGCCGAGCAGCTCGAACCCCTCGGCATCAGCGGTGAGGACGTCTTCATCGGCATCGTGGAGAACGGCCCTCAGGACTGGTCGTTCGGCTTCGGACGCGCCCAGTACACCGAGGGCGACCTGGCCGTACCCGGCCGCTGACGCCGCATCACCAAGGCCGCCCGGGAACCGGTCGCCGGCCTCGTCCGTCAACGGTGCGCCACGCAGATCAGTTTGTGGGAGCGGGACCGGGCGGCAGATGGACCGTCATGATCAGGTGGCAGGTCTCCGTGCCCGAGCCCCGGTAGGTGTGAGAGGTGTCGCCGTCGAATGTGGCGGTCTGGCCGGCCTCGAGGGTGTGCTCGGTCCCGTCGACGAGCAGGGTCATTCGGCCGGAGGTGACGCTGACGGTTTCCACGACTCCGGCCTGGTGGGGGTGGCTGGGATATTCCTCACCCGGTTCCAGTTGCCAGCGCCAGACCTCGACCGGGGCCGGGCCTGAGGTCGTCAGCATCAGCCGGGCCTCGCTGCCCCGCTCCCCGGTCCACAGAGGTGCCACGGCGTCGGCCGTCACGACCCGGACACGCCCTTGGGGCGGTCCCTGCATCAGGGCGGACACCGAAATGCCGAGAGTGTCGGCCAGCCGCACCAAGGTGGCCAGGTTCGGGTTGCCCTGGGCCTTCTCCAGCCCCACCAGGGCGCCCTTGCTGACCTGGGCACGCCGGCTGAGTTCCTCCAGGGACAGGCCCGCGCGGATGCGGGCCGCCCGGACGTTGTGCGCGACCGTCCGCAGGGCTGTGGCTGTCTCGACCACCTGATCACCATCCTCACTGCGAGCCATTCAAATGAACCGTCCGGTCAGTTGATTTGACTCCTGCCGGTCGTTCTGTCGTACCGTGGGGTCGTTCCATTGATGGTAAGGGATGGCGCTGTGATCGCTTTGCTGCTGGCCCTGGGCAGCTCACTCGCGTACGGATGCGCCGACTTTCTCGGCGGTCTCGGCGCCAGAAAAGCTCATGTGCTGCGTACCGTGATGATCGCGGCCCCGGCCGGTCTCGCGGTCGAGCTGCTGCTGTGGCCTGTGCTCGGCGCCTCGTTCAGCTCCGCGGCCCTGGGCTGGGGTGGCGCGTCCGGGGTCGCCTCGGCCGCCGCGTTCGCCCTGCTCCACCGCACCCTGGCGATCGGCCCGATGAACGTGCTGTCACCCGTGACCGCGCGGCCGGATGCTGTCGGGCATCCGCGGGCTTCGTCTCGAAGTCACCGACGTACGGGCCAAGTCCAAGTACGACGACCACAAGCCCGTCGAACACCGCAGCGCCGTCGCCGACCGCCTCACCGAGCGCGGACAGGGCCTGGACGTGCCCGCCGCACGCCGGCAGCTCCGCCGCCTCGACCGCATCGGCCCCTGGAAGTCCTGACCGCCCCACCCGCAGAAAACGGAAACGCCATCCATGCCCGCCTTCCGCATCGCCCCCGCCGTCACAGACGCCTTCCCCGACACGCTCATCGCCCTGGTCACCGCCACCGGCCTGCGCGTCCGTGAATCCTGGCCCCACACCGCCGCCGCCGTGGAGGAACTGGAGCAACGGCTCGCCGACGGCACCTGGCGGCCCGCCGACGAGACCGACCCCCGCATCGAGGCCTGGCACAACGCCTACCGCTCCTTCGGCACCAACCCGCGCCGCGTCCGCCCCAGCGTCGACGCCCTCGGCCGCCGCCTGGCGAAGAGGGGGAGCCTGCCGCGTATCAACCCGGCCGTCGACTCCTACAACACCGTCTCCGTCCGGCACGGCCTGCCCGCAGGCGCCTTCGACCTCGACCACGTCACCGGTGACGTCGACATCCGCCACGCGGACGGCATCGAGTCCTTCACCCCGCTCGGCGAACCCGACACCGTCGAGCACCCCAAACCCGGCGAGATCATCTACACGGACACCACCGGGGTCCTGACCCGCCACTGGAACCACCGCGACGCCCACCGCACCCGCGTCACAGAGGACTCCACCCGCGTCGCCTTCGTCCTGGAAACCCTCCACGCCGACCGGGACGGCGACCTCCTCAAGGTCGCAGCCGACGAACTCCAGGGCCTCCTCGCCCCGCACGCCGAACAGACCGCTGTGTCCTACCTCGGCCCGGCACAACGCCAGGCCACCACCTGAGACCTCCGACGCGCTGACCTCGCGGCCCGCCTGACGGCGGCGGCCGGGCTGCTCCAGGCGACCCTCATGGCGACTCCTTCGGCCGCAGCGCCATGGGAGTCGGCGTGCCGGGGGCCAGCAGCCCCTCGGCGCGCAGCTCGTCCCACACCGCGGCCGGTACCGGGTGCCGCAGCTGCTCCACGGTGTCGCGCACCTCCCCGGCGGAGCGTGCCCCGGTCAGGACGCTCGCGACCGCGGAGTGGCCGAACGGGAAGTGCAGGGCGGCGGTGCGCAGCGGGACGCCGTGGCGTTCGGTGACGCTCTTCAGGTGCAGCGCTCGGTCCAGGACCGGGCGCGGGGCGGGTGCGTAGTCGTACGTCGCCCCGGGCTTCGGGTCGGTCAGCAGCCCGGAGTTGAACACGCCGCCGATGATCAGGCTCCGGCCACCGGCGGCGGCCTCGGGCAGTACCTCGGCGAGCGCCTCCTGTTCGAGCAGGGTATAGCGGCCGGCGAGCAGGACCACGTCGATGTCGGTCTCACGCAGGAAGCGGGCGGGGAGCGCGCACTGGTTCGTTCCGATGCCGATGGCCTTGACGACGCCTTCGTCACGCAGCCGCTCCAGCGCCGGATACGCCTCGGTGAGGGCCTGCTCGGCGTGGTCGTCGGGATCGTGCAGCAGCGCGATGTCGACGCGGTCCAAACCGAGGCGGTCCAGGCTCGCTTCCAGGGAGCGCAGTACCCCGTCCGCGCTGAAGTCCCAGACCCGGTGGTGGGTGTCGGGTACGGCGAAACCGTGCGCGAGGTCGTCGCCGCGGCCACCCTGCGGGTTCGGTTGCAGCAGCCGCCCGACCTTCGTGGACACGGTGTACGCGTCCCGGGGGCGGCCACGCAGCGCGGCTCCCAGACGGCACTCGGACAACCCGAGTCCGTAGTGGGGCGCGGTGTCGAAGGTGCGGATGCCCGCGTCCCAGGCCGCGTTCACGGCGGCGATGGCCGCCTCGTCGGTGACCGGGCGGTAGAGGTTGCCGATGCCCGCGGCCCCGAACGCCAGCTCGGTGACCCGCAGACCGGTGCCGCCCAGTGTCGCCGCCCTCATGAGCCGGCCTGCGGGCGGAGCCTGAGCCCCTGCATGCCGCCGTCGACGGCGAGGACGGTACCGGTCACGGAGGCGGCGGCCGGAGACGCCAGGTAGACCACGGCCGCTGCGACCTCCTCCGCGGTGACCAGGCGGCCCATCGGCTGGCGTGCGTTGAGGGCGGCGCGTTCGGCGTCGGGGTCGTCGGCGGCCTCCAGGAGCCGGGCCACCCAGGGGGTTTCGGCGGTGCCCGGGTTGACGCAGTTGACGCGGATGCCCTCGCGGACGTGGTCGGCGGCCATGGCGAGGGTCAGCGACAGGACGGCGCCCTTGCTGGCGGAGTACAGGGCGCGCTGGGGGAGCCCGGCGGTGGCGGCGATCGAGCAGGTGTTGACGACGGCCGCAGTGCCCGGACGGGCGGTGGCAGCGCGCCGCAGGTGCGGGAGGGCGGCGCGGGTCGTGCGGACCATGCCGAGGACGTTGACGTCCAGGACGAGGTGCCACTGTTCGTCGGGGTTGTCCTCGACGGTGCCGACGGCGCCGATGCCCGCGTTGTTGACGAGGATGTCCAGACCTCCGAGCCGTACGGCCGCTTCCTCGACGGCCAGGCGTACCGAGGTGTCGTCCCGGACGTCGGCCTTGAGGGCGTGCAGAGGCTCGGGCACCTGGGACGGTTCGAGGTCGAGTACGGCCACCGCGGCGCCGTGCGCCGCGAACGCGCGGGCCGTGGCGAGCCCGATGCCGGACGCGCCGCCGGTGACGAGGGCCCTGAGCCCTGACAGAGCGGTCATGAGACACCTTCCATCCGGGCACGGTCGGCGACCCAGAAAGTTCCGTCCGGGAAGTGGTAAGCGGCGATGGACTCCTCCCGCATGGTCGCGGAGAAGCCTGGGGCGAGTGGGGCGGTGTAGTGGCCGTCGCGCATCACCACGGGCGCGGTGAAGTGCTGGTGGAGGTGGTCGACGTACTCGATGACCCGGTTCTCGGTGGTGCCGGACAGGGCAAGGTAGTCGAACATCGACAGGTGTTGGACCAGCTCGCACAGTCCCACCCCGCCAGCGTGCGGACACACCGGAACGCCGAATTTCGCGGCGAGCAGCAGGATCGCCAGGTTCTCGTTGACTCCGCCGACGCGGGCGGCGTCGATCTGCAGCACGTCGATGGCGCCGGCCTGGAGGAGCTGCTTGAAGACGATGCGGTTCTGCACGTGCTCGCCGGTGGCGACCTTCATGGGGGCCACCGCCCGGCGTACGGTCGCGTGTCCGAGGACGTCGTCGGGGCTGGTGGGCTCCTCGATCCAGTAGGGCCCGAACTCGGCGAGCGCGTTGGTCCACTCGATCGCCTCGTCCACGTTCCACCGCTGGTTGGCGTCGACGGCGATGCGGATGTCGTCGCCGACGGCGGCACGAGCGATGCGCAGCCTCCGGATGTCGTCCTGGAGGTCGGCGCCGACCTTCAGTTTGATCTGGGTGAACCCGTCGGCGACGGCCTGCTTGGCCAGTCGGGTGAGTTTGTCGTCGGAGTAACCGAGCCAGCCCGGTGAGGTGGTGTAGCCCGGGTAGCCGCGCTCGAGGAGCGTCGCCTCGCGCTCGGCGAGCCCCGCCCGGCCTTCGCGCAGGAGAGCGAGAGCGTCCTCGGGAGTGAGGGCGTCGGCGATGTACTGGAAGTCGACCTGGGAGACCAGCCACTCCGGTTCGGCGTGGGCGAGCAGCCGCCACAGCGGCTGCCCGGCCCGCTTGGCGGCCAGGTCCCACACGGCGTTGACCACGGCGCCGATCGCCATGTGCATCACCCCCTTCTCGGGGCCGAGCCAGCGCAGCTGGCTGTCGCCGATCAGGTCGCGGCTGAGTGAGCCCGGGTCGGCACAGAGCTCTGCCACGGAGCGGCCCACGATGTGGGGCCGCAGGGCGCCGATCGCGGCGACCTGCACGTCGTTGCCGCGTCCGATGGTGAAGGTGAAGCCGTGGCCCTCGAGCCCGTCGCCGGCGTCGGTGCGCAGCACCACGTAGGCGGCGGAGTAGTCGGGGTCCGGGTTCATCGCGTCGGAACCGTCCAGTTCCCGCGAGGTGGGGAAGCGGACGTCGTACGTGTCGATCGCGGTGATCCGGGCTGAGTTGGCAGTCAAGGGGGTGCCTTTCATGCTTGGCCGAAGGTCTGGCGCTGGCTGCCGAGCCTGTCGACGGAGAGTTCGACGCTGTCGCCGGGGCGGAGGTAGGGCGTGCCGGGCAGGCCGAGGGCCACACCTGCGGGCGTACCCGTGTTGATCACGTCGCCCGGCTCGAGAACCATGTACTGGCTCAGGTAGGACACGATGTGGTCGACCGGGAAGATCATGTCCCGGGTGTGCCCGCTCTGCCGCTTCACGCCGTTGACGCTCAGGTGCAGCCCGAGGTTCTGCGGGTCGCCGACCTCGTCGGCGGTGACCAGCCACGGGCCCAGCGGGTTGAAGGTCTCGCAGGACTTGCCGAGGTCCCACTGCGGGGAGTACTCCAGTTGGAACTCGCGCTCGGAGACGTCATGACTGATCGCGTACCCGGCGATCACATCCCGCGCGGCCTCCGGGCCGTCCAGGTAGCGTGCCCGTCGGCCGATGACGACCGCGAGCTCGACCTCCCAGTCGGTCTTCACCGAGCCGCGGGGGACGAGCACCTCGTCGTAGGGGCCGACGACGGTGCCCGGGTCCTTCATGAACACCACGGGCCGTACGGGAATCGCCGCGCCGGTCTCGGCGGCGTGGTCCCGGTAGTTCAGACCGACGCAGACGATCTTGCCGGGGCGCACGACGGGCGGTCCGATCCGCAGGCCGTCCGCCTCCAGCGCGGGGAGACATCCTGCCGCGATCGCCGTGCGGACACGGTCGACACCGTCCGAGGCAAGGAACGCACCGTCGATGTCGGGGGTCACGGAGGACAGGTCCAGCAGTCGGCCGTCATCGGTGCGGACAGCGGGCCGCTCTTCACCGGGGGCGCCGACTCGTAGCAGTTTCACTGGCAATTCCCTTGCCGTAGGCGGTTTTTCGGATGGAGGTGACGGCCGGGTCGTACAGGCCGTGCCGCCAGCTGTGCCCTGAAACCGGAGCCCCGCAGAGAGCCTCAGCGACCGCTCGACCCAGTCATCGGATGTATGACGGCATCGCGACTGTAGACGCAAGGAAGCCGCCTGACAACGGATACCTCGGATGTCTTCCCGTGCCACTCGTGGTTCGCCACGATTTGTGCGAGCTGACACCGATGTCACCGCCGGAGTCGGGACGGCCCGTGGAGGTTTCCTCCGATGAGTGGGGCGGGCCACGCGCGGCAAGCTCCGCTGGTGGTAACCACGATCCGGCATGCCCGACACCAGCCGGAGGGGCTGCGGGAACACCGGCACGCCGCTCCGCCGACGCGGCGGCTGACCGGCCGCAGCGGTCTTTGCCGAATCGTGAGCCTGAGTCGCTCGCCGCGAGCCGGTCGACCGACCGGGCAAAGCTACAGGTCAGGAAGGGGTGCGGCAGGCTGCCGACTCGTTCGGGCGGGCCTGCGGAGGCGCGCGCCGTCATGCGGCGCAATTGAGTTGTGGCGGACTCTTGTCAACGTCGGCAACGCCGTCGTAACGTCCTCGGCGTCCGAGAGACATCGGAGGAATGGTCCAGCGCTTCAAGGCCCATTCGGTCGGACAAGTACGGCCGCTTGCCCTCCGTTTCTCGGCACCGGCTGTCCCTCACCTCCGTCCCCATCGGGCGCGGTCCGCACTGCCTTGTGCCAGGTCCACGTCTGCCCGGCCCGCGGCCGCGCCCGTCCCTGCCCGACGGCGAGTTCGCCTCCCTCTCATCGTCGCCCCGCGGTCCTCCGCCCCGCCAAAGGAGACAACACGGCCATGAAGCTCACTCGCACCCGCTCGACCGCCACCGCCGCCACCGCTGTGCTCGCGGTACTGGCCCTCGCCACCGCGTGCAACCGCGGGAGCGCCGGCTCAGTCGGCTCGGGCAGCGACAAGCCGGCCATCGGCATCGACGTGCCCCGCGCGGACTCCGACTTCTGGAACTCCTACGCGCAGTACCTGAAGAAGGACGTCCACGCCGACGGCATCAACGCCCTGCCGATGAGCGACTCGCAGAACGACGTCACGCACCTTGTCGCCAACGTGCAGGTCTTCCGCAACACCGGAGCCAAGGCCATCGTCATGGCTCCGCAGGACACCGGTGCCATCGCCTCCACCCTCCAGGAACTGTCGACCGCGAAGATCCCGGTGATCAGCGTCGACACCAGACCCGACAAGGGTGACGTATACATGGTCGTCCGCGCCGACAACCGGGCGTACGGCACCAAGGCCTGCGAGTTCCTCGGCAAGCAACTCGGTGGCGAAGGCAAGGTGGCCGAGTTCGAGGGAGCCCTGGACTCCATCAACGGCCGCGACCGCTCGGAGGCGTTCGCCGCGTGCATGAAGGAGAAGTTCCCGAAGATCAAGGTCTTCGAACTGCCCACTGACTGGAAGGGCGACGTCGCCTCGGCCAAGCTGCAGAGCCTGCTCGCCCAGAATCCCGATCTGAACGGCATCTACATGCAGGCGGGCGGTGTCTTCCTGCAGCCGACCCTGGCCCTGCTGCAGCAGAAGGGCTTGCTCAAGCCGGCGGGCCAGAAGGGGCACATCACCATCGTCTCCAACGACGGCATCCCGCAGGAGTTCGACGCGATCCGCAAGGGCCAGATCGACGCGACCGTCTCCCAGCCCGCCGATCTCTACGCCAAGTACGCGCTGTACTACGCCGAGGCCGCAGCGGAGGGCAAGACCTTCGAGCCGGGTCCGACCGACCACGACTCCACCATCATCAAGCTCCCGAACGGCCTGGAGGACCAGCTCCCCGCCCCGCTGGTGACCAAGAAGAACGTGGAGGACAAGTCCCTGTGGGGTAACAACGTCGCCCAGTGACCTGCTTCATCGCCCACAGCTGCGGGGGGCCCCACTCCCCCGGTAGCACCCCAGCACCACGGCCCCGGGTTCACCCCGCGCTCCTCGGCCCCCCAGCATCCGTACCCGAAGGACGGTATCCACCATGGCGGACACCGCCACCACCCCGGCGGCCGGTCCCGTATCCCGGGCCCCGGTCGCCGAGGCGACAAGCATCGGCAAACGGTTCGGTGCCACCGTCGCGCTGCGCGACGCCCGTATCAGCATCGCCGAGGGCGAGTCACACGCCCTGGTGGGCCGCAACGGCGCCGGCAAGTCGACGCTCGTGTCGATCCTCACCGGCCTCCAACAGCCCGACACCGGTTCACTGCGTTTCTCCGGTGAGCCGGCGCCGGCCTTCGGCGACATCGACGCCTGGCGCTCCCGGGTCGCCTGCGTCTACCAGCGGTCCACCGTCATCGGTGAACTGACCGTCGCCGAGAACCTCTTCCTGAACCGGCAGAGTCCCGGCGCGGTGCGCCCCATTCGCTGGAAGCAGCTCAGGCAGCGTGCCGAGGAACTCCTCGCCGAATACGGCGTGGCCGTCGACCCCGCCGCGCGGGCCAGGGACCTGACCGTCGAACAGCGGCAGTTCGTGGAGATCGCCCGCGCTCTGTCCTTCGGCGCCCGTTTCATCATCCTGGACGAGCCCACCGCCAAGCTCGACGCCCGCGGCATCGGCCGCCTCTTCGACAAGCTGAGGGATCTGCAGGGCCAGGGCGTCGCCTTCCTCTTCATCTCGCACCACCTCCAGGAGGTGTACGACCTCTGCACGACCGTCACGGTCTACCGTGACGCCCGCCACATCCTCACCGCACCCGTGGCCGAACTCGGTCACCGGTCCCTCGTGGAGGCCATGACCGGCGAGACCGCCTCCGCGGACACCGCCCCCGCGGGCGCGTCCCCGGCCGCACTGACCGACGGGGCGGAGCTGCTGCGCATCGACGGCCTGACCCTGCCCGGCGCCTGCGAGGACGTGTCCCTCTCGGTGCGCTCCGGGGAGGTGGTCGGGCTCGCCGGGGCGACGGCCAGCGGCAATGTGCAGGTGGGTGAGGCCATCGCCGGTCTGCACCGTGCCAAGGCCGGAAGGATCTCGGTCGGCGGCAGGAGCGTGCGCACCGGCAGCGTGCCGTCCGCCCTGACCGCCGGAGTGGGCTTCGTCCCCGAGGACCGGCATCTGCAGGGCCTGGTCAACGGCCGCAGCGTGGCGGAGAACGCGACGCTCACCGTCACCGACCAACTCGGCCCGTTCGGCGTCGTCCTGCCCGCCCGTACCAGGGCCTTCGCCCGGCGCATGATCCGGGATCTCGACATCAAGACCCCGGCAGCCGCCACCCCGGTCTCCGCGCTGTCCGGCGGCAACCAGCAGAAGGTCGTGGTCGCCCGCGCCCTGGCCACCGACCCGCACGTGCTGGTGGCCATCCGCCCCACCAACGGTGTGGACGTCAAGTCCAAGGAGTTCCTGCTCGGCCGGATCCGGCGGGCAGCCGACGAGGGCAAGGCGGCCCTGATCGTCTCCGACGAACTCGACGACCTCAGGGCCTGCGACCGGGTCGTGGTCATGTTCCACGGACGGGTGGTCGCCGAGTTCGAGCGCGGCTGGACGGACGACCAAGTGGTCGCCGCCGTCGAGGGCGTCGCCGACACCACCACCCCAACCGCCGCGGCCACGGCGTCCGGCACCGACGAGCACGGAAGGTAGACATGTCCGCCACCACAGATGTCACGGAGCCCGCACCCAGCACGACGGAGCCGGCCGCAGCGGACACCGCACGACGCCGGCTCGACCTCGGCCGCTTCCGTGAACTGTCCCTGGTCCCGGCCGTCCTCGTGCTGGGTCTGATCGGTTTCATCGTCTCGCCGGCCTTCCTCACCGCCGACAACCTCATCGGTGTGGCGCAGCAGTCCACCGAACTGAGTCTGCTCGTCCTCGCCGCCGCCCTCATCCTCATCTGCGGGCGGATGGACCTGTCTCTGGAGTCCACCATCGGCGTGGCCCCGGTCATCGCCGTATGGCTGGTCCTGCCCACCCATGGCGGGCGGTTCAACGGGCTCGGCCTCTTCCCCGAGTGGATGGCGGTCCCGCTCTGCCTGCTGGTCGGAGTGGCGATCGGCGCCCTGAACGGATTCCTCATTCTCAAGCTGCGGCTCAACGGGTTCATCGTCACCCTGGGCGGGCTGACCATGCTGCGCGGCCTGCAGGTCGCCCTGTCCGAGGGCCAGTCGATCGTGGACCTGCCGTCCTCGTTCACCTACCTGGGCAGCGCGTCCTGGCTCGGCGTGCCCGCCGCCATCTGGATCTGCGCGGTGCTGTTCGCGGCGGGAGGCAGCGCACTGGCCTGGCTGCGGCACGGACGGGCGCTGTACGCGATCGGCGGCAACCCGGAGGCGGCACGCACCGCCGGCATCCGCGTCGACCGGATCGTGTGGGTCGTCCTCATCCTCGGCAGCCTGCTGGCCGCGTTCGCCGGCATTCTCTACAGCGGACACTACGGCTCCATCTCGGCGACGCAGGGCAGCGGCTGGATCTTCCAGGTCTTCGCCGCGACCGTCATCGGCGGAGTGAGCCTCAACGGCGGCAAGGGGTCCGTGTTCGGCGCCCTCACGGGTGTCCTGACCCTCCAGCTCGTCGTCAACGTCATGACGCTGGCGGGCGTACCGCCTCTGTGGAACCAGTTCCTCAACGGCGCCATCATCATCGTCGCGCTGATCATCTCGCGCTTCGCCTCCGGCGAGAAGCAGGAGTAGCGGCCGCCCGCGCGCCGCTCCGCCCCGGACTCGGTGCCGCGTGGCGGACCGGCGCGCGCACATCCCTCCGCCGGCAAGGAAAGGCACCCGCGTGGCACTCACCGACGAGGCGATGGAGAAGATCAAGGCGATGATCGTCGCCGGTAAACTGGCGCCCGGGTCCCGCCTGCCCAAGGAGGAGGTCCTCGCCGGGCAGTTGGGCCTGTCCCGCAACTCCCTGCGCGAGGCCGTCCGCGCGCTCACCGCGATGCGCATCCTGGTGGTGCGGCAGGGCGACGGCACCTACGTGTCCAGTCTGGAGCCCCACCTGCTCCTCGAGACGCTCTCCTTCGCCTCGGACGTCTCCCAGGGCCGCACCGCCCTGCAACTGCTCCAGGTGCGCAGGCTCCTGGAACCGCAGGCGACGGGGCTGGCCGCCGCGCTGCTGACGTCCAAGGACCTCCGGGAACTCGGCGACATCCTGGAGCGGGCCAAGTCGGCCGCCACGGTGGAGGAGTTCGTCGTCTACGACACCGCCTTCCACGCGAGGATCGTCGAAGCAGTCGGCAACCCGGTGCTGTCCATGCTGCTGCGCGTGCTGTCCACCCGCACCCAGCGGGTACGCATCGTCCGGGGCAGCCGGGCCCGGCGCGCCGTGGAGAACGCGCACCGGGACCACGACCAGATCCTCGGCGCACTCCGGGCACGCGACGCTCTGCTGGCCGCCTCCACCGCGGCGGTTCACATCACCGCCGTCGAGCAGTGGCTGGCGGCCAGCCTGATCGAGGAACCTGTGGAACCCCTCGCCGACTGACCGCTCTGTACGGCTCGCTCCCGCCGCCGCCCGACACCCTCCCACGCAGGCCGGGCGGCGGGTCATCACGCCGACGAGCTGAGCGCACCGGCCACCGTGAGCAGCCGCGTGTCGGCCGCCGACGCGGCGGTGGACACGGCCGAACCCGGTGTCCTGGCCGTACCGTTCGACGCGGCAGAGCGGCTCACGGCCGACCGGTCAAGGGCCGTGGTCGAGCGGCGAGACCGCCTGCGACATCCGCGCCCCCGTCAGCTCCTCGCTCGACGCCCTCGCCGTCCCGGCGCCGCTGTCACCGAGGAGATCGCCGGGCCGCGGCACCGGGCACGCGCGTCATCAGCGCCTTCGACCCACGTTCGCCACGACGCTGGGGGCCGATGACGCCGAGTCCGCCCGTGAGCGGGTCGCCGGCCTGGTCGCCTCCGGCGGGCCCGCCCCGCCGAAGTGGGCGCGCTCGAACATGCACGCGAACTCGAGACTTTAGCGCTGCCGGATCTCCTGGCGCAGCAGGCCCGTCACGCCGGTTGCGGTGGGCGAGCACCGTCAAGCAGCGCGCTCCCTGGCCCCGGACAAGGGCTGGACTCCCCCGTTCCTCTCTCTTGCCCATGGTGGGTCATCGCCGTAGCCTCCTCCCAGGCCATAGATCCGATGTCTCATGGATGGTTTTCCCCTCTTCCATCACCCTGCCTCGAATCTCGGAGAGAAGACCTGAGGGACATCGGATCTCTTTGCCCTCCCGCAGGCAGTTGCGGGCCGGGATGGCAGGCGGTCGCCGCCCTTGTGGACGGCGAGTCCGCACCCTGGTGTCCTCATGCCTCCTCGAAGGAGCATCAATGTCGCTGTTCCGTCCCAGAGCCGCCGGCCTGCCCGGTGCGCTCGGCACACTGGCGGCGCTCGTGTGCGCCGCGATCGCCGTGCCCAGCCCGGCGTACGCCGCCACCCCGACCGTGCTGTACGCGTCGCCCTCCGGGTCCGGCAGCACCTGCTCGCTGAGCTCGCCGTGCAGTCTGGACGGCGTCAAGAGCAAGGTGGCGGGTCTGGCCCCCGGCATGGCCGCCGACATCGACGTGTATCTGCGCGGCGGTACTTACCGTCTGTCCCAGGCGTTCGCCCTGGATGCGTCCGACTCCGGGCAGAACGGCTTCAAGGTGGTCTACGCCGCCTACCCGGGCGAGAAGCCCGTCCTCAGCGGGGCGGCCAAGATCACCGGGTTCTCCCTCTTCGACAGCACGAAGAACATCTACCGCGCCTCCGTGCCCGCCGGTACGCAGAGCCGGCAGCTGTTCGTCGACGGAGTGCGGGCCCAACGGGCACGCGGTCCGCTGAACCCCTCCGGTTTCAGCCTCTCCGGGTCCAGCTTCACCACCAGCGACTCCTCCTACACGTCGTTCACCAACGCCTCCTCAGTGGAGATCGTGGACAACACCCAGTGGAAGCAGATGCGCTGCCCACTGGCGAGCATCACCGCGCCCAGCGGCGGCGGGTCCAGCCTCAACGTCGACCCGACCTGCTTCGCCGACAACAACACCTCGGTGCCCAACCGGGGCTTCCCCTTCAACGGCGCCGGGCTGCCGAAGCTGAACGCGATCAGCTACGTGGAGAACGCGTACCAACTGCTCGACGCCCCGGGGGAGTTCTATCTGGACAGCTCGGCGGGCTACCTGTACTACAAGCCGCGCAGCGGTGAGGACCTCAGCACCGCCGACGTGGAACTGCCCACCACCGAGACGCTGCTGAACGTCAGCGGCACTCCCGGCCACCTGACCCCGGTCAACGACACGGACGCGTCCATCACCTACACCGGCTCCTGGAGCCACTCCGGTGGGCGTTCCCTGGGTGACCTCTACGACGACGTGCACGCCACCACCGTCAACGGCGACTCGGTGAGCTACACCTTCACAGGCACCGGGATCGACGTGCTGTCGGAGACCAACAGCGACGAGGGCGGCATCGACGTCTACGTCGACGGCACCAAGGTCCGGAGCGTGTCCACCTCCGCCTCCTCGCGGCTCGCCCAGCAGGTCGTCGCCTCCGTCAGCGGCCTCGCCAAGGGCCGGCACACCCTCAAGCTGGTAAAGACCGGCGGGACGTACATGGTCCTCGACGGCTTCACCGTGGTGCCGGACGCGATCACGCCCGCGCACGACATCGCCTTCCAGGGCCTGACGTTCGCGTACACCACCTGGATGCTGCCCTCCACGGCCGGCTACATCGACAACCAGGCCGGCGTGCTGTGGGACCCCGGCCACTCCAACGCCCCCATCCGGATCCCCGCCGCCGTCCAGGTCCACCGCGGCTCGAACATCACCTTCACCGGTGACGAGGTCGCGCACACCGGCGGCACCGGCATCGACCTCGCCGACGGGACCCGGAACTCCACGATCACCGGAAGCTTCATCCACGACACCTCCGGCGGCGGCGTCTCCGTCGGCGAGGTCGACGACTACTACCTCACCGACACCAGCCGCATGACCACGGGCGACACCGTCTCCGAGAACTGGATCTCCCACGTCGGCCAGGACTACTCCGACGCGGTCGGCATATGGGCCGGCTACACCCGCAACCTGGCCATCTCGCACAACGACATCGGCCACACCCCGTACTCGGGCATGTCGCTCGGCTGGGGCTGGGGCTACGCCTCACCGTGCTCCATGCAGTCCGCCCAGGGCCTGACCACCTGCGCGCACGGCACCATCTACGCGGGCGCCAACCAGATCCTGAACAACCACGTGCACGACGTGATGAACATCCTGCACGACGGCGGCCCTATCTACACCAACGGCGGCCAGGGCAACGGTGACGGCTCCACCACATCCGTGCTGGCGAACAACCTCGTCGAGGTCACCAACAACACCAACAACAGGCTGTACCAGGACGAGGGCAGCTCGTATTGGAACACCTACAACAACGTCACCCGCATCGGCGGCGGCAACTGGATCGGCATGTGGACGCCGACCATCCACGACATCAACATCCACGACAACTACTCCGACACCTCCGCCTACAACGACAAGGGCACCGACATCACCTTCAACCAGGCCACGATCGTCTCCGGCGGCGCCTGGCCCACCGCCGCCCAAGCCATCATCGCCGCCGCCGGCCCCGACGCCGCCCACCAGCCGCTGACCGGCAGGATCGACGACGACGACACCTCCATCTCCTACACCGGCAGCTGGACAGCGAACGGCAACCGCGGCTACGGCGACTACGAGGACTCCGTGCACGCCACGCAGACCAACGGCGACACGGCCTCACTGACGTTCACCGGCACGGGTGTCTCGGTCATCGGCGAGAAGAACAGCGACCAGGGACAGGTCGAGGTCTTCGTCGACGGCACCTCCAAGGGCCTGTTCGACACCAGCGCCACCACCCGGCAGGCGCAGGCGGTCATCTACAGCACCAGCGGACTGCGCGCGGGCAGCCACACCGTCCAGTTCGTCAAGCGCAGCGGCACCTGGGCCACCCTGGACGGCTTCGAGGTCACCGGTGCGGCCAACGACACCGCCTCGTCCATCGCTTACACCGGTGCCTCCTGGGGCTACTACGCGGGCCGCGGTCTCGGCGACTACCAGGACGACGCCCACGCCGCCACTGCCAACGGCGACTCGGTCACCGTCACCTTCACCGGGACCGGGATCAGCCTCGTCACCGAGACCAACTCCGACGAAGGCACCATCGCGGTCTCCCTGGACGGCGCCTCCCAGGGCACGGTCAACGCGTCCTCCACGAGCCGCCTGGCCCAGCAGACCGTGTACTCCGTCAGCGGCCTGCCGCTCGGACGGCACACCCTCACCCTCACCAAGACAGGAGGCACCTATCTGGTGATCGACCGGTTCGACGTGCGGTGACCAAGCGGCGGCCACCGGCCGCACCGGGCCGTCCGTGTCGGAGCCATCGGCACGGACGGCCCGCCGCCACAACACGTTTCACGGAACGCGCCGTCGAGTCGCGCCTTGAGCAACCTGTGCGCCACCCTGGAGACGGCCGGCGTGGTGACGCGCAACAGGTCGTCGGCCAATGTGTCTCTCTCGTTCTGCGACCACAACGCCGTGGCCGCACTGTGGCCGGCGCTACGGCCTCCCGGCCGTGGCGCGCCGTTGCCCCCCCCATCGCCGGTCCGACTTCTGGAGCGCTGATCTGCCCATGAGCGCCATCCCGCCTGACCCCCCGTCCTCGGGCCGCGCAGGAAGTACATCCCCCTGTCCCGACAACGGCCCCGCCGTGACCCGTACGGAGTTCGACGCCCTCTTCGACCGGCTGCGCACCTGGGGCCGCTGGACCCCGGCCGACCGCGGCGCCTGGAACCGGGTCACCCCGGACCACGTGCGGCAGGCGGCCGCCCTGGTCCGTACCGGGACCGTCGTCCCGATGGCCCTGCCGTGGAACACGGTCCCCGGCCCCGACAACGGCAATCCCGCCCTGCACCACATGACGGACCTGGGCGACGTCGAGCCCCCGGAGCCCACCTGCCACAAGGACTTCATCGCCGCCGACTACCACGGCAAGGGCATCAGCCACCTGGACGCGCTGTCCCACATCGCCTACCGCGGGCAGCTCTACGACGGGCGCGACGCGCGCGAGTGTGTCGATTCCAAGGGGGCCTGGTTCGGTGCGGTCGACGCCCTCGGCCCGCTGGTGACCAGGGGTGTCCTGATCGACATGCCCGTCGTGCTGGGCCGCGACTGGCTGGAGCCCGGCACGGCCGTGCACGCCGAGGACGTCCTGGCGGCCGAGCAGGCCCTGGGCGTGACCATCGGTGAGAGCGACGCCGTCCTCCTGCGCTCCGGTCACTTCCGTCGCCGCCGGGAACTCGGCGCGTGGAATCCCGACGACGCCGGCGCCGGGTTCCATGTGGACGCCATGCCGTTGCTCGCCGAGCGCGGCATCGCGCTGCTGGGCGGCGACGGCGACAGCGACGTGCGTCCCTCTCCCGTCGAGGGCGTGTCCTCCCCCGTCCACGCACTCGCCATCACGGCCATGGGCGTGCCGCTGCTGGACAACCTCGACCTGGAGGCGCTCTCCGCGGCCTGTGCCGCCGTCGGCCGCTACACGTTCATGACCGTCGTGGCGCCCCTGAACGTCCCGGGCGGCACCGGCTCGCCGGTCAACCCGGTGGCCGTGCTGTGACGGGCCGCCGCACCTTCCGGGCCGGCGTCAGCTGGACTTCCTGGACGCCGACGGGTGCAACCTCTGGGGCGACATCCGCCTGTCCGGCCTCGCGCAGGCAGGCGTCGACTGGCACTACCTCCCGCGCCTGACCGATGAGCTGCCCGTCGAGGACGTCGACGGACTGGACGCCGTGTTCGCCGCACCCGCCGTCACCGAGCGCACCTTCGCAGGGGCCCTCCGCCCGCCGCTGCTGTTCGCCCGGTTCGGTGTCGGGTACGACACCGTGGACCTCGACGCCTGCACCCGGAACGGCGCCCTGTAAGCATCACGGCCCCAGGGCGTCGGCGTTCCCGGAACCTGCACGTCTTCGACTGCGACCTACTCGGAAGTGATGTGCCGTGAGCTCTGAAAGCGAGAGCGGACCACCCTGGTCACACGTCTGTGACCGGGCTCGCTAGTTGACACCAGGCCACGTTCACGACCTGCACTGATACCAAGTAGCTTCGGCAGCCGGAGCCGCAGAGTCAGCGAAATAGTTGGCACTTTGGTACAGCGCAGGTCATGAGGCGTGCGTCGCCATAGCGGGGCCAGAAACCGGAACTCGCACTTCCAGACAAGTCTCCTGGAAGGAGTGAAATGGGGCCATCTCGGCGGGGTAGGGGGATGGGGTCAGTGGACGGACGTGCGGCCCGTCAGTGGTGCGGGGCGGCGATGGCGGCGAGGTGCGTGCCGGGGCGGACGGACAGCCCGTTCATGTTGTAGATGATCTTTCCGGCGGCGATGGCGGTGATCTTGTGCTCGGCGCCGTCGACCGGGTCGATGATGCGGCCGATGGTCTGTCCCTCGGTCACCTCGTCGCCGGTGACCGCGTCCGGGTACCAGAGGCCTGCGACCGGAGACTCGACCTCGCCCGTCCACATCCAGTCGCGCGGCTGCACGGTCACCGGTGCGAGGTGCTGCGGCGCCTCAACGACTCCGAGATGGTGCAGGAGCCGGTACAGGGCGTCGAGCAGCCTGCGCACGGTGGCGGGGTCGCGGTCGCCGAGCTGACCGGTCTCGACGAGGATCGCGGGGATGCCCTGCCGGTTCGCCGCGGCGTGGCTGTTGCCGCCGTCCGGGCTGGTGCCGAAGATGACCCGCTCGTATCCGACCGCGTGGGCCATTCCCCTGTTCTTCGCGTCGAGCTCGTCGTCGCCGGTCAGGCGGTAGCCGACGAAGTCGAGCAGGTGCTGGTCGATGCCGCCGCTGTGCAGGTCGATGTAGGCGTCGGCGCCGTCGACCAGGTTCTCGAACAGCCAGGCCGCCATCCGGTCGGTGGGGCCGCCGTCCTTGTCGCCGGGGAAGACGCGGTTGATGTTGACGCCGTCCAGCGGGGAGATGTTGAGCCGTCCGCCGTAGACGGCCGGGGGGTTGGCCACGGGGCAGATCACCAGCCGGCCGGCGATCTCGTCCGGTTCCAGCAGCCCGGCCAGGCGGGTGGTGGCGTCGACGGGGATGAACTCGCCGCCGTGGACGCCACCTGTGATGACGACCTTGGGGCCGGGACGGGAGCCGTTGACGAGGATCAGGGGGACGTCCACCGTCGTGGTGCCGAGGTCGGCGGGCAGGGTCCCGCGGGTCTTCTGGCCGGGCTCGGCACGCAGCGGGCCGATGGTCAGGGTCATGGCTTTCCTCGTTCGGGCTCAGGCCGCGGTACGGCCGTTTGTGGTGATGAAGTCGATCGGCTGGGAGGTGCGGCCCTGAAGGGCGAGGTCCGCGGCGATGTCGCCCATGGCGGGCGAGACCTTGAAGCCCTGGCCGGAGAAGCTGGCCCGCGGGGCACTTCTCGCTTTCGCGGGCCACTCTCGTTCACTGCCTCAGTAGACGGTTGCCCGTCTCAGGACTGAACGGCCGAGCGCAGCTCGGGCAGGGACAGGACCTCGTCCAGCACGTCGACGTAGAGATCCACGTGCTCGCGGCGGAAGGTCATGGGCGGTTTGATCTTCAGTACGTTGTCGTGCACGCCATTGGGGAAGACGATGACACCTCGCTCCTTCATGAGCTCGGTGACCATGAAGGCCTGCTCAGTTGCCGGCATCTTGGTGGTGCGGTTGCGGACCAGTTCGACGCCGAGGTAGAGCCCTTCTGCCCGCACGTCACCGATGAGCGGTTGGCGCTGCTGGAGCTCGCGCAGCGACCGGGCGAAGTACCCGCCCACGCTCACGGCGTTCTCCCTCAGACCATCCTGCTCGACGATGTCGAGCACGGCCTCGCCGATCGCGCAGGAGACCGGGTTGCCGCCGAAGGTGTTGAAGTACTTCATGCCCGTGTCGAACGCGTCGGCGATCTCCCGAGTCGTGACCACCGCCGCGAGGGGATGCCCGTTCCCGAGCGGCTTGCCCATCGTGACGATGTCCGGGACCACCCCCTGGAGCTCGAACCCCCACCAGGGCCCGAGTCGTCCGACGCCGACCTGGACCTCGTCGGAGATGCACAGGGCACCCGCTCGCCTTGCAGCAGTGAACACGCCATCGAGGTAGCCGTCGGGGAACACGATGTTCCCACCCGATCCCATCAGGGACTCGGCGATGAAGGCGGCCGGGGGTCGGCCGTCGGCCGTGATCCGCTCGATGACAGCCGCGGCGTCGCGCGCGTACTTGACTCCGGCGTCCGCGTCGTCGTACCCGTAGGTACTGCGGTAGCGGTCCGGGATGACGACCTCGTGGGTGGTCGCGGGCGCACCGGCGCCGCCGGGGCCCTTGTAACGGTTCGGGCTGATCCCGGTCACCACACCGGTGTTTCCGTGGTACGCGCCGTCGATGTTGACGATGTGCTGACGACCTGTCACCTGGCGGGCGATCCGCAGCGCCAGGTCGTTCGCCTCGCTGCCGGTGCAGACGAGGAAGACGACCTCGAGCGGGTCGGGCAGGGTGGCTACCAGCTTCTGCACGTAACTGGCGATCTGCGGGTAGACGAAACGGCTGTTGGTGTTGAGCTTGCGCAGCTGTCGGGTGGCGGCGGCCGTCACGCGTGGCTCGGCATGGCCGACGTGGGTGACGTTGTTCAGCGAGTCCAGATAGGCCAGGCCGTCCTCGTCGTGGAACCACACGTCCCGCCCACGCACAAGGTTCATCGGGTTGCGGTAGTAGTTGCGCTGGGAGCGAGCGATGTGGCGACGGCGCACTGAGACGACGTCGTCGATGGTGGGGGCCGCGGCGGAGGACTCGGTGAACCCGAGGAGCCGGGCGGGGTCGGGTGACAGGTGGCTCCACACCTGCCGTGCGGAAGGCGGCACGACACGAGGCGGCGGCCACGTGGCCATCCGCGCGGTGCGGTGGACCTGTACCTGGACGCAGGACCCGAGCAAGTCCGTCTCCTCGCTCGCGCCGGCGCGTCCCAACGGCGCCCCGGCCGGGACTGTCGCCGCGACGGGCGGCGTGTCGTCGAGTCCCCACCAGCACGTCCAGAACTCCAGCCCCTCGACCGCATGTCGCAGTACCAACGGCATCCCGGCGCAACCGCTGGCTTCGACGACGCCGGACAGCGGGCTGGCAACCTCCTCGGCGTCTGCCAGGATCAGCGAGCCGCCGACCTGAACCGTCGCGGGCTCGTCGGCTCCCGGGCGGCGCCGGCCCCCCAGGAGCAGCGATGCGCTGAGGTGGGGCACGTAGCCCCGCCGCCGTCGTCCGTCGAGGACGTCGTCGATGCTCGCGCGCACCGCCCTCGCGTCGTGCCAGTCGACTTCGTCGTAAAGATCACTTGCCGGTCGCAGGTCGAGCAGCTGCGGGGCCGGTGCGTACGGGGCACCGTCTCGGGCCGCCTCTGCCAAGACCTCTTCCAAACCCCGCTGCTCCCGCGTCGGGGGGAGCCCACACGCGACCCGGAACGTCGCCTCGGCGACGTCGGGGCAGACCTCGGCCACCTGCGTGATCGCCGGCCAGGTGTGTTGCATGCGGGTCCGCCCGTACGGCGTGTCGCTCTCGGCGACCCGGCGCGTCCACGTCACGGCGTTCATGCACAGCCGGGCGGCCGCCAACGGATAGACAGCCGCCAGTTCCTCAGCCGTGAGGGGGAGCACCGAGTGGAAGCCGGCCACGACTTCGGCCGCCGCAGCGAGCGGGTCGGCCTTGCGGACCATGGCGTAGCCCGCCGCGATCGCCACCTCTGCCGCGCGCACACTGTAGAGCGAGTCGCCCACGTCGACGATGCCTGAGATCCGCAGCACCCCGTCCTCGTCAGCGTCGGCCAGGACGTTGGCGTCATTGAGATCCTGGTGTACGACGCTCCGAGGCAGTCGGTCCCATGCCGGCAGGAGATCGTCGTACCAGCCCATGATCGTGCGCACCGACTCCCGCCGGTCCGCGTCCTGTACAGCGTGCAGCGACGCCTCGACAATCTCAGCGGCCCGGCGCATGTCCCAGTCGTGCGGTTCCAAGCCCACCGGTGGCTCCACGCTGGAGAGTCCGAGGCTCAGCCGCCCGGCGGCTGCTCCCAGCTGACGCAGAAGCGCCGCGGGGTGGTCGTCGAGGTCCGCCAGGACCCGGCCCTCGATCCAGCTCATCACGCGAACCACGTGCGTTCGGCCCTCGTGGACGACGGCGGCAAGGAACTTCCCCTCGCGTGTCGGGACCAGCCGTGGCACCGGAAGGTCGGGAACGGTGGAGGCCAGATGCTGGAGGAGCGAGTTCTGCCAGAGAACGTCGGCCGAGTCCGGCTCCGCGCGGGTGACCCGTACGAAGTAGCGCATGCCGTCATCGCCGGTGATCCGGACGTTCTGGTCGACCTCCCCTCCCAGTGGGTGCTGGACATATCCCTCGAGTCCGAAGGACTGCCGCAATACGTGATCGAGGAGCGGGCCCGGCAGTTGGCCGGTGTGACCGGGGATGGTCGTTCCGTCCCGGCTGGTGGTGGTCGCTGAGGTCATTGGTGCGTTCTCTCTCTCGTCGTCAGGTCGCTCATCACTCACCGTGGGCCTGCGCCACGACGCTCAGGTCGTGGCCAGTCCCCCGCCGCCACCCGTGTCGGACCTTTGCCCGACGCTGTCAGCCAGTTCCCTGACGGTCCGATCGATTGCGGTTCCCGGGGGCGGCGGGCAGAGCTGCCGCGGCTGTGTCTCGATCGCTTCGCGGGCTGCGCAGACCTCGACCAAGTTGACGAGCGACAGGTCCAGGGCGAACTCCCCCGTTTGGTACTTCCCCTCGATGCCCCGCTCCCACGGCCGCAGGGGCCGGGCCAGGACGCGCTCCAGCACCTGGTCGGCGATCGGTTCCGAGGTGGGCCGTCCGTCCGTCAAAGGCGTTGTGCTCATCGAGACGGGGCATCAGCTCACGCGACGGCGGTCATGGCGTCCCAGGTGACGTTGGCGGCGAGCACCCCGCGCAGCGCCTCGGCAGGCTCCGGCGGTGTCCTCATGGTCATCGACCCTCGCCTTGAGCTCGGCGTGGTCTCTGGGGGAGTCCTGGGTGATCTCGATCCCGCTCTGCCTGGCGAACCGCTGACACTGACCCGAGGAACGCGGCACCCTCAGCAGCGCCTACTCAAGGTGACGGACTGGGGGTCAGGTGCCTACGGAAGTGCCATAGCCGCTCCAAGTGCGTGGTCATGTCACGAGCTCTCTCCGGCCCGAGGTGATGCGTCAGATGAAACACCGCGGAGAATCCGGCAACAAGGGACGGAAGGCCGCGACATCGACCCGGTATTTTGTGCCTGTGCACAATCACTGCCAGGGAGCCCCACCGGCATGTCAGCGGCATTACCCGGAGACGGCCCCGGATCCGTCCAGTGACGGCTGTCGTCGGGAGAGGCGGTCCTCATGAGCGGCCCGGGGCGCCGTCAGGGCGGGGCTCGCCACGACGCCGTACAGGCGATCGCGCGCCGGCTCCTCGAGGAACGACTCGACGAACTGACCTCTCGTGCTCTCGAACGACTGGAAGCCGAGGAGCCTGCCTACGCGTCGTTGGACTGGGACCCGGTCCAGAAACGAGAGGGGATGCGACGAACCCTCGAACTCGCCCTGACCCGGCTGGCCGGCGGTCCCGTGTCCCGGACGGTCTCGCGCGCCACCGAGGACGTGGGACGCGAGCGAGCGGAGCATGCGTTTCCGCTGACCGCGCTGATGCACTCCTTCCAGCTGGACCTCAGGACCCTGTGGGAGGCCGTGCTCGCAGAGGGGCGGGCACGTGGCATCAGCGCCGATCCCGACTTCCTCGACGGGTTGATCCGTGTCTGGGAGGCGACGGACGCCAACAGCGTCGAGGTCGTCGACGCCTACCGCCGCACCGAGCGCGACCTGGCGAGCCGTCGTACGGAGGTGCGCAACCGCGCCTTCAGCCGCCTGGTCCTGGAAGGGGAGCAGGATCCCTCCACCGTCGCCGAGGCCTCCACGTTGCTGGGCTTCTCCGAGAACGTCGCCCTGACCGTGGTCGTGGTCGAATCCGTTCCCACCGGGGACCCGGCTGTGTCCCAGGTCGACGATGCGCTGCGTCGGGGCGGCCTGGTACGTCACTTCGGATGGATGGGCGACGAGCTCCTCGGCATCATCGGTCACGGACGGCGCGATGAAGAGGCCGTGCTTGCCATGCTGCGGCCGTTCGCCCCGTGGCGCTGCGGCGTCGCGGAAGTCCCCGGCCTGGCGCTGACGGCGCGCGGCATCCGGTTCGCACGTGCCGCGATCCGCAGCTCCGCGCAGCCCGGAGTGCGGCACGTGGAGGGTCACTGGATCGGGGCGATCATGTCGGCGCAGGAGGAGCTCACCGGTGCGATGGCCACCGGCGTGCTGCGCCCACTGCTCGAGCTGCGCGACAGCGACAGCATCGTCGAGACCCTGCGCTGGTATTTCGACCTGGGCTCGGTCGCCGAGGTGGCCGCACGCACCTACCGTCACCGGAACACGGTGGGCAATCGCCTGCAGGCTGCGGAAGAGGCGACCGGGCTGAAGCTGTCCCGACCGAACGACGCCGCCCGGCTGGTCCTCGCCCTGGCTTGGCTGGAGACGGACGCGGGCGCCCGCTTCCGGGCGACGATGTCCTGATCCACCGATCGCTGGACGGGGCGAGGCAACCGGCCGGGGCCGCGACCGGGAGAGCTGGAGCCAAAGCGTGTCGGTCAGAGGCCGCATGCCCTTCATGTGGACGGCAGCTTGGCGGCCGACAGCCCGGTCACGCCGCCGGGCAGCGGCGCCGAGCGGCCGCAGTCCGGAGCCGCTCGCGGCGCCTCTCAGAGACCATTCGGTTCGAGCGGAACTGCATCGGCCCCTGACAGGAAGTTGTGCACAGGCACAAAATACGCGGTCGATCTCGCGGCCTCACGTCGCTTGTCGCCGGATTCTCCGCAGTGCTTCACTGACGCATCGCCTCAAGCCGTAGAGAGGCTCATCGCATCGGAGCAGCAATGATGCTGCCGCCGACTACCTGATCAGCATTCGCCGTCCCCGTCGTGTCCGGGGGCTCGTCCTCCAGCGGCGGCCCCTCGGGCACCTCCTCGGCCCCCAGGCCCCCTAAACAGGTCGCCGCCCCAACGCCTCGGCAGCCTCCTGAACTTCCGATGCGGCCGACCTGGCCGCACTCGACGAGATCGCGACTCCCGGTAAGCGGAATATCCCATATGCCCGGAAAGGGATTTAATATCATGCGCCAGATCGTCACCTTCGATGCCTACGGCACCCTGGTCGACTTCCAGCTCGGCCCCACCACCCTGAAAGTCCTGGCCGACCGGCTGGACCTGGACCGTCTGAACGTCGACGAGTTCCTCGACGACTTCCGCATCATGCGGTTCCACGCCGTCCTGGAGGCATACCGCCCCTTCCGCGAGCTGCTGCCCGCCAGCCTGGAGATAGCGATGCGTCTGCACGGCCTGGAGTACCGGCAGTCCGACGGCGAGGCCCTGGTCGCGGCCGTGCCCACCTTCGGCCCCCACCCCGAGGTCCCGGCCGCCCTGCGGGCGCTGAAGTCCCGGTACGAGATCGCCATCATCTCCAACACGGACGACGACCTCATCGCCCAGAACCTGGCCAACATGGGCGTCGAGTTCGACCATGTCATCACCGCCCAGCAGGCCAAGGCGTACAAGCCGTCCCGGCAGACCTTCGAGTACGCCTTCCAGACCATGGACATCGACCCCGCCCAGGTCATCCACGTCGCCCAGGGCTGGGAGTACGACCTCATCCCCACCCGCGACCTCGGCCTCGCTCGCCGCGTGTGGATCAACCGCTACGGCCACAACGGCTCCATCGGCGCCCGCGGCAGCGGCGACTACCAGCCCTTCGACGAACTGCCCGACCTGTCCGGCCTGCCGGCCCTGCTCGGCTGCTGAAGCCGGGACCCGGACAACACCCCCTGGACTACCGGCAGACCCGAGGACGTACGTCATGAAGCAGATCCCCTACTGGCTCGACACAGCTCCTGCCTTCCCCGACCGGACCGGCAAGCCCCTGCCCGAGCAGGCGGACCTGGTGGTCATCGGCGGCGGCCTCACCGGCCTGTCCACCGCCTACCACGCGGCACTCAAGGGCGCCCACGTCGTCCTCGTTAGGTGTGCTCGTTCGTTGATTCGCGCATGACGGATCTGGCCATGCGGTTGGTGCCGGACGGGTTAGGGCTTGAGTCCAGCGAACGCCTTGGCCGCCGCAGGTGGGTGATCGAGCAGACGATGTCGTGGCTGTCCGGCTACCGCAGACTCACCCACCGCTACGAGCGTGATTCCCGCAACTACCTGGCCTTTCTCAGACTGGCCGCCGCGCTCCGCTGCTACAAGCGCCTCGTCCGCCTCACCAGTTAGGACACGGTTTCAGGCGGTAGGGCGCGGGAAGCACTCTCCGGATCGCTGAGATGCAGAGAAGAAGGCCATTCCGTGACCCACGGGGACGTGGTGCACGACCGCCGGTGCGGCTGATCGAGCACGCCGCCAGGATCGGTAACGTCACCGATCTGCCAGGTGCTCGGCGTCTCCCGCGAAACCTGGTACGACTCGACGAAGAAGGCCGAACAGTCGGCGTGCGGGGGCACGAGTGCTGCGCCGCACATCCGGGGCACCCTGAGTCACGGACCGCCGCGCTCACCTCCCACAAGGCGTTCAAGGCGCGAGTCGCCGAGTGGAGGATCGTCCCTCACCAGATCCCGCCCCGGCCTCCACGGCGCAACAGAGTCCATGAACGGATTCAACGCACCGTGCTGCGCGAGTTCTACCGGATCCGTTTCCACCGCGGCCCGGTCAACGTTGCGGGCCCCTACGCGACCCTCGTGGCCACGGCACGAGCGGAAGCCGGCGCGCAGATGAGCCTCGGCTGGCAGCAACCACCGGTCACCACCGATAGCGGCATGAACCTCGGAATCCCGTAACCCGGGACCGATCGAACGCGGCCCGATCCACATGCATCGAGTTGATGCGCCGGCACCTCTGACAACACCTGTGATCTTGGTGCCAGCCATCCCTCTTTTGTGCCGACTAAAAATCCTCGTCACACAGTCCGTCACCTGCGCACCCGGGGCATGCCGAGGCCGATCCAGGAGATGATCTCCCGCTGGATCTCGTTGTTCCCGCCGCCGAAGGTGAAGATCACCGCCGAGCGGTAGCCGCGCTCCAGTTCGCCGTGGAGCGCGGCGCCCGCCGGGCCCTCCTTCAGCGGCCCCGCGGCCGCCACGACCTCCATCAGCCAGGCGTAGGCGTCGCGGCGGGCCTCGGAGCCGTAGACCTTGACCGCGGAGGCGTCCTGCGGGGTGAGCGTGCCCTCCTCGACCGCGCTCACCATCTGCCAGTTCAGCAGCTTCATCGCGTCCAGCTTCGTGTGCGTCAGGGCCAGGCGGCGGCGCACCCAGGGCAGGTCGATCACCCGGCGGCCGTCGGTGAGCTTGGTCTGCATGGCCCAGCGCTGCACGTCGTGCAGGGCGCGGATGGCCATGGTGCCGTGGGCGGCGAGGGTGACGCGCTCGTGGTTGAGCTGGTTGGTGATCAGCCGCCAGCCGTGGTTCTCCTCGCCCACACGACGGGAGACGGGGACACGGACGTTCTCGTAGTAGCTCGCGGTGGTGTCGTGCCCGGCGAGTGTCCGGATGAGGGTGCAGGAGTAGCCGGGATCGCCGGTCGGCACGAGCAGCATGGTGATGCCCTTGTGCGGCGGGGCCTCGGGGTCGGTGCGTACGGCGAGCCACACCCAGTCGGCGGTGTCGCCGTTGGTGGTCCAGCTCTTCTGCCCGTTGACGACGTACCTGTCGCCCTCGCGGACGGCGCGCGTCTTCAGGGACGCGAGGTCGGTCCCGGCGCCGGGCTCGCTGTAGCCGATCGCGAAGTCGATCTCCCCGGAGAGGATCCTCGGCAGGAAGTACTCCTTCTGCTCGTCCGTGCCGAACCGCATGAGCGTCGGACCGACCGTGTTGAGCGCCATCAGCGGCAGCGGCACTCCCGCCTGGGCGGCCTCGTCGAAGAAGATGAACTGCTCCATTGCGCTCATCCCGCGCCCGCCGTACTCCTTCGGCCAGCCCACGCCGAGCCAGCCGTCACTGCCCAGACGGCGGATGGTGTCGCGGTAGAACCGCTTCTGTGCCGCCGGGTCGCTGTGCCGGGCGTAGGCGCCCTCTGGCACCAGCCGCGCGAAGTACCCACGCAGCTCGGTGCGCAGCCGCTGTTGCTCGGGCGTGTAGTCGAGATGCACGGCGCCTCCAGGCTCCCCGTGGCCGGTCCTGACGGCGCACACCGTAGAACCTGTTCCAGAAATTGGGAATGCCGAGGAAGGGGAATGCCTGGCGCGGCGTCCAGAGCGTCGAGCCGGTGTCCGGATCCGTCAGCCCAGTGTCTGGAGGAAATCGGAACAGGCCCGGGCGGCTTCGCGACAGGCCCGCGCCGCCTCCTCGCCACCCGGGTCCGCGTCGAAGACGTGCGCGGTGTCCAGGCAGACCGCCCGGCACCAGGTCACCTGGCCGCGGATGTCGTCCTCGTCCTGACTGCCGTACGCGGACAGCACGCGGCAGGTCGCGTCGCAGACCTCCGCGCACATGATGCCCTTGCGCCGCAGACGTTCCTGGCCCCGAGTACCGCCCGGTTCGGCGAGGCTCGCGCGCAAGGCGCACGCCCGCGCACACTCCGTGCACGCCTGTGCGCACGCGAAGCGATCCTCCAGAAACCGAATGGGATCCTGCTGCGAAATCGTGTGCGAAGTCGTGGCTGTCACACCGCGCGGGTAGCCGGTGGCGACCCCGTCAAACCGGCGTTCGCGGGAGCTGCACCCGTTTTCCCGGCGGGCCCCAGGGCACTCGTGGGGCACAGAGAGCGACGAGACGAGGAGGTGGATCCGTGCCAGGACGACAGGAACTGCCGTCGACGCTGGAGCGCTCCTCCCAGGACGCGCAGCGCACCTGGATCAAGGCGCACGACTCGGCGGTCGAGAGTTACGGCGAGGGCGAGCGGGCGCACCGGGTGGCGTACGGCGCGCTCAAGCACACCTTCGAGAAGGTCGGCGACCACTGGGAGCGCAAGGAGGGCGGCCGAAAGGGCCCCTCGGACCCCCGTTCGGCGCGGCCCCGGCAGCAGGGCGGGCGCAGCGGCGAGGGCATCGACGAGAACGCCTCGAAGGAGCACCTCTACCACGTCGCGCAGCGCCTGGGCATCGACGGGCGGTCCCGAATGTCGAAGGCGGAGCTGCTGGACGCGATCCGCAAGGAGAACCGCTCGCGTACCCGGGCCGCCCGGTCGCGCTGAGCCGCGTCCCACGTCAGGCCGTCGCACAGAGGGAAGTGAAGATTCATGGCTGAGCCCGGCCGCGGCACCCTGCCGCTGCCCGACTACGACGAGCTGCCGCTCGGCAGCCTGGAGAGCCGCATCCGCGCGCTGAACGCGGACGAGGTGGAGCAGCTGCTCGCGCACGAGCGTGAGCACGCGGGCCGTGTCCCGGTGACCGAGCTGCTCACGGCCCGGCTGGAGCAGTTGCGCGCGGGCGCCGAGCCGACGTCCGGTGACACCGCGGGCCTGCGTCCCGAGGCGAGCCGGAGCAGTGGGGGCTCGCCGGTGTCCCCGGCGACCTCGCCGGAGCCCATCAGCCCGCCGCCGCACGGGACACCCGATCAGCGGGGCAAGCCGAAGGGCGACCGCGCCTGACCCGTGCCGGTCGGCACCTGAGCCGCGTCGACCGGCGCCTGACCCGCGTCAGTCAGTCGACGTCGGTCGACCGTCAGTCGACCGCCTTCGGTGCCGTGTGCGAGGCGATCAGGTCGGGCGTGAGGTAGGCGTCGGTCCGCTCGAAGTCCTTGAGCGTGGCCGGGCGCCCGCCCTGGAAGCCGGTGCGGACGAAGTCGTAGCCCGCCATCGCGTTCAGCGTCCAGTTCGTCAGCGTGCGCAGGCGGGCCGGGACCGTGCGCAGGGCGCCCAGGTGGTAGCCGCGCGCGACGACCTGTGCGGGCAGGCCGGTCAGCTCCACGCCGACCGGCTTGGACACGGCCTGGACGCCGCCGAGGTCGACGACGAGCCCCAGGTCTCGGTGGTGGTAGGGGCTCGGCGGCGCGCCGCGCAGCGCCGCCGCGATGTTCTTCGCGGCCCTCCAGCCCTGGCGCATGGCGTGCTGGGCGGTCGGCGGGCAGATGGCGTCCGGGCCCTTGGCGAGGTCGGGCACCGCCGCGGCGTCACCGAGGGCGAACACGCCGTCAAGGCCCGGCACGGCCAGGTCGTCGCGGACGACCAGCCGACCGCGGTCGGTCTTGGCGTCCAGCGTGGCGATCAGCGGGCTGGGGGCGACGCCGGCGGTCCAGATCAGGGTGTGGCAGCGCAGCTTGCGGCCGTCGGTGAGGGTGACGGTGTCCGCCGTGGCCTCGGCGACCGAGACGCCGAGTGAGACGTGCAGGCCTCGCCGTTCCAGGATGGCGAGCGCCTTCGCGCCGAGCCGGTCGCCGAGTTCCGGCATGAGCTTGGGCGCGATGTCGACGAGGTGCCACTTCAGCAGGGACGGGTCCAGGCCCGGACAGCGCTTCACGGCGGCGGTGGTGAGGTGGTGCAGATAGGCGGCGGTCTCGGTACCGGCGTAGCCGCCGCCGACGACCACGAACTGCAGCCGTGTCTCGCGCTCGACCGGGTCGGAACTGGCCGCGGCGAGGTCGAGCTGGGAGATGACGTGGTCCCGTACCCAGGCCGCCTCCGCGAGGGTCTTCATGCCCACCGCGTGCTGGTTCACGCCGGGGATGTCGAACTGCCGTGTGACGCTGCCGGGCGTCAGCACCAGGTAGTCGTAGTGCTCGACGGTCGTCTCGCCGTTGATCTTGCGCACGACCACGGCCTTGGCGGAGGGATCGACGCCGACCGCCTGGCCGGGCACGAGCAGCGTACGGTGCAGCAGCCGGCGCAGCGGGACCGCGACCGACTGCGGGGTGAGGATTCCCGACGCGACGTGCGGCAGCAGGGGCAGATAGAGCTGGTGGCTGTAGGGCGCGACGAGCCTGAGGCGCGCCTCGGCGGGCCCCAGAATCCGCTCGAGTCGCCGCGCGGTCTCCATGCCGGCGAACCCGCCGCCGACGATCACGATCCGGGGCACGGCCATGACAGATCCCTCCAGCGGGAGACTTCGACCCCTGCCACGCTAGGGAACAGGGCCCGCATCCGCACCCCCAGCCGCCCTGTTTTCCGCGCGGGCCCGTCGGCCGGTCCGACGCCGACGGGCCCGCGCGGCCCTGCGGTGCGCTACTTGGCGTACGTCAGCGTGCCGAAGCCGAGCTGGTCGTAGCCGCCGCTGGTGGAGCCGTAGTCACCGCCGCCGCCCTCGGGGGCGACGAGGTCGTAGTACATCGCCGAGATGTACTTGTCGTCGAGGTACAGGCGCCGGTTGTAGTGGAAGTGGAGCATGGCCCACACCGGGCGGATCTGGCCGCGGGACCCGGAGCTGATCACCGTCTGCGACTGCTGGCTGCAGGTCGTGCCGCTGCCCCAGGTGTAGGTGGTGTACGGCACGTCCTGGCCGATGTTGTACTTGGCGACGTACTGGGCCGCCTTGAAGAACCTCCTGCTGTCGTAGCTGTACAGGTCCGTGCCCTGGTTCCAGGCCATCTCGCAGATGGCGCCCATCTGGCCCATGCCCATCATGGTGTGGCCCTGGTCGCGGCCCGACTCCTGCCACTGGCCCAGGGCGTAGCCGGCCGAGTCCGTGTACAGGTACGGGACGGCGTGCTCGATGGAGCCGTTGCCGGCGCCGTTGTAGAAGTAGTTGACGGCCTGGTCGTACTTGGCGCCGTCCTCGCACAGGATCGCCGTGGCGAGGATGGACGCCATGTTGCACAGGTCCCAGTTGGCCCAGTAGTTCGTGATGCAGGCGCCGTTGTGGTGGACCAGGAAGTCGTTGTTCATCGGGTAGAAGACGTTGAGCATCATCTTCTTGAACCCGGCGAGGTCGAAGCCCGGATAGTCGCGCATCAGCTCGCCGACGTTGGCGAACTGCCAGCCGTAGATGCCGGCGGCGAGGAACCGGTCCGCGTTGCCCTGGATCGAGGTCAGGGTTTTCGACCAGGCGTTGCAGATCCTGACGGCGCAGTCGGCGTTGGCGCTGGTGCCGGCGACCCACCATCTCAGCGCGTTCTGGTAGGCGGCGGCGATGTCGTTGTAGAGGATCCCGTAGTTCTCGGGGTATCCCGAACCCCGGTAGACGATGGACTGGGGGTTGGGCGTCCAGGTGGACGCGGAGTGGGAGTTGTTGATCAGGCGCTGCCAGCCGGAGTACCAGGGGTCCGTGCCGGCGGCGACCCTGACCTTGGCGCGGTTGAGGTCGCCCGAGTTGTGCAGGGCGCCGGGGTGGGCCCAGGTGGTCGGGGCGGCTCCCGCCGACTGCATGGTGGCGGCGCTGATCAGACCCGCGGCGGCGAGCCCGCCGGCGGCGCGCAGCACGCCCCGCCGACTGGGCCCGGTGTGGGGGGAATCCGGTGCTGGGTGGAGATCTCTGCGGCTCATTCGTGCATCTCCGATCCGTGGGGGGATCTATGTCGTGGTGATGCTCACCTCGCCGAACTGGGAGGTGCCGAGGGCCAGGGGGTTGCGTGAGCAGACCACGAGGCCCACGTAGTAGGGGGCGTCACCGAAGCCGGGGATGTCTCCCGCGGCGATGGCGGTCCAGGTGGCGCCGTCATCGGTGGAGGCGGACGCGGTGAAGCTCGTCCCGGTGCGCTTCAGCCGCAGCAGGCAGGGAGCGGCGACCGCCGCGTTGCCCGTGAAGGTCGACTTTCCGGCGACGGTCGTGCGCAGCATGAGCTGCGCACTGGTGCCGCCGGTGACGATGGCCCCGGCCGCCTGGTCGAACGGCGACAGGGACTTGGCCATGAGCAGGCCGACCCGGTCGCCGGTGGCTCCGCTGCGGGAGACGAGCCGGGCGGTCACCTCGCAGTCGCCGGTGACGGGCTGTCGTGCGAACTGGCCCGTCATTCCTTGGCTGTTGGCGTTGAGGTCGGTCCCGGCGCCCCGCACCACGAAGGTCCCGTCCTCGTAGGCGGTGCTGCCGGGGGTCTGGATGGCGACCACGCCGAAGGTGCCGAAGGCGCGGTCGTCGAGGACGACGTCACCGAGGTCGCCGTAAGTCCAGGGCGCGGGCGGCGGGGTGCCGACCGTGAGGGTGAGGGTGCCGGTGGTGTCACCGGCGGCGTTGCCCGCGGTGGTGGTGACGGTGAAATCGCCGGTCTCGTTCGGCGTTCCGGAGACCAGGCCGGTGCGCTTGTCGATGCTCAGCCCGTCGGGCAGGCCGTCCGCCGCGAACCGGATGGGCTCGTGCGACGCCCGCAGCAGGAATCGGAAGGGCACTCCCTTGTTGGCGAACGCCGCCGTGGCGGAGGTGAGTTGGGGCACCGACGGTGTGGGCATCGTCGCGGTGGCCGGGTCCGACAGCGGGCCGCGTCCGGCGCAGTTCGTCTTGGCGACGACGTAGTGGTACGTCGTGCCGGGCGTGCCGGTGGCGTCCGCGTACCGGATACGGGCGCCGAAGCCGACCGGTCCGACGCAGACCGCGATCGTCTCGTACGGTCCGTCGGCCTGCGTCGACCGCAGCACCTTGTAGCGGCCCGCGAGGTCCGGGTCGGTCCAGGCCAGCTCCACCGCGTCGGCGCCCGCGGTGGCGCTCAGGTCGGTGGCGGTGCGGGCGGGGCGCGGCACGGACCAGACCTCGCCGCGGGTGCGGGAGGTGACGCTGACGTTGTCGAAGGCGCCGGCGCCGGTCTCGGCGTAGTCCTGGTCGACGCCGAGGCAGGAGGTGAGGGCCAGGCCCGCGTACGCGGTGTGCCCCAACGCGACCTCGGTGGAGCCGACTTCGGTCCAGCGGATGCCGTCCGGGGAGATCGCGCCGGTGCAGCGGTCGCCCCGGCGGGTCACCCGTACCCAGTAGGGCATGCGCATCCGGTAGCCGTCGCCCGCGCCCTCGACGTACGGGGCCTGGAGCGGGGTCGCCGATTCGGGCAGCGTGCCGAGGTTGGAGATCGGGAAGCCGGCGCCGGAGGTGATCGCCTGCTGCTGGGAGGGCGGCACGGGCGTGCTGCCGGTGGCGGATATGCCGGCCCCGTCCTGGGTGCGCACGGTCCACACACCGCTCCAGGTGTGCAGCGGCAGCCCCTGGATGAGCATCGAGGCGTGTGCCGCGTCCGCGTCCAGGGAGGCGCGCAGGGTGACGCCGATCTTGGAGTACTGGGAGCTGAGGGGGAACACCACCCGCGCGGTGATCGTGCCGTCGCCGGCCAGCGGCAGGTGGGCCAGGCGGCAGGTGTCCGCGGTGCCGGACGCCTCCAGCACGAACCGCTCGCCGTCGAAGACGGCCGAACCGGGGATCTTCACCTCACCGATGTCCTGCGTGGCCCAGGACTCGGGGAGTCCTGCGGCGGCCACCGCCCAGGCCGAGCTCGCGCTGCCGCCCTGGGAGTTGGTGGCGGTGACGGCGTAGTAGTGGACGCGGCCTCCGCGCGCGTCGCTGTCGGTGTACGTCGCCTTGTCGACACCGGTCGCGATCTGCTCGTACGGGCCGTCGGGGGTGGTGGCCCGCAGGACCGTGTACGTGTCGGCCCACGCGGACGGCAGCCAGGTCACGGTGACGGACTTGTCGCCGCCGACCGCCGTGACGCCCGCCGGAGCGGCCGGGACGGTGGCGTTGGGCGCCGTCGTGCCGGCGTAGGTGAGGGTGCCCCAGCTGGGCAGGTCGTCGTTGCTGCCCTCGACGACTCGGGCGCCGCCCGTGCCGCGGAAGACGGCCGCCCTGGTGTACGGGGCGTCGAGACCGCGGACGCCCGTGTAGTGGGCGTAGTACATCTCGTAGATCGGCGGGAGGGTGCCGCGGGAAACGGCGGAGACTGCCGTCTTGATGTACTTGCCGGTGCGGTCCAGGTCGGGGACGAAGGGCACGTCGCCGCCGAGGTTGTAGCGGGCGGCGTACTCGGCGTTCGCCAGGATGCGGTTGTCGTCGAAGCCCCACAGGTCGACGCCCTGGTTCCAGGCGACCTGGGCGGCGTCGCCCATGAGGCCGACCGCGAGCTGTTCGTGGCCCTGGTCACGGCCCGACTCCTGGCCCTGGCCGGCGTCGGTGACGATACGGTGCAGGACGCTGCCGTTGCCCGCGCCGGCGGCGGCGAACCTCAGGGCGTCCTCGAAGAGCGCCCGCTCCTCGCAGAACACGCCGATGGCCATGATGGACTGAATCGACGTCAGGTCCCAGTTGCCGTTGGCGTACAGCATGTAGCCGGAGACGGCGGGATACCAGACGGTGAGGAAGGACTCCTCGCAGCGGGCGATGTCGGAGTCCGCCCAGCCGTCGTAGTCGCTGTGCCGCAGCAGCTCGGCGGCGTTGACGAACTTGAATGCCTGCAGACCCGCGCCGAGCGGACCGTCGGCCCCGGTGACGGCCGTCAGGGAGGCCGACCACACGTTGAGGATGTCGCGGGCCTTGTCGGCGTAAGCGCGGTTGCCGGTGATGCGCCACATGAGGGCGAGCTGGTAGGCGGCGGCCGAGTCGGCGACGGCCTGGTTCTGGAAGTTGGTGGGGCCACGGCCCCAGGAGGTGATCTGGCCGGTGTTCTGGATCGTGTACGTCGACTTCGAGCGCGAGTGGGCCGCGAGCGCGAGGAACCCGTCGTAGATCGGGGATTCCCTGGCGGCGACCGCGGCCTTCATGCGGGCCAGGTCGTCGGCGCTGTGCAGTAGTCCGGGGTGGGTGAAGGCCCGGAGCGTGGTGGTGTCGTCCTGGGCCCAGGCCGCCGAGGCGGAGGCGGACAGCAGTCCGCCTCCGGCGGCGACCACGAGCCCCGCGGCGCCGAGGAACGAGCGTCTGCTGAGGGGAAGCACGGGGGTCACGGGGGTGTCTCCTGGATCAGTGGTGCCGCATCACGCGTGCTGCACGGTGAGCGTGACGGTCTGGGTCGCGGTGCCCACGCTGTTGGTGGCCGACACGGTGACGTCGAAGGAGCCGACGTTGTCCGTCATGACGCCGGAGATCAGGCCGGTGCCGGTGTCGATGTCCAGTCCCTTCGGCAGCCCGTCGGCGCTGAACGTCGTCGGTAGCTCGCTTGCCGTGATCAGGTAGTTGAAGACCTGGTTCTTCGTGCCCGCGGCCTGGGCCGGGCTGGTGATCTGGGGCGCGTTGGTGGACGTGGCGTCGGTGGAGTTCAGGAACCGCATGTTCAGCACGTGCTCGTTGGCGTACGCCGGCATCATGTCCGTGAACTTGTACCAGCCGGGCTTCTTCATCCCGTTGCCGATGAACTTGCCGTTGATGACCAGGTTCTGGAACGTGACGTTGTTGATGGCGTGGTCCGCGTCGTAGCCGACCATGATGGCCGGGTTGGCGTGGGTACCGTTGTACGCCAGGTTCTTGATGTACACGCCGTCGATGCCGCGGCCGACGGAGGTGTTGTACGTCTTGTTGAACATGACACGCATGTTGATGAGCTGGCCCCAGCGGAAGTCCTCCACCCGGATGTCCTGGGCGCGGACGTTCTTCACCAGGTTGCTGTCCCCGGGGTTGAGCGCGATGCAGCCCTGGTAGTCCATCTGCGGTTCGCGGTGATCGAGGATGTCGATGTTGCTGAAGACGAGGTTCTCGATGGTCTCCGGGTTGTCGGTGTTGCCGTGTGTGCCGACGTTGATCGGGTGCGCGACGTCCGCCCAGAGGATGGAGTTGCGGACGGTGATGTTTCGGACGTCGCCGTAGTAGTTCCAGCGGTGGGCGTAGATCGCGATGCAGTCGTCGGCGTTGCGCATCCAGACGTTGTCGATCAGGACGTCCTGGCTGCAGAAGATGTCGATGCCGTCGCCCCACTGGCCGTGGCTGTAGGCGTGGAAGTTGTGGATGGTGACCTGCTGGGACTGGCCCACGGTGATCGCGTAGCCGCTGCTGGGGTTGAGCACCGTCACGCCGTCGATCTCGATGTTCTTCGAGTACTCGACCAGCACGCCGCTCGGGGAGTTGTACAGCACGCCGCGGCCCCGCAGTCGGGCGTTCTCCACGTTCTGGAACGCCACCTGCGACGTGAGCACCGCACCGCCGGCCAGGTAGACCGTCTTGCCGCTGGGCACGGTCAGTACGTTGTTGGTGGTCTTGTGCAGGCCGGGGCCGAAGTAGATGACGTCCTCGTCGCCGGGGTCGGGGACGTGCGTCTCGATCGGGTTGGCGTGCAGTTGCAGGTTGTTGAAGACGTCGCCGTCGACCTCGATGGAGAGGTTGCGCGGCTCGGTGAGGGTGAAGCTGATCGTCGCGCCGTCCACCGTGAACTGGGTGTCGTACGACAGCGGGCGGATCCGCGCGCTGCCGATCGTGCCCTTGGCCGACGTGACGGCGACCTCCACGGTGCCCTGGAAGTCGAACATGGCGACGGAGGAGTTGAACACCGGACCGCTGCCCGTGTTCGCGTCGATCTGCTTCGCTCTCGCGCGGTAGACGGGCACCGTCTGCCAGTCGCCGCCCGGGGTACGGGCCTTGACGGAGTAGCTCAGGTTGGTCGGGACCCCGCTCGGGATGGGGTAGATCACCAGCTTGTCGGTCGATGCGGGCGTGTCATCGGCTCTCGCGGTACCGGCTGCGGCACCGATCAGGGAGTACGCGGCGGCAGCGGCGCCCGCGGCCTGGAGAACGGTGCGCCGGGTCATACCGGTGCCCTGGGTGTCGTTCATGGAGAAATTCCTTAACTGAGCGGGAAGATGAGAGACAGACGGGGAGAAGAGGGCCGTCACTTGAGGCCGGATGTGGACATCCCGGTGACGAAGCCGCGCTGAGCGACCAGGAAGATCAGCAGGATGGGGACGACGTACATCACGGTGCCCGCCGCGATCCAGTTGTTGACGGGCAGGCCCTGGGCGTTGACGTACGACGTGGAGATGGCGACCGCGAGCGTGGAACGGTCGTTGGACAGCAAGAGCATGGGAGCGATGTAGTCGCCCCAGCTCCAGGTGAAGGCGATCACGAAGCTGGTCGCGAGCGCCGGCCAGGACTGCGGCAGGAAGATCCGCCAGAAGATCCCGCTCCAGCCGCAGCCGTCGACGATCGCGGCCTCCTCCAGTTCGCGGGGCATGCCGGCGAAGAACTGCCGGAACAGGAAGATGAGGAACGGGGCGCCGGACAGGCCCCACAGCACCCAGGGCCAGTACGTGTCGACCATGCCGAGCTTCGCGAAGATCAGGTAGGTCGGGAAGAGCGTGATCATCTGCGGCAGCATCATGGTGCCGAGCAGCACGCCGAACATCTGCTTCTTGCCGGGTGCGGACAGGCGTGCGAAACCGAAGCCGACCCATGCCGAGCTGAGCGTGACGAGCGTCGCGTAGATCGTTGCGATGATGAGGGAGTTGCGGGCGTAGCCGAGGAAGTCGATGTTGGTGAACGCGTCGGCGAAGTTCCCCCACTTGAGGTCGTGGGGCCACCAGTGCACGGGCGAGGCCGCGAGTTCCGAGGTGGACTTCAGGGCGGTGATCACCAGCCAGCCGAACGGGCCGAGGAACAGGCCGGTGATGATGACGAGCGCCGCGTACAGGGCGAGGCGGGGCAGCCGGGTGGTCACTTCTTCGCCTCCGGGTCGACGTTGTAGAACACCACGCCGGACGTGGTCTTGAAGATGAGTCCGGTGACGATCAGGATCAGCACGAACAGGACCCACAGCAGGGCGGAGGCGTAGCCGAAACGGCCGTAGGCGAAGTACTCCGCGAACACGTGCATCATGTACAGGTAGTTGGACTGCGGGACGGACGTGACGCCCCCGGGCGGGGGCTGGGACGCCAGCAGCAGCGGCATCACGGTCTGCACGGAGGCGATCACGCCCGTCACGGCCTGGAAGAGCAGCACCGGCGACAGCAGCGGCACGGTGACGCTGCGGAAGGTGCGCCAGGCGCTCGCGCCGTCGACCCGGGCGGCCTCGTGGAGTTCGCGAGGGATGTCCTGGAGGCCGGCCAGCGAGATGATCATGACGTTGCCCGCGCCCCACAGCACGGTCATCAGCAGCACGTAGCGGGCGTACGGGTCGCTGAGCCAGGCGACGGCGTTGATGCCGAAGATGTCGAGGACACCGTTGGTGGCGCCGGAGTTCGTGTCGAAGAGCTGCTTGAAGATGAGGCCCGCGCCGACCGGCGGTACGACGGCCGGCAGGTACAGCAGGGTGCGGAAGATGCCGCGGGCCTTGATGGGCCGGTTGACGAGGACCGCGAGGGCGAGGCCCGCGACGATCGACAGGGGCACGGAGGTCACCGCGAACAGTCCGGTCCGGCCCAGGGCGCCCCAGGTGACCGAGTCGCTCAGCAGCTCGCGGTAGTTGGCGAGGCCGATCCAGTGCCAGTTCGGGGAGATCCCGTCGAACGTGGTGAGGCTCAGCCACAGCGCGAACGCCATCGGGCCGATGGTCAGCAGCAGGAATCCGGCGATCCAGGGCGCGGTGAACATGTAGAACGCGCGATGCTGTCGCGTTGCGACGGAGGTCTGCCGCCGCGCGGGCCGAGCGCGGTCGGCGCCCCGGGCGTGGCCGGGCCGCCCGGCGACGGCGGCCAGCTGGTCGGCCGTCATGACACCAGCTCCTTTCCGCGCTTCATCTCTTCGTTCGTCTTGTCGTTGAGCCGGTCGATCAGCGTGCCGATGGACATCTGGCCCCTCATCGCGGCGGGGATGATCAGGTTGATGACCGCGTCCAGGGCCTCGACCTTGGCGTAGGGCGTGAAGGAGACGACCGAGAAGTGCTTCAGCTCGGCCTCCTGCACCGCGACGACCTGCTTCTGATAGTCCTTCTGACGCGGCATCAGGGGGCGGAGGGACCTCAAGGTCGGGATGCCCCAGCCGCCGGTCGCACGGTCCTTGGCCGGACCCTGGCCGAAGAACCATTCGAAGACCCGCCAGGCCGCCTGCTTGTTGTGCGCCTTCTTCGGCATCCAGAAGCCGGTACCGGCCTGGCAGGCGCTGATGCGCGGGCCGCCGGCGAATCGGGGCGCGGGGGCGAGACGGGACACCTTTGCCACCTTCTCGTCCCCGTTGATCATGCCGCCCAGCCAGTAGCCCGAGTTGCTCATGGCCATGCGGTTCGCCATGTAGGTGGGGCCGTCCCAGGTGTCGGGGTTCGGGTTGATGAGGCTCGGTCCGACCCCCGTCTTCGCGTAGTCCACGTACCAGGTGAGCGCCTTGCGGGCCTCCGGGCTGGAGAAGTCGATGGTCGCGTAGTCGTCGGTGAACAGGTTGCCGCCGGCGGCGGCCGTGAGGGCCGCGAGGTTGACGGTCAGGCCGACGCCGTTGTAACTGCCGCCGAACACCCTGGTCTGACCACCCTTGCGCTGGGTGAGCTGTTCGGCCTTCTCCAGCCACTCCTCGTAGGTGATGGGCTCCGTGGCGGACGGGTACGCGACGCTCTTCTGGTCGAACAGGGCGGTGTTGTACCAGTACATGGAGTCCTGGGAGAAGTCCTTCGCCATGCCGTAGCGGGGACCCTTGCCCTGGGCCTTGCCGTCCCAGCGCCACAGGTCGTTCACCGGGTCGAGGTCATCGACCTCGAGGACCGTGCTCTTGGCGAAGTACGGGTCCAGATTCTCGGCGACGCCGCGTGCGGCGAAGTACGGCGCGTCCGTGGCGCCGACGCCGCGCACCAGCTCCGGAGGTCTGCCCGCGGTGAGCATCGCGATCAGGCGGGTGACGTCGTACTTGACCCGGATGATCCTTATGCCGAGCTCCTTCTGCGCCTGCTTGATCTGGTCATCGGTGATGTCGCCCTCGTTGACCATCACCGTGATCGAGTCGCCGCCGCCCCCGCTGTCCGCGGCGCCCGCCACCTGCAGCGCACATCCGCTGAGGGCCGCCGCACCGGCCACGGCGCCGCCGGCCGACAGGGCGAGGAAGCGACGGCGACTGGGGGGAGCACCGGCGTGGGAGCGCATGAACGCCTCACCTTCTGCTTCGGGGAACGCGGCACGGGCTCTGCCGCGGGAACGCAGGCGAAGTTCGGTCGAGTAACAGGTAGCAACCGGTTGCTACGACCGAGTGGGCAGAGCTTCTTCCGGGACGGATGGCACGTCAAGGGGCTTCGCAGATTTTCGAAAAGTCTGTGTAACAGCCGAGACGTGCACGAACAGAGCCGCGGACCGCCGGGCGTCGGGCCCGACAAGGCCGATGAGCTGGGTTTTTGCGAAATCCGATAGTCCTGTTACCCAGAGTGGAGGCCATCCGGAAGCGGATGCTCCCGATCCGGCGGTAGGCACGAGCCCCCACCGGATCGCCGGCGACTGATGGTGACAACCGACCGCCACACCCCCGATGAGCGGCGGAAACCGTTACGGCCCACGCCTGCGGGCCTACCCGCACCCTCCGCACCGACTCACACCACGCCGACGGAGACCGCCCTAACCCCCAACCCCCACTGCGACGTGGGCATTTGCGTGCGGAAGCAGCCGAAAGCCGCCCATCCCCGGTGGCCCGTCGTACCGATTGACCGTGACTCCACAGCGGAATTACGGTAGAAGGCGCTTTCAGAAAATGTTACCGACACGCTTCAGGAGAGACATGCCCAGCGCCCAGCCCCCCAGGGCCGTGTTCGCCATGGATCCGGTGCACCTGCCCCTGCTGTTCCCTCCGCCGCTCATGGCCCGGTTGCAGAAGACGGTCGACATCGACACCGCGCTCGTCGTACGGGACTTCACCGACCCGGCGGCCGCATCCGCGCTGGCCCGGGCCGAGGTACTGATCACCGGCTGGGGCTGCCCCCAGCTGGACGCTCGCACCCTGACGGCGGTGCCAGAGCTGCGCGCGGTGCTGCATGCCGCCGGCTCCGTCCGCTCGCTGGTCGGCGAAGCGCTGTGGCGGCGCGGTGTCGCCGTCTCCAGCGCGGTGACCGGCAACGCGCTGCCGGTCGCGGAGTACACGCTCGCGATGATCCTGCTGGCGGGCAAGGACGCCTTCGGGCACCGGGAGCGGTTCCGGCACACGCACGCCTACCCCTCCCCCGCAGAGACGTCGGGCATCGGGAACCTCGGCCGCCGGATCGGCGTCATCGGCGCATCGCGGGTGGGCCGCCGGCTCCTGGAGCTGCTGCGCCCGTTCGACTTCAGGATCTTCCTCTACGACCCCTACGTGACGGCCGACGAGGCGGAGGCGCTCGGTGCCCAGTCACTGCCGCTGGACGAACTGCTGCGTCGCAGCGACATCGTCAGCCTGCACGCCCCCGACATCCCCGAGACCCAGCGCATGCTCAGCCGCGACCGGCTCGCCCTCATCCGGGACGGCGGCGTGCTGATCAACACCTCCCGGGGCGCGCTGGTCGACCAGAACGCCCTGACCGACGAGTTGGTCTCCGGCCGTCTGAGCGCGGTCCTGGACGTCACGGAGCCCGAGCCGCTGCCCGCCGGCTCCCCGTTGTACGGGCTCCCCAATGTCTTCCTCACCCCGCACATCGCGGGCTCGCTCGGCAACGAGCTGGAACGTCTCGGCCTTGTCGTCGTGACGGAGGTCGAGCGCCTGGTCGCAGGCCTGCCACTGGCCCATGAGGTGCACCGTGCCGATCTGGCCCGTGTCGCGTGACCGGCCCGTCCACAACCCGGTCCGGCGGGGAGTAACGATGGGATACGGTTTCGACACCGGGGGAGGGCGGGATCCCGGCTCGTCGGACGAGAAGGTCCCTACCGTGAAGGAGTCGCTACGGTGAGTCAGCGCAAGGCGTCGGCCGAGGCCGGACGGGCCACCATCCGCGACGTGGCGGAACGGGCGGGCGTGTCGGTCGCCAGCGTGTCGCGCGTCCTGTCGGGCAACTACCCCGTCTCCGACGAGCTGCGCCGCCGGGTGATGAAGGTCGTGCGGGACCTGGACTACGTCACCAACGCCCACGCCCGCTCCCTGGCCGGCGGCGGCACACCGACCGTGGCGATCCTGCTGAACAACATCACGGGCGCCGCGTTCGCACACGTCGCCAAGGGCGTCGAGGGCGCCGCCTCGCTGCGCGGCTGGCTGTCACTGGTGGGCACCACGGGGGACGACCCCGAGCGGGAACTCGCGCTGGTCAACCTCATGCGCCAGCAGGGCGTCGCCGCGGTGGTGCTGCTCGGCGGGGCGTACGACTTCGAGGAGTACCAGCTGAGGATGGCCCGCTTCGCGCGCTCCCTGGACGCGGCCGGCTCGCACCTGGTGCTGGTCGGCAGGCCGCCGCTGGAGGGCGACGTACCGGCGACGACGGTGGACTACGACAACGAGGGCGGGGCCTACGCGATGGCGAGCCATCTGCTGTCCGCCGGGCACCGCCGCGTCCTGGTGCTGCCGGGACCCGCCGAACTCACCACGGCGCAGGGCCGCTTGAAGGGCGCCCAGCGGGCCTTCGAGGCGTACGGGGTGCCGTTCGACCCGGGCCTGGTGCGGCACGGGCCGTACGACGACGAGCACGGGTACACGGCCGTCGAGGCGGCCCTGCACGAAACGCCGGACTTCACCGCCGTCCTCGCCGGAACCGACGTGGTGGCCGCGGGCGCCATGCAGGCGCTGCGCGCGGCGGGCCTCCGTGTGCCCGAGGACGTCTCCATCGTCGGCTACGACGACATCCCGCTCGCCTCCCAGCTCACTCCCCAACTGACCACCGTGCACGTCCCGTACGAGGAGATGGGCCGCGTCGCGCTGCGCGCGGTGGCGGACCGGCGCGAGAGCGGCACGAGCCGCCGAAAGGGAAGCGACGGCGACCACCTGGTGCTGGGCACGCACGTCGTCGTACGCGGCTCCGTGCAGCCGCCGCCGCGACGGTCGTGACGCGGCACGCGCAGTTCGACGTTTCGTAAACGGTTACAGCCCGGAAACCGCCCGCCCCTGAGAACGCTTACCGCGCGGCACAAGAGGCGACGCAGGCACGCTTGCACTGCGCTGACCTGCGTGAATGCCCGCCGCACCACAACGGCCAGCCCACCCTTCCGGCTTACGTGCCGGACAACGGGCCGTAACAATTTCCGCCCGCCCTCTTGCTAGAGACGTGGAATCGTCCTACGGTCCACAGCAACCGCTTACTACAGCTTCAGCTTGGCCGACCCCCCGCAACCGCGAGCCGACGGTTTCCCGGCCGCTGTTCCTGGCCAACACCGAGCCGCCGTCCTCTCGTTCTGAGAACGCCTACATTCCGAAGGATCACGGTCAGATGAACTTCACCAGCTCCCGGAGAAGGTTCGCCCACGCCGCCGTCGCGGGCATCGCGCTGACAGGTCTCCTCACCGCCTGCGGCGGATCCGACTCGGGCGACGACGCGAAGTCGAAGTCCTCCGGCCCCGTCACCCTCGACTTCTGGGGCTGGGCCAACGGCCAGGAGGCCGTCGTGAAGGCGTTCAACGCCTCGCACAAGGACATCAAGCTGAAGTACACCAAGGTCACCGACCAGCTGACCATGCAGAAGCAGCTGACCAACGCGGTGAAGGCGGGCAACGCGCCCTGCCTGGTGCAGAACACGGCCGAGTACGTGACCAGCTGGGTGTCGCAGGGCGCCCTCGCCGACATCACCCAGTACGTCGAGTCCAGCAAGGACAAGTTCAACCCGGGCTCCTGGGCGAGCGCACAGGTGCAGGGCAAGATGTACGGCGTTCCCACGAGCTCGGCGCCGAACTTCACGATCTACCGCACCGACATCTTCCAGAAGTACGGCCTCAAGCCCCCGGCGACCTGGGACGACTTCATCGCTGCGGGCAAGGAGCTGAAGAAGCACGGCATCAAGATCACCAACTTCGCCGGTGAGGACCCGAGCACGCTCGAGGTTCTCGCGATGCAGGCCGGGGCACACTGGTACTCCATCGACGGCAACTCCTGGAAGGTGAACTTCCAGGACCCGGGGAGCCTGAAGGCCGCGCAGGTGATCCAGGACATCGTCGACAACGACCTGAACTCCAAGCTGTCGTTCGCCGACTACGCGGCCGTGCAGCGCAACTACGACACCGGCGGCACCGCGACCCGGCAGATCTCCACCTGGCAGCAGTCCGGCATGGTCGCGAACTTCACCAAGTCCTTCGGCAAGTGGGCCCTGTCCCCCTGGCCGACGTTCAAGGGCGAGGCGCCCAAGACCCCGGCCGGCACCAACCTGACCGGCAGCGTGACCCTGGTGGCCAAGCAGTGCAAGAACCAGGAGCAGGCCGCCCAGGCGGCACTGTGGATGTCCACGGACCAGACCGCCGTCAAGACGATGGCGAGCCCGGAGACCGGCAACGGCGTGTTCCCGGCGCTGGCGGACAGTGACTCGTACGTCGCCGAGGCGACCTCCCAGAAGCTGCTCGGCAACAACTACCAGGCGGCCCAACAGGTCGTGAAGGACAGCCTGAAGACCGTCACCACCGACTGGACCTTCGGCCCGGACTGGACCGCGATGTTCACGGAGATGCAGGCGGGCTGGGCCAAGGTGGTCAACAAGCAGGAGAAGGTCACCGACCTGCTGGCGCACATGCAGCAGTGGACCGTCAATGACCTGAAGTCCCGCGGTATCAGCGTCAAGGGCTGAGGCAGTCTCGATGATTCGCTCCATGCGCTGGAAGGGCGCCGCGTTCACGGTGCCCTTCCAGCTCGGCTTCGTCTTCCTGTACCTGCTCCCCATCGGGTACGCCGTCTACCAGTCGCTGTTCCGCGAGCAGCAGTCCGGCCTCGGGCTCGGGGGCTCGACCACTGAGTTCAACGGGCTCGACAACTACGCCAAGGGCCTGAGCGACTCGGCGTTCATGGGCTCCATCCTGCGGGTGGTGCTCTTCGCCTGCGTCCAGATCCCGGTGATGCTGTTCATCAGCCTGGTACTGGCGCTGCTCCTGGACGCGGTCACCTCACGGGTGGCCGGCCGCTTCCGGATCCTGCTGCTGGTGCCGTACATGATCCCCGGCGTGGTCGCGGCGATCATGTGGGTCAACCTCTACAGCCCGGACGTCGGCCCACTCACCCCGCTCGGCGAGCTCTTCGGCTTCCACTGGAACTTCTTCGCGCCGTCGATGGTGTGGCCGTCCATCGGCAACCTGCTGACCTGGCACGGTATCGGTTACAACATGGTGATCATCTACTCGGCGCTGCAGGGCGTGCCCCGCGAACTGTTCGAGGCGGCCCGGCTCGACGGCGCGTCCGAGATCCGGATCGCGCGCAGCATCAAGATCCCGTACGTGCGCGGGGCCCTGGTCCTGACCGGTCTGCTCTCGATCATCCAGATGCTGCAGATCTTCAACGAGCCCGCGCTGTTCCGGAACGTCACCCCGCAGACGGTCAGCGACAGCTTCACCCCGATCATGATCATCTACAACCAGGCGTTCAACTCCGGCAACTACCACTACGCCGCGGCACTGTCGGTGCTGCTCGCCCTGATTCTGGGCCTCGCCTCCTTCCTCTTCTACCGGTTCACCTCGAAGGAGGCCGACTGATGGTGCTGACCGACAAGCGCACCGAGAGGCCCCCTGTCCGCAGCGCCCGGCGCCTGACCCGTCCGGACGCCGCCTCCCGCGGGCGGGGCGGCCAGCGCTTCCTCCTCCTCGGGCTGATCCTGGCCAGCGTCTACAGCCTGTTCCCGGTGTGGTGGCTGCTCGTCGCCGCGACCAAGAACCGGACCGCGCTGTACCAGAGCAACGGCCTGTGGTTCTCCGGCTGGCACCTGTGGGAGAACCTGCACCAGGTGTTCACCTACCAGGACCACATCTTTCTGCGCTGGACGGCGAACTCGTTCCTGTATGCGGGCGTCGGTTCACTCGGCGGCACGCTGGTCGCCCTCGCCACGGGCTACGGCCTGGCGCGCTTCGACTTCCCCGGCCGGAACGTGGTCTTCGCGTGCGTCGTCGGCTCGTTCCTGATCCCGATCGCGCTTCTCACGCTCCCCCTCTACCTGCTGTTCTCGGCGATCGGCCTGGTGGACACCCCCTGGGCGATGCTGATCCCCTGCCTGATCAACCCGTTCAGCGTGTACCTGGCCAAGGTGTACACGGAAGCCACGATCCCCTACGAGCTGTTGGAGGCGGCCCGCATCGACGGCGCCGGTGAGCTGCGGATCTTCTTCAGCATCGTGCTGCGGATGATGACGACGGGCGGCGCGACGGTGTTCCTGCTCGCCTTCGTCAACACCTGGAACGCCTTCTTCCTCCCGCTGACCGTGCTGCGCGGCAAGGAGAACTGGACCCTGAACCTGGGCCTGTACAACTGGTCGGGTACGCGGATGGAGTCCGGCATCGACCTGACGGGGCTCGTGCTGACCGGTGCACTGCTGTCCATCGTGCCGATGGCGATCATGATGGTGGCGATGCGCCGCTACTGGCGGACCGGCGTCACTCTGGGAGCCCTCAAGTGACCGTGCTGCGCAATCCCGTGATCCGCGGTTTCGCCCCGGACCCCTCGCTGGTCCGGGTCGGCGACTGGTACTACGTGGCCACGAGTTCGTTCGAGTGGTTCCCGACGATCCCGATCCACCGGTCGCGCGATCTGGCGCACTGGGAGTACGCGGGTCATGTGCGGGGTGCGGTCCCCGGGGACTCACTGGCCGGGGTCCCCGACTCGGGGGGCGTCTGGGCGCCGTCGCTGAGCTGGGACGGCGAACGGTTCTGGATGGTCTACACGATCGTCCGCTCGGTCGGCACGGCGTACTTCGACCTGGACACGTACGTCACCACGGCGACCGAGGCGGACGGGAAGTGGAGTGCGCCGCGCAGGGTCGCGAGCCATGGCTTCGACCCGGCGCTCTTCCACGACGGGGGCCGGCTGTGGCTGCTCAACCTCCAGAACGACCACCGCCCGGGCGGGGACCGTTTCGCCGGGATCGTCCTGACGGAGCTGGACCGAGCCACCCTCGCCCCGCTCGGTGAAACGCACCTGCTGCTTCAGCACGAACGGCTCATCGAGGGTCCGAAGCTGCTGCGACGCGACGGCTGGTACTACCTGGTCCTCGCGGAGGGAGGCACGGGCTTCCAGCACGGGGTGCGCGTGGCGCGCGGGCGGACCATCACCGGCCCGTACGAACTGGACGACGCTCCCCTGCTGACGAGCCGGGACGATCCCTCGCTGCCGTTGCAGAAGGCGGGGCACGCGGAGTTGGTCGAGACGCCGGACGGGTCGTGGGTCATGAGCCATCTGGCGGCCCGTCCGCTGCGGACCCCGGACGGTCCCCGGTGCACCCTCGGCCGAGAGACGGCGATCCAGGCCGTGACCTGGGACACGGACGGCTGGCCCCGGCTGCGACAGGGAGGCCCGCACCCCCTGGTCGAGGTCGACGTCCCCACGCGCTCCGACCCGGCGCCGCCGATCGCGCGGCCCGAGCCGCTGTCCTGGCCCTGGAGCACCCTGCGCGGATACCCGGACCCGTCCTGGGCCGACACCGCCGGCCGTCCGGGCTGGATCCGGCTGCGTGGCCGTCAGGGGCCCGAGTCGCTGTGGGCGCAGAGCCTGCTCGCCCAGCGCGTCACCGAGCACCGCGCGGAGGCCGAGGTCACGGTGGAGGCGGCGCCGCGCACCTTCACCCAGGCCGCCGGCCTCGTCCTCTGGTACGACACCCGGTCCTACCTGACGCTCGACCTGACCTGGGCGGAGCCCGACGGCGAACCGCAGCGGGGCCAGCAGTGGCGGGGGGCCGGCCGTACCGTGCTCAGCCTGGTGGAGCGGGACGAGCAGGACCTCCGGCAGGTCGCCCTGGTCGACGTGGACGCGCGCGGCCCGGTCACGCTGGGCGTCACCGTCGACGGCGCCGAGGCCCGGTTCTGGTATGTGCGGGCGGGCACGCGCACGCCGGTCGGGCCGCCGCTCGACTTCAGCCGGCTGTCCGACGACCACGGCTCCCGGCTGCGGTTCACGGGCGCCTTCGCGGGCATCCACGCCCGCGACCTGGTCGACGCCGCGTTCACGGCCGACTTCACCGGCTTCCGTCTCACCTGCACGCCCCCGGTGACGATGCTGGGGGGAGCGGAGCTGACGCGTCATCACGGGTGAGGCCGCCGCCGCGCACGGCGGCTCAGCCGCCCCGGGCAAACGAGAGGCGGGTGTCGTACCGGACCGGCGATCCGGTACGACACCCGCCTCGCTGCACAGGAATCCGAGGGGTCAGTGCGTGGGCACGTCCACGACCACGACCTCGTCGATGCTGCGCTGGATCTCCTCCGGGCGCGGGGCGACGGCGCGGGCCCAGAAGTAGATGCCCAGGGAGAAGACGGCGATGACCAGGATGTCCCACCACAGCGGGAGGTTGCCCTGGCCGCCGAAGGTGCCCTGCCAGGAGATCAGGCCCATGCCCAGCAGGTAGACCGGCAGCCACTGGGCGGCCTTGAAGTCCATCCGGGGCGCGTCGGGCAGGCCCTTGTTGTTGGCGTAGAGGGCGTAGCCGCCGAGCAGCACGTAGCCGAGGACGATCGCCACGCCGAGCCGCCAGAGGATGTCCCAGCCGGACCAGAAGATGATCAGGTTGGCCACCACGAAGGACAGCGGGGCGATCACCTTGCCGGCGGGCAGGCGGTAGGGGCGCTCGCGGTCCGGCAGCTTGTCGGTGAAGACGCCGTAGGCGAGCGGGGCGCCCGCGTACATCAGGACGCTCGCCGAGGTGATGAAACCGACCAGCTTCTGCCAGCTCGGGAAGGGCAGGAAGCAGATGACGCCGGTGACGAAGGAGAGGATCAGGCCGAACCACGGCACGCCGCGGGCATCGACCTTCTCGAACAGCTTGGGCGCGTAGCCGTTCTTGGAGAGACCGAAGGAGACACGCGAGGTGGCGGTGGTGTAGATGAGGCCGGTGCCGCCGGGGGAGATCACCGCGTCGATGTACAGCACGACGGCCAGCCAGCCGAGGCCGACCAGCGTGGCCAGGCCCGCCCACGGGCCCTCGATGCCCTTGAAGGCGAGCTTCGCCCAGCCGTGCGCGAAGCTGCTGTGGGGCAGCGCGGCGATGAACACGACCTGGAGCAGGACGTAGATGATCGCGCCGATCGCGACGGAGCCGAGGGTCGCGCGGGGCAGGTCGCGCTTGGGGTCGCGGCTCTCACCGGCGAGCTGGATCGCCTGCTCGAAGCCCAGCAGGGCGAAGATGATGCCGCTGGTGCTGATGGCGCCGAGCACACCCTTGGCGCCCATCGGGGCGAAGCCCTCCGAGGTGAAGTTGCCCGGGTGGAAGTTGCCGATCGCGACGATGAAGATGGCGGCCAGCGGGACGGCGATCTTCCACCAGGTGGCGGCGCTGTTGGTGTGCGCGAGGACCTTGACGCCGAGGAAGTTGACGGCGACGAAGACGGCCATCAGGAAGACGGCGACGACGAGACCGCTGGCCGTCAGGGTGCCGTCGGAGGCGTGCTGGAAGCTCTGCGCGAAGTGCCAGTGGCCGAGGTAGCCGATCATGGCCTCGACCTCGATGGGCGCCACGGTCGCCGCCTGGAGCCAGGAGAACCAGCCGAAGGACATGCCCGCCAGGCCGCCGAAGGCGTAGTGCGGATAGCGTGCCGTACCGCCCGCCACCGGGAACATGCCGCCGAGCTCGGCGTGCACGAGGGCGAGGAGGACGATGGCGACAGCGCCGATCACCCACGAGATGGTCGCCGCGGGACCGGCTGTCATGACGGCGTTCTTGGCGCCGTAGAGCCAGCCGGAGCCGATGATGGACCCCACCGAGGCCCACATCAGTCCGATCAGACCGACGTCACGCCGCAGACCGGTCCGGTCGCGGGTGGCGTCGGGGGCTGCATGGTCAAGGTTCACCATGTCAAGGGGCCTCTCACTATCTGAGCAGGGAATTAACGCACAATTGGCGGCTCAGGGTAGGAACGGAGACCCGTTCGACAGAAGGTCGTCACCTGAAATTTGACCCTTCCAGGGGGATTTCTTTTACTCGCACTTTGCGCAGGTCAGCGAGGGTTCCGGAATGTCCGTATTCAGTCCGGGAATGCGAGAAGAAGGTAAGACAGATCACACTTCTCGAGGTATTCGGCCGGCGTAAATAGTCATGCTCATGCCAAACAGTTCCCGCAGGCCGGACGCGCTGAAGAACGTCCGCACACGTGACCGCCGCCTCCCGAACATCGATACTGCCGACAGCGAGTGGACGCAGGAGGCTCCCATGAAGATGTTGATCAATGTCCCGGAGACGGTGGTCGCCGACGCGCTGCGGGGCATGGCGGCCGCGCACCCCGAGCTTGCCGTCGATGTGGAGAACCGGGTGATCGTACGGCGTGACGCCCCGGTCGCCGGAAAGGTCGCGCTCGTCTCCGGCGGCGGTTCGGGCCACGAGCCGCTGCACGGCGGCTTCGTGGGCCCCGGCATGCTGTCGGCGGCCTGCCCCGGCGAGGTGTTCACCTCTCCGGTGCCCGACCAGATGGTACGGGCGGCGGCCGCCGTGGACAGCGGCGCCGGTGTCCTGTTCATCGTGAAGAACTACACCGGCGACGTGCTGAACTTCGAGATGGCGGCCGAGCTCGCCGAGGACGAGGGCATCCAGGTCGCGAAGGTCCTGGTCAACGATGACGTCGCCGTGACCGACAGCCTCTACACGGCGGGCCGGCGCGGCACCGGCGCCACCTTGTTCGTGGAGAAGATCGCGGGGGCGGCGGCCGACGAGGGGCAGCCGCTGGAGCGGGTGCAGTCCATCGCCCGGCAGGTCAACGAGAACTCCCGCAGCTTCGGTGTCGCCCTGAGCGCCTGCACCACGCCCGCCAAGGGGACCCCCACCTTCGACCTGCCGCCCGGCGAGCTGGAGCTGGGTATCGGCATCCACGGCGAGCCGGGCCGCGAGCGGCGCCCGATGATGACCGCCCGGGAGATCGCCGACTTCTCGGTGAACGCCGTCCTGGACGACCTGGAGCCCCGCAATCCGGTGCTGGTCCTGGTCAACGGCATGGGCGCCACCCCACTGCTGGAGCTGTACGGCTACAACGCGGAGGTGCAGCGGGTGCTGTCCGAGCGTGGCGTCCCGGTGGCCCGCACTCTGGTCGGCAACTATGTCACCTCCCTCGACATGGCCGGCGCCTCGGTCACCCTGTGCCAGATCGACGAGGAGCTGCTGCGGCTGTGGGACGCACCGGTGAGCACGCCGGCGCTGCGCTGGGGCCTGTGAGCGACCTGTCCCCCGGGCCGCACGCGGGGCAGACGAGTGAGGTCAACGTTCGTATCAGGCAAGGAGATGCAGTGCTCGACGCCGACTTCTTCCGCCGTTGGATGACGGCGGCCGCCGCGTCCGTCGACCGCGAGGCCGAGCGGCTGACCGCGCTCGACTCGCCGATCGGCGACGCCGACCACGGCAGCAACCTGCAGCGCGGCTTCCGCGCGGTCACGGCCACGCTGGAGAAGGAGGCGCCGGACACGCCCGGTGCGATTCTCCAGCTCGCGGGCCGTCAACTGATCTCGACGGTCGGGGGTGCCTCCGGCCCGCTGTACGGGACGCTGCTGCGCCGCACCGGCAAGGCCCTCGGGGACGCCACCGAGGTGACCGAGCAACAGCTGACGGACGCCGTACGGGAGGGCGTGGACGCGGTGATGGCGCTCGGCGGGGCCGCGCCCGGCGACAAGACCATGATCGACGCCCTGGTGCCCGCGGTGGACGCGCTCGCCACCTCCTTCCGGGCGGCGGCGGCCGCCGCCGAGGAGGGTGCCGTGGCGACGATCCCGTTGCAGGCCCGCAAGGGCCGGGCGAGCTATCTGGGTGAGCGCAGCATCGGGCACCAGGATCCCGGCGCCACCTCGTCCGCCCTGCTGATCGCCGCTCTCGTGGAGGCCTCCGGTGAGTGACGGCACGGAGAACCTGGTCGGGATCGTGCTCGTCTCGCACAGCCCGGCGGTCGCCGAGTCGGTGGCGACGCTGGCGAAGGCGCTGTCGGGCGGGGGGACCACCGCGCCCATCGCCGCGGCGGGCGGAACGGTGGACGGCGGGTTCGGAACGAGCTCCGAGCTGGTGTCCGCCGCGGCGGCCTCCGTCGACCGGGGTGCGGGAGTCGCGATCCTGATGGACCTGGGCAGCGCGGTTCTCACTGTGAAGGCGCTGCTCGCGGAGGGCGACGAGCTGCCGCCTAACACCCGGGCCGTCGACGCCCCGTTCGTCGAGGGCGCGGTCGCCGCGATGGTCACGGCGTCGACGGGCGCGGACCTGGCGGCGGTGGAGGCGGCGGCCGGGGAGGCGTACTCCTACCGGAAGGAGTGACGGGGCACCCGAATCGTCGGGACGGTGCGGCCGAGGGCCGGGGCGGATCGGGGCCCCGGCCCTCGGCCGCGTTCGCCGGCGCGGGATCAGCGACGACAGCGGACCGCGCCGTCGGCACGAACTGCCCTGGAAGGCAAGCGAGTTCACGCCGCATAGGGCACCAGCATACGTAGCCCGGACGGGCCCGGGCCAACACCGCCCCCGTCCGCGGGGCCCGGTTGGGCTGTCCGGGTGCGGGCGGATCCGCTATTCGGGGGCGGACAGCTCCTGGAACTCCTCCAGGGCGTGGGTGAGCCACTGGATCCAGAAGGTCTCCAGGTCGATGCCGGCCCGCAGCACGAGGTGCTGGAGGCGGTCCCGCACCGAGTCACGGCCGGGCCCGAAGTCGCGTTCCTCGAACTCGCGGTACTCGGCCAACTGACGCCGGTGCAGGTCGAGATGGCGGCGCAGGTCCGCCTCCATCCCCTCGGTGCCGACGACGGCGGCGGCGCGCAGCCGCAGCAGCAGCACGTCCCGGTGCGGCTTGGGGTCCTGGGAGGCGGCCGTCCAGCGGGCGAGTTCGGCACGGCCGGCCGGCAGGACCTCGTACGACTTCTTCTGCCCCCGGGCCGGCTGCTCGGCGGGCAGGGCGCGGATCAGGCCGTCGCTCTCGAGGCGTCCCAGCTCCCGGTAGATCTGCTGATGGGTGGCCGACCAGAAGTAGCCGATCGAGCGGTCGAACCGACGGGTCAGTTCGAGCCCCGACGACGGCTTCTCCAGCAGGGCGGTCAGGATCGCGTGCGGGAGGGACATGGCCTCATCCTAGGGACCGGCTCCGGCTCCTACAGTGCCGCCGCCAGCTCCGTGCCCTGCTTGATCGCACGCTTGGCATCCAGCTCGGCAGCCACGTCGGCGCCGCCGATGAGGTGCGGGGTGCGGCCCGCGGCGAGAAGCTCCTCGTACAGGTCGCGGCGCGGCTCCTGCCCGGTGCACAGGACGACCGTGTCGACCTCCAGGACGCGGCTCTCCCCGTCCACGGTGATGTGCAGCCCGGCGTCGTCGATCCGGTCGTATCCGACGCCCGGCACCATGGTCACGCCCCGGTGCTTCAGCTCGGTGCGGTGGATCCAGCCGGTGGTCTTGCCGAGCCCGGCGCCGACCTTGGAGGTCTTGCGCTGGAGGAGGTGGACGGTGCGCGGCGGGGCGGGCCGCTCGGGGGCGGCGAGGCCGCCGGGGGCCCGGTAGTCCATGTCGACGCCCCAGTGGCGGAAGTATGTCGCCGGGTCCTCGCTCGCCTTGTCACCGCCGTCGGTGAGGTACTCGGCGACGTCGAACCCGATGCCGCCCGCGCCGAGGATCGCCACGCGGTCGCCGACGGGCGCGCCGTCCCGCAGCACGTCGAGGTAGCCGAGGACGCGTGGGTGGTCGGCGCCGGGGATGTCGGGGGTGCGGGGGGTGACACCGGTCGCCACGACGATCTCGTCGTATCCGGACAGGTCACCGGCGGCGACAGGGGTGTTCAACCGGACGTCCACGCCGTGCAGGTCGAGCTGGGTGCGGAAGTAGCGCAGGGTCTCGTCGAACTCCTGCTTGCCCGGCACCTTGCGGGCCACGTTGAGCTGGCCCCCGATCTCGCCCGCCGCCTCGTAGAGCGTGACGTCGTGGCCGCGCTCGGCGGCGGAGACGGCACAGGCCAGTCCGGCGGGACCGGCGCCGACGACGGCGACGCGCTTGCGCAGCCGGGTCGGGGCGAGGACGAGTTCGGTCTCGTGGCAGGCGCGCGGGTTGACCAGGCAGGAGGTGATCTGCCCGCTGAAGGTGTGGTCGAGGCAGGCCTGGTTGCAGCCGATGCAGGTGTTGATGGTCTCGGGCCGCCCGGCCGCGGCCTTGGCGACGAAGTCCGGGTCGGCGAGCATCGGGCGGGCCAGGGACACCATGTCGGCGTATCCCTCGGCGATCAACTGCTCGGCCAGCTCGGGGGTGTTGATGCGGTTGGTCGTCACCAGCGGCAGCGAGACGGCCCCCATGACCTTCTTGGTCACCCAGGCGTACGCGCCGCGCGGCACGGAGGTGGCGATGGTGGGGATGCGGGCCTCGTGCCAGCCGATGCCGGTGTTGATGATCGTGGCTCCGGCGGCCTCGACCGCCTTGGCGAGGGTGACGACCTCCTCCAGGGACGAGCCGCCGGGGACGAGGTCCAGCATGGAGAGCCGGTAGACGACGATGAAGTCCTCGCCGACCGCCTCGCGGACGCGGCGGACGATCTCGACCGGGAAGCGCATCCGGTTCTCGTAGGAGCCGCCCCAGCGGTCGGTGCGCCGGTTGGTCCCCGCCGCGATGAACTCGTTGATGAGGTAGCCCTCGGAGCCCATGATCTCCACGCCGTCGTACCCGGCCTGCCGGGCCAGGCGGGCGGCGCGCGCGTAGTCGTCGATGGTCTGCTCGACCTCGGCGTCGCTGAGGGCGTGCGGGACGAACGGGCTGATCGGCGCCTGGAGGGCGCTGGGCGCGACGAGGTCGCGGTGGTAGGCGTAACGGCCGAAGTGGAGGATCTGCATCGCGATCCGCCCGCCCTCGCGGTGCACGGCGTCGGTGATGACGCGGTGCTGTTCGGCCTCCGCGTCGGTGGTGAGCTTGGCGCCGCCCTCGTACGGGCGTCCGGCCTCGTTGGGGGCGATACCGCCGGTGACGATGAGCCCCACTCCCCCGCGCGCCCGCTCGGCGTAGAACGCCGCCATGCGCTCGAAGCCGCGCTCGGCCTCCTCCAGGCCCACGTGCATCGAGCCCATGAGCACGCGGTTGGGCAGCGTGGTGAAGCCCAGGTCGAGCGGGGTCAGCAGGTGCGGGTAGCGGCTCATGGGGCCCTCCGTGCGGCGTGTCGTCCCGTCTGTTGTAGACGACGGCGGCCGGTTTGTGCAACTAGTTGCACAAACCCTGATGGGCAGTTCCCCGCGGTTTCGGGTGGCAGTCCTGAGCCGGCCCTCAGTCCACGTCGACGTCGTCGAAGAGGTCGAGCATCCGGGTCAGCACCCGCAGGCACGCTTGCAGATCGGCCTCGGTCAGGTCGCCGCGCACCTGCCGCAGCAGCGTGTACTCGCGGGCCGTTACGGCGTCGATCACCGCCTCCCCCTCGCCGGTGAGCCGGAGCAGCGAGGAGCGCTTGTGGGCGGGGTTCGGGATGCTCTCGACCAGCCCGCGCGCCGCCGCCCCGTTGACCATCCGCTGCACGAACTGCCTGCTGAGCGCCTGCGCGCGCCCCATCTGCGGGACGGTCATGGGCCCGTGGTCGCGCAGCAGGGCGAGCACGGCGCGTACGCCGACGGAGACGCCCTCGATCGCCTCGGCCTGTTCCACCTTGCGCTGCACCCGCCGGTACAGCGGGCCCACCAGGGCGAAGACCTCCATGAGACGGGGGGCGAGGACATCCGGGGCGAGTGGCGCGTTCCGATCGGTCACACCGGCAATTATGACACCTGAGTTGTCAACCTCTCGGGACATTGACACCTTGGTTGTCATGACGGAGACCATGGAGACGCTGAAGACGTTCGAGACCGGCGACGGCAGGCTGGCGTATCGCGACGAGGGCGCGGGGGCGCCGCTGGTGCTGCTGCACGGCGGCTTCCTCGACCACCGGATGTGGGACGACCAGATCCCGGTGTTCGCGCGGACCCACCGGGTGATCGCCCCGGACGCGCGCGGCCACGGGGCGTCCTCGAACGCGACCCGGCCGTTCCGCCACACCGACGATCTCGCCGCGCTGCTGCGCCACCTCGGCACCGGGCCCGCGACCCTGGTCGGGCTGTCGATGGGCGGGGCGATCGCCGTGGACACCGCTCTCGAGCACCCGGACCTCGTGCGCGCCCTCGTCGTCAGCGGCGTCGGCACGAGTGAGCCCGACTTCCAGGACCCGTGGACGCAGGCCGTCAACTCCGCGTACTGGCATGCGCTCGGCGCCGGTGACATCGACGCCTTCGTGGACGCGTTCGCACGGTTCACTTACGGCCCGCAGCGCACGGCCGAGGACGTCGACCCCGAAGTCGACCGGCGGGTACGGGAGATGGCCCGGGCGACGATCACCAAGCACACCGGCGACGAGCCGGACCACTCGGTCCGCGTCACCGACACCTGGGCCCGCGCCGCGAGGATCGAGGTGCCCGTGCTGGCCGTCAACGGCGGCATCGACTCGCCCGACCACATCGGCATGGCCGAGCGTCTGGTCCGCACCGTCGCGCACGGCCGGGCGACGGTCGTGGAGGGCACCGGGCACTACCCCAACATGGAGCGGCCCGATGCCTTCGACGCGATCGTCCGGGACTTCCTGCGCTCGCCCGAGGCGAGTCGCTAGCGCCTGTTGCCGATCAGCACGTTGGCGTACAGCTCCTCCGAGACGGCGAGCCGGACGTCGAGGCCGCCGTGGGTGAACGCCTCGACAGCCGAGGGGACTTGGCGTTCGCTCGTCTCGACGAGCAGACGGCCGCCGGGTGCCAGCCACGCGGACGCCTCTGCGGTGACCCGGCGCAGCACCTCCAGGCCGTCGCAGCCGCCGTCCAGAGCGGTCAGGGGCTCGTGGTCGCGGGCCTCCGACGGCAGCAGCGCGACTTCGTCCGTGGGGACGTAGGGGACGTTGGCGGTCAGGACGTCGACACGGCCGCGCAGTTCGTCCGGGAGGGCGGCGAACAGGTCGCCCTCATGGACCCGGCCCCCGTACGCGGCGACGTTGCGGCGGGCGCAGCGTACGGCGGCCGGGTCGATGTCGGCGGCGTGGAGTTCGGGCCGGTCGAGCCCGGCCGCCAGCGCCGCGCCGACCGCCCCCGAGCCGCAGCACAGGTCCACGACGAGACGGGCGCCGCGAGAGACGGCGAGGGCCTGTTCGACGAGGAACTCGGTGCGGCGGCGGGGCACGAAGACGCCCGGTTCCATCGCGATGCGCAGTCCGTGGAACTCGGCCCAGCCCAGGACGTGTTCCAGGGGAAGCCCGGCGACGCGCCGGTCGACCATGCGGGCGGCCTCGTCGAGGGTGCGGGCGGTGGACAGGATCAACTCCGCCTCGTCCTCGGCGAAGACACAGCCGGCGGAACGCAGCGCGGAGACGACGTGGGAACGTGACAGTGGTGGCATGGAGCGGAGAAAGCTTTCCGGTGGACCGAAGGGCGCACTCGCGGTCAGCCGGCGGCGGTGGTCCGCGCCGTCCTGAGGTGGGAGAGCACCCGAGCCGACACAGCGGTAATGGGACTCACCTCCTCGGCCACACCGGCCGGGACGGTCCGCGGCCAGGACGGACACCCTAGCAGGAAGGACGTTCGCGGAATCCCCCTTCGGCCGCGAAGACCACCCGCCGGCCGAGTTGTATTCTACAACTGGGCGACGAGGGAGGTCCCGTGCAGACAGAGCGCGCCACCGCCGCGTCCGCGACGGAAGCCGCCGTCGAGACCATTCAGCGCGAGATGACGGTGTTCGCCCGGCGCGCCCGGGCCTCGGCCGGCCGTATGCACCCGGAGCTGTCCCTGGTCTCGTACACGCTGCTCGGGCACCTGGAGGAGAGCGGCGGCTGCCGGGCCACCGACCTGGCCGCGCACTACGCCCTGGACAAGTCCACGGTGAGCCGGCAGGTGGCCGCGCTGGAGCGGGCCGGGCTCATCGAGCGGCGGCAGGATCCGGACGACCACCGGGTCCAGGTGCTGCAGTTGACCCGGGCGGGCACGCGGATCCTCGCCCAGGTCACGGAGAGCCGCCGGGAGGCGTTCCGGGAGCGGCTCGCGGGCTGGCCGGAGCAGGACCTGGAACGCTTCGCCGCCTACCTGCTGCGCTACAACGCAGCGGCCGTCGCCCCACCGGTCGGGCCGCCCGCCCCGGCTGACGGCTGACGGCGGGCGACGGGAAGGGCCCGCCTGCGGCGAGCCCCGCCCCGTGGCCCTGCTGTCAGATCCCCACCACCTGCTCGTCCCCCAGCCGCTCAGGGACCCGTGCCGACAGGAACTTCGTCGTGCGGCGCAGGCGGAAGCCCAGGGACTCGTAGAGGCGGATGGCGCCCGTGTTGCCCGCGCCGGTGTGCAGGAACGGGGTCTCGCCACGCTCGCGGACGACGTGCGCGACCGCCAGGACCAGCCGGGTGGCCAGGCCCTGACCGCGGAACGCCGGATCGGTGCACACGGCGCTGATCTCGGTCCAGCCGGGCGGGTGCAACCGTTCGCCCGCCATGGCGACCAGGGCCCCGCCGCGGCGGATGCCCAGGTAGGTGCCCAGTTCGATGGTGCGCGGCAGGAACGGGCCGGGCCGCGTGCGCGCCACCAGGTCCAGCATCTCGGGCACGTCGGCCGCAGTGAGGCGTACGGCCTCCGGGTCGGGCGCGGCGGCGATCCCGTCGTCGACGAGTTGCACGCCGTCGAGGGTGAAGGTGATCTCCCAGCCGTCCGGGACCTCCCCGCGGAAGCCGGGGAGCGGGGCCTGTGCACCGGGGCCCGCCAGCGCCGCCAGGTCGGCCCAGTCGTCGGCGTCCGGATCCTCCGGCAGGCCCACCCACGGCGACACGTCGACGGGGTAACGCAGGACGCGGCCCCGGCGCTCCGCGAAGTGGGCGTGCGGGCCGGTCAGCGAGGCGAGCGCCGGGTTGTCGAGCACATGGTCGCTCATGCGGCGACCTCGATCACGACCTTGCCGCGGGCGTGCCCGTCCTCCACCAGGCGCAGGGCCTCCCCGGCCTGTTCGAGCGGGAAGGTCCGTGTGACATACGGGTTCAGGTCGCCGGCCACCACCAGCCGCGCCACCTCGTCGAGCACCGCGGCGGTACGGGCGCGCTCCACCCGCGCGCCGCCCAGCCGCTCGACGTCCTCCGGGGCCGCCCCTGCGGTGATCAGCTTGGCCCGGTCGGTCAGCAGGGTCGCCGTCTCCTCCAGCACGTCGCCGCCGACCAGGTCGTAGACGCCGTCGACGCCGTCCGGTGCGGCCGCCCGCACCCGCGCGGCGAGATCCGTGCCCGAAGCGACGTGGACGGCGCCGAGCTGCTCGACGAAGTCCTTCTTGCCCTCGCTCGCCGTGCCGACGACGCGCAGACCGAAGGCACGGGCGATCTGCACGGCCGCGACGCCGACTCCCCCGCCCGCGCCGGTGACCAGCAGGGTCGCACCGGCGGGCAGGCCGAGCTGCCGGATGCCGTCGTAGGCGGTGGCCGCGGCGACCGGCAGGACCGCTGCGTCCGTGAGGGACAGGCCGCCCGGCACGTGCGCGGTCACCGTCGCGGGCAGGAGCGCGTATTCGGCGTATCCGCCGGCCACGGTGTTGCCGAAGACCGCGTCCCCGACGGCGAACCCGGTCACGCCCTCGCCGATCTCCTCGACGATCCCGGCGGCCTCGCTGCCGAACACCAGTGGGAACTCGGGCGTGCCGGTGTCGCCGGGGCGCCGGAAGCCCGAGCGCACCTTCCAGTCGACGGGGTTGACGCCCGCCGCGCGCACCGCGACGAGGAGCTGTCCGGGGCCGGGGTCCGGCCGGTCCACGTCGATGAACGTCTCCGTCTCGGGACCGCCGTAGCGGGTGTACGCGTACGCCTTGGGCATGTCCTGCCTCACTCTCCCTCGCTGTCGCCGGACCACCCGTCGCAGGAGCCACCGGTCCCGGCCACTACAACGCAAGGAAGATCACGGGGCGGCTATTCCCGGGCGTCGGGAGAGTTCATACGCCTGCAATGACCGGCCCCGGCGAGCGTCCCGGCGCACCGGGAGCTGGGTGTCGCCGAGGTGGCGGGCCAAGGTTTCGTGGCCACAGGTCCGGGAACCCCGCCCGAGAGGGAGAATGGGCACAAAAAGCCGCTTCACAAGCCGCTTCGTGTCGGACACGTCCCGTCGGGGACGGTCCGCCCCGGACCCGGGAGGGACGCCGGGCCGTGCGCCGAGTGGCGACGCCCGCCTCGCACCGACCCGTCGGCGGGGCATGGCGGCAAGGAGGTCGAGATGCGAACCCGGGTGCGCGGCTGGCGCTGGAAGCGCAATCCGCTGCGCCGCCGTTGCGATGTCGTCGAGGCGTGGACGGCGCTGATCGTCGCCGTGCTGCTGTGTGTCGGGGCGCCGCTCGTCGGCACGGCCGTGGGCTGGCGGGCGTACGAGCAGGGCGCGCGCCACGCAGGTGGCCCAGCGCGCCGAACGCCACCAGGTGGCCGCGGTGCTCGCCGAGGACGCCCCGGCCGCCGCGCCCGCGACTCAGGGCGGGAAGCAGCCCCTGTACCCGGCGAAGGTGCGCTGGAGCGAGCCGGGCAAGGGCACGCTGACCACGATCGCCGAGGTCCCGGCGGGTTCGCGCGGCGGCGACCGGGTGCCGGTGTGGCTGGACTCCAGGGATCGCGGGGTCGCCCCGCCGCCGGGTGACGGCGCGGTGTGGCAGCACGCCCTGACGGCCGGTGTGTGGGCCGCGGGCGGAATGGCCGGGACGGTACTCCTCGCCCGCGCCGTGACCAGGCGGGTCGCCGAGCGGCACCGCATGGCGGAATGGGAGGCCGAGTGGGCCCGCACCGGGCCCGAGTGGGGGCGTCGGACGGCCTGACCGCGCTCACAGGGAGGCCGATGAAGGTCTGGCGGGTCCGTGACGGCCACCGTACGGTGTGATCATCCGCACCCGACGTCAAAGGTGGTCCTTCATGGCCCTGTTCGACCTGCCTCTGGACGAACTCCGCGAGTACCGCAGCGCTTCCGTCGAGCCCGCGGACTTCGACGCGTTCTGGACGAAGACGCTCCAGGAGGCCCGCGAGCACGACCTGGGCGCCCGTTTCGAACCCGTCGAGACGGGACTGAGGACGGTCCAGGTGTACGACGTGACGTTCGCCGGGTTCGGCGGCCACCCGGTGAAGGGCTGGCTGACCGTGCCGGTCTCCGTGGAGGGTCCGCTGCCGACGGTCGTGGAGTTCGTCGGCTACGGCGGTGGACGGGCCCTTCCGCACGAGCATCTGCTGTGGGCGTCGGCGGGTTTCGCGCACTTCGTGATGGACACGCGGGGCCAGGGGAGCGGATGGGGCGGGGGTGAGACGCCGGACCCGGTGGGCAGCGCGCCGTCCGTCCCCGGGTTCATGACGCGCGGGATCGAGGACCCCGAAAGCTACTACTACCGGCGGGTGTTCACGGACGGCGTGCGCGCCGTGGAGGCGGCCCGCGCGCATCCGCTGACCGACGCCTCCCGTACCGCGGCCGTCGGCGGCAGCCAGGGCGGCGGTATCACGATCGCGGTCGGCGGTCTCGTACCGGACCTGGCGGCCGTCGCGCCGGACGTGCCGTTCCTGTGCGACTTCCCCCGCGCGACGACGCTCACGGACCGCCACCCGTACCGGGAGATCGGCAGCTACCTCAAGACGCACCGCGGCCGTACCGAGCAGGTGATGCGGACCCTGTCGTACTTCGACGGCGTGCACTTCGCCGCGCGCGGCCGGGCGCCCGCGCTGTTCTCGGCGGCGCTGGAGGACCAGACGTGTCCGCCGTCGACGGTGTTCGCCGCGTTCAACGCGTGGGCGCACGAGGAGAAGACGATCGAGGTCTACGACTTCAACGACCACGAGGGCGGCGGCGCCCACCAGCAGGGGCTCAAGCTGCGCTGGCTGCCGGCGCGTTTCTGACGAACCAGGGAGACCCGGCCGAGGCCGGCGCGGGTCCGGTCAGGTCCGGGTGGCCACGATCAGCCGGCAGCACGGGCTGCCGTCGGGCCGGTGGCCGAAGGCCGTCAGTGCCCGGTGCTCCACGGTGAATCCGGCGCGGGTCAGCTCGCGCCGGACGTCACCGAAGCGGAACGTCCGGTAGTACATGACGAACGGCGGCCGCCACAGGGCGTTGCGCACCCGCATCGCGGCGTCGAAGCCGAGCAGCGCCCAGTACCAGGGCGACTCCGGGGACGGCGGGGCGCCGACGGGGAACACGAACCGTCCGCCGGGCCGCATCACGGAGTGCACCTCGGTGAACAGGCCGGGCAGCTCGCGCGGCAGGAAGTGGCCGAACGCGCCGAAGCTCACCGCCAGGTCGAAGACGGGGCCGAACGGCAGGGCGCGGGCGTCACCACGCACCCACGCGACGTGCGGCGGCCCGTCGGACCGTACCCGTGCGCGTGCGACGGCCAGCATGCCCGCGCTGAAGTCGACGCCGGTGACGCTCTCGCGGCAGACGGTGCGCAGCACCTCCGTCCCCGCACCCGTACCGCAGCACAGGTCGAGTCCGTGCGCGAAGGGCCCCATCCCCTTCAGCTCCCCTTGGACGGCGTCGAGGACGGCGTCCGGAGTCCGGAAGGGCGTGTGGTCGAACTTGGGCGCGAGCAGGTCGTAGCCGCGCTCGACCGACGACAGCGCCTGGACGGTCAGCTCGCGGATGGTGGGACCGTGCGGGGAGAACATCGGCACCAGCTTAGGACAGCGCCGCCCCGGGGAGGGGCTCACCTACGACCGTTCGATTCGCATCATCTTCGGTCAACGGCCGACGACGCCTGCGGGTCCGCCCGCCGCTCGCCTAGGGTCGTGTGCATGACTTCGTTCCGTCCCGCCCCCGCCTGGCTGGCCGACGCCGTCTTCTACCAGATCTACCCGCAGTCGTTCGCCGACTCGAACGGCGACGGCATCGGTGACTTCCAAGGGATCACCGAGCGCCTGGACCATCTCGCGTGGCTGGGCGTGAACACCGTGTGGCTCAACCCTTGTTTCGTCTCCCCGTTCCGCGACGCCGGCTACGACGTCGCGGACTACCTGACGGTCGCGCCCCGCTACGGCTCCGCCGACGATCTCGCCGCGCTCGTCGACGAGGCGGGCCGCCGCGGCATCCGCATCCTCCTCGACCTCGTCGCCGGACACACCTCCGACGCGCACCCGTGGTTCCGGGCCTCGGCGGACGACCCGGACGACCACCGGTACATCTGGGCCCCCGAGGGCCGTCCCGAGGGTTTCGTCCCCTCCCCCGGCACCCGTCCCGGCTCCTATCTGCCGAACTTCTTCGACAGCCAGCCCGCCCTCAACTTCGGCTACGCGCGGCAGAATCCGGCCGAGCCCTGGCGGCAGCCGGTCGACGCGGAGGGCCCGCGAGCCAACCGGGCCGCACTGCGCGAGATCATGGACCACTGGCTGGGGTTCGGCATCTCCGGTTTCCGCGTCGACATGGCCGCGTCCCTCGTCAAGGACGACCCGGACAAGACGGAGACGGCCGCGATCTGGACCGAGTTGCGCCACTGGCTGGACCGGGCGCACCCGGAGGCGGTGCTGCTGTCGGAGTGGGGCGATCCGGAGGTGTCCGTCCCGGCGGGCTTCCACACGGACTTCTTCCTGCACTTCGGCGGCCCCACGAACGGTCTGCCGCTGCGGTCCCTGTGGAGCAACGGCGAAGGCACGGTGAACGCGGCCTGGGACCCGCTGGACTGCTTCTTCGACCCGAGCGGCAGGGGCTCCGCGCGCCCGTTCGTGGAGGCGTACGACAAGGCGACGACCGCACTGGCGGGCTCCGGCTTCGTCTCGCTGCCGACCGCCAACCACGACTTCTCCCGGCTGAACTGCGGCCCGCGCACGGCCGAGCAGCTCCCGGCGGCCTTCGCGTTCCAGCTGACCTGGCCGACACTGCCGGCGATCTACTATGGCGACGAGATCGGCATGCGCTACGTCGACAGCCTGCCCGACAAGGAGGGCAGCGTCCTCGGCCCCCGCTACAACCGGGCGGGCTCCCGCACCCCGATGCAGTGGGACGAGGGCCCGAACGCCGGCTTCTCCACAGCGCCCGAGGACCGCCTCTACCTCCCTCTGGACCCCCACCCCGACCGCCCGACAGTGGCCGCGCAGCGCGCCGACGAGGCCTCGCTGCTGCATCTCGTACGCCGGCTGATCGCCCTGCGCAGGACCACACCGGAGTTCGGCCCGCGCGGTGCGGTGGAGGTGCTGCACACCGGATACCCGTTCGTGTACGTCCGGGGCGGCCGCTTTCTGGTGGTCGTCAACCCGCGCAGCAGCGAGGCGAGTTACGGATACTCCGCCACCGGTCGCGCGCTGGAGGTGTCGGGGGTGGAGTCGGCGGGCGGGACGATCACGGCCCGGGGATTCGGCTACGGCATCTTCGAACTCGGCGGGTAGAGGAGCCGGGCGTCCGGCGATGGGCCGCGCAGGGCCGAGAACAGCGCATCGGGGTTCGGAGCGCAGGTATACGCTGGCAGCGAGGGTGAGGTGAGCTCCGTGCACTCCGTACCCGGCAGCCCCGAAGATCTCGTACGGGCTCTCCGATCCGCCGGGATCAGGGACGAGCGTCTGCTGGAGGCCGTGCGGACGACGCCCCGGGCCCGGTTCGTCCCCGCCGCTCAGGCGGCCGCCGCCTACCGGGACACCCCCGTTCCGATCGGGCAGGGGCAGGTCACCACACAGCCGTCGCTGTCCGCCGTGATGATCGAGAGCCTTGAGCTGAGCGGAAGCGAGCACGTCCTCGAGGTCGGGACCGGACTCGGCTTCCAGACCGCGCTGCTCGCCCGGATGGCCGGCGACGTGGTCAGCGTCGAGATGCGGCCGGACATCGCCCGGCAGGCGCGCGGCAACCTGGCCGGGCAGGGCGTGCGGAACGTGGAGTTGCGGGTCGGTGACGGCAGCGGCGGTGTGCCCGACCGCGCCCCGTACGACGCGGTGATCGTCTCGGCCGCGTTCCCGGAAGTGCCCGAGCCGCTGGTAGCGCAGCTACGGCCGTCCGGCCGCCTGGTGCAGCCGGTCGGGCCGGGCGGCCACGAACAGGTGGTGTGCTTCGTGCGCACCGCCTCCGGGCTGGAGCAGTGGCGGATCGTGACCGCGGCCTGCTTCGTCCGGCTGCTCGGGCGGTACGGTTTTCCGCAGGACGACACGGATGTCACCTGAGCGCGGAACAGACCGCGTCCCGTCCGTGTTCTCCCCGGCAGAACCGCCGAGTGCTAAAGTGCGGTGAGCACTTGTGTACGCCCCGTCCGGGGCGCCGGTGCCTGTTTCTCCCCGTTCGCCGTTCCGCCCGTCGTTGCCGACCGGCGCATCGGCTTTCCGACACCACCTCGTCAGGCAGTGCGTCGTACGGCGTACCCGAGGTGCTGTTCCTCGACGTTGCGAGGCGTGATCCTGCCGCCTCCCGGCCCCTCTCCCCTTCCCTTCCTCCTTCCTCCCGTTCCTGAAAGGCCGTCCATGACCACCACACTCGAACACCCCCCGATCCAGCAGGAGCGAACGCCTCAGACCGTCACCGGAGTCCTCGACATCGACGCCGGCGGGAAGGGGCATCTGCGTGCCGAAGGCTGCCTCGCCTCACCCGCCGACCTCCCCGTACTGCCCGCACTGATCCGCCGTCACGGGCTGCGCAAGGGCGACAGCCTCGCCGGCACCCGTACCGGACGCTCCCTCACCGAGGTCGAGCTGGTCGACGGCCGGCCCCCGGAGGAACTACGCGGCCGTCCGCACTTCCGCGACCTCACCCCGCTGCACCCGCGCGAGCGGCTGCGGCTCGAGCACCCGGCGTCGGGCCTGGGCGGACGCGTGATGGACCTTCTCTCACCCGTCGGCAAGGGCCAGCGCGGGCTGATCGTCGCCCCGCCCAAGACCGGCAAGACCGTCCTGCTCCAGCAGATCGCCGCGGCCGTCGCCGGCAACCACCCCGAGTGCCGTCTGATGGTGGTGCTGCTCGACGAGCGGCCCGAGGAGGTCACCGACATGCGGCGCTCGGTGCGGGGTGAGGTGTACGCCTCCACGTTCGACCGCACACCGAAGCAGCACATCGCGCTCGCGGAAATGGTCGTCGAGCGCGCCAAGCGACTGGTCGAGCAGGGTCAGGACGTCGTCGTCCTGCTGGACTCGCTGACCCGGCTGTGCCGGGCCCACAACAACGCGGCCTCCTCCGGTGGCCGCACTCTCAGCGGCGGCGTCGACGCGTCCGCTCTGCACGGCCCGAAGCGCTTCTTCGGCGCCGCCCGTCTGGCCGAGGAGGGCGGCTCACTCACCATCCTGGCCACCGCCCTGGTCGAGACCGGCTCCCGGGCCGACGAGTTCTTCTTCGAGGAGCTGAAGAGCACCGGCAACATGGAGCTGCGCCTGGACCGCACCCTGGCCGCCCGCCGCATCCACCCGGCCGTCGACGTCGCCGCGTCCGGCACCCGGCGTGAGGAACTCCTGCTCGGCCCGGGCGAGTTGGCGACCGTGCGAGGACTGCGGCGCGCTCTGCAGTCACAGGGGCAGCCCGCCGTGGAGACCCTGCTGGCGCGGTTGCGGGCGACGCCCGACAACGCGGCGTTCCTGCGCCAGGTCCAGCCCACACTGCCGGCCGGCTGATCTGTCCGGCCGGACGCGCTCCGGCGTCAGGCATCCGGGTGCACGATCCCCCCACTCGGCTCACGCCGACCGGGCGGAGGCGTGCTCACCGTTCCTACGGTGTCCGGTATGAGCATCGGATTCTCCTCTCGCGCCCTCCTCTCCTGCTGCGCTCTCGGCGCGGTCGGCATGTCGGCCCTCGCGCCGCTGCCCGCCGCCGCCCTGACGGGCACCGGCTCCGGCACTCCCGGGCCCGTCTCGTCTCAGTCGCCGCTCCTGTACGGGCCCGGCACCCAGGTGCGGCCGCGCACGGGAGCCCCCGAGGTGCCGTATGTGTCGGCGCTGTCGTGGCTGGTGGCCGACGCCGACACCGGTGACGTGCTCGCCGCGCACGACGCGCACCGTCCGCTGCCGCCCGCGAGCACCCTCAAGACCCTGTTCGCGCTCACCGTGCTGCCGGCGCTGCCCGCGGGCACTCGGCACACCGTCAGGGAGCGAGAGCTGGCGGGCATCGGGCCCGGCAGCAGCCTCGTCGGGGTCAAGGAGGGCCTCACCTACCGGGTGAGCGACCTGTGGAAGGGGGTCTTCCTGCACTCCGGCAACGACGCGGTGCATGTGCTGGCCGCCCTCAACGGCGGCGTGGAGACAACGGTCCGACGGATGCAGGCCAAGGCCCGGCAGCTGGGCGCCTTCGACACCCAGGTGGTCTCGCCGGACGGCTACGACGCCCCCGGGCAGGTGTCGTCGGCGTACGACCTCGCGGTGTTCGGCAGGGCCGGGCTGCACAATCCGGACTTCGCCCGGTACTGCTCCCTGGCGGAGTCGACGTTCCCCGGCGACGGCGCGTCATACGGGATCCGCAACACCAACCGGCTGCTGACCGGCGCCGACGGCGTCGAACGCTACCCGGGGCTGATCGGCATCAAGAACGGCTACACCAGCAACGCGGGGAACACCCTCGTGGCCGCGGCCCGCCACGGCGGGCGCACCCTCGTGGTGACGGTGATGAACCCTCAGGAGGGTGGCGGGCTCACGGTCTACGAGGAGGCCCGCTCGCTGCTCGACTGGGGCTTCGACGCCGCCGGGCGGGTCGCGCCGGTCGGCTCGCTGCTGCCCGAGGGCTCCGGCGTGGCGCGCTCCGGTCCCACCGCGCTGCCGACGACGGCCCCCGCAAGGAGGACGAAGACCCGTCCGACTGGCCGGAGGCGGGGACGCTGGCGGGCGCCGTCGGTCTGGGGACGGGCGCGGCGGTCGCGCTGGCGCTGCGGCTGCTGGGCAGACGGCCGGAGCGGGACTGACCGACCGGCAGCCCGAGGAGCAGGCCGAGGGTGATCCATGTGTAGGTGTTGCTGCCGAGGAAGCCGTCGATCCCGGACGCGTCGTCGAACCACAGCCACACCACGCTGGTGCACAGCACCGCGTACAGGGCGGCCGCGGTCCGCAGCCGGCGTGCGTGCGCCAGCACCGCGAACGAGGGCAGCAGCCACACCAGATGGTGCACCCAGGTGATCGGGGAGACCAGGCAGGCGATGAGTCCGGTGAGGGCGAAGGCGGCCCGCCAGTCCCCGGCGCGCAGCGCCCGGTGTGTGCGCCACGCCCACAGCGCGAGGACTACGACGACGGCCAGCGCCCACGTGGCCCGGCTCGGATCCTCCGGCGCCGCGAGCCGGGCGAGGACGCCCTGCAGGGACTGGTTGGAGACGTAGTCGAGGCGGCCGACGCGGGTGGTGTCCCACACGGCGCTGGTCCAGTAGAAGCGGGAGGCGTCCGGTGCCGCCCACGCCGCGAGCAGGGTGGCGGCCCCGGCGACGGCGGTGGCGAGGGCGGCGGCCCGCCATCTGCGGGCGAGCAGCAGCAGAGCGATGAACACCGCCGGGGTGAGCTTGACGGCCGCCGCGAGTCCGATACCGGCTCCCGCCCAGCGCCCGCGCCCGGTGGACAGCAGCCAGGCATCGGCGAGCACGAGCGCCAGCAGCAAGAGGTTGACCTGCCCGAAGCTGAAGGTGTCCCGGACAGGTTCGAACAGGGCCAGCGCGCAGGCGGCCAGGCCCCAGCCGAACCAGCCGTAGCGGCCCAGCTCCCGGCCGACGAGGATCCCCACCACGGCGGCGAGGGCCGCCAGGTTGAACAGCAGGGCGAGCGCGATCGCCGTGTGCAGGCCGACGAACGCCATCGGCAGCATGCACAGCGCGGCGAACGGAGGATAGGTGAAGCCGTACGTCGTGCCCGGCACCCGGTAGTCGTAGATCCGGCCGCCGTGGTGCATCCAGGCGTCCACGGCCCCGTAGTAGACGCGCAGGTCGAACCAGCCGCGCAGCAGCGGCACGGTGGCGGTGAAAACGGTCACGGCGACGGCGAGGACGAGGACGAGGACGAGCCGTCCCTTCTCGGTGCGCGGCGGTCTCACGCGGTCCGTCCCAGTACGGCTGTTTGGGCCGCCTGGTGCGCCTGCCACAGCACGACCACGGCGAGCAGGCCGCCGGAGACGGCCAGCACCACCTGGGCGAGGTCGGGCGGGCCGCCGCTGGGCAGCACGGCGAGCGCGAGGACGGCGGTGGCGGCGGCCACCCGGTGGCGTACCGAGGTGCTGGGGGCCGCGGCGGCGATGAGGAACAGTCCCCACAGGGCGTACCAGGGGCGGATGGCCGGACCGAGGACGGCGACGACGGCGAGGCTCAGGCCGAGCGCGTAGACCGGGGCGGGCCGCAGCTTCACCCAGATGACCAGCACGGCGATGGCGGTCGCGGCGATCCCGACCGCGTGCCAGGCCGGTTCGGCGAGGGGCGCGAGGTCGCTGCCGAGACCGTCGAGCATCCGGCCCGTGAGCCGGCCGAGGACGCTGGTGGGTGACCAGTTGTGCGGGGAGACCGGTGTCTTCAGGGCCGCTATCCAGCCGTACCCGGTGCCGGCGACGGCGGTGGCCGCGGCGGTGGTGGCGAGCGCGACCACCGTGGTCGTCACCGTCGCCCGGACGACGCCGACGTTCCGCCGCAGCGCGATCACGGCGAGCAGGCCGAGCGCGGCGGGGGCCTTGACGAGGGCGGCGAGCGTGACCAGGACGGCGCCGAGGACGTGCAGCCGGCCGCGGGCGGCTGGGGACTGTCCGGAGTCTGCCCGCGGGAGAAGGAGCGGCGTTCGGTGCGTGGGATCGGCGTGCCGGACGAATGCCCTGGTAGCGGAGCTACTCGGGCGTTCGGCCGGTGCGGCGGGCGTGCGTGCCGGGCGTCGCGACGCCGCGGGGGAACTCCGGACGGTCCCCAGCAGGCCCATGCCGAGCAGGCCGAGCATGACGGCATCGTTGTGGGCGCCGGCGACCAGGTGCAGCAGGACGAGCGGGTTGAGGGCGCCGAGCCACAGCGCGGCGGCCGGGTCGGCGCCGCAGTGCTTGGCGAGCCGTGGCAGCGCGAACGCCATCAGGGCCACTCCGAGCAGCGCGACCAGGCGCATGCCGAGCAGCCCGGCCGGCAGTTCGCCGCGGGTCAGTCCGGACAGCGCGGAGGCGACGACGAGGAAGACCGGACCGTAGGGGGCCGCGGTGTCCCGCCACACCGGAGCCACCTCGTCCGCCAGCGGACCGCCGAGCTGGGCGGGCCCGTGGGCGTAGACGTCGAGGTGGGCGTGGACCATGGCGCCCTGGGCGAGGTAGCTGTAGACGTCCCGGCTGAACAGCGGCGGCGCCAGCAGCAGCGGCGCCGCCCAGGTGGCGAGGACGAGCAGTAGGGCCCGCGGCGTCGGCGGTTCGGGACCGCGGATCACCCGGCCGAGCAGGGCCCAGGCGGCGATCAGCAGGACGACACCGAAGTACACCCCCACCAGCCCGAGCGCGGCGCGCCCGGACTCCGGGGAGACCAGATCCTCGACCGGCAGGGCCCCGGCGGTCTCACCGCCCAGTGCGAGAAAGGCGGTACCGGCCAGACCGAGCGCCTGGCAGCGGCGGAGATCGACGGGGAAAGCCATGGCCAACACTCGGGAAGCGTGTCAACACCGGGTGGCCGGGAAGCGACGTCCGTCTCTCGCGCGGGCGGCCTGCTTGTGACCGCCGCGTGATCGACGGGCACATGGGGGCACGGAACCCCGGTCAGAACACGGACAACCCCGTCAGGGTGGTGAAGCGGTCGAGTGCCGCGACGCCCGCGACGGAGTTGCCGCGCTCGTCGAGGCCGGGGCTCCATACGCACAGGGTGCAGCGGCCGGGCACGACCGCGATGATGCCGCCGCCGACGCCGCTCTTGCCGGGCAGCCCGACCCGGTAGGCGAAGTCGCCCGCCGCGTCGTACGTGCCGCAGGTCAGCATCACCGCGTTGACCTGCTTGGCCTGGCTGCGGGTCAGCAGCCGGGTGCCGTCGGCGCGGATGCCGTGCCGGGCCAGGAAGCCGGTGGCGAGGGCGAGGTCGGCGCAGGACGCGGTGAGGGAGCACTGCCGGAAGTACTGCTCGAGCAGCACCGGCACGGGGTTGCCGACGTTGCCGTAGGACGCCATGAAATGGGCTAGGGCGGCGTTGCGGTCGCCGTGCGCGGCCTCGGAGGCGGCGACCTCCGTGTCGAAGGAGAGTCCGGGGTTGCCGCTCTCGGCGCGCAGGAAGTCGAGCAGGGTGCCGGCCGCGTCACCGGTACGGGTGTGCAGACGGTCGGTGACGACGAGGGCGCCCGCGTTGATGAAGGGATTGCGCGGGATGCCGTTCTCGTACTCCAGTTGGACCAGCGAGTTGAACGGGTTGCCGGACGGCTCCCGGCCCACGTGCTCCCACAGCGCGTCACCCTCGCGGGCGAGGTCGAGGGCGAGGGTGAAGACCTTGGTGATGGACTGGGTGGAGAACGGCTCCCGCCACTCCCCCACCCCGTACACCGTGCCGTCCAGTTCGGCGACGGCCATGCCGAAGCGGCGCGGGTCCAAGGCGGCGAGCGCCGGTATGTAGTCGGCGGCCCGGCCGCGACCGGGGCGCTGCTCCATCTCTTCGGCGATACGTTCCAGCACGGGCTGGAAGTTCAACGACGGGGCCATGGTCACCATCGTGCCGCCCCCTGCGACGGACCGCTCACCTGACGTACCTCGTGATCACGCGCTGGATCCTGTGACGCGGCCGGGGCCGCTCGCCCCGGCGGGGCGGCGGCGACGGCCGCCGCCCCAGTGGCATTCCCCCTGCTCACCGGGAAGGTCGAAGCTCCGGGGAACCGCTGCCCGCGACCACCTCGGGCCGCAGCAGGGCCTGCAACCGCTCGGCCGGCAACAGCCCCTTCTCCAGCACGAGTTCGGCGACGCCGCGCCCGGTGGCGAGGGCCTCCTTGGCGATGCCGGTGGCCGCCTCGTAGCCGATGTACGGGTTGAGTGCGGTGACCAGGCCGATGGAGTTCTCCACGGCGGCCCGCAGCTCCTTCTCGTTGGCCGTTATCCCGGCGACGCACCGCTCGGCCAGGGTGAGGCAGGCGCGCTCCAGGTGCGTGATGCTCTCGGAGAGGGAGTGCAGGATGACCGGCTCGAAGGCGTTGAGCTGGAGCTGGCCGGCCTCGGCGGCCATGGTGATGGTGACGTCGTTGCCGATCACCTCGAAGGCGACCTGGTTGACGACCTCGGGGATCACCGGGTTGACCTTGCCGGGCATGATGCTCGAACCGGCCTGTACCGGCGGCAGGTTGATCTCGTTCAGGCCCGCGCGCGGCCCGGAGGACAGCAGGCGCAGGTCGTTGCAGCTCTTGGAGAGCTTGACCGCGATCCGCTTGAGGACGCCGGACATCTGGACGAAGGCGCCGCAGTCCTGGGTGGCCTCGACCAGGTTGGCGGCGGTGACCAGGGGCAGCCCGGTGATGGTGGCGAGGTGACGGCGGGCCGCCTCGGCGTACCCGGCGGGGGCGTTGAGGCCGGTGCCGATCGCGGTGGCGCCGAGGTTGATCTCGTGGATCAGTTCGACGGCCTCCGCGAGCCGGCTGCGGTCCTCGTCGAGCATGACGGCGTACGCCGAGAACTCCTGGCCCAGCGTCATCGGCACCGCGTCCTGCAGCTGAGTGCGGCCCATCTTCAGCACGTCGCGGAACTCGACGGCCTTGGCCGCGAAGGCGTCCTGGAGCACGGCCATCGCCTTGAGCAGGCCGCGCACCGCGTACACGGTCGCGATCTTGACGGCGGTCGGGTAGACGTCGTTGGTGGACTGGCCGAGGTTGACGTCCTCGTTGGGGTGCAGGTGCCGGTACTCGCCCTTGGCGTGCCCCAGCAGTTCCAGCGCCCGGTTCGCGACGACCTCGTTGGCGTTCATGTTGGTCGAGGTGCCCGCGCCGCCCTGGATGACGTCGACCACGAACTGGTCGTGCAGCTTGCCGTCGCGGATCTCGCGGCAGGCCTCCACGATGGCGGCGGCCTTCTTCGGCTCCAGCAGGCCGAGTTCCTCGTTGGCGAGGGCGGCGGCCTCCTTGACGGCGGCGAGGGCGTCGATCAGGTGCGGGTAGGCGGAGATCGGCGTCCCCGTGATGGGGAAGTTCTCCCGGGCGCGCAGGGTGTGGATGCCCCAGTACGCCTCGGCGGGTACGTCGCGGTGGCCGAGCAGGTCGTGCTCGCTGCGGTGGGCTGCGGCGGTCATGGCGGTGCGGGCCCTCTTTCGGAGGTGGAGAGAACGAGGTGGACGAGTCGGTCAGGCGCAGGTCTGGTGGGCGACGGGGTCGAGGGCCCGGACCGGCCGGACGTTGCCGACGGGTTCGCCGCCGCCGAGCAGCGGCTCGCCCGCGAACTCGGTGAGCGCCGCCGGGTCGACGCCGGCGCGGGCCAGGGCCGCGGCGGCGACCGGGATCCGTGCCCGGCTCGCCCCGTCGGCGATCTTCACGGCGACGGCACGGCCGTCGGGCAACGCGGCGACCTGGACGCCCTCGAAGCCGTCCTTGGCGAGCAGCCCGGGTACGGCCCGCATCAGCGCGGCGACGTCACGCCCGGAGCCGGAGGCCATCTCGGCGTGCTCGCGCACGGCGTCCGCCACCCGTGCCTCCGGGGTGCCGGCCGGCGCGGTGGTGATGCGGGCCGCTGCACGGGCGAGCCCGTGCAGCGAGACGGAGAACAGCGGCGCGCCGCAGCCGTCGACGGTCACCCGGGCGATCGCCTGGCCGGTGAGGTCCTCGACGATCTCGGCGATGGCCTGCTGGAGGGGGTGGGAAGGGTCGAGATAGTCCTCCAGCGGCCAGCCGTTGAGCTTGCAGGTGTACAGCATGGCCGCGTGCTTGCCGGAGCAGTTCTGGGCGATCCGGGAGGGCGGGCGGCCCTCCCGGATCCAGTCGTCGCGGACGACCGGGTCGTACGGCAGGTCCGGGATGTTGCCGAGATCGTCCTCGGTGACACCGGCCAGCTCCAGGATCCGCCGGGTGCCGGCCAGGTGCCGTTCCTCGCCGGAGTGGCTGGCCGCGGTCAGCGACAGCAGCTCACCGTCGAGCGGAAGCCCGGCGCGCACCATGGCCACCGCCTGCACGGGCTTGAGGGCCGAGCGCGGGTAGAAGGCGGCCTCGATGTCACCGAGTTGCAGTTCCACTCTCCCGTCGGCGTCGAGGACGACGACCGAGCCGTAGTGGATGCCTTCGATGACGCCGCCCCGGACGAGGTGGGCGATAGGTGCGTGCAGGGGCTCCCGGATCACAGGAGCCTCGGCGACCGGACTTCCGTACAACACTGCGTGGTTCACACATTCACCTTGGGGGACTTACTGCGGCCGACCCGGCCGCGGACGCCGAACCAGCCGACGACGAGGGCGACGACGATCAGCGGCAGGCACAGCACGGTGGTGCGGCCCGCGCCGCCGTCGGCGTACATCAGGACGAACACGGAGGCGAGGAAGCCGAGTGTGACGATCTCGGTCCACGGCGAGCCGGGCAGGCGGTAGCCGGGGCGGGACAGTTCGCCCCTCTGCGTCTTCCGCCAGAAGAGCAGGTGACAGAGCATGATCATGCCCCAGGTGGACAGGATGCCGATCGCCGCGAAGTTGAGCACGATCTCGAACGCGTCCGCCGGGACGACGAAGTTGAGCCCGACCCCGAGGACGCAGATCCCGCTGGTGAGCAGGATGCCGCCGTACGGGACCTGGCTGCGGCTCATCACGCTCGTGAACCTCGGCGCCGAGCCGGACATGGCCATGGAGCGCAGGATGCGGCCGGTGGAGTACAGGCCCGAGTTGAGCGAGGACATGGCCGCGGTGAGGACGACGAGGTTCATCACGCCGCCGGCTGCCGGGACGCCGATGTTGGACAGGACCGTGACGAAGGGGCTCTCGCCGGCGGAGTACTTGTTCCAGGGCAGCAGCATCGAGAGCAGGACGACCGAGCCGACGTAGAACAGGCCGACGCGCCACATGATCGAGTTGATCGCCCTCGGCATGATCTTCTCGGGATTCTCGGTCTCGCCCGCGGTGACTCCTACCAACTCCACGGAGGCGTAGGCGAAGACGACACCCTGGATGATCAGCAGCATCGGCAGCACACCGTTGGGGAAGACGCCGCCGTGGTCGGTGATCAGGGACGGGCCCGGGGTGCTGCCGTCGACCTTGTGCTGGGTGACCAGCAGGAAGATGGCGATCGCCATGAAGACCACGAGGGCGCCGACCTTGACGATGGCGAACCAGAACTCCAGTTCGCCGAAGATCTTCACCGAGATCAGGTTCACCGTGAGGACCACGGCGAGGGCTATGAGCGCGATCACCCACTGCGGGATGTCGGAGAACATGCCCCAGTAGTGGGTGTAGGTGGCCACGGCGGTGATGTCGGCGATGCCGGTGGTCGCCCAGTTGAGGAAGTACATCCAGCCCGCGGTGTACGCGCCCTTCTCGCCGAGGAATTCACGGGCGTACGACACGAAGGCGCCGGACGACGGCCGGTACAGGACGAGTTCGCCGAGCGCGCGCACCACCAGGAAGGCGAAGACGCCGCAGATCGCGTACGCGACGAAGAGGGAGGGGCCGGCGTCGGCGAGGCGGCCGCCGGCGCCGAGGAAGAGGCCGGTGCCGATGGCCCCGCCGATGGCGATCATGTTGACGTGCCGGGACTTCAGGGACTTGCTGTAGCCCGCGTCTCCGGCGTCGACGTGACCGGACGATGGGCGCGTCTCTTCTTTGAGGTGCTGTTCGCTCACGCCTCTGGTCCGCCTTCCGTGGGGAGATCCGTGCGCCGGGGGCGCAGGATGTCGGTGAGGGTCGTCTCGACGCGGTCGATGTGGTGGGCCATGGCCGCCACCGCGTCGTCTTCGGAACCGTCCATCAGCGCCTCGACGATCGCCCGGTGCTCCCGGTTGGACTGCTCACGCCGGCCGCCCAGTTCGTTGAGGAAGGCCGACTGACGCGCCAGTGCGTCGCGGATCTCCTCGATGACCCGGCGGAATACCGGGTTCTGGGCGGCCTCGGCCACGGCGAGGTGGAAGAGGGTGTCCATCGCGACCCACGCGGTGGTGTCCGTCTCCCGCTCCATCCGGTCCAGCAGATGGGCCAGGTGGTCCAGGTTCTCCGGGGTGCGGCGCAGTGCCGCGTACCCGGCGACCGGGATCTCGATGTGACGGCGCACCTCCAGCAGGTCGCTCGCCGCGTAGTCGCCGAAGGTCGGGTCCTCGACCGCGTTGGCGACGACGAAGGTGCCCTTGCCGGTCCGCGAGACGGTCAGCCCCATCGTCTGCAGGGCTCGCAGAGCCTCGCGCAGCACGGGGCGGCTGACCTCGAGCGTGCGGCACAGCTCGGCCTCGGACGGGAGCTTGTCACCGATCGCGTACTCGCCGCGCTCGATGGCGCCGCGGAGGTGGGTGAGGACCGCTTCCATCGCGCTGACGCGCCGCGGCCCCGGACCACCTGTCTGGCTGTCTGACAGGTTCACGGGGGTTGATCCTCCGGGTTACGGGACGGAACTGTCAAGGGGCGGAGTAAGGATATTTTCAGGGGGCCGGGGCGCCTGAATATCGGCTTCCCGACCCCCGATGATCAGCGGTGATCAGCTCGTGCGCTGCTCCCAGGACGGACCTGGTCAGCTGAGCACACCGGTCGCGAGCAGGCCGAGGAGCGCCACGCCGACCACGATCCGGTAGATCACGAAGGCGTTGAAGGAGTGCTTGGCGACGAACTTCAGCAGCCACGCGATCGAGGCGTAGGCGACCACGAACGACACGATCGTGCCGACGGCCAGCGGCGCGGCGCCCACCCCCGTGCCCAGGGCGTCCTTCAGCTCGTAGAGGCCGGCGCCGGTGAGGGCCGGGATGCCCAGGAAGAAGGAGAGGCGGGTGGCGGCCACCCGGTCGAGGTCGAGGATGAGCGCGGTGGACATGGTGGCACCGGAGCGGGAGAAGCCCGGGAAGAGCAGGGCGAGGATCTGCGAGCTGCCGACCAGCATCGCGTCCTTGAACGAGGTGTCGTCCTCGCCGCGCTTGTGCCGGCCCATCTGGTCCGCGCACCACATCACGCCGCTGCCGACGATCAGCGAGCCGGCGACCACCCACAGCGAGGCGAGCGGCCCGTCGATGAGCGGCTTGGCGGCCAGGCCGACCACGACGATCGGGACGGTCGCGGCGATGACCCACCAGGCGAACTTGTAGTCGTGGTGATACCGCTCCTGCTTGTTGAACAGGCCCCGGAACCACGCCGAGACGATCCGCACGATGTCCTTGAGGAAGTACAGGAGCACGGCCGCGATCGCGCCGACCTGGATGACGGCCGAGAAACCGACGACGGCCTGGTCGTCGACGGGAATCCCCATCAGCCCCTCGGTGATCTTGAGATGGCCGGTCGAGGACACGGGGAGGAATTCGGTCAATCCCTCGACGACTCCGAGGACGGCGGCCTGACCGACGTTGATGACGCTCATGGGATCCAGTTCTGAGGAGTTGGTCGACAGTGCTGTAGACGGTGGTGCTGGGGAATTTGTACTACGCGCGGGTGACGGCCGCCGACTAGGGCCACACGGCCTGCGCGAGCGAAACCCCGGCAAAAGCCGCACCGAGGCCCGCCGTCACGCTCGCGACGACGTTGACGGCAGCGTAGAACCCCGCGCCGGTCTCGGTAAGCCGCAGTGTCTCGTACGAGAACGTCGAGTACGTCGTCAGCGCCCCGCACAGGCCCGTGCCGAGCAGGAGTTGCAGGTGCGGCGAGGCATGGCCGGTCGCGGCGGCGCCGGTCAGCAGGCCGAGGACGAGGCAGCCCGTGACGTTGACCACCAGGGTGCCCCAGGGAAAGACCGTGTCGTGCTTGAGCTGCACCGCGCGGTCGGTGAGGTAACGCAGGGGTGCGCCGACCACGGCACCGAGGATCACCAGCAGCCAATTCACAACGTGTTCTCACCTTTCCCTCGTGCGGTGCCTTCGCGTCCGGCGTACCGGATGACCTCGCAGTCGTCGAGCGTCACGAGTCCTTCGGTGACGAGCTCGTCGAGCTGGGGCAGGAAGGCACGGACGTGCTCCTCCGTGTCGACGATCACGACGGCGACGGGCAGGTCCTCGCTCAGCGACAGCAGCCTCGAGGTGTGGATCAGCGACGAGGCGCCGAAGCCCTCGATGCCGCGGAAGACGCTCGCGCCCGCGAGACCCGCGGCATGCGCCCGGTGCACGATCTCGCTGTAGAGAGGCTTGTGGTGCCATGTGTCGTGCTCGCCGATGAAGACGGTCAACCTGAGGGCTCTGCCGGTCAGTCGTGTCATGGCCGCCTCCGCGGGCGCCGGTCGGTGGTGTCGTTCATCGCTGCCGCCACGCCAGGACGCGACGGACGGCCGTCATCGCGAGCCAGACCGAGGCGAGGGCCCCGAGGAGCGTCGCGAACAGATACGCGAGTGCGGTGCGCGGATGGCCCGCGTCGACCAGTCTCTGGATGTCCACGGCGTACGTCGAGAAGGTGGTGAAGCCGCCGAGCACGCCGGTGCCGAAGAAGGGCCGCACCAGCCGGCGGGCAGCCCACACATCGGTGATCACGACCATGAAGACGCCGATCACGGCACAGCCGACGAGGTTGACACCGAAGGTGGTCCACGGGAATCCCCCGGTGCGTGCGGGCCACAGCAGCGAGGCGCCGTAGCGGGCCGTGGCGCCGATGCCGCCGCCGAGGGCGACGACCGCGACGACAGGCCCCTGTCCGTGCCAGGGGGACGGCCGACGCGCCGGTTCGGGCGATGCGGCACCGGTGGTGTCGGCGCTCTTGGGGTGCGGGACTGACATGGACGTACTTCTCCTACTCGCCGGGGCCCTGCCGGACGGGCACGCTCATCGCAAGTAGGGACCGTTGGCGGCGGCGCTGCCGCGGTTCGGGTACGGCGGGCCCCACCGCCGCGCCGCGGGACATGATCGCGGCCGGGGAACAGGTTACCTCCGGGCGCGGCGGACGCGCACACGCGGGTCCTCAGCCGGGGTCGTCGGGCAGCTCGCACACGGCGATGCCGCGTTCCCAGACACTGCCGAGGACCAGTCGGCCGTCGGCGACGCAGGCGCTGGTGGACATGCGGAAGCCGGAGGGGCGGTGGACCAGGTGCCGTCGGACCCGGCCGTCGTCGTCGACCGCGAGGACGCCGGCCATGGCCGCCGGGCGGTACGGGGCCCGCACCGCGAGCCGGGCGGCGGCGCGACGCACGGGCGGGGCGGCGCGGTGCAGCAGGTCCAGGGCGGGGACGTGCGGTCCGGCGAGGGCCACCCAGATCGGACCGTCGGGTCCTTCGCGCCAGAGGTTGTCCGGCATTCCCGGGAGGTCATCGAGGAACGGTTCGGCGCGCCCGGAACGCGGTCCGGCCAGCCAGTAGCGGCTGAGGCGTCGGGCTCCGGTCTCGGCGACGACGAGGAAGGACTCGTCCTTGGAGGGCGCGAGGCCGTTGGCGAACTGGAGCCCGTCCAGGAGCACCTCGGGAGCGTCGGCGCCGGGGGCGAGGCACAACAGCCGTCCCGTTGCGGAGTGCTCGGCGATGTCGCCGATCCACTGCTCGAACGGGTAGCGGCGACTGGACACGGTGAAGTACAGCGTGCCGTCGGACAGGGCGACGACGTTGCTGCAGAACCGCAGGGGCTCCCCCGCCACCGAGTCGGCGAGGACCCGTACGGTGCCGTCATGGAGGGCGACGCGCAGCAGCCCTCGATGGGCGTCGCACACCACCAGGCCGCCGTCCGGGAGGAGTTCGAGGCCGAGGGGGCGGCCACCGGTCTCGGCGAGCACCTCGACGCGGGTACGGGCCGGGTCGGCGAGTCCGTCGAGGCGCAGGATGCGGCCGCCCTCGACACCGGTGAGCACCCGCCCGCGCCGGTCGACGACGACGTCCTCGGGACCCCGGCCGCCGATGGCGACGTAGCCGAGCGGAACAAGAGCCGTGGGACGGTTCATGCGTGCTGCCCTTCGCTGCGAAGACGGTTCATCCTCGCAGGGGGTACCCGCAGGCGCCCGCTCCCTTTCGGACTCGTGCGAGGGTGCGGTCCGCCCACGCGCACACCCGTAGGTCAGGACGTCACGCCCGCCGTTCCCCGCGCTCTGCCGTGCAATGTCAGGTAGAAGAGCTGCAGGGAATCCTCGGGGCCGCCCAGTTCGAAGCGGTTGAAGACCTTGCCGAGGGGGTTCCAGACCCGCCCGTCCGGCATGCGTACGCCGACCGACTGTCCGAAGTAGGCGCGCTGCTCGGCGTCGAAGTCCACCCACACCGCCCCCGCGCGGCGCACGAGCACCTCACCGACGTACGCGCCCAGCGCCAGCAGCGTCCCGGACATCCGCTTCCGGTCGGCCCCGCCCTTGCGCAGGCCGTCGACCATGAAGTCGACGACGCGCAGGCTGGCCACGGAGTAATCCAACGGCAACCGGTTGCGGGCAGTGACGCGCGCGACGAAGACAGCCGCATACGGCCGCATCTCGTTCGCGTACGGCCCGCGTTCGTCCCCCTGGCCCATCGGAACCCATCCTTTACCAGCTCCGGGGAACGCCAACCGGTCCCCTCCTACTGGTCAAGCGCACGCCAAGTCATGAACATCACGGGTCCCCTGCGTGGCGAACGCCACACGGGAAGCCCGCAGCGGGCGTACAACCTTTTCACCGGCGTCACGTCGGTCCTTTACGGCGTCCTCGACACCCGCAAGGACGGCGGCCGGGCAGACAAGCGCCTTCCGACCGCCTCGGTGACGTACGGGGTGACCGGCGAAGGCGCCGCCGAGCGGCCGGCACGTGCAGAGCGCGACCGCCACCGGCGAGTTCGAACGGGCCACGTACAGCGGCGAACTACGCAGGACCGCCTGCACCGAACTCCGAAACACGGTGAGAGTTGGACCACTCTGCGTCTTCCGTCCATACGAGAACGACCGCGGGCCGGGCACCTGGAGGGACTCGCTGCCGTCGAGACGAGTGATCACCTGGCGCAGCCAGGAGTCCCCTTGAGTAGCCGGCTCACCGCTGAGAGCCGCGCACTGATGGCCCGGGCTCCTTCTGGTCCTCTGCCGGCGCATACCACGTGATCGGATTCACGACGCCGGTTCCGCCTGTCCGCTCTCGGTCCACGGGCGGAGTTTCTCAGGGTTGCGGACCGCCCAGATGCGAGTGATGCGGCCGTCGGTGAGGCTGAACGCCGCCACGGTCACGGTGACGCCGGCATGCTGGGCGACCAGGCCCGGACGGCCGTTGACCGTCCGCTCCAGGAGCGTCGGTCCAGGGGCTTTGCCGGCGATGTGGATCAGGTACTGGGCGATGCGCTCGCTGCCCTCGACCGGGCGGAGGACGGTGCCGACCATTCCGCCACCGTCGGCGATCATCGTGGCGTCGGGGTCGAGCAGTTCGACGAGGGCCTCGATGTCCCTGGCCTCCCACGCCTCTTTGAAGTTCCGCACCAGACCGGCCTGCCCCGCCGCCGGAACCACCGGAGCCTGCGCCGCGCGAACCCGTCGACGGGCCGAGGACGCCAGCTGCCGGCAGGCCACCGGGGTCCGGCCGACGATCTCGGCGACCTCCGCAAAGGGGTATCGGAAGACGTCGTGCAGGATGAACGCCACGCGTTCGGCCGGCGTCATCGACTCCAGCACGACGAGGAACGCCATGTTCACCGACTCGTCCAAGGTGACCCAGTCGGCGGGATCGGCCGGCTCGGCCCCGCCGCCGGCCGGCCCGGTGATCCACTCCGTACGGTCGGGCAGCGGCTCGGGTATCCATTCGCCGACGTAGCGCTCGCGCCGGACGCGCGCCGAGCCGAGCAGATCCAGGCAGATTCGGGTGGCCACCGTCGTCAGCCAGGCGCCCGGCGAGTCGATGGCCTCCTGCCGTTCCCGGGACATCGCGTACCAGCGGGCGTAGGTCTCCTGCACCGCGTCCTCGGCCTCGGCCAGCGAACCGAGCAGCCGGTAGGCGAGATTGATCAGCTGGCGTCGCTCGCCGACGATCGCGCTCAGGTCCGGCTCGAACCGGTCATGACCTGGCTCGGATGGGGTGCTCATGGTCGCGACCGCTCCCTGGTTCTCTTCGTCCGCTCTGGCTCTCCCCCTTCGACGAAACACCGCACCGGAGTGTGAGGCCGGCACCCGCCTCACATTTCACGGGCCTACGTCGTCGGACCACCGAGACACTACCGACCCACCGCCGCAAGGCAGAAGAGGGGACCGCGCCATGGCCACACAGACGACCGCAGAGCAGCGCAGCCTCACGTTCCTCCGGGTCGCGATCGCCCTGCAGACCCTGGCCATCTTCTTCCAGGCGGTCACCGCCGGAGTGCTGTTGTCCTCGTCCCACGGCGAGGTACTGCACAGCGTCGGAGCACGCGTGATGTACGGCGCGTCGATGCTGTACGTGCTCGCCGCGATCCTGGCGTGGCGGCCGGGCGGTGGGACACCCCGCCCGATCCTGTACGCGTCCGGCTTCCTGGCGCTGGCGTCGGTGCAGGTGGTGCTGGGCATCGCGCACATGCCGTCCCTCCATGTCCCCCTGGGCGTCGTGATGTTCGGCCTGAGCGTGCTGGCGCTGGGCCAGGTGCTGTCCGCCCGCTTGCCGGAGCGCGTCGGCACCCGGTCGTAACCGCCGCGCACGCGCCGCCCGGCCGTGTGAGGCCGGCACTCACCAGCCTTTCTCGAACATCCGCGCCACCTCGGCGATCCGTACCTCGTCTCGGCGGTAGTGGGTGCGGCGGCGGATTCTCCTCGTGCGGAGGACGCCGATGGCGGCGAGGAGGCGAAGGTCGGACTCGGCGACACAGCGGGGCACACCGAGTTTCGAGGCCACGACGGCCGCGGTCACGCCGTCCTCGGTGAGGTCGGTCTGCCGCTGGGGCGGGAAGTGGGCGCCCGGGTCCTTCAGCCACTCCATGATCCGCAGCCGCCTGTCGCCGGCGGGTCTCTTCAGCATCTCGTCCCTTCCGTACCGCCCTCTGGTCCCACTCTGCCGTGACGGACGACGCGGGGCCGAGGCCCGATCGGGCCGAAGTGAAAAGGGCCGAACGGCTTCTTGTACGCGCGGGGCCCCGGCCGCACACGTGGCCGGGGCCCTGGCTTCCCCGTGGTCGGCGGGGTTTCAGCGGTGGCTGAACCAGCTCATCGCCGGGGTCGCCTTGTTGTCGTAGTCGAAGAGGGCCTGGTTCTCCCATCCGTTGCCGGAGGACGGGTCGGTCGGGTCCCAGCCGTTGCCGGTGACCGCGGTCCAGGTGGCCTCCCAGTAGAAGACGCCGAGGCCGCGGCCGTTCGGCACGGCCTCCACGATGTTCAGCACGTCCCGCAGCCAGGCGGCCTGCCCGGCCGTGGTCGCCGGGTAGCCGTTCACCAGCTCACCGGTGGTGTCGATCTGGTTGGTCAGCGAGTCCTTGCTGTCCAGCCGGAAGGGGTAGGCCGTCTCCGCGACGAACACCGGCTTGCCGTAGCGGGAGGCGGCGTCGTCGATGGTGCTCTGGAAGTCGGAGAGCGGGCCGTGCCAGTAGCCGTAGTACGACAGGCCGATGGCGTCGAACTTCACCCCGTTCGCCACCGCGTTGTCGAACCACCACTCCGTGCCCGACTTGTCACCGCCCTTGGCCAGGTGGAGCGCCACGACGGTGGACGAGGAGACCGCCTTGGCGGCGGTGTAGCCGGAGTTGAGCAGGCCGGCGAGCTGCGACCAGTGGTCCGTGGAGCCCTCGGACCACAGGATGCCGCCGTTGATCTCGTTGCCGATCTGCACCATGTCGGCCGTCGTGCCCTGCGCCTTGAGGGCGTTCAGCACGTCGTACGTGTGGTTGTAGACGTCCGTCTTCAGCTGGCTGTACGAGTGGCCCGCCCACGCGGCCGGCTTGGTCTGCGTGCCCGGGTCGGCCCAGGTGTCCGAGTAGTGGAAGTCGACGAGGAGCTTCATCCCCTGCGCCTTGATGCGCTTGGCGATGGCGAGGACGCGCGTCTTGTTGTTGTAGCCGTCGGCCGGGTTCACCCAGACCTTCAGGCGCGCGTAGTTCATCCCGGCGGACTTGAGGATGGCCAGCGCGTCACCCGTCGCGCCGGAGCTCGTCCTGTAGACACCCCCGAGCGCCTCGCTCTTCGCCAGGGATGAGATGTCGGCGCCCTTGATGGTGAGGCCCGACGTGCCCGAGGTGAAGGTCAGGTCGTCGACGTTGATCCAGTTGCCCGCGTTGGCATCGGAGTTGATGCTGATCGTGCACTGGTTGTTCGTCACGGCCACGGGGACCACGATCCGGATCCAGCCGCTGGTGGACACCGGCAGGTCGGTGCGCTGCTCGGAACCGCCGCAGTTCTTCAGGGCCATGTACGCCGACTTCTGGCCGCCGCTGGAGCGGACCCAGGCGGTCAGCCTGTAGTTCCCGTTGGTCAGCCCCGACAGGTACTGGTAGGTCTCCACCTTGTACGCCGAGGACGACCACTGCGTCAGCCGGTAACTGCCGCTGTGGCCGCCGGACTCGGTGTACGAGGCGCCGGTGTCGCCGTACTCGGACCAGCCGGCCGGCGTCGCGGTGCCGGCGCCGTCCGCTTCGAAGCCGCCGTTGGTGAGCGTCGAGGCGGCGTGCGCGGCCGTGGCGGGCAGCGTGGTGAGGGCGAGGCCCGCGACCAGCGGTGTCAGCAGGGTCCTCAGAGCGCGTCTCGCGTGGAACATCGTCGTCCCTTCGACGAAGGTGGGGGCCTTCTCCCAGTGGAGGAAGGGGCGGCGCCGTACCCGAAGGGTCTGACCCCGGCGCCGCCCGACCCGGCCCGGACTGCCCCAGGAATGTCCGGCCGGAGCTCGAGAAGGGGATGCCGCTCAGTCGTCCAGTCGTACGACCCTCACGGCCCCCGCCGGAACGCCGAGGTGCCCGGCGGCGCCCTCGCCGGTCAGCAGCTCCATGCCGTGCGCCTCCAGCGGCACCTTGGCGTCGAGCGCCGAGTGGTTGATCACGAACAGGAACGTGCCCGACTCCCCCGCACGGCGCACCACCTCGACGTCACGCGGCAGGTCCGCGCGCGGCGTGATCCCGGCGTCGTCGGCGGCCCAGCCCAGCAGCGCGTCCAGTCCGTGCACGTCGAGCCGGGTCGAGACGTACCAGGCGGAACCCTCGCCGTGGCGGTGGCGGGTGATCGCGGGGTGGCCGGCGGTGAGGCCGTCGGCGTAGGTCCACACGGTCTCGGCGCCGCGCGGGACCACGAACTCGGTCCACACGTCGCCGCTCAGCTCGGAGCCGTCGGGCCCGGTGATGCGGACCCGCTCGCCCTTGAGCAGCGGCGAGAACTCCTCCACGGTCAGGCCGAGGACGTCGCGCAGGGCGCCCGGGTAGGGGCCCTCGTGGACGGCGTCGTGCTCGTCGACGATCCCGGAGAAGTAGGAGACGACGAGCGTGCCGCCGTTCTCGACGTACTCCTCCAGGTTGTTCCCGGCGGCTTCGGTCGTCAGGTACAGCGCGGGCACGACGACAAGGGGATACCTCGACAAGTCGGCTTCCGGGTGGGCGAAGTCGACAGTGAGGTGGCGGTCGTAGAGGGCCTCGTAGAAGGCGTCGGCGCGTTCGCGCGGGTCGTGGTCCTCGCTGGGGCGCCACTGGAGGTTCTGCGCCCACCAGGAGTGCCAGTCCCACAGGACGGCCACGTCGGCCTGCGTGCGGGTGCCGCGGATCGGGCTCAACGAGTCGACAGACGCGCCGAGTTCGACGACCTCGCGCCACACCCGGGTGTCCGTGCCGCCGTGCGGGAGCATCGCCGAGTGGAACTTCTCGGCACCGCGCCGTGACTGCCGCCACTGGAAGAACATGGCGCCGTCGGAGCCGTGGGCCACGTGCGCGAGGGAGTTGCGCGCCATCTGGCCGGGGGCCTTGGCGGGGTTGCGGGGCTGCCAGTTGACGCCCGAGGTGGAGTGCTCGAGCAGCAGCCAGGGGGCGCCGCCGGCGACGGAGCGGGTCAGGTCGGCGGCCATGGCGAGGTTGACGTGGGTGCGGCGGCCGTCGGTGATCAGGTAGTGGTCGTTGGTGACGAGGTCGACCTCGCGGCCCCAGGCCCAGTAGTCGATCGAGTCGCACTGGCTGAGCGCGGTCATGAAGTTGGTGGTGACGGGGATACCGGGTGAGAGGCGGTGCAGGATGTCCCGCTCCATGCGGAAGTTCTCGCGGATGGTGGCGTCGGCGAACCGCTTGTAGTCCAGCGCCTGGGCGGGGTTGCCGACCGTGGGGGTCGCGCGCGGCGGGTTGATCTGGCCGAAGTCGGTGTATCGCTGACCCCAGAAGGCCGTGCCCCAGGCCTCGTTGAGCTCATCCACCGTGCCGTAGATCCCGGCGAGCCAGCGGCGGAAGTGGGCGGCGCAGGAGTCGCAGTAGCAGGCCGAGACGGGCACGCCGTACTCGTTGTGGACGTGCCACAGCGCGAGCCCCGGGTGGGCGCCGTAGCGCTCGGCGAGTGCGGTGGTGATGGCCGCGGCGGCGGCCCGGTAGTCGGCGTTGCTGTGGCAGATCGCGCCGCGGGAGCCGAACTCGTAGCGGGTGCCGTCGGCGGTCACCGGCAGCGCGTCCGGGTGGGCGCGGTAGAACCAGGCGGGCGGCGCCACCGTGGGCGTACCGAGGTCGACGCGGATGCCGTGCTCGTGCAGCAGGTCCAGGAGGCGGTCCAGCCAGCCGAACTCATAGGTGCCCGGTGAGGGTTCGAGCAGGGCCCAGGAGAAGATCCCCACGCTGACCATCGTGACGCCGGCCTCGCGCATGAGCCGCACGTCCTCGCGCCAGACGCTTTCCGGCCACTGCTCGGGGTTGTAGTCCCCACCGAAGGCGAGCCTGGTGAGGCCCGTGGGGGTGGTGTCCGGCATGGGTCCTCCCGTTGGTCGATCATTTGGGAACGTGCACACACGGCGGCGGCGGTGCGAGCCCAACATAACCGCAGAGCAACAACCATTGACAAGTGTCCAGGATGTTTCTCTACTGTGAACGCTCACAGAAGCATCCCAGGGCTTCGCGACGGGCGAGGTCCCAGGTCAGTCACATCTGCAGGGCAGGTCTCCGCAGCGGGCGGAGACCCAGGTCAGGGGAGAACGATCCATGCCCAACACGAAGAGCCGACGACTGAGCAGAGGCGCGGCCTTCGCGGTCGCCGTCACGCTCGGTGCCACCACGCTCGCCGCCTGCGGCTCGTCCAAGGACGACAGCGACGCCCAGTCCGGGCCGGTCTCGCTGACGTACTGGACGTGGACCCCGGGCATGGACAAGGTCGTCGACCTGTGGAACAAGGGGCCGGGCAAGAAGGAGCAGATCACGGTCACCGCGAAGAAGCAGGCCTCCGGCGACACGCTGGTCACCAAGATCCTCACCGCGCACAAGGCCAAGAACGGGCCCGACCTGGTGCAGGCCGAGTACCAGGCGCTGCCGACGCTGGTGAGCAATGACGCGCTCGCCGACATCTCCAAGGAGGCGGGCAGCGCGAAGAGCAAGTTCGCCCCCGGCGTCTGGCAGCAGACCACGCTCGGCACCGACGCGGTCTACGCGATCCCGCAGGACATCGGGCCGATGATGTTCTACTACCGCACGGACCTGTTCAAGAAGTACGGCCTGAAGGTCCCGACGACCTGGGACGAGTTCGCCCAGACCGCCCGCGATCTGAAGAAGAAGGCCCCGGACAAGGCCCTGACCACGTTCTCCGCCAACGACTCCGGGCTCTTCGCGGGTCTCGCCCAGCAGGCCGGCGCCAAGTGGTGGACGACCTCCGGGCAGAAGTGGAAGGTCGGCATCGACGACGCGGCGACGCAGAAGGTCGCCAAGTTCTGGGGCGGTCTCGTCAAGGAGGGCGCCGTCGACAACCAGCCGATGTACACGCCGGCCTGGAACAACGCCATCGACACGGGCAAGCAGATCGCGTGGGTGAGCGCGGTGTGGGCGCCGGGCACCCTGGCCACCGCGGCGCCCGACACCAAGGGCAAGTGGGCGATGGCGCCGCTGCCGCAGTGGTCGAACAGTGAGAACGTCACGGGCAGCTGGGGCGGTTCGTCGACCGCCGTGACGACGGACTCCCAGCACAAGGAGGCCGCCGCCAAGTTCGCCACCTGGCTGAACACCGACCCCGAGGCGTTGACGGCGCTCGCGAAGGAGGGCGGCATCTACCCGGCCGCCACCACCGCGCAGACGAGTGACGCGTTCGCCGAACCGCCGGCGTTCTTCTCGAACCAGGCGGACTTCTACACGCAGGCCGCGGACATCGCCAAGACCACGGCGCCCTCGGCGTGGGGCCCGAACGTGAACGTCGCCTACCAGTCCTTCAAGGACGCCTTCGGCGCCGCCGCCAAGAACAAGTCGGACTTCACGGCGGCCCTGAAGACCATGCAGGACGCCACGGTCGCCGACATGAAGAAGCAGGGCTTCGAGGTCGCTCGGTGACCAGCGCACGTCAGAGGTCGTACGGGGTCAAGGCGGCCCCGTACGGCTTCCTCTTCCCCGCCGCCGTTCTCTTCGCCCTGTTCTTCGCGCTGCCCATCGGCTACGCGCTGTGGCTCAGCCTCCACAAGGTGCACGTCTTGGGCCTCGGCCTCGGGGCGGGTGCCCGCAAGGAGGTCTGGGCGGGCCTGGAGAACTACACCGATGCCTTCAAGGACTCCGAGCTCCTGCACGGCGCGCTGCGCGTGCTCGGGTACGGCGCCATCGTCGTGCCGGTGATGCTCGGCCTCGCGCTGCTGTTCGCGCTGATGCTGGACACGGAGAAGGTCAGGCTCGCTCCGTTCAGCCGCCTCGCGATCTTCCTGCCGTACGCCGTCCCCGGTGTCGTCGCGGCGACCCTGTGGGGCTTCCTGTACCTGCCGAGCGTCAGCCCGTTCTACTTCGTCCTCGACAAGCTGGGGCTGCCGCAGCCGAACCTGCTCGACGGCGGCCCGCTGTACCTGGCCCTGTCCAACATCGCGGTCTGGGGCGGCACCGGCTTCAACATGATCGTCATCTACACCTCGCTGCAGGCCATTCCGGTCGAGGTGTACGAGGCGGCCAAGCTGGACGGCGCCACCCCGCTGCAGATCGCCTGGAAGATCAAGATCCCGATGGTGGCGCCCTCGCTGGTGCTGACCTTCTTCTTCTCGATCATCGCGACGCTGCAGGTGTTCAGCGAGCCGACCATCCTCAAGCCCCTCACCAACTCCGTCTCCACCACCTGGAGTCCGCTGATGAAGGTGTACCGGGACGCCTTCGGCGCGGGCGACATCTACGCGGCCGCCGCGGAGGCCGTACTGATCGCCCTCGTCACGCTCGTCCTGTCCTTCGGCTTCCTGCGGGCCGCCAACTCCCGGACCAAGCAGGAGGAAGCACGATGAGCACCCTCGCCCTCCGCAAGTCCGCGCCCGCCGCGGGCACCACGCCCGGCACGGCACAAGGCCCTCCCCCTGCCTTCGGCGGGGGGACCCCCATGCGCCGCCGGATCGGTCTCGTCCCGACGGTCACGCTGCTGGCCGGAGCGATCTACTGCCTGCTCCCGGTGGCCTGGGTGGTGATCGCGTCCACCAAGTCGGGCAAGGAACTGTTCTCCACGTTCACGTTCTGGCCGGGCACGGGCTTCGCGGACAACCTGAAGGACCTGAACGCCTACCGCGACGGCATCTACTGGACGTGGATGGGCAACTCGGCCCTCTACGCCGTCCTGGGCGCCCTGCTGTCGACGGCCGTCTCGGCGGTCAGCGGCTACGCCCTCGCGATCTACCGTTTCAAGGGCCGCGAGGCCCTCTTCAGCATCCTGCTGGCGGGCGTGCTGATGCCACCGGTGATCCTCGCCGTGCCGCAGTACCTGCTGCTGGCGAAGGTCAACATGACGGACTCGTACGTGTCCGTGTTCCTGCCGCAGGTCCTGTCGCCGTACGGCGTCTACCTCGCCCGTATCTACGCGAGCGCGGCCGTGCCGCCCGATGTGGTCGAGGCCGGGCGGATGGACGGCGCGGGCGAGTGGCGCATCTTCACCCGGATCGCGCTGCCGATGATGCTGCCGGGCCTGGTGACGGTGTTCCTCTTCCAGTTCGTCGCGGTGTGGAACAACTTTCTGCTGCCGTACATCATGCTCAGCGACGACGAGAAGTTCCCGATCACTCTCGGCCTGCAGACGCTGCTCGAACAGGGCGCGAACACCCCAGCGCTGTACACCCTGGTGATCACGGGCGCGTTCCTGGCGGTCATCCCGCTCATCGCCCTGTTCCTGGTCATCCAGCGCTTCTGGAGTCTCGATCTGCTCTCCGGAGCCGTAAAGTCATGACCATGAGCAACACGGGGGGCCGGCGCAAACCGCCGACGATCCACGACGTCGCGCGCGAGGCGGGTGTCTCCCGCGGCACCGTCTCGCGCGTGCTCAACGGCGGGCACTACGTCAGCCCGGCCGCGCAGGAGGCGGTCAACGCCGCCATCCGCAGGACGGGATACGTCGTGAACCGGCACGCCCGCTCCCTGATCACCGGCCGCTCCGACTCCATCGGCTTCCTGCTCACCGAGCCGCAGGAGCGGTTCTTCGAGGACCCCAACTTCAACGTGCTGCTGCGCGGCTGTACGCAGGCGCTGGCCGCACACGACATCCCGCTGCTGCTGATGCTCGCGGGCACCAAGGACGAACGGCGGCGCATCACCCGGTACATCACCGCGGGCCACGTCGACGGGGTGCTGCTGGTCTCCAGCCACTCCGGTGACCCGGTCGCCGAGGAGCTGCGCGAGGCGGGCGTACCGCTGGTCGCGTGCGGCAAGCCCATCGGACTGGGCGCCAAGGTGAGCTATGTGGCCGCGGACGACCGGGACGGCGCCCGCGAGATGGTGCGCCATCTGCTGTCCGTGGGCCGACGGCGGATCGGCGTGGTCACGGGTCCCCTCGACACGCCGGGCGGCGTGGAGCGCCTCGCCGGCTACAAGGAGGTCCTCGGCGAGGCCGGCCTGGAGTTCGACGAGAAGCTCGTCGTTCCCGGTGACTACAGCCGGGCCGGCGGCGAGGCGGGCGCGGAACGGCTGCTGGCGCAGGCGCCGGACATGGACGCGGTGTTCGTCGCCTCCGACCTGATGGCCCAGGGCGTGCTGACCGCACTCCGGCGGGCGGGCCGCCGGGTCCCCGACGACGTGGCGGTGGGCGGCTTCGACGACTCCCCCGCGGCCACGGCGGTGAGCCCCGCCCTCACCACCATCCGTCAGCCGTGGGACCGGATCAGCAACGAAATGGTCCGCGTCCTGCTGGCGCAGATCGGTGGCGAGGACCCGGCGGCGGTGATCCTGCCGACGGAGCTGGTGAAACGCGAGTCGACGTGACCTCACGGTCGCTCGGGCGCGTCACTCGGCCACCTATGGTCTTTCGTTTGGATCAGGCCGGATCAGGGAGCGGGGCCTGGTGCCGTGCATCGCAAGGCGGAGGAGGGCGCCATGGCGGAGCCATGGCAACCGACGACAACGCGGCGAGGCGCGGTGCCAGACCCCGCGAGCCCGGCATGATCCAAACGAGAGGCCCTAGCCGTCGGCGCTCTCGTGCGACCGGTCAGTTTTGGAGAAGCCGTGCGCCACTCCCCCTCCGTAGCGTGAGAGCACCGGCGAACGACGCCGGCCCGCCCACCGCCAAGGAGCACACCATGACCACGGGCCTGCAGACCATCATCTACCCCGTCAAGGACCTGGCCGCCGCCAAGTCGATGTTCAGCGCCCTGCTGGAGACGGAGCCGTACGTGGACGAGTCCTACTACGTGGGGTTCCGGGTCGCCGGGCAGGACGTCGGGCTGGACCCGAACGGGCACGCCAAGGGCCTGACCGGGCCGGTGCCCTTCTGGCACGTGTCCGACATCGAGGCCCGGCTCGGGGCGCTGGTGGACGCCGGGGCCGAGGTGCTTCAGGACCTCCAGGACGTCGGCGGCGGCAGGCTGATCGCCTCGGTGAAGGACGCGGACGGCAACCTCGTGGGCCTCCTCCAGGACCCGGCCGCGTAGGGGTTTCGCCCTGCGTGAAGCGCTTGCACACACACTAGTTGCAAGGTAAACAAAAGGGGGTTTCTCTGTTACCGTGCGGGTATGGCAGTGAAGACGGCCGACTCCCGGCTCGAGGATCAGTGGCGGGACATCCTGTCGGTGCACGCGCGCACCATGTGCGAGATCGACCGTGTGCTCCACCCCCACGGCCTGGGCGCCAGCGACTTCGAGGTCCTCGACATCCTCGCCGCCGAGACGCCCGCCCACGGCGACCAGTGCCGGGTGCAGAACATCGCCGGGCGCGTCCATCTGAGCCAGAGCGCGCTGTCCCGGCTGATCGGGCGGCTGGAGAAGGACGGCCTGGTGCTGCGCTCGGTGTGCGAGGAGGACCGGCGCGGCGTATGGGTCGCCCTGACCGAGAAGGGCCGCGCGCTGCACGCCGAGGTGCTGCCGCTGCAACGCGAGGTCCTCGCCCGCACGCTGACGTCCTGGCCCGGCCGACCCGTCTGACCTCGTGGCACGGGCTTGTCAGCCCGGCGCGCCGCCGTCCCGGCATCATGCGCGCGATCGCATGCGTGGCCGCTCCGTGTGAACCTGGTGGTCCAGGGCCTCTCGTCTGGATCAGGCCGGATCAGGGAGCGGGGCCTGGTGCCGTGCATCGCAAGGCGGAGGAGGGCGCCATGGCGGAGCCATGGCAACCGACGACAACGCGGCGAGGCGCGGTGCCAGACCCCGCGAGCCCGGCATGATCCAAACGAGAGGCCCTGGGCGCCACGGGGCGAACGACATGGGCCAGGACAACCGGAGGGACGTCATGGAGCAGGTCGGAGACAAGCCGGAAGACGTACGCCGGCATCTCGAGGAGGAGCAGCAGCAGCTCCAGGAGCAGCAGCCGTCACGAAGCGGGGGCCGCCCGGACGACGAGGCCGAGCAGACGGCCCCCGACGACGCGGCCGACGCCTCCGGCAGCGACGCCTAGTCCCCTGGCAGGCAACGTTTGCCCGTCAAGGAGCGGCGTCCGGTGCGTGCTCTGGGGGTACCCCCTGCTCGAAGAGCTTGGGGAGTGCCGGCCGGAAGCCCTCGTACTGGACGTACTTGGGCTTTCGGCCGGTGCGGCGAGTGGGGGTACCCCCTGCTCGAAGAGCTTGGGGGAGCGTGCCGGGCGTCGCGACGGGGCGAACGTTGCCTGCCCCGGGGCACTGGGGTCCGTCTTCCGGATCGGACCGGCCCGCCCGGCCCTGGACCGCCGCGCTCATCCCGTCCCGGGCCGCCGGTCGACCGGGCGGCTCGGGGAGATCTGGCGGGAGTCGAAGTCGCGGGGACCGCTCCACAGCGCGGGTACGGCGTCGCAGCGGCGGCACAGTTCGTATGCGATCGCCTCGTAGTTGACCCGCCAGCCCTGGAAGTGCGGCCAGGCCTCCCGCGCCGTCCGCTCCGCCAGGAAGCCCGTCGCCTCCAGCATCGCCACGGCCGCGTCGAACTCCGTGAAGGTGAGGTGGATCGGGGCGTCGGGTGCCGGGTCGGCCTCGAACGGCAAGCGCAGGGAGCGGGCGATGTCGCGCAGGGCGGTGAACCCGGCCCGGAGCACCAGCCGGCCCTCCGGTGGCGCGGCGCCCGGCGCGAGGGAGAGCTGCATCGCCGCCGCGTCCATGACGGCGAGCATCCCGACCAGCCAGTTCCGGTACGGGCGCGGCGAGCGGAACGAGATCAGCACCGGGTAGGTGGAGTGGCTCTCGCCGATGTCGGCGGCCAGCCGCTCCCACGCACGGTACAGCTCGGGCAGCGCGGTCTCGGTTTCGACGAGCCACTGACGGGCCAGGATCTCCGGGCCCCAGGCGGGCTCGCCGGCCCGCGACTGCAGCAGGGTGACCTCCAGTTCACGGCGGTTGTAGGCGGCGTACAGGGTGGGCAGGTAGGCGATCTGCAGGGCGATGACCACGGGCCCGGTGGCCGCAGCGACGAAGTCCAGCGCGGACAGTCGCAGCCGCATACCGCTGGCGAAGCCGAGCGTGAACAGGCTGGAGCCCGCCTCACGGAACGCATTGCTCCAGCTCAGCGGGGACACGGAGTACAGCAGCAGGCCGTAACCCACGAGCGCCCCACCGAGCCAGATGGCGAGCATGCCGATCAGGATCAGGGGGGCGAGCCAGGTCTGTGCCCGGTCGATGTCCTCGTAGCGGCCGCTCGGCGCGGCCAGCCGCAGCAGCCGCCGCAGCGCCCACCACAGCCTGTACACGAGGATCGAGTACAGCCCGCGGGGCACCACGAGAGTGCGCACGATGCTGGAGAGCACGGCCACCAGGACCAGGGCGCCGGCGACGCCGGAGATCCAACTCATGCGGTCATTGTGGACCGCGCGGCCCGGCCAGCCTCGGCACAGCCGGTGCGGTGCTCCAGGGCGTCGCGGGCCGCCGCCCCCGACGCCGCCGTGCGCGCCGGCCCTACGGCCGGGCCAGCAGGTGACGCACCCCGTCCGAATTGAGGGTCAGGCCGTGCGGGGAGGCCGCGTCGATGGTCAGGGTGAGGTCGCCGGTGGGCCACTGGGACGCGAGCGCGCCGAGCGGCACCAGGCGGTAGCGGGAGACGAACGGCAGCAGGTCCGCCATCTCCGTCTCCGAGGTGAACACCGGCACGGTCTGTTCGCCGTCCGGCTGCTCCAGGACGGGCAGCGCGACGGTGTTCGGGTTGTTGGCGTCCTCCTCGCTGGCGTCGTCCGGCACGGGGACGAGCACATCGCTCCCGGCCAGCGTGTCCAGCGCCTCCGCGTCCCCGGCATCCACCGCAAGGGTGTCCAGTGCCGCCTGGGCCGCGGTCGGGTGGTGGTTCTTGTCCGGAGTGTCCATGGCAAATCCCCAGGTAGGTGCGGGCGGGACGCCCCGGAACCAGTGGCTCCGGGCGCACTCCCGCCCACGTACCCATCCCGCGCCGGGCCATGCATGCCGCACGGGTCAGGTGTCGGCCCGGTCAGGGCACGGCTGACGCGCAGGCCGGGACGGCCGTCGAGGGGGACGCCTGTCAGGCCCGCCACTCCGCGAGCAGTTCCCCGGTGGTGACCACCCGGATCAGCGGACGGTACAGGTCCATCACGCGCAGCGCCCGATCGTGGGCGGTGTCGTCGGCGCCCGCGCAGGCGTCGGCGACCACCAGCACCTCGGCTCCCGCGTCCGCGGCGGCGAGAGCCGTGGACAGCACGCAGCAGTCGGTGCTCACACCGGCCAGCACCAGACGGCCCTCGGGTCCGACCCGCCCGGCCAGTTCGGGCGTCCACTTGCCGAACGTGGTCGCGTCCACCACGTGCCGCGCCACGGCGGCGAAGTCGTCGGCCAGCCGCCACAGCGGGGCCCGATGCGGTTGCAGGGCGAAGGGCCACTGCTCGTAGTACGCCCGCCAGGCGCCCTCGGGTGTCCGGGGTGCCAGGAAGCGGGTGAAGGTGACGCGTTCCCCGAAGGCGGGCAACAGGCGCCGTACGCCGTCCGCCGCCTCCCGGAAACGGGGGGCGGCCCAGGGGCTCGCGGGATCGGCGAAGACGCGCTGCATGTCGATCACGGCGAGCAGGTCGGCGGCGGTCATGCGATCGGTGCGCCTTCGTTCGCCGTCCGGCCCGTGGCCTCCCGCTCCTGCCGGTGCACACGCCCGCGGCCGAGGACGAGGGTGGCGAGGAAGCCCACCGCCAGGGCCGCGAGAACGCCGAGGTTGGCGTACGCCCAAGCGCCCGACGTGCCGCCGAGGCCCAGGGGGCCGAGGAGATAGCCCTGCCAGTCCAGCCAGTTCGCGGCGGTGTTCGTCACCAGGCCCCAGCCGATCGCCGTGGCGGCGAGGGTCAGCAGCAGGGGGGTGAGCGGGACGTCGCCGTAGCGGCCGCGCGGACGGTAGAGGTCGCCCTCGTGGTAGTCGCGGCGGCGCAGGGCCAGGTCGGCGAGCATGATGCCGCACCAGGCCGCGATGGGGACGCCGAGCGTCGTCAGGAAGCCCATGAACGGGCCGAGGAAGTCGCCGGCGAAGAAGACGATGTAGACCGAGCCCGCGATCATCAGCACGCCGTCGACCAGAGCGGCCACCGGGCGGGGAATCCGCAGCCCGGCGGAGAGCAGCGCCAGGCCCGAAGAGTAGATGTCCAGCACCGCGCCGCCCACCAGGCCGAGCACCGCGACCACCGCGAACGGGACCAGGAACCAGGTCGGCAGGATCGTGGTCAGCGCGCCGATCGGGTCGGCGGCGACGGCCTTGCTCAGGGTGTCGGACGAGCCCGCCAGCAGCAGCCCGAAGACCAGCAGGAGCAGGGGGGCGACCGAGGCGCCGAAGGTGGTCCAGCCGATCACGCCGCGGCTCGAGGAGGTGCGCGGCAGGTAACGGGAGTAGTCCGCGGCCGCGTTGACCCAGCCGAGCCCGAAGCCCGTCATCATGAAGACCAGGGCGCCGATGAACTCCTGGGCGGAGCCGGTCGGATGGGCACTGACCGTGTGCCAGTGGATGTGGTCGGCGACGAGGGCGATGTAGACGACGGTGAGCACGCCCGTGACCACGGTGATCACGGTCTGCAGGCGCATGATCAGGTCGAAGCCCATGACGCCGCCGACGACGGTCAGCGCGCCGACCAGGACGAGCGCCGCCACCTTGGTCCCGGTGCCGCCTCCCCAGCCGAGCCGTCCGAAGACGGTGGCGGTGGCCAGGGTGGCGAGTGCGGTCAGGACCGTCTCCCAGCCGACGGTGAGCATCCAGGAGATCACCGACGGCAGCCGGTTGCCGCGCACACCGTACGCGGCGCGGCTGAGCACCATCGTCGGGGCCGAGCCGCGCTTGCCCGCGACCGCTATGAAACCGCACAGCAGGAAGGAGAAGACGATCCCGATCGCCCCGGCTGCCAGCGCCTGCCAGAAGGAGATCCCGAAGCCGAGTGCGAAGGCGCCGTAACTGAGTCCCAGGACGGAGACGTTGGCCCCGAACCACGGCCAGAACAGCGTCCGCGGAGTGCCCTTGCGCTCGGCGTCACCGATCACGTCGAGGCCGTGCGGCTCCACCTGGAACTGCCGTCCCCCGGGTCTGCTGTCGGAGGAGTCCGTCATCGTCGACCTGCCTGTCTGAACGCGTTCGCCACGGACCCGGTCGGTCCGGGCCGGCGTCCAGGGTAAGCGCGCGCCGCACACGGTTCACCCGGCCCTGCCGCCGGGCCCCTTCCCGGGGCGTTTCACCGCGTGGCCCACGATCACGGTCTCGGCGCCGTCGACGCCCAGGCGGCCGAGGTCCCGTGTGATGAACCGGTAGAGGTGTTCCAGGTCCCGTACCCAGATCGCCAGGTGCAGGTTGGCCGCGCCGGTGGTGGCGAAGGCGCCGTGCACCGCGGGGTGCGCGGCCAGCGTGCGCCCCACCTCGTCGAGGCGGTCGGGTGCGACCCGCACCATGACGTTGGCGTCGATGAGGAGCCCGAGCCGCTTCGGATCGACCACGACGTGGGTGAGGAGCCGGCCGGTGCCGGTGAGCCGGGCGATGCGGCGCCGGACCGTGGACTCCGGGTGACCCGTGCGCGCGGCGACGGCCGCCGCCGCTGCCCTGGCGTCGTCCTCCAGCGCGGCGAGGATGTCACGGTCGATGTCGTCCAGCGGCCCCGCCGTGGCGGCGCCCGGTCGCCGCGGGGGTGTCAGCGCGGCGCGTTCGGCGGCGCTGAGGACGTCGTGGCGCCAGTCCAGGGCCTCCGCGAACACGTGCAGAACGGTGTCCGCCGCCACGGAGGTGACGGCCCGGGTTGCGGGCAGTTCCCGGAAGACCAGGTCGTCCCGGGTGCCGGGCCGGGTCCAGCGGACGGCGAGGATCTCGTCGCCGGACGCGGAGACGTCGATGAACGGGACGTCGGGACGGGCCGCCAGCGCGGCGGTGAGCGCGTCGAGCTTGCTGCCGATCACCCGGATCCGCAGGAACAGCGCGCCGACGGAGTCCGGCCGGGCGGGCAGCGCGATCACCCGGCAGACGCCGTCGGCGATCAGGGCCTGCCAGCGCCGGTGGACGGTGCGCGGGCTCGTCCCGAGGACCTCACCGGCCCGTTCGGCGGTCAGCCGCCCGTCGCACTGCAGCGCCGCGATCAGCCGCTGGTCGCGGTCGTCGACTACGGAATCAGCCGGTTCAATGGCCATGAGTGGCAGTATCGCTCACAGTCGCCCCGGGGAGGGACCTGGGAGAGCCGGCAGCGCGGAGGATCGACGCGTCGAAACGATCCCCCGCCTCAAGGAGCCGAAGATGACGTACCAGGGCCTGCTCGCCCCCATGGCCGCCGCCGTCGAGGAGGTGGGCGCGCTGCTGTCGGCCACCCCGCGCCCCGCCCCCGTCACCTCCCGCGACGAACTCGCCCTGGCCTTCGAGGCGTTGGAGGAACCGGCGGCCGCCGTGATGCGTCGGCACCTGGACGCGCTGCGGCCCGGCGTCGCCTGGGCGGACGAGCTGGACGGCCTGGCCCCGCTGCCCGACGGCGAGGTGTGGATGGTCGACTGCGTCGACGGCGCGGTGCAGTTCCTGCAGGACCTGCCGCAGTTCTGTGTGAGCCTGGCACTGGTCCGGGACGGCGAACCCGTGGCGGCCGCCCTGCACGCGCCGCTGCTGGGCGAGACCTACCTGGCGTCCCTCGGCGGCGGTGCCACCCGCGACGGGCGGCCGATCGCCCCGTCGGCCAAGACCGATCCGGCCGCCGCCGTCGTGGCCGGCAGCCATCCCCCGTTCATCGGCCGGCAGCCGGCGGCGGCCGAGGAGGCCGGACGCTCGCTGGCCGCCCTGCTGCCGCACGTTGGTGCCGTACGCAATCTGGGTCCCACCTCGTGGCAGATCGCCGACACGGGGGCCGGACGCCTCGACGCCTTCTGGCAGTTCGGCCGTGACGCCGCCAACCTGCTGCCGGGCGCGCTGGTCGCCCGTGAGGCGGGCGCGCTGGTCACCGATGCCGACGGCGGCCCGTGGACCGCTGAATCCGGCAGCTTCCTCGTGGCACCGGCGGGGCTGCACGATCGGCTGGTGGAGATACTCGGCCACCGTGGCCGGTAGAAACGGGCGGTGGCCCCGAGATCGCCGAGGCCACCGCTCATGTGTGCGCGTGCGCCGGATCAGGCGCCCGCGCGCTCCCTGCGGCGCAGGGTGAGGAAGGTGCCGGTGCCGCCGGCCGCGACGAGGGCGCCCGCCGCGATGCCCACCGGGAGGGCGGGGAACGACGAGGCGTCCGTGCTGGCGGCCGTGTTCTGCATCGCCGGGCCGGGGGTGATGCTGGTGGCGACGGCCTTCACCGGGTGGATCGGGCCGACCGACTGCACCGAACCGTCCGAGTTCAGCAGCACCTGCTTGTTGTTGGGGTGCCGGAAGTCGAACATGCCCGCCATCGAGCCGGCGGTGGCGTCGAAGGAGTGGTCACCGATCCGGCCGGTGTGCCAGTTGTCCTCGATGAAGCGGATGATCGAGGACTGGTCGGTCTGCGTGTGGTCGACCTTGTTGACCTTGCTGTACGGGGAGACCACGAGCAGCGGCTGACGGGTGCCGGGGCCGCAGCGGTCCTGGTAGCCGCCGGCCGGGGCCGGGCCCGCCTGACAGGCCGGGCTGTCGGTGGCCTTGCCGTTGGAGCCGGTCGAGGTGTCCGTGGAGCCGTTGCGCGGCTTGGCGTAGGCGTGGTCGTACCAGCCGTCGGAGTCGTCGTAGGCGATGACGACGGCCGTGGACTTCCACTGCGGCGACTTCTGGATGGCGTTGATCTCGCTCACCAGGAAGTGCTGTTCGTCGATCGGGTCCGAGTAACCCGCGTGACCGTCCTGGTACTCGGCGGCCTTGAGGAAGCTGACCGCCGGCAGCTTGCCCGCCTTCAGGGCCGCGTCGAAGTCGGTCAGGTCGTAGTTGTGGTTCGCCTGCCCGTTGTGGCCGATCTCGTCGACGCTCTTCGGCGGCAGGTGGTGCGGGTTGGACGTCGACTTGTAGTACTCGAACGGCGAGTGGTGCGGGCTGTAGTCGACGACGGCGGCGCCGCCGACGTTGGTGTGCGTGGTGTCGCACTTGGCGTAGTCGCCCTGCTTGCCGTCCCACGCGGTGGACGGGCGGAACCCGCCCTGGAACCAACCCCAGGTGACCTTCTTCGAGTTGAGCACGTCACCGATGTTCTGGCCCTGCATCGCGGCCAGCGCGTTCTTGCTGGTGTGGTCCTTGCCCGAGCAGTCGTCGTAGGCCGGGTCCGGGTCGTTGACGACCGTGCCGACCCCCTTGGCGTCCGGCGACTGGACGGTGTACGAGTCCGGCGTCGAGGTCTGCTTGGGGTTCTCGGTGCCGGTCGCGGGGTCCACGGAGATGACGCCGTGCGTCTGGCCGGAGACCAGGTTGAGCGCGCCGGGCGTGGACGGGCCGTAGTTCGAGCTGTAGGAACGGTCGTTGAGGGCGTAGTGCTGGGCGTAGTTCCACAGCCCGGTCACCGTGTTGCCGTCGTAGTAGTCCATGACCAGGCCCGGCTCGCCGAACAGGTTGCCGGAGCACTTGCCGGAGTCGGTGTTCTGGACGAACTGGTCGTTCTTGCCGCCGTTGTACGCGTACTGCTCGGGCCCGTAGGCGTGGTTCTGGTCGCAGGTCATGGCCTGCGACGGGGTGAGCCGCTTGGGCGCGTACTGGTTGGGGTTCTTCGTCAGCAGCCCGGCGTTCGCCAGGGTGTCGATGTCCTTCGGGGTTTTTTTCGACGCCGTGAACTTCGTGCCGTCGGTGTTCGCGGCCTTCGGGTAGGTCGCGAAGTAGTGGTCGAAGGAGATGTTCTCGTCGAAGAGGACGACCACGTGCTTGATGGGCGTGGCCGTCGAGGAGCGGGTCCCGTGACCGTCCGGCGCCGCCGCCCAGGCGGGCGCGCCGGTCCCCAGGGCCGTGAGCGCGGCGGCGCCCGCGAGCGCGCCGAGGCTCCTCATCGTTGCTCGTCTACCTCTGCTGGCCATCCTTGTTCACCTTCCGGGCACGAACGTGTTTGCGCCATACGGTCAGAGATGCTCTGTTCAACGAACGGCACGATGCTGGAGGCACGGTGGCGGTCAAGTGAACACCGGGTCAGGGAAGCCAAGGGAAAACTTGACCGCCTGTTGACTCGGCGGCGGCCCATACACGTTCAGGACGTCCCGGCCAGCAGTTTCCGTCCGTACCAGTCACCGCTGTCCCGCACACCGGGCAGCGCGAAGAAGTAGCCGCCACCGAATGGCTTGATGTAGTCGGTGAGTGGTTCGCCCGCGAGGCGCCGCTGCACGGTCTCGAACTGCCGGGCGAGGTCCTGCTGGTAGCAGCAGAACAGCAGCCCCATGTCGAGGTTGCCGTTGCCGTCCAGGCCCGCGTCGTAGTTGTAGGCGCGGCGCAGGATCCGCTGGTCGGCCGTGGCCGCCGTGCGCGGGTTGGCCAGGCGTATGTGGGCGTCCAGCGGGATGACGTCGCCCTTGGGGTCGTTCGCGTAGTCGGGCGTGTCGTGCTCCGCGTTCCCGTCCAGGGGCGCGCCGGTCTCCCGGGACCGGCCGAACATCCGCTCCTGCTCGGTGAGGGAGACCCGGTCCCAGAACTCCACGAGCATGCGGATCAGCCGGACGACCTGGTAGCTGCCGCCGACGGCCCAGTCCGGTTCACCCAGGCCGGGGCCCACCCACACCAGGCTGTTCATCTCGCGGGCGTCGGTGGGGTCCGGGTTGGCCGTGCCGTCCCTGAAGCCCATCAGGTTGCGCGGTGTGCCCGAGGGGCGGGGTGGGCTGGAGAATCCGTCGAGGCGCCAGCGGACCTGCAGGCCGCCGCGGGTGTGCCGGGCGATGTCGCGCAGGGCGTGCAACACGGTGTCCGCGTCGTCGGCGTGCAGTTGGAGGCTGAGGTCGCCGTGGCACCACTCGGGTCTGAGGTCGTCGTCGGGGAACGACGGCATCGTCGTCAGCCTGCGTGGGCGGTGACCGGAGAGGCCGAAGCGGTCGTCGAAGAGGGACGCGCCGAGGCCGACGGTCACCGCCAGCGCACCGGAGGGCAGCCGCTCGCCGAGGATGCCGGAGTCGGTGGGCGGGCCGGTGATGCCGACGGGCGAGGGCGTACCGCCCGAGGTGAGGAAGCGGGCGCGGGCGGTGAGGGTGCGCAGGAGGTCGACGAGGTCGGCGCGGTTCTGGGCGGTCACGTCGAGGGCCGCGAACGCGGTGACCCGTCGGGGGGCGGCGAGCACCGACTGCTGATGGGGGCCGTGGAACGGCGCGACGGGCGACGGATTCGCTCCGCCCGTGGCGGCCGGGGCCGCCGCCCCGCCCGCCGCCAGCCCGGCGCCCGCGAGGGCCGCACCGCGCAGGAAGCCGCGCCGCCCGACCCCGCTGGCCTCCACGGACGCGCTCATACCGTCCTCCGCGGGTCGCAGAGTGTCGCCACCGAGGCGAGCCGCTCGACCAGGTCGTCGAGGACCGCGTCGACCTGTTCGCGGTGCGAGCGGTCCAGGCGGTCGAGCGGCGTCCAGCTCTCCCCGTGGTGGAAGCCGTCGAGCGTGTGCTGGGCGCGGTCCAGCTCCCGCTCGAGGCCGGGCAGGTCCGGGTACCGGGTGGTGAGCAGGGGGCGCAGCCGGGACAGCACGGCGCGGGTGCCGTCGAGGTTGGCGCGGGCGGTGGCGAGGTTGCTGCCGCTGCCGTAGTCGGTCCGCCCGGTCAACTCGAACTGCACGGTGTTCTCCAGGATCTCGTGTGCCCTCAGGCCCAGCTGCGCCGGATCCATACGGGACTGCGCCCAGCTGTCGCGCAGCGCGGTGACCGCCTTGACGAGGGCGCCCGCCGGAGCGCGCAGGGCGGTGGCCGTCCGGCCGTGCCACAGTCCGTACTCGATGCGGTGGAAACCGGTGAACGACGGGTCGTGGACGCCCCCGGCGAGCCCCGCGTCCGTTCCGTTGATCTGCTTGTCCGCGTCACCGAAGGCGTCGTACGCCGCGCCCAGCCGCTCGTACTCCAGATGCGCGGGAAGCCAGGCGGCCCTGGCCCCCTCGAGGTCGCCACGGTCGATGGCCTCGTTCAGCCGTCCGGTCAGCCGTACGACCTCGTCCAAGCCGCCCGCGACCCACTTCTGGTAGTCGATCGCCAGGGGGATCAGGTCGTGCTCGGTGACCGGGGCCGCCGCGGGCCCGGACCGTCCCGAGGTGATGCGGACGGTGGGGCCGGTGACCGCGTCGGCGTCGTCGGGCAGGCAGGTGAAAGCGTAGGAGCCCTTGCCGAGCCGCACGGTCAACGCCCGTGTAGCGCCCGGTGCCAGGCCCTCCATCTCGCCGTAGACGGCCCTGGTGCGGGCGTCCTCGAGGTAGACCTCGGCGGGGCCGCTTGAGGTGTTGTGCAGATCGAAGACCTGCAGGCCGGAGACCGGCCGGTCCCAGCCCCGTCCGCAGCCGCTCGGTGACACCTCGACGGTGGTGTGCGGCAGCCCGTCGTCGTCGGCGGCGGCCCGGGCGTGCCGGGCTCCGCCGAGGGTCGTGGCCAGGAGCGCCGCCGCCAGGACGAGGGTGAGAAGGGCTCCGCCCGCGGCCCAGAGTCGGGCCCGCCGTGACGAGAGGCCGGGCACCGGCATTTTGCTCCGCGCCTCCCCGGACGATGTGCGAACGAACCGACGCGCCCGGCCGGCGGGCGCGATCACGCATGCTAGTGCCGCGGCAGGCGACGTTTGCCCGTCGCGACGGCGCGAACGTTGCCTGTTGCGGCACCAGGCAGCACCGTACGCCCGAACGGCCCTGCGGCAGGGCCGGACACCGAGAGTTCCGTCAGAGTTCACCGCGTGCTCGCCGGTGGCGGTCGTCGTCAGTCCTGTGGACCGCTTCACCGTGCCACGGGCCCGCGCCCTTCGTACGCTGGTGCCCTCGGGGCATGTCACGGAGGTCTGCGATGCCCCGGAGCATCTGGTCGGGAGCGATCAGCTTCGGTCTGGTCACGATTCCGGTCAACGTGGTGCCCGCGACCGAGGACCACAGTGTGCGCTTCCACCAGTACCACTTGGAGGACATGGGCCGGGTCCGGGTGCGCAAGTACTGCGAGCTGGAGGACCGTGAGGTCCCGTCCGAGGAGATCGGCAAGGGCTACGAGCTGTCCAGGGAGCGGGTCGTTCCCGTGCTCGACGAGGAGCTGCGTGAGCTCCCGTTGCCCACGGCGAAGGCCATCGAGATCGCCGCGTTCGTGCCGGCCGGGTCGATCGACCCGCTGCGCATCGGCGAGGGCTACTACCTGCAGGCGTCCGGCACGGTCGCCGGAAAGCCGTACGCGCTGCTCCGCAAGGCGCTGGAGCGGACGTCGAAGGTCGCGGTGGCGAAGTTCGCCTGGCACGGCCGGGAGAGGCTCGGGCTGCTGAGGGTGCGGGACGAGGCGATCGTGCTGCACGCGATGCGGTGGCCCGACGAGATCCGCGACCCGGGAGAGCTGGCTCCACAGCAGGTCCGGCTCTCCGACGACGAGATCACCGAGGCGGAACACCTGATCGACCGGATGACCCGTGAGGACCTCCAGGGCCCCGACTTCGTCGACCACTACACCGAAGCGCTCGAGCAGGTGATCGAGGCCCGGCGTGAGGGGCAGGCGCCGCCCGAGATGCCGGAGCCGGAGGCGGGGCCCGGCAAGGTGCTGGATCTGATGACCGCGCTCCAGGCGTCCGTGGCCCAGGCGAAGGCCTCCCGCGGCGAGGAGACGGAGGCCGAGGTCCACGAGCTGCCGGAGAAGAAGGCCGACGTCGGCAGGGCGGCGAAGAAGGAGCCCGCCGAGAAGACCGCGGCGAAGAAGACGGCCGGGAAGAAGACCACGAAGAAGCCCGCGGCGAAGACCGCCCCGAAGGCCGGGGCGCAGAGCGCCGCACGGAAGGACACCGCACAGAAGAAGACCGCGGCTAAGGGGGCCGCGGCGAAGAAGACGGCGGAGAAGACGGCGGAGAAGAGGACAGCCCGTCGGCCGCGCAGCGCCTAGGCACGGGCGCGGCCGACGGGGACACCGCGCATCCGGGTCGTCCACGACGCCGACCTGGGGGAAGCTGGAACTGCGGCCACTCGTTCATCCAGGGGCACACCATGGCGTTCCACGCGATATCCAAGCGGCACCCTCCACGCCTGCCCGCGCACCTGCTCTCCCCCGCCGACCTGGCGACGGAGAACGAGCGGCTGCACGAGGAGAACGCGCAGCTGCGGCAGGCGGTGACCTCCCATGCCACCATCGACCAGGCCATGGGGGCCGTGGTCGTGCTGGGACGGATCGCGCCGGAGGAGGCATGGCGCGTCCTGCGCGACGTCTCCCAGCACACCAACACCAAGCTGCGGGTCGTCGCCGAGCACATCCTGAGGTTCGCGCAGGGTGATGCCCTGCCCGACCCCGAGCTGAACCAGCTGCGGCAGGCGCTCAGCCGGTACGAGATCCGCTCCCGCGCCGACCGGCCCGACCGGTGAACCGCCGATCGGCCCGACCGGTGAACCGCCGGCCGGTCAGTCCTTCTCTCCGCGCCCCGTGAGCGCGTCACGGATACGGTCCACCAGGCCGGCGCCGGGCGCGAGCAGCTTGTTGGCCGGGGGCTTGTCCGGGGCCGCGGGGTGCGGGCGGGTCGGCGCGGTCTGCTTCGCCCGCCGGACCTTGTCGCCCAGCTCGTCGAGGGCTTCGGCGGAAGCCGTTTCGCCCAGCCTCGGGAAGAGGTTCCCCTCCTCGTCGGCCACATGGGACCGGATCTCGGTCATGAGCATCCCGATGAGCCGGTCGAACTCGGGATCGTCGGCCTCGTGGCGCTCCAGATCCTTCATGATCTGTTCGGCCTTGGCGTGGTCCTCGAGCTCCTTGTCGGCCACCGCGTCACCGTCGGGCAGGAACTGCCGCACCGCCGGGTAGAGATAGGCCTCCTCGGCCACCGAGTGACGCACGAGTTCCATGACGGCCTGATCGGCGTACACCTTGCGGTTCTTGTCCCCGGGCGGCAGTGCCTCGATCCGGCCGAAGAGCTCCTCCACTTCCCGATGGTCCGTCATCAGCTCGTTGATGACGTTACCTCCATGGCCCATGTCCGATGCCTCCTTGTGGATTCGGCTGGATACGGCGACCCCACGAGGGCTCGCCCGGCACACCGGGTGCCCCCGTCGACGGGCGGATAACCAGGGTGTCGCGGTAGGTGGAGGCCCCGGTCCTCCGGTGCGGGACGCGCCGGCGCGGCCACGAGGGTGGGACGAAGCTGCGTACGACATCGAGATCCACGCAGCCCACCGTATTCGCACAACGGATGGTTGTGCTTTCCTGTTGGGTCGGCTGTTTGATCTCGCCATCTGCCACTCGCTTTGATGCCGATGGTCAGCGGCAGGCTGTTTCGGGGCGGCGAGAGGTGCGTCGGGCATGGCGGGGAGACGGGCGCTGGGGCGGCGGTTCGGGTGGTTGTGGGCGGCGTATGCGGTCAGCTCGTACGGCACAGGGCTCGGGTTCGGCGCGTTTTCCGTGCTGGCGGTTGTCGTGCTGCACTCCGGGCCGACACAGGTGGCTGCGCTGTCCGCGGCGGGGCGGGCAGTGGGAGCCGTGGTGGCGGTGCCACTCGGTCCGTGGGTGGAGTTCCGGCGTAAACGGCCGGTCATGGTGGCGATGGACCTGACCCGGTTCGCGGCGTTGACGAGTGTCCCCGCCGCGTTCGCGCTGGGTCGGCTCACCTTCGCCCAACTGCTTGTCGTCTCCGTGGTGGTCGCCGCGGCCAACATCGCCTTCAACGCGGCCGGCGGGGCGTATCTGAAGGCGCTCGTGCCCCCGGAGGACCTGCTCGTCGCGAACGGCCGGTTCGAGTCCACGATGTGGAGCGCGACGGTGGTCGGACCGCCGCTCGGCGGGGCGGCGATCGGGATGTTCGGCCCGGTGACGACCGTGGTGGCCGATGCGGTCAGTTACCTGCTCTCGGCGCTGGGCATCCGCGCCATCGGCGGGACGGAACCGCGGCCCGCGCGGACCGGCGCGCCGCGGCTGCGCGCAGGCGATCTCCTCGAAGGATGGCGGCACATCCTCACCCACCCGGCGCTGCGCCCGCTGTTCCTCAACACGATCGTGGTCAACGGCCTGATCATGGCCTCCGAGCCGCTGCTCGCCGTGCTCCTGCTGGGCCGCCTCGGGTTCAGGCCCTGGCAGTACGGTCTCGCGTTCGCGGCCCCTTGCGTCGGTGGTCTCGTCGGCTCACGCCTGGCGCGCCGGCTCGTGGCGCGGTTCGGGCAGCACAAGGTGATGCTCACCGCGGGGGTGCTGCGTGCGTGCTGGCCTGTCGGACTGGCGTTCGTCCGGCCCGGTGTCCCCGGGATCGTCCTCGTCATCGCCGTCCAACTCGGCCTGGTCACCTGCATCGGCGTGTTCAACCCGGTGCTGGCCACCTACCGGCTCGACCACACCGGCCCCGACCGGGTCGCCCGTACCCTGACCGCGTGGTCGGTCAGCAGCAGCGCCGCCATCGCAGCCCTGACCGCTCTGTGGGGTCTGCTGGCCGCCGTCACCGGCGCCCGCACCGCGATCGCGATCGCCGGAATCCTCCTCCTCGCCACCCCCCTGCTGCTCCCGCGCCGCGAGAACGCGCCCGGGAACGCGAAGAAGCAGGCTGCCACCCTCATCTGACACGTGCGCGTTGTCGGACGAAGGGCGCGTTGTCGGACGACGGCTCTGGGTACTCGGCGCGCATGAACGAAGCACCGCAACCACGACAGTGACGAGCGGCGGACGGCCGAGCAGGCCGCCCGGGAGCAGCGCAAGGCTGAGGACCGGCGCGCCGCTTCGCGTCTGTTCGAGTACCCCTACCCGGAGCGCCGGGCAGGCGTCAGGGCCCGGCGCCGTGTGACGGAAGAGGCGGCGGACGCCGACATGGCGCCCGGTGTCCCCGGCGGCTACGGCACCACCGGGGGCGGCCAGCCGGGCGGCACGGGAGCGGCCCATCCGCCCCGGCCTGCCCGACAGCAACGCGGGGAGGGCGACGGCGACACGCAGAAGCCCTGACGGTGCCCGCCGGCAGGGCGACACCACCGCCGGTGTCCGCCGGCGGTGGGTCGCCCGTCTGCCGGTGCGCACACGCGTCGAGCGTGCGCCCGCGTCTCTCAGGTGCGGCCCGACGATCCGGTGATCGCGTCCTTCACCCGGTCGACCATGGACGCGAAGGGACCGGTCAGCAACTGGACCGCGGGCGATCCCGCAGCGGTGGGGTGCGGATGAGTCGGTGCCACCTTCTCGACCATCTGCAGCCTCGCCCCGAGGCCCTTGAGCTGCTCCTCGTCGCAACCGCGCCGCACCGCGGGGAACTCCTCCCGCTCCTCGTGCTCGGCGTGATCGATGACGGCCTTCTCGAAGGCGGCGAGCTTCCCGTCGAACTCGGCGCTGGTGACGTCCATCTTCTCCAGCTCGGCGAGGACCTTGTTGGCTTCCTCCTCCTCGTGGTTGCGGGCCTCAGCCTCGGCGTCACCGGCCGTCCTCTTCGCGGTGGGGCGCAGGATCAGTTCCTCCGCGGTCTCGTGCACCGCCAGCAGCGCCCTCAGCTCGTCGAACGTCTGCTTCTTCTGCTCGCCCTGCGCGCTCTTCACGTCGTCGAACAGGTCTCGGATACGTGCGTGCTGCTCCAGCAGGACGCGGACCACGTCGCCTTCCGGAAGCCTCGCCGCCTCCTTGCGTTCCATCGTCGCATCGCTCACGGCACTGCCCTCCTCTGAGCGTCGTCACTGGGCGGGTAACCCCATCCCATTAGGACAAACGGAACAAACCAGGCACAGGTCGCACAGGGGCCCGCCGCGGATGCCCCTCGTCGCGCCGCCCCGTGAGGAAGAACGGGGGGCGTTGCTACGCACCTCTTGACCAGCCGCGATCAGGGGAAGATCGTGTGACCGGGCGGACCGGCACGCAGGAGGCGCCGTGACAAGCACATCAGCAGAGCCGCGGATGCCGAGCCTGGAGATCCGCTCCATCGACTACGTCCCACTCGACGAACGCCACGGCAAGCTGTGGCACCTCGGGCCGTTGTGGTTCATGTCGAACGCGCAGATCGCCACACTGGCGGTGGGCCTGATCAGCATCACCGAGGGTGGGAACCTCATCTGGTCGCTCATCGCGATCGTGGCGGGGACCGTCGTCGGCACCTTCTTCATGGCCTTCCACTCCGCCCAGGGCCCGCAACTGGGGCTGCCCCAGATGATCCAGTCGCGGCCCCAGTTCGGCTACGTCGGGGCCCTTCTGGTGTGGCTCTTCGCCTACCTGCAGTACGCCGGGTTCAACGTCTTCAACACCATCCTCGCCGGGGAGGCCCTGCACACCACGGTGCACGGAGGCGTCGACCTGTGGGTGGTCGTGGTCACCGTCGTCGCCTTCCTCGTGGCGCTGGTGGGCTACGACGTCATCCACCGGGCCGAGCAGATGCTGACGTACACGTTCCTGGTCGTCTTCGGGATCTTCACGGTGGGAATCCTGGTCACCCTGCACTACCCGCCGGGTTCCTTCGACCTCGGCGCCTTCCGGTGGACGCCGTTCCTCGCCCAGTTCGGCGTGGTGGCCGGCTACCAGATCAGCTGGGCCATCTACGTCTCGGACTACTCGCGGTACCTTCCGCCGGACGTGACGGTCCGCAAGACCTTCTACTGGACCTACTTCGGGTCGGCGCTCGGCGGCATCTGGCTGATGGTGCTCGGGACGCTGCTCGCCGCCTGGGCGGGCAAGGACTTCGACACCATCCGCTCGATCGACGCCGCGGGCGACAAGGTGTTCAGTGGATTCGGCGCGATCGTGCTGCTGTTTGCCGCGCTGGGGCTGGTGTCGGTCACCGCGCTGAACATGTACGGCGGGTCGCTGACGCTCATCAGCGCCATCGACTCCTTCAGGAGGGTGCGCCCGACGCTCGCCGTACGGCTGGTGACCATCGGACTGACCGCGGCGCTCTCCCTGATCGGCGCACTGTCCGCGACGTCCAACTTCCTTCAGAACTTCAACAACTTCCTGCTGCTGGTGCTCTACCTGTTCATCCCGTGGACCGCGGTCAACCTCATGGACTACTACGTGGTGCGCCGCGGCCACTACGCCATCGCCGAGATCTTCAATCCGCGCGGGGTCTACGGGCGCTGGGGGTGGCACGGCATCATCGCGTACCTGGTCGGGTTCGCCGCCATGGTGCCGTTCTTCTCCGTCGCGAACCTCTACGTCGGGCCCGCCGCCGAGGCGCTCGGCGGAGCCGACATCTCCCTCTTCGTCGGACTACCGGTCGCCGCGCTGCTGTACTGGCTGCTGACCCGGTCCATCGATGTGGAGGCCGAGCGGCGACTGGCCGAGGCGGAGGCCGCGGAACTGGAGCGAGCGGCACACGAGCACCGCGAACCGTAGGGCCTGCCCTCCGATCAGCTCATACGGCGGTCACGACCAGCGCGGCCTGGTCGTCCCGGGAGGTGTCGTGCGTGAAGGCGGCGACGGCGGTGGTGACGGACTCCAGCAGGGCGGCGGCGGTGGGCGGAACCGTGGTCAGCGTGTCTGCCAGCCGTTCCTCACCGAACAGCTCGCCCTCCGGGGACCGCGCTTCGGTGATGCCGTCAGTGACGAGGACCAGGCCGTCGCCCGGGTGCAGGTCGACGCGCACAGGTGATCCCACACCGCCCAGGCCGAGGCCCAGCAGCAGGCCGGGCGGCACGAGCCGTTCGACGGTGCCGCCTGCGCGGCGCACGAGCGGCGGCACGTGGCCGGCGCGCATCAGGGTCACCGCCTGTCCCCCGGTGGTGTGCCGCAGCTCGCCGTAGACGAGCGACACGAACAGGTCCTGGCCCTCGGTGTGCTCGGCCAGGGCGTCGTTGATCGCGGCGACCACGGACACGGGGTCGCGCAGCAGACGGGCGACCGCACGTGCCGTGTGCCGGACCATACCGGTCGTGGTGGCGGCCACCGCTCCGTGACCGCACACGTCGCCGATCATGACGGCCCAGCGGTCGCCGGGCAGCGGGAAGACGTCGTAGAAGTCGCCGCCGACGTCGAGACCCTCGCCGGCCGGATGGTAGGAGGCCGCCAGAGCGGCGCCCGGCACGTGCGGCAGCTTCGGCGGCAGCAGCCCGGCCTGGAGTTCATGTGCGAGCCGCACCCGGTGCGTGAACTGGCGGGCGTTGTCCGCGCTCAGGGCCGCCCGGCCGGCGAGTTCTTCGGCCAGTGCCACGACGTGGCCGTCCCAGTCCCGGTCGACGGCCAGCAGCGCCAGGGCGCCGAAGGTGGATCCGCGGGCCGTGAGCGGTACGCAGAGGTAACCGGCGCCGCGCCCGCCGAGCTCTGTCCCGGGGCGGAGCTCGATGAACCCGGTCTCCGTCGCGCCGGAGGCCAGCACCCGGGCCACCGCGCGATCCACCGCCTCGCACCACTCCGGTGCCACGAGCAGCGGCTCGTGCGCGCGGGTCGCGGCCGCGGAGGCGATCCGGCTGTGGTGGCCGCCGTCGGCCACGTAGACGGCACACAGCTGCGCGAGGCTCGGGACCGTCAGCTGGGCCAGACGCCGCAGGCTGTTCGCGTAGTGCTGTTCGCGTGCGATGGCGGTGCTCGCCTCCAGGACGAAGGCGAGGTCTTCGCGGGCCGAGCTCTCACGCTGCCGCGCGGCTCGGCCCGCCGCCACGGCCTGGTGCCGCTCGATGGCCAGGGCCGCGACGCGCGTGAAGGCGGCGCCGAGGGCCAGGTCCTTCAGTTCCGGGATCTTCGGCGTCCGGTGGTACATGGCGAACGTGCCCAGCAGCCGGCCGTCCGTGCTCAGGATCGGGGTGGACCAGCAGGCCCCGACCCCCGCCCGCTTCGCCAGCTCGCGGTACTCCGCCCACAGCGGATCGGTGGCGATGTCGGTACAGACCACCGGGGCGCGCCGGTACGCGGTGGTGCCGCAGGATCCCTGGCCCTCGCCGATCGGGACCCCGTCGATCGCCTCGTTGTAGAAGTCGGGCAGGCTCGGGCCGGTGCCGTGCCGCAGCCGCCGGCCGTCGGCGTCGACGAGCAGCACGGAGACGAGCATGCCCGGGGAGAAGTCCTCGATCGTCCTGGCCATGCCGGTGAGAATCTCCTGCAGCGGGGCCTCGCGCGCGATCTGCTCCAGCAGGGCGCGCTGCTCCGCCGCCAGCAGCTGTGTGTCACGGTAGGCGGTGGTGTCCATGGCGATCACCACGACCCCGTCGACCCTGCCCACGGCGTCCCGCCGGGGCTCATAGGTGAGGTCGAAGATCCTCTCCTGCTGCGCCCCCGGCTCCCCGAGGACAAGCCGTTTGTCCCGGGTGCGGTAGGGAACGCCGGTGCGGTACACCTCTCGGATGCGGTTGATCACGCCCTGCAGAGCCGTATCGGGAATCAGCTCGACGATCGGCACGCCGGTCCGCCTCCGGCCGCCGCAGACGATGTCGAAGAACGCCGAGTTCGCGGTCTCCACGATGTGCCCGGGACCGCTGAGGGAGGCGAAGATCACCGGGGCCGGTCCGAACAGGTCCGCGTCCGGCGGCCACTGGGGGGAGAGCATGGCCGCGCCGGGCGGTGCTGGGACATCGGGCCTTATGGGCATGACCGGGTCCCCTTTCCGCCGTCCACTTCCAGACAATTTATACGTCTTTTCAGTGGAATTTCAGGGTTGGGGGGATTTTAGTGTCATTCGGAGTTGGGCGGGTCGTACCGTGCGCACAAACGGACGACGCCCGGGCCGGCCGTAGGGGCCCGCCCGGGCGTCGTGATCGGAGCGATCAGACGAGGTCGAACCGGTCGAGGTTCATGACCTTGTCCCATGCCGCGACGAAGTCCTTGACGAACTTCTCCTTGGCGTCGTCACTGGCGTAGACCTCCGCGAGCGCGCGGAGCTCGGAGTTGGAGCCGAAGACGAGGTCGACCCGGCTGCCGGCCCACTTCAGCTCGCCGGTGGCGGCGTCGCGGCCCTCGAACGTGGTCTGGTCCTCGGAGGTCGCCTTCCACGTCGTGCCCAGGTCGAGCAGGTTGACGAAGAAGTCGTTGGTGAGGACGCCGGGCGTCTTGGTGAGGACACCGAGCTGCGAACCCTGGTGGTTGGCGCCGAGGACGCGCAGACCGCCGACGAGCACGGTCGTCTCGGGGGCGCTCAGGGTGAGCAGGTTCGCCTTGTCGAGCAGCAGGTACTCGCCCGGCAGGCGGTTGCCCTTGCCCAGGTAGTTGCGGAAGCCGTCCGCCGTCGGCTCCAGCGCCTCGAAGGACTCGACGTCGGTGTGCTCCTCGCCCGCGTCCACGCGGCCCGGGGTGAAGGGCACCTCGACCTCGAAGCCGGCTTCCTTGGCCGCCCTCTCCACGGCGGCGGCACCGCCGAGGACGATGAGGTCGGCCAGGGAGACCTGCTTGGCGCCGGAGGAGGCGTTGAACTCCTGCTGGACGCCCTCCAGGACGCGCAGCACCTGGGCGAGCTGGTCGGGGTCGTTGACCTCCCAGCCGCGCTGCGGGGCGAGGCGGATGCGGGCGCCGTTGGCGCCGCCGCGCTTGTCGCTGCCGCGGAAGGTGGAGGCGGACGCCCAGGCGGTGGTGACCAGCTGGGACACGGTGAGACCCGAGTCGAGCAGCTTGGTCTTCAGGGTCGCGATGTCCGCGTCGTCGATCAGCTCACCCTCGCGCTGGGGCAGCGGGTCCTGCCACAGCAGGGTCTCCTCCGGGACCTCCGGGCCGAGGTACAGCGACTTCGGGCCCATGTCGCGGTGGGTGAGCTTGTACCAGGCGCGGGCGAAGGCGTCCGCGAATTCCTCGGGGTTCTCGTAGAACCGGCGGGAGATCGGCCCGTAGATCGGGTCGAAGCGCAGCGACAGGTCGGTGGTGAGCATCCGCGGGCGGTGCCTCTTCGACGGGTCGTGCGCGTCGGGGATGATCTCCGCGGCGTCCTTGGCCACCCACTGGTGGGCGCCGGCCGGGCTCCGCTCGAGCTCGTACTCGTACTCGAAGAGGTTCTTGAAGAACCCGTTGCTCCACTGGGTCGGCGTGGCGGTCCAGGTGACCTCCAGGCCGGACGTGATGGCGTCCCCGCCCTTGCCGGTGCCGTAGGTGCTCCTCCAGCCGAGGCCCTGCTCCTCCATGGAGGCGGCCTCGGGGTCGGCGCCGACGTGGTCCGCCGGGCCCGCACCGTGGGTCTTGCCGAAGGTGTGACCACCGGCGATCAGGGCGACGGTCTCCTCGTCGTTCATCGCCATGCGGCGGAACGTCTCACGGATGTCGCGGGCCGCGGCGATCGGGTCCGGGTTGCCGTTCGGGCCCTCCGGGTTGACGTAGATCAGGCCCATCTGGACCGCGCCGAGCGGGTTCTCCAGCTCGCGGTCGCCGGTGTAGCGCTGGTCGTCGAGCCAGGTGGTCTCGGGACCCCAGTAGACGTCCTCCTCCGGCTCCCAGACGTCCTCGCGGCCGCCACCGAAGCCGAAGGGCTGGAATCCCATCTGCTCCAGGGCGACGTTGCCGGTGAGGATCATGAGGTCGGCCCAGGAGATGCTCTGGCCGTACTTCTTCTTGACCGGCCACAGCAGACGGCGGGCCTTGTCGAGGTTGCCGTTGTCCGGCCAGCTGTTGAGGGGGGCGAAGCGCTGCTGACCGGCGCCGGCGCCGCCGCGGCCGTCGCTGATGCGGTAGGTGCCCGCGCTGTGCCAGGCCATGCGGATCATCAGCGGGCCGTAGTTGCCGAAGTCGGCGGGCCACCAGTCCTGCGACGTGGTCAGCACCTCGGCGATGTCCCGCTTCACCGCCTGCAGGTCGAGGGACTTGAACGCCTCGGCGTAGTCGAACTCCTCACCGAGGGGATTGGCCACGGCCGGGTTCTTGGCCAGGATCTTCACGTTGAGCCGCTCCGGCCACCACTGGCGGTTGCCGCCGCCCTGCGTCGGGTGCAGGGCGCGCCCGTGCGCGACGGGGCAGCCGCCCCCTCCACCCTCCGTCTTCGGGTCTGTGACGACTGCGTCGTGGTTCTCGGTCATGGCAATCCTTCCGGATGAGAGCGGATCACGGTGCTCAGGAACTGCGGGCGGTGGAACATGCGGAGCACAGGCCCCAGTAGACGACCTCGGCCTCGTCGATCGAGAAGCCGTGGTCGTCGGACGCGGTCAGGCAGGGCGCCTCGCCGACCGCACAGTCGACGTCGGCGACGGCGCCGCACGACCGGCACACGACGTGGTGGTGGTTGTCGCCGACGCGTCCCTCGAACCGGGCGGGGCTGCCGGCCGGTTCGATACGGCGTATGAGCCCCGCCGCGGTGAGCGCGTGGAGGGCCTCGTACACGGCTTGAAGCGAGATGTGTCCGACGCGGTCGCGCACTCCGGCGGCGATCGCCTCGACGCCGAGGTGATCGCCTTCCCGGACGGTCTCCAGCAGCGCGACGCGGGCCGCCGTCACCCGCAGGCCGGCACCGCGCAGCTCCTCGGCGGTGGTCGGAGTCCGGGATGCGGTCATGGCGTCGAACCTACCGCCGCAAACACGAATAGTTCAAGAAAACGAGCGAACCAAGTTTTGGCACGTCTCGGCAGGGGACCGCCCGCCGGGCCCTTTGAAGCTGCCATGCCACGAAATGCTCCCTTCCCACCCCTGGCCCCGGTGACGCGGCGACCGGTATACAGGCCCCGGCGAACGTGCGCCGGCCGCCGCCCGACGCGGGCTCCGCGCGCCGTTCCGGCCTCAGGGGGAGGACTTCCATGGCGCACGCCGGGCTTTCCATGGCGCACGACACGCATCCGGGCGAAGCAGCGAGACCTGGAGCGGCGGGACCTGGAGCGGCGAGACGCCGCCGGTGGCCGCTCGCCGTGGGCGCGGCCCTCGGCGGTTGCGCCCTCTTCGCCACCTCAACGGCACCTGCCGCGGCCCACGGCCCGGGGCCCGGTCGCGACACGCACTACGTGTCACTCGGGGACTCCTACACCTCCGGCCCCGTCATCCCCCGGCAGGTGGACGCCGCCTGCGCCCGCTCCGACCACAACTACCCCTCGCTCGTGGCGGCGGAGCGGCACGTGACCGCGTTCAAGGACGTGAGCTGCGGCGGAGCGACGACCGACGACATGTGGAAGGCGCAGGGCACCAATGCGCCCCAACTCGACGCGGTGCGGCGCGACACCGATCTGGTGACCGTTCAGATCGGCGGCAACGACATCGGCTTCGGCTCCATCATCGCCACCTGCGCGCGCCTGAGTTCCCAGGACCCGACAGGCGATCCGTGCCGGCGCTCCTACGCCTCTTCCGGGATCGACCGGTTGACGCTCGCCATCGCGCAGACGGCACCGAAGGTGGACCGTGTGCTGCGGGCCGTGCACGCCAGGGCACCGCACGCCCGGGTGCTCGTCGTCGGCTACCCGGACCTCCTGCCCGACGACGGCAGCGGCTGCTACCCCTCGGTCCCGTTCGCGTCGAAGGACTTCCCCTATCTGCGGGACACCGAGAAGCGGCTGAACCTGATGCTCCGTCTGGTGGCGGAGTGGAACCGGGCGGAGTACGTCGACACCTACGGTCCCACGCGCGGCCACGACATGTGCAAGGCGCCGGCGGACCGCTGGATCGAGCCGTTGCAGCCGGCCTCCCCCGCGGCCCCCGCGCACCCCAACGCCCAAGGCGAGCAAGCCATGGCGCGGGCCGTGCTGGAACGCCTGGGCGAGGGACGCGGACGTCACTGAGCCGGGCGACACCCGCAGTCCCGCCCTTTTGCGGCGGATCCGGACATGCGGCCGAAGAAGATCGTCCGTGCCGGTGTGACGTTCCCTACTACCCCCGAATGAAACGTGGCGAACGGGCAACGTTCCCCTTCATGCCCGTTCGCACACCCCCGGTAGATGACACGACGACGGCGCCCCGGACAGCGCCCGCCGCCACCACCGAGCCCGCCACAAGGGTCCCTCCGTCCGCTCCGGCGCCGTCGCTGCCGTCCCTCACCGGACTGCGCTGGATGGCCGCGCTCCTGGTCTTCGGACTGCACGTGCGCAACTTCGGCTATTTCGGAGGCACCGGCGGCCACATCATGACCTGGGCGTTCGACGCCGGGGGCACCGGGGTGTCGTTCTTCTTCATCCTGTCCGGATTCGTTCTGATGTGGACCGCGCGGCCGAACGACCGCACACTCTCCTTCTGGCGGCGGCGCATCGCCCGTATCTTTCCCGTCCACCTGGTCACCGCCGGAATCGCGCTGCTCATGGTCTACACGCCGCCCCATCTGGCGAAGCCGACGGCGGCCGAGGGACTGGCCAACGTGCTGCTGGTGCACTCCTGGCGGCAGTCCTGGTGGCAGACGCTGAACCCGGTCAGCTGGTCGCTGGCCTGCGAGGCCTTCTTCTACGCCGCCTTCCCGCTGATGGTGGTCGTCCTGCGCCGTCTCGGACCCCGGGCGTCGGCGGCGCTGGCCGGGGCATCCGTGCTGGCGGTCCTCGTCCTCGCCCGGGCGGACGCCCACGACTGGGTGAGCCAGTCGCTCTACTCCCTCCCCGCCGCCCGTCTGCCCGAGTTCGTCCTCGGCGCCGCCACCGCCCGGCTGGTGCGGCTCGAACGGTGGCGCGGTCCCGGCCTGGAAGCCTCCCTCGCCCTGGCGATCATCGGCTACTTCCTCGTGCCGCAGATCACCGACGGGGGGTACCCGGCCACCGCCTGCACCCTCATCGGCTTCGCGCTGCTCATCCCGGCGGCGGCCGTCGCCGACCTGCGCGGCCTGCCCTCACTGTGGCGGCACCGGCGACTGGTGCGCCTGGGCGAACTCTCGTTCGCGTTCTACATGGTCCACCTTCTGGTGCTGCGGGCAGGCACCAGCCTGCTCGGCAACTCGCCCCACTTCGGTCTGCCGACGGCCGTCGTCACCACCGCCATCGCGTTCGGCCTGTCGCTCGCCCTGTCCTGGGTGCTGTACGAGGCGGTGGAACGCCCCGCACGACGGCTGCTGCTCCGCGGCCGCCGCTCCTCCCGCACACAACGGGCTCCGATGGCCGCCAGGCCGGAGCCCATCGCGCCCACCCGCGAGGCTCCGGCCGCGGCACCCGACTGACGGGGCGCCGCACAAGACCGGCGACGACCGCGCCGGGAACCCTGGTCGAGCCGTTCCCCTCGGGAGCGGCTCGACCGCGGCGCACCCGGCGGAGCCGGGCGTGCCAGCGATCACGGGCTGCAGCCCGGTGTGCCGGTCCGCCTCAGTCCACGGTCGCCTGCACGTACGGCACCAGCCGCACAGGTCCGACGAGACCGTGGGCCTGGCGGGCGGCGGCGCCGAACACGGCCGGCTGGACGCCCCTGAGACGGTTGATGAGCGGTGTCGCCACCTCGATCTCGAGGGTGTTGTCGCCGTGGCGCAGCAGGGCGCCGACGTCGACGACGGGGCGCAGGCGGTCGGCCGGTGCCAGTCGCGTGCCGTTGACGGTCACCCGGAACGTGTCGCTGACCTGTCCTAGGTCCAGATACGCACCGTGGGACGCGTCCCAGCCGGCCGGCAGGGCGACCGTCGTGCGGTACCGGCCGATTCCGGCGGTGTCGGCCAGCTCGGGGATCTGCGACCAGGGCAGAAGCGTGTCGAGCGTCAGCGTCCGGCGTACCCGTTCGGTCCGCGTCGCATCGGATCCGGGGTACCAGTCCTCGACCTCCAGCTGCCAGCGGGTCGGCGTGATGACCTCCGGCACCGTCGGGACGACCGTGGTGACCGTACGGCCTCGGGACAGGCGTGTCGTGTAGGTGCCCGCCGTGGTCGCCCGGACGGTCAGGCCGCCCCGGGTGAACAGCACCGCGTCGACGTCCGTGGCGAGGGCGTACAGGCGGTCGCCGTTCCGGTCGCCGAACAGGCCGGGCCTGCCCAGCGCGACGATCACCACCTGGCCCGGCTGGAGGATGACGCGCAGGGTGAAGTCGTCACCTTCCTGGGTGTAGTGGGCGGTCCGCGCGACCTCGCCCGTCCAGGGGTCGAGCAGGTACGGCACGGTGGCGCCGCCCCGTGTCCGGCGCAGTGTCACCTCGTGGTCGATCGCCGCCACGGGTGGCTTGACGGTCTCGGCGTGCTTGCCGTTGCACAGGTAGTAGAAGTCCGCTTCCAGGGTGGCCCGGTGCGCGTTGAAGAGCGTGGAGGAGGTGGCGTAGCGCGCGTCGGGCGTCACGCCGAGCCGGGTGAGGGCGTCCCCGATCGCCGTCTTGTCGGAGACGCGGACGACATGGGGCAGGGCGAGCAGGCGGGCGAGGACCTCGCGCAGTTGCTCCGTCCCTCCCGGCGCGGGCACTCCCGGGGTCAGGGCCTGGTCGAAGGCTCCGAAGAGGACGACCGGAAGTCCGGCCTCGGCCGGCCTCAGCACCTTGCGGGCGTCGCTCAGGGCGAGCGTGGGGGTGAAGGCGTAGAAGAAGTCGCCTTCGATGAACAGTGCTTTGTAGGCGGGGCCGTCGGGGGCGAGCCGTCCGCCGGACACGGTCGCGCCGGGCAGGTCGAGCAGTGGGCCGCTGAGGAACTGATGGGTCCAGCCGAGCGGGACGCCGGTCCGCTGCCTCGGCCGGTCCCCCGCTCCTCGGGCCCGTCCGCTCACTCCCCGGCCGGAGGCTGCACGTCGTAGACGAGCAGTCCGTCGTCGCGCAGTCGCACTCCCTGGCTGAGGGAGTGAGGGACGAGCCGGCCGTCGTGCATCAGATGCAGGACGGGCCGCCCGCGCGCGAGCACCACGAAGTCGGCGATGAGGCGACGGTGACAGCGCCACCAGACGGCCTCCCCGCACATCACGGCCGTCCGCCGCTGTGCGGCTTCCTCGAGGAGCAGCGTGATCGCATCGACGAACTCGGCCGTCCGGGTGTGTCCGGCATACCCGCGGAAGGACTCGTTGCGCCACACGGTGTCGGGTGAGTCGTGCGGCACCTTGCGGAATCCGCCCAGTCGCGGCTCCCAGCGGTAGGCGATGCCGCACTCGGGCAGCCACTGCCGCAGCCGCTCCCTGCCGACGTCCGGGTTGCGGCGGCTTCCCGGCGCGGTCCTGACATCCACCACGGCGGCGATCCCCGCCGCGCGCAACAGGTCCGAGAGCCGGTCGCGGTCCGCCGTACCGTGTCCGAAGGTGACGAGCGCCTGTTGCCTCATACGTCCAGGATCGTCCGAACGCCTGGTCCCGCAGCCGCACCGGCTCGGCAGCAGGCCCCGGTTGCGGGTCCTCCCCGTGCGGTTCGGTTCACCGTGTCAGCACACTGACGCCCAGCGCGATCAGGCCGACGACCTTGAGGATCTCCAGGGCCACGTAGTACAGGTGCGCCCCGGAGCGGGGCGCGTCCTCCCCGGTCTCTCCGGCCAGCACGCGATCGGACCGCCGGTTCAGAAGCGGCCGGACCAGGCCGAGCTGCACAGCGAGCAGCGCCACCACGCACACGGTGAGCACGACGACCCCCGGCGGTGGGCTTCCGGCCGCCACCGCCGCGATCACGACGACCGCCCATACGGCCTCGGCGAGGTTCAGCCCGCGGAAGACCAGGCGGCCGATGCCGAGCCCGATGGGAACCGTCACTCCGGGGGCACGGAACTTCAGCGGCGCCTCCAGGAAGGAGATCGCCAGGACCATGCCGAGCCATACGAAGACCACCGCGGACGCGATCGCGGCCCCCGTCGTATTCATTCCCTCATTCGCCCTTCTGTGCGGCGGCCGCCCCGGTCGGCGCCGGCTCCGTCGGTTCGTGTGCCCGTCCTCCTGCGGCGGGCCGGGGCGCGCGTCCCAGGCGCGCCAGGCAGGCACCGGGTTCGGCGAACGGCTCCAGTGCGGTGGCGGTGACCGGGCCGGCCCATTCCGCGAGCGCGCCCTGCATCAGGCCCAGGTGCAGCGGGCAGACGACGGACCCGTACTCCTCGGCCAACTCGAGGAACGGGCAGTGCCGCAACCGGATCGTCCCCGGCACCGGGGCGCCCTGCTCGGCTTCCGGAGCGAAGCCGAGGTCGGCCAGCAGGGCGGTGAGCCGGGTGATCGCCTCCTCGTCCGTCAGCCGCCGGAACGGAGGTGGCGGGTCGGCCAGGTAGCGGCCCCAGGCGCGACCGGCCTCCCGGGCGGCCTCCGCCGAGCCGGGACCGGCTGACGCCAGGCGGCTGAGCAGCATCCGGGCCAGGAGGCGGTAGTTGCGCATCCCCGCGCGGTCCATGCCCGGCCGCGGTATGTAGACGGCACGGGGGCGTCCGCGGCCCGAGGGTTCCTCCAGACTCCGCTGCGCTTCGCCTCCCTCCACCAGAGCGTCCAGGTGGAAGCGTGCCGTGTTGGCGTGGATGCCGAGTCGCTGCGCGACCTCGGTGACGCCCAACGGCCGCCCCGCCGCGCGCAGCGCCCGCAGCACCTCCTGTCGGCGAGGGCGCTCGACCTCTCCGCTCACGGCGCTCACCCCCTTCTCCGCCACGGCCGCGGACCGGCCACCGGCCGGACACCTCCGCTAATTTCTACGAATATCACATGGAATAATAGACTCACCTATGCACCGGACGAACGGCCATCGATGACTGACCTCTCCGCCCCCGCACCGGACGGCACGCCCGTGGACACCCCCGTTCCGCGCTTGTTGTGCGACATCCGGGCCCTCGCCGGCATGACCCCGGAATCGGCCGGTGCCGTGTGGAAGCTCGCCGAGTCCGGACGCCAGCTCGACGCCAACCTCATCCGGCTGCCCGCCCGGCAGCGCGTGGACACCCACACCGAGCCGGACCTGGACGTCCTTCTCCTGGTCGTCACCGGCGACGGCGTCCTCGGCGGCCCCGACGGGCCACGCCCCCTCGCCGAGGGAACCCTGCTCTGGCTGCCGCACGGCTCCACCCGCAGCGTCACCGCGGGGGAAGACGGCCTGTCCTACCTCACCGTCCACAAGCGCCGCCCGGGCATGCAGATCCGCCGCCGCTGAACGATTCCCGGCTCAGCGCCCGTCACGGCGCATCTTTTGCGGCGCTCGACGGGGCCATACGGGACGAAGGCGTGCGATTTGGAGCGACATCGGGCCATGCCGGACCATGGGTCCGCCGCGGCGATCCCGGGCACCAGTTCGACGAAAGGCGCACCACCCCATGCACGTCACCGGAACCGTCCCTCAGTCGGCTCCGGCCCCTCAGGAGGCCCTCAAGGCCCCCGCCCCTGCCGAGGACTCCAGCGGCAACAACGACAGGCACGCCCGCCGCTTCGGGCTGCCCGTCGCCACCGCGCTGGTCATGGGCAACATCATCGGCGGCGGCATCTTCCTGCTCCCGGCCTCCGTCGCCCCGTACGGCACGGTCAGTTTGGTCGCCTTCGGCGTCCTGACCGTCGGTGCCATCGCCCTCGCCCTGGTCTTCGGCCGGCTCGCCGAGCGTGACCCGCGCACCGGCGGGCCGTACGTCTACGCCCGCGAGGCCTTCGGTGACTTCGCCGGCTTCCTCGCCGCCTGGGCGTACTGGATCACCACCTGGGTGTCGAACGCGGCGCTCGCCGTCGCCGCGGTCGGCTACCTCGACGTGCTGATCCCGGTGAACGGTCACCGCTGGACCGCCTGCCTGGCCGCGCTGACCCTGCAGTGGCTGCCCGCCCTCGCCAACTTCGCGGGCACCCGCTATGTGGGCGCCGTCCAGCTGGTGTCCACCGTGCTGAAGTTCGCGCCGCTGCTGCTCGTCGCCGTCGGTGGGCTGTTCTTCTTCGACCCGCACAACCTCGGCCCGTTCCACGCGGGCGGGGGCAGCGCGATCGGCGCGGTGTCCGCCTCCGCCGCGATCCTGCTCTTCTCCTACCTGGGCGTGGAGTCCGCCGCCGTCAGCGCGGGCGAGGTCAGGAACGCCCGGCGCAACGTGGGACGCGCCACCGTCATCGGCACCGTGGGCGCGGCGCTGGTCTATCTCCTCGGAACCCTGTCCGTCTTCGGCACGGTCGCGCACGACCGCCTGGTGAAGTCCACCGCACCCTTCTCGGACGCCGTGAACGCCATGTTCGGCGGCAGTTGGGGAGGCTGGGCCGTCGCGCTCGCCGCGCTCGTGTCGATGACCGGCTGCCTCAACGGCTGGACGCTGCTGAGCGCCCAGACGCCCTACGCCGCGGCCAAGGACGGCCTGTTCCCCGCCCCCTTCGCGCGCCGGCGGCGGGGCGTTCCCACCGTCGGCGTCGCCGTCACCGTCGTCCTCGCCTCGCTGCTCACCGTCTACAACTACACGTCGGGCTCGGCCAAGATCTTCGAGATCCTGGTCCTCGTCACCACGTTCACCGCGACCGTGCCCTATCTGCTGGCCACCGCCGCGCAGCTCTTCCACCTGGTCTCAGGGCGGCGGGAGTTGGTCGACCGGGCGCGGCTGGTGCGGGACGCCGTGGTCGCGTCGGTCGCGGCCGCCTTCTCACTGTGGCTCGTGGCGGGCGCCGGCTACGCGGCGGTGTACCAGGGCGTGCTGTTCCTGTTCGCGGGAGTCGTCGTGTACGCCGTGCTGGCGGCCCTGCGACAGAGGACGGCCTGACCCCGGAACGACCGTTGCCGTCGGGGCCCGGCCGGGCCGGATGCCTGGGGAAGCGCCGGATTCGGCGACGGGGCCCGGCCGTGCAGACGTGAGAGGCGGTTGACGCCGATTCCGTCCGGTTGCGTGGCGCGGCGGGGGGTACTCGCGCCCGCAGCGTTTCGCTGGTTGCACTGCTGGTGACGGTGACGGAGGACAAATGAAGGGCCCACGTTCCGGGTTGCGGTCGGCTCTGCATGTCTCGTCGGAAATGGTGGGTGGCCGGTACCGGTTGGGTGCCGGGATCGGCCGGGGAGGCGCCGCCGACGTCCATGAGGCGTTCGATGTCCGCCTCGGTCGGGAGGTGGCCGTCAAACTCTTCCGGCCGGACACCGATCCGCGGATGGAAGAGCGGTTCTCCGAGGAGGCCGTCCTCCTCGCGCGTATGCAGCACCCGGGGCTGGTCACCATCTACGACGCCGGCCGGCACGGGGAACGTGCCTACCTGGTGATGCAACTGATCAAGGGCGAGACTCTGCGCGCGCGCCTGGCCGCCGGGCCCCTGCCTCCCGAGCGCGTCGCCGAGCTCGGTGCCGCCCTTGCCCGAGCGCTCGCCCATGTGCACGGTGCCGGCATCGTGCACCGTGACGTGAAGCCGTCGAATATCCTGCTGAGCGCCTCCGGAACCCCTCACCTGGCGGACTTCGGTATCGCCCGGCTGGTGAACGCCACGCGGCACACGGCCTCCGACGTACTGATCGGGACCGCGGCCTATCTGGCCCCCGAGCAGGTCATGGGCAAGGAAGTGGGACCGTCCGCCGACGTCTACGCGCTCGGCCTGGTCCTACTGGAGTGCCTGAAGGGCGAACTGGAGTACGAGGGCACCCCTTTGGAATCCGCCGTGGCCCGCCTTCACCGCCGACCCGTGGTCCCGACCTCGGTGCCCCATGAGCTGGCCTGCCTGCTGCGCGCCATGACCGCTCAGGACGCCAAGGCCCGTCCTGACGCGGAGCACTGCGCCCGGGTGCTGTCCGCTCTGTTCGCCGATACGCGGGTCCCTGCCCGCATGCGTGGTGCCGCGGTCGGGGAGGCCAAGGAGCTTCCGCTCGAGCCCACAGCCGCACATCCGCGCACCGGAACGGGGCATGCCGGCGAAACGAAACACACACGCCGCCGTACAGCGGGCGTCGTCCTCACCGCGCTCTCGGCCACGCTGACGGCCACTCTCGTCATGGCCCCGGGCAGCAGCGACACCAACGCCGAACGGCCCGAATCCGGCTCACCCACGTCCCCGTCGGCCGGCTCACCGGCCAAAACCGCGACCAGGGAAGCACCGTCCACGGCGGTCCCCCGACCGACCGCGTCCACGATCGCGTCCGACTCGAGGACTTCCCGCTCCCCCGTGTCGAACGGCTCGGACGACGGCAACGGCACGGACGACCGTACTCCATCAGGGACCGCACTCCGCGACACCCGCGAACCGAAGCAGAAGGCCAGGAAGACCGCGGATTCCGGGACGCCCACGGATTCCGGGACGGCCGCGGATTCCGGGACCCCCACTGATTCCGGCACGGCAGGCGCGGCAGGGCAGGTCGGGAAGACCAAGAAGTCCCAGGTGTACAAGGGACACGAAGACCACGATTGACCCGCAGCCGGACGCGCGGAGTCACGAGTTCGGTCTGCCGGGCCGCGCGGCCCGGCAGACCTGCCCGTCACACTGTCGCTAGCTGCGACGCCCGGACGGATCGTGCGCGAGCGTGTCCCGGTCCTCGCCGGGGACGGGCCCGGAACCGACGGATTGGGCGGCCGTGCCGGCCGGCGCCCCCTCCGCACGGTCCCCGTGCCCCGGCCACCACGCCGCGTGGCCGATCAGCGCGGTGAGACTCGGTGTGAAGAACATCGCCATGACGAAGGCGGCGACCGCGATGCCGAAGGAGACCGCGAAACCCATCTCCGTGAGCAGCGAGTTGCCCGCCAGCATCATCGTGGCGAAGGTCGCCGCCAGGATGAAGCCCGCGGCGGCCACGGTCGGCCCGGCGTGCCTCAGCGCCATGCCGGCCGCCTCACGTGGCTCGCGGCCCTCCCGGGCCTCCTCGCGGAGCCGGGCGATCATGAGGATGTTGTAGTCGGTACCGATGGCGACCACGAAGAGATACATGATCACCGGGAGCATGAACATCAGCCCCGAGTGTCCCTGTCCCTCCTGGAAGATCCAGACGGTGGCGCCGAGGGTGGCGCCGAAGCCGAGGCCCACCGAGGCGATCAGGTACCAGGGGGCGACCACGCTGCGCAGCAGCAGCCCCAGGATGACCATGATCAGGACAGCGGCGACAGGGAAGACCGTCCGGTAGTCGTGGTTGACCGCGGCATTGATGTCCTTGTAGATCGAGGACATGCCGCCGACGAGGGCCTCGGTGCCCTGCGGGGCGGAGGAGTGGGCGATGTCGCGCACCCTGCCCACGGCGTCGATCGCCTTGTCCGTCGACGCCTCGTACTTGAGCGTGACGGTGAAGTCCGCGGTGGTGCCGTCCTTGTTGACCTGGGTCAAACGGGCGCCGGCGACACCGTCCACGCCGCCGAGTTTCTTCGCGTAGGCGTCGAAGGCGGTCTTGTCCAGCGGCTTGCCGTCGGTGCTGGACAGGTAGACGTCGGTGGGGGCGGCGGCGCCCGCCGAGTACGCCTTCTGCATCTCGTCCTGGACGACCATGGACTCCTTGGTCTTGGGCATGGAGCCCGAGGCCAGGTCGAACGTGGCCTTGTAGCCGAGCGTGCCGAGCGACAGCGCGACCAGGACGAGTCCGGACACCGCGGCGGTCAGGGCCGGGCGGCGCTGCACGCCGCGGCCCAGGGCGGCGAAACGGGCGTTGTCCGGCTCGCGTTGCCAGGACTTGGAGGGCCAGAAGACCTTCGGCCCGATGAGCGAGACCACGGCCGGGATCAGGGTCAGGCCCGCGATCAGGGTGGCGGCGACCGCGATGGCGAGCGCCGGGCCCATCTGCTTGAGGAACCCGAGCGTGGACAGCACCAGTGCGAAGAAGGCGATGATGACCGCTCCGGCGGCCGAGGCGATGGCCTCACCGACCCGGTCCACCGCGTTGACCATGGCCTGCTTGGGCTCGTCGCCGGCGCGCAGGCGTTCGCGGTAGCGGAACATCAGGAAGAGGAAGTAGTCCGTGCCCACGCCGAAGAGCACGACGATCAGGATGGAGGAGATCGAACTGTTGGCCTGCAGATCGAACAGCTTGGTGGCGTAAGCGATCAGTCCGTTGGCGACCGCGGACACCAGGCCGATCAGGATCAGGGGCAGTACGGCCAGGATCGGTGCCCTGAAGATGATCAGCAGCGTCACCAGGATGATCACGAAGGTGCCGATGCCGATCAGTGCCTGACCGCGCTGGGACGAGTCCTGCTGGTCGAGGGCCTGCGCGGCAGAGCCGCCGAGCTTGGCGTCGAGATGCGTGCCCTTGGCGAGCTTCTTGGCATCCTCGCGCAACACCTTGGCCGCGTCCGCCTGTTTGGGCTGGCCGGCGTTCTTGCTGTCCATCTGGACCAGGGTCAGGGCGTACCTGCCGTCCTTCGACGGCTGGCCGGGGACGACCTTCTGCACCTGGTCGATGTGCTTCTTGCCCAGTTCGGAGGTGATCCGGGCGACGTCCTGCTGGTCGGCGGCGGTCAACTTGCCGCCGTCGGTGCGCTGGTACAGCACGATCGCGGACGGGGTGAAGGCGCTGGGGAACGCCTTCGTCTGGAGATCCGCGGCTTTGATGGACTCGTAACTCTTGGGCAGGAAACTGCTCTCGTCACTGTTCGAGGGCAGGCTGGGAGCGGTGGCGACGATCGCCACCGCCGCGATTAACCATGCCACGATCGTCCAGACGGGATGTCGGACGACGGCGTTCCCAATACGTCGGAACATGCGGGAGGGTCCTCCTGAGCAGGAAGATCACCGCAGCCCGGGGAGCGGACCCTGGCATCGGCGACCCCGACCGGCACGCACTGAACGCGCCGGTCGAATGGTTGTCTTGGGGTCCGATCGTAGTGGCCGCACGCCGAGACCATTCCCTCGGGCGTCCCGTGATGTGCGGAGTCGTTGCCTTCGGATCGGGGCTGCCGAGTCTCCGACGGTGAGGAATGAAGTCCGGTCCGGCAAAGGAGGGTTGGCGCGTCGCACGGTGTAGGCCCGCGCCGTGCGGGGCCGTCAGCGGCGGCGCCCGGCAGGCCGCCGGGTACGCCTCCTCTAGCCTCCCGCAGCCACGGCCTTGAGCTCGTCCAGCGATTCCCGCATCAGCTGCGACATCTCGCGTTCCTCGGCCGCCGCGATCCAGCGTTCGAAGCCGACCTTGAAGACGGCGACCCCCGCCTCGGCGGTCAGGCTCGCTGCCGGCTCCCCCACGCCCCGTCGGCGCAGGGTGTCGGCGAGCGCGGCCGACATCGAGGCGAGCTTGATCAGTTCGCGCTCCCGGAGTTCCGCGTTCGCCATGATCACAGCCTGCCGCTTCCGCGCGTGCTCGCGCCGGTCGGCGAACATCCTGGAGACCGCCTCAAGGCCCACCGCCAGCACGTCGATCGGCGCTGCGGACTCCGGAGCGCCGGCGACCGCCTGCACGAGCAGCTCCTCCAGTTCACGGGAGCCGGCGAACAGCACCTCGCGCTTGTCGGCGTAGTGCCGGAAGAAGGTCCGCTCCGTGAGCCCGGCCCTCCTGGCGATCTCGGCCACGGTGGTCTGCTCGAACCCGCGCTCGCTGTAAAGCTCCAACGCCGCCGTCGCCAGGCGCCCGCGCGCGTTCGGCTCCCATCTACCCATGCACCGATCCTAACGTGATGACAGCGACTGACATCAGGTGCTAGCGTCGATGACAGTAACTGACATCAACAGTTCGGGGTCTCTGTCATGCGCATCTTTGTCACCGGCGCGTCCGGCTGGATCGGTTCCGCCGTCGTGCCCGAGCTCATCGACGCGGGGCACCGGGTCGTCGGGCTCGCCCGCTCCGACGCCTCCGCCGACGCGCTGGCCGCGGCCGGAGCGGAGGCCGTCCGCGGCACTCTCGACGACCTCGGCGTCCTGAGGGACACGGCCGCCGCCTCGGACGGGGTGATCCACCTCGCCTTCAAGCACGACATCGCCTTCACCGGCGACTTCCAGGGCGCCGCCGAGGCCGATCGCCGCGCCGTCGACGCCTTCGGCGACGCGCTCGCCGGCACGGACCGCCCCTTCGTCCTCGCCTCCGGCCTCGTCGGAATCGCGCCCGGGCGCGTGGCGACCGAGCGGGACATGCCCACGATCGACGGCTCGCCGACATCGATCCGCCAGGCCACCGCGCAGGCGGTGCTCGCACTCGCCTCGCGCGGCGTGCGCTCATCCGTGGTACGACTCTCTCCGACCTGCCACGGCGAAGGAGACAACGGCTTCACGGCGACCCTGGTGGCCATTGCCCGCAGGAAGGGCGTCTCCGGCTACATCGGCGACGGCGCCAACCGCTGGCCGGCCGTCCACCGTCTCGACGCCGCACGGCTGTTCCGTCTGGCGGTCGAGAAGGCCCCCGCCGGATCGGTGTTGCACGGCGCCGCGGAAGAGGGCGTCGCGATCCGCGAGATCGCCGAGGTGATCGGTCGTCACCTCGACGTGCCGAGGGCCTCCGTGGCCCCCGAGGGCGCGTCCGAGCACTTCTCCTGGCTGGGCGCCTTCCTCCGCGCCGACGCCCCGGCGTCGAACACCCTGACGCGCGAACTGCTGGACTGGGAACCGACCCAGCCCGACCTCCTCGCCGATCTCGACAAGGGCCACTACTTCCACACCCCTGCCACCCCTGCCACCACCGACTGACCAGCCGCCGAGACGCCGTCTCGCGACGCGCCTCCGGCCGGGCGTCCACAACCCGGACGGAGGTGCACGTCGGCTTCACTGTTTGCACGAGCGGGGACCAGAGGCCCGGACGCCCTGGTCAGTGACCAGCGCTCTGGCCGCCGTCGACGTGGAGGATCTCTCCGGTGACGAACGGGGCGTTCTCCAGGTAGACGACCGCGTCGACGACGTCGCCCACCTCGCCCATCCGGCCGAGCGGATGCAGGCCGGCGAGCGTGTCGTGATACTCCTCGGAGTGCATCGGCGTCTTGATGACGCCGAGCGCGACGGCGTTGCTGCGGACACCTCGGGTGGCGTACTCGATGGCCAGGGCCTTGGTCGCGGACTGCAGGCCGCCCTTGGTCAGCGACGCGAGCACTGAGGGCACCGCGGAGTTCGCGTGGTCGACCAGGCTGGTGGTGATCTGGACGACGTGCCCGCCTCCCTGGCGGACCATCTGCTCGACCACGAGCTGGGTGATACGGAAGAAACCGCTCAGATTGATGCCGGTGACTGCGTCGTAGTCACCCTGCGTGTACTCGGTGAACGGCTTGGCCACGAAGATGCCGGCGTTGTTGACCAGGGCGTCGATACGGCCGAAGCGCTCGAGCCCGGCCGCGATGACGCGTTCGGCGGTGGCAGGGTCGGCGATGTCGCCCTGAACGGTGAGGACGTTCGGATCCTCCGAAGGGGCAATGCCGCGGGACGTCGCGACGACGCCGTAGCCGAGTTTGCGGTAGGCGTCGACCAGGGCGGCACCGATGCCCTGCGACGCACCGGTGATGACCGCGACCTTCTGCCGGCCGGTGGTGCTCATGATGTGTCCTTTCGATGGGGGCCGGCCACCTTGTCGGCGTCGGCTCCCCCAAAGTAGACAACCGGTCGACAATTTTCCACTGCGAAGCCCTGCGCCGCGTGTACGGGTGAGCCCGCCTGACGTGGCGTGGGAGGCTGCGCCTACCAGCAGAGAGGAACCCGGTCGCAGTCCTGGAGCAGCGGGCGCTCATCGCGACTCGGGCAGAGGGCGGCTTCTCCCTACTCGACCGGATCGGCGAGGCTCGCAGCGGTGCCGCGTACCGGATCAGCGAGGCGCGGCCGTGGTGCCACGTACGACGAGGTGGGGGGTGAGGACGACCTCGCGCGGCGTGGTGCGGCCCTGGTCGAGGCGTTCGACGGCGGCCGCCACCGCATGTCGAGCCTGTTCCTCCGCCCCCTGACTCACCGTGGTCAGATTGAAGCAGCTCAACCGGGAGAGCCGGTCGTCGTCGTAGCCGGCCACGGACACCTCGCCGGGGACGGCGACGCCGGCGCGTGCGAGCGTGGCCAGGACCCCGATGGCGCACTGGTCGTTGTAGGCGACGACGGCGGTGGGCAGGTCGCCGGAGTCGAGGAGGTGGCGGGCGGCGCGTTCGCCGGCCGCTTCGGTGTTGTCCCCGTGCAGGATCCGGATGTGGGCGTCCAGGCCATGGCGACGCATCGCGGTGCGGTACCCGCGGCGCCGGTCCGTGGCGATCACGCCCTTGCCGCCGTCCACGTACGCGATCGTGCGGTGCCCGAGAGCCACCAGGTGGTCGACGATCTGGCCGACCCCGTCGTCGTCCGCGGTGCGCACGACGTCCAGTTCCCCGTCGGCGATCCGACGGCCGACGGCGATGACGGGCGCCTTGCGGTCGAGGGAGGCGAGCGTGTCGGCGGGGGCGGTGGGGCCGAGCAGGATCAGAGCCTCGCTGCGAAAGGCCAGCAGTGTCTCGACCGCGGTGTGCTCGTCGCGGGTGCGGGTCTGGGTGCTCAGGACGAGGTCGTAGCCGACCTCCTCGGCGGCCGTGTGCAGATGCTCGACCAGTTCGGCATGGAAGGGGCTGTGGACGTCGACCATGACGCCGAGCAGCCGGGTGCGCCTGCCGGCCAGGAGGCTGGCGGTTCGATCGACCTGGTAGCCCAGTTCGGCGGCGGCCCTCAGAACCCGTTGCCGGGTGCGCTCGCTGGGTCCGGGCACACCGCTCAGCACCAGGGAGACGGACGCCGTGGACACGCCCACACGGGCCGCCACGTCCTCCAGCCGTGGGCGCTTCGTCGTGCCGTTCCGGCGACCTTCCGAACCGGCTTCGTCCACTTCCGAACCGGCTTCGTCCACTTCTGCCTCCTGGCAGCGATCTCCTCGCCCGACGCCCTTGACACGCTCACCCGCTCAACCCGCTCCCGGGTGTCGGCCCGAAGCACGCCGACGACCTGCGCCGAACCATCCGGCTCGCGGGCCTGCTCGGTGTGAAGCACGTCGTGACCATGTCCGGCACCCCCGGGTCCGACCCCGACGCCGAGTACCCCTCCTGGGTGGTGAACCCGTGGGACGGCGTGTACATGGACGTCCTGGACTACCAGTGGGGCGTGGCCGTCGAGTTCTGGAAGGAGATCGACGCCCTCGCCCGGGAGAACGACGTCCGGGTCGCCATCGAGATGCACCCGCACAACCTGGTGTTCTCCCCCGTCACTTTGAAGCGGCTCGTCGAAGAGACCGGCGCCACCAACGTCGGCGCGGAGATGGACCCCTCGCACCTGATGTGGCAGGGCATGAACGTCATCGCCTCGATCAAGTGGCTGGGCCCGCTGGTGTTCCACGCCGCCGCCAAGGACGCGACGTTGTGCCCCGGCGCGGACATCCGCGGCGTCCTGGACACGTCGTTCACCCGCGTGCCCGCCGACGCGCCCGGCAAGGTGCCCACCGGGTACGGCTTCTGGTGCAACGCCTGGCCGGAGAACCCGGCGTGGAAGTTCGTCGCCGTCGGCCTCGGAAACGACGTCGCCTTCTGGACCGAGTTCCTGCGCACCCTCTCCGAGATCGACCCCGACATGGCCGTCAACATCGAGCAGGAGGACGCCGCCTACTCCCAGACGGAAGGACTCGCCCTGGCCGCCAAGAACCTCCACAGCGCCGCAGCCGCCCTGTAAGCCCCCTTCCCCGCGTGGCCCCGTTCCCGTCGATCGGGAACGGGGCCACGCCGCTGACCGCCCACGGGAAAACGACATCTCGGAATGCGTACAGAGGGGGATTCATTGTGCCCCGGCGGGACGTGAGCGGCGGGCCCGGTGGACGGTACCCGCCACCCGCTGTCGCACCACCGGTGGCATGTCAGTCGTCGGCCGGGAGCTCTCCGGTGAAAGCGGCGGCCATGCGCAGCCAGGGTGCGGCGTCCTCGTGACGGCCCTGACGTTGCAGGGTGCGGCCCAGCATCAGGTGGGCGTAGTGCTCCACGGGGTCACGGTCGATGATCTGCCGCAGCTGCTCCTCGGCACGCCGCAGCTGTGCCGAGTGGTAGTAGGCGCGGGCCAGCAGCAGCCGGGGCGCGGTCTGCTCGGGGACCTCCTCGACTACGGCGGCGAGCAGTTTCGCGGCCCCGGTGTAATCCCTCGCCTCGAACAGCAGCCGGGCCCGCTCCCAGCGCTCCGCCGTGGTCTCCTCGTGCGGGACGCCGGCGCCGCTGTCGAACAGGTGCAGGGCGCTCGCCCAGCGGTCCGGCGCGACGCCGCCCGTCGCCGGGTAGTCGTTGAAGGTGTCGCTCATCAGTCCTCCTCCAGGGGCTGCGACCAGTGACGCGTGGGTGGGGGCGTCGAAAACGTCGGCCGGCCGGTTCGTCGCGAACTCCTTGCGCAGCACGGGTACGACCTCCTCATCACCGAACATGTCCAGCTGCGGTTGATACATCAACCGACTGCCCGAACATGCGCCGGACCGCCTCTATTCCAGGCGGGCAACGTCGGACGCAGCCACGAGGACATCGCGGCCCGATCGTCGACGATCGAAGCCGTCGGCCATTCACCACGACCACCCACGGCCGGCCGGTCGGTCGGTCAGGCTTCCTCTTCCAGCTTCTCCACCACGCGCTCGGAGACCTCCGCCACCGTCCGCAGCTCCGCCGGTGTGACATGGTCCAGGAACAGGGAGCGAACCGCCTTCACGTGCAGCGGGGCCGCCGCCTCGATGGCCGCACGACCTGCCTCCGTGATCGCCACGAAGGCTCCCCGCCCGTCCTCGAGGCACTCCTCCCGCACTACGAGCCCCCGCCCGGCCATGCGCGCGATGTGGTGGGACATCCGGCTCTTCTCCCACTCCAGTGCAAGTGCGAGGTCCTGGTAGCGCCGCCGCCCCTCCGGCACATCCGTGAGGTTGACCAGGACCGCGAAATCCGCGGCGGACAGATTGGATTCCGTCTGCAACAGGCGCGCCAAGCGGCCGCCCAGTCGCTCATGCAACCGGACGAAGCTCCGCCATGCGTGCTGCTCCTCCGCGGTCAACCAGTTCACTGAATCCTCCACGAGGACGAGTCTAGCCAAATTGTTGATATATCACCGTGCGCATGCACCGAGCACATCCGGCGCCGGAGCGACTTGGTTGACACGTCAATAGCCCACCTGGATTATTGACACATCAACCATCGGTTTCTCAGGAGTCCACCATGTCTGATCTCGTCTTCGGTCTGGACACATTCGGCGATGTGCCGGAGGACGACTCCGGGAACCCGGTGTCCTACGCACGGGCCATCCGGCAGGTCGTCGACGAGGCCGTTCTCGCGGACGAGATCGGCGTCGACGTCATCGCCCTCGGCGAGCATCACCGCCCCGAGTACGCGATCTCGACTCCGGAGACGGTGCTCGCCGGCATCGCCACCCGCACCCGTCGTATCCGTCTCGGCTCCGGCGTGACCGTGCTGAGCTCCGACGATCCGGTCCGCGTCTTCCAGCGCTTCTCGACCGTGGACGCGCTCTCCGACGGCCGGGCCGAGGTCATCCTCGGGCGCGGCTCCTTCACGGAGTCCTTCCCCCTCTTCGGATACGACCTGAGCGATTACGACGTGCTCTTCGAGGAGAAGATCGAGCTGTTCGCCAAGCTGCTCGAGGAGAAGCCCGTCACCTGGAGCGGCACCAAGCGGGCCCCGCTGGAGAACGCCGACGTCTTCCCCAAGACCGAGTCCGGGCACCTGACCACGTGGGTCGGGGTCGGCGGATCACCCCAGTCGGTCATCCGCACCGCGCACTACGGCTTCCCGCTGATGATCGCCATCATCGGCGGGAACCCGCAACGCTTCGCCCCGTACATCGATCTCTACCAGCGCGCCACCGACAAGTTCGGTACGACGGCCCATCCGGTCGGAATGCACTCGCCGGGCTTCATCGCCGACACGGATGAGGAGGCCCGGGAGTTGCACTGGCCGTACTACCGGGTCATCCGGGACCGCATCGGCGCGCTGCGGGGCTGGCCGCCGGTCCGCAAGGAGGAGTACGACGCCGAGATCGAGCACGGCTCCCTCTACATCGGCTCGCCCGAGACGGTCGCCCGCAAGATGGCCCGCGCCATCGAGGCACTCGGTGTCGGCCGGTTCGACCTCATCTACACCGCGGGGGCACAGCCGGTCAGCGCTCGTCTGCGCGCCGTCGAGCTGTACGGCACGAAGGTGCTCCCGATGGTCCGCGACATCCTCGCGGACGCCAGGAGCTGACACCGTGGACGGACACGACATGACCACCAAGGGCCTCGGCACGGTCGGCATCCTGGGTGCCGGGAAGGTCGGCACCGTGCTCGCACGGCTGGCCCTCGCAGCCGGTTGTCGCGTGCTCATCGCCGGATCGGGCGACCCCGCCGAGATCGCCCTGACCACAGAGGTCCTCACACCGGGAGCGGTAGCCGTCACCTCCGCGGAGGCCGGCGCTCGGGCGGACGTCGTCATTCTGGCGCTCCCGCTCGGCAAGTACCGCGGCATTCCGGCCGAAGCACTGCGGGGCAAGCTCGTCATCGACGCGATGAACTACTGGTGGGAGGTCGACGGGATCCGCGAGGATCTCACCGATCCGCTCACCTCCTCCAGCGAGATCGTGCAGGCATACCTGCGCGGAGCGCGCGTGGTGAAGGCCTTCAACCACATGGGCTACCACGATCTCGAGGACGGCGCCCGGCCGGCGGGGACGCCGGGACGCAAGGCGATCGCGATCGCCGGTGACGATCCGGACGACCTCGCCACCGTCGCGCGCCTCGTCGACGCTTTCGGATTCGATCCCGTCATGGCAGGACCACTTGCCGAAGGGCTGCGACTCGAACCGGGCACCGAGCCCTTCGGCGCCAACGTCGGCGCCGCGGAGCTGCGAGCGATGCTCAACCGGTTCCCGGAGTCACAGCGCGGACGAACCGTGAGCCGAGCACGGGCCGCCGCTTCGACCTCGGCCGAACCGGCGGTCTGAGCGCCTTCGTCCTGCCGGGTCGGCGGTGTGAAGCCGCTCACTCGGCCAACAAGTTGATATGTCATCTATACCGGCCTAGGTTAGATGACGCATCAATCATCTTTGGCGGAAACGCTTTCCCGCGGGTCCGCACCGCCCAAGGGTGAGGCCCCCAACGGGCCGTTCGTGAGGAACACCCGCGCCCTGAACCCCCATTCAGGGCGACACCACAACCGACACGGTTAAGGAAACACCATGATCAGGATAGGCATCATTCTCGGCAGCACCCGTCCCAACCGCAACGGCGAGCAGGTCGCCAAGTGGGTCTACGACGCCGCCACCCAGCGCGGCGACGCCGAGTTCGAGCTCGTCGACCTGCGGGACTACCCGCTGCCGCACCTGGACGAGCCCCTGCCCCCGTCCATGGGCCAGTACCAGAACGAGCACACGAAGGAGTGGGCGGAGAAGATCGCCTCCTTCGACGGGTTCATCATGGTGACGCCCGAGTACAACCACTCCACCTCGGGCGTGCTGAAGAACGCCATCGACTACCTCTCCGCCGAGTGGGCCAACAAGGCGGTCGGCTTCGTCTCGTACGGCGGGGTCGGCGGTGCCCGGGCCGTGGAGCACCTGCGGCTGGTCGTCGGCGAGCTGCAGATGGCCGACGTGCGTCAGCAGGTGGCCCTGTCGCTGATGACGGAGTTCGAGAACTTCAGTGTCCTCAAGCCGGGCGAGTACAACGTGCAGGCGCTCGGCGTCCTGTTCGACCAGGTCATCGCCTGGAGCACCGCTCTCGCTCCGCTGCGCGACGCCGCCTGACCCTCCAGGCACGCCCCGGCCGGATGTCGGGCCCGACCGTAACGGGCCCGGCTACGGGTGTTGTCGGGCGGGGCAGGGGCCGATCGCCGTCACGCACGGCAGTTGCCTTCGCCGGTCCGGCACGCCCGGGCGCACCTCGGTCCGGGCCCGTACAGGGTGAGGGGACCATCGGACCGGGCGTGAACGCGGCCAACACCGGATGGGTGTCTGTACGTTCCAGGCCGTCCAGGTATGCGGACACGAGTTCAGCGGTCGTCATGATTGCACTGGGGCCGCAGCTGCGGGGCTGGGCACAGTGGTGCCCAGCCCCGGCAGGAGGCCGCGCAGGGTCGCTCCGATGACGGCGATGCCCTCGTCGATCTCGTGGGCCGGGCCCGCCGCATAGCCAAGGACCAGGCCCGGAGGGCCGGGCGTGATGCGGTGCCAGGACAGTGGATGCACCTTCACGCCTCCCGCGAGAGCGGCCGCGGCGAGGTCGGTGTCACGGAAACCGCTGTCGCGGGCGCCGCCCCGCGGGTCGCTGAAGGTGACCATCAGGTGCAGGCCGGCTGCCGCCCCGTGGACGCGGGCGCCGGGCAGATGCCTGTCGATCGCTCGCAGCATCACGTCCCGGCGTCTGCGGTGGCGCTGCCGGACATGGCGCAGGTGCCGTTCCAGCTCACCCGAGTCCATCAGGCGAGCGAGGACGAGCTGGGTGAGGACGCCGTTTCCGAGGTCGGCGTACCGCTTGGCCGTCACCAGGGCGTCGTGTCGGTCCGGCGGTACGAGGAGCCAGCCCACTCGGAGCGCGGGCGCGAGCAGTTTGGAGACGCTGCCCGCGTAGCAGACGCCGTCCGGCAGCAGCGAGCGCAGCGCAGACACCGGCGGCCGGTCGTAGCGGTGCTCGGCGTCGTAGTCGTCCTCGATGACCACGCCGCCCTCGGCCGCCCAGCTCAGCAGCTCGCGACGGCGTTCCCCGTCGAGGACGACACCGGTGGGGAACTGGTGTGCCGGGGTCAGCAACACCGCCCGGGCACCACTGGCACGCAGCGCTGCCACGTCGAGGCCGCCCGCGTCCACGGGAACGGGCACGATCTCGTGGCCGCCGTACTCCAGTTGCTGGCGCGCTCCGAGCGAACCGGGATCTTCGACGGCTATGCGGCGGATCCCGTCCGCCCGCAGGACCTGCGCGAGCAGGCCGAGAGCCTGCGCCACACCCGCGACGACCACCACCTCCTCCGGGTCGGCCCGAATGCCGCGGTTGCGGGCCAGCCAGCCGACCACGGCCCGGCGCAGTGCGGGAGCGCCCCGGGGGTCGCCGTAACCGAAGTCGGCCGGGCCGACGCCCGCGAGGACGGCACGTTCGGCGCGCAGCCAGCCGGTGCGGGGGAAGGCGGCGAGGTCGGGGACGCCCGGGGAGAGGTCGATGCGGCAGGGCAGGGCGCGCAGGGCGTCGATGAGGCCGTCGCGGTCGCCCGAGCCGAAGAGCGCGGGTCCGGCCCCGGCCTCAGGTGGTCCGCCCGCGTCGCGGGCGTGGTCGCGGGGCGCGGCGGGAGCCGCCACGACCACCGTGCCGAGCCGCCCGCGCCCGGCGATCTGGCCGGACTCGGCGAGGCGCCGATAGGCCTCGGTGACCACGCCCCGGGTGACGCGCAGCTCTTCGGCGAGTACGCGACTGGCGGGCAGTCGTGCGCCGATGGGCAGCCGGCCGTCGGCGATGGCCGACCGCAGCCGGTCGGCGAGCCAGGCGGTACGCCCGCCGGGCGGCGCCTCGCCGATGTCCAGCTGGAGGAAGTCCGAGCCGACGACCGCGCCGGGGGCCGCCGTGTCGTCCACCGGCGCGTCCGCTGCCGCCGCCGTCGGGCGTGGACTTTTGGACCCCCGTGCCGATGGGTTTGTGGACCTGTCCATGGCGTCCATTGTCACGGCAGCGTGGGCGGTATGGACACACCTTCCGCTTCGTTCACCAAACTCGTGCCCGGGATGGTCGGGATGACGCTGGTCGGCAGCAGCGTCACCGTCTCGCGCACGCTCGTCGACGCCCCGCTGTTCACCACTCAGGCGGTCCGGTACGCGGCCGCCACCGTGATCCTTCTGCTCATGGCCCGGCTCACCGGTGCTCGCCTGCTGTGGCCCCGTGGACGGGAGTGGCTGTGGCTGGCCGGGATCGCGGTCACCGGTCTGGTGCTGTTCAACGTGGCCGTGGTCCGGGGCGTCGGCCATGCGGAGCCCGCGGTGGTCGCCGTAGCGGTCGCGTGCGTACCGGTGGTGCTCGGCGTGGTGGGCCCGGCGCTGGAGCGGCGCAGGCCGAGCCGGCAGGTCCTGTTGGCGGCGCCGGTCGTCATGGCGGGCGCTGTGCTGGTGGAGGGGACGGGTCGCACGGATGCCGTGGGGGTGTGCTGGGCGGCGGTGGCCCTCGGGTGCGAGGCCGGGTTCACACTCCTCGCGGTGCCGGTGCTGCGGCGGCACTCGCCGTGGGGGGTGTCCGTGCACGCGATGTGGCTGGCCGGTGTGCTGCTGGCCGTTCTCGGCCTGACCTCGGAAGGTCCGTCGGCGGTCCGGGAGTTGTCCGGCTCCCAGTGGGCTGCCGTCGGTTATCTGGCGCTGATGGTGACGGCGGTCGCCTTCGTGTTGTGGTACTCGACGGTCCGCGCCGTCGGGGCCGGACGAGCCGGACTGCTCACCGGCATCGCACCGCTGTCCGCGGCGGTCGTCGGCGCCGTCTCGGGCAGCGGCGCGCCGGGACCGTCGGTATGGCTGGGCATCGCCGTGCTGATACTCGGCCTGGTCGGTGGCCTGCGCCCGCACGGCGCCCCCGCCCGGGGCGTCACAGCCACGGATCAGTCGGCCACTGCGGACTCCGCACCCGCCTCGGCGCGCTCCAAGTAGCGGGACGCCCGCAGGGGGAGAGTGCGGCCGGCCCTGCAACGGCGTAGGCGATGGAGCGTCTGAGCCGAATGCGCTCATGTCCCTCTCAAGGAGGAACACAGCACCGCGCGGGCATACGTGGAGGCCGCTCAGTCCCTCTGGTCGACGCGGAGAACGAGGTTGAGCAGCCCGGGGAAGCGCGCGTCGAACTCCTCGCGGCGCAGGCGATTGACCCGCCTGGGCCCCTCGTCGCGCTGTTCCACCAGGCCGGCGCCGCGCAGGACCGAGAAGTGGTGGCTGAGCGCGGCTTTACCGACCGGCACGTCGAAGCTGCCGCAACTGCGTGTCCAGTCGGCGGAGCCCGCCAACTCGCGAATCAGCTGGATGCGCACCGGGTCGGCGACCGCGGACAGAGCGGTCAGGACGGACACGTCCTCGGGATCCGTGTGCACCGGCGCCGCACGGTGACTACCGCCCGCAGCCTGGTTCGACATGCCCCTCTCCTCATTCCGCGCTCTGCGGAGCGCGCTCCGCCGCTTGCTGAGTGTTCGATGAATATCTTACAGTGCCAGTGTTCGCTTTCCATTGAACACCTTGCAGAAGGGTGCGTTCCGGTCATGCGCGCAGTCGAGTTCCAGGAGTACGGCGGCCCCGAGGTGCTGGAGGTCGTGCAGGCCGACATCCCCGAGCCGGGGCCGGGCCAGGTGACCATCGACGCCACCTATGCCGGGGTGAACTTCGCGGACCTCAAGGCACGCGCCGAGGGCTACCGGGTGCAGTCGCTGCCCTTCCGCCCCGGCCTGGAGGTCTCCGGACGGATCCGGGCCGTCGGCAACGGCGTCGAGGGACTGCGTCCGGGGCAGGAGGTCGTCGCACTCGTCGACAGCGGCGCTTACGCGGAGGTCGTGGTCGCCGAGAGTGCCACCGTCTTCCCGCTTCCGGAGGGCCTGGACCTGAGGACCGCGGCCACCCTGCCCACCGTGCTGCCGACGGCGCATGCTCTGCTCCACGAGGTGGGGCGACTGCGCGCCGGGGAGAGCGTGCTGGTGCACGGCGCGGCAGGCGGCATCGGCACGGCGGCCGGACAGCTGGCACGGGCGGCGGCGCCGGCGCGGTCTACGGCGTGGTCTCCTCTCCGGACAAGGCCGGGCACGCCGTCAAGCACGGCTACGACGAGGTGTTCACCACTGACACCTTCGCCGACGACGTGCGCCGCGCCACCGGCGGCAGGGGCGTCGACCTGGTGCTCGATCCGGTGGGCGGTGACACGCTGCGCCGTGGTCTCGACGTGCTGGCCGTCTTCGGACGCCTGGTGTCCTTCGGCAACGCGAGCGGGGCGGAGCCGTGGCACGTCGGCCAGCCCGAGCTGTACGCGCAGGGCCGTTCCGTTGCAGGCTTCTCCATCCTGGCGCTCGCGCAGTCGGCGCCCGAGGCGCTGCGCTCGCTGGCCGAGCGCGCCTTCCGCAAGGTCACCGACGGGACCGTGGACCTGCCCGTCACCGCGGAGTTCGCGCTGTCGGACGCGGCCGAGGCCCACCGGCTGATGGGCGGGCGCACCTCGACGGGCAAGCTGCTGCTGCGGACGGCCGACTGAGCACGCCCCGCCGGTGACCGGCGCGGTCGGTCAGTCGCCGCCTCGGCGGGTGTGTGCTTCGGCGAGGAGGAGGTAGCTGCTGGCCGTCCAGGTGTAGGCGCGGTCGCGCAGACCGGTTCCGGTGAGGGCGTCGAAGTTCTCGGCGAAGCCGTGGGTCTCGCACAGGACGCGGAAGCGGGCGCTGATGTCGTCCGCCAGTCGGAGGTGGCCGGCCCTGCGCAAGCCGTCCTCGATGAGGACGGTGGCCGGGGCCCAGATGGGGCCGCGCCAGTAGCCGTCGGCGAGGTAGTGCGGCGAGGTGGTGAGTTCGGTGGCCAGGCCGTACGGCGTCAGGTGAGCCTTGATGCGGTCCGCCAGTGCGCTGCCGACGTGTCCGGGCAGGTGCTCGCCCAGCACGATGGGCATCAGGTCGAGGAGGCTGGTGCTGCTCCAGGTGTCCCCGCTGTCGACGCCCCGGGCGACGAACCTGTCTTGCGTCCAGAGCTGGTCGAGCAGCGCCGACTGGGCGGCATCCGCGGCCCGCGTCCACCGGAGCGTTTGGTCGGCCCTTCCCAACTCCACCGCCAAACCGGCGAGCTCCCGCATCTGGAGGATGAGGAAGGCGGCCAGATCCGCGGTGACGACCACCCGCTCGGGATCGAAGGTGGTGGCGTTGTCCCAGCCGCTGTCGTTGCCGTGCTGGTAGTGGGCCAGTTCGCTGCCGGGTGCTCGCCGTGCGGTGAGCCAGAAGTCCGTCCAACGTTCCAGCCGGTCATAGGTCTGGGCGAGTTCGTTGCGGCTGGGAGGTGCCGGCAGACGGCGGCGCAGGTGACCGTGGGCCCAGCCGTGGATGGGCGGTTTGACGAAGTTGTACAGGACCTCGGAGTGGGTGACCGAGTCGGGCAGGGCGCCGCCGGGTTCCTGGTGGTCGAAGGGCAGGGCGAACTGGTCCAGGGCGAGTTCGGGGCATCCGGGGGCCAGGGCGAGCGCGTTGAAGCAGTGGTCCCAGCTCCACACCTTGTCCATCCAGTGCTTGGACATCAGCACGGCAGGCCGGGTGACCAGGCCCGTCGGGCGTACCGTGGCCGACCAGAGGACGTAGGCGGCGAGTTCGGCGGCCGGGGTGGCGGACGAGCGCCAGGGCGCCACCGCCTCGACGAAGTCCGCGAACGAGCTCCGCGCGGACGCCGCGATCTCGCCGAAGGTCGCCGAGGACACGTACGGCGGGCGGGACGCGTCGAGTTCCTCGATCGCGATCTCCCAGGTGCCGTTCACTCCGGCGGTCGTGACGAGGCCGCGGTCGCTGCTGCCGAGCGCCTGGCCTCCGGCCGTATGGGCCACGGTGCCGGAGAGCACGGTGACGCGGTAGCGACGTCCGGTCTCGTACGACGTGAACACGTGCGCGTCCGCTGCCGGGTCGCGGAAGAAGTACGTGCCGCTGAACGGGGTCAAGGTCTCTGCGGCTGCGGACACCTTGATGTCCAGACCGGTCCCCCGCAGGCGTACGGTGTCCGGCGACTCGAAGGCGAGGTCGACGCGCCCGCCCTCTCCGACCCAGCTGAGCAGGCCTGGTGTCGCCTCGACGCGGGTCTCGGCACGGTCGCCGGTCCCCGTGTGCAGGGGGACCAGGCGCAGGACGGCGTGCATGCCGTTCTGGTGGGAGACGAGGTGGAGGTCCTCGGCGTACGTCTTCTCCGCCACCACGGGCGAGATGTCGAACCAGGATCCGTGTGTGCTGAACGGGATGTCGTGGACGGAGAAGGCCGGACCGGGGCGGGCGGCGGTCATAGGGTGAGACTCGTTTCTCGAGCAGGGGAGATCGGCGGTCCGACGGGCGGACGGTGGAGCCGCGACGAGGTGTGAGGCGGTCAGTCCTTCACGGCTCCGGCGGTCACACCGGCGGCGACGTAGCGCTGGGCGAGGACGAGGATGACCGCGGCCGGCAGCGAGGCCACGACGGCGGTGGCCATGATGGCGTTCCACTCCTGGTTGTTGTTGCCGATGTAGTGGTAGATGCCGAGGGTGATCGGCTCGTGCGCACCGCCGTTGACCAGCGTGCTGGCGAAGACGAAGTCCGACCAGGACCACAGGAAGGCGAACAGCGACACGGTGACGACGGCGTTGCGGCTCATCGGCAGGACGATCGACCAGAAGGTGCGCAACGGCCCGGCGCCGTCGGTCTTCGCGGCCTGGAGCAGTTCGCCGGGGATGCCGGACATGAACGCGGTGAAGATGAGGACCGCGAAGGGAACGGCCAGGGTGGAGTCGGCGACGATCAGGCCGGGGACCGTCTGGAGCAGGCCGAGCTGGAGGTAGATGGCGTAGAAGCCCATTGCCATGATGATGCCGGGGATCATCTGCGCGGCCAGCAGGACGAAGCTCAGGATGCCGCCGCCGCGGGGGCGCAGCTTGGCCAGCGCGTAGCCGGCCGGTGCGGCCAGGAGGACGGTCAGGACGACGGTGCCCAGGCCGATGACGAGGCTGGTGCCGAGGTAGGGCAACTGCTCGTCGAGGACGGTACGGTAGCCGGCCAGCGTGCCGTGGACGGGGAGCAGGTCCGGTGGGCTCTTGCGCATGTCCTGGTCGCGGGTCAGGGAGACGTTGATCATCCAGTAGACCGGGAAGAGCATGATCGCGGTCAGCAGCAGACCGACGGCCGTCTTGATCCACGTACGGCTGGTGCTTCGGTTCATGACAGCGCCTGCTTCCGCTGGACCCGGACGTAGACCAGCCCGAACGCCAGGGCGGCGACCACCAGGAGGTTCCCGACGGCCGCGCCCGGGCCGAAGGCGGGCAGGAGGTTGCCGAAGCCGAGCCGGTAGGACCAAGTGGCGAAGGTGGTGGAGGAGTCCGCCGGGCCTCCCTTGGTCATGATCCAGATGATGTCGAAGACCTTGAGCGTGTAGACCAGGCCCAGGAGCAGCGTGATCGCCGAGACCGGGCGGAGCAGCGGGAAGGTGATGCTCCAGAACCGGCGCCAGGCGCCCGCCCCGTCGAGGGCGGCGGCCTCGTACAGGCCGGCCGGGATCGACTGCAGGCCGCTGTGGAGGACCACCAGGTTGAAGGGGACGCCGATCCAGATGTTGGCGATGATCACCGAGGTCAGCGACCACGTCGGCGAGGTCAGCCAGTTCACCGGTCCGACGCCCAGGACATGCAGGGCCGCGTTGACGATTCCGGAGTCGCTGTTGAGCATCCACGACCAGGTGGACGCCGACACGATCAGGGGCAGCAGCCAGGGCACCAGGAACAGGGCACGCAGGGTCGCCGACAGCCGGAAGTGCTGGTTGAAGAAGACCGCGAGGGCCAGACCGATGGCGTACTGGAAGGCCAGGCACACGGCGGTGAACACCACGGTGTGCAGCAGGGCCGGGGCGAAGGTCGGGTCGTCGAAGACGGTCCGGTAGTTCTTCAGTCCCGTGAAGGGCGCGTTGCCCTGTACGAAGGAGCGGACCGTGTAGTTGCGGAGGCTGAGATCGATGTTGCGGTAGAGCGGATAGGCGTAGAAGAGGGCGAGATAGAGGGTCACCGGGGCGAGGAAGCCCCAGGCGGCCCATTGCGTGGAGGTGGGCCGACGCGGTGTCCTGGTGCGGGCCGGGGCCGGGGCGGCGGTGACCGCCCCGTTCCGGGCGCGCGCGGACCGGTGGTCCGGCAGCTGTGTCGTGTGGTTCATCCGAAATCCGGCGGATCGTGGCTACTTGGCGGCGGACTGCGCCGCGGCCAGCGCGTCCTTGGGCGACTTGGACCCGCTGAGGGCGGACTGGACGGCCTTCCACATCTGCTCGGAGATCTTCGGGTACTTGGTGCCGAGGTCGTCGCTGGTGCGTCCCTTGGCCGACTTGACCGCGTCGACCCACGGCTTCAGCTTCGCGTTCGCCGCCACCTGCTTTGCCTGCACCTCGCTGGTGGGCGCCACGTAGGACAGCGTGGTGTCGGTGTCGTACAGGTTCTGGGTGCTGGTGAGGCAGGCCGCCAGCTTCCCGGAGGTGGCGTAGCGGCCGGTGTCGCTCTGGACCGGGATGGTGACGAACTCGCCGCCGGTCGGGGCCGCGGCGGTGCCTCCCGAGGCGGCGGGAATGGGCAGCACCCCGTAGTCGAAGCCGGCCTTGTCGGCGTTCGCGAGCTGCCAGGTGCCGTTCTCCGCGAACGCGTAGTCACCGGTGGCGAACTCCTGCCAGCTGGTGGTCTGGGTGTTGTTGAGCACCGAGTTGGGTGCGTAGCCCTTCTTCAGCCAGTCCTTCCAGAGCGACAGGGCGGACACGCCCTGGGCGGAGTCGAGTTCGGTCAGCTTGGCGCCCGCGCCCCAGAACCACGGCAGGAACTGGAAGCTGCCCTCCTCCGTGCCGATCGCCGAGAAGGTGACACCCTTCTTGCCCGCCTTCTTGACCTTCTCCAGTGCCGCCGTCAGCGACGTCCAGTCCTTGACCGAGGCTATGTCGACCGCGGCCTCCTTCAGCACCTTCTTGTTGTAGTAGAGCGCGAGCGTGTTGGCGCCGATCGGTGTGCCGTACGTCTTCCCGCCCGACTGGCCGGCCGCGAGGAGGTTGGGGTCCACCTTCGAGGTGTCGAGCTTGTTGTCGTCGGTCGTGGTGAGCACGCCCGCCTCGGCCAGGGTCGACACCACCGGGTTGTCCACGATGAGGACGTCCGGTGAGTTGCCCTGCTGTGCCGCCAGCAGCGTCTTGTTCGCCAGGTCACTGGTGTCGAACCCGGTCCGCTTGATCTTCACGCCGGCCTGGGTGCCGCACTTGTCCAGCAGCTTGGTCCACGCCGAGCCGCCCGCGAACTGCGGGTACGGATCCCAGACGGTGTACGTGCCGCTGTCCGCGCCCTTGGTGCTGGTGCTGCCCGAGCCGGAGGAGCAGGCGGTGCCGACGAGGGCGACGGCTGTCGACAGGGCGGCGACGGCGAGGAGCCGTCGGGGGGAGCTGTGCATGGCGGGTCCTTCGTTTTGGGCACAGGGATGCCGTGGGAGGGGCGACGTGGGGGAAGCGGGCACGCCGAACGGCGGTGGGAGGCGGATGCCCGGTGTCGGGAGGAAGGAGGGAAGGAGGGTTGCGGTACGGCGGCCGTGAACCTGCGGTCAGGAGGCCCGGGCCGTGAGCGTGCGGTCAGGAGCCCCGGGCCTCGGCGGGGGGCGGAGCAGCGGCGGGCCCGGTGCTGGCCCGCAAGGAGATCGGGGGTGTGAGCAGGTGGTGCCGGGCGGGGGCGTCAGGGTGGTCGAGTCGTTCGACGAGCAGGTCGACGGCCAAGCGGCCCATTTCCGCTGCCGGTACGTCCGCCGCGGTGAGTTGCGGGGTGACCGTCTCCGCCCAGCGGCCGGCGGCGATTCCGGTGACGGAGAAGTCGCGCGGCACATGGCGGCCCGCCTGGGCGAGCCCCCGGTACAGGCCGCCCAGCGCGGCCTCGTTCAGCGTGACCAGGGCCGTGGTGGCCGGCTCCTCCTGGAGGATCTGCTCCAGGCATGCCTGGCCCGATGCGGCATCGTCCCCGCAGCAGTAGGTCCGTACCGTCAGCCCGCGCTCGGCCGCGGCCTTGGTGAACCCGTCGAGGCCCCGGTGTGCCGACTCGTACCCCGCCCGCAGGAGCTGTTCGGGACGGTTGACGAAGGCGACCCGGCGGTGGCCCAGGTCCGCCAGGTGGTGGACGCACGCTTCCGCCAGCGCGGTGTGGTCCAGGCCCACCCACCAGCCGCCCTCCGGACGGGCGGTACGGCCGATCGCGACGGAGGGGAAGTCCAGGGCGGCCAGGTGATCGACCCGGTCGTCCTCCAGCCTGATCTCCATCAGGATCGCCCCGTCGACCCGCCGCTCCCCCAGCAGCCGCTGGAACGAGCGGTCACTGTCCACGCCGCTCGGGGACAACAGCACGTCGTAGTCGTACGCCGCCGCGGCCTCCACCACACTGCCGATGAAATCCAGCTGCATCCCCGTGTAATGGTTCCCGGCCGGCGGGAAGACCAGGCCGATCGTGCTGGTCCGGCCGTTCGCCAGAGCCCGCGCGCTGGCGTTGGGCCGGTACCCCAACTCGTCGATCACCTGCTGGATCCTGCGGCGGGTCTCGTCCGACACGGGACGCTTCCCGCTCAGCGCGTAGGACACGGTGCTCCGCGAGACACCGGCCCGCCGGGCGATCTCACCGATGTTCACGGCGACTCCTTGCTCGAACCGGTTCGACACCCGTCGGAGTGAGCGGCTTCCGGTCGTCAGGGGACGGAATGAGGTACGAGGCGGGGACCGGCAGTCGAACCGGTTCGCGTGAAGTGAAGGTAGGAAGACGACGCACATCTGTCAACACTTCGGACACGGCACTTTCGCAGCCCGCCCGACTCCCGGAGATCGCCGCGTCGGAGGGATTGCTGGTCGTCTGTCCCGGTGCTAGCTTCGCCGAACCGGTTCGATGAAGTGATCAACCCGGCAACCTCGAGTCCGCCGGCTCCATAGCCCTGAAGCAAGGGTCGGCGTTCCCGGCTCCCGCACGAAGTTCCCCCGCTCCTTGACGCACGTGACGAACCAGTTCGACAGCCTGCTCACTCAAAGGATTGAGGACGCGATCGATGTCATCCGCTGACAGACCAGTCCGGCCCCGCCGGGCCCCGGCCGCCGTCGCCGTGGCCCTGGGCGCGGGCCTGCTGACCGCGCCGGCCGCCGCCGCACAGGCGGCGGACCCGCCCCGGCCCACCGCCCATTACAGCTTCGACCAGGACGACCTCGCCTCCGGAAAGATCACCGACAGCTCCGGCAACGGGCTCACGGCGAGCCTGGTGAACGGCTCCACCGCCCAGTCCGTCGCGGGCGCGGACGGTGGCAGCGCTCTGGCCCTGCCCGGCGGCGCGCCCGATTCCCAGGGCGCGTACGTCCGTCTGCCCCGCGAAGTGCTCGGGGACGCGGCCGACCTGACGGTCTCCGCCCGGGTGAAGTGGAGCGGTGACGACTCGTCCTGGCAAAGGATCTTCGACCTGGGCACGGACACCACGAAGTACCTCTTCACCACCCCGTCCAACAACGGCGGGGTACTGCGCACCGCCGTGACCACCGGGGGCGGCGGCGCGGAGGCTCAGGTGAGCGGCTACGCGGCGCTTCCCGCGGACCAGTGGCGAACCGTCACCGTCACCCTCGACAGCTCCGCCCAGCGCGTCACCACCTACCTCGACGGTGTCGCGGTCTCCTCCGCCGCGACCGGCGTGAAGGCCAAGGACCTGTTGGACGGTTCCGCCACGGCCGCCGGTTACATCGGCAAGTCCTTCTACCCCGATCCGCTGTTCAAGGGCGCGATCGACGACTTCAGCGTGTGGCACACCGCGCTCACCCCCGAGCAGGTGGCCGACACGGTCGGGCAGGTGCCCACCCTCCAGCAGCTCTCGCAGACGGCGTTCGAAGTCCGTACGACGACGGGGACCGCCCCGTCTCTCCCGGCCGCCGTCCGGTCCTCCTTCTCCGACGGGTACGACCGTGACACGCCGATCGCCTGGGACGCCGTTCCGTCCGAGAAGTACTCCCGGCCGGGGACCTTCACGGTTGCGGGAACGGCGTCCGGGCGCGCGGTGAAGGCAACCGTCACCGTCGTCCGCGAGGGACAGTTGGATGTCGACCTCGGCTCGGACACCGGCGCCTTCCACGGCGGCGCCTCCGGCACCCTCTACGGCGTGTACGGGCCGGACGTCCCCACCGACAACCTCATCGAGGGGATGGGTCTGCGTACGGTCTCCACGAAGGCGCAGGACGGCCCGCAGCATCCCGGCGCAGACGCGTTGGAGGTGGTCGGGCCGCTGGCCGACTCCACCGACGGTGACGTGTACATCTACATGACCGACATCCACCGCGGCTTCCCCTACGAGTGGCCGGGCGACACGCCCGAGGAGAAACTCAAGCTCTACGAGGAGAAGATCGCGAAGCAGGTCGACCAGGTCCTGCGGCTGCCGACGAAGTACCAGGACAACATCGTCTTCGTGCCGTTCAACGAGCCCGAGGGCAACATGTTCGGCACGGGCCAGTGGAGCTACGACAAGGTCAGCTGGCTCAACGACCCGCACGACTACTTCGCCGCCTGGGACGAGGTCTACAGGCTCATCAAGGGGAAGATGCCGAAGGCCCGCATCGCCGGCCCCAACACCAGCGTCCTCTACGACCAGGTGAAGGGCTTCCTCACCCATACCCTGGCCGTCGGCACCCTCCCCGACGTCATCACCTGGCACGAGCTGAGCCACCCCGAGGCGGTGCGCGCCAATGTCGCCAAGTACCGGGCGTGGGAGAAGGAACTGTTCAAGGGCACCAGTCGTGAGGGCACCCGACTCCCCATCAACATCAACGAGTACGCCTTCAACTACCACACCTCGGTACCGGGCGAGATGGTGCAGTGGGTCTCCGCGATCGAGGAGTCCAAGGTGGACGCCGACATCGCGTACTGGAACATCGACGGCAACCTCTCCGACTCCGCGGTGCAGTCGGGTCGAGGCAACGGCCAGTGGTGGCTGCTGCACTCGTACGCCTCGATGAGCGGACACACCGTGAAGGTGACACCGCCGTTCCCCGGCGAGAACTACACCATGCAGGGCGTCGCCACACTCGACAAGGACAAGCGGCAGGCGCGGCTGCTCTTCGGCGGATCCACCGGCAGCGGCCACATCACCTTCAGCGATGTCCCGAAGACGGTCTTCGGGGACCGCGTGCACGCCTGGGTCCGGGAGATCGAGTGGAGCGGGCAGATCGGCGACTCCTCAGGGCCGAAGCTGCTCACGGAGACGGACCTGAAGGTCGGTGACGACGGCAAGGTCGTCGTCGACTTCGGCGACGGCGCGCTGCCGAAGCTGAAGGAGTCCTCGGCGTACGAGATCGTCCTCAGCCCGGCCGGCGAGGCCAAGGGCACACAGTCTCCGCCCGTGCGCTGGCAGGCGTCGTACGAGGCGGAGGACGCCGCCCACACCGGGGCCGGCTACTCCAGGAACGGCCCGGAAGGGTCACCGCGCGACGTGTCGAAGTTCTACACCTCCGGGGGCTACGACGTGGGCGGTCTGCGCACGGGCTCCGACGTCACGCTCGGTTTCACCGTGGACGTGCCCGAGGACGGCACCTACGACCTGAGTGTCTTCGCCAACTCCCTCAACACCTTCGACAAGGTGAAGGAACAGGGCCCCACCAACGTCTTCCTGCGCGTGGACGGCAAGGCGGCCAGCGAGCAGGAGCTCTACCTGCCGCTCGGCTACAAGTGGGTGGTCTGGGACCACACCGACACCAAGATCCACCTCACCAAGGGCGAGCACACCCTCACGCTCGCCGCGAAGAGCCTCGACGGAAAGCGCGCCGCCAAGGGCGACGCCATCGTCGACCGCCTCACCCTCTCCCTGCCCGCGCCTTCGGCCGCGACCCAGGTGTACGAGGGCGAACTGGCCTGGCTGGGCGGCGGGGCACGGCCCGTCTACGACCTGTCCGCACACGCCGGAACCCCCGCCACCGGCTCGGGCGCGGCCCGGCTTCCGCGAGGCGCGACGGCCACGTTCTGGGTCTACTCCCCCGCCGACCGGGAAGCGACCCTCGGCGTCGACACTCTCGGCGCCGCGAACGCCCGGCTCTCCGTCAACGGACATGACGTCGCGCACGTGACCCGGGGCCGTGGAAGCGTGGCGGTCTCCCTCTCGGGCGGCATCAACAAGGTGACGCTCACCGGCGGTTCGTCCGCCACCCTCGTGGACCGCCTCACGGTCACGCCGACCGAGGGCCCCCTCACGGCGCGTACCTACGAGGCACAGGACGCGAGGCTCACGGGTTCCGCCACACTCACCCCGCTCTCCCTGGCCACCGACGGCACGGCGATCAGCGGCATCGGAGGCTACCCCGGCAACGGCAACACCGCGACCTTCACCGTCGACGCCGACCGAACCGGCCTCTACGCGCTGCGCATCCGCTACTCCAACCCCGAACAGTCCGAAGCCACCCACTACAACCCCGACCCGCTCGCCCGCCACGCCGACATCACCGTCAATGGCGGCGACATGCGACGCGTCAGCTTCCCCCACACCTTCCATCAGAACAACTTCTGGGAGCTGACCGTCCCGGTCCACCTCACGAAGGGACGGAACGCGATCACCTTCCGCTCCGAGGAACTGCCGAACTTCGACGGCACCACCTACGCCTCGGACACCTTCCCCGGCATCCTGCTCCGCTCGCGCTACGCACCGCTGATCGACCGGATCACCATCGCGCCCTACGCACGGGAGCTCCGATGAGGTGATCACCACCGGCGGCCGGCGGGCACGGAGCCGTGCAGCGAGTCACCGCCCCGCTCCGGCCGGCCCGCCGGTGCCGCAGACAGACGCTCGGCCCGCAGGCCGTGTCAGCGTCCTCCCCCGGCACTCGGCTGCCGGTGAGCCGATGGCGCAGGGGTCCACGTCACCGGCGGAGACCACTGTCTCGGGGACGCCCGGGAACGGGATGCGCACTCGCCAGCGCTTCCACGGCTGCCGCGACCTCATGAGGGCTGGAGATCATGGTCAGGTGGCGTGCTCGGGGAATGAGGGTGGGCGGTGGTGCGCCGATACGCCGGGCGGTCTCCTGCGGCGTCAGCTGGCTGAACACGTCGTCCTGCGCACCGAACACCACCGACTTGGGGATGCGGAGGGCGTCGAGACGGGCCACCTGGTCGGCGGGGAGGCCGGGCACCCCCTGGCCCAGCATGCTCCACAGAGCGGCCTCGGCGCCCGGCACCTCCAGCGGCCGACGCCACTGATCCAGTCCGGTGGCATCGAGGGGCGGGCAGGCCGGTCCGCACTGGGCGCCGTACACGGAGCGGATCAGCCAGTCGGCACCGAGACCGATGCGCAGCAGGCTGGTGCGGTAGGGCTCGATCAGCACGTACTTGAGGGCGGACGGTGCACCGGCGCCGGTGTCCAGGGCGTCCCCGTCGAGCAGCATCACACTCCCGATCCGCCCTGGGGCCCGCAGCGCCACCTCCGCGACGACTGCGGCCCCGCTGGAGTGACCCACCAGCAGGGGACGCTCGCCCGGGCCGCCGAGGTGCATGGCGCTGAGGAAGCCGAGCAGCTGCTGTGTGAAGTGGCCGACGGTGTACGGGCCGCGGCGTTCGCTGTAGCCGTCTCCGGTCAGATCCAGCGCGTAGACCCGGTGATCCCGCGCGAGGAGCGGTGCGAGTCGCGACCAGGTGTCCACCTGCTCGAAGGCACCGTGGACGAGGACGACGGGTGAGCCGGTCGTGCCCCACGTCTCATAACGGGTGCGGATATCGGCCGCCTGAACGTATCGCAGCCCCCCGGGAGGCTCAGCACGCCGTGAGGTGCACGCGTTGTAGATGAAGGAGGCCGTGGTGACGACCGCCAGCAGAACCGCACAGCCGAGCGCTGCCCGCCGCAGCCACCGCCTGGCCCTCGGGCGGCTCCGCGCGGGTATGTGGTGCGCGGCGTCGGAATCCGCCGACGGGGACTTCACTGGCCCGGCCTGGCGGTCGCCATCCACGTCGGTTTCCTTCCTGTCCTGGCCCGCGAACCCGACCGCTGTCGCGGTCACGGATGATGCGGAACGGCTGTCGCGGTCACGGATGAGCGGACGCGGTGAGAAACGCACACGCTTGTCGCCCCTGCCCACATGATCACCCCATGCTGGACCGAGAACATCCACCCAGAGGCGTCAGTACGCGTACTCCCGTGGGCGTAACTCCCCGCCCGGGCGACGCGGCGTGCCTCAGTCGGCGGCAGAGCGGACCCGCCGACGCGCGACCTCCTGTACGGCGAGTGGCTGCGCGCCGAGTACGAGGCCGGGGAGGTCCCCCGGCCGGAGCGGATGCCCAATGCGCCCCTGCTGATCACCATGGCGCTGGCCGGCGACCGCCCCCTCCCAGGCGGACGTCGGCGCGGTGCGTTTCGTAACGCGCCCGATTCACCGGTCATCCGATCGATCCCACCGGACTGCCGCACGCGCCATCCTCGCAGCATGACTGACACCCCCCGCCCCCATTCCACAGAACGCGAGCCCGGCCCCGAGCCGGCCGACGCACCGATCGGCGCGACCCGCAGGACCGTCATGGCCGCACTGGGCGGTGCGACCCTCGGAGCGGCCGCACTGGGTCTCACGGCCGCGCGGGCTACGGCAGCCGCAGACCGGAGCAACGTGGCCCCTTCCCCGGCCGGGCCCGCCGCCGCCTGTGTCCTCACGCCCGAGCAGACCGAGGGGCCCTATTACCTGGACCTGGAGACGGTCCGCAAGAACATCACCGAGGGCAAGCCCGGCGTGCCGCTCACCCTCCGCATCAAAGTGATCGACACCACGACCTGCTCCCCGCTGCCCGGCACGGCGGTCGACATTTGGCACTGCGACGCTCTCGGCGTCTACTCCGGATATGTGGCAGGCGGCTCCACCCCTGACACGACCTTCCTGCGCGGTGTGCAACTCACCGACTCCACCGGCGTCGCGGAATTCACCACCATCTACCCCGGCTGGTACGTCGGCCGTGCTCTACACATCCACGTCAAGACACATGTGGGCGGCACTGTCACCGGCGGCAGGTACCAGGGAGGCCATGTCTCCCACACCGGCCAGCTCTACTTCCCGGAAACGTACAACAGCAGGGTCGCCGCATTGACCCCCTACCGGAACAACACCGCCACCCGCACGCTCAACGCCAGGGACGGCATCTACCGCAACGGCGGATCCTCCACCTTGCTGACCCTCACGCAAACCGGCAGCGACCTCGGCAAGGGAGTGACCGGCACCGTAGTGCTCGGCGTCGAGCCTGACGCCGCGCCCTGACGCTCCCACCGGAGCGGTAGCCGGAGCGGTAGCCGGTCCGCCGGTCCGGTGCGGCGATGCCGGCTGCCGCCGCCGCGGCGGTCCGCCGCCCACGCCCGCCGCTCGGCGTCGCGTGCGGGCGTGGGAATGGGCGGCGCGGAATCGGGGATGACCGGAGCATGACATGTGAGGTGTGCGGCGCACCGCTGACCGGTCGACCGCTCGGCGGTCGGCCGGCTCGCTACTGCTCCGGCGCATGCAGGCAACGGGCGTTCAGGCAGCGCTCGGCCCGCCCGGATACCCGCGGGGCGCAGACGGGCGCGTCAGCGCCTACACGGAGCCCCGCCTCCCCGGCGGCCCAGGGCCGCGGTCTGCCACGCGCCCTCGACTCCTTCGTGGGCCGACGGGCGGAGCTGTCGCGGCTGCGCACCCTGCTGAGGACGTCACGGCTCCTGACCCTGACCGGCACCGGCGGCGTCGGCAAGACGCGGTTGGCTCTGGAGTTCGCCAAAGGCCTGCCCGGCCGCCACGGGCGGGTCGACCTGGTCGAACTCGCCGCGCTGCACGACGGCACCGCGCTCGCACAGTCCGTCGCCGCCGCGCTGGCCGTGGGGGAACGGGCGGGACGATCCGGTGTCGACGTCCTGGTCCACGCGATCGGCGACGCCCGTCGGTTGTTGATCCTGGACAACTGCGAGCACCTGGCCGATCCGTGCGCCCGGCTGATCGTGACCTTGCTGAGTCACTGCCCCCGGCTGCGGATCGTGGCCACCAGTCGAGAGGCGCTGCGGGTGCCCGGGGAGACCGTGCTCCGGGTCGGTGAGCTGTCCCTGCCGCCGGCCGATGCCGGGGACGACCCGGTGGACCTTCTGCGGGCGGACGCCGTCCGGCTGTTCGTCGAACGGGCTTCGAGCTGCTCACCGGGATTCACGCTTCATCGTGGAAACGGCCGGACGGTTGCCGAGATCTGCCGCAGACTGGACGGCCTGACGCTCGCCGTCGAGCTGGCGGCACGCCGGGCCGGAACGCTTCCGCTCAATGACATCCTGGCAGGACTGGACGACCAGATGTCCCAGCTGTCCCTCTTGACGGGCGGACACAGGACCGGGCCCGGGCGCCACAGCGAACTGGCCGCGGCAATCGACTGGAGCCACCGACTGCTCGATCCGGCCGAACAAGCGGTCTTCCGGCGTCTTGCGGTCTTCGTCGGCGGGTTCGACACGGCTGCGGCGCGGGCGGTCTGCGCCGGTGACGGCATCGCTCCGTCGCAGATACTCGGCATCCTGTGTGCCCTCGAAGCCAAGTCCCTGATCACGCGTCTGTCAGGAGACTCGCAGACCGCACGATTCAGACAGCTGAGCGCCATCCGCGCGTACGCCCTGGAGTGCCTGCACGCATCCGGCGAGCTGCACGTCACCAGGCACCGGGTCCTCGAATGGCTGAACGGGCTGGCAGACCGGGCCGGTGACGAGGTGTTCCCCGACCAGGCCGGCAGCCCGCTGGCCGTGGAGCGGGACAATCTCGCGGCGGCCTTGGCCGGCACCACCGTCCGCGTCCGTACCTCGCACCCAGGGCTGGAGCTCGAACTGGCGCGTGTGCACTACCAGCAGGAACAGCCGTCAGCCGCACGCGCTCTGCTGACGGGGCTGCTGCGGGAAACCGGCGGCCGAGCGCTGGGCGGTGCGGTACCGGCGCTTGCCGCGCGCGTGGCCTGCCAGCGGGCCGACCTGGCACAGGCGCTGCGCCTCGGCGAGCAGGCGGTGGCCATGGAGCGCACGCGCAACCACCCCGCCGGACTTGCCAACGCCTTGGACGCGCGGGCCGCGGCGCTGCTGTGCCGAGGGGAGTTCGCCGCGGCCGTCGCGGATCTGCGCGAGGGCCTTGATCTCGTAGCCACGCTGGGCAGACCCCAGGACACCGCGTGGTGCACCCATCACCTGGCGTGGGCTCTGCTGCAAGCGGGCGGGGAACTGGAGGCCGACATACTCATGTCCCGTTGCCTGCCCGTGCTCAGGGAGCACGCCCCCTGGAGCCGGGTGGCGGCCGCTCTACACACGGCGGGCGCCGTGCGGCTGGCTCTGGGTCATCTGGAGAGTGCCGAAGCGCTGTTCGCCGACGTGCTGCGAATCGTCCCCGAAGCGGGTTTTCACGCGCTCTACCCGGTGGAGGGCCTGGCTCTCGTGGCCGCCGAAAGCGGTGACATGCGGCGAGCCCTCCTGCTGTACGAGGCGAGCGCGCAGGCACGCAGCCGACTCGACACCGTGCCCGAGGATCCATGGCGACGCAGGGTGGAAGGAACGGTGGCTCGTGCCAGGACAGAGCTCCCGGCAGCTGCTCGGGAGGCTGCCGTCAGCGGCGGCCGCCGACTGCGCGGGGATCGGCTCGTCGCGTACGCGCTGCAGACGAGGAGCCAGGACCACCGAGCGACGACCGACGCCGTAGAGGCCGTCGACGACCTGTCCACGCTCACCGGAAGGGAGTTCATGGTGGCCGAACTCGTCGCCGACGGGCTGACCAACCGGCAGATCGCGGAACGGCTCGGGCTTTCGACGCATACGGTTGCCACGCACCTGGACAAGGTACGCGACAAACTGGGCATGCGGTCGCGCACGCAGATCGCCTTATGGGTGGCCGCCCGCACCAGGGCCGGGCACACATCCGGGTGACGCGTCGCCGACTCCTCACCTCCGTGGCGCTGTCCCCAGGCGGTGGCCGAGAAAGGCCTCATACTGGCGGAAGATACAGGTGCCGACGTGCTCGTCGGACTCCCGACCTACGCCGTGGCCCCGTCGTGCGCCGCCTTGCGGATCAGATCGAGGACGGCTGGGGCCGGGAGAGCCGGCCCGAGCCACTCGCCTCGGCCGTCAGTCCTTGCAGACGACGACCACCTCGTCCTCGACCGACCAGTGGCGTCGCTCGGATTTGGGCGGGTTGATCCGCACGCCGAAGCCCGAGCTCGTCGAGGAGTCGTCGTTGCTTCGGTAGCCGATGGCGCATTCGCCGCGATGAAGCGCCGCGGCCACGACCGTGGCGAAGGACGTCTCACGCCCTGGCAACACGTATTGGGTGGCCGGCCGCAGGCGAACCCCCGTGCCGTCCGCGGAGAACAGTTCCTCGAACACCGCCGCCAAGTGCCGGTTCTGGGAGATCTGTGCCATGAGCAGGCCGATGAGCTTACCGCTGATGATCACGTCGGCTCCGGGGCTGATGGGGGCCAGCGCCCGGTTGCGGTCGTCGATCAGTTCGGTGACGACCGGCAGCTCGCGTCCCGTGGCTTCCTCGAGTTGGCGCAGAAGAAGGAGGGTGACGAGCGTGCGGTTGTCGGGGTCGTCCGGCGGTTGTCCGGGAGCGGGGTCCTGGCCGAGCACGATGACACTGTCATAGGAGGGAACGTCCAGACAACGCAGGGTCTCGGGACGGGTGATGTCCCCATGGTGCAGTGTCAGGGTCAGGTCGGTGCCGCTGCGCGTGTCCGCCTCGCTCACCTGCCGGATCGTCGCTTCGCCTTCGTTCGCCACCACGTCGACGGCTGATCCGGGGCGGGCGCGGCGGCGCAGCTGCTCCACCACGAGCGGCGCCCGGCGATTCCAGCCCAGCAGGAGCACCCGCTCCGGTCGCGCGGGCGTGGCAGGGCCGGACGCCATCGCCGCCTTCTCGACCAACGCTGCACAGTCGTCCAGGAAGGCCGTGTCGTCGTCACGGGAGATGACGATGAGCAGGTCGTCGGGAGCCATGGACGTCTGCGGTGGCGGATTGAGCAGAGGGGTGTCTCCTCGCATGATGCCGACGACGCTGGACGTCGGGTAGGACAGCAGAGCGTCCCCGAACGGACGGCCGGCCAGGGCCGGCTCCTTGATCAGGTAGAACTCGTCGCCGGCGAAGTCGAGGAGTTCCTGGTGGACGAGGGCGAGCCCGGGGCGGCGGGCGGCCTGGACGATCAGGCGGGCCGCGACGGTGTCGCTCTCCAGGACGACGCCGCCCGGTCCCACGGCGAGACAGGCGGCCAGACGGTACCGGTCGTCCCGGACGGCGGCGACGACGGGCGGACGCATCTTCTCCCCGGCCAGGGCCGCCCTGAGCGCCAGCAGCGTCTTGACCACCTCGGCGTCGGCGTCGGGCTCGTCCTGGGGCAGGACGAGCACGACACCGGCCGTGGCCGGGCTGGTGAGCGTGAGCACGGCCGGGTCGGTGGTGGGGCCGCTGCGGCAGATCAGCCGCGTACGGCCGACGGGACCCACCTTCGCGCTCAGGGCCTCCTCCATGGCGCTCTTGTCCCGGTCGGCCAACACGGCCACCGCCGCGCCCCGTTGGTTGGCGCCCGCGGCCACCAACTCGCTCACCACCGTGAAGACCTGCTCCGACCACCCGAGGACCACGGCGTGCCCTTTTTCCAGCACGGTGGAACGGCCTCGCCGCAACGCGGTGAGCCGCTCCGTGAGCGCCGTCGTGATCAGGCCCACGAGCGTCGAGACGTACAGCAGGGCGACCAGTGCGAGCAGGACCGACATCGCCACCCGCAGCGGCGCGCCCGTCGCGCCTCCCAGCCGCAGGGTGTCTCCGGTGAGGTGCCACACCTGCGCCAGGCGACCCGTCAGGGACCCCGGCGCGTCGGGATCGGTCCACACCAGTACCGCACTTGCCGGGACGACGACGACCAGACACACGAGCGCCATCCAGCCGACGAGAGCGGAGGCGCCACGGGCCAATGTCGTGTCGAACCAGTAACGGGCTCTGTCACCGAACCGAGTCCGCCGCTGCGCCACCCTTCCCCCCTCCGTCGCCCCGCACTCCGCGCGGCCGGCGCGCACGGAGTGGGTACGTCTGTGGCAGTGTGGGGGATCCAACGCGGCGGCCAAGAAGGTTCGCGCGGCATTCATCCCTTCGGGTTTCCGGAGCCACCCACATCAGCGAACCTGCTGTGACGTCAGGGTTTGTCGCCGTCTTCGCTCCTTCGAGTCAACGCCGGAGCGAAGGTCGGGTGCCCGGCGACGGACGCCATTACAAAGGCCGCCATGACTGAAGATCACTTGGTGGCGCGCTCGAACGTCGGGTTCTCCCGCAGGAGTTTCGCGACGGCGGCCGGCACGGCCACGGTGGCGACCGCCCTGACCGGCGGTGTCGCCGCGGCTCTGCCCGCACCGGCCGCCCCGAGCGACAGCCGTGGCACCGACTTCGACCGGTGCCTCGCCGTCGCTCGCGCACTGCTCGTACTGGACTCCGACGACCGCTCCCTCGTCCCGCGCTACCAGCGCGTTCTCCAGGAAGGACTTCCGGCTCAGCGACGGACACGCCCGAAGAACGTCCTGGTCATCGGCGCCGGTCCGGCCGGTCTTGTGGCTGCCTGGCTGCTGAAGAGGGCGGGGCATCGGGTGACGCTGCTGGAGGCCAACGGCAACCGCGCGGGCGGACGCATCAAGACCTTCCGGGCCGGCGGCCACGAACACGCCGAGCAACCCTTCACCGATCCCCGCCAGTACGCCGAAGCGGGTGCGATGCGCATCCCCGGCAGTCATCCCCTGGTCATGGAACTGATCGACCAGTTCGGCCTGAAGAAGCGGCCCTTCCACTACGTGGACGTCGACCACGAGGGACGTCCCGCGGGCCGCACCTGGATCCACGTCAACGGCATCCGCATGCGGCGCGCCGACTACGCCCGCGCGCCCCGGCGCATCAACCGGTCCTTCGGCGTCCCCCGGGCCCACTGGGACATCCCCGCCGCCACCATCCTGCGCTCCGCACTGGACCCGGTGCGCGACGAGTTCAGTCAGGTCGACCGCGACGGCAAGCGGGTCGACAAGCCGCTTCCGGAGCGGCTGCGGGGCTGGGCCCGCGTGGTGCAGCGGTTCGGTGACTGGTCGATGTTCCGCTTCCTCACCGAGCACGCCGGCCTCGACGAGCGGACCATCGACCTGATCGGCACCCTGGAGAATCTCACCTCACGCCTTCCCCTGTCCTTCATCCACAGCTTCATCGGCTCCTCCCTCATCAGCCCCGACACGCCCTTCTACGAGCTGGAGGGCGGCACGGCCGTACTGCCGGACGCCCTCCTGGAACGGGTACGCAAGGACGTCCGGTTCGACCGCCGTGTCACGCGGATCGAGTACCACCACCCCGACCGCCCCTCGCCGGACACCGAGCACGTCCGGAGCAAGGGTCCGCACGTCTGGGTGGACACCGTGTCCGAGGGCCGTGACGGTCCCGTCGTGCGCGAGCAGTTCACCGCGGACGTCGCCGTGGTCACGGTGCCGTTCTCCGGACTGCGCCACGTGCAGATCGACCCGCCCATGTCGTACGGCAAGCGCCGCGCGGTCTGCGAACTGCACTACGACAGCGCGACCAAGGTGCTGCTGGAGTTCAGCCGCCGCTGGTGGGAGTTCGACGAGGCCGACTGGAAGCGCGAGCTCAACGCCGTCGACCCCGGCCTGTACGACGCCTACCGCACCGGCCGCGCCGCCGCGGACGGCAGCCTCCTCGGCGCCCATCCCTCCGTGCCCGCCGGGCACATCACAGCGGGACAGCGGACCCACTACGCCGCCAACCGTGCGATCGCCCGGGACCAGCCGGAGGCGGTCGACGTCGTGGGTGGCGGCTCGGTGTCGGACAACGCCAACCGGTTCATGTTCCATCCCTCCCATCCGGTCCCGGGCAGCGCCGGGGGTGTGGTCCTGGCCTCCTACAGCTGGGCGGACGACGCGCTGCGCTGGGACTCCCTGGACGACGATGCCCGGTATCCACACGCCCTGTGCGGCCTCCAGCAGGTCTACGGGCAGCGCATCGAGGTCTTCTACACCGGTGCGGGCCGCACGCAGAGCTGGCTGCGCGACCCCTACGCCTACGGGGAGGCGTCCGTGCTCCTGCCCGGCCAGCACACGGAGTTGCTGACCGCCATCCCCGAGCCTGAAGGACCGTTGCACTTCGCCGGGGACCATACGTCCGTCAAGCCGGCCTGGATCGAGGGAGCCGTGGAGTCCGCCGTGCGGGCCTCCTTGGAGATCCACACCGCGTGAGCCCCGCGACCCGCTGAGCCCCGGCGCGGGTGCGGGCCCCGGCGCACCCGCGCCGGGGCCCTCGGCTCTCGCGCTCCGACTCCCTTGCGTTCCCTTCCGGCGGTACGTCGGTGCCTCAGAGGACGTTGACGGCGCTCCAGGCCGCGGCCACGGTGGCGTACTCGGGGCCGGTGGCACCGTACAGGTCCTTCGCCGCGTTCAAAGTCGCCGTGCGGGCGCCCTTGTAGTCCGTGGTGGAGGTCATGTAGACGGTCAGCGCCCGGTACCAGATGGCCGAGGCCTTCTGGTTGCCGATGCCGGTGACGGTGGAGCCGTTGCAGGTGGGGCTGTTGTAGGAGACGCCGTTGATGGTCTTGGCGCCGCTGCCCTCGCTCGCGAGGTAGAACCAGTGGTTGCCGACGCCCGAGGAGTAGTGCACGTCGAGGCGGCCGACCGACTTCGACCAGCAGTCGGCGGAGCGGCCGTCCAGGGACGGCTTGTCGAAGCGGCGCAGCCACGGCGGGGTGGACTGGTCGCTGAAGAGGTAGTCGGGGGTGTCGACCGGGTTCTTGGCGTACCACTCGACCATGGTGCCGAGGATGTCGCTGGTGGCCTCGTTCAGGCCGCCGGACTCAGCGCTGTAGCGCAGGTTCGCGGTGGCCGAGGTGACGCCGTGGGTCATCTCGTGGCCCATGGTGTCCAGGTCGACCTGCTCCGGGTCGGTGGTGCCGTTGCCGTCGCCGGTCATCATGCAGAAGCAGGAGTCCGACCACTGGGCGTTGTCCCAGTTGGTGCCGACGTGGACGAAGACGGTGGCGCCGCGGCCGTCGTTCTTGATGCCGTTGCGGCCGAAGGTCGTCCTGTAGTAGTCGTACGTCTCGGCGGTGTTGACGTGCGCGTCGACGGCGGCGGTGGCGCGGTCGGTGGAGAACTTCTTGCCGTCCCCCCAGATGTTGTCGGCGTCGGTGAACAGGGTGCCGGAGGAGCTCTTCAGGGACGAGGACGAGAGGTTGTGCGCGTCCTTGGTGATGTGGCCGCGCACCGGGTCGATCAGGGCGAAGGTGCCGTCGGCCTGCTGCGTGGTGTCGATGCTGACATCGCCGGTGTACTCGGAGTGGCCGGTTCCGGTCGCCTCGCGCTCGGCGTCGTAGTTCTCGATCGCCGCGCCGGTGGTGGCGTCGGTCACGAAGACCTCGCCGTGCGGCTGGCCCTTGTCGCCCAGGCCCTGGACGGTGGTGCGCCAGGCCAGACGCGGCGTGCCGTCGGCGGCCCACACGATCAGCTCGGGAGTGGACTTGGCTTGCCGCACCAACCCGTGCGAGCGCTTCAGCGCGCCGGCCGCCGTGCCCCTGGCGTCGACGGCGGGAGTGACGGACCTGAGCACCACCTCGCGGGCCTTGGCGCGGGTGGAGCCCTTGAACGAGCCGTCGCCCTTCTGGTGGACGACGAAGTCGCCGCCGACGACGGGGAGGCCGCGGTAGGTCCGCTCGAAGCGGACGTGTTGGGTGCCGTCGGCGTCGATCACGACGTCCTTCGCCCGGAGCGTCTGGCCCGCACCGAAGCCGAAGGTGTCGGCGTGCCGGGTCACGTTCGCCTTGGCCTGGGATATCGCCGTGTCGCGGACGGAGGTGCCGCGCTGCGCTGCTTGAGGCTGCGAGTGCGCAGGTACGGCCATAGCGCCGGTGGTGATCACGCCGGCGGCGACTATCGCGGAAAGGGCAAGAAGGGGACGGGACATGACGGGGTGATTCCTTCGCTCGTCGTGGGGTGACGACGTCCTTGGACGTTGACGCGAAGTGTTCAGCAGATGACATGTCCCTGACGTGACTTCATCTGGGCTATATCAGCGGAGCTATAGGGCAGGGGGATCCGTGGCCCGGCCGGTCACATGCCCTCACGGAGGGCGAACTCCTCTCCCCCGGCCTCCCACCAGGCCAGATACCGCGGCCGTCGTCGCACCAGCGACAGATAGGCGGCCAGCAGACGCTCGCACGCCGCGTCGGCGAGCCCGGGCGAAACCGATTCCTCGTTCCAGGCCAGGAGCAGCCGGCGGTGGAACGGGACGTCCACGAGCGGCCGCTGCACCGTGCCCGGGGCGGAGATGTCGGCAGTCGGCCATACGCCGCAGACGGCACGCCGGCCGGCGACCAGGATCTGCGCCACGGACAGGTCCGGGGTCACATGGGCGATGCGCGGAGTGAATCCCGCCGACCGGCAGGTGAGATGAAGGTACGCGTGCATGCCGCTCTCGTCGGCCTCCGGCATGACCCAGTCCTCGTCGGCCAGTTCAGGGAGGCTGACCATCTCCTGGCGTGCCAGCGGGTGGTCTTCGGCGAGCAGGACGAAGACCGGCTCGCGGAGCAGTGTGCGGGTCGCCACCGACTCGCCGACCGGAAGGGGAAAGCCGGGGAACTCACCGAACACCGCGATGTCGCATTTCGACAGGCTCAGCGATTTCACCAGGGTGTGCACGGAACGGCGGGCGTCGATGGTGAGTCGGCGTTCCGGGACCAGTTCGAAGAGGGCGGAGACCAGCAGGGACACCAGAGGGCCGGCGGTTCCGCCCGCTCTCAGCGGCGCGGCGGCCTGTCTGTCGGCCTCCGCCGCCACTCGCGCGTATTCGCGCAGCCGGTCGAAGCCGACGACGAGGTCACGGGCGCAGCGCAGGACGTATTGTCCGTTCTCGTTCGGTTTCACCCCGTCGGCGCTGCGGATGAAGAGCGGGCCGCCCAGTTCTTGTTCGATCCGCTTCAGCTGAGCGCTCGTGGCCGGCTGAGAGAGCTGCAGCCGTGCGGCGGCCTTGCGGATGCTGCCGGCCTCGGCGACGGTGAGCAGGATACGGAGGTGCCGGAACTCGAGGTGCATGAACATTCCCCGCTCAGCGTCGGGGGACCGCTGCAACCCCCGTGACCTGCATAACCAGCTCTCCGACGGCATGGTGACCGAAACTCCGACGGACCCGTCGGGGCGGCAACCACGGGACGGTAAAACCTATGTGCGAATGCTACGGCGTGTCCCGGCAGCTGCGCACTCCACGCTCCGGTAACGAAAAACCGGCTGGCTGCGCTGCAAGTGATGAGGACTGCGGGGGCTCCGGGAGGCCGGTGGCGAACGAGGCCATTTTTGGCAATCGTTACGTTTGTTGGACTATAAAGTCGGCGTAAACCCCTGTGGTTGAGGGAGGGCACGGGAGTACGGTTCCGGCGCTCGGCAGTAGGAGATCAAGTGCGGCCGTAGGGGCGGCCGCGACTTACGCCGAAGAAGCCGGAGACAATCCATGCGTGTGTATTCCGCACGGCGCAGACCGCGCCGCGAGGCGGAGCGCGGTGGCAGAAAGGTACTCGCCGCCGTGGCCACCGCACTTCTGATAGCGGGGACGGGACCCGTCGCCGCGTTCGGGGCGAGCGACACGGACTCCAGCCGCCATGAGGTGGCGGGCGAGGAGTCCCATGAACTGATGGAGTCCCTCGACGCCTTCAACGAGCCTAGGCTCTCGCCCAGCGGCGAGATCGCGCCGGGCGCTTACGCCGACGCCTGGGCGCACATCAAGAACATGCCCGTCAGGTCCGGCAGTTGGTCCGAGGTCACCACCTCCCCGTACAACGAGGACGCCCTGCACTACCGTGACCAGTCGGCCTCCAACTCCGGAGGCGGCGCGGGGCACTCGGCGGGCCGGATCGCCGCCCTGGCCACCGATCCGACCCACCGGGGCGTGGTCTACGCGGGCGCCGCGGGCGGCGGTGTGTTCCGCTCCACCGACGACGGGAACACCTGGACGCCGATCGCCGACCGGCTGCCCGCCCTGTCCGTGGGCGCCCTCGCGGTCGCGCCCGACGGCTCGCTGTGGCTGGCCACCGGCGAGGCGACCACCGCCTCCGACAACTACCTGGGCAGCGGCGTCTACCGGCTCGCGGACCCGGCCACCGGCACCTTCAGCGAGAGCGACAAGGTGGGCGGCACGGAACTGGACTCCGCCTCCATCCACACCCTCACCTTCGACAAGGCCGCCGGATACGTCTTCGCGGCCTCCTCTCACGGCGTCTTCCGGCGCCCACTGTCGGCCGGCCAGTCCTCCGCCTGGACGAAGGTCCTCGCCCCGTGCGCGGGCGTCGGCATCAGCGGCGTGAGCTGCGGAGTGGACGGCCACTACGCGGACATCGCCAACGACATCGCCGTACAGCCCGGCACCGACGGCAAGAAGCTGCTGGCCAATGTGGCCTGGCGAAGCGGTGCCGACTACAACGGTTTCTACTACTCCGACGACGCGGGCACCACCTGGAAGCGTGCCAACCCGACCGGCGCGATCAACCCCGCCGAGATCGGCAACGCCGCCTTCGCCTACGCGGCCGACGGCAGCAGGCTGTACGTCTCGATGGAGTCCCCCAAGCTCCTCAACAAGTCCTCCGGTTCCGGCGTGTACTCCGTGCTCGCCGGTGTGTACGTCAGCCAGAGCGGCAACGCGAACGGCTCGTTCAAGCAGATCGCGACCTCCTCGTCGCTGTCGACGAGCGGCTCCGCGATGAAGGTCAACGAGATCGGCAGCGGCTACCAGCCCGGCTCCCAGGCCTGGTACGACCAGGTCATCGCGGTCGACCCGAGCGACCCGAACCACGTCTACCTGGGCCTCGAGGAGATGTTCGAGTCCCGGGACGGCGGGGCGACCTGGAAGGCGATCGGCCGGTACTGGAACTTCGGCATGCCGTGCTTCTCGTACGACCCGGCCGCGAACACCTGCGACGGCGACGTGATGCACTCCGACCAGCACGCCCTCGCCTTCTCGCAGTGGAAGGGCAGCACGCCGGAGGTGTTCGTCGGCAACGACGGCGGTGCCTACGCCCGTCCGACCACCCAGACGACCGCCGGCTGGCGCAACCTCAACGAGTCCGGCACCCTGCGCGACCTCCAGTACTACTCGGTGCGCGCGGGCAGGATGACCGACGGCAGCGGCGACGCCGTCTGGGGCGGCCTGCAGGACAACGGCGTCTCTCTGCTCGCGCCCAAGGGCGCCACCTACCAAGGACGACAGCAGCTCAACCCGGACGGCGAGATGGTCTCCCCGTTCGGCGGTGACGGCGGCGACCAGCTGGTCAACCCCGCCAACGGCTGCCAGACGGTCGGCGAGTACGTCGACCTGGCGCTGCAGATCACGAACAACTGCGGCTACACCGCGAGCGACGACGGCTCCGAGGACGTCATCACCGACATCGCACCCGGCGACCCCGGTGCCCGCTTCATCGCCCCCTTCAGCGCGGACGAGACCGACCCGAACGGCCTGTGGGTCGCGGGCGGCCAGTACGTCTGGGGCAACACCAAGACCTGGAACACCACCTCCGGCGCCGACTGGACCAAGCTGTACGACCTGGGCGCGGGTCACTCCGCCTCGGCGGTCGCCAGCCGGGGCCACGTGACGTGGGCGGCCTGGTGCGGCCCGTGCGGATCGGTCGACGAGACCTTCGGGCGGGGCATCGCCACCAACCAAGGCGGCACCTGGCACCAGGTGAACCTGCCGGCCTCCTTCCCCAACCGCTACATCTCCTCTCTGGCCATCGACCCGTCCGACGCCTCCGGCAAAACGGTCTACGCGGTGATCAACGGCTTCTCGCGGCACTGGAACGAGGGCCCCGGCGCCGGCTACGGCCACGTCTGGAAGACCACCGACGGCGGCACGACCTGGACGGACATCAGCGGCGACCCCGCGGCCACGGACTCCTTCCCGGACGCCCCGGCCAACGCGGCGCTCATCACCGAGAACGGCACCCTCGTGGTCGCCACCGACCTCGGCGTGTTCACCAGCACCTCGGCGGGCCACTGGGTGCGCCTGGGCACGAACCTGCCCACCTCGCCGGCGGTGTACCTCTCGCCCAGCCCGGACGGCAGCCAGGTGTACGTGGCCACCCACGGCCGCGGCATCTGGAAGACCCGGACGCCGTGAGCCACACCGGAACCTGCTCCGCTGTGCCACGCGTTGCCGGACACGACGCAGAGCCAAGGCGCCTGATGATCACTCATCGCAGTGCCTTCTGCTCCCAGCGAGCCGGGTGACGGCCAGGCCCGACGCGGGATGTCCCCAGCCAGAGTCCGGCTGGGGACATCCCGCATGCGCGGACGAGAAGACGTTCGTCAAGGATGGTGGCCGGGTCGGTGCCCTCGGGCGGCGTCCTGCGGCCTGGTCACTGGCCGGACGGCCTGATGCGGCAGCCCGTGAGCCGCTCGGGCCGGATCGACACCCACATCTCACGTCTGCCGCCCGCCCATGACTCGGTGTGGGCGTGCTCGGCAAGCCGCCGCACGGCGTCGGGCTCCGTGACGGCACGCGCGGGGCCGACGACGAGTACGCTCCAGCCCTGGCTCATGGCCTCGTCCACATGGTCGACCTCGAAGGCGACCTCCTTCCCCGCAGCCGCCGCAGGCACGGAGTCGGGTGCCGTCCGGTACGCGATCGCGCCATCGATGACCTCGTAGTTCACCGGTACCACCGCCGGGCCGTCGAGGGTCGTCACCGCCACGCGGCCCACGCCGTGGGTGGAGAGCAGGGCGCGGCATTCGTCGGGGCTGAGGTCCCGAAGCTCGGGGTGCAGGAGCGCGTGGCCCTGGCCCGGCGGCAGATCGACACCGCCCCCGCGCAGCGCCGCCACGCTGGTATCCAGTGCCGAGGCCAGACGGAAGAGCGTCGCCAGGCTCGGATCGGCCGGGTTTTCTTCGAGGTATGCGAGGTAGTCCGGCGCCATTGCGGCGCGGCGGGCGGTTTCGTTCCGGCTCAGACCCTGTCGCTCGCGCTCGGCGGCCACGCGTCGTCCGATGTCGCCGGGGTTGGGTTCCGCCTCTCGCAGGGTCCTGCCGGACACCACACCCGCCTCCGCAGTGCCGTGCCCGGGCGGCATGTCGGTGTTCCCGGGCCCGTGCTCGAGATGACGGACGTGCGCGTCGGGTCCGGGGAACACCAGCGTCACCTCATGGGTGTCCGACCAGCGCACGTCGTAGGGAGGCGTTCCATCCGCATGGTGGAGTCCGACGATCTCGCCGTCACGCCGGGTGTCGCCCGTCGTCGGACTTTCGATGACGAGTTGATCGCCGAGTCGAGCTCTCATGATCGCCACCGTCTCCTCATGGTGCCCTGTACTCCTACGTGCCACATACGGCGTGCCGCGGCGTTCGGCCCGGAACTCGGTGGCCGAGCTGCCGTGTCCCCGGACCGCCCGCTCCGGAGGCGGGCCGGGCGGCCCCCCCCCCCCCCCCCCCGGGCTTCGAGTTCCGAAGGACGGTGGGGCGGCAGCTACGAGGCCGGGTGTCTGCCTGCGTCTGTGGGTGACCCACGGAGGGTGGCCAGACGGCGGTGGTATTCCTCCTCGTCGATCTCGCCGCGCGCGTACCGTTCGGCGAGGATGTGCTCGGGGCCGTTGCCCGGAGGCGTCTTCTGCCAGGTGCTGCGCCATCCGCCGGGAGGGAGCGGGCGGGCCAGAGCCCGGAAGAGCAGGACACCGAGGGTGATGAGCAGCGCCCAGAACAGCAGCGTGCCGACCGACATCACGAGCCAGCCCCAGCCGTTCATGCCGTGGCCGTACCAGAACATCATTTTCTGCCTCACCTTCCCAGGTCGTCCCGGGCACGAGCCCGCGGCGGCAGATCTCTCGAGATCCATCGTCGCTCGTCTCCGGGCGAAAGGGCGACGGGCCGGACGGCCCTGCTCCAGGGCCACCGAGCCCTGGGTGGGGCTCTCCCGGCGGAGGGCGAAGACCAGCCCCCGTCCTGGAATCCACAACACCGTCCGACGACAGCCCCGCCCACCCCTCGAAGCGGGCCTTCCGCCAGAACACCCGCCGATGCGCACCCTGCCGGGGGGTGGTGATCAGTGTGCGCGACTCATCACACGACATGAGCCCGCCACTCGTGGGCCGCGTCCTCGCTGCCACCGGGATGTCGTCGAGTGGGTTCGGCTCGTCGGGCATTCTTGAGGCTGGGCCGGCGACATGGTGAGGGGAGCTGTGGTGGACGAGCGCGCGCACGATTCGCGTGAGGGAGAGGCAACCGCGATGTCTCCGCAGCTGCGGCTGGATGCACTGCTGGAGGACCTGCAGCAGCAGGTGGCGCAGGTCCGGGGGGCCCGCGACCGCGTCCACACGCTGCTCGACGCGGTGTTGGCGGTCGGCTCCGACCTCGACCTGGAGGTGGTGCTGCGCCGCATCGTGGAGTCGGCGGTCACCCTGGTCGACGCCCGGTACGGGGCGCTCGGCGTGCTGGGCGAGGAAGGCACGATCAAGCAGTTCGTCACGGTCGGCATGGACGAGGAGGCCATCGCCCGCATCGGGTACTACCCGCGCGGCGAAGGCATCCTCGGGCTGCTCATCCGGCACCCGGAGCCGCTGCGCCTGGCGAATCTGGCCGAGCATCCGGCGTCCGCCGGCTTCCCGTCCGGACACCCGCCGATGACGAGCTTCCTCGGCGCCCCCGTCCGGGTGCGCGACCGGGTCTTCGGGAATCTGTACCTGACCAACAAGCAGAGCGGTGCGGAGTTCGACAGCGACGACGAAGCGGTGATGCAGACCCTGGCCGCGGCAGCCGGTGTGGCCATCGACAACGCCCGGCTGTACGACGAGGCGCATCGCCGGCAGCGATGGCTGGCAGCCAGCAACGAGCTGACCCGTAGCCTCCTGTCCGGCGCTGAGCCCGGCGCGGTGCTTCAGTCCTTCACCGGCGCCGTGCGGGAGATGGCCGGCGCGGACCTGGTCACTCTGGCGGTGCCCGTCGGCCACCGCGGCGAGTTGGTCATCGAGGCCTCCTCAGGCTCGCAGGCCGAGGAGGTCCGCGGACTGGTGCTGCCCGCCACGACACTGGCCGCGAAGGTCTTCACGTCCGGGGAGACGATCACCAACGAGGCCCTGAGCGCCGACCCGAGCTCCCAGGGCGGCAGTGCCTCGGTCGTGGAGCTCGGGCCGGCCTTCTTCGTACCCCTCGGCACCCGGGAGCACGTCCGCGGAGTACTGCAGGTCGCGAACCTACCGGGCGGCGCCCTCTTCACCGACGCCGTGATCGACATGGTCACCGGGTTCGGCAATCAGGCCGCGCTGGCGCTGGACGTCGCCGAGCACCGGCAGAACACGGAACGCATGGTGGTGCTCAACGACCGCGACAGGATCGCCCGGGACCTGCACGACCTGGTCATCCAGCGGCTGTTCGCCGGCGCACTCACACTGCAGTCCACTCTGGGCCAGGTCTCCGACCGGCCGCAGGTGAACGAACGGATCCAGCGGGTCGTGGACGACCTGGACGACACGATCAAGATCATCCGCTCCACCGTCTACGCCCTCCGCGAGGGTGATCAGGCCCGTCGCGGCAGCGGGCTGCGTGCCCAGCTGGTGGCCGCCACCGAACGGGCCACCGAGACGCTCGGCTTCGCACCCGCGCTGCGCATGACCGGGCTGCTCGACACGGCCGTGCCCGCCGAGCAGGCCGAGCAACTGCTGGCCGTGCTCGGCGAAGCCCTGTCCAACACAGTTCGGCATGCACACGCCAGCATTGTCGACGTCGGCGTCGAGGTCACCGACGCCGCTCTGAAGCTGCGTGTCGCCGACAACGGCCGCGGAATCGACCCGGCCGTCACCCGCCGCAGCGGCCTCGCCAACCTCCGCCGACGCGCGGAGGAAATGGACGGCACGTTGACGCTGTCCGCGAACCAACCCAGCGGCACCGTCGTCGAGTGGGTCGTCCCGCTCCTCTCAACCGCCTGACGCTGCCCGTCCGCGGTCGGCGTCGCGACCGTTGACGGGCGTTCGGTCCGCTCACCTCACGCCCGCCTCAGTCGGCCGTTCAAGGGAGCCGCCGGGGCTGAGCGTGCCCATGCGCTGCCAGGTGTTCCTCGGGTGTCACCCTTCTACGTGGGCGAGCCACAGGTCGGGGCCGAAGACCTCGTAGCGGATGCCGCGCGCGGGGATGCCGTCCTGGAGCAGCTGGGTGCGTAGGGACCGCATGAAGGGGAGCGAGCCGCACAGGTACACGTCCGCGTCGGCGGGCAGGTCCAGGCCGTCGAGGTTCATCAGACCCGTGTGGGAGCCGGATTCCTCGGTTGCGTCCTGCTCGTACCAGAACTCCTCCCTCGCGTCGGGCAGCTGCTCCAGCAGACGGCGGGTGTCGGCACGCAGCGGCGCTCGCCGTCACGGCCGGGATCCGTCGCGCGGATCCGACAGGCATGTCGATCAATCAGACGGGGCCGCACTGGGAATAGGGCCGAACTTCCCCGGCGACAGGGCCCGTCGGTACGGTCCCCAGCGCAAGCCCTGGCACCCGGCCTCACGCGGGATGACCGGCGCACCGGATCGAGAGAGGTCTCACTCGTGGGGAACTACGGCCAGCGGGCAGCCGACGTGATGGATGGCGGCATGGGTCACGGGGCCGATGCTCGGGAGCGTCGGCCGCTCCGACATGCGGCGGCCGACGACCAGGAGGCCCGCCGCGGAGGCGGCCCGGACCAACGCGGTGGAGGCCTTGCCCTCCACAACGGTCTCCAGGACCTCCGTCTCGCGGTACTTGTCGCGCCACACCGTCAACACCGCGGACAGGAACTCCTGCCACTCCTCGGCCCGCGCGGGATCGTTGACCAGGCCGATGTCGCCGGGACCGAGACTGATCGCGGACGGTGACTGCCAGGCGTACACGACGCGCAGCCGGGCCCGGCGCAGCCGGGCTGCCTCGAACGCGAACTTGATCACCTCGTCGCAGGCATCGGTGAGGTCGATGCCGAGCACCACATCGCGGCAGCCGTTCCGGGTGGACGGGCTGCCGTCGTCGGCCGGGAGGTGCTCGTCGTCGCCCTCCTCCCCCTTCCGCACGAGGACCACGGGGCGCCGGGCCTCGGCGACCACGCCTTGGGCGACCGAGCCGACGAGAAGTCCGCTGAGGCCGCTGAGTCCGCGGGAGCCCAGCACCAGCAGTTCGGCCTGCTCAGCGGCCTTCAGCAAGGCCGCGGTCGCCGGGCCCTCGACCTGCTCGTCGGTGAGGCGCGCGCCGGGTACGGCGCCGCGGATGCGCTCCCCCGCCTGCTTCAGGACACGACTCGCCAGGTGCCGCTGCGCGGCGATGGGGGTGCCTCCCTGCTCGAGCGGAGCCGAGAGCTTGGAGGAGCGCTCGCCTACCGTCCGACGAGGATGCCAGTTCCAGGCGTGCACCAGACGAAGCGGTCGGTGACGACGCACCGCCTCCCGCGCCGCCCACTCGGCGGCGGCGAAACTCTCGGACGATCCGTCGACTCCGGCGATGACGGGCGAAAGCACGGTGCGCACCTCCTGCGCTCGGTCTGCTCGGTTACTGCCAGCATCTTCCTGCGACCACCCGGCGGATATGGGCCGCAAAGACCGCGCCAGGTCCATTCGGCCCTGCAACCGTCCCGAGTCTTCGTCGGAGAGTCCGGGGCACGGTGGCGTCCTGGTGATCGACCTGGACGTGGTCGACACGGTGAGTCTTCGGGCGGTGGAGGCGGCATGGCCGGTGAGAAGGCGGCGAAGCTGCCGCGCAAGGTGTACGAGAAGGAACTGCTCCGCCTGCAGACGGAGTTGGTGAAACTGCAGGAATGGGTGCGGGCCGAGGGCGCCCGGCTGGTCGTGGTCTTCGAGGGCCGGGACGCGGCGGGCAAGGGCGGCACCATCAAGCGGGTCGCCGAACACCTCAATCCGCGGGTGGCGCGGATCGCGGCGCTGCCCAGACCGACCGAGCGCGAGCGCAGCCAGTGGTACTTCCAGCGTTACGTCGAGCACCTGCCGGCGGCCGGGGAGATCGTGCTGTTCGACCGGTCCTGGTACAACCGGGCCGGGGTCGAGCACGTGATGGGGTTCTGCTCCAAGGAGGAGTACCAACTGTTCCTGCGGCAGTGCCCGATCTTCGAGCGGATGCTCGTGGAGGACGGGATCCTGCTGCGAAAGTACTGGTTCTCGGTGAGTGACAGCGAGCAGCAGGAGCGGTTCCGGCGCCGCCTGGAGGATCCGCTGCGCCGCTGGAAGCTGTCACCCATGGATTTGGAGTCCATCACCCACTGGGAGGCCTACTCGCGGGCGAAGGACGAGATGCTGGTCCACACCGACATCACCGAGGCGCCCTGGTTCATCGTGGAGAGCGACGACAAGCGGCGAGCGCGGCTGAACATGATCGCCCATCTGCTGGACTCCGTCCCTTACCACGACGTGCCGCCCCCCGTCCTCGAGCTTCCGCCTCGGCCGCCGTCGACCGGCTACGAGCGCCCACCGCGCGATCTGCAGACCTACGTCCCCGACCACGCGGCGAGCCTGTGAACCGCCGGTCGCCTTCCTGCCACCCGCAGGGGTACGACGGCGACGGGGCAGCCGGAATGATGCGGCACCGCGTGGGCGACGCGGCCGAGTCGGAGGCCCTGGTGGTCCTCGCGGCGCCGGCCCCTGGGACGAGCAGGTCGGCGTCGGCCGAGGCGTCGAGCAGGACCTGCCGGGCGTGCCCCTCGACGGTCTCGACGTAGGCCGGGGCGCCCCGCAAGGCGGCTCCCGGCCGCTGCATTCATGGTCTCGTCTCTCCTCTGCGGTGGTGCCTGCGCTGTGACAGTGGTGTGTCAGTCGTGCGCGACGACGGCGACAGGAGCGGTGGCGTGGTGCAGGACGGCGTGGGTGACGCTCCCGATGTGGGCGCCGACGGAGGAGCGGCGGATACGCCGGCCGACGACGACCAGGGAGGCTTCGCTGGAGGCGTCGATCAGGAGGAGCGAGGGGCTGCCGCACCGGGACCGCTCGACGACCTCGACGTCCGGGTACTTCTGCCGCCACGGGGTCAGCGCCTCGGTCAGGGCGGCGGCGACGCCCTTCGCCATTTCCCGCTGGACTGCGGGCTCCAGGGCCATGCCGTAGGCGTAGTAGGGCGGCCGGTTCCAGCCGTGCACCACCCGCAACGGCACCGAGCGGCGCGCAGCGGCCTCGAAGGCGAACTCGATCGGCGCCGCGCTCGGGCGGCTGACGTCCAGTCCGAGAAGGACGGGGCGGAACGGTGTGGCCGCGGAGGGGATACCCGCCGGGTCCATCTCGTGCTCGTCCGCGGCCTGCTCGCCGGCGCGGACCAGGACGACGGGCCGCTCGGTGCGCGCCACGACCGAGAGCCCGACCGAGCCGACCAGGAAACCGCCGATCCCGCCCAGACCGCGCGAACCGAGGACGAGCATCTCGGCGTCCTTTGCCGCACTGACCAGAGCTTCGGCGGGCACTCCGGTGAGTTGCTCGGTGGTCACCTCGACGCCCGGGTGGCGCAGCCGCAGCCCTTCGGCGGACTCGCGGGGGATCCTCTCCCAGCCTTCGGCCGGGGGTACCCCCATCTCGCTGAGCTCGGTCCAGTGCTGGTGCGTCTCGGCACCCAGAAGCGGTGCCTGAGCCATGGGCTCCGGCACCGGCTCCCAGACGTGGACGAGCTTCACCGGCAGTCCACGCAACTGCGCCTCACGGGCCGCCCACTCGGCGGCGGCGCGGCTTTCGGCCGAACCGTCGAGACCCACGGTGATGGTGCGGGGCATGTTCTCCACCTCCTGAACCGGGGCCCTGAAGGGACCCGATTCCAGCGTCGTGTTCAGGGGTCGGTGCGGGGCAGGGGCCACTGGTCCTCCAGCAACGACTTACGGGCCCCGCGCACAGGTCGGCGGGACGGATCCGGGGCGGGGTCGGACCCGCCCGCGTGCGGGTCAGCGCAGCCAGGTGTGGTCGCGGACGATGGGCAGCCGCGCCCACAGCCGGCCCAGGCCCCAGGTGGCGCCCGCGCCCGCTGCCGCCACAACGATCAGCGCGACGGCGTAGATGACGTGGTAGTCGGCGAACGGATTCGTCGACATGCTCGGCGATCCGTCCGACAGGTGCCTGGCCGGCGGCCACTCAGCGATCCACATCAGCGCCATCATCGCCGTGCCCGCCACCGCGGCCGGCCGCAGCGCCACACCGGCCATGACGGCCAGACCGATGCCGAGCAGACCCAGCATGAAAAGCCAGTCCGCCCAGGTGTCGCCGGCCCACGAGTGGAACGTCGACTCCATCGGCCCGGCGGCGACGGAACCGAGGAAGCCCTTCGTCGGCGACCCGCCGTCGATCCATCCCTTGCCGGACGCGGTGGCGTAACCGAAGCCGAAGGTCTTGTCCAGGAACGCCCACAGGAAGACGAATCCGGTCAGGATGCGCAGGGACGCGAGGGCGAAGGCCTGCGCGGTGCGCGTGTCGGGGTGTGCCGACACGGCGGGCGCGGAGGCAAAGACGGTCCGGAGCCGGCGCAGGGCCGGCAGGTGGAATCCCGGGCTCCGGTGAGGGTGCTCGTGTAGGGCCATGATCGTGATCCCTTCGGGGTCTGGGTCGCCCTGTCTCGACGTCCCACACTCTCGCCGGGTGTGCCGGATTGCACCGGATGCCGAAGGGCTCCAGCCCTGGGGCTGAACGTCCCTGTCCGCGGGGTCCGTTGGCGGGAGACGTGCAGCCCTGCCGATGAGACGCCGAACATGTCCCGCGGACGATCGCGCCCAGTGGATGCCGAGCCCGGACAGAGGGGCGGCACATGGCGCGGGACTCGGGTGGACGCGCTCGCCGTGTACGCCCCCGTCCGCGTGATCGACCTGGCGGGATTCCACCGCCTGGCCTCCTTCCGCCGCCGCGAACTCATTCGACTGCGCGGCTCGCGCTCCCGGCCTCCTGCGACCCGGAGGACGGCGACGAACACGGAAGCCGCTCTTCCGCGCACGGAGCGCCCCGTTCAGGGACGTGTGGCCCTGCTCCGGACCGGATGGCCCCTCGCCGGACCCCGGCCCCCGCCACACGCTGGAGGTGCCAGTTTCCACACCTCGACCGGGAGGCAGGCCATGAACACTCCGAGCATGCTGCGCGCGCTATCCGCCGAGTACCGGCAACGACTCATGGGTCTCGCCCGGGAGGTCTCCTTCCCGCAGGGAACACGCATCTTCAACGAGGGTGCTCGCGCGGACCGGTTCTGGATCCTCCGCACTGGCTCGATCGAGCTCGACGCGCACGTGCCCGGCCGACGTACCGCCGTCATCGAGACCCTCGGTCACAACGAACTCGTCGGCCTGTCCTGGTTGTTCGCGCCGCATGTATGGCACCTGGGCGCCACAGCGTCGACCCCGGTTCGCGCCTACGAGTTCGATGCCACGGCCGTCCGCTCCCTGTGCCAGGACGACCCGGCTCTCGGCCAGGCCATCACCAGGTGGGTCGGCGAGGTGCTCGCCCACCGCCTGCGCTCCACCCGTACCCGACTGCTGGACCTCTATGCCCCGTACGGCGCCGGCAGCGCCGTGTGAACGGGCCGACGCCACGAAGGAGTCACCATGCACGGCACCCCACACATCGTCAGTGCGTCATGTCCCACACGGTCGCCGCCGTCGGCCGCCGGGCCGCGTTCGAGGAGATCGTGCATCTGATGCAGGACTGGAAGGTCAGCGCCGTACCGGTCCTCGAGGGCGAGGGCCGCGTGGTCGGCGTCGTCAGGCTCAGCGGACATGCCTGGGGCACGTCCTCCGTGCCCGTGGCCGCGCGTCTGGTCCGGGCCGTCGAGGGTGTGGTCGACGTGGAGTTCGGGCTGACGCGTTCCGAGGGCTCGACGGCAAGGACCGTTACCCCCGCCAACGGTGACGCGAGCCTGCCTCCGGCCTGACCGACGAGGTGCTGCGCAGCGTACGGAGCTCACCGGGGCGCTGCGTCACACACTGCTGTGGCCCCGGTCAACGGCAGGTGTGGGCCTGTCGGTCGGCTCGGCGCCGGCGCTGCGGGCCTCAGTGAGGTCGCATTCCACGTCCACGACACCCTCCACGGCTCGAGTCAGACGTGCGGCGAGGGAGATGAGCGGGGAGTCCGCGATCCGACCGCGGAGGGTCACGACTCCGTCTCTCACGTCCGCGTGGATGGTATGTGCGAGGGCTGGGAAGAGCGGGGCGATGACGATGCGGCGGACCTCTTCCTCAAGGTCCTCGTCCGACCGCAGGAAGACCTTCAGCAGGTCGGCGCGGCTGACGATCCCCCGCAGCATCCCTTCGTCGTCCACGACGGGGAGCCGCTTGATGTGCTTCACGGCCATGATCCGGGCCGCCTGCGCCAAGGTGACGTCGGGATGCACGGTGATCGCCGGGGTGGTCATGAGGTCTCCGGCGGTCGGACCTCCGGCCTTGGCCGTGGCGGACAAGCGCTCTCGCGGCTCGGACAGGCTCGGGACACCGGCGCGGAACTCCTCCTTGGCCAGCACGTCGGCTTCGGACACCACCCCGATGACGCGGCCGTCGCCCTCCAGGACGGGCAGGCCGCTGACCTTCCACTGCTCCATGGTCCTGACGATTTCCCTGAACGGCGCGTCACGTCCGACGGCCACCACCGCCATGGTCATCACATCGCTCACGATGTGCGGTGTCCCGGCCATGAAGACCTCCTCGTGCCACTACCTGGCCGGGCGCGGCAGGAAGCGCACAGCGCCTCGTCTGAAGGCATCGGTGCGTCGCGGCCTCGGCCCTGTACCTCCAGCGTCCCAGGGGAGCGACCGGTCGGAACCCGGCCGAAGGTCCCCGTCCCAGGGCCATTGCGCCTGTCGCGGGCCTCGTCCGGCGGTGCGACGGTGGTGACAGGGGGCCTCACAGTGAGCTGCGACGGGAAGGCGGTGGGGACGATGGAGCTGCCCCTGGTTGTCGGCGCCGACGGTTCGCAGTCCAGTCTTCGGGCGGTGGACTGGGCTGTGGACGAGGCAGCGCGCCACGGACTGTCACTGCGGCTGCTGTATGCCTCCCTGTGGGAGCGCTACGAGGGCAGCCGGCCGGCCTTCAGCACCGAGCGTCCCTCCGAGGAGGTCATGGCGGAGCACATCGCCGCGTCCTGCGCGGAGCGTGCCGAGCGCCGCAACCCTGGGGTCAAGGTATCGGCCGAGGTGCTGCCCGACGAGGCCGTGCACGCACTGGTCCAGGCGGGCCAGGAGGCGTTCGCCGTGGTGGTCGGTTGCCGGGGCCGGGGTGAGGTCGCGGGGATGCTGCTGGGCTCGGTGAGCCTGGCGGTGGCGGCGCGCGCCGTGAGTCCGGTCGTCGTCGTCCGTGGTCCCGAGCGAAACCGGGACGGCCGGCTCGGGCGGGTGGTGGTCGGCGTCGGGGACTCCCCCGAGAACGAGGCCGCCGTCGGCTTCGCCTTCCGTGAAGCCCAAGCACGCGGCTGCGCCCTTCACGCCGTCCGCGCCTGGCGGCGTCCGGCCCATGCACACCGGGACAGCCCCCTCGTTGCTGACGACGCGGGCACCACGCACGAGGAAAGGGCCGCCATCGCTCTCACAGCGGCGCTGCGTGAGGCCGAACGAGAGCATCCCCGTGTTCAGGTGCACCGCCGCACGGTGCAGGGACCCGCGCACAAGGTGTTGCTCGACACCGCGGCGGACGCGGACCTTCTGGTCGTCGGCGCGCAGCGGAACCCCGGCCACCATGGTCTTCAGCTCGGCCGGGTCGCCCACGCCGCACTGCACCACGCGGACTGCCCCGTCGCCGTCATTCCCCAGAGGTCATGAAGGCGAGCGCTTCAGCCACGGAGGCGGGAGGGCGGATGGCGGAGTGGATCTGGGAGTACGAGGGTTACGATCCCGCTGCCGAGCGGCTGCGCGAGGCGCTGTGCACGCTCGGCAACGGCCGTTTCGCCACCCGGGGCGCGGTACCCGAGAGCAACGCGAGCCTGGTGCACTGTCCGGGGACCTACGTCGCCGGCTGCTACAACCGTCTGGAGTCGACGGTGGGTGGACGGCGCGTGGAGAACGAGGACCTGGTCAATCTCCCCGACTGGCTGCGTCTGCGGTTCCGCTCGCACGCCGGTGGCGCCGCGGGCCCGTGGTTCTCGGCCGACACCGAGCGGCTGCTCGACCACCGTCACCTCCTCGACCTGCGCCGGGGCACGCTGACCCGTAGGTTCCGCTACCAGGACGAGGTAGCCGGTGTGCTGGGGGTCGAGCAGGTGCGGCTGGTCCACATGGGAGACCCGTATCTGGCCGCTCTGCGAACGGTGTTCACGGCCGAGGACCTGCCGGTGGAGCTCGAGGTGGAATCCTCGATCGACGGTGCCGTGATCAACGGCAACGTGCACCGCTACCGGTTCCTCAACCGCAAGCACCTGATCGGTGTCCATACGGGTGCGGTGGAGCCGGGCACGGGATGGCTGAGCTGCCGCACCAGCACCTCGGACATCGGTGTCGCCATGGCGGCACGGACGGTGGTCACCGGGCAACCGCCGGTGGTGTCCGAGCTGCGTCCCGGCCGGCAGCGTGCCGTGCACCGCCTGGTGATCCCCGTGGAGCCCGGCCGCCCAGCCGTGGTGGACAAGACGGTCGCGCTCCACACCTCACGCGACACGGCCATCGGCAGTCCTCTCCAAGCGGCGCTCGACCGGGTGGCCACCGCACAGGACTTCGACGCTCTGCTGGAATCGCACACCGCCGCATGGGCCCGGTTGTGGCGACGCGCCGACATCCAGGTGCCCGGCGAGGCGGGCCGTATCCTGCGCCTGCACCTGTTCCACGTCCTGCAGACGCTGTCACCGCACACCGCCGACCTGGACGTCGGCGTGCCCGCACGCGGTCTGCACGGCGAGGCCTACCGAGGGCATGTCTTCTGGGACGAACTGTTCGTCCTGCCATATTTGGACCTGCATCTGCCCGAGATCTCGCGCGCCGTGCTGAACTACCGCTACCGCCGCCTGCCACGGGCCTGCCGCGCGGCGGCCGAGGCGGGAAGGTCCGGGGCGATGTACCCGTGGCAGAGCGGCAGCGACGGCCGCGAGGAGAGCCAGGTGCTGCACCTCAATCCCCGCTCGGGCCGCTGGCTGCCCGACAACTCCCGCCTCCAGCACCATGTGGGCTCCGCTGTCGCCTACAACGTGTGGCGGTACTGCGAGGCGACCGGCGACACCGAGTTCCTGCACACCAAGGGCGCGGAGATGCTGGTGCAGATCGCCCGCTTCTGGGCCTCCACCGCGGTCCTCGACCACGGCTCCGGCCGTTTCCGCATCCTGGGCGTGATGGGCCCCGACGAGTACCACGACGGCTATCCGGACGCGGTCCGGCCGGGGCTGGACGACAACACGTACACGAATGTGACGGCGGCCTGGGTACTCAGCACCACCCTCGACCTGCTGCGGCGCCTGCCTGCCTGGCGCCGCGAGGAACTCATGGACCGTGTGGGGGTGGCAGACGAGGAACCTGCCGAGTGGGAGGAGATCTCACGGCGGCTGCGCGTGCCCTACCACCAAGACGTCATCAGCCAGTTCGACGGTTACGGGGACCTCGCCGAACTCGACTGGGACGCCTACCGCGCACGGTACGACGACATCAGGCGGCTGGACCGCATCCTCGAGGCCGAGGGCGACACCGTCAACCGCTACCAGGCCTCCAAGCAAGCCGACGTGCTGATGCTGGGGTACCTCTTCTCCCCGGCCGAACTGCGCGACCTCTTCCACCGCCTCGGATACGCCATGGACGACGAGGTGTGGCGCAGGACCCTCGACTACTACCTCCGGCGGACCAGCCATGGCTCCACGCTCAGCGGCCTGGTCCACGGCTGGGTGCTCGCACGCGCCAAGCGGGCCGAGGCATGGACGTACTGCCGACAGGCGCTGGAGGAGGACATCGCCGACCTGCAGGGCGGCACCACCGGCGAGGGCATCCACCTCGGCGCCATGGCCGGCACCCTGGACCTCGTCCAGCGGTGCCTGCCCGGCCTGGAAACCCGTGAGGACTCGCTGTGGCTGGACCCGGTGCCCCTGCGGGAACTGTCGGAGTACGGATTCTCGCTGCGCTACCGCGCCCACTGGGGCATCGATGTGCGCCTGAGCAGCGGGCAGCTGTGGATGGGTGTCCCCGACTCCGACGGAGCACCGATCCGTGTCGCTCTGCCCGACCGCACCGTCACCATCGCTCCGGGCGAGACCTGCACACTGCTCCGCGCATAGCGCCCACTCGGCCGCCCTTCCCTGGCGCGCTGCCACGCAGTCGCGCAGCGTGGAGGTGAAGGACGGCATTCGGCGTGGCCGGAGAGGGTCACAGGAGAGGTGAGGCGTATGGGCGCGGAGACCGCCGGGCCTCGTGTCGTGGTCGGTGTCGACGGTTCATCGTCCTCGCATGCGGCGTTGCGCTGGGCCGTGCGGTACGCGGGTCTGATCGGCGGCACCGTCGAGGCGGTGGCCGCGTGGGATCTGCCGGGCGCGTACGGCTGGTCGGCTCTGGCCGTGGACGCCGACTTCGACGAGGCCGTCGCCCGGCAACGCCTGAAACAGGAGCTGAACGATGTGCTGGGACCCGAGGAAGCCGCCTCCGCCAGGGCGCTTGTGCTCCGCGGCAACACCGTCGACGTGCTTCTGACGGCCGCCGAGGGGGCCGAGGCGTTGGTGGTGGGCAGCAGGGGGCGGGGCGGGTTCGCCCGAGCCCTGCTGGGGTCCGTCAGCCAGCACGTCGCTCAGCATGCGAAGTGCCCGGTCGTCATCGTGCGCCCGGAGACGCGCTGAAGGCGCTCCGGCAGGCAGGCATGACGACGGCCCTCGGTAACGGTCCCACTCCCGCCGAGCGCGGGTGAACTCACTCAGCGCCCCTCCTGCCGCTGCCGGTCCCGGACCTGGGTGGCGATGACGGCGGCCTGGAATCATCCGCACCCATGAGGGCGCGGCACTGACCGCACGCGCCGGGCAGGCCGAAGGCCAGGGGGGCGTCGTGGCGTACGAAGCCGACGCCATCGACCCCGACACGCACCTCGGCTGGAGCGTCGTGGTCACCGGCTACGCCCACCTGGTGACCGACTCCGAAGAACTGGCCCGGTGGCGCCCGGTGCTCGGGCAGAGAGGTGCAAGCCGTACATCGTGCGGCCGCCGACGAGCTCACGTCCGGTGACCAGTTCGGGCTCGATGCGCACGAAGACCTCCTCGGATGAGGGAGCCCAGGAGCGCGGGCCGATCCGCTCCAGGCGTTCGACCTCGGCCGTGTCGGTCACGACGGCGGCCCGGCCGGTGACCACGACGCTCCAGCCGGAGTGGGTTTCCACGTCGACCGCGTCCGCTTCGAAGGCGACGACCGCGCCGTCGACCGCACGGGCCAGTTCCGAGGCCGCCGCGGTCCGTAGCAGCACCGCCCCGTCGCTGTCGAGGCCGAAGTCGACCGGCACGACCGCGGGCAGGGCCTGGCACGTGTGGACGACACGGCCGATGGGCACGGTCGGCAGCAGGCCCAGGCACTCGCGACGACCGAGTGCGCGGAAACCATCGTTCGGGTACATGAGCAGCACGTCTTTCGCCCGGTGGAGGGGGGTTACGTTCCATGCTGAGCCCGGCAACGGCCGCGGGTGAGGGGCCGGCAGTCCCGCCCTGACCGGAGAGCGGCCCGAGGAAGCGTGGCGGCGAAGGGGGGCCGTCCGGCCCTTCCGGCCCGCCCATCGGCCCGGATGTCCCCTGACCATGGCCGAAACCCACATCACGTCCGCACTGCCGCCACACCGAACGCGCCTTCGGCGGAACGACCGTCGTGGACCTGGACGGCGAAATCGACATCCTCACGGCACCACCTCTTGGGGAGCGCCTCGACGACCTGACGGCGCCCGTCCACCCCGACCTCATGCTGGACCTTCGCGCAGCCAGCATGGTGGCCGCGCGCATAACCAACCCCCGAACTATGGTGCCCCGCCACATGTGCGCCTGACCTGCGTGTTTCTACCGTGTCCCAGCACGTACCCGTCCCCACCGCACACGAGGAAGTGGCGCACATGGCCTCCGCAGCATCCGCTCCACCCACGCCCGCCAGGCTCCCCAGGATCGTCGCCGCCAGCCTCATCGGCACCACCATCGAGTGGTACGACTTCTTCCTCTACGGGTCCGCAGCCGCGCTCGTCTTCAACAAGCTCTTCTTCCCCGACTCCGACCCGCTGGTCGGCACGCTCCTGTCGTTCCTGACCTACGCGGTCGGGTTCGCCGCCCGTCCGCTCGGGGCCCTGGTGTTCGGGCACTACGGCGACCGGCTCGGGCGCAAGAAGCTGCTGGTGCTGAGTCTGCTGCTGATGGGCGGGGCGACCTTCGCCATCGGGCTGCTGCCCACGCACGCCACCGTCGGCAGCGCCGCACCCGTGCTGCTCACCACGCTGCGTCTGGTGCAGGGCTTCGCGCTCGGCGGCGAGTGGGGCGGCGCCGTTCTGCTCGTGTCGGAGCACGGCGACGCCCGGCGACGGGGCTTCTGGGCCTCGTGGCCGCAGACCGGCGCGCCGGCCGGGCAGTTGCTCGCCACAGGTGTGCTGTCGTTGCTGACCGCCGTGCTCTCCGACGACGCGTTCGGCTCCTGGGGCTGGCGCATTCCGTTCCTCCTGTCCGGGGTACTGGTGATCGTCGGTTTGTGGATTCGTCTGTCCGTCGATGAATCGCCCGTCTTCCAGCAGGCGTTGGCTCAGGCCGAAGCCCGTAAGGCGGCCTCCGACGGCGATGCGGAGAAGTTGCCGCTGGTGTCCGTGCTGCGCCACCACTGGCGGGACATACTGGTCGCGATGGGCGCCCGCATGGCGGAGAACATCAGCTACTACGTGATCACCGCCTTCATCCTCGTCTACGCCACCACGTCGGCCGGCGTTTCCAAGCAGACGGCCCTCAACGCCGTCCTCATCGGCTCCGCCGTGCACTTCGCCGTCATCCCGGCCTGGGGCGCGCTGTCGGACCGGATCGGCCGCCGGCCCGTGTATCTGCTGGGCGCGGCCGGAGTCGGCCTGTGGATGTTCCCGTTCTTCTCGCTCATCGACACCGGCGGCTTCGGGAGCCTGATCATTGCCGTGACCGTCGGTCTCGTTCTGCACGGGGCGATGTACGCGCCGCAGGCGGCCTTCTTCTCCGAGATGTTCGCGACCCGCATGCGCTACTCGGGTGCGTCGATCGGTGCCCAGTTCGCGTCGGTGGCGGCCGGCGCTCCGGCCCCGCTCATCGCGACCGCGCTGCTGTCCGACTACGGCAGTTCCACGCCGATCGCCCTGTACGTGATCGCCGCTGCCGTACTGACCCTGATCGCCGTCGGCGCCGCCAAGGAGACACGCGATCGCGACCTCGCCCGGGTCGAGTCCGCGGACACCGAGCCCTCGGGGGCCCGAGCCGCTGATGCGCGGACCGTCTGAGTCCGACTCTTCCCGGCCGGCCCCGTGCGTTCACGCGTGCGGGGCCGGTGCGCGTCGTACCAGCGGCGTACCGAGTGAGCCGCTCAGCGTCAGGGCCGGGACGACAACCGGTGCAGTCGAAGCGCCAGTTGTATCTCCAGGGCGCGGGCGGGGCTCTGCCAGTCGTCCCCGAGGAGCCGGCCCACCCGCTCCAGGCGCTGCGCCACCGTGTTCACATGGACGTGCAGTTCGTCCTTGGTGCGGGCCGGGCTCATCCCGCAGGCGAAGTACGCGTCGAGCGTGCGGACGAGGTCGGTACCGCGCCGTTCGTCGTAGGCGACGACCTCACCGATCGTGCGTTCGACATAAGCGGCGATGTCCCGGTCGCCGGCGAGCAGCAGGCCCAGGAAGCCGAAGTCCTCGGCGGCGGCTCCGTCCCCTGCGCGGCCCAGCAGGCGCAGGGCGTCGAGGCAGCGCTGTCCCTCCGCGTAGGCGGCGGCCACGGCGTCGGGGTCGCCGGTGAGGTCCTCGACGGGGGCGGAGGCGCCGACGGTGACCGGTTCGTGGACCGCGGTGCCGAGGTGCCGGGCGGTGCGGCGGGCCAGGTCCGTCGCCGTGTCACCTGCTTCGAGCGGCAGCAGAAGCACCGTACCGCCGTCGCGGGCGGCGGCGAGTCCGTGCCGTGTGGCCGCGAGGTGGGACGCGGCGGACCACAGGCGGCGACGGGCGGCCGCTTCCTGGTCGGCGTCGGCGGCGGCGCCGTCCAGGCGGGCGGCGAGCACCACGTGGGTGGCGTCGAGGTCCGCGTGCAGCCGGGCGGCGCGTTCGCGCAGCACGCGCGGATCACGGTCGCGGGCATCGAGCAGGTCGTCCAGCAACTCGCCCCGGACGCGCTGTTCGGCCTCGACGGCCGAGCGGCGGGCCAGCAGCAGCAGGGAGGTGACCATGGCCGCGCGCTCCAGGGTGCGCTGGTCGACGGGGTCGAGCCCCGGATGTCCGCGCACCACCAGCGCACCGAGCAGTTCGCCGCCGGCGGTCACGGCGGCGATCCAGTCGTCCCCGTGCCGTACGGCGTGGCCCTCTGCGCGGGACGCCTCCAGGGGCGCGGCGGGCGCGGCGTCCGCCTCGGTGAACTCGACCGTGCCGTCCAGGACCTGGGACACCGCTGCCGCCACGTCGTGGACGCCACCGCCGCGCAGGACGAGTTCGGCGAGCCGGTCGTGGACGTCCGAGGCGCGCTCGATGACCGCGCTGCGGTCGCGGATGATCTCGTTGGCACGGGCGAGCCGGTCCAGGGCCGAACGTGTCTCGGTGAGGAGGTTGGCGGTGTCGATGGCGGCGGCGGCCAGCGCCGCGAACGAACCGAGGAGCGCGATCTCCTCCCGCTCGAAGACCCGGGCCCGCCGGTCGGCGGCGAACAGCACTCCGATGACCTGGGCGCCGATCATCAGCGGCACGCCGAGGATCGCCACGAGCCCCTCGTCTCGCACGCCCGTGTCGATCGTCCAGGTGTGCTGGAAGCGGTCGTCCTCGAAGTAGTCGGGGGTCACATACGGGCGGGCGGTCTGGGCGACGAGCCCGCCGAGCCCCTCCCCCATGCCGAGCCTGAGCTGCTGGAAGCGGGCGGCGACCGACCCCTCGGTGACCCTCATATAGGTGTCGCCCGCGGCCTCGTCGTGCAGGGTGAGATAGGCGATGTCGGTGCTCAGCAGGGAGCGGGCGCGCTGGACGATCGCCTGCAGGACGGCGTCGAGATCGCGCAGCCCGGCCAGGTCGTGGGCGGTCTCGAAGAGCGCGGACAGCTCCGCCTCGCGGCGGCGTCTGCCTTCCATCTCGGCGCGCACGTGCAGCGCGAGCCGCTTGGCCTGCTCGAGCGCGCGGATGCGCTCGGGCGGCAGGCCCTCGGCGCGGGCGAGCAGCACCGGCTGCTCGTAGGCGTCGGCCGAAGCGCCCCGGGCCAGGAGCTCCAGGAAGGGCGCCTCGGCGCCGGTGCCGGGGCGCTGCGCGGACTGTACGTGATCGCGGGACATGCCCCCAGAATGGCCCACGACCGGCCTGGACCCATCGGGCCTGTGGACAACTTCCGACATGTTCCTGCTCAGTGGGCGGTCCAGCCGCCGTCCAGGACCAGCGACGTACCGGTGATGAAGGACGCCTGCGGGCTGCAGAGATAGGCCACCGCCTCGGCGACCTCCTCCGGTTCGATCAGCCGTTTGACGGCGCTGTCCTGGAGCAGCACCTCGGACAGCACGCGTTCCTCGGGGATTCCGTGTGCCCGTGCCTGGTCGGTGAGCTGCTTCTCCACGAGGGGTGTGCGCACGTACGCCGGGTTCACACAGTTCGAGGTGACGCCGTGCGGGGCGCCTTCCAGGGCGGCGGTCTTCGAGAGTCCTTCCAGCCCGTGCTTGGCGGAGACGTACGCCGCCTTGTACGCGGAGGCGCGCAGCCCGTGGACCGACGAGATGTTGACGATACGGCCCCAGCCCTGCCCGTACATGTGGGGCAGCGCTCCGCGGATGAGCCGGAACGGGGCTTCCAGCATCACCGTCAGGACGGTGTGGAACACGTCGGGCGGGAACTCCTCGAGCGGCCGAACCAGTTGGATCCCGGCGTTGTTGACGAGGATGTCGGTGCCGGCGGCGGCGTGTTCGGCGGCGTCCAGGTCGGTGAGGTCCAGGACGTGTGGTTCGACGGTGCCCGCGAGGTCGCGGGCCGCACCGGCGAGGGCGTCGAGGCCGGCGGCGTCCCGGTCGACCGCTCTCACCTTGGCCCCGGCGGCGGCCAGCCGCAGCGCGCAGGCGCGGCCGATGCCGCCGGCGGCGCCGGTGACGAGGGCGGCTCGTCCGCCGAGATCGACTGAGGTGGTGTGGGGGTGGGGCACGGTCATGTGCCGACCCTAAGCAGCGCTGGTGCCCCACCCCATATGGCCATCACCCATACTTCACAGTGAATTCGTGGGGTCGAACCATGTGGGTGCATCCGATAGGGCCTGCTTGATCCGCACCAGGCCGTACTCGTTCAGCTCCGGCAGAGAGTCCACCGGGAACCAGCCGACCTCCAGGGACTCGTCGTCGTTCACGCGCGCTTCGCCCCCGACGGCCCGGCAGCGGAACGTGATGTCCATGTACTGGCAGGTGTCGCCGTTGCCGTAGGTCACCGGAGTCAGGGCCTGCACGAGGACCACGCGTTCGGCCACGCACCGCACGGCCGTCTCCTCGTAGACCTCGCGCACGGCGCAGGCCGCGGGCTGCTCCCCCGGCTCCGGGATGCCGCCGATCACCGACCACCGGCCGGTGTCGGCCCGGCGTCCCAGCAGCACCCTGCCGTCGTCGTCGAAGACGATGGCGGTGACGCCGGGGAGCCAGAGCAGCTGATGACCGGCGGAGGCCCGGATGGTCCGGATGAAGTCGGGAGTAGCCATGGGCAGACCCTAGCGGGTCGGTTCCGCCACTCCCGCGTCTTCGGGACGGACGACCTGCACCTTGCGGTCGCGGCGGCCGCGTGCCGCCGACGCCGCCGCCCACCCGAGGCCGCCGGCCGCGACGAGCACCAGGAGCATCTCGGGGAGGGTGCCGAGCCGGGTGGCGGGGGTCGTGTAGGAGCGCAGTGGCACCTTCTGGACGAGCGAGTCGGCGACGAACATGCCCGTGCGCTGGGTGATCCTCCCGTCGGGCATGATGATGGCGCTGACGCCGCTGGTCACCGGGACGGTGACCGTACGGCTGTGCTCCACCGCCCGCACACGGGACATGGCGAGCTGCTGGTAGGTCATCTCGCTGCGGTCGAAGGTCGCGTTGTTGCTGGGCACCGAGATCAGCTGGGCGCCGTCGGTGACGGTCGAGCGCACCGTCCAGTCGAAGGCCGCCTCGTAGCAGGTGACCAGCCCCACCTTGGCGCCCGCCATGGTGAACACACCGGGCTTGTGTCCCCGGCTGAAGTCCTGGCGCACCATCGCCGTCCAGTCGGGGTTGATGGCGTTCAGCAACGAGCGCAGCGGAAGGTACTCGCCGAACGGCTGCACCTGCCGCTTGTCGTAGGTGTCGACCGGGCCCTTGGCCGGGTCCCACAGGATCTGCTCGTTGTAGAGCCTGCCGCCCCGCTCGACGACGCCGCCGACCGAGATGGGCACCCCGATCGCCTTGGCGGCGCGGTCGATCACGGCGGCGGCGTCGGGGTTGGCGAAGGGGTCGACATCGGAGGAGTTCTCGGGCCACAGCACGAAGTCGGGCCGCGCGACCTTGCCCGCCTTGACCTCGGCGGCCAGACGCTCGGTCTCCCTCGCGTGGTAGTCCAGTACGGCGCGTCGCTGGGCGTTGAACTCGAGTCCGGAGCGCGGCACGTTGCCCTGGATGACGGCCACGGTCGCGGTCCCGTCCTCCGCCTTGTCGCTGACCAGGGAGCGCGCGGCGACAGCGCCCGCCACCGGAGCGGCGACGCTGATCAGCGCCGCGACGGCCGCCCCGCGCCGCAGCGCGTTTCCGGTGCGCCGCCACTCCACGACGAGCCGCACTGTCTCGTAGAGCCCGAAGCCGCACAGGACGACCGCGAAGCCGAGCACCGGGGTGCCGCCGACCGCGGCGAGCGGCAGGAAGACACCGTCCGCCTGACCGAAGGCGATCTTCCCCCAGGGGAAGCCGCCGAACGGCACGTGCGCGCGTGCCGCCTCTCCGGCGATCCACACGCCCGCCGCCCAGACCGGCCAGGCGGGCAGCCGGGAGACCAGCGCGATGCCCGCGCCGACCAGCGCGATGAAAATCGCCTCCACCGCGACGAGCGCGAGCCACGGTCCGGAGCCGACCTCGACCCCGGTCCACACGAGCAGCGGCAGCAGAAAGCCGAGGCCGAACAGATAGCCGAGGCCGAGACCCGCCTTCCAGGTACGGCCGCGCAGGGCCCAGCCGAAGACGGCGAACGCCGGAAGGGCCAGCCACCACAGAGTCCGGGGCGGAAAACTGACGTAGAGCAGCACGCCGGACAGCGACGCGGCGGCGGCCGGAACGACACGCCGCACCCGGCGGACGCCGCGGGCGGGTGCTGGTGCGGCCGCGGGTTCGAGCTGTTCCGGCTCGCCCACGGATGTTGCAGTGACGGTCACCCGGGGAGTCTACGGCGCGCCACCACGGCGCGGACAGCGCGGCCGTGCCTGCACCATGGACGGTCCGCCCCTTGTGCCCGGACATGGGCCACCCTCTGCTGCATCGTTTCTGCACAACCCGTCCACAAACCGGCGCATCAGCCGATACGGTGTGCCGGAGCTCTGCACCACGGCCGGACGGGGCGGCCGGGACGGTCGGGTCCGTCACAGGGGGGCGGCGGTGGGATCCACGGGGACGGAGTCCGAGGCCAGGGCCGCGGACACGGAGGACGAGAGACGGAACGCCTCGGACACGGCGGGCGTCCTGGTGCTGGGCGGGTGCGCGGCATGGTCGCTGATCACGGCCGCCGCACACGGCGGCAGGCCCGAGGGCGTCCTGCTCGCGGTGCTCGCGGTCGCCGCGGGATACGCGTCCGGACGTATCTTCGGCGCGCTGCTCCCGGTCGCGGCACCCGTCGCGGGCGCCCTGGCCGGTGTCGCACTCGCCGTGGCCGCCCCGCACGTCGCGGTGGGCCCGCAGTTCGCCGTGCCGCTCGGGCGCACCGGCGGGACCGCAGCGCTGCTGACGCTCTCCTCCGGGGCCGCGTGCTGCGCCGCGTGGGCCGCCAGGGGCCCCGCGGCACGGCTGGCGCTACGTCTGTCGGCCGCCGGGATCGCGGTGGTCGCGGCGGCGATCGGTTCCACGACCGGGCTCGTGGCCTGCACCGGTGTGCTGCTGTGCTCGCTCGCCGCCGACCGGACCCGGCACCGCGCCCCGGCACTCGCCGCTCTCGGGCTCGTGGCGGCCCTGGTGACGGGCCTGACCTGGGGAATCACCGAGGGCCTCCTCCCCGAGGGACTCAGGTCGTTTCTGACCGACCAGCTCAGCCGGCACCGGGTTCTGCTCTGGCAGGACGCGCTGGCGCTGGCGCACCGGGACCCCGCGCTGGGTGTGGGCCCCGGCCGCTTCGGGGATCTGAGCGTCACGGCCGCGCAGTCCCTCCTGCCCGACGGCAAACCGCACTCCGCGCCCTTTCAGCAGGCCGCCGAGGAGGGGCTGCTCGGCGCGGCCCTGCTCGCGGCGGTCTTCTGCTGGGTGCTGTACGCGCTGTGGCGCACCCGGCGCCCCACCCCGCTCGCGCTCACGGCGGGCGCCGCGCTGACGGCGCTGGCGGTGATCGCGTCGCTCGGCAACGCGCTGAGCTTCACGACGGTGACGGCGGGAGCGGGACTCCTGGCCGGGATCGCGACCGCGCGTCCGCTGGTGGACGAGGAGCCGCCGAACGAATGAGGAGGAGGGCGGCCCCTGATACCGCGGCCGACAGAGAGGGGCCGAGCCGGTTGATTCGAGTAATACGAGTAATCGAGTCATAGAGGAGAAGGAAGAGAGCAGACAGTGCGGAGCCGTCAGTGCGTGGCGCCGGGAAGCGTCGGATGCAGCCGGGCGCGGATGACCCGTACCGCCGTCTCGGCGTTGTCCACGGTGATCGTGAAGGTGTGACCGTCCCACAGGCGCAGGACGAGACCCTCACCGCGCCGTACGACGACGGCGGTGCCCTTCTCGGGCCTCCAGCGGTAGCCCCAGCCTCCCCACTGGCACGGTGTGACGCGGGGCACGAATTCGGCACCGGCCACGTGGGCGAGGGGGATGCGGCGGCGCGGCACACCTATGTGGCCGCAGCGCACCTCGAGGCATTCCTTGTCGACCTTCACGGCGACGTGCACGAACGCGAGCGTGCCGAAGAGGACCAGCAGGCCGGCCGCGATACAGCCCACGACCGACATGACGAGCGGGGCGATGCCGGACGTCCAGGCGGAGTCGACGGCCAGTTCGATGCCGAGCGCCATGCAGGCCGCACCGACGAGCGCCGCCAGCCACTGCGCCCGGTTGGTCGCCCGCCCTGTCCAGATGTCGGGGTGCGGGGCTTCGTCGCCATGGGGGTGGTCCCTCATGCCACGAGAGTACCCAGGTTCCGTGACGGGGGCACCGCATCGTGCGGCATCACCGGTTCGGGCCAAGAGCCGGTTCTGTCGCCCGCGTCGCTCACCGCGCCGGGCTGACCGCCTGCAGGAACCTGCCCTCGGGGTACGTCAGCGCCTCGGCCGGCAGTACGCCCTCCCGACCGCTCAACAGGACCGTCAGACCGCCCTCGGCGGGAGCCTCCGGCACCGGGTCCTCACCGATGCGGCGCAGCGCCTGCGCGGCCACCGCCCCGGCGCTTCCGTGCAGGATGAGCGGCGCCGCGCCGGGCTTCTGCACGGCTTCGCGGATGCGGTCGGCGACCAGTTCGTAGTTGGTGCAGCCGAGCACCACGGTCGTGACATCGTCCGGGGTGAGCGCCGCAGCGGCGGCGATCGCGGCCTCGGTCGCCGATTCGTCCGCATGGTGCACGGCGTCCGCGAGTCCGGGGCACGGCACCTCGGTCACCGTCACGCCGTCGGCGAACTCCTGGATGAGCCCCCGCTGGTAGGGGCTGCCCGTGGTCGCGGGCGTGGCCCAGATCGCGACGGGTCCACCCCCTGCGGCGGCCGGCTTGATCGCCGGGACCGTGCCGATGATCGGCAGGTCCGGTTCGAAACGGGCACGCATCTCCGGCAGCGAGTGCACGGACGCGGTGTTGCAGGCGACGATCAGGACATCGGGACCATGGGCGGCGGCGGCCTCCGCGACGGCCAGCGCCCGCTCCGTGATGTCCTCCGGTGTGCGCGGCCCCCACGGCATCCCGTCGGGGTCCCAGGAGAGGACGAGGTCCGCGTCCGGCCGCAGACGGCGTACCGCGGCGGCGGCCGGCAGCAGTCCGATTCCGGAGTCCATGAGCGCGATCTTCACCCGGCAACCATAGACGATGCGCCCAACGGACCCCGTTGTGGGGCAGACTGCCACGGGTGAGTGCCGTTGTGTGGATCGCCGTCGCGTCACTTGCAGCCTGGATGTGGCTGCTGCTCGGCCAGGGCCTCTTCTGGCGTACGGATGTGCGGTTGCCGCCGCGCCGGGACCCCGAGGAGTGGCCGTCCGTCTGCGTGGTCGTACCGGCGCGGGACGAGGCCGCCGTACTCCCGCGCAGTCTCCCCTCGTTGCTCGCGCAGGACTATCCCGGGCACGCCGAGGTCTTCCTGATCGATGACGGCAGTTCCGACGGCACCGGGGAGCTGGCCCGCGAGTTGGCGGAGCGGCACGGTGGGCTGCCGCTCACCGTGGGCTCCCCCGGCGAGCCTCCTGCGGGCTGGACGGGCAAGCTGTGGGCCGTACGCCACGGCATCGGACTGGCACGCGCGCGTGCACCCGAGTATCTGCTCCTGACGGACGCCGACATCGCCCACGCGCCCGACAGCCTGCGGGAGTTGGTGGCGGCCGCGCGCACCGGCGGCTTCGACCTCGTCTCCCAGATGGCGCGGCTGCGGGTGGAAAGCGTGTGGGAGAGGCTCGTCGTGCCCGCCTTCGTGTACTTCTTCTCGCAGCTGTATCCCTTCCGCCGGATCGCGGTGAAGGGGTCGCGGACGGCGGCCGCGGCGGGCGGCTGCGTGCTGCTACGGGCCGACGCGGCCGAACGGGCGCGGATTCCGGACGCCATCCGGCAGGCCGTCATCGACGACGTGGCGCTCGCTCGCGCGGTCAAGAGGAGCGGCGGCCACGTCTGGCTGGGGCTTGCCGACCGGGTCGACAGCGTGCGCCCGTACCCGCGGCTGCACGACCTGTGGCGGATGGTCTCGCGCAGTGCCTACGCCCAGCTCAGGCACAATCCGCTGCTGCTCGTCGGTACGGTGCTCGGACTCACCCTGGTCTACCTGGTGCCGTCCGTCGCGTTGGTCGCCGGGATCGTCACCAAAGATGTGACGGCCGTGGTGGTGGGCGGGCTCGCGAAGGCGGTGATGACGGCGACGTACGTGCCCATGCTGCGCTACTACCGTCAGCCTCTGTGGCTCGCTCCGCTGCTGTCGGTCACCGCTTTCCTGTACCTGCTGATGACGGTCGATTCGGCGGTGCAGCACTACCGGGGGCGTGGCGCGGCGTGGAAGGGCCGCACGTACGCGCGCCCGGACGCGGTGCTGGACGAGCGGTGAGCGGTCCGGAGGCGATGGCGATGGCGCACGATCCGGTCACTTCCTGCCCGGTGTCCAGTTCATGCCCCATCCGTAGGCACGGTCGACGGTGCGCTGAGGGCTGACCCCGCGCTCCGGGACGAGATAGCGGGCCTCGCGCTGGACGACCAGATCGCCGCCGGTGTTCGTGATGAGGGCGAGCGCGCACACGGTGGAGGGCACCGTGCACTCGTCGAGGAAGAACTCGACGGGGACGCCGTGCTGCGGCTGGAGCGTGACCGTGGCGTGCAGGTCGGCGAAGGACCGGGCGCCTTCGTAGATGGTCACGAAGACCAGGATGCGCCGGAAGCGGTCCTTGTGGTCGAGATTGACGGTGAGGTTCTCGCCCGTGTCCAGGGCTCCGGTGCGGTCGTCGCCGTCGAGGTGGATGTACGGCGGCCGGTGCAGCGAGCCGAAAGCGTTGCCGAGCGCCTGGACGACGCCCTTGCTGCCGTCGGACAGCTCGTACAGGGCGCACAGGTCCAGGTCGAGGTCCGCATGGCGGGGCACTGCCCGGCCCTGTTCGCGGCCCCCTCCGGAGTACTGCCCGCGCACCTGCCAGTTGAGATTGACGCGCATCGCTCCGGAGGTGCCGCCCTGTTTGGCCAGCGAGACGCTGGGGGCCTGCTTGGTGAGCGTGACCTTGGTGAGGCGTACCGGGGTGGTGGGCGCCGCCGGTGCGGCAGGGGGCGGAGGCGGGGGCGCGGCGTGCTGCGGCTCGTCCACCGTGATTCCGTAGTCCGTGGCCAGGCCCTCGAGTCCGCTGCTGTAGCCCTGGCCGACGGCGCGGAACTTCCAGGCGCCCTGGCGGCGGTAGAACTCCCCCAGCACGAACGCCGTCTCGACGGTGGCGGCGGGGTCGAAGCGCGCGACCTCCGTGCCCTGCCGGGCGTCGAGCACCCGGATGTACAGGCCGGGCACCTGGCCGAACGTGCCGCCGTCGGCCGAGGCGGCGAGCACCACCGTCTCTACCTCGGGCTCCACGCGCGTGAGGTCGACGAGGAGGGTGTCCGTCACGTGGCCGCCCAGGTCCTGTTTGCCCTCGTGGCGCACCGCGCCGGAGGGATGCACGGGCTGGTTGTAGAAGACGAGGTCTGCGTCCGTACGGACCCTGCCGGAGACCAGCAGCAGCGCCGAGGCGTCCGCGTCGGGCACGCCCGGTCCGGAACGCCGGCCCAGTTCGACGCGCAGCGCCGTGATCGGCACCTGAAGGTTGGACCCCTTCGCCATCGACATGTCCGCCCCCATCCACTTGTCGCCACGCCGGGACCGGGGCCCGGGCAGCGCCTCGCATCCTCGGGGCCAAACCTATTCCCCCCGGGGCCCGCGCTCCCACGACCCGCCACGCAAGACCGCTGCTCAACCGCCGGTAACCCACCCGGAGCTCGGCCTTTACACGATCCGGACCCCGTTCGCCGCCCTTTTTTGCCAAGTTCGCTCGCATTGAGGATCCCGCGTCACCCACGGCACGGAAAACAACCCTCTTATCGGTCTCCCCAACCAGCACATCGTGGGCTTAACTTATGTCCCATGACCTCCCCCCGCTCCACCTATGGCGGCGGTTACTACTCCGCGTCGCCCTTCCCGGACACTCCGATCTACGACAAGCTCGTCGCCGAGCGGGGCACCCCGCAGATCGCCCCGATCCGGGTCCCCTCCGCGTACGAGACGCCGAGCAGCAGCCTGCCCGCACTGCCGTCGGCGCTGCCCGCACTGCCGTCCGGTCCCTCCCATCAGGCCCCGGCGTACGGCTACCCCCAGACACCGCAGCCCGCGCCGCTCCAGCAGGCCCCGACGGCGTACATCCCGCAGCAGGCGGGGCCGCGCGGCTACCCGGCCCCGCAGCAGATGCAGCAGATGCAGCAGATGCAGCAGCCGCGCCCGATGGCCTCGGGCTACGAGTCGATGCGCCCCGCGGCGCAGCGGCCGGCCCCGGCGCCCTACCAGGACCCGTACAACAACGGGCAGCAGTACCGCGGATACTGATCCGCGAACCGGGTGAGGCCGTCGATGCCGGTGGCACGATGGCCTCATGCCGAATTCAGCGCTGCACTCGATTCACGTCCACCCGGTCAAGGCACTGCGCGGCCAGGCGCCCCACGAGGCCGTGGTGGACCCATGGGGGCTGGCCGGGGACCGGCGCTGGGCACTGCTCGACGACACCGGCAGGGTCGTCACCCAGCGCGAGCACCCGACTCTGGCGTTGGCGGCCGCCGAGCCCCTGCCCGGCGGCGGTGTCCGGGTGTCCGCGGAAGCTCTTGAGCCGCTGACCGTCGCCGTGCCCGATCCCGTCGGCACGACGACCGCGAAGTGGGCGGGAGAGAAGATCGAGACGGTTCCCGCAGGCCCCGAGGCGAGCGAGTGGTTCAGCGCCTTCCTCGGTGAGCATGTGACCCTCGTCCACCTCGACGATCCGGCCACCCGCCGCCCGATCGACGACCCGCCGTACGGACGCCCGGGCGAGACCGTGAGCCTGGCGGACGCCTACCCGCTGCTGCTCACCTCGGTCGCCTCCCTGGATGCCCTCAACTCCCTGATCGCACAGGGTGATCACGCCGACGAGGGCCCGCTGCCCATGAACCGGTTCCGGCCGAACCTCGTCGTCGCCGGAACCGAACCGTGGGCCGAGGACGGCTGGAAGCGGATCTCCATCGGCGAGGTCACGTTCCGGGTCGCCAAGATGTGCGGGCGCTGTGTCGTCACCACCACGGACCAGAGCACCGCCGAGCGCGGCAAGGAGCCGCTTCGCACGCTCGCCCGCCACCGGCGCTTCGGCGGCCAACTCGCCTTCGGGCAGAACCTCGTACCGGAGACGACCGGCGTGGTCCGCGTCGGCGACCCGGTCACGATCCTCGAGTAGGTCCCGGCCGGCCTCTCCGACCGTTTCCCCCGACCGGGCCGAGGCGTTTCCGGCCGCTCCCGCCGCAGTGCGGAACAGGATGCTGTGAATCCGGGGCGAGAAAGGCCTCGATGCCACGCACGGGCGGGAACCGGGGCGAGGGCCGCGGTCGTTGAGTCCGCGTGAGAAGTCCGTGAGAGGCGTGTGGGGCGGGAGAGAGGTGATTTCCCTCTCTCTTCCCCGCCCTCGCGAGTGAACGGCCGGGTGCGGGGGTTATCACGGACGCGGAAGGGGGTGCGGGACGTGCGAGCAATCAACGGCCTGTGGCGCTGGCGGCACAATCCGCTGTGCCGTACGACCGACCTGATCGAGGCATGGGTGGCGCTGGTCGCCCTGCTGCTGATCCTCGTCGCCGCGCCCGTCGCCGGGTCGCTGATCGGCTCGGTCGCCCAGGACTCCCTGCAGCGCTCCGTACGGGCCCAGCAGCACAGCCGTCACCAGGTGACGGCCACCGTCGTCAGACAGCTCAACCGCGGCCCCCTGGACCCAGATCCGGACTCCTCGACGACCCGGGACGCGCACAGCCGCGTTCTCGCCGACTGGACCGCCCCGGACGGCACCGCACAGCACGGCGAGGTTCTGGCCACCCTGTCCTCCCCGCACCCGGGTGACCGCTTCCCGCTCTGGACCGACGACCACGGCCGAATATCCACCCGCCCGCTGGACAGCGCCACCGCCACGACGCACGCCGTGCTGGCCGGCCTCGGCGCGGCCGCGATGACCGCGGGACTCATCGAGGGCTGCCGCCGGCTGATCGTCTGGCGCCTGGTCCTGCGCCGCTTCGCCCGCTGGGACCAGGCGTGGGACAAGGCGGGCCCGGACTGGGGCCGTACCGGCACGGGCAGTTGACGGCGTTCGGCCTCCGGTCAACCGGCCTCGTCCCCGCACGCTACGGTGGACCCGCCGGGCCGTCCGGCATCTTCGCGAGAACCCGCGTGAGCAACGAGGTGGGGGCACAGCAGCGCCATGGCACAGGGCACGGTCCAGGTGACGCACACCGGCACATCGCGGTGGCGGCGCCGCACGGGTGAATACGCGTCACTCGCCGCCGCCCTGGAGGCCGCGGGCGACGGGGACGTCCTGACCGTCGCGCCCGGCACCTACCGGGAGAACCTCGTCGTCCAGCGTGCGGTGACGCTGCGCGGGCCCGAGGGCTCCCCCGGCTCGGTGCGCATCGCGCCGGTGGACGGCGTGCCGCTGACCGTACGGGCCTCCGCCGTGGTCCAGGACCTGCACGTAGAGGGGCAGGACGCGGCGGCGCCCGCGCTCCTCGTCGAGGAAGGCACGCCCGAGCTGGTCGACGTGCGGATCATGACGCGGTCCGCGGCCGGCATCGAGGTCCGCGGCAACGCTCGCCCCACGGTGCGGCGCTGCACGGTCGACAATCCGGCCGGCATCGGCATCGCCGTCCTGGACGGCGGTGGCGGGGTGTTCGAGGAGTGCGAGGTGGTGGCGGCGGCCCAGTCCGGCGTCGCGGTGCGCGGCGGAGCGCACCCGCGCCTCGAGCGCTGCCGGGTGCACCACACCTCGGGCGCGGGCCTGTCGGCGACGGGAGAGAACTCCTCGCTGGAGGCGGTCGGTTGCGAGGTCTACGAGGTGAGGGGCTCCGGTGTGCAGATCACCGGGCGGGCCACGGCGCACCTGACGGACTGCGATGTGCACCGCACCACCGCGGACGGCGTCACGATGGACACGGACGCGGTGCTCACCCTGGCCGACTGCCGCATCCACGACATCCCGGAGAACGCGGTCGACCTCAGGTCCCGTTCGGTGCTCACGCTGACCCGCACGACGGTGCGGCAGTTCGGCCGCAACGGCCTGTCGGTGTGGGACCCGGGCACCCGTGTGGACGCCAACCAGTGCGAGATCTTCGACAGCACCGGGGACTACCCGGCGGTGTGGGTCAGCGACGGCGCGACCGCGGTGCTCGACTCCTGCCGGGTGCACGACGTGCCGGACGCCCTGTTCGTCCTCGACCGGGGCTCGCGCGTGGACGTCGTGGACAGCGACCTCTCCCAGGTTCGCAACACCGCCGTGTCGGTGAGTGACGGCGCCACCGCTCAGCTGGACGACTGCCGTGTCCGGGAGGCGGCGACGGGCGCCTGGTTCCGGGACCACGGCAGCGGCGGCACGCTGTCCGGCTGCACCATCGACGGCACCCAGACCGGCGTGATCGTCACCAAGGGCGCCGATCCGACGATCGAGCGCTGCACGGTGACCTCGCCGGCGGAGGCGGGCTTCTACGTCTCGGCGGAGGGCCGGGGCAGCTTCCTGAACTGCCGGGTGACGGGCAGCGGCGGCTACGGCTTCCATGTGATCGACGGCTGCCGCGCCACACTGCGGAAGTGCCGTACGGAGCGGTGTGCCCGCGGTGGTTACGAGTTCGCGGACGGCGGCCCGGGCGCGCCCGGCGGGGGCGGTGCGCTCGTCGAGGACTGCACCAGCGACGAGAGCGCCGGACTGCGGCCCGCGGTGACCCAGGAGACGGCCGTGCAGACGACGAGCCCGTCGCCCGGTCTGCTGGGCATTCCCAGCCAGCGCACCACCGAGCAGGAACCGCTCGTCACGCCGGTCCCCGAGCAGCCGAGGCCCACACGCACCTCGCAGGATGTACTCGGCGAACTGGACGCGCTCGTGGGCCTGGAGAGCGTCAAGCGTGAGGTGCGGGCCCTCACCGACATGATCGAGGTGGGGCGCCGCCGTCAGCAGGCGGGCCTGAAGGCGGCCTCCGTGCGGCGGCATCTGGTGTTCACGGGCTCCCCCGGCACCGGCAAGACGACGGTCGCCCGTCTCTACGGCGAGATCCTGGCCTCACTCGGCGTCCTGGAGAAGGGCCACCTCGTGGAGGTCTCCCGGGTCGACCTGGTCGGCGAGCACATCGGCTCGACCGCCATCCGCACCCAGGAGGCATTCGACCGGGCTCGGGGCGGAGTGCTGTTCATCGACGAGGCGTACGCGCTGTCGCCGGAGGACTCGGGGCGGGACTTCGGGCGTGAGGCGATCGACACGCTGGTGAAGCTGATGGAGGATCACCGCGACGCGGTGGTGGTGATCGTCGCGGGCTACACGACGGAGATGGAACGCTTTCTGTCCGTCAACCCCGGTGTCGCCTCGCGCTTCTCGCGGACGATCACTTTCGGCGACTACGGTGCGGAGGAGCTGCTGCGGATCGTCGAGCAGCAGGCCGAGGAGCACGAGTACCGGCTCGGACCGGGGACCGCCGAGGCGCTGCTGAAGTACTTCACGGCGATCCCGAAGGGGCCGACATTCGGCAACGGCCGCACCGCGCGCCAGACCTTCGAGGCGATGGTGGAACGGCACGCGGGCCGGGTCGCCCAGCTCGCGGACGCCAGCACCGACGACCTGTCCCTGCTCTACCCCGAGGACCTGCCGGAGCTGCCCTGAGCGCGCCCGCCGGGCGCCCCGCCCGGCGCCCAGGAGGTGTTCGCCTCTCGCGGCGCCGGCAACCCGGGTCTGAGGCGCGCCAGCAGTCGCTCGCGCTCCTCGGCGAACGCTGGGTCCGCCTGGTAGTCCCCGTGTCCGAGGATCGGCGCGGGCAGCGGGTGCTCCGGGGTCCGGCCGTAGGCGAGCGGGTCCTTGAGCGGTGGGTGGTCCACCTGCGGGCCGCAGTCGCCGGGCAGCCGGATCGGGCCGCCGATCGGGTCGGTGAGGCGGTACAGATTGCGCCAGCAGTCCACCTCACGGTGCAGGGAGTTGAGCGCGGCCGGGCCGAAGTACGCCGGGAACCAGCGTCCGTAGAGCCGCTCCAGGGGCGAGCCGTACGTCAGGAGGGCCACCCGCCTGCGTACGGAGGGCCCCAGCTGCCGGGCCGCGGCCGCCGCCAGCACGCTGCCCTGGGAGTGCCCGGACAGGACCAGGCGCCCCCCGGTGGAGCCCGTCCAGGTGGCCATGCGCCAGGTCAGGTCGGGCACGGCGCGCTCGGCGTAGCAGGGCGGTGCGAAGGGGTGGGCGGCGCGCGGCCAGAACGTGCCGACGTCCCACAGGATGCCGATGGTGCGGCGCGCGGAGGCGTCCTTGTAGGCGCGGCGCCCCCAGGTGACGAAGAGCAGGAAGCCGATGCCGATCAGCCAGGAGCCGAGGGCCTGGCAGGTCTCGGCGGCGGCCCGGACGAACGGTGGGCTGCCGCGTGCGGCTCCTCCCGGAGTGTCGCCGGTGGCGAAGGCCCCCGCCAGGGCGGCGGCGCCCAGGATCAGGGTCATGGCGGAGGTGACGGCGACGACGAGCGGTGCCCGGTCGGTGAGGGCGGCCATCGCGCGCGTGTGCGCGATCCGCAGCGTGCGGGCCGTGTCCCTGGACTCCCCCGGGTACTCCGCCTCGACCGCGACCGTCTCGGCGCGGCGTAGCAGCCGGGTGCGCCAGGCCAGCCGGACGGCGAGGAGGAGCAGGACGAGCAGCAGGGGCGGGATCGTGGACGCCTGCCAGGTCAGCAGCGCGGGCGGGCCGGCGAGGCCGTGCCCGGGGCCGTCCAGCCAGTCGGCGACCCGCTGGGCCACGCCGCCGGACATCACACCGCCGAGCGCGCAGGCCAGCAGCGCGACGGCGGGTCCGGCCAGTCCACGCATCGCGGTGCGTGTGTCGGGGTGGGTGCGGTACAGGACGTGCGCGACGGCACCGAGCGCGATGACGAGGAGACCCTGTACCAAGGTGAGCGCGCCGAACGCCGCCTCGCCGGGCAGCCGGCCCGTCGAGCGCCAGCCGGGACGGGACCAGGCGGCGTAGACCATGGTCAGGACGAGCAGGGCGAGGGCGCCGGCGGGCAGCCATCGCACCAGTGCCCGGTCGAGATCCTTGTCGAGCCGGTTCTCCGAGCGCCCCCGGCGGCACACCACCCACAGCACGACCACAGCACCCCCGAGGAACACCAGGTGCAGCAGCCAGCCCAGCGCTTCCAGCTCCACCGAGCCGTGGCGGCGGTCGTAGCGGGCGGCGCTGCCGCCGAGCGCCGCCGTGACCGTCAGGAAGCCGGCGGCGGTGTGCGCGGCGCGCAGCCGGGCCACCAGTCGGCGCCCGTACCAGAACCCGGGGCGGCCGAGCGGGAGACGGTGGGACTCGTCGTCGGTCCCGGGATCGCGAGAGATCGGCTGCTGGGACTCGTAGGCGCTCCACGTGCGGTGCGACAGGTACCACAGCAGGCAGGTGAGCGCCGTCGGCATCAGCGACGCCAGGGCGAGGCGACAGCCGGGCCGGCTCCACCAGCCGTGGCCGGAGACGGCGGGCGAGAGGAAGCCGAGCCAGGTGTGCCGCCCGGCGCACGCGCGCGTGCCCGCGCACTGCCAGGCCACCAGGTCCAGGGCGACCTCGCAGGCGGCGGCGACCAGCAGCACGGTCAGGGAGAGCCCGACGAGCCGGACGATCACTCCGTACAGGCGGACGGTCCGCCGTCGGCCGATGGTCGTGGGGCGCATCCAGTGGGCGAGATTGGCGACCATGAACGGCAGCAGCAACAGCCACAGGGCGCGAGCGGCGTTCCCGGAGGTCAGGTTGCACCAGACGTATGCCTCGGGCACCGGCTGATCGCGGTTTTCGCCGGGCCGCCGTTCCGCGTCGGCGTCGTCGGCGCGCCGGTACACCGCGGCCGTCTCGTCACCGGTGATCCTCACCGTGCGCGGATCGCCGAGCATCGCCTCGGGCGTGGTGCCGCCGACTCCGTGGACCAGGAGTTCCAGGGCCGGCGCGGACGGCTCTGCGAAGTCGCCGCACTCCCCCTCGTGTTCCCGTGCACGTTCCACTGTTCCGCTCTTCCCCCGCGCTGCGTACGGTGTGTCCGGGCAGCGACAGGATCTCCGCTGTGCCGGCGGCGCACACCTGCCGGCGCGGAATCTCCCCGATATGTGTGACAGCGGCGGGGAGGACGGAAGGATCCCAGGTGACGGGCGATGGCGCCACCTGCGGCGAGGCCGTGCGAGGATGGGGCGTCCGCGGTGCCGGCGGCGGGACAATGACCTCGTCGGAGCCGGTATAGGCGACATGTGGGATGTGGTGGGATGAAAGGGGACGGAGCGGACGTGAGCGAGAATCAGAACCTCCTCGCGGAGCAGCGCCGTGCCCTGATCCTGGACGAGGTGCGACGACGCGGCGGTGTCCGCGTGAACGAGCTGACGCGCAAGCTCGGCGTCTCCGACATGACGGTCCGCCGCGATCTCGACGCACTCGCCCGCCAGGGCGTGCTGGAGAAGGTGCACGGCGGCGCGGTGCCCGTGGTGGAGGCCAGTACGCACGAACCGGGGTTCGAGGCGAAGTCGGGCCTGGAGCTGACGGCCAAGGAGGACATCGCCCGGGCCGCGGCCGAGCTGGTCACTCCGGGCACGGCGATCGCGCTGTCCGGCGGCACGACGACGTACGCGCTGGCCCAGCACCTGCTCGACGTGCCGGATCTGACCGTCGTCACCAATTCGGTGCGGGTGGCCGACGTCTTCCACGCCGCGCAGCGCACCTCGGGCCAGCGGCAGGGCGCGGCCACGGTCGTCCTCACCGGCGGTGTGCGCACCCCGTCCGACTCGCTGGTGGGCCCCGTCGCCGACCGGGCGATCGCCTCCCTCCACTTCGACGTGCTGTTCCTCGGGGTGCACGGCATATCGCTGGAGGCGGGCCTGTCGACGCCGAACCTGGCGGAGGCCGAGACCAACCGGCAGCTCGTGCAGTCCGCACGGCGTGTGGTGGTGGTCGCCGACCACACCAAGTGGGGCACGGTGGGCCTGAGTTCGTTCGCCGCGCTGGAGGAGGTCGACACGCTGGTGACCGACGCGGGACTGCCGACGGACGCGCGGACGGAGATCTCGGAGCACCTGCGGCGGCTGGTGGTCGCGGGAGAGTCCGAGGAAGGAACAGACAGCTGACACCACGTCAGCTAGGCTGAACGCAGCCGGCTTCCGTTCGCGCACGTCCCGCGAGGAGGTTCCGTCCATGGCACACCGCCTGCGCCCGGTGGGACTCGCGTTCACGCGGACCGCTCCCGTGCGGCTCGTGTTCGCCGGGGAGATGGCCGCCGCACCCGAGGCGGTCTTTCGGGCCCTCGCCGACGACGTCCCCGGCTGGAGCGACTGGTTTCCCGCGGTGAGGTCCATAGGTCTCATCGACGAGGGCGCGGGACGCAAGGTGCGTCTCGCCGGCGGCACCCGCTTCCGCGAGACGATCGTCGCGGCCGAGCCCGACGAGCTGTACGCGTACCGGGTCGACGAGGCGACCGTCCCGGGCGTCCGCGCGCTGCTCGAGGAGTGGCGGCTCACCCCCGTCGGTACGGGCACCCGTGTGCAGTGGACGTGGGCGGCCGACGGCAACGCGCTCTTCCGCCTGCTGGTGAGGCTGTCGCGTGGTGCCCTGGCACGGGTGTTCCGCGGCGCGGTGACGGCACTGGACCGCAGGCTCGCGGATCAGAGCTCCGGACAGGACGGGCGCCGGGCTCGCGACGCCTGAGACGCACTCCCCGAGCTCTTCGAGCGGGGCCCCCGGCCGCGCCACCGAGGCACCGGCCGGGATCAGCCCGGCCAGACCCCCGTCCGCAGCAGTGACTCGATCGCCGCGGCGTACGGTGCGATGTCCAGTCCCTGTTCGGCCAGCCACACGTCCGAGTAGTACTTGTCCAGATAACGGTCCCCCGGGTCGCACAGCAGGGTGACCACGCTGCCCGTGCGCCCGTCGGCCACCATCTCAGCGACGATCTTCAGCGCGCCCCACAGGCCCGTGCCGGTCGAGCCGCCCGCCTTGCGGCCGATCCCCCGCTCCAGGGCCCGTACCGCGGCGACGGCGGCCGCGTCCGGGACCTTCATCATCCGGTCGATGGCGCCGGGTACGAAGCTGGGCTCCATCCGGGGCCGGCCGATGCCCTCGATCCGCGAGCCGCGGTCACAGGTGACCTCCGGATCGCCGGTCGTCCACCCTTCGAAGAAGCAGGAGTTCTCCGGGTCGGCGACACAGACGCGGGTGTCGTACCCCATGTAGTGCACGTACCGCGCGATGGTCGCCGAGGTGCCGCCGGTGCCGGCCGTGGCGACGATCCACGCGGGCTCCGGAAACCGCTCCAACTCCAGCTGGCGGAAGACGGATTCGGCGATGTTGTTGTTGCCGCGCCAGTCCGTGGCCCGTTCCGCGTAGGTGAACTGGTCCATGTAGTGCCCCCCGGTCTCCTCCGCGAGGGCGGCCGAGGCCTCGTACATCGTGCGCGGGTCGTCCACGAAGTGGCACCGCCCGCCATGGAACTCGATCAGGCGGCACTTCTCGGCGCTCGTCGTGCGCGGCATGACCGCGACGAAGGGCACGCCGATGAGCTTCGCGAAGTAGGCCTCCGAGACGGCCGTGGAACCGCTGGACGCCTCGATCACCGGGCGGCCCGGCCGGATCCAGCCGTTGCACAGCCCGTACAGGAACAGCGAACGCGCCAGACGGTGCTTGAGGCTGCCCGTGGGGTGGGTCGACTCGTCCTTCAGATACAGGTCGATGCCCCAGTGCTCGGGCAGCGGGAAGCGCAGCAGATGCGTGTCGGCGGAACGGTTGGCGTCGGCCTGGACCTTGCGGACGGCCGCTTTCAGCCAGGCCCGGTATTCGGGCTCACTGCGGTCCACGTCGAGGGTCTCGCCGGGTCGGGTCATCTGGGAGGTACTCACGGCGGGACTCCTTACCGGGGCGTGCAGATGTCCGGATCACTCGGTCGGACCTCTGCATCATAGGCACCTTTCACATGCCTTCTCACCTGCATAAACGCATCTTTGAGCCACCCAAAGGCGCACCTGGGAAGGGAGCGGGGAACAGGCGGAAATCCGTGGGGGCGCATCCGCGCGAGTGCGCCGGCCGGCTGCCGCCGCCTCGGTGTGCGCACTGGTGCGACGCGCTGGGCCGGGGCAGACTGCACGGCGGGACGGGAGCCGGTGCGGCGGACTCCGCACGGGAGACCCGTCCGAGCCGGGGATGCACACTGGATCACGACCGAACTCTCGATCGAGATCGCGGGATCGCGCCGCCGGGCGGGATCCGCGGCGGGGCCAGCCGAACGCACAAGGGGGCGGACATCATGGCGGAGCCGGAGTTCACGGCCACGGGTGTGCGGATCGGGAAGGGGCTGCGGTCGCTCACCCGGGCCGGGCAGGTCCGGATCAGCGACGGCAGGCTGCGACTGCTCACCAGTTACGGCAGCGAGATCGACAGCGCGCCGGTGCAGGCGGTGCGTGCGTCCCAGCCCTGGTTCGCGCCCGAGGACCGGGCGCTGGCGGATCTCAACGGCACCCGCTATTCACTGACGCTCGGTGATCACGACCCGGCGCCGGGTCAGCCGGGGCCGCCGTCGGCGCGGCGGTTCATCGAGGCGGTCCGCAAGGCGGCAGGTCGCGGCGGCTGAGCGCGGCGTGAGTTGCGGCGCGGCGTGCCCTGCGTCACTCTGGTCTCACATCACTCTCGGTTTACCGGCGATTACGCTGAAGAACCAGCCGCCGGTCACGACAGCGGGCGGCCCCCGTACGAAGCCGTTCCGCACCAGGCGGCCGGAGTACTCAGCCGCACAGCAGGCGGCGTGCACACCCGGCCACCCTGCTGGATCCGATCTCCGTGTCTTCTTCCGGACCTCAATTCGGGGAGTCGCAGCCGTGATCAGCCAGCCAAGCAGGCACTGCACGGTGGAGCTCCAAGCCCTGCCGTCGCGGATCGGCCAGGTCCGCAGAATCGTATCGGCGCAGTTGCGCTACTGGCATCTCGATTCCTTGATCGACCGGGCCGCGCTCGGTGTGACGGAGCTGTTGACCAACGTCCACCTGCATGCCCAGCCCGACAAGACGTGCACCGTGGAGATGGAGTTGCTGCTCGACCGGCTCACCGTCTCGGTGCACGACCACGATCCGCGCCTGCCGGAGTTGCGCGCGCCGGATCCCTCCGCCACCAGCGGACGCGGGCTGGCGATGGTCGCCGCTGTGGCCGCCAGCTGGGGTGCGCGTCCGGACGGCGATTCGGGGAAGGTCGTCTGGTTCACGCTTCCCGCGCCGTCGGCGGCGCCGGCCGGGCCCGTGCGCAGCCGTACCCCGTACGAACGTGCTCTCGAGGCGCCCGCCCATGGGTCGGCGGTCGACGAGCACACTACCCGCCATGCTCCCGCCCGGTCCGCCGTTGCCGGCTGACCGGGCGGTGACCCTCTTCCCGGTGCGTACCGGCCGGGTCGTTCCGTGGCGATGGCCCGCAGGACATCAAGGCGGGCCGCCCGCCGAGCAGTGCGGCAGCGTGGACCGGCCGGACGCCGAGAGACCGGTGACCACGGTGTAACGGTCGGCCGGGAAGCCGGAACTCACCTCGTCCAGGGCCCGCACGGCGGTGTCACCGCTGCCGTGGACCTTGACGGCGTCGACGACCCGGGCGGCCGTTCGCGTGCCGGTCGCCGCGGTCATGCGGGACCGCCCTTGCCGGTGCGGCCGAACTGCTCGTCCAGGACGGAGAGGCGGCGCCAGTACTCGTCCTCGTCGATCTCTCCGGAGGCGAAGCGGCGCCCGAGCACCGCGATCGGCGAGTCGCCTGTGGGGCGGCCGTCCATCGGGCGCCAGGGGCCGCCGCGGCCGCGCCGGGCGGTGCGGCGCAGGACGGTGACGGCGCCGACGACGACGGCCGCCCAGATCAGCGGGAAGAACAGGATCCACGGGCCGGGGCCGCCGTCCCAGTGAGCCAGGGTCTGCATCGTGAGGCCATCTCCCTCGGTGGGTTGTCGGGTGATGCCTCGAGACTGGCTCCGGTAGGGGGTCCGGGTCGTCGTACGGCCGAGGGCAGTGCGCGTACCTCCCGGGGAGTAGGCGGGCGTTCGGCGCTGCTCCCTCACGAGCGGGGTTCGAGAGGCGGTTCGGCAGGTCGACTTCTGTACCTACCAGTATGTACAGTGCTCGGATGGGCACACCGGAGCGACTGATCGAGTCCACCCGCGAGCTGCTGTGGGAGCGCGGATACGTGGGCACCAGCCCCAAGGCGATCCTGGAGCGCTCGGGCGCCGGGCAGGGCAGCATGTACCACCACTTCAAGGGCAAGCCGGACCTGGCGCTGGCCGCCATCCGGCGCACCGCCGAGGAGATGCGCGCCACCGCACAGGGCGTGCTCGACGGGCCCGGGACACCGTACGAGCGGATCCAGGCGTATCTGCGGCGCGAACGCGACGTGTTGCGCGGCTGCCCGATCGGTCGGCTGACGATGGACCCGGACGTGGTGGCGAGCGACGAGCTGCGGGCGCCCGTCGACGAGACGATCGACTGGCTGCGCGAGCAGCTGGCCGGAATCGTCGAAGAGGGCAAGGAGCAAGGCCAGTTCGGGCAGTCCCTGGACGCGGAGGAGATCGCGGCGACGATCCTCGCGACGGTGCAGGGCGGCTATGTGCTGGCCCGCGCCTCGGGTTCACCGGCGGCTTTCGACGCGGGGGTGCGAGGTCTGCTCGCCCTTCTCCGACCGACCTCTTAGGAGCTGTTGACGATGCATGCCATGCAGTACGAACTGGCCCTGCCCGCCGACTACGACATGGGGATCATCCGAGACCGCGTCTCCCGCATCGGGCATCTGCTCGACGACTGGGACGGCCTCGGCTTCAAGGCGTACCTGATGCGTGAGCGGGGCGTGCACGGCTCTCCGGTCAACCAGTACGCGCCGTTCTATCTGTGGAACACCGTGGAGGGCATGAACACCTTCCTGTGGGGAGGCGCCTTCCAGGGGCTCGTGGGCGACTTCGGGCGGCCGGTGGTCCGGCAATGGACGGGGCTGGCATACGAGGAGGGCGTGGCCGCGGACTCCCCCGCCGTCGTGGCGGTGCGCCGGCGTCAAGCGGTGCCCGACGGCGTCCATCTGTCCGAGGTCATGGAGGACGCGGTGCGCGAGGCCGGGCGGCTGGCCGGGGACGACGGTGCGGTGCTCGCGGCGGCGGCCGTCGACACGCGGGGCTGGGAGTTGGTCCACTTCTCGCTCTGGGAGCACGACACGCCGAAGGCCGAAGGCGACGTGTTCCAGGTGCTGCACATGTCGGCGCCCGGACGGGGTGAGCTGCCGCGGGGGCGGCAGTGGTGAGCTTCGTCCGTACGGTCCTCGGCGACGTGCGTCCCGAGGACCTGGGCGTGTGCGACGCCCATGACCACCTGTTCTTCGCCAGTCCGCAACTGCCGGGCCAGGAGCTGCGCAGCGTGTCCGCGGCCCGGGCCGAGCTGGCCGCGTTCCGCGCCCAGGGCGGCTCGGCCGTCGTGCAGTGGACCCCGTACGGCCTGGGCCGGCGCGCCGCCGACCTACCGCCGTTGTCCCGGGAGACCGGTGTGCACCTGGTCGCCGCGACCGGACTGCACCAGTCCGTCCACTACGACGACGGCACGCTCGCCGGCCTGCGCGACCGGCTGGCCGACGTCTTCGTCCACGAACTCACCGAGGGCATCGGCACGTCCGGGATCAGAGCAGGGCTGATCAAGATCGCCGGCGGTTTCCACGCCCTCGACGCGCACGCCCGCTGGACGATGACCGCGGCGGCGGAGGCGCACCACGCGACGGGCGCGCCGATCGCGGTCCACCATGAGCTGGGCACGGGCGTGCTCGACGTACTGGACCTGCTGTGCGACGAGTTGGCGGTCCCGGCCCACCGGGTGATCCTCGGGCACCTCAACCGCAACCCGGACTCCGTCGTGCACCGCCAGGCCGCGGAATCCGGCGCCTACCTGGCGTTCGACGGTCCGTCACGGGCGAACCACGCCACGGACTGGCGGATGCCGGACGCGGTACGGGCCCTGGCCGACGCCGGCTTCGGCGACCGGCTGCTGCTCGGCGGCGACACGACCACCGCCGCGGCCCGCTCCGTGGCCGGCGGCCCCGGCATGCCGTATCTGCTGCGCCGCGTGCGGCCGAGGCTCGAAGTCGCCCTGGGCGAGGAGCTGGTGCACCGCATCCTCACGGAGAACCCCGGCCATGCCTTCGGCGTGGACTGGCGCTGAGCGCCGCGGACCCGCCCATGGCCCGATCGTGTCGAGCATTGTCCCTGCCGGCGCTTTCGGCCTGCGTGGCGGACCGGAGGATGTGAAGGAACAGGTCCCGGACGAAAGGCGACGACATGGCCCTGGAGATGCGTGACCACTGCGAACGCTGCGAGACCGCCGCGCTGCCGCACGACGGGCCCGCCCGCATCTGCTCGTACGAGTGCACGTTCTGCGAGCCGTGCAGCGAGGCCATGCGGCACGTCTGTCCCAACTGCGGCGGCGAACTGGTCGCGAGGCCCCGCCGTGCCGCAGCCGCCTGAGAAAGGAACACGAGCCCATGCCCTTCGTACGTGTAGACGCCCTGGGCGCCGGCCCCGAGCGGCTCGACGCGCTCGGCCGTGCCGTGCACGACGCCCTGGTCGAGACGCTCGGCATCCCGCCCGACGACCGTTTCCAGGTCCTCACCGGCCACGACGGCACCCGCAGCACGCTGCGCTACGACGACTACCTGGGCGTGCACCGTGACGAGGGCATCGTGTACGTCGCGATCACCATGCGCTCCGGGCGTCCGCCCGAGCGCAAGCAGGCCCTGTACCGGCGGATCGCCGAACTCGCCCAGACGTACGCGGGAACCGAGCCGCGCAACGTGTTCGTCACCGTGACCGAGAACGAATCCGCCGACTGGTCGCTCGGCGACGGGGTGGCGCAGTACCTGGTCCGCCGGGGTGCGCCCGCACCTGCCGCACACGGCCCAGCCGGCGAAACCCCGGGCGGTGCCTGACGCGGCGTCAGGTGAGGGCGGCCAGTGGGTCGTCCAGTACCGGCTGCCACGCCAGCTCCGCCGCTCCGACCAGGCTGTTGTGGTCGAGTGTGCAGGCGAGGACGGGGACTTGGCCGCTGCGACCCCACAGGCTGCGGTCGGCGACGACGGCGCGCAGCCGCTCGGGGTCGGCGTCGAGCAGGGTGCGGTGCAGCCCGCCGAGGATGATGCGGTCCGGGTTGAGGATGTTGACGAGGCCGGCGAGACCGAGGCCTAGCCGGTCGATCAGCAGCTCGACGGCGCCGCGGACGGCCGGGTCGGTGGCGTACGCGGTGCGGATGAGGTCGTTGGCCTGTTGAAGCTGTGAGACCTCGGGACCGGCCTCGCGCTCGGCCGCCGCCAGGAAGGCCAGCGGGTCCGCCTCCACATCGAGACAGCCACGGCTGCCGCAGTGGCAGGGGCGGCCCTCCGGGTTCACGGTGAGGTGGCCGACCTCGAGCGCCAGACCCGAACTGCCCGTGTGCAACCGTCCGTCGAGCACCAGCGCGCCGCCCACGCCCCGGTGCCCGGTGGCCACGCACAGCAGGTCCCTGGAGCCGCGGCCCGCGCCGTGGCGGTGCTCGGCGAGCGCGGCCAGGTTGATGTCGTTGGCGGCGAAGGCGGGCCCCGTGATGCCGGCGGCGCGCACCCGCTCGGCGAAGATCTCCCGTACGGGTGCTCCCGCCGGCCAGTCGAGGTGCAGCGGGTTGAGCGCCAGGCCCTCCGGCTCGGCGACCGCGGACGGCACGGCGAGCCCGGCGCCCACACAGCGCCGCCCGGTCTCGCGCAGCAGTTCGGCGCCCGCTTCGACCACCGAGCCGAGCACCTTGGCCGGGTCGGCGTCGACGGTCTCGCAGCCGGGGGCGGTCGCGACGATGCTGCCACCGAGGCCGACGAGCGCGGCCCGGAAGCCGTCGGCGTGCACCTGGGCGGCGAGCGCCACGGGTCCGTCCTCGGCGATCTCCAGCCGGTGCGAGGGCCGCCCTGCGTCCCGGCGGCGGCCCCGGGTGGGCGTCGACGCGGATCAGGCCGAGCGCCTCCAGTTCGGCGGCCACCGCTCCGGCGGTCGCCCGGGTGACGCCCAGCTCGGCGGTGAGCACGGCGCGCGTCGGCGCACGGCCGGTGTGCACCAGCTCCAGCGCGGGTCCGAGCGCGCCGCGCCCGCGGTCCAGCCGTGTCCGTGTGTTCCCTTCCCCTACCGCCCGGGGACCCGCCTTACCGCTCATGAGGGGGAGTCTCCCATGATCCGCTGCGGGTCCCGGCCGAAGCCGCTGACCCTGAGGGTGATGTTCAGCCGGCCCGTCAGCCCCAACGCGGGCGGCGCGGTCCCCGGCCGTACCTTCGGCACCCCGTGGTGGGCGAGCCGCGCCGGTCCGCCGAAGACGAACAGGTCCCCGCTGCGCAGCTCCACGTCCGTGTAAGGGCGGGTGCGCGTCTCGGTGTTGCCGAAACGGAAGACGCAGGTGTCGCCGAGACTCAGCGACACCACCGGGGCGTCGGACGTCTCGTCGCTGTCGCGGTGCATCCCCATACGGGCGTCCGCCTCGTAGAAGTTGATCAGGGCGATGTCGTACGGCTCCCACGGCACCGCCCGCGGGCCCAGGGCGGCCTCGACCGCCTCGCGGCCCAGTGCGGCGAGCCAGTCCGGGAACGGCTTCACGGGGGCGCCGTCGCCGTCGACGACCGTGCGGGCGTACCCGTAGGGATACCAGTGCCAGCCGAGGCAGACCTGCCGCGAGGTCATCGTGCCCCCGCCGGGCGTGCGCACGGTCCGCAGTCCGGCCGGCGGGCGGGCCCACTCCCGGCAGGCGTCCAGGAGCCGCTGCTGACGGTCCCCGTCCAGCCAGTCGGGCACATGGACCGCACCGGGGGCGACCTGTGCGCGGCTCCGCGGGAACAGCTCGGCGTCCATGGCTCCATCATCACGTATCCGACCCACCGGGACGGGGCCCCACCTGCGGCTCGGCTAGCCTGGACGCACCATGAACGACCGATTGACCACGCCGTGGGGCGAGTGCGCGCTGGCCCGCTTCCCGGAGGACCCCCGCGACCGGCTGCGCGCCTGGGACGCCTCCGACGCGTATCTGCTGCGGCACCTCGCGTCGAGCGGCGCCCCGCTCGACGGTACGGTCGTCATCGTCGGCGACCGGTGGGGTGCGCTCACCACGGCGCTCGCGGCGCACCGCCCGACTCAGATCACCGACTCGTTCCTGGCGCAGGAGGCGACCCGCGCGAACCTCGCGCGCAACGGTGTCGACGCGGGCGCCGTCCGGCTGCTCAGCACCCGGGACGACCCGCCGTCCCGGGTGGACGTGCTCCTGATCCGTGTCCCGAAGAGTCTCGCGTTGCTGGAGGACCAGTTGCACCGGCTGGCGCCCGGTGTGCACGAGGGGACGGTGGTGATCGGCACCGGCATGGTCAAGGAGATCCACACCTCGACGCTGGAACTGTTCGAGCGCGTCCTCGGGCCTACCCGTACCTCGCTCGCCGAGCAAAAGGCCCGGCTGATCTTCTGCACCCCGGATCCGGACCTCGACCGGGGCAGCAACCCGTGGCCGTACCGCTACCGACTCCCTGACGGCATCGGCTCGTTGTCCGGTCGGACCGTCACCAACCACGCGGGCGTCTTCTGCGCCGACCGCCTCGACATCGGCACCCGTTTCTTCCTCCAGCACCTTCCGCGCGGCCGGGGCGCCGAGCGGATCGTGGACCTCGGCTGCGGCAACGGCATCGTGGGGCTGGCGGCCGCGCTGGCCGATCCCGAGGCCGAGGTGCTGTTCACCGACGAGTCGTACCAGGCGGTGGCCTCGGCGGAGGCGACCTACCGGGACAACGCCCGGGGGCGGGCTGCGTTCCGGGTCGGTGACGGTCTGTCCGGGGCGCCCGCCGCGAGCGTCGACCTCGTCCTCAACAACCCGCCGTTCCACTCCCACCAGGCGACGACGGACGCCACCGCCTGGCGCATGTTCACCGGCGCGCGGCGCGCCCTGCGGCCCGGCGGCGAGCTGTGGGTGATCGGGAACCGTCATCTGGGCTACCACGTGAAACTGCGCCGCCTCTTCGGCAACAGCGAACTGGTAGCGAGCGGCCCCAAGTTCGTCGTGCTGAAGGCGGTCAAGAAGTAGCCGAACCCGCCACCGTCTTCCGCGTGGAGCGTGCCGGGGGCACGCCTACGGGGGCGGGGGCTCCGATGCGGGAGTGCCGCCGTTTCGCAGCACGGTCACGAGACGGGTCACGGTCCGGGCCATCGCCTCCCGTCCCACGCCGAGGTAGCCGCGCGAGTCGACCGCCTCGGGCCGCCCGGCGAGGAACTCCCGGATCGCGTCGGTCATCGCGACGTTCAGGGCGGTGCCGATGTTGACCTTCGTGATGCCGCCCGCGACGGCCGCGGTCAGTTCGTGGTCCGGCAGTCCGGACGAGCCGTGCAGCACGAGCGGTACGTCGAGGGCGGCACCGAGCCGTTCGATCAGGGCGTGGTCGAGTGCGGCCGTGCGCGTGGTCATCGCGTGCGTGCTGCCGACGGCGACGGCCAGCGCGTCGACACCGGTGTCCGCCACGAAGGCGGCGGCCTCGGCCGGGTCGGTACGGGCGCCGGGTGTGTGCGGGCCGGGCGGCGGTTCGCCGTTCTTGCCGCCCACCTGTCCCAACTCCGCTTCGATCCACAGCCCTTGGGCATGCGCCCAGTCGGCGGCGGCCCGGGTCGCGGTGAGGTTCTCCTGGTACGGCAGCCGGGCCGCGTCGTACATCACGGAGCCGAACCCGGCGCCGGGTGCCTGGCGGAGCAGGTCGTCGCTCTGGACGTGGTCGAGGTGGAGGGCGACGGGCACGGCGGCACGCGCGGCGGCCGCGGCGGCGGCACGGGCGAGCGGGAGGAGCCGCCCGTAGCGGTACTTGACGGCGTTCTCGCTGACCTGGAGCACGACGGGCGTGTCCGCGGCCTCCGCGCCCGCGATCACGGCCTCGATGTGTTCGAGGGTGATGACGTTGAACGCGGCGACGGCACCGCCCGCCGCTGCGGCGGCGGCGATCAGCTCACCGGTGGGGGCGAGGGGCACGGCTCCTCCTTCTCACCTGGCGCGGGAATCGGGTGCGAGGATCACCGAGCGGGTCAGATGGCGCGGCCGGTCGGGATCGAGTCGGCGGGCGGCGGCGAGGGCGACGGCGAGCCGCTGGACACGGAGGAGTTCGGCGAGCGGGTCGAGGCCGCCGGCCACCCACAGCCCTCCCGTCTCCCGGACCTGTGCGGCCAGTCGGTCGGGTGCCTCGCCGAGCATCCAGGTCGCGGTGGTGTGCGTGGTGATGCTGATGGGGCCGTGCCGGTACTCCATCGCGGGGTACGCCTCCGTCCACGCCTGCGCGGCCTCCCGCAGTTTCAGCGCGGCCTCGTGGGCGAGTCCGACGGTCCAGCCGCACCCCAGGAAGGTGAACTGCGTGCGCCGGACGAGCCCGTCGGGCAGCGGGGACTCCAGGGCGGTGCGGGCGTCGGCGACCACGGCGTCCGAGTGCAGGCCGAGGTGGGCGCGGAGCAGGGTGAGGGCGGTGGTGGCGAACCGGGTCTGGACGACGGAGCGTTCGTCGGCGAAGCCGAGCTCCACCACCTCGTCGGCGCAGTCCGTCACGGGCGTGCGCGTATCGGCGGTGATCGCGGTGGTCCGCAGCCGACCGCGGAGCCGGCGGAGGAGGTCGAGGACCTCGGTGGTGGTCCCGGACCGGGTGAGTGCGACGACCCGGTCGTAGGCCCGGCCGTGCGGAAACTCGGAGGCGGCGAAGGCGTCCGTCTCGCCCTGCCCGGACCGCTCACGCAGCGCGGCGGCGGACTGCGCCATGAAGAACGAGGTCCCGCACCCCACGATCGCCACCCGCTCCCCCGCCGCCGGCAGCGCGTCCTTGTGGCCCTGCGCGCTCTCGGCGGCGCGCGTCCAGCACTCGGGCTGGCTGGTCAGCTCCTGCTCGACGTATGTCATGCCGCGCCCTCCCAGCAATGCCGGTAATGCTTGTTCTTGCAAGATAGAGCCAGATTTCGAGCAGGATCAAGCATGGCGACGGAAGTGCTGTGCGCTAGGGTCACCCGCAAGGCCGAGGAAACGGAGAGTGGGATGTCCCGCGACGCCCGCTGGAAGGCGCTGCTGGAGCTGCTCGTCGAGCGGGGCCGGCTGGAGGTCGAGGAGGCGGCGGCCGGGCTCGGGGTGTCGGCCGCGACGATCCGACGCGACTTCGACCAGCTCGCGGAGCAGCAGATGCTGGTGCGCACCCGGGGCGGCGCGGTGGTGCACGGGGTCTCCTACGAACTGCCGCTGCGCTACAAGACCGCCCGCCGCGCCTCGGAGAAGCAGCGCATCGCACATGCGGTGGCCGGCCTGATCACGCCCGGCGAGGCGGTGGGTCTCACCGGCGGCACCACCACCACCGAGGTGGCGCGGGCGCTCGCGGTGCGCGGCGACCTGACGTCGGGCTCCCCCGCGCTGACGATCGTCACCAACGCGCTGAACATCGCCAACGAGCTGGCCGTGCGTCCCCAGTTCAAGATCGTGGTCACCGGCGGGGTCGCGCGACCGCAGTCGTACGAGCTGATCGGTCCGCTCGCGGACGGCGTACTCGGCCAGATCACCCTGGACGTGGCCGTGCTCGGCGTCGTGGCCCTGGACGTCACGCACGGCGCGGCGGCGCACGACGAGGCGGAGGCAGCGATCAACCGTGTGCTGTGCGAGCGCGCCGCGCGCGTGGTCGTCGCGGCGGACTCGAGCAAGCTGGGGCAGCGCGCCTTCGCGCGGATCTGCGCGGTGGAGGCGGTGGACACCCTGGTCACGGACACGGCGGCCGGGGCGGACACGGTGCGGCGGTTCGAGGAGGCGGGCGTCCGCGTGATCACGGCCTGAGGACCCCGAGGCCGGGCGCGGATCCGCTCCCCGTGCCGCCCCCTCGCCTTGCGCCTACCCTGGGACCTGCGGTGCGCGTATCCGGTGGTCAGGGAGGCTGCGATGGCCGAAACGCCGAGCGAGCAGTACGGGCCCGGGCGCTCCCGGTACCTGCCGATCGCCGACCACGGTCTGATCGGTGACATGCGCACCGTCGCCCTGGTGGGAAGCAACGGCACCATCGACTGGTACTGCTGCCCCTCCTTCGACTGCCCGAGCGTCTTCGGCGCCATCCTGGACACCGAGCGGGGCGGGTGCTTCGAACTCGCCGCGACCGTGCCGGGCCGCACGAAGCAGTTCTACTTCCCCGACACCAATGTCCTGATCACGCGGTTCTTCACCGAGGACGGCGTCGGCGAGGTGCAGGACTTCATGCCCGTCGGGGCGGCATCGGTCGAGACCGAACGCCACCGACTCATCCGGAGGGTCCTGTGCGTGCGGGGCTCCCTGCCCTTCCGCGTACGGGTGGCTCCACGGTTCGACTACGGCAGGCAGCCGCACACTCTGCGGCTGCTCGGTGACGTGGCGGTCTTCGAGTCCGCCGACCTGTCACTGGCCCTGACCGCCACCGTCCCGCTGGAAGGCGACGACCGGGACGTGTGGGCGGACTTCAAACTCGCCGAGGGCGAGTCGACGGTGTTCGCCCTGGACCAGGTCGGTGACCATCTGGCGCCGCGCATGTGCGCACGTGTCGAGGCCGAGAAACAGTTCGCCGCCACGGTGGAGTACTGGCGGCGCTGGCTGCACCAGTCCCGCTACCGCGGTCGCTGGCGGGAGATGGTGCACCGCTCCGCCCTCACTCTGAAGCTGCTCACCTATGCCCCGACCGGCGCGATCCTGGCGGCGCCGACGACCAGCCTGCCCGAGCGGCTGGGCGGCGAACGCAACTGGGACTACCGCTATGTGTGGGTGCGCGACGCGGCCTTCTGCGTCTACGCCATGCTGCGGCTCGGGTTCGCCGACGAGGCCGAGGCGTTCATGAAGTTCGTGACCCGGCACATCACACCCGGCGACGGCGGACCGTCCGGCCCGCTGCAGATCATGTACGGCATCGACGGCCGCAGCGACCTGCCCGAGTACGAACTCGACCATCTCGAGGGCCATCAGGGCTCCGCGCCGGTCCGGGTCGGCAACGCGGCCGCCGACCAGCTCCAGCTCGACATCTACGGCGCCCTGATCGACTCCATCTATCTCTACGACAAGTGGGCGCAGCCCATCTCCAGCGACCAGTGGGACCAGGTCTGCGCGCTGGTGGACTGGGTCTGTGACCACTGGGACCAACCGGACGAGGGCATCTGGGAGACCCGCGGCGGCCGCAAGAAGTTCCTGTACTCGCGGCTGATGTGCTGGGTGGCGATCGAACGGGCCATCCGGATGGCCCGACGCCGCAGCCTGCCCGCCGACATGGTGCGCTGGCTGCAGTGCCGCGACACCATCTACCGGCGGATCATGCAGCGCGGCTGGTCCGCCAAGCGCCAGGCCTTCGTCCAGCACGAGGACAGCGACGTGCTGGACGCATCCGTGCTGATGATGCCCCTGGCCAAGTTCATCGCGCCCACCGACCCAAAGTGGTTGTCCACACTGGACGCACTCACCCAGGACCTGGTCTCCGACTCCCTGGTCTACCGCTACGACCCACAGGCCAGCCCGGACGGCCTGCGGGGCGACGAGGGCACGTTCTCCATCTGCTCCTTCTGGTACGTCGAGGCACTGGTCCGCGCCGGACGGCTGGACGAGGCACGGCTGGCGTTCGAGAAGATGCTCACCTACGCCAACCATCTGGGCCTGTACGCCGAGGAGATCAGCCACACCGGCGAGCAACAGGGCAACTTCCCGCAGGCGTTCACGCACTTCGCCCTGATCAGCGCGGCGTTCAATCTCGACCGTGCGCTGGGGTGAGGCGGAGCAGCGTGCCGCTGCCTCAGCTCTGCGTGCGTGTCAGGCGGATCATGTTCCAGGACAGGGGCTCCAGTCCGGCGCGCAGGACCCCGTCCTTGACGAGGGTGCCGGTGGCCGGGTGCGGTGTCACCCGGTCGGGGTGGTCCAGGGTGTTGCGGGCGTCGGGGTCGGCGTCGGACAGCACCAGGTGCTCCTCGACGGTGTGCGCGTCGACGCCGCGCAGGTCGATCTCGAGCGGCAGCGCCTCGCTCTGGCTCCGGTTGACGGTGAACACGGTGACGGCGCCGGTTTCGTCGTCGGTCACGGCGGTGGCGTGCAGCAGGGGCACATCGCCGAACCGGGCCGTGGGGTACGTGGGGCCGTCCACCTCGACGCGCAGCACCCGGCCGCGGCCGTACCGGGATGCCTGGGCGAAGGGGAAGAAGGTGGTCTGCCGCCAGGCGGGCCCGCCCGGCTCGGTCATGATCGGCGCGATGACGTTGACGAGCTGGGCGAGGGAGGCGGCGGTGACCCGGTCGGCGTGCCGCAGCAGGGCGATCAGCAGGGAGCCGAACACCACGGCGTCGGTGACGGTGTAGACGTCCTCCAGCAGGCGCGGCGCCTGCTGCCATTCCTCGACGTGATGCGGGTTGGGCCGGCTCTGGTACCAGACGTTCCACTCGTCGAAGGAGAGGTTGATGCGCTTGGTCGCCTTCAGCCTGGCGCGGACGTGGTCGCAGGTGGCCACGACCGACTCGATGAAGTGCTCCATGTCGACCGCGGAGGCGAGGAAGGAGTCCCGGTCGCCGTCGGTCTCCTCGTAGTACGCGTGCAGCGAGACGTGGTCGACCAGGTCGTACGCGGCTTCGAGAACGGTCGCCTCCCAGGCGGCGAAGGTGGACATCCCGGAGCCCGAGCTGCCGCACGCAACCAGTTCCAGGTCCGGCTCGATCATCCTCATGGCGCGGGCGGTCTCGGCGGCGAGCCGCCCGTACTCCTCGGCCGTCTTGTGGCCGATCTGCCAGGGGCCGTCCATCTCGTTGCCCAGGCACCACATCTTGATGCCGTACGGCTCCCCACCGCCGTGGGCGATGCGCAGGTCGGACAGTTCGGTGCCGCCCGGGTGGTTGCTGTACTCCAGCAGCCGTAGCGCGTCCTCCACTCCGCGGGTGCCGAGGTTGACGGCCATCATGGGCTCCGTGCCGGTCTTGCGGCAGAAGTCCATGAACTCGCCGAGGCCGAACTCGTTGGTCTCGGTGGTCTTCCAGGCGAGGTCGAGGCGTGCCGGCCGCTCCTTACGCGGTCCGACGGTGTCCTCCCAGCGGTAGCCGGAGACGAAGTTGCCGCCCGGGTAGCGCACGGTGGTGACGCCCAGCTCCCGGATCAGCGCGAGCACGTCCTGCCGCAGGCCGGCGGGGTCGGCGGCGGGGTGGCCCGGTTCGTACAGACCGCTGTAGACGCAGCGGCCCAGGTGTTCCATGAACGACCCGTACAGACGGGGGTGGACGGTTCCGATCCCGAAGGCCGAGTCGAGGGTGAAGCGTGCGGGGGTCGTGGTGGGGGCGGACATGGCTGCCTTTCACGTGGGATGCGGTGCGGGACGTTGTGCGGGCTTCTCAGAGGGGAAGCGTGCAGACCACCGACGGCAGGGATGCCGCCGGGGCGGGCTGTTCGAGGGTGCCGTCGTCCCGGACCCGTAGCGCGGCGAGGGTGCCGCTGTGCTGGTTGGCGACGAGGAGGTGACCGGCCGTCAGGGTGAGGCCGCGGGGCCAGGTGCCGCCGCTGGGGACCTCGCCGATCGGTGTCAGGCCGGAGCCGGTGATCCGGAACGCGGCCACCGTGTCCGCTCCGCGGTTGGTCACCCACACGAAGCGCCCGCACGGCGAGGCGACGATCCCGCCGGGATAGTTGTCGACGTCCTGGGCCGTGGTGGCGGGCACGGCGGAGCCCTCCGTCAGGATCCCCGTCTGGGCGTCGTAGTGGTGGCAGGTGACGGTGGAGGAGAGCTCGTCGCTGCTGAACACCAGCTCGCCACCGGGGGCGAACGCGAGATGGCGGGGGCCGGAGCCCGCGCGCAGCCGGCTCACCGCGCTCTGTGCGAGCGTTCCGGCGCGGGTGTCCAGCACATAGGCGAACACCGCGTCCGCGCCCAGGTCGGTGGCCAGCACGAAGCGGCCCGCCGGGTCGACGACGACCTGGTGGGCGTGGCTGCCCTCCTGCCGTCCGGTGACCGGGCCCGAACCCTCGTGCACGACGACGTCGGTCGGCCCGCTCACCCGCCCGTGCTCGTCGAGCCGGTGCACGGCCACGGTGCCGGGTTCCGTGTCGCTGCCGTAGTTGGCGGTCAGCAGCCAGCGGCCGTCGGGGTGGACGGTCAGATGGCACGGGTTCGTCCCGCCGCCGGCGACCGGGGTGCCCAGGGCCGCCAGGGCGCCGTCGGGCTGCCGGGTGACCGCGGTGACGGTTCCGGGGTCGGTCTCGTTCGTGCTGTAGAAGACGTCCAGGGTCGGGTGCGCCGCCAGGAAGGAGGCGCCGCTGACGGGCAGCGGTGGCAGTCCGCTCTCGGGGGCCGGACGGCCGCTCGCCGGATCGAAGCGCACGACGTCGAGTCCGGCGCCGTCGCCCCCGGTGTCGGGTGTGTAGGAGCCGGTGAGGACGAGGAGGGGGCCGGACGAGGCAGGTGTGGGCATGGGCTTCGCGGGACTTTCCTTGGGATGGGGCGATGGCGGGGCTGTTCAGCGGACGTTGTCGTCGTGGTGGTCGAGCAGGGCCAGTTCGGAGCGGCGGGGCAGGCCCTCCCAGTCGCCCGCGGTGCTGACCGCGAAGGCGCCGAGGAGGGCAGCCGTCCTCAGCCGCTGCTCGGGTGGCTCACCCGCGAGCAGTTCGGCGAGGTATCCGGCGGCGAAGGCGTCGCCCGCGCCCACGGAGTCGTGCACGCGCACGGGTATCGCGGGCTGCCGGTGGGGCTGTCCGTCGAGGAGGGCGAACGCTCCCTCGGCACCCAGTTTGATCACGGCACCGGACGGGCCGAGGTCGCGGATGCCCCGGGCGAGTTCCCCGGGGTCGTCGGTGCCGGGGACAGCGAGCCGGGCCTCGTGCACTCCCGCGAAGACCAGGTCGCAGCGGCGCAGCAGCGGCAGCAGGGCGTTCCTGGCCTCCTCCTCGCTCCACAGCAGGGAGCGGAAGTTGATGTCGAGTGAGATGGTCGCTCCCGCGTCGGCGGCGATGTCCACGGCCCGCGTGACGGCCTTCGCGGGTCCGTCGCCCAACGCGGGTGTGATCCCGGTGAGGTGCAGGACGGCCGCGCCGGCGACGACGTCTTCGGGGATGTCCTGCGGGGTCAGTCCGGCACCGGCCGTGCGGGTGCGGTAGTAGCGCGTACGGTGGTGGCCGGCGGTGCGCCGTTCCTTCAGCAGGAGCGACGTGGGGGCGGGGTCGCGTACGGCGAGGGCGGTGACCCCTTCCGCGCGCAGCTCGCGCAGGATGAGGTCGCCGAGCGCGTCCTCGCTGACGCGGCCGATCCAGACGGCGCGGCCGCCGAGCCGGCTGACCCCCACGGCGACGTTCGACTCCGCTCCGGCGAGCCCTAGACGCAGATCGGCGCCCAGGGACAGCGGGCCCGGCTGCGACGCGGACAGGGCCGCGAGGGTCTCCCCGACCGTCACCAGGTACGGCGTGCGCGGGGCGCTGTTCATCGGCCGACCTCCTCGGCCGCGGCGGTCGCCCCGACCGTGTCGAGCACGGTGCGCGCCCTCTCGGTGAGCGCTCCCAGGGCCGTCGCACTCGGGTCCCGGTCCGCTCCGCGCAGCAGCGGCGAGCCGATGCCCACGGCGCGGGCTCCCGCGTCGATGTAGTCGCGCGCCTGGGCGATGTCCACGCCGCCGACGGCCATCAGCGGGATCTCCGGCAGCGGCGCGCGCAGCTGGCGCAGATGGGCGGGGCCGCCCGTGCAGGCCGGGAAGAGCTTGACCGCGGCGGCGCCCGCCTGCCACGCGGCGGCCACCTCGGTCGGCGTCCAGGCACCCGGGTAGCACGGGATGCCGCTGTTCGCGGTGGTGCGGATCAGAGCGGCGTCCACGACCGGGGAGACGAGGAACTCGGCCCCGGCTGCCAGCGCGTCACGGGCCTGGCCGGTGGTCAGCACGGTACCGGCACCGACCGCCACCGCAGGTCCGAGGTCGTCCCGGATGTCGGCCAGGGCGTCGAGTGCACCGACGGTGGTGAGGGTGACCTCGAGGCAGGTGACGCCGCCGTCCGCGAGCGCCCGGGCCACGGCGGGCAGTCCGGAGGCGTCTGCGGTCCGGAGGATGGCCATGACCCGGGTCCGGCCGAGCTGCGGGGTGATGGGGGGACGCTCCATCACCCCACCGGCCCGAGCGACTTGCCGATTCCTTGCATGTCCGTCATGCGAAGTTCCTTTGGCAGAAGGGTCGGAGTCAATGCCGGTCGGCCGACGTGCTGGGCCGCACGCAGAACTCTTGTTGGGCTTCGCCCAGATATATCGCCTATTTCCGTCTGAGGAAACCGGTTGACCCCGACTCCCGCGGACGTTAAGTTCCGTCGCCGGAACGTGTCAAGACCTCCCAATCCAGCGAGAGGGGTGCCCTGTTGGCTCAACAGACCATCCGGGCCAGGCTGGTGGACGTCGCACAGGCGGCCGGGGTCTCCAAGGCCACCGTGTCCAAGGTGCTCAACGGCCGCCAGGACCTGTCCGTCCGGCCGGAGACCCGGCGGCGCGTCCACGAGGCCGCCGAAGCACTCGGCTACCGTCCCCACTCCGGGGCGCGGGCGCTGGCGGGTGCGAGCACCCACGCCCTCGCGCTGCTGGTTCCCGCCCTCACCAACCCGACGTACGTCACCATCGCCCGCGGCGCCTACCAGCGGGCCCGTGAGCTCGGCTATCTCTCCCTGCTGGCCGAGGACTTCGACGGGCAGGAAGCGGACGAGTCCTTCAACGACCTGGTCCAGGAGGGCCGCGTGGACGGACTGCTGATCGCCTCGGCCCGTCCCGGTCACCCCCTGCTCGACGCGCTCCGCCGCAGTCCGGTCCCGCACGTCTTCCTCAACCGGTCGGTCGAGGGGTCCGGCCGGAACGTCACCATGGACGTGGCCCGCTCCAGCGTCACCGCCCTGGACCACCTGTACGACCTCGGCCACCGCGCGGTCGGCCACATCGCCGGTCCGCCCGGCATCGCCCCCAGCGACACCCGCAAGCAGGCGTTCCTGCGGCACGCCGAGGAGCTCTCAGTCGCCGCTGCGGTCGCCTCTGGCGACTTCACCGAGGACGGCGGCGTGTCCGCGGCACTGGAACTGCTCCGTCCCGCCGACGGCGGCACGCACCCCCCGGTCACCGCGCTCTACACCAGCTCGCTGGCCCAGGCCATAGGCGCGATGGGCGCGATCCGGAGCCTCGGGCTTCGGATACCCGAGGACATCTCGGTGGTCGGCAACGACGACCTGCCCGTCGCCGGGCACCTCCACCCGCCTCTGACGACCGTGGCCATGCCCCTGTACGAGCTGGGAACCGCCGCCGTCGACGCCCTCGTGGCCGCCATCCAGGGCTCGCCGTCAGGAGACGTGGTCGTGCCCACCGAGCCGCATCTGGTGCTCCGCGGTTCCACCGCACGCCCCGGAGACACACCATGACCGCCGCTCTCGCCCGCTTCGCGCGCCGCACCGCCCTGCTCACCGCGGCCGGCTCCGGCATCGGCGAGGCCACCGCCCACCGCCTGGCCGCCGAGGGAGCGTCCGTCGTCGTCACCGACGTCGACGCGGAGGCCGCCCACCGGGTGGCCGAGGAGATCCGCGCCGAGGGGGGCCAGGCGCGCAGCCGCCGTCTCGACGTGACCTCGCCCGACGAGTGGGCCGCCACCGTCGCCGAGATCACCGCGCTGAACCGGCATCTCGACGTGCTGCATCTCAACGCCGGCCGGAACCTGCCCGGAGCCGCCCACGAACTGGACGACACCTCCTGGCACGACCAGCTGCGGCTCTCCCTCGACTCGGTGTTCTACGGCGTCCGGGCGACCGTCCCCCTGCTCAGAGCCGCCGGGGGCGCGGTCGTGATCACCTCCTCGATCCACGCGGCCATCGGCTTCAACGGCTTTCCCGCGTACGCGGCGGCCAAGGGCGGGATCGGAGCCCTGGTGCGCCAGCTCGCCGTCGAGTACGGCGGTGAGATCAGGTTCAACGCCGTGCTGCCCGGCGCCGTGGTCACGGCCCTGTGGGCGCACACGCCCGCGGAGTACAGGGCCAGGACGGCCGCGCGGACGCCTGTCGGCAGACTCGGGACCCCCGAGGACATCGCGGCCGCCGTGGCCTTCTTCGCCTCCGACGACGCCTCCTTCATCACCGGTCAGAACCTGCTCGTGGACGGCGGCCGCAGCATCAGCGCCCACGAGTGACATCTGCCGACCGCCCCTACCACTGCCACCGCCACTCCCCTTCGTGCGCACAGGACCCGGAGGTCCCCGCAAGATGAAGATCGCTGGTTACGAGCTCTTCCTCGTCGAACCGCGCTGGCTCTTCCTGCGCGTCGACACCGACGAGGGGATGTCCGGCTGGGGCGAGCCCGTCGTCGAGGGCAAGGCGCACACCGTCGCCCGCTGTGTCGAGGAGATGTTCGACTACCTCGTGGGGCAGGACCCGGCGCGTATCGAGGAGCACTGGCAGACGCTCGCCAAGGGCGGCTTCTACCGGGGCGGTCCCGTGCTGATGAGCGCCCTGGCCGGCATCGACCAGGCGCTGTGGGACATCGCCGGCAAGACCCACGGCGTCCCGGTGCACCAGCTGCTGGGCGGTCATGTGCGCGACCGGGTCCGTGTCTACGGCTGGGTGGGTGGCGAAACCCCCGAGGAGCTGGCGGAGTCGGCGGCCGAGCAGGTCGCCAAGGGTTTGACCGCGGTCAAACTCAATCCCTGCGGTCAGTTGGAGCCGCTCGCCACGCCCGCCGCCATCCAGGCCGTCGTGGACAACGTGACCGCCGTACGCGAGGCCATCGGCCCGGAGTGCGACCTGGCGCTGGACTTCCACGGCAGGTTCAGCGGGGCGATGTCCCGGCGGGTGCTTCCGTTGCTGGAACCCCTGCTGCCGATGTTCGTCGAGGAACCGGTGCTGCCCGAGTTCACCCAGGACCTCGGCGCCGTGGTGCGCTCCACGTCGATCCCCATCGCCACCGGTGAACGGCTCTACTCCCGCTGGGACTTCCGCTCCGTGCTGGCGGACGGCATCGCCGTGGCCCAGCCGGACATCAGCCACGCCGGGGGCATCTCGGAGACCCGGCGGATCGCCGCGATGGCCGAGACCTACGACGTCATGGTCGCGCCGCACTGCCCGCTCGGCCCGATCGCGCTGGCAGCCAGTCTCCAACTCGACTTCGCCGCACCGAACTTCCTCATCCAGGAACAGGCGCTCGGCATCGGCTACGGCGACAGCAGCGGTCTGCTGGCCTACCTCGTCGACGCCGAGCCCTTCACGTTCCGCGACGGCTACATCGAGCGCCTGACCGCGCCCGGTCTGGGCATCACCATCGACGAGGACGCGGTCCGTGCCGCGGCGGAGCGCGGGCACCGCTGGCGCAACCCGGTGTGGCGCAACGCGGACGGGTCGCTGGCTTCCTGGTAGCGCCGGACCGGAAGCGTCAAGGACCGTAGGACGCAGTCGCGCGGCCCTCACACGGGATGTTCGGGGCGACCCGCGCGACCCGGCGCCCCGAACTCCCGCCGCTGCGGCCGACCCAGCTACAGCGTGCGCTCCAGGCGGTCCGCCACCAGCTTCACGAAACGCGCGGGCTCCTTGGGCTGGCCGCCCTCCGCGAGCACCGCCAGGCCGTGCAGCAGTTCGGTGGTCTCGGCGAGCACGGTACGGTCCTCGCCTTCCTTGTACGCCTGGTTCAGGCCCTTCACGAGCCGGTGGTCGGGGTTGATCTCCAGGATCCGCTTGGTGCGCGGCACCTCCTGACCCATCGCCCGGTACATGTTCTCCAGGGCCGGGGTCAGGTCCTGCGCGTCCGAGACGATGCAGGCCGCCGACACGGTGAGGCGCGACGACAGACGCACCTCCTTGATGTCCTCGTCCAGCTGCTCCTTCATCCAGCCGAGCAGATCCGCGTATTCCTCGGTCTGCTTCTCCCGCTCGTCGTCGCCCTTCTCGTCCCCCCGCGCGCCGAGGTCGATCTCGCCCTTGGTCACGGACCGCAGTGCCTTGCCCTCGTACTCGCCCACGGCGTCGACCCACACCTCGTCGACGGGGTCCGTGAGCAGCAGCACCTCGATGCCGCGGTCCCGGAACGCCTCCATGTGCGGGGAGTTCTCGATGCTCTGCCGGGACTCGCCGGTGATGTAGTAGATGTCCTCCTGGCCGCCCTTCATCCGCTCCACATAGCTCTTGAGCGTGGTCGGCTCGTCGTCGCTGTGCGTGGTGGCGAACGAGGAGACGGCGAGGATGGCGTCGCGGTTCTCGGGGTCGGTGACCAGCCCCTCCTTCACGACGGCACCGAACTCCCGCCAGAACGTGGCGTAGCGGTCCGGGGCACCGGCCATCATGTCCTTGACCGTGGACAGGACCTTCTTCGTCAGACGCCGCTGCATCATCCGGATGTGGCGGTCCTGCTGCAGGATCTCGCGCGACACGTTGAGCGAGAGGTCCGCCGCGTCGACGACGCCCTTGACGAAGCGGAGGTACGGCGGCAGCAGCGCCTCGCAGTCGTCCATGATGAAGACGCGCTTCACATACAGCTGCACCCCTCGCTGGAAGCCCTGCGTGAACAGGTCGTGCGGGGCGTGCGACGGGAGGAACAGCAGGGCCTGGTACTCGAAGGTGCCCTCCGCCTGGAGCCGGATCGTCTCCAGCGGATCACGCCAGTCGTGGCCGATGTGCTTGTACAGCTCGTGGTACTCGTCGTCGGAAACCTCGTCGCGCGAGCGCGCCCACAGGGCCTTCATCGAGTTCAGCGTCGCGGGTTCGCGCGCGCTGTCGTCGCCCTCTGCCGTGGCCGCCCGGGAGACCAGCCGGATCGGCCAGGTGATGAAGTCGGAGTACCGCTTGACGATCTCCCTGATCTTCCACTCGGAGGCGTAGTCGTGGAGCTGGTTTTCCGGGTCCGCCGGCTTGAGGTGCAGGGTGACCGCCGTGCCCTGCGGCGCGTCGTCGACCTTCTCCAGCGTGTACGTGCCCTCGCCGCGGGACGTCCAGCGGGTGCCCTGGCTCTCGCCCGCGCGGCGGGTCACCAGGGTCACCTCGTCCGCCACCATGAAGCCGGAGTAGAAGCCGACCCCGAACTGTCCGATGAGCCCCTCGGCTCCGGCCCCGTCCTCGGCCTCCCTGAGCTCCTTCAGGAGGGTGGCCGTGCCGGAGTGGGCGATGGTGCCGATGAGTTGCCCGACCTCGTCGTACGACATGCCGATGCCGTTGTCCCGCACGGTGAGGGTGCGGGCGTCCTTGTCGATCTCGATCTCGATGTGCAGGTCGGACACATCGGCATCGAGCGTGTCGTCCCGCAGCGCGGCGAGGCGCAGCTTGTCCAGCGCGTCGGAGGCGTTGGACACGAGTTCGCGCAGGAAGACATCCTTGTTCGAGTAGACAGAGTGGATCATCAGCTGCAGCAGCTGACGGGCCTCTACTTGGAACTCAAACGTCTGGGTCGACATGATTCGCGATTACCTCACGGGTCTGAGTCGCCGGAACGGTTGGTAGTCACTGTAGGACACCAGGTGAGGACGGACCGCCGACCCGTCGCCGATAATCGAACGACAGGGGGTTAGCATATGAGCGCCGCCTAGCTCGAAAGATAAGACTGTGACTGTCAATGACGACTCGTTCACCAGCTGGAAGCACCGCGAGGAGATCGCGGAGTCGATGATCCCCATCATCGGGAGACTGCACCGGGAGCGGGACGTCACAGTCCTCCTTCACAGTCGCTCCCTGGTGAACAAGTCGGTGGTCAGCATCCTCAAGACCCACCGGTTCGCCCGGCAGATCGCCGGGGAGGAACTCTCGGTCACCGAGACACTGCCGTTCCTTCAGGCGCTCACCGCCCTCGACCTCGGCCCCTCCCAGATCGACATCGGCATGCTCGCCGCCACGTACAGGGCCGACGACCGGGGTCTGTCGGTGGAGGAGTTCACCGCCGAGGCCGTCGCCGGCGCCACGGGGGCGAACAAGATCGAGCGTCGTGAGCCGCGTGACGTCGTCCTGTACGGGTTCGGCCGCATCGGGCGCCTGCTCGCCCGCCTGCTCATCGAGAAGGCCGGCTCCGGCAACGGGCTGCGACTGCGTGCCGTCGTCATACGCGGTGGTGGTGACCAGGACCTCGTCAAGCGCGCCTCGTTGCTGCGCCGCGACTCCATCCACGGCCAGTTCCACGGCACGATCACCGTCGACGAGGAGAACGGCACGATCGTCGCCAACGGCAACGAGATCAAGGTGATCCACGCCGACGACCCGAGCGAGGTCGACTACACGGCGTACGGCATCAAGGACGCCATTCTCATCGACAACACCGGCAAGTGGCGTGACCGCGAGGGCCTGTCGAAGCACCTGCGTCCCGGTATCGACAAGGTCGTCCTGACCGCCCCGGGCAAGGGCGACGTCCCCAACATCGTCCACGGTGTGAACCACGACACGATCAAGCCGGACGAGCAGATCCTGTCCTGCGCGTCCTGCACCACCAACGCGATCGTGCCGCCGCTGAAGGCGATGGACGACGAGTTCGGCGTGCTGCGCGGGCACGTGGAGACGGTCCACTCGTTCACCAACGACCAGAACCTGCTGGACAACTACCACAAGTCCGACCGCCGCGGCCGCTCGGCGCCGCTCAACATGGTCATCACCGAGACCGGTGCCGCCTCGGCCGTCGCCAAGGCTCTGCCCGACCTCAAGGCGAGGATCACCGGCAGTTCGATCCGCGTCCCGGTGCCGGACGTCTCCATCGCGATCCTCAACCTGCAACTCGCCCGCGAGACCACCCGGGACGAGGTGCTCACCCACCTCCGCGACGTGTCGCTGACCTCGCCGCTCAAGCGCCAGATCGACTTCATCAGCGCCCCCGACGCCGTCTCGAGCGACTTCATCGGCTCGCGCCACGCATCGATCGTCGACGCCGGCGCGACCAAGGTCGATGGCGACAACGCGATCCTCTACCTGTGGTACGACAACGAGTTCGGCTATTCCTGCCAGGTCATCCGGGTCGTCCAGCACGTCTCCGGCGTGGAGTACCCGACCTACCCGGCGCCGGCGGTCTGAGCGGAGGCGGGTCGGCCTCGACCGGATCCTGCGGATCCGGCGGACTCCCGGCACGGCGGACACGCGGTGCCGGGAGCGGGACGCCCCTCAGCGTGCTCCGGGTCGCCCTCTGCCGGAGTCCGCCCCGCCCGATGTGCGCAGGGTGCCGACCGTCTTCAGCAGCCGGTCGGCCGGTTTCCGAAGCTCGGGGTGGGCCAGGACCGTGTTGCGCAGGCCGCGCACCGGCCTGCGCCACAGCCGGTACGCCGCCGCCACCGGGTGGGGGCGGGTGGCGAACCCCTCGCCCACCCGCAACTCCCGGGTCTTGAGCCAGTCCTTGTACTCCTTGTCACCCCGCCCCAGGTCCACGAGCGTCACACCGTGCCGGGCCGCCGCCTCGGCCAGCCGGAGGTGCATCATCAACCCGGGTGAGTAGTAGCGGAGTTCGGGGTCGTAGGCGGTGAACCAGGCCGCGAGCACCGTGCTGGACCTCGGCCCGAAGTGGGCGGCCATCGGCCGGTCGCCCGCGTACAGCACGGACAGCACGCCGGTGAAGTGCTCCTCGCGGACGCGGGAGAGGTGGTCCACCAGGTCGACGATCCACGGCCGCGAGAACCGGTCCATCCGTCCGGTCCGACGGTACTGGGCGGACTTCCACTGCATCAGCGTGCGCAGCGCCCGCGGATCGCGCTCGTCGAAGACGAACCGCACCTCGCCGACGTCGCGCCCCACGCGGCGCTCCTTCTTCATGACCGTCTTGGCCAGCCCCGGATACGCGCCGCGCAGCCAGTGCGGGTAGTCGCCGTCGCCGGGCTTCACATCGATCACGGGTGAGGCGAACGTCCCCGTGACGTGTCGGCCGAAGGGTCTCTGTTCCTGGACGAGATGGTCGAACTCGAAGATGGACAACCCGCAGGCCTGCAACAGGTCCCGCGCGTCCCAGGAGATCCCGGGCCGGTGCACGAGGGCCTGGCAGTCGGACAGGCCCAGACCGATGGCCCGGCCCACACCCAGGGCGTTGCGCTCGTACGGGAGGAAGCCGACGGGCTCCCCGTTCTCACGCAGCACCGCCACCCGTGCCCCACCGCGGTACCGGCCGATCCCGGTGGCGAACTCGGGTGCCAGGAAGGGATTGGCGTACTCGGGCGACACGTCCATGGCCTGGTGCCAGGCCCCGCGCAGCGCGTCGCTCAGCTCGTGCGGCCGGTGAATGGTGATGTCCACCTCACATCAACCGCCCTTCCGCAGGCTCCGCGAGGAACGTGCCGGTGACGGCACAGCCCGGCAAGGCATGGTGACGACTACCCGTGGATCTGCTCGTGGACCGCATGGACGACCGCTCCCCCCTGTGACGCTGTCGCGTCCTGTCACTGCTTCGGGCTCTGTCGGCCCGAACGCCGTTGTACGCGCTCGTTCCACGATCGAGGACCGGGACGAAACACGTTCGGCAAGGATCAAACGTCGCGAAACAGTGCGCACACTGTCAAGAGTGCCTGCCGCCACGAAAGTTCGCGCGGGAGACGTTCCGTTCGGCCGCCTCAGGCCGCCGGTTCCCCGGACTTACCGTTCCGGCGCGTGCGACGCCCGGCTCGGGCGGTACCCGCCATCGCCTTGCCCAGCCGGGGCGGACTCTCCTAGCCTCATTTTGTGCCGCTCATAAACAAATCAGTCCTGCACAAAGGCGTGCCGGGCAGCGACCTCACCCGGATCCGTGTCGCCCTCACCGCCTTCTTCGCCCTCGACGGCTTCGTCTTCGCCGGTTGGGTCGTACGCATCCCGGACGTCAAGGAGCAGACGGGCGCGTCGGCGAGCACCCTGGGGCTCGCGCTGCTGGGGGTGTCCGCGGGCGCGGTGATCACGATGACGCTCACCGGCCGGCTCTGCCGCCGGTTCGGCAGCCACCCGGTGACCGTCGTCTGTGCGGTCCTGCTGTCGCTGAGCGTGGCCCTGCCCCCGCTCACCCACTCCGCACCGGCGCTCGGCGCCGTCCTGCTTGTCTTCGGGATGGCGTACGGAGGCATCAACGTCGCGTTCAACAGTGCCGCCGTCGACCTGGTGGCCGCACTGCGGCGGCCGGTCATGCCCAGCTTCCATGCCGCGTTCAGCCTGGGCGGCATGGTGGGCGCCGGGCTCGGCGGGCTGGTCGCGGGATCGCTGTCGCCCACCCGGCACCTGCTCGGGCTGACCGTGACGGGCCTGCTCGTGACCGCGGTCGCCGGGCCCACGCTGCTGCGTCAGCGGCCCCCGGAACCGCCGGACAGGGTGCGGCCCGAGGACGCCGCGCCGCACCGTCTCGGCACGCGAACGCGGGGCCTGGTCACCGTGTTCGGTCTGATCGCGCTGTGCACCGCCTACGGTGAGGGCGCGCTCGCGGACTGGGGCGCGCTGCACCTGGAACAGGACCTCGACGCCCACCCCGGGGTGGCGGCGGCCGGCTACTCCTGCTTCGCGCTCGCCATGACGGTGGGCCGGATCAGCGGGACCACGCTCCTCGAACGGCTCGGGCGGGTCCGTACGGTGGTGGCCGGCGGCGCCACGGCATCGGCCGGCATGCTGCTCGGCTCGCTCGCGCCGTCGGTGTGGGCGGCCCTGCTCGGCTTCGCCGTCACCGGGCTCGGCCTCGCCAACCTCTTTCCGGTCGCCGTGGAGCGCGCAGGTGCGCTCGCGGGCCCGGGCGGAGTCGCGGTGGCCTCGACACTCGGTTACGGCGGCATGCTCCTCGGCCCGCCCGCCATCGGTTTCATGGCCGACTGGTTCTCGCTGCCCACCGCTCTCACCAGCGTGGCGGTCCTCGCGGCCGTCGCCTCCGCGATCGGATACGGGGCGCGCCGTGCGACCGCAGGCCGCCTGTGACCGGAGGAGTCCGTCGAGGACTTCACACCGGCGGGGCGGCCCAGGTCACCTTCATACCGGGGTCGCTCTTCGACACGGGGGTCGCTCTTTCCCTGGAGTGCGCTTCATCCGGCACACTCGCCGCATGGAGACTGCCGAGTTCGTGCGAGCCCTGGACCGGGAGGGCCGGCTGCTGGCCGCGGCGGCCGAGGAGGCGGGTACCGAGGCGAAGGTGCCGACCTGCCCGGGCTGGCAGGTGCGGGATCTGCTGCGGCACACCGGCGTGGTGCACCGCTGGGCGGCGGCCTTCGTCGCCGAGGGGCACACCTCGTACCACCCTGACGGTGGGCTGCCGGACCTCGACGGGGCGGAGCTGACGGCCTGGTTCCGGGAGGGGCACCGCCACCTCGTGGACACCCTCTCCTCCGCCGCGCCCGACGTCCGGTGCTGGCACTTCCTGCCCGCCCCCTCGCCGCTGGCCTTCTGGGCCCGGCGTCAGGCGCACGAGACGACCGTGCACCGGATCGACGCCGAGTCGGCGCGCGGCGATACATTCACCGAGATCGGCCGGGAGTTCGCGGTGGACGGCATCGACGAACTGCTGTGCGGCTTCCACGCCCGCTCCAAGAGCCGGGTCCGCAGCGAGGAGCCGCGGGTGCTGCGGGTGCGGGCGACGGACGCCGACGGCGCGGTGTGGACCGTACGGCTGTCGGGCGAGCCTCCCGTGACCGAGCGGGGCGGGAGCGGCGACGCCGACTGCGAAGTGGCCGGGCCCGCGGCGCACTTGTATCTGTCGCTGTGGAACCGGCTGCCGTTCCCGGACGTGACCGGTGACACCTCCCTCGCCACGCTGTGGCGCGAGAGGTCCGCCGTCACCTGAGGCTGAGCATCCTGGTCAGCACCGCGCGCTGCACCGGCCGCACCTCGTCGTGCAGGGCGCGGCCCTTGTCCGTGAGCGTCACCCGCACACCCCGCCGGTCCTCGGTGCACAGGGCGCGCTCGACCAGGCCGTCCTTCTCCAGGCGGGCGATCAACCGTGACAGCGCGCTCTGGCTGAGGTGGACCCGCTCGGAGATCTCCTGGACGCGGTAGCCGCAGGAGCCGTCCGCCCCCGGCCCCGGCCCGTCGGACAGCACGTCCAGCACTTCGAAGTCGCTGGCGCACAGGCCGTGCCGGTGCAGGGCGCGGTCGAGTTCGCACTGGGTGCGGGCGTGCAGCGCCAGGATGTCGCGCCACCGGTCCACGAGCGCCCGGTCGGGAGTGTCCGCCTCGTCCTTGGCAGCCATGGCCGCACCGTAGCAGAGAACAGGCATCGTTGCATCCGAATTAAATGCGCTTGCATTGAATGCAGATGCATGGAAGTCTGTTGGGCATGACCTCTCCGCTCACCACCCCCGCGTTGGGACGTTGGACCCCCCGGCTCTGGGGCACCCTGCTGGTGCTCTGCGCCGCGATGTTCCTCGACGCACTGGACGTGTCCATGGTCGGCGTCGCCCTGCCGTCCATCGGGACCGACCTCCATCTGACGACGTCGACGCTCCAGTGGATCGTCAGCGGCTACATCCTCGGCTACGGCGGGCTGCTCCTCCTCGGCGGACGCACCGCCGACCTGCTCGGCCGGCGCCAGGTCTTCCTGGTGGCACTGGGCGTCTTCGCGCTCGCCTCGCTGCTCGGCGGGCTCGTCGACTCCGGTCCGCTGCTGATCGCCAGCCGGTTCATCAAGGGGCTCAGCGCCGCGTTCACCGCACCGGCGGGCCTGTCGATCATCACCACGACCTTCCCCGAGGGCCCGCTGCGCAACCGCGCCCTGTCGATCTACACCACCTGTGCCGCGACCGGCTTCTCCATGGGCCTGGTGCTCTCCGGCCTGCTCACCGAGGCCAGTTGGCGCCTCACCATGCTGCTGCCCGCGCCGATCGCGCTGCTCGCCCTGCTCGCCGGCCTGAGGCTGCTGCCGCGCAGCGCACGCGAGAAGGACCACAACGGCTACGACATCCCCGGCGCCGTCCTCGGCACCGCGTCGATGCTGCTGCTCGTCTTCACCGTCGTCGAAGCGCCGCACGTCGGCTGGGCCTCCGCCCGCACGCTGCTGTCCTTCCTCGCCGTCGCCGCGCTCCTCACCGTCTTCGTCCTGGTCGAGCGGCGCTCCGCGGGACCGCTGATCCGGCTCGGCGTGCTGCGCTCCGGCAACCAGGTCCGCGCCCAGCTCGGGGCCATGGCCTTCTTCGGCTCGTACGTCGGCTTCCAGTTCCTGGTCACTCTGTACATGCAGTCGCTGCTCGGCTGGTCCGCACTGCACACGGCACTCGCGTTCCTCCCGGCGGGCGCGCTGGTGGCCGTGTCCTCGACGAAGGTCGGCGCGATCGTGGACCGCTTCGGCACCCAGCGGCTGATCGCGGTGGGCTTCGCCCTCATGGTCGTCGGATACGCCCTGTTCCTCCGCGTGAACCTGCACCCGGCGTACGCGGGGGCCATCCTGCCGAGCATGCTGCTCATCGGCGCGGCCTGCGCCCTGGTCTTCCCCTCGCTCAACATCCAGGCCACGAACGGCGTCGACGACCACGAGCAGGGCATGGTGTCCGGCCTGCTCAACACCTCGGTCCAGGTGGGCGGCGCGATCTTCCTGGCCGTCGTCACCGCGGTGGTGACCGCCGGCGCCCCCGCGCATCCCTCGGCGCAAGCCGTCCTCGACAGCTACCGGCCCGGCCTGGTCGTGGTCACGTGCATCGCCCTGGCAGGTCTGCTGATCACCCTCACGGGCCTGCGCACGCGCCGGACACAGCGATCCCTGGTGGTCGCGAAGTCCCTCCAGGAGGAGGCGAACGCGGAACCGGTCGGGGTCCGCGACTAGGGTCTTTCGTTCGGATCAGCCCGGCATGATCAACGAGAGGCCCTTGGGGGACGCCTCCTCACGTACGCCCGGCGGGGTTCCTTGCCCCGACGGGCGTACGCCTGTTTGACTCGGGACATGGAGAACCACGGGGGGCGTTCGTCCGGGAGCGGGCGGCGCACCCAGGCGCAGCGGGACGCGATCACCGTCGAGATCGGATACGCCCTGTGCAGTGCGGTGTTCGCGGCGGCCCTGGTGTTCGGCGCGGTGGCGGGGCCCGCCTTCGCCTTCGGGCTGTCGGGCGGCACGCGGCACACGCTCGTCACCTCGGGCATCACGGTGGCGTCGGTGGTGTTCGTCGTGCGTGTTGTCAGCGTGCTGGTCCGCTTCGGGCGCGATGTGGGCGCTCAGCCCAGCCAGCCCGGCCGTACCAGCCCCGACTCGTAGGCCAGCACGACCAGTTGGGCCCTGTCCCGCGCTCCCAGTTTGACCATGGTGCGGCTGACGTGGGTCTTCGCGGTGAGCGGGCTGACGACCAGCCGGCGGGCGATCTCCTCGTTGGACAGTCCGATGCCGACAAGGGCCATCACCTCCCGTTCCCGCTCGGTGAGCCCGGTGAGCGACGCGGTGGCCGCGGGCTCCTTGGAGCGTGCCGCGAACTCGGAGATCAGCCGCCGCGTCACGCTCGGAGAGAGCAGGGCGTCGCCCGCGACCACCGCCCGTACGGCGCGCAGGAGTTCCTCCGGCTCGGTGTCCTTGACGAGGAAGCCGGAGGCACCGGAGCGGATCGCCTCGAAGACGTACTCGTCGAGTTCGAAGGTGGTGAGCATGACCACCTTCACGCCGTCCAGGTCCGGGTCCCGGGTGATCCGGCGGGTCGCGGCGAGCCCGTCGAGCAGCGGCATGCGGATGTCCATCAGCACCACGTCGGGCCGCGCCTCGCGCACCGTGCGCAACGCCTCCTCGCCGTCGGCGGCCTCCCCGGCCACCTCGATGTCCGGCTGGGCGTCGAGCAGCGCCTTGAACCCTGCCCTGACCAAAGACTGGTCATCGGCGAGCAGTACCCGGATCAACGGTCCTCCCCGTGCGCGAGTGTCCCCTCGGTCGATGTCCTCAGCGGCAGTACGGCAAGCACCCGGAAACCGCCGTCCGCGCGCGGACCCGCCTCGATCGTGCCACCGAGCGCGGCCGCCCGCTCCCTCATCCCGGCCAGGCCGTTCCCGCTCCCGCCCGCCTCGGCGCCGGTCGCGGGCCCGTCGTCGTCGACGCGAAGGCGCAGCACGCCCTGAGCGCTGTCGACGTGCACGCGCGCGTGCCGGGACCCCGAGTGGCGGACGACGTTGGTGAGCGCCTCCTGCACGATGCGGAACGCGGCGAGATCGGTGCCCGGCGCGAGCCGCAACGCCTCGCCCTCGACGGTCACCGTCAGCCCGGCGCCCGCGGCCTGCTCGACGAGTTCCGGCAGCCGGTCCAGACCCGGCGCGGGCGCGCGCGGCGCGTCCCCGGGCGTGCGCAGGCTGTCGAGCACCTGGCGCACCTCCCCGAGCGCCTCCTTGCTGGCGGCCTTGATGGTGGTGAGCGCCGTACGCGCCTGCTCCGGGTCGGAGTCCAGCAGCGCGAGGCCGACGCCGGCCTGGACGTTGATCACCGAAATGCTGTGGGCGAGGACGTCGTGGAGCTCACGGGCGATGCGCAACCGCTCCTCGTCGGCGCGCCGTCGTAGGGCCTGCGCCCGTTCGGCCCGCTCGCGCGCCCACTGCTCGCGCCGGACGCGCACGAGTTCCGCCATCGCCACGATGGCCACCACCCAGGCGGAGATGAGCAGCTCCTGCCCCCAGGAGGCCGCGGAGTCCCCGGGCGGCGGCAGCCATCGGTACAGCCAGTGCGCGACCAGGACGTGCCCGGCCCAGAACATCCCGACAGCCGTCCACGCAGCGGTGCGGCGGCCCGCGGCGAGGGCGCTGAAGCAGCCGACGGCGACGGTGAAGAAGACCGGGCCGTACGGGTATCCGGCGCCCAGGTACACCATGGCCGCCACCGCCGTCACGAAGACGACCGGCACGGGATGCCGTTGCCGCCACAGCAGCGCTCCCGAGGCCACGACGACCAGCACGTAGGCGAGGACGTCGAGGGACGGGCGGTGGCCGTGCTGGTTGCGGGCGGAGAAGTGCGTGCCGGCGACCACGAAGGCGGTGAACAGCAGGGTGGAGCGCCAGGGCAGGCCGGAGCCGCGGGGCTCTTGCCTCCGCCACGGCGGTCCGTGCCACCGCCACGGGCCGTCTGCGCGCTGCTCCTCCATGCCGTTCACGCTAGACGTCCCTGGCGGAGGGCGGCGTCGGCCGGGTGAGGTGATCACGGATACTCCCCGGGGAGTACGCCTACCAGGGCACCGGGCCCGCTACGGGAACACCAGGCCCACGCCGTGCGCAAGCTGGGCCGCCGCGTGCCGGAAGAAGGTCGCGCGGTCCTCCACGACGTTGTTGAACTGCCCGAACAGCTCGAACCCCACCAGCCCGTACAGCTGCGCCCAGGCGGCGACCAGGGCGGCGACCGCCTCGGGCGGCAGGTCGGGCGCCAGCTCGCCGGCCATGCGCCGGGCTTCGGGCTCGAGCTCGGCGGGGACCCGGGTGCGGGCCACACCGCGCTGCCGGTACGCGTCGCGGACGATGCCGATCAGCAGGACCCCGACGCGGGAGGCGGCCGGGATGGTGGCCTGGGGTGCGGAGTATCCGGGCACGGGCGAGCCGTAGATGAGCGCGTACTCGTGCGGATGCGCCAGCGCCCAGGCGCGCACGGCCTCGCACACTGCGACCCAGCGCTGGGCGGGGGCGGCGTCACCGGCCCGGGCGTCGGCGGACTCGGCGGCCTCGCCGAGGGAGTCGTAGGCGTCGATGATGAGTGCGGTGAGCAGGTCGTCGCGGCTGGGGAAGTAGCGGTAGAGCGCGGAGGAGACCATGCCCAGCTCTCGGGCGACGGCGCGCAGGGAGAGCGCGGCGGCGCCTCCGGCGGCGAGCTGTCTGCGCGCCTCGTCCTTGATGGCGGCGGTTACCTCCATGCGGGCGCGGGCGCGGGCTCCTTGGGGGATGTTCATGCTGGGCAGTCTGCCACGGTTATGGAGCAGTGCACACAAACGAGAGCAGTGCGCACTGACGTGAGCGGTGGGCGCACAGGAGAGAGGTGCACGCAGACCGGAGCGTCGCTCGCCATGGAGCCGCGCGCCGCGCCCCGCCCGAGAGCGCCGCCCCAAAAAGAGAGCACTGCTCTTGCATTGGAGCACCGACCTCGCGCACACTGCTCTCAAGCGAGAGCAGCGCTCACACTTCCAGGCCCCAGGAGGCCCGTCATGTCCGACGCCCGGTCCGCGCACGTCCAGAAGCCCGGCTGGTTCACCGTCAACGTCTTCAACCGCGCTGTGGCCTGGCTGACCCGCCGCGGCATCAGTGTCTGGGGCTCCCGGGTCCTCGCGGTCCGCGGTCGCAAGACCGGCGAGTGGCGGACCACCCCCGTCAACCTGCTGACCGTGGACGGACAGCAGTATCTTCTCGCCCCCCGCGGCCACGTCCAGTGGACGCACAACATGCGCGCCGCCGGCGGCGGCGAGCTCCGGCTGGGCAAGCACGTGGACGTGTTCACCGCCACCGAGGTCGGCGACGACGACAAGGTCCCGCTGCTGCGCGCCTACCTCAAGCGCTGGAAGGCCGAGGTCGGCGTCTTCTTCAACGGGGTCGGTCCCGACTCCCCCGACGCCGACCTGCGCCGTATCGCCCCCGACCACCCCGTCTTCCGGATCACGGTCACGAGCTGACCTCGCCGCCCGCCGGCCGCCGGTCCAGCGCGGTCAGGGCGCGCTGGGCGATCGGGCGGTTGCGGACGATCTCGCCCAGGGACGTGGCCCCCTGCGTGATGTCCTTGAACGCGTTCCAGGCGGGCCGGAAACCGGTCAGAGCCGCGTGGAAGAGACCGGGACGGCGTTCGAACGCGTTCAGCAGCCGCTTGCCGACGCTCATCTCGACGCCCAGGCCGGCCTTGATGGCGAAGGCGTAGTTCAGGGCCTGACGGCGCGTGTCGACCGCGTCGTGCGCCTCCGCGATCCGTACCGCCCACTCCCCCGCGAGCCGCCCGGACCGCAGCGCGAACGAGATCCCCTCCCGGGTCCACGGTTCCAGCAGCCCCGCCGCGTCCCCGCACACCAGCACCCGCCCGCGCGACAGCGGCGAGTCGTCGGCGCGGCAGCGGGTCAGGTGCCCGGAGGAAATGCTCGGCCGGAACCCGGCGAGTCCGAGCCGCGCGATGAAGTCCTCCAAGTACCGCTTGGTCGCTGCGCCTTCACCACGCGCCGAGATCACGCCCACGGTCAGCGTGTCACCCTTCGGGAAGACCCAGCCGTAGCTGCCGGGCATCGGCCCCCAGTCGATGAGGACCCGTCCCTTCCAGTCCTCGGCGACGGTCTCCGGAACCGGGATCTCCGCCTCCAGGCCGAGATCCACCTGGTCGAGCTTCACCCCGACATGGGCTCCTATCCGGCTGGCGCTGCCGTCCGCGCCCACCACGGCCCGGGCGAGCAGCGTCTCGCCGCCCTGCAGGACGACGGCGACCGTGCGCCGGTCCGGCACCGCAGAGCCGTGCTGCTCGACCCGCGACACCGTGGCCCCGGTGCGCAGCTCGGCGCCCGCCTTCTGCGCGTACTCGACGAGCTGCTGATCGAACTCCGGCCGGTTGATCAGCCCGAACAGCATCTGCTTGGAGCGGCGGGTGCGGGTGAAGCGGCCGTTGTTCGAGAAGGTGACCGCGTGCACCCGGTCGCGCAGCGGCAGCTCGAAGCCGGGCGGCAGGGCGTCGCGCGAGGGGCCGATGATGCCGCCGCCGCACGTCTTGTAGCGGGGCAGCTCGGCCTTCTCCAGCAACAGCACGCTGCGTCCCGCGACCGCCGCCGCGTAGGCGGCCGAAGCCCCCGCGGGTCCCGCGCCCACCACGACGACGTCCCACACCCGCTGCACGCCGTCCGCCGAAGAGTTCTCGCCGCTCACGATGGTCTACTGCTCCCGATCAAGCCGCCTGCCGCATCTGTCCCCCGCATCCTACGGCCGCGTCCTCACAGCCCGCTGTGGGAGGATCTGCAGCGTATGCGCCCTGCGCCGGCATGCGCGTACGCCCGAAGGACCGCCCGTACACACCCGCACACGTACACACCAGAGGTACTCGTCGGTACCTGAGTCGCAACCCACGAGGAGCGCTTCCATGTCGTCGAATCCGGTCGCCGAGACCGTCGCCTCGCTGATGCCCAGGGCGAAGGAGGAGCTCACCGAGTTGGTGGCCTTCAAGTCGGTGGCGGACTTCGGTCAGTTCCCGAGGAGCGAGAGCGAGGGTGCCGCGCGGTGGATCGCCGAAGCGCTCACCGCCGAGGGCTTCCAGGACGTGGCGCTGCTCGACACCCCGGACGGCACGCAGTCGGTGTACGGCTACCTGCCGGGCCCCGAGGGTGCGAAGACCGTGCTGCTCTACGCCCACTACGACGTGCAGCCGCCGCTGGACGAGGCCGGCTGGATCACGCCTCCGTTCGAGCTGACCGAGCGTGACGGCCGCTGGTACGGGCGCGGCACCGCCGACTGCAAGGGCGGCGTCATCATGCATCTGCTGGCACTGCGCGCGCTCAAGGCGAACGGCGGCGTGCCCGTGCACGTCAAGGTCATCGCCGAGGGTTCGGAGGAGCAGGGCACGGGCGGCCTGGAGCGGTACGCCGAGGAGCATCCCGACCTGCTCGCGGCCGACACGATCGTCATCGGCGACGCGGGCAACTTCCGCGCCGGACTGCCGACCGTGACCACCACCCTGCGCGGCATGACCCTGGTCCGCGTCCAGATCGACACCCTCGAAGGCAACCTGCACTCCGGTCAGTTCGGCGGTGCGGCGCCCGACGCGCTGGCCGCGCTGATCCGCGTGCTGGACTCGCTGCGCGCTCAGGACGGTTCGACGACCGTGGAGGGCCTCGACGGCGAGTCCCCGTGGGAGGGCCTGAGTTACGACGAGGAGCAGTTCCGCAAGGATGCCAAGGTCCTCGACGGGGTGGAGCTGATCGGTTCCGGCTCGGTCGCGGACCGCATCTGGGCGCGCCCGGCCGTGACCGTCCTCGGCATCGACTGCCCACCGGTCGTCGGTGCGACCCCGTCGGTGCAGGCGAGCGCGCGGGCGCTGATCAGTCTCCGGGTGCCGCCGGGCGTGGACGCGGTCGAGGCGACGAAGCTGCTCCAGGCCCACCTGGAGACGCGCACGCCGTGGGGCGCGCGGGTGCGGACGGAGCAGATCGGGCAGGGCCAGCCGTTCCGCGCGGACACCTCCAGCCCGGCATACGCGGCGATGGCCGACGCGATGGCGGTCGCGTACCCCGGTCAGGAGATGAATTACGCGGGCCAGGGCGGCTCCATCCCGCTCTGCAACACCCTCGCGTCGCTCTACCCGGGGGCGGAGATCCTGCTGATAGGTCTGAGCGAGCCGGAGGCCCAGATCCACGCGGTCAACGAGAGTGTGTCCCCACAGGAGTTGGAGCGGCTGTCGGTCGCGGAGGCGCTGTTCCTGCGGAACTACGCGGCGAGCTGAGACCGCCGGGCGGCGACGTCCACGGTGTGGCGCGCGAAGGACGTCGGCGGGCGGTCTCCGTGCGGTGAAGCCGCCCGCCCCGTCGCACGCCGAGCGCCTCACGGGCGAAGGCCTCGGGCAGGTGCCCCCACCCGGTCAGGAGCTCCTGTCGGTCGGCGACTTCTCCAGTGCGGCGAGGGCCGGGTCGAGGACGATGTCCTCGCCGCGTGCCTCGACCGTCGGCTCCTCGGGAAAGTGGCAGGCCGTCAGATGCCCCTCGGGGTTGGCCCTGAGGCGGACGAGCGGCGGCTCGTCGGTCGCGCACTTGTCCTGTGCCTTCCAGCAGCGGGTGCGGAAGCGGCACCCCGAGGGCGGGTCGATCGGGGACGGCACGTCGCCGGCCAGGCGGATGCGCTCGCGCCGTTCGGTGCTGTCCGGATCGGCCTCGGGAACGGCGGACAGCAGTGCGTGCGTATAGGGGTGCCGAGGCCGTGTGTAGAGCGTCTCCCGGTCGGCGACCTCGACGATCTTCCCCAGGTACATCACCGCGACCCGCTCGGAGAAGTGGCGGACGACGGCCAGGTCGTGGGCGATGAAGACGAAGGCGATACCGAACTCCCGCTGCAGGTCCTGCAGCAGATTGACGACCTGGGCCTGGATGGACACGTCCAGCGCAGAGACCGGTTCGTCGGCCACGATCAGCTTCGGCCGCAGGGCGAGTGCGCGGGCGATGCCGATGCGCTGGCGCTGGCCGCCGGAGAATTCGTTCGGGTAGCGGTTGTAGTGCTCGGGGTTGAGACCCACCGTCTCCAGCAGTTCCTGGGCGCGCCTCTTGTGGCCCTGTGGCGGGTTGATCCCGTTGAGCTTCATCGGAGTCTCGATGATGGTGCCGACGGTGTGCCGCGGGTTCAGCGAGGAGTACGGATCCTGGAAGATCATCTGGAGGTGCCGGCGCGCCTCCCGCATCTTCGCGACGGGTTTGTGGGTGATGTCCTCACCGTCGAACACGATGCTGCCGGCCGTGGGCTCCAGCAGCCGCGTGATCAGGCGTCCGGTCGTCGACTTGCCGCACCCGGATTCGCCGACCAGGCCCAGCGACTCGCCGGCCCTCACGGAGAAGTCGATTCCGTCGACGGCGTGCACGGCCCCTATCTGCCGCTGGAACACGATGCCCTGCCGGATCGGGAAGTGCTTCTGCAGACCACTGACCTCGAGCAGGTTCTCGCCGGCCGGCGGCTTCGCGGACGCCGGGGAAGCGAGCTCTTGCTCGGGGATGGACTGGGTGGTGCTCACGGCATGCTCCTGTTCGTCCGTCGCCGTCACTGCTCGGCCCCTGCGGCTCGGCCGCTGCGGATCTGTTGTTTGGTCTCCGCGGTGAGGTGGCAGGCGGCGATGTGCTCGGCGGTACCGGAGACCGCCAGCAGTTCGGGCCGCTCCACCGTGCAACGCCCCTCCGGCACCCAGCCCTTGTAGGCGCAGCGCGGGTGGAAGGCGCAGCCGCCGGGAAGGTTGATCAGACTCGGCGGGCTGCCCGGGATCGGGTTCAGCCGCCGGGTGACGTCGTCGCGGATGTGCGGCATGGATTGGAGCAGTCCCCAGGTGTAGGGGTGCTCGGGCTGCTTCAGCACGTCCCGCACGGTGCCGTACTCGATCCGACGGCCGCCGTACATGACCAGGATGTCGTCGGCGATGTCGGCCACCACGCCGAGGTCGTGGGTGATGATGATGACGGCGGAGCCGAACTCCTCCTGCAGATCGCGGATCAGGTCCAGGATCTGCGCCTGGACGGTGACGTCGAGGGCGGTGGTCGGCTCGTCGGCGATGAGCAGCGCGGGGTCGCAGACCAGGGACATGGCGATCATGGCGCGCTGTCGCATACCGCCGGAGAACTGGTGCGGGTAGTCCTTCACCCGCCGCTCGGGCTGCGGTATGCCGACCCGCTTCAGCATCTCCACGGCGCGGTCCTTGGCCTCCTTCTTGGAGACCTTGTGGTGCACCCGGTAGGCCTCGGCGATCTGGGCGCCGACGGTGAAGAACGGGTGCAGCGCGGACAGCGGGTCCTGGAAGATCATGGAGACCGTTGTGCCGCGCAGCTCCCGCATCTCGTTCTCGGGCAGGGCGACGAGTTCCCTGCCCTCCATCCAGATCTCCCCGGAGACCCGGGCGCGCGTGCCTTTGTGCAACCCGAGCAGGGCCAGTGAGGTCACCGACTTGCCCGAGCCGGATTCACCGACGATGCCGAGGGTCTGGCCCTTCTCCAGGGTGAAGGACACTCCGTCGACGGACTTGACGAGGCCGTCCTCGGTCGGGAAGTGCACGCGCAGGTCCCGCACGTCGAGGAAGGAGGAGGGCGCGGGCGCGACGTCCGCGGGCTGTGGCGAGGTCTGCAGGGACACTGGTGTTTCCTTGGGGGCTGCGGGGTCGGGTGTCAGGCGAGGCGTACGCGGGGGTCGACGAGGCCGTACACCAGGTCCACCACCACATTGGCGAGGACGACGAACGTGGCGGCGAAGAGGGTGGTGCCGAGGATGACGGGAAGGTCGGAGTTCTCCACCGAGTTCACCGCCAGCTTGCCGATGCCGTTGATGCCGAACACCGACTCGGTGATGACCGCGGAGCCGCCGATGAGCGAGCCGACGTCCATGCCGAAGATGGTGATGATCGGGGTGATCGCGGCGCGCAGCCCGTGCTTGAGGACGACCGTGCCGGCCGGCAGCCCCTTGGCCCGGGCGGTGCGCATGTAGTCCTCGCTGAAGACCTCCAGCATGGAGGAACGTGTGAGCCGGGTGTAGAAGGCGAGGTAGACGATGACCAGGGTTGCCCACGGCAGAAGAAGGCCCTGGAACCACGCGACCGGGTCCTGGGTGATGGGGGTGTAGCCGGAGGCGGGCAGGATCTGCCACTTGTCGACGAACACGAAGAGCAGCAGCAGACCGATGAAGTAGATCTGCGTGGAGACGCCGACCAGCGCCAGTCCCACCGCCGCCTTGTCCACGGCCTTCCCCCTGCGGACCGCGGCCGCCGTGCCGAGGCCGACGCCCAGGACGAGGAAGGCCACCGCTGCGCCGGCGCCGAGTGAGAGGTCCGCCGGGAAGTCCTGCAGCAGTGTGGTGAGGACGGGGGTGTCGGTCTGGAAGGAGACCCCGAGGCAGGGCGCGCCGCAGTGGATGCGCATGCTCTGGTCGCCGTAGTCCCGGCCGACGAAGAGCCCCTTGAAGAACTCCCAGAACTGTGTCGTGGTGCTCCGGTCGAGACCCAGCGAGTGCTTGATCTCCGAGAGGCGGGAGGGGGAACAGGTCTTTCCGCAGGCCAGGAGTGCGGGGTCGGAGGGCAGCGCGAAGAAGATGAAGAAGGTGATCACGCTGATCACGAGCAGGATCACGGCCGCTGCCAGCAAGCGGCGGATGAGATAACGAAGCATGTCGTGCTGGGACCTGGCGGGTGCCCGGTCCGCCTCCCTCTAGCTGTGGGCCGGTGGGGTGGTGCCTGCGCCCGGTTGGGCCGGACGCGGGTGGGGTGGCCCCGCCGACGGCTGAACCGTCGGCGGGGCGACCGGGGTCACTGCTTGACGTAGACGTGCACGAGGCTGGGCTCGGCCATGATGGTGTCCGGGATGACCCCGCCCACCTTGGAGCCGCTGATGGCGCTGAACTTCATGTACATGAGCGGGACGACAGCGGCGTCCTTCATGATCTGCTCGTCCAGGTTCCCGTAAGCGGCGTTGCGCTGCGAGATGTCGGCCATCTTGGAGATCTTGGTGATCTGCGCGTTGACGTTCGGGTCGTTCAGGTACGACAGGTCCTGGTTGGCCTGAGGGTTCTGCGCGATGAGATCACCGTTGAACAGGGTGGGGAGCACGGTGGAGGCGTTCGGCCAGTCCGCGATCCAGTCGCCCCAGGTGAGGTCGTACTGGTTCTTGACGTTGTTGACGGTGTTGAAGTAGTTCGCCACCTGCATCGGCACGAGGTTCACCGTGATGCCGATCGCCGCGAGGGAGGTCTTCACCGCGTCACCGAAGTGCTCCTGGGTGGGCGTGTTCTCGATCGCCATCGACATGGTGAGCTTCGGGTCGCCGGCCTGCTTCATCAGCGCCTTGGCCTTGGTGACGTCGCCGGCCGGGTTGGTGCTGTACAGGTTGAACTTCTTGTAACCGCCGACGCCGGGGCTCAGCATCGTGCTCGCGTAGTCGCCGTACGCCTCGCCGCCGAAGGCACCGCGGACGGTGGTCTTGTCGATCGCGTACTCGATCGCCTCACGGACCCTGATGTCCTTGACCGTCCGGGTGTTGATCGCCAGGTAGTTGATGCCCGGGGCTGCGTTGTTGTAGTAACGCGACTTGATCGTCGGGTCGTTGGCGAACGAGTTGAGGTCGGATCCGGCGAGCGGGTACTGCTCGATCGAGGTCTGGGCGATCCCGCCGTCCGACTTGATCTGCTGGTCGATGGCCGCCTGGTCCTGGCCGAACTTGAAGTCGAACTCGTCGACGTTCTGCTGTCGGATCGGGTCGGTCGACTGCTGCCAGTACTTGTTCTTGACGAGGACGAGTTCCTTGTTCTTGGTGTACGACTTGATCATGTACGGGCCGTCGGACCAGACGTGCGTGTCGTAAGTCGAGCCAGTGTCATGGGACTTGGGCACCGCCGACCACCCGGACATGGCCGTCGTCTCGTTGAAGTCGGCGACCGGCTGGTCGAGGTGGAAGACGATGGTGTACTGGTCCGGCGTCTGGATGGAGTCGAGCTGCTTGCCGCTGTAGGGACCCTTGTAGTCGCCGCCGCCGACGAGCCACTGCGCCGCATACGGCGGGCCGCCGTTGATGTCGCCGGAGAAGGCGCGCTCCACCCCGTACTTGACGTCCTGGGCGGTGACGTCGGTGCCGTCCTGCCATTTGACGCCGTGGCGCAGGTGGAAGGTCCACACCGTGTCGCCCTTGCTGGGTGTTCCCGTGTCGGTGGCGAGGTCACCGACCAGCTTCGGCGTGGAGCCCGTCTCGTCCCATCCGGTGAGGGTGCGGACGAACAGCTCGTCCGTGCTCTGCCCCTCGGTCGTGTAGGTGCGCTGCGGGTCGGTGTGGTCGAAGTCCGACTCGTCGAGGACCGTCAGCGTGCCGCCCTTGACCGGGGCACTGCTGCTGGTGTTGCTCGAGGAACCACCGCACGCGGTGACCCCGAGCGCTATCGCCACGGCAGAGGCCGTAAGAGCGACCGTGCGCGTTCTGCGCATCATCTGGGAACTCCGTTCTTGTCATGGGCTCGGCCTCGGCAGTCGTTCGTGGGACGGCCTGTGCCGACACTCGAAGGGCAGCGCGTCAGCTGCGGTTGGCGCGGGGGTCGAGGGCGTCCCGGACCCCGTCCCCCAGGAGGTTGAGCGCCAGTACGAGGATCAGGAGCAGGACGCCGGGGATGAACAGGTACATCGGGTCCTGCAGGAAGAACTCGGACGCGTCCGAGAGGAGGGCTCCCCAGTCCGGGGCGGGCGGGATGACACCGACGCCCAGGTAGGACAGGGCCGCCTCGGTGGAGATGTTCTGCGGGACGGCGAGGGCGAAGGAGATCAGGATCGGCGCCCACAGGTTGGGCAGCAGCTGGCGGAACAGGATGTGCCGCCGGCCGGCGCTCATGATCCGCGCGGCGTCGACGAACTCCCGCTCGCGCAGGGACAGCACCTGACCGCGCACCAGGCGGGCGGTGTAGGCCCAGGCGAAGACCGCGATGTTGAGGACCAGGACCAGCAGCCGGAGGTTCTCGTCCGTCCCGCCGTGGCTGTTGGTCTGCAGCGCGTTCTGGATCACCGGGGTGAGCGCGATGATGAACAGCAGCTGCGGGAAGGCCAGCATGACGTCCATGACCCGCGACAGCGCGGAGTCGATCCAGCCGCCGAAGTACCCGGCCGCCAGCCCGGCCACGACGCCGACCACGGTGGACAGCACCGCCGACGCGAAGCCGACGAAGAGCGAGGTGCGCAGGCCGTAGACGATCCGGGCGAAGATGTCGTACCCCGTACCCGGCTCGACGCCGAGCAGGTGCTTGAGGCTGATTCCGCCCAGTGATCCGTACGGCTGGTTGCCCGTGTCCGGGTTGATCGCCTTGGAGTCCGGGGTGATGGGTCCCCAGCCGGTGAGCGCGGTGAGGGTCGGGGCCAGCAGCGCGACCACGATGAACAGCAGGGTGATCAGCAGCGCGATCATCGTCATCTTGTCCCGCCTGATGCGCCTCCAGGCCGTCCTGGCGGGTGAGCGGCCCTCGACTGCCGTGCCGCCGGGCAGGGAGTCCTGCGACGGTTCGCCGGCCGGGAGCGTGGTGTCGCCGACGGCCTGGACCGACTGGTGTTGCGTGGTCATCGTATGGACTTCCCGGAGGTGAGCTGGGGCCGCCGCGAGGATCTTCCGTCCGGCTCACCCACGGCCTTCGCGCTTGTCTCGTCGCCGGCGGGCGGGCGGACCGGGGTCGGGCGCGCGGTCGCCGTCGTGGTCGAACTCGTCATGGCGGTTCTGCCCCTGAATGCAGGAGGTGGCTGGCGGCCGGTGTCGGCGCCAGGAGACTGAGCGGACTTTCGCAACCGTGCGCGAGTTCGGTCAACACCGATAAGGCGCCGAAAGGTGACTGTTTACCCGAATGGACAAGGCTTGACGGATGCGGGATGCGGGGTTAGCCCTGCTGTGAATACATCGCGAGAGTTTCTTGGCCATCGATTGGCGCAACGCTGCGTGGAGAGGTCGGACACGCCCGGCTCACGGGGCGGGCCATTGGGCCCATGGCTCGATCGTCGTCGCAGGTGGCGAGGTTCCTCGAACCCTTCTGCCCCGTCTTCGAGTTGATACTCACACCCGGACGGGGCAGGCGGCCTCACGCTTCTTCGGGAACTCTACGGTCCCAGCGAAATCGCCGGGCATCATTAAGAATTCTCATAATTGCCGCCGCCGTCCGAAGGCAGGCGGGTCATCGGCTCTCAGCCGAGCGGAATTCCTGCTTCGAGATACAGCGCGGCACCGCGTTCGCGCGCCCGCAGTGCCCAGCGGAGCCGTTCGTAGCGCACGGGCGGAAGCAGAACAGCCGCTTCCTCTTCCGTGACGAACCGGCAGTCGCGCAACTCCGGGCCGGGCAGCAGGAGTCGGCCGGCTTCGGCGCTGTCGAGGCGGCCGCCGTCGAAGAGGAGGCGCAGGCCGCCGTAGCCGGGCGGCGCGGGGGACTCCCAGTCGAGGACGAGCAGCCGGGGGACCTCTTCCAGCCTGATCCCGGTCTCCTCCTCGACCTCGCGCATACCGGCGCGAGCAGGCGCCTCGCCGGGTTCGACGACTCCGCCGGGGAATTCCCACCCGGCCTTGTAGGTGGGGTCGACGAGCAGCACGCGGTCCCGTTCGTCGAACAGGAGCACTCCGGAGGCGACGGTCTCGGAGGTCGGCTCGGGTGTCTGCACGATCTCGCAGGCGGGTGCCTGGCCGGACCGGACGGCCTCGGCGATCCGCAGGGCTGCCTCGTACGGGGTGAGGGCGCTGGTGTCCACGGGGTGCGCGTCGGCGGTGAGCCAGGCGGCGAGGGCGGTGCGATAGGGCTCGATGTGGTCGTACGACCACTGGCGGATGCGCATCTCCCCGTCGGGGAGGTCGGGCGGGACCTCACGGCCGGCTATGCGCTGGCGCAGGATCGTTTCGGCCGGAGCGAGGAGGACATGGCGTACGGGGATGCGCCGGGCGGCGAGGCCGCCGAAGATCTCGTCGCGGTACTCCTGGCGCAGCAGGGTCATCGGTACCACGAGGACACCGTCGAGTTCGGCGAGCATCGCGGCCGCGGTGTCGATCACGAGCCGTCGCCAGATCGGCAGGTCCTGGAAGTCACCGACCTCGGCGAGGCGTTTCGGCGGCAGGAGTTGGGTGAGGACTGCGCCGATGACCTCGGGGTCGAAGAGCGTGCTGTTCGGGATCAGTTCGATCAGTTCCCGTGCGGTGGTCGTCTTCCCCGCACCGAACGCACCGTTGATCCAGACGACGGTCACGGTTCCCCCTCTTCTGTTGGCCCCCTGGGGCTTGCCCGCTCCACCCTGCCACGGAAACCCGGCGCTGATGAGGGGGCCTCGGCGTGGTCGAGGTCACCGCCACCCCGGCCGCCGCGCTCCGCACACCGCGGCGCCGGGCCCCCGCCTTCCGGGAGCTCCGGCGCCGCGACGTCGGCTCCCCCTCAGCCGTCCTGCCCCAGGGCATCGTCGTCCACGGCCAGGCTGTCCTGCCCGATGGTGTGGTCGACGGCGCCGATCGTGTCCTTGACGCTCAGATCGCCGACCCCGTCGTGGTCGGCGGCATGGGAGGGGCTGACGGCGGCCACGACGAATCCGGTGGCGAGGGAGGCGATGGCGAGCATGCTGCGCTTCTTCATGCCCTGTTCAACTGCCGAAGGACGCCGGGGTCACGCAACGAACCCCGGCCGGCTCTTCGGCCTCACACCCCGGCAGCGGTCGCGTCCGTGCCCCTCGTCAGCGCCGCGGCAGCCGCGCCCACCAGACCCGCGTCCGTGCCCATCAGCGCAGGCGCCACCGTCAGGCGCTGGACGAAGGACAGCGTGGCGTAGTCGGTCAGAGCCTTGCGCAGGGGGGCGAACAGGAGGTCACCGGCCCCGGCCACTCCCCCGCCGATGACCGCGATGTCGATCTCGACCAGCGTCGCGGTCGCGGCGATCCCCGCGGCCAGCGCCTGGGCGGCCCGCTCGAAGGACGCCACGGCCACGGGGTCACCCGCACGGGCGGCGGCGGCCACCGCGGCGGCCGAGGTGTCCCCTTCGGGCCCCGGCCGCCAGCCGTCCTCCAGGGCGCGGCGCGCGATGTTCGGTCCGCTCGCGATGCGCTCCACGCAGCCGCGCGAGCCGCACGGGCAGGGATCGCCGTCCAGGTCCACGCTGATGTGCCCGATGTGGCCTGCGTTCCCCGTCGGGCCCGGGTGCAGCCGCCCGCCCAGGACCAGACCGCCGCCGACCCCCGTCGACACCACCATGCAGAGCGCGTTGTCATGGCCGCGGGCCGCGCCCTGCCAGTGCTCGGCGGCGGTGATGGCCACGCCGTCGCCGATCAGCTCGACGGGCAGGCCGCCCGTCGCCGCCCGGACCCGCTCCACCAGCGGATAGCCGCGCCACCCCGGCACGTTGACCGGGCTCACCGTGCCCGCGGAGGCGTCCACCGGCCCCGCGCTGCCGATGCCGACGGCACGCGCCCGCCCCCAGAACGGGGAGCCCGTCAGCTCCCGTATGACGTCCTCGACGGCCCGCATCACGGTGTCGCCGTCCTCCTGCGCGGGCGTCGCGCGCTGTGCGCGCAGCAGGATCCGGCCGTGGCCGTCCACCAGCGCTCCGGCGATCTTGGTGCCGCCGATGTCGAGCGCGGCCACGAGGTCGGTGTGCATCAGTGTCTGATCTCCCAATGCGTGAGTGGTATCGGCCCCGGCGTACGGCGAGCGGTCTCCGCCGCGGGGTCCGGGCGCCGGGTGCGAGCGGGCAGCGCCCCTGGGGGAAGGCGCGGGCCGAAGAGTGCGGTGGACAGTCTCTCCCGCATCTGACAACGTTGTCCAGGCTCTATGCTCGACGCCACATCCTCATACAACCCCATGGAATCCCGGTAGTGCCCGGGACCGCCGCATCTTCCGTGGACGACAGACAGGACAGCGCATCGTGCCCGAGACCGCCCGCCGCACCGGCCGCCCCGCAGACCGTCACGCCGGGACCCGCTACGGCAACCGTCCGACCATGAAGGACGTCGCGGCACGCGCAGGGGTGGGCCTGAAGACGGTGTCGCGTGTGGTCAACGGCGAGCCGGGGGTCACCCCGGACACCGAGCGCCGGGTCCAGGAGGCGATAGAGGCGCTGGGGTTCCGGCGCAACGACAGCGCGCGGGTGCTGCGCAAGGGCCGCACGGCGAGCATAGGCCTGGTCCTGGAGGACCTCGCCGACCCCTTCTACGGGCCGCTGAGCCGCGCCGTCGAGGAGGTCGCCCGGGCGCACGGGGCCCTGCTGATCAACGGCTCCAGCGCGGAGGACCCGGACCGGGAGCAGGAGTTGGTGCTTGCGCTGTGCGCACGCCGCGTGGACGGACTGGTCATCATCCCGGCGGGCGACGACCACCGCTATCTGGAGCCGGAGATGAAGGCGGGAGTCGCCACGGTCTTCGTGGACCGCCCCGCCGGGAGGATCGACGCCGACGTGGTGCTGTCCGACAGCTTCGGCGGCGCCCGGGACGGAGTCGCCCACCTCATCGCGCACGGCCACCGCCGGATCGGCTTCATCGGCGACATGCCGCGCATCCACACCGCGGCCGAGCGGCTGCGCGGCTACCGGGCCGCCATGGAGGGCGCGGGCATACCCGTGGAGGACTCCTGGATGTCCCTGGGCGTCACCGATCCCGAGCGGGTGCGCCGGGCCGCCGAGGCGATGCTCGAAGGGCCCGCCCCCGTCACCGCGATCTTCGCGGGCAACAACCGCGTGACCGTCACCGTCATCCGTGTCCTGGCCGCACACAGCCGTCCGGTCGCCCTGGTCGGCTTCGACGACATCGAGCTGGCCGACCTGCTCCAGCCCGGCGTCACGGTCGTCGCGCAGGACGCCGCCGCCCTCGGCAGCACGGCCGCCGAGCGCCTGTTCCGCCAGCTCGACGGCACGCTCATCACCCCGGAGCGCATCGAGCTTCCCACCCGGCTGATCACCAGGGGCTCGGGCGAGCTGCCGCCCGTCGACTGAGGTCCCGCCCGAGGCCGCGACCGAACGCCACTGCCGAAGCCGCAGCGCACGTCACTGGGCCGAGGCCGTGAGGTCCCCTCGCCTCGGTGCCGCGAAGGCCTCCAGGTCGGCCCGGGTCAGGCCGGTGGCCCGCGTGACCTCCGCCGTGTCCAGGGCGCCGCAGTCCAGTCCCCGCAGCAGATGGCCGCTCAGCGCCTTCGCCGTGGCCGGTTCGTCCAGGACGTCGCCGGCGGTGCGGTCGGCGTAGCGGGCGAGACGTGCCGCGGCCTGCTGGAAGCCCTCACGGTAGAAGGCGAAAACGGCTGCGTACCGGGTGGGAAGGTGGCCCGGATGCATGTCCCAGCCCTGGTAGTAGGCGCGGGCCAGCGCCCGTCGGGTGAGCCTGTAGTGCAGCCGCCAGGCGTCGTGGACCTGCTCGGTGGGGCCGACGGGCAGGACGTTCGTGGAGCCGTCCGACACGCGGACGCCGGTGCCCGCCGCCGCGACCTGCATGACCGCCTTGGCGTGGTCCGCGGCCGGGTGGTCGCTCGCCTGGTGGGCGGCGGACACACCGAGGCAGGCGCTGTAGTCGAAGGTGCCGTAGTGCAGTCCGGTGGCGCGGCCCTCGGCGGCGTGGATCATGCGGGCGACGGTGGCGGTGCCGTCGGCGGCGAGGACGGCCTGGCTGGTCTCGATCTGGATCTCGAAGCCGAGGCGCCCCGCATCGAGCCCGTGCGCCTTCTCGAACGCCTCCAGCAGCCGCACCATGGCGGCGACCTGCTCCGGGTACGTCACCTTGGGCAGCGTCAGCACGAGCCCGTCCGGCAGCCCGCCGGCCTCCATCAGGCCGGTGAGGAAGATGTCGAGCGTGCGGATGCCCCGGTCGCGTACCGGCGCCTCCATGCACTTCATACGAATGCCCATGTACGGGGCGGCCGTGCCCTCCCGGTACGCCTGAGCGATCAGCCGTGCCGCGCGGGCGGCCGCCTGGTCCTCCTCGGCGTCGGGGCGCTGCCCGTAGCCGTCCTCGAAGTCGACGCGCAGGTCCTCGATCGGCTCGTGCTCGAGTTTGGCGCGGACGCGGTCGTGGACCGGCTCGGCGAGTTCGTCACCGAGACCGAGGACCGAGGCGAACGAGGCGGCGTCCGGGGCGTGTTCGTCGAGGGCGGCGAGGGCCCTGTCACCCCAGGAGCGCAGGGTGTCGGCGGCGAAGACGTCACCGGGGACGTAGACCGTGTGGACGGGCTGGCGGGTGCCGGGGTCGCCCGGGTAACGGCGGGCCAACTCGGCGTCCACCGGGGCGAGGGAGGCACTGATCTCCTCGCCGACGGCACCCGCGAGGCTCGTCGACACCCGCTCCTGCCGGCCCTGGCCCATCCCACACCCCTCCCACTTCCACTTCCACTTCCACTGCACGGAATCAACAATCCGTAGAGCGAAGCTATCCATGGCTGTCGCCGCCGGTCAACACCGTCTCGTGCATGAACCGGCCCTCCACCGGAGGCCCGGGACGAACGAAGGCCCCCGCGACCGCAGGTGCGGTCGCGGGGGCCTCCCAGCCGTGGAGCGGCTCAGCCCTTGCGGGCCCTGATCTGCTCGGTGAGCTGCGGGACCACCTCGAACAGGTCGCCGACGATGCCGTAGTCGACCAGGTCGAAGATCGGCGCCTCGGCGTCCTTGTTGATCGCCACGATGGTCTTCGAGGTCTGCATACCGGCGCGGTGCTGGATGGCGCCGGAGATGCCGGTGGCGATGTACAGCTGCGGGGACACGCTCTTGCCGGTCTGGCCGACCTGGTTGGTGTGCGGGTACCAGCCCGCGTCCACCGCGGCGCGCGAGGCGCCGACGGCCGCACCCAGGGAGTCGGCGAGGGTCTCGATCAGCGCGAAGTTCTCCGCGCCGCCCACACCACGGCCGCCGGAGACCACGATCGCGGCCTCGGTCAGCTCCGGACGACCCGTGGACTCACGCGGCGTACGGCCGGTGACCTTCGTGCCGGTCGCCTTCTCGGAGAAGGTCACCGACAGGGCCTCGACCGTGCCCGCGGCCGGAGCGGCCTCCACGGCGGCCGAGTTCGGCTTCACCGTGATGACCGGGGTGCCCTTGCTGACACGGGACTTGGTGGTGAAGGACGCGGCGAACACCGACTGGGTGGCCACCGGGCCCTCGTCGCCGGCCTCGAGGTCGACGGCGTCGGTGATGATGCCCGAGCCGATGCGCAGCGCCAGACGCGCGGCGATCTCCTTGCCCTCCGCGGAGGACGGGACCAGCACGGCGGCCGGGGACACCTGCTCGTAGGCGGCCTGCAGGGCGTCCACCTTCGGCACGACCAGGTACTCGGCGTACTCGGAGGCGTCGTGGGTGAGGACCTTGACCGCGCCGTGCTCGGCGAGCGTGGCGGCGGTGTTCTCGGCACCGGAGCCGAGGGCGACGGCGACCGGCTCGCCGATGCGGCGGGCCAGGGTCAGCAGCTCCAGCGTGGGCTTGCGGACGGCACCGTCCACGTGGTCGACGTAGACGAGAACTTCAGCCATGGGAACGGATCTCCTTGCGGATTGCGAAGTCTGAGGGACGGTAAGGGAGTCGATCCCTTAGATGAACTTCTGGCTCGCGAGGAACTCAGCGAGCTGCTTGCCGCCCTCGCCCTCGTCCTTGACGATCGTGCCCGCGGTGCGCGCCGGGCGCTCGGCCGCGGCCTCGACCGTGGTGTAGGCACCCTCGAGGCCGACCTCCTCGGCCTCGATCTCCAGGTCGGACAGGTCCCAGGACTCCACCGGCTTCTTCTTGGCCGCCATGATGCCCTTGAAGGACGGGTAGCGGGCCTCGCCCGACTGGTCGGTCACCGACACGACGGCCGGAAGAGACGCCTCGAGCTGCTCGGAGGCGGCGTCGCCGTCCCGACGGCCCTTGACCGTGCCGTCCTCGACCGAGACCTCGGACAGCAGGGTCACCTGCGGGACGCCCAGGCGCTCGGCCAGCAGCGCGGGTACGACACCCATGGTGCCGTCGGTGGAGGCCATGCCGGAGATCACCAGGTCGTAGCCGGCCTTCTCGATCGCCTTGGCCAGCACCAGCGAGGTGCCGATGGCGTCCGTGCCGTGCAGGTCGTCGTCCTCCACGTGGATCGCCTTGTCGGCGCCCATCGACAGCGCCTTGCGCAGCGCGTCCTTGGCGTCCTCCGGGCCCACCGTCAGGACGGTCACCTCGGCGTCGTCCGCGTCCTCCGCGATCTGCAGCGCCTGCTCGACCGCGTACTCGTCGAGCTCGGAGAGCAGACCGTCCACGTCGTCACGGTCGACGGTCAGGTCATCGGCGAAGTGCCGGTCGCCAGTGGCGTCGGGCACGTACTTCACAGTGACAACGATCCTCAAGCTCACGCCGGCTCTCCTACTGCATCGTCATTTCTGGGCTGCCTTCTTGCAGGCAGCATAGGCGCCTGAAGCGGCCGATCCCGGTCGGGGCGACCCCGCGCTCCGAACGAAATATTACTCGCCAGTACATCGAGTGAATGCCCGCTAAGCAAGCGCTTTGAACTGTGACCTTGACAACGCTGCGTAACCGGCCGGGCGACGACTCGGGCATGGAGGCCGCGGATGACGACTCAGTCGCGGAGGCCGTTGAACCGGCCCTGGTGGTACAGGAGGGGGCGTCCGGCACCCGAGGGATCACCGAGGACGACCTCGGCGAGGACGATGCGATGGTCCCCGGCCGGCACCCGGGCCACCACGCGGCACACCAGCCAGGCGAGGACGTCGTCCAGAAGGGGCACCCCCTCCGGGCCCTCGCGCCAGCTGGTCGGTGCCCCGAACCGGTCGGCGCCGCTCTTGGCGAAGGTGCCGGCCAGGTCCTCCTGGTGCTCGCCGAGTATGTGCACGCCGACGTGCTCGGCCTCCGAGACGACGGGCCAGCTGGAGGAGCCCACGCCGATGCCGAAGGAGACGAGCGGGGGCTCGGCGGAGACGGAGGTGAGGGAGGTGGCGGTGAAGCCGACCGGCCTGCCGCCGCCCTGGGCGGTGATCACGGCGACTCCGGCCGCGTGCTGCCGGAAGACGGAGCGCAGCAGGTCCGGGGAGGCGAGCCGATGGGTGACGAGGTCGGGCGTGGCCCTCATGGAGTGGTCCTTCTGGGAGAGTTGACCTGGGGTCCGTGGGTGCTCAACACGCCGGACAGCAGGCACTCGCGGTGCGGGCCAGATCCACGTGGACACGCTCGAAGAGAAGGAGTTCCGGGGGCATACGGTCAGGCTGACGATAGGTGGTACGCGCAGTCAAGTGCGTCCCGGCATCCGGGAGGCACGTCACCGTCGTGGGCACAACCGTCAAACCGCCTCGCCCAGCGCCGCGATGACGTCGGCCTTGCGAGGCTGGCCGGTGGCTCGCCGCACGACCCGTCCACCGGCGTCGAGGATCAGGACGGTGGGCGTCTTCAGGATGTCGAGTTCGCGCACGAGGTCGAGGTGCGCCTCGGCGTCGATCTCGATGTGGGACACGCCCGGAACCATGTCGGCCACCTCGCCCAGGACCCGGCGCGTGGCCCGGCAAGGAGCGCAGAAGGCACTCGAGAACTGGACGAGCGTCGCCCGCTCGCCGAGCCCCTGGCCCAACTCGGCCGCGCCGAGCCGCTTTCCCTCGTCCCGCCCGCGCACTCGCACTCTCCCGCTCCGCCGCCGGTGCAGCACTCCGTACGCGCTCGCCAACGCGAGCACGGCCACGCACACCACAAGTCCCGTCATCGTCTGCTCCAGCGTTCACCAGACCGCAAAGATTCCCGGCTCCCCGATCCGATTCTCATGCGGAATGCTTGAATCATGGACATCGATGTGAGGGGGCCGCGCTTCGGGGCGGCCGTGACGACCGTTGTGCTGGCCGTGGTCCTGGTCACCGGCAGCGCCTGGCTGCTGGCCTGGCAGTTGCTGGCCTTCGCGCTGGGCGCGGCCGGGGGCGTGACGCGTTCACCGTACGGATGGCTGTTCCGCAGGGTCGTACGCCCGCGGCTCGGGCCGCCGACGCAGTTCGAGGCGCCGCAGCCGCCGCAGTTCGCCCAGGTGGTCGGGCTCGTCTTCGCCGTCGTCGGGCTGGTCGGCTACACCGCGGGGCCGCGGTGGCTGGGGCTGGCGGCCACCGGTGTGGCGCTCGCCGCGGCCTTCCTCAACGCCGCGTTCGGGTACTGCCTGGGGTGCGAGGCGTACCTGCTCATGCGGCGTGTGGCGGTCCGCGCGGACTGACACGGCATCAGGCGCGGCTGGTGCGAACGGCTGACGTGACGAGGATCTCGCCGCACACGGGCACCAGGACTGGCCCCGCGTCCGTTCTTCAGGCACGATCTGCGGCAAGCCGTAAACCTACGGCTGCGTAACTTTCCGCTGGGAGTCCCTTCCCAGGCAGAGAGAAGGGTCCGTCCCCATCCATGGCTGAGCTCGTCTACCGTCCCGTCATCGGTCTCGCCCGCACGATGTTCAAGGCGTGGGACCTGAAGATCGACTGCGAGGGCTCGGAGAACATCCCCCGCTCCGGCGGTGCGGTGCTGGTGAGCAACCACATCAGCTATCTGGACTTCATCTTCAACGGCCTGGCCGCGCTGCCGCAGAAGCGCCTGGTGCGCTTCATGGCCAAGGAGTCCGTCTTCCGGCACCGCATCTCCGGCCCGCTGATGCGCGCCATGAAGCACATCCCGGTGGACCGCAAACAGGGCGAGGCGGCGTACGCGCACGCGCTGGACTCACTGAGGTCGGGCGAGGTGGTGGGAGTCTTTCCGGAGGCGACCATCTCCGAGTCCTTCACCCTGAAGAGCTTCAAGTCCGGTGCGGTGCGCCTGGCCCAGGAGGCGGGCGTCCCGCTGGTCCCGATGGCCCTGTGGGGCACCCAGCGGCTGTGGACCAAGGGCCACCCGCGCAACTTCAAGCGCAGCCACACCCCGATCACGATCCGGGTCGGCGAGGCGATCGAGGCCTCCCGTGAGACATACGCGGGCGTCCTGACCCGTCAGCTGCGCGAGCGGGTCCAGGAGTTGCTGGATGCCGCGCAGCGCGCCTACCCGGGCCGGCCCAAGGGCCCGGAGGACGCCTGGTGGATGCCGGCCCATCTCGGCGGCACCGCGCCGACCCCCGAGGCGCTGCGCGCCGCCGAGGCGCACTGAGGCCCTTCAGGCAGGGGCGTGGACGGTGATCCTCGCCCCGGGGCTTGAACTTCTCCAGCGGTTCCGCGAGTTCGGCACCGGCCTGCTCGACGTCGGACACCGGCATCGGGGCCAGGCCCTCCAGCAGGAAGAGTGCCGAGGTGGACTCCTCGGTGAGCCGGGTGCGCGGACCCTGACGCCAGTTCCAGCGGCGGCAGGTCACGCCGGCCTCGTCGCGCCGGACGACCTCGCCGGTGCCCGGGTCTTCCACGGTCTCCTCCTCCCTCCCGCGACGGGTACGAACTCCTCGTCCCCCGCGGCCCGTACGGGGTGCCTGGCGCCCTAATGCGGTCGAGGCCGGCAGTCATCGCCTGCCTCAGAGTGCGGTGGGGAGCGTCTTCCAGAGGGTGGACCGGTCGGGTGCGGCCTTGAGGGCCCTCACCACGGCCGGGTGAGGTACTGCATACAGGACTGGATAGTCCACCTCGCTGGACTCTGCATCGGGGGTCCAGGCGAGGCGCTCACCGTCGAGGGAGAACTGGGCGTCGACGCCCGGTTTGTTGCCGCGGGGGTCCTGACGATGCCAGGCGCCGTTGAACCGCACGGCGACCAGACCGTGCACGGCATGACCGCCGTCGTCGTCGTGCGCCAGCCGCTGGTAGCACAAGGCCGTCGGAATGTCCTCCGCCCGTAGGAGCGCCGCCAGGGCGTGGGCCTTGGCGTAGCAGATGCCGGTGCGCCGCTCCAGCACGTCGGAGGCCCGCCAGGTGACCCGCGGGTCACCGCTGTCGGCGGAGTGCGGAATGGCGTCGCGGACGTATTCGTAGGCCGCTCGCGCATAGGCATACGAGTCCTGGACGTCCTCAGCAAGGCGCGCGGCCGTTTCCCGCACCAGGGGATGGTCATGGTCGATGACCTCGTCGGCGGCCAAGTACGCGGACAGGTCGGGCGTTTCCTGGATCAGCTCCATGCCCGCAGAGCATAGGAATGCGGCCACCCGAGAGTCAATGATTTTTCGGGTGACCGCATAACTATGCATTCGATGTGCTGACGTGTCTCTGTGGCGGCTAGCGCGCCATCTCCTCCTTGAGAGCCGCCACGAACCGGTCCACGTCGTCCTCGGTCGTGTCGAACGAGCACATCCAGCGCACGTCGCCCGCGGCCTCGTTCCAGAAGTAGAAGCGGAAGCGCTTCTGCAGGCGCTCGCTCACGTCGTGCGGCAACCGCGCGAAGACGGCGTTGGCCTGGACCGGGTGGAGGATCTCCACTCCGTGGACCGCGCGCACACCCTCCGCGAGGCGCTGGGCCATCTCGTTGGCGTGGCGGGCGTTGCGCAGCCAGAGGTCCTTGGCGAGCAGGGCCTCCAACTGCACCGAGACGAAGCGCATCTTGGAGGCGAGCTGCATGGACAGCTTGCGCAGGTGCTTCATGCGGCGGACGGCGTCCTGGTTGATGACGACCACGGCCTCGCCGAACATCGCGCCGTTCTTCGTCCCGCCCAGGGACAGGATGTCCACTCCGGCCGCGTTGGTGAACGTGCGCATCGGCACGTCGAGGGAGGCGGCCGCGTTGGCTATGCGGGAGCCGTCCAGGTGCACCTTCATGCCGTGCGCGTGGGCGTGCTCGCAGATCGCGCGGATCTCGTCGGGCGTGTAGAGGGTGCCAAGTTCGGTGCTCTGGGTGATCGAGACGACCTGCGGCATCGCGCGGTGCTCGTCCTCCCAGCCGTACGCCTGCCGGTCGATCAGCTCGGGTGTGAGCTTGCCGTCCGGGGTCGGCACGGTGAGCAGCTTGAGGCCGCCCACGCGCTCCGGCGCCCCGCATTCGTCGACGTTGATGTGGGCGGACTCCGCGCAGATCACCGCGCCCCAGCGGTCGGTGACCGCCTGGAGCGCGACGACGTTGGCGCCGGTGCCGTTGAAGACCGGGAAGGCCTCGGCCGTGGCACCGAAGTGGCTGCGGATGATCCGCTGGAGGTTCTCGGTGTACGCGTCCTCGCCGTACGCGACCTGGTGCCCGCCGTTGGCCAGGGCCAGGGCGGCGAGCACCTCCGGGTGGGCCCCGGCGTAGTTGTCGCTGGCGAAACCGCGGACCTCCGGGTCGTGATGACGGCGCGCGTCGGTCTTGGGAGGGTTCACGGCTTCTCGGTCAGCCACAGACGGGTTCCGTTCACTTCGGTGGCGGGCTTCTCCCAGACGCCGACGATGGCTTCGGCCAGGTCCTTGACGTCGGTGAAGCCCGCGAACTTCGCGTTGGGGCGTTCGGCGCGCATCGCGTCGTGCACCAGCGCCTTCACCACCAGGATGGCAGCCGCCGACGTCAGCTCGCCCTCACCCTTCGCCTTGTTGAAGGCGTCGGCCATGGCGAGCGTCCAGGCCTCGGCGGCGGCCTTCGCGGCGGCGTAGGAGGCGTTGCCCGCGGTGGGCTTGCTCGCGCCCGCCGCGCTGATCAGGACGTACCGGCCGCGGTCGCTGCGCTGCAGGGCGTCGAAGAAGGCGAGCGAGGTGTGCTGCACCGTGCGGATGAGCAGCAGTTCGAGCAGGTCCCAGTCGTCGAGCTTGGTCCTGGTGAAGGTCTCGCTGCCGCGCCAGCCGCCGACGAGGTGCACCACACCGTCGACCCGGCCGAAGTCCTTCTCGACGTGGGCGGCCCAGTCGCGGGTGGACTGCAGGTCGAGCAGGTCCACCGTGTCCCCGGTGACGCTGGCACCGCCGTACGCGTAGCGGGCCGCGTCCACCGCTTCCGCGAGCCGCTCCGGGTCGTTGTCCGAGCCGACGACGGTGGCGCCCGCCTCGGCGAGCCGGAGCAGCGCCGCCCGGCCGGCCGGCCCGCCCGCGCCGCCACCGCGATCACCGCACCGGCCAGTGGCCCGTTCCCGTTCCGCATCTTCGCCTCCTGCCGAGCGGCCTTACGGGTTCCAGGGGCGCTCACGCGGCGACCCGCTCGGCCGCCTGAGCCGTGATGCCCTTGGTCGAGGCGATCACGTTCTTGAGCTTCTTCTGCAACGCCTCATAGAACATGCTCAGCGGAAACTCGTCCGGAAGCACGTCGTCCACGAGCTTACGCGGTGGCTGCGTCAGATCGAGGGCATCGGGGCCCTTGGCCCACTTGGAGGCCGGGTGCGGGGCGAGGTAGGTGGAGACCAGCTCGTATCCGGCGAACCAGTGCACGAGCTTGGGGCGGTCGATGCCGTCCTTGTACAGCTTCTCGATCTCTGCGCACAGCTGGTTGGTGACCTGCGGCGCGCGCTCCCAGTCGATCGACAGCTTGTTGTCGGTCCAGCGGACGACGTCGTGCTTGTGCAGGTAGGCGAAGAGCAGCTGTCCGCCGAGGCCGTCGTAGTTGCGCACGCGCTCGCCGGTGACCGGGAAGCGGAACATGCGGTCGAACAGCACCGCGTACTGCACGTCACGGGCCTGGGGCACACCGTCGGCCTGGAGCTTCACGGCCTCCTTGAAGGCGGTGAGGTCACAGCGCAGCTCCTCGAGGCCGTACATCCAGAACGGCTGGCGCTGCTTGATCATGAACGGGTCGAACGGCAGGTCGCCGTGGCTGTGGGTGCGGTCGTGGACCATGTCCCAGAGCACGAAGGCCTCTTCGCAGCGCTTCTGGTCGTGGACCATCGCGGCGATGTCCTCGGGCAGCTCGAGGCCCAGGATGTCGACGGCGGCCGCGGTCACGCGGCGGAAGCGGGCGGCCTCGCGGTCGCAGAAGATGCCGCCCCAGGAGAATCGTTCCGGCGCCTCGCGCACGGCGATGGTCTCCGGGAACAGTACGGCGGAGTTGGTGTCGTAGCCCGCCGTGAAGTCCTCGAACTTGATGCCGCAGAACAGCGGGTTGTCGTATCGGGTGCGCTCCAGCTCGGCCAGCCAGTCGGGCCAGACCATGCGCAGCACGACCGCTTCGAGGTTGCGGTTCGGGTTGCCGTTCTGCGTGTACATCGGGAAGACGACCAGGTGCTGGAGGCCGTCCTCGCGCCTGGCGGCAGGCTGGAAGGCCAGCAGCGAGTCCAGGAAGTCGGGCACCTGGAAGCCCTCGTCGGCCCACCGACGCAGGTCCTTCACGAGCGCCTCGTGGTAGGCGGCGTCGTGCGGCAGCAGCCGGGAGAGCTCCTCCACGGCCTGTACCGCACGGCCCACGGCGGCCCCCGCCTCCGCACGCTCCGGTGCGCCCTCGGCGTCGAAGTCGATCGATCCGTCCTTGGCCTGCCATGGCCGGATCTGCTCCACGGCATCCTTGAGCACGGGCCAAGCGGGGTGGTCCACCACCCTGTCCTGCGGAGGAACCCGCTCCTCCGAACCCACCTGCACAAGAATTTCCGTCATGACCCATCCTTCACGGGAGAACCTCTCGTAAGCACACCGTATGCATACCGGGTTTCTCCCAGCAAGAGGGCAGTCGACAAATTGTCCTGTCGGACCACGTCTTCACCGCTCATTTTCCTGTTCTGGACAAGACATGCGACGACTTCCGCTGAACGCTTGTTCGGCTCCCGCTTGCGGGCCAGTGAGGCGACTTCCGGCCATCGGGCGCGGGGCACGGGACGGTCAACACGGGCGAGACGCGCCCACCCCGGGGTGACACCGGACCGGCCGCCCAGTCCGGTTTCGCGCCGCTCCGCGCGCTCCGGGCCCCGGCACGGTCGGGTTCGGGGCGCGGCCGGGCCACTAGGCTGCGGCCGAGCCGCGCCGGTCCGGGAGCACCGCGCGGCTGCCCGAGCCGCCGTCGACGGAAGCGAGCCGAACCTTGAACTTCCTCACCATCGGTCACCGCGGAGTGATGGGTGTCGAACCCGAGAACACCCTCCGGTCCTTCGTCGCCGCCGAACGCGCGGGCCTCGATCTGATCGAGCTCGATCTGCATCTGAGCAAGGACGGTGCCCTCGTGGTCATGCACGATGACCAGGTGGACCGTACGACCGACGGTACGGGTCCGATCGTGGAGAAGACCCTCGCCGAGCTGCGCGCGCTCGACGCGGGCCGTGGTGAGCGCGTACCCGTCTTCGAGGAGGTCCTGGACGCGGTGCGGACACCGATCCAGGCGGAGATCAAGGACGTGGCGGCGGCACAGGCACTGGCCGAGGTGATGCACCGCAGGGACCTGGTCGGCCGGGTGGAGGTGTCGTCGTTCCACGACGAGGCGGTCAGGGAGATCGCCCGGCTCGTGCCGGGCGTCCGCACGGCGCTGATCGCGGACCGCTACGGCACCGACGTCGTGGAGCGGGCCGTGCAGGCCGGCGCGGCGACCCTGTGCCTCGACATCCGCCGGCTGACCCTGGAGGTCGTCGAGCACGCGCGCGGGGCGGGCCTGCGGATCATCGGCTGGATCGTCAACACCCCCGAGCATCTGCGGCTCGTCCGCGCGCTCGAGCTGGACGGCGCGACCACCGACTACCCGGAGATCAGACGCACCGGCCGCTTCACGGCGTGACCTTCACGCACACGGTCACACCAGACGCACACGGTCACACCAGCGGCTTGACCAGCAGCTCGAACTGGAGGTCGTCGCGCTGGGGGATGCCGAAGCGCTCGTCGCCGTACGGGAAGGGGCTCATCTGTCCCGTACGGCGGTAGCCGCGCCGCTCGTACCAGGCGATGAGGTCGTCCCGGACGGAGATGACGGTCATCTGCATCTCCTCGGCGCCCCAGGTCTCGCGGGCCGTGCGCTCCGCCTCGGCGATGACCGCCTTGCCGAGGCCGCCGCCCTGCAGCGTGGGGCTGACCGCGAACATGCCGAAGTAGGCGTGGTCGCCACGGTGCTCGAGCTGGCAGCAGGCGATGATCGCCCCGTCGCGCTCCACGGTCAGCAGCCGGCTGTCGGGCGACTTGATCACCTCGAGCACGCCCTCCGGGTCGGTCCGCCGGCCCTCGAGGATGTCCGCCTCGGTGGTCCACCCCACCCGGCTGGAGTCTCCGCGGTACGCCGACTCCACCAGCGCGACCAGCGCGTCGACGTCGGCCTCCGTGGCGTCGCGGAAGGTCAGACCGGTCGTGGCGGTGTCAGCGGCGGCGGGGCTGTCCATTGGGATGCTTCTCCGTGTTCCGTGGCGCGGCGCGGGCATCGATGAGGGTAACCCGCCCACTAGGCTCCCCATGCATGGTCCACGTACTGAGCAGCCGCACCCTTCTGCGCCCGGCCGATCCGGAGCGGTCCCGGGCCTTCTACGGCGGAAAACTCGGGCTCCCGGTCTACCGGGAGTTCGGCACGGGGCCCGATCGCGGGGTCGTGTACTTCCTCGGCGGCGGCTTCCTCGAGGTGGCGGGCCGCAGCGAGACCCCGCCCTCACCGGCCCTCAAGCTCTGGTTGCAGGTGCCGGACGTGGCCTTGGCGCACACGGAGCTGGCCGATGCCGGGGTCATGATCGTGCGGCCGCCGGTGAAGGAGCCGTGGGGTCTGATCGAGATGTGGATCGAGGACCCGGACGGCACCGAGATCGTGCTCGTCGAGGTCCCGGCCGACCATCCCCTGCGGTACCGGCCGGGGACCTGATGCCGCCCGCCAGGGGTGGCCTTAGCGTGGTCAGGGGGACCGCCGCGACCGGAGGTGTCCGATGAAACTCGACGCGCCGGTGACCGGCGGTCCCTGCTGGACGGAGCTGGGCACCAGCGATCTGGAGGCCGCCAAGCGGTTCTACACCGAGCTGTTCGGCTGGCGGCCGGAGACCGACACACGGCCGGAGGCGGGCGGCTACACGATCGCGCATCTGGGCGACGCGGCGGTCGCGGCCCTCGCCCCGCTCTTCCAGGAATCGCAGCCGGTCGCCTGGAACGTGACGTTCTCGGTGGCCGACGCGGACGCGGCGGCCGAAGAGGTGCGCGCGGCCGGCGGCACGGTGCTCCTCGGGCCGATGGACGTCTTCGACGCGGGCCGTTTCACGGTCGCCGGCGATCCGGGCGGCGCCGTCTTCCAGATGTGGCAGCCGCGGGCCTTCCCCGGGGCGGAGCTGCTCAACGCGCCGGGCTCGCTCGGCTGGGTGGAGCTGCTGACCCGTGTCCCGGAGCGGGTCACCGACTTCTACACGACCGTCTTCGGCTGGAGCGTGCACCCTTCCGAGCAGTACACGCAGTGGGGCCTCGACGGCGCGGACTTCGGCGGCATGGTGACGATGGGCGACCGGTTCCCGCCGGAGGTGCCGTCGCACTGGCTGCCGTACTTCGCCGTGGAGGACGTGGACGCCTCGGTGCAGCTCGCGACACAGGCGGGCGCAGGCGTCCTCATGGAACCGACCTCGGTCCCGGACGGCCCGCGCATCGCCGTTCTCAAGGACCCGCAGGGCGCGGTCTTCGGCATCTACGTCGCAGGTCAGGAGGGCTAGTCCGGGTGCCTCCGGCTCTCGTCGCACAACCCCGGGGAGATGCCGCGGTCGGCGGCGTGAGCGTCGCCCGGTCGATGAGCGGGGCGTACGCCGAGCGACCGTACGCCGAGCGACCGGCCATAGGAGTTGCGGGTGTCGCCGTCGAGTGCGCCGTCAGCCGCGCGGTGCGCCGAGCCGGCCTTCCAGCTGGACCAGCAACTCGCCCAGCAGTTCCGCGAGTTGACGCCGGTCGTCGGTACCGAGCCCGGACAGGACGGCGGTTTCGTACGACAGTTGCTCGGGCAGGACGGCGTCGACCAGGTCCCGGCCCGCCTCCGTCAGATGCACATGCGCCACGCGGCGGTCACGGGCGTCCCCGCGCCGCTCGACCAGGCCGCGCTCGGCGAGCTGCTTGATCCGTTTGGTGACCGCGGCACCGGAGGAGAAGGTCTCCCGGGCCAGCTCTCCGGGCGTCAGCTCGTGCCCCGTGCGGCGCAGCGTGCCGAGGACGTCGAACTCCGGTCGGGTGAGCCCGGCTCGGCGCAGCGGGGCGTCCTCGGCCTGCTGGAGCAGGGCGGCACAACGGTTGACCCGCCCGATGATCTCCATGGGCCCGGTGTCGACGTCGGGGCGGACGGCCCGCCACTGGCGCACGACGGCGGCGACGATGTCGCCCGCGACGGGCTCAGGTCCGGCCGCGCCGCCCTGCGCCCGCGTCGTCGGTCCGTTCACAGCCGTCATGTCCGTGCGCCTTCCGAGGTGTGCCGTCCCTGCCGTCGTACCGTCGCGGCGAGCGTACGGTGTCCGGCCTGTTCGGCGCGCAGCACCCGCTCCTCGGGCAGAGCGCGCTGCCACCACTCGCCGGCTGCGGCGTCGGCCGTGGCGCGCAGTTCCACGAGGGCTGCGGCGAGAGCGCGGCGGGCGCTTTCCCGGGCTCCCGGCTCGTCGTGCTCCGCGGCCAGGAGCCGGGCCGCCCGCTCACGGGCGCGGTCCGCGGCGGCGAGGGCGTGGTCGAGACGGTCGCCGGCGCGCCGGTTGGTGACGACGATCGCGGCGACGAAGCCGACCAGCGCTCCGATGAGGGTGTCCACGACCCGGTCTGCCATCAGCGCGGCGGGCTCCTGGTGGCGGGCGAACTCGGTGATGAGCAGGGCCATCGGGGTCACGCAGACGCTGCCGAGCCAGTAGTTGCGGCTGATGAGCGCCTCGGCGCCGAAGTTGAGGACAAGGCCGCACAGCACCAGGGCCAGCTGGTTGAGGTGCGCGAGCGGGGCGATGGCCGCGAAGAGCAGGACGCCGAGGAGGTTGCCGATGACGCGCTGGACGCCTCGGCGCCAGGTGAGGGTGACATTGGCCTGGTACAGCGAGGCGGCGGTGACCAGCGCCCAGTACGGGCGGCCGACGCCGAGCGCCAGGGAGACGTATCCGGCGAGGGCGCAGCCGAGGGCGGTGCGCAGGGCGATGGGGGCGAGCGGGCCGAGCCTGCGGCGCAGGGGGCGCCGCGGGCTCGCGAGTTCGGCCTCCACGCCGAGGAGTTCGTCGGCGGTTCCGCCGAGGTCGTCCGGGATCGGGACGCGCCTGGTGCCGCGCAGCTCCCGCGCCCAGGCGCGCAGCCGCTCGGGGTCGGTGTCGTCGGGCGCCGCGAGCGCGACCTCGGCCCGCACGACGAGCCGTGCCAGGGCGCGCCGAGATGCAGAGCCGGTCGACAGCAGCGACTGCCAGGCGGTGTGCACGGCGGCCGCGGCACCGGCCCGGGCGGCGGCCGCCCCGGTCTCGGCGAACACGGCGGCGGCGCTCAGGGCGTGGGCGGTGGCACGGCGCTCGGGGCCGTGCGGCCGCAGCAGGCCGGGGGCCATGCCGACGATCCAGGACCAGGCGCCCGCCGCGGCGGCGAGAGCGAGGTGGGCGGGGACCTGACCCGGGGTCTGCGGGGCGAACAGGGACGCCGAGCTGACGAAGGTGAAGATCACGTTGCCGGGCGGCCCGATGCGGGTCGCGTCGCAGAGCGCCTTCTGCACCGCCGCCAGCAGGGCGCCCACGGTCACCAGGACCACGGCGTTCGTGGTGAGGGACGCGGCGACCAGGGCGACGGCGAGTCCGCCGAGCATGCCGAGGACGACCCGGACGAGAGTCAGGGCGCGGGCCGCGTACGGACGGTTGTGCGCGTAGAGGGCGCACAGCGAGCCCGCCATCGTGTAGACGGCCAGGTCGAGGCGGCCGAGGGCGAGCAGTGTCAGGTTCGGCGGGGCGACCGCGGCGACCACGCTCAGTGCGGGCTTGAACCAGATCTCCGAGGGCCTGCCGAGGCGCAGATGACCGGAGAGGGGCAAAGGGCGCATTCGGGAGGTTCGGGGGGTGACACTGCTCATGCACATAAGCTTAACAGGTGTTTTACTCGTAAACGATTGTGGGGCGACCGCCCCGGCCTGCCGCGCGATCCCCGCGCTCCCCTTGTACGCCTGTGCGCTTGGGTGCGCACCCTGCGTCACGGGCATGCCCCCGGTGACCGTCCGAGACCGTCCAGCGGGGAGGTACGCGGTGCACGGACCGGCTTCGCCCGGGTGGCTGCTCGTCGCGCTGTGCGCGGCGACCGGGGCCTACTGTCTGCTGCGGATGCGCAGCACCGTCGAGGAACAGCGCCGGGCCGCGGGCGGCGAGGCGCTGATGGGGTTCGGCATGGCGGTGATGGCCGTGCCCGCGGCGGTCGCCGTGCCGCCGCGCGCCGTGTGGGTCACCTACGCCGTGGTCTTCGGCGGGGCGGCCGTGCGGGCCCTGTGGGAGGCCCGGCGCGGCGCCCACCATCTGCACCATCTGATAGGCGCGTGCGCCATGGTCTACATGGCGGCGGCGATGGCCGCCTCGCACGGACACCACACGCACGGCGGCGTATCGCTGCTGACCGGGACACTGCTGCTGTACTTCACGGTCTATGTCCTGTGGTCCGGAGTACGGCTGGTGCCGGCGGTGGCGGTGGCCGCGGCCGGGGTTGTGCCGGGCCCGGGCTGGGGCGACCGGCCCGAACTCGCGCGTGCCTGCCGCCTGTCCATGGCGATCGCGATGCTGGCGATGCTCCTCACGCTGTGACCCGGGCGCCGAGCGGGGCCCGGCATCAGGTCGGCGTGGGACAGGACGCCGCACAACCGTGGCGTGCGTCACTTTGCCGCGACAGTACGTAGGCCGTGCCCCGGACCGGCTCATAGGCTTCGGCCCATGATGGTCCCCGCGGCACTGCTGCTGCTCGGCGCGCTGACCGCCGTCCTCGCTCCACGGCTGCTCGCCCGGGCGGACTGGCCGGACCGCGAACCGGTGGTCGCCCTGTGGGTGTGGCAGTGCGTGGTGGCGGCGGTCCTGGTGTGCTGCGTGCTGTCGATGACGCTGAGCGCGGCCGCCGCGTGGGCGGCCGTGCGGGGCCATGTGTTCGCCCCCGCCCCGCACTCGGTCGTGGCCGCGTACGCGCTGAGCACGGGGAGCCCCTGGGCCGCGACGACCGCCGTGGCGCTGGCGTGCGGCGGCGTGTGGAGCGCGGCGATGCTGGTCCGGGAGGTCTCCCGGGCACGGGCGCGCCGCCGGCACAGCCGCACCGAACTGCTGGTGCGGGCCCCGCTGTTGCCCGGCGAGGAGCCGCGTGGCGACCGACTGGTGGTGCTGGAGGGGGAGCGACCGGACGCCTGGTGGCTGCCCGGACCGGCACCCCGACTGGTCGTCACCACGGCCGCGTTGCGCCGGCTCAAGGGCAGGCAGTTGGATGCGGTGCTCGCCCATGAGCAGGGCCACGCGCGAGCCCGGCACCACTGGCTGCTGCACTCCTCGGCCGCGCTGGCCAACGGGTTCCCCCAGGTGCCCGTCTTCGCCGCGTTCCGCGACGAGATGCACCGGCTGGTCGAACTCGCCGCCGACGACATGGCCTCGCGCCGCCACGGCCGCCTCACCACCGCGCTCGCGCTGGTGGAACTCAATGAGGACCGTGGCGTGTTCGGGCCCTGCCCCACCCCACAGGCCCACGTTCCGCAGCGTGTGCACCGCCTCCTCACTCCCCCGGACCGGCTTTCGGCGGCGCGGCGGCTGCGGCTGACGGCGACCGCGGCGCTGGTCCCGGTGATTCCGGTGCTGGTGGCGTTCGTGCCGGGGCTGCGCGCACTCGGGTAGTCACGGCAGGCTCCCGGCGGCTCGGACTTGACCCATGGCCGCACGTGTCGGCGAGGATCACGGTATGCACCCCGCGCCCGTCGACTCACCGCCCCGCCCTCCGGCCCCGCGGACCGCGGCGCTCGTCGCCGCCGCCCTCGCCGCCCCGTCAGTGCTGCTCCTGGTGCTGGTCGCCCTCCCCTGGCGGCCGCTCATGACACTCGACGGCGACATCGCGACCACCACGCACCGCTGGGCGGTCGAACACCGCGGAATCACGCACGCGTCCCGCATCCTCACGGACTGGGTGTGGGACCCCCAGACCATGCGCGCCCTGTGCGTCGCCGCCGTGGTCTGGCTGCTGTGGCGGCGCAGAGCGCGGTGGCTCGCGCTGTGGGTGGCGGCCACGTGCGCGCTCGCGGCGCTGGCGCAGAACGGCCTCAAGGCGGCTGTCGACCGCCCCCGCCCGGTGTGGCCGAATCCCGTCGACTCCGCCCACTACGCGGCCTTCCCCTCCGGTCACGCCATGACGGCGACCGTGGTGTGCGGACTGCTGCTGTGGCTCCTGCACCGCCACGGCGCCGGGCGCCTGTTGTGGCGTACGGCGCTCACGGTGGCCGTGGTCTCGGTCGTGGGCGTCGGGCTGACGCGCGTCTGGCTGGGCGTGCACTGGCCGTCGGACGTGCTGGGCGGCTGGCTGCTGGGGGCCCTGCTGGTCGCGCTCGCGGTGGCGTCGTACGAGTGGTGGTGCCAGGGGGAGGAAGTGCCGGTTGGGCGCGAACGGCGTCCTTGACCGGGAGGGGAGTGTCACGAAGGATCGGCCTCATGGCGATCAAAGGCGTGCTCTTCGACTTCTCCGGGACCCTCTTCCGCATCGAGTCGACCGAGTCGTGGCTGCGCGCGGTGCTCGCGGAGGCCGACGTGACGCTGCCCGAAGGCGAGTTGCTGCGGCTGGCGGGGCAACTGGAGGCCGCGGGCGCGCTGGCGGGCGGCGCCTCCCCCACGGGGCCGCTGCCGGACGACCTGGGCGCCCTGTGGGCGGTGCGGGACCGCAGCGCCGAGGCGCACCGGGCCGCGTTCACCGGGCTCTCCCGCCGGGTGGAACTCCCGGACGCGCGGCTGCACGACGCGCTGTACGACCGCCATATGACGCCCGCCGCCTGGCGGCCCTACCCCGACACGGTCGAGGTGCTGGCCGCGCTGCGCGAGCGCGGGGTGGCCGTCGCCGTGGTCAGCAACATCGGCTGGGACCTGCGGCCGGTCTTCCGCGAGCACGGCGTCGACGGGTATGTGGACGCGTACGTGCTGTCGTACGAACACGGCATCCAGAAGCCGGACACCCGGCTGTTCGGGCTCGCCTGCGACGCGCTCGGCGTCGCCCCGCAGGACACGCTGATGGTCGGCGACGACCGCCGCGCCGACGGCGGTGCGGCGGACCTGGGCTGCGCGGTGCACTTCGTGGACCACCGCACCGTGGTCGAGCGCCCGGAGGGGCTCCGCCCGGTGCTGGACCTCATCGACTGAGCCGGGCGCGCGCCTTCCGCCGTCAGCTCTCGTAGCCCTCGACCTGCGACGCCGGGCGGACCTGTGCCTCGTCCGGGTTCTCTCCGAACTCGGTCTTCGCGCGACGCTGGCGCAGCAGGTCCCAGCACTGGTCCAGGGCGCGTTCCAGGTCGCCGAGGCGCTCCTGTTCCGTCGCACTGTCGATGCGGCCGGACGACACCGCCTCCCGCAGAGCGCGCTCCTCCTCCACCATGGCCGAAATCCTGCCCAGGATCTGGTCCTGATCCATGTCTGTACGCCTCCTCGGTGACTGCTGACCACTCTAGGGAGGGTTCACCGGCTGTGCGACACCGGTGGCGGGAGAGGAGAGGTGGCGCGCCTGCCCTGGACCATCCCCCGTGTGGCCCGGGGCAGGCGCCGTCCGGGGCCGGCGTGCGAGGCGCGGTCCCGGGACGCACTGAGTATAGTTGGCTGGCAGCCAGTCAACGCAGGAGTCCAGGATGTCGCCGCGCAGCGCCTCGGTCAATGAAGAATTGCGGCGGCGTTCCCGCGAGCGGCTTCTGCACGCAGCCATCGAACTGGTCAGCGAGCGCGGCTACGACGCGACCACGCTCGGCGACATCGCGGACCGCGCCGGCTCCGCGCGTGGCCTGGTGTCCTACTACTTCCCCGGCAAGCGGCAGCTCCTCCAGTCGGCCGTGCACCGGCTGATGCACCGCACCCTGGAGGAGGCGCTGGAGCGCGAGCCGCGCACGGAGGACGGCCGGGAGCGGATGGCGCGGGCCATCGACGCGATCCTGGGCCTGACCGTGCACCACCCCGTGCTGATGCGGCAGCACATGGCGGGGATCCTCCAGGCCGAGGGGTTCGTGCAGTGCCCCGAGCAGCAGCGGCTGGCGGAGCTGCTGCGGGACACGGTCGCGCGGCAGGGCTCGGCGGCCCCCGAGACCGACTACCCGATGCTGCGGGCCCTGCTGATGGGCGCGGTCTACGCGGCGCTGGTGCCGGGCGTTCCCATGCCGCTTGACGTCCTGCGGGCCGAGTTGTTCAAACGGTACGGCCTCGCCTGGGAGATGGGTGCCCCGCCGGCCCCCGAGGGGACCGACGAGGCCTACGACGCGGATCTGTCACGGTTCTTCGCTACGGAGGACCGTCCGCCGCAGAACAGCCGTCAGCCGAAGTAGTCCGGCTGCGTCTGGACGTTCAGCTCACCGAGCCGGACCCGCTGCGCGGGGTCCGTGCGGCGGTCGGTCAGCTTCAGGACGTCGAACCCCTTGGCGATGTCGTTCGAGTAGATGTACCCGTTGTAGTAGTACGCCGACCAGGAGCCGCCGACGGTGAGGGTGTCCGTGCTGAGCGGCCCGCGCTCGAAGTAGGCGATCTCCTTGGGGTGCGCGGAGTCGGTGAAGTCCCAGACGGAGACACCGCCCTGGTACCAGGCCTGGACCATGAGGTCGCGGCCCTTGACCGGGATCAGCGACCCGTTGTGGGCGACGCAGTTCTCGGTGTCCGCCTGGTGGCGCGGGATCTTGTAGTAGCCGCGGAAGACGAGCTTGCGGCTCTCGCCCTTGCCGACGATGTCATAGATGCCGTCGGCGCCGCGGTTCGGGCCGGTCTGCGCGTTGCAGGTGGCCCCGCCGCCTCCGCCCAGCTCGTCGGTGAAGACGACCTTGTCCGCCTTCTGGTTGAAGGTGGCCGAGTGCCAGAACGCGAAGTTCACGTTGTCCTGGACCCGGTCGATGACCTTCGGATGCTCCGGGTCCTTGATGGACATCAGGATGCCGTCGCCCATGCAGGCGCCCGCCGCGAGGTCCTTGGAGGGCAGCACGGTGATGTCGTGGCATCCGGTGGTCTTGGAGACGCCCGGGTTGGTGGGTGCGCCGGGGTTGCCGCCGCCGTCCGGTCCTTCACCGGGGAAGAGCACCGGGAAGCTCACCACCGCCGCCTTCTCGGGCGCCTTGCGCGGCACCTTGATGACCGAGATGCCGTCGTGCGGCGGCTGGCAGTCGGGGAACGTGCTGCTCGGCGAGTACGAGGAGACGTAGATGTAGACGTTGTCGCGCTTCGGCACCAGCGAGTGCGTGTGCGAGCCGCAGGCGGTCTCGACGGCGGCGACATACCTGGGGTTCTTCTTGTCGGTGATGTCGAAGACCTTCATGCCCTCCCAGGACGACTTCTCGGTCGCGGGCTGCGTGGTGCTGTTGCAACTGCTGTCGCTGCGCGAGGAGTCGGTGGACAGGAAGAGCAGATTGCCGGAGACGGAGACGTCGTTCTGCGAGCCGGGGCACAGGACCTGGGCGACCGTCTTCGGGGCCTTGGGGTCGGCGATGTCGAAGATGCGGAAGCCGTCGTAGTTGCCGGCGAAGGCGTATCTGCCCTGGAACGCCAGGTCCGAGTTGAAGCCGGGGAGCGCGTCCTTGGGGATGTTGGCCAGATGCTGGACGTTGGCCGAGTGGACGATCTCGTCCTGGCCGGGTATCTCGCCGTCCGCGATCACCTTCCTCGCCTGGGTCTCGGTGCTCTTGGACACCTCGCGGGAGGCCGGGACGTCTCCGGGATCGGGGGTGGCGGCCGCGGGTTGGGCCGTGAGCAGTGCGGCCAGGAGTCCGGCCGCGAGGGCGCCGACGCCCAGGCGTCTGCGCCGCGTTCGGTGGTCGTGGGACAGGGTCACTGTGTCCTCCCTGGTAGCCGTTCGGGCTTGAACGGTTCACGGACCTCCGAAGTATCGTCTTTCTCATGGGCAGATCAACAGATGGCAATGCACTCGTAACGAACGCCTTTGGCCGCGCGCGTGCTCTCCGCCGCCGTGCGTCCGTCATGTCGCTGGTGGCGTTGCCGCTGGCGATCACCCTGCTCACCGGCTGCGACTCCGGGTCGGGCGACAACTCGGCCGCCGGGGGCGGGCCTTCGGTGATCGCCCCGGGGAAGCCCGGCGAGGCGGCGCAGACGCTTTCCGCGGAGGAGGCCGGCAAGCGGCGCGCCGAGGACGACACTCCCAACGTGGCGGACTTCTCCTACGCGCGGATGATGATCGAACATCACCGGCAGGCGCTCGAGATGACACAACTGGCACCGCAGCGTGCCGAGTCGGACCGGGTGAAACGACTCGCGGAACGGATCACTGCCGCACAGAAGCCTGAAATAGCCGCAATGGAAGCCTGGTTGACGGCGCACGCGAAGGACGACCACGGCAGCGCCCACCAGCACGACGCGATGCCGGGGATGGCGACCGAGGCCCAGCTGAAGCAGTTGCGCGCGGCGGAGGGCAAGGCGTTCGACGAGCTGTTCCTCAAGCTGATGATCACTCATCACGGCGGGGCCATCACGATGGCGACGGACGCGAAGGCCCAGGGCAACAACATCCAGATCGAGGAGATGGCCGACGATGTGATCGCACAGCAGACGAGCGAGATCAGCCGGATGCGGGCGATGTCGTGAGGGGTTCGCTCGCGCGCGGTCCCACCCGGTCAGCGCCGGGCATGACCCGGCGTCAGGAACCCGGCATCGCGCGCTCCGGCGATCAGTTCCAGCGAGCGGCGCCGGCTCAGCCCCGTCGCACACATGACCGCGTACACCGGGTCGACGCCCTCGGCCTGCGCCGCGCGGTAGGCCTCGGCGACCAGACGCCACCCCTCGGCACCGCGCGGCCAGGCGGGACGGTACCGGTCCGCCGGCGCTCCGAGGGGCTCGCACGGCGACCCGGAGTCCACACCGCACGCCTCGAGCAACGGATCCTCGATCCAGTCCACGAGGGCCGCCAGATCGCCGAGTGAGAGGGGTGGCTGGGCCCGCACCTCCTCGATCGACACGCCGCCACCCGCGACCACGGCGAGGACGTCGACCCGGCCCCCGTCGGGCAGGTCGAGCCGGACCGCGTACCACGACGTGACGCTCCCGTGCTCCCGCACTTCCCAGGCGGGCCACACGGCCACCGGCACATCCGACCGGGATCGATCGGAAAAATCCTGAAAGGACACTTCCAGCACACACGGAACGTAAGCGAACGATCACATACCATGCGCAGAGCCACGCACAGAAGGAGCGCGCACCGCACCCCGTCGGCCCAGCGGCACGCCCCCTCCCCTCCCGCCGTGCGCGGTGCAATGCTGGAGCCACCAGCGATCTCCTCCGCGAGGGAGTTCCGCCGTGCTGCATGTCGCCGTCGTCGGCTCGGGTCCGAGCGGGGTCTACACCGCCCAGGGCCTGGTCCAGCAGGATCCACAGGTGCGCGTCGACGTTCTCGACCGCCTGCCGTGCCCGTACGGACTGGTGCGGTACGGCGTGGCCCCCGACCACGAGAAGATCAAGTCCCTGCAGAACAATCTGCGCACGGTCCTGGAGCACGAGCGGATCCGCTTCCTCGGCGGCGTCCGGGTGGGCGGGGGCGGGGTGCCGCCCGCGCGGCTGCGCGAGCTGTACCACGCGGTGGTCTACTGCGTGGGTGCCGCCACCGACCGGCATCTCGGCATCCCGGGCGAGGACCTGCCCGGCAGCTGGTCGGCCACCGAGTTCGTGTCCTGGTACAGCGCACACCCGGACTGCGTCGAGCAGGGCTTCCTGCACGACGCGCGGGCGGCCGTGGTGATCGGCGTCGGGAACGTCGCGGTCGACGTGACCCGGATGCTGGCCCGCGAGGTGGTGGACCTGAGCCCCACCGACATGCCGCAGGCGGCGCTCACCGCGCTGGCCGCCAACAAGGTCACGGAGATCCACATGGTGGGGCGGCGCGGCCCCTCCCAGGCCCGCTTCACCACCAAGGAACTGCGCGAACTGGGCACCCTGCCGGACACCGACGTGGTCGTGGACGAGGGTGAGCTGGCGCTCGACCCGGCGTACGTCGATCCGTCAGGGCTGCCGGCCACCCAGCGCCGCAACGTGGAGGTGCTGCGCGGCTGGGCCGCGACGCCCCCGAGCGGTGCGGCGCGGCGGATCCGGCTGCGGTTCTTCCTGCGCCCGGTCGAAGTGCTGGCCGACGGGGGCCGGGTGGGCGCCGTGCGCTTCGAGCGCACGCTTCCCGACGGACAGGGCGGGGTCACCGGCAGCGGGCGGTCCGAGGACATCGAGGCGCAGCTCGTGCTGCGTTCGGTGGGCTACCGCGGAGTGCCGCTGGAGGGCCTGCCGTTCGACGCGAGGACCGGCACCGTGCCGCACCGGGCGGGACGGGTGCTGCGCGAGGGGGAGGTCTCCCCCGGCGAGTACGTGGCGGGGTGGATCAAGAGGGGCCCGACGGGCGTCATCGGCACGAACCGCCCCTGCGCGAAGGAGACGGTGACCTCCTTGCTCCAGGACGCGCCCGGCCTCGCCGCCCGCGAGGTCCCGGACGACGCGCTCGCGGTCCTGCGGGCGGACGGGGTGCGGCCGGTCGAGTGGCCGGGATGGCTGGCGATCGAGCGGGCAGAGGCGGCGCTCGGTGCGTCGCTGGGCCGGGGGGTGGTGAAACTCCCGGACTGGCAGTCGCTGATGACCGCCGCGCACGACACAGTCCCGCAACACCCCTGAAATCAACAAACTGTTCAAGGAGCTTACGTTCTCCCCCATGCCCACCGTGCACCCCGTTGACGAAGTCCCCCCGATACGCCAACTCGCCGCCTACGCCCTCCAACACGTCCTCGCCATGTACGCCGGCGCCGTGGCGGTGCCGCTGATCGTCGGCGGCGCCATGAAACTGCCGGCCGCAGACCTGGCCTATCTCATCACCGCCGACCTGCTGGTGTGCGGCGTCGCGACCCTCATCCAATGCGTCGGCTTCTGGCGCTTCGGCGTACGGCTGCCGATCATGCAGGGCTGCACCTTCGCCGCCGTGTCCCCCATGGTGCTCATCGGAACGACGGGCGGCGGACTCCCCGCCGTCTACGGCTCGGTGATCGTCGCAGGCCTCGCGATCGTGCTGCTGGCGCCCGTCTTCGGCAGACTCCTGCGCTTCTTCCCGCCCCTCGTCACCGGTACGGTCATCCTGATCATCGGCCTGTCGCTGCTGCCGGTGGCCGGCAACTGGGCCGCCGGCGGCCAGGGTTCGAAGGACTTCGGGGAGCCGAGGAACCTGGCCCTCGCGGCCTTCGTCCTGCTGGTGGTGCTCGCGATGCAGCGCTTCGCACCGGCGTTCCTGAGCCGGATCGCGGTGCTGATCGGCATCGTGGTGGGGCTGGCGGTCGCGGTGCCGTTCGGCTTCACGGACTTCGGCGGGGTAGGACACGCCGACTGGGTCGGGATCAGCACGCCGTTCCACTTCGGTACGCCCGTCTTCAACGCCTCGGCGATCGCGTCCATGCTGGTGGTCGCGGTGGTGACGATGACCGAGACCACCGGCGACCTGATCGCGGTCGGCGAGATGACCGGCCGCAGGGCCGAGCCTCGCTCCCTCGCGGACGGCCTGAGGGCCGACGGGCTCTCGACGATCCTCGGCGGTGTGTTCAACACCTTCCCGTACACGGCGTACGCCCAGAACGTCGGCCTGGTCGGCATGACCCGGGTGCGCAGCCGCTGGGTCGTGGCGGCCTCCGGCGGCATGCTCGTACTGCTGGGCCTGCTGCCCAAGCTGGGAGCGGTGGTCGCGGCCGTTCCGGCGCCGGTGCTCGGCGGGGCGGGTCTGGTGATGTTCGGGACGGTCGCCGCGAGCGGACTGCGGACGTTGGCCGACGTCGACTTCCGGGGCAACCACAACCTGACGGTGGTCGCGGTCTCGGTGGCGGTCGGCATGCTGCCGGTCGGGGTGCCGACGGTCTACGAGAAGTTCCCGGACTGGTTCCAGACGGTGATGAACAGCGGCATCAGCGCCGGTTGCCTGACCGCGATCGTATTGAATCTGCTCTTCAACCACCTGCCCTCGAAGGGCGGTTCAGCCGTCCTGGAGGCGGACGGCCTGACGAGCGGCGGCGGCGAGGAGGGTGTCGAGGAGCCCCGGGAAGAGATCGTCTAGATCGTCCCTGCGCAGGCCGTTCATCTTGGCCGTGCCCCGGTAGACCTGCCGGATCACCCCGCTCTCGCGGAGCACCCGGAAGTGGTGCGTGGTGGTGGACTTGGTGACGGGCAGGTCGAAGTGCGAACAGGAGAGCTCGTCGCCGACGGCGGCGAGCTCCCGCACGATCCGCAGCCGCATGGGGTCGGACAACGCGTGCAGCACGGCCTCCAGACGGATGTCCTCACGCACCGGGTGCGGAAGGTCGCGGCTGCCGAGAGCGGGGGCGGCGGGGGTCACAACAGCTCCAGTTCGTCCGGGGGTCCGTCCGGCGGGGCGTCCGGGAGACCCCCCTTCACACCTTCATCGTACGAGGACCATCGTAGTTTGACACCTGCCGTACTACGACGGTTATCGTACGACGGTCGTTGTCGGCACCGCACCGAATGGAGTCCGCCGTGAGCGCGCTCTTCGAACCCCTCACCCTGCGCGATGTGACGGTCCCGAACCGCCTCTGGATGCCTCCGATGTGCCAGTACTCGGCGGCCCCCGAGGGGCCTGCCACGGGCGCACCGACCGACTGGCACTTCGCGCACTACGCGGCGCGCGCGACCGGCGGCACGGGACTGATCGTCGTCGAGGCGACGGCCGTCTCCCCCGAGGGCCGCATCTCCCCGTACGACCTCGGCCTGTGGAGCGACACGCAGGTCGAGGCGTTCCAGCGCATCACAGGCTTCCTCAAGGAGCAGGGCACGACTCCGGCGGTCCAGCTCGCGCACGCCGGCCGCAAGGCTTCGACGGACCGGCCCTGGAAGGGCGGCGCGCCGGTCGGCGCCGACGCGTACGGCTGGCAGCCGCTCGCGCCGAGCCCGGTGCCGTTCGACGCACGCCACCCCGTGCCGACGGAGCTGACCGCGACCGGTATCCAGGAGATCGTGGGGCAGTTCGCGGACGCGGCCCGCCGCGCCCTGGCCGCCGGCTTCGAGGTCGTGGAGATCCACGGCGCGCACGGATACCTCATCAACGAGTTCCTCTCCCCGCACTCCAACCACCGCACGGACGCCTACGGCGGCTCCTACGAGAACCGCACCCGCTTCGCGCTCGAGGTCGTCGACGCGGTGCGGCAGGTGTGGCCGCAGGACAAACCGCTCTTCTTCCGCGTCTCGGCCACCGACTGGCTGGACGAGGGCGGCTGGACGGCCGACGACACGGTCCGCTTCGCGGGCGACCTCAGGACGCACGGCGTGGACCTCCTCGACGTCTCGACCGGCGGCAACGCGGCGGGCGTCCGCATCCCGACGGGCCCCGGCTACCAGGTGCCCTTCGCCGCCCGGGTGAAGGCGGAGACTTCCCTGCCGGCGGCCGCGGTCGGACTCGTCACCGAGCCCGAGCAGGCCGAGAAGATCCTGGTCAACGGGGAGGCGGACGCGGTGCTGCTGGGCCGCGAACTGCTCCGCAACCCCTCCTTCGCCCGCCTCGCGGCCCGCGAACTGGGCGGCGAGGTGCGGATCCCGGACCAGTACCACCGTTCCGTCTGATCCTGTCCTCCCCACCCGCGCGAACGTCGAGCGCACCGGGGTCACGCCCGGCGTGACCCCGGGCGTCGGCACATCGGCGACGGTCAGGTCGCGTGCGGCCGGTCGCGGGTCAGCCCGTCATCCGGCCCCACAGCGGCCCGAACCGCGCCCAGGCCTCGTCCCACTGCGCCATGCGCCGGCGTTCCAGGCGTTCGCGCAGGATGCGTCCGCCCAGGAACGGGACGGCCGCCGCGCCTGCCCCCGCCAGCAGCCCGACCATGGCCGCGCGGACCTGCGCCTGGGACTCTGTGGCGGGCTGTGTCACCAGGGAGCCCCCGGGGTCCGTCCACACGGTGACGGCCGTGCCCGTGGGGCTGCCGGCGGCCACCCGGGCCTGCCCGGTGTGCGATGAGCCGTCTTCGCCCGTCCACCGCACCTTCGCCCACACCCGCTGCGCCCCGGCGGCGCCCCTCTCAGGGGCGTCCTGGGTGAGCAGGGCCACGACCGGGTGCCACTGCGCCCGCTCCTCGGCCAGCCCTCGCTCCACCGAGTGCGTCGCCGCCCATCCCGTCAGCATTCCCCCGACAACGGTCACGGCCCAGACCACCGGCACCACCCAGGCCTCCAGCGCATCGCTGCGGCGCCGCAGCGGATTGCGCCGCCACCGCCACAGCCACACCCTGCGACCGCGGAACGTCATCGACGACAGCCACCTCATCGATGGCATCCTCCTCACGCATGCACGGACACCCCCCGACCGCCCTCCCATACGCGAGCGGGACCGCCGCTGCTCACCCGACGTCAGCCGGCCTCGGGTTCACGGCCCCCGCGCAAAGCCCCCAAGGCTTCCCTGTGGCCCGGCGCGCTCCCTCTCCGCTCTCCGGAAACACGGCGCTGACCTGCGGTGACTCGGTCGACGGGGGTGACTGTCAGTGCCGGGGTGCAGACTGGCCCATGTCTGGAACAACGGCGTTTCGGAGGTGGCCGGCATGGCCGACGTACTGCTCACCGTGGGCACACGCAAAGGACTGTTCATCGCGCGGCGCCGAGGCGGCGCCTGGGAGTTCGACGAAAGCCCCTACTTCAACGCACAGGCCGTCTACTCGGTGGCGATCGACACCCGCGGCGCCACCCCGCGCCTGCTGGTCGGGGGCGACAGCGCGCACTGGGGGCCCTCGGTCTTCCACTCCGACGACCTGGGCCGCACCTGGACGGAACCCGCGCGGGCCGCCGTCAAGTTCCCCAAGGACACCGGCGCTTCGCTGGAGCGCGTCTGGCAGCTGCACCCGGCCGCGGCGGAGCCGGACGTGGTGTACGCGGGCACGGAACCGGCCGCGCTGTACCGCTCCGAGGACCGCGGCGAGAGCTTCGAGCTGGTGCGCCCCCTGTGGGAGCACCCGACGCGCGACAGGTGGGTGCCGGGCGGAGGCGGCGAGGGCCTGCACACCGTGGTCACCGACAGACGGGACCCGAAGGCCGTGACGGTCGCCGTGTCGACGGCCGGCGTCTTCCGCACCCGGGACGGCGGCGCGAGCTGGGAGCCGTCCAACTCCGGGGTGTCCGCGGTGTTCCTGCCCGATCCGAACCCCGAGTTCGGCCAGTGCGTGCACAAGATCGCCCAGGACGCGGCGGCTTTGGACCGGTTCTATCTGCAGAACCACTGGGGGGTGTACAGAAGCGACGACGCGGGCGCCCACTGGACGGACATCGGCGAGGGTCTGCCGTCGACGTTCGGGTTCGCCGTGGCCGCCCATCCGCACCGCGGGGACACGGCGTACGTCTTCCCGATCAACGCGGACGCGGACCGTGTCCCGGCCGGGCACCGATGCCGCGTGTTCCGGACGGCGGACGCGGGCAAGAGCTGGGAGGCGCTCATGGCGGGGCTGCCGGCCGAGGACCACTACGGCACGGTCCTGCGGGACGCCCTGTGCACGGACGACGCGGACCCGGCGGGCGTCTACTTCGGCAACCGCAACGGCGAGGTCTACGCGTCGGCGGACGACGGTGACAGCTGGCAGCAGCTCGCCTCCCATCTGCCGGACGTGCTGTGCGTACGGGCGGCGGTGATCGCCTGATCCGACATCAATGCGCCGGTTGAGGGCCCTGTTCGCCCGCCGCGCGATCATTCCCGGTCACCCATGGGTCACCGGTTGATCGCCGATGCGCGCGCGGCAGTAGGGTGACGCCCGTGGCACCACGACCGTTGCATGAAATCGTCGAAGCAGGCTGGGCGAAGGCCCTGGAGCCGGTGGCCGAACGGATCGCCGCGATGGGAGACTTCCTGCGCGCGGAGATCGCCGCGGGGCGCACCTACCTCCCGGCGGGCCCGAACGTCCTGCGGGCCTTCCAGCAGCCCTTCGACGAAGTCCGCGTCCTGATCGTCGGCCAGGACCCCTATCCGACACCGGGCCACGCTGTCGGGTTGTCGTTCTCCGTCGCTCCGGACGTGCGGCCGCTGCCCGGCAGCCTGATCAACATCTTCCGGGAGCTGAACGCCGACCTGGGGCTGCCCCAGCCGTCCAACGGCGACCTCACCCCGTGGACCGGGCAGGGCGTGTTGTTGCTCAACAGGGCGCTCACCACGGCCCCGCGCCGTCCTGCGGCCCACCGCGGCAAGGGTTGGGAGGAGGTCACCGAGCAGGCGATCCGGGCGCTGGCCGGGCGCGGCAAGCCGCTGGTGTCCATCCTGTGGGGCCGCGACGCGCGCAATCTGCGCCCGCTGCTGGGTGATCTCCCGGCGATCGAGTCCGCGCACCCGTCCCCGATGTCGGCGGACCGGGGCTTCTTCGGCTCGCGGCCGTTCAGCCGGGCCAACGACCTGCTGATCCGGCAGGGTGGGCAGCCGGTGGACTGGCGTCTGCCGTGACACCCGCCGGGCAGGGGCCCGTTCCGTCGGCGGACGTACCCGGCACGGTGCCGGAAGCCGTGCTCGCCGTGGACTCCGGAGGCTCCGGCCTGCGGATCGCCCTCGCCCCGCGAGGCGGACCGGCCTCGGCGGCGACGACCCCACGCACCTCCCGGGAGGCGGTGCGCACCGGTGCCCGGGGGATCGATGCCGGGCATCTGCTGGAACAACTCCTGCCGATCGCACGGCGGTTGCTGGCGGACGCCGGTGGTGTCGAAGTGCGGGCGGTCGCGGTCGGGACGGCAGGTCTGGCCACGCTGGGCGACGACCTGCGCGCCCGGCTTCCCGGCGCGCTGGCCCGTGAGCTCGGTGTACGCAGGGTGGCGCTGGTCGCGGACGCCGTCACCGCCTACGCGGGCGCACTCGGCGCACGTCCCGGCGCGGTGGTGGCGGCCGGCACCGGCCTGATCGCGCTCGGCACGGATATGACGAGCTGGCACCGGGCGGACGGCTGGGGTCATCTGCTGGGCGACTGCGGCGGCGGCGCGTGGATCGGGCGGGCCGGGCTGGAGGCGGCGCTCCGCGCGCATGACGGGCGGCCCGGCGGTTCTGAGCGTCTGCTGGCGCGGGCCGAGGCGATGTTCGGCCCGGCCACCGGCCTGCCCGGCAAGGTGTACCCGCGCCCCGACCGGGCGGCGGTGCTGGCCTCGTTCGCTCCCGAAGTGGCCGCCTGTGCCGCGGACGACCCGCTCGCCGACGGCATCCTGGGAGCGGCCGCCCGGCACATGGCCGAGTCGGCGGCCGCCGTGTGCCCCGCCTCGGGCGAGCCCTACGTCGCTCTCACCGGGGGCCTGTTCCGGGTGGGCGAACCCCTTCTCGTACCGCTGCGGCGCGAGTTGGCGCGCCAGGTGCCGCAGGCACGCCTGGTCCCCGCTCAGGGCGACCCCCTGTACGGCGCCGTACGCATCGCGCTCGCACTCGCGAACGATTCACTCACACTCCCCGACGACGAACACCTGTTGCATGTCGTGACCGAAAAGAGCGAGTGATTCCTCTTGCCGGGAGAGGGGAGTTACCTCCTCGTACGCGGCGGATAAGTCACACCGTATCGATCACTTCTCATCCGCACGTAACTCATCAGACAAAACCGGACGGATACCGCTCACCTGCACCCTCCCCGAACAGGGGAGCCCACAAAGCCAGTAGCATGCGGCGCCATGAGCTCCCCCACTGGGCCGGCATCCGGCCTGCCTGTACGAATGCCGCGACCCCGCCAGCCCGGGCGGCACCGCCGCCCGGAACCCCTGGTGGCTCCCGAGGGCGCGCCCGCGCTCGTCCTCGCGGTGCCGGGCACGCCCAGCGCCGCCACGCGCAGCCTCGCCGAGGAGGTCGTGAGCATCGCGCGTTCCGAGCTGCCCGGCCTGGACGCGCGCATCGGCTACCTGGACGGGGACGACTCGGAGTTCCCCGCGCTGAAGTCCGTGCTCACGCACACCGCCGAGGAGCGCACCGCGCGCTACGAGCAGGCGGTCGCCGCGGGCCTGGACGTCAAGGAGCCCGACGGCCCCGTCGCCGTGGTGGTGCCGCTGCTGGCCGGGCCTGACAGCGCGCTGCTGCGCCGGGTCCGCCAGGCCGTCATGGACAGCCGGATCGCGGCCGACCTGACCGATGCCCTCGGCCCGCACCCGCTGCTCGCCGAGGCCCTGCACGTGCGCCTGTCCGAGGCCGGTCTGGCCCGTGCCGACCGCGCCCGCCTGTTCACGGTCGCGACGGCCGCGGACGGCATCATCCTCGCCTCCGTCGGCGGCGACGAGGCCGTGCAGGCGGCCGGGATCACGGGCATGCTGCTGGCCGCGCGACTCGCCGTCCCGGTGATGGCGGCGGCGCTGGACCAGGAGGGTTCGATCACCTCCGTGGCCGAGCAGCTGCGTTCCTCGGGCTCGCAGCAACTGGCGCTCGCGCCGTACCTGATCGGCCCGGAGCTCGAGCCGGGGCTGCTGAAGGCGGCCGCCGAGGAGGCGGGCTGCCCCGCCGCCGAGGCGCTCGGCCCGTACCCGGCGATCGGCAAGCTGGCGCTCGCCAAGTACACGACGGCGTTGGGCATCGCCCCGCAGCAGCCGCAGGGGACGCCGGTCCGCTGACCCCGCCGGACACACCCGTACGGCCGAGGGCCCGCTCCCCCAGGAGCGGGCCCTCGGCCGTGTCAGGGGCGAGCCTGCCGCCGACCCCGCTGCGGGGTGACCGGCGTCAGACCCGGACCGGGGACGAAGCGCGCAGCGGAACGGCCAGGGCGATCAGGGCCCGTTCCAGTCCGTGGAGGTGGCCGAGAGCCTGCTCGGCGCCGGGGTGGTGGCCCGGGACGCCCGCGGGGGACGTCAGGGCGCGTTCGGGGACCGCTCCGAGCAGCGCCTCCACCGCGGTCTCGACGCGCCGGCACGCGTCCGTGAGCCGGGCGTCGTGCGAGGCGTCCGGGTCGGCGGCGACGGCGACGAGGCCACGCGTTCGACGGGCGCACTCGTCGAGCAGCGCCAGCACCTGGCGGGCCCGCGCCTTGCGCGCACGCAGCGGGTTCAGCGGATGCACCAACGGCGCGAGCGCCTGTCGGACGCGCCCCAGCAACGCCTCGAGCTCCGCCGCGCGCGACGCGGGGTCCGCCTCCGGGTCGCCCGCGAGCCGCCGTGCCGCCGCGGCGGTGCAGGCGTGCACCGCGTACACGGCTCGGCGCACCCACTGGTCGGTGACCGCGTGCGTGGTGATCGGCAGGACGAGCACGACGGCGAGGGCCGCCCCCAGGGCCCCGACGCCCGTCTCCGCGAGGCGCAGGGCGAGCAGCCCCGGGTGCAGCACGCCGAGGAGGCCGTAGAGCAGGCCCGCCATCACGGTGACGAAGAACATCATCCAGCTGTAGGACGGGGCCGCCGTGTAGAAGATGCCGAAGACGCAGACGGCGACGAGCGCGGCGGTGGGCGCCGGGGAGCCGTGCAGCGGCACCGCGACCAGCAGCCCGGCGACGATGCCGGTGACCGTGCCGACGACCCGCCGGAAGCCGCGCACCAGCGTCTCGCCGCGCGAGGCGGTGTTCACGAAGATCCACCAGGCGGTGCCGACGGCCCAGTACCAACGCTCGTGGGACAGCACCTGGCCGGCCGCGATGGCGAAGGCGCAAGCGGCGGTCGCCTGGAAGGCCTGGCGGGTGGCGGGCCGGGCGAGGCCGCGGCCGCCGAGCGGTGCGGGCGCGGCGGGCAGCGGCGTACGGCGTTCGACGCACCACACCCCGAAGCGCACCGCCGAGGCGGTGGCGAGCGAGAGCACCACGGCCGCGTACAGCTCCGGAAGCTGCCCCGGGACGGCGTGCAGGAACTGCGCGACGAAGAAGGTCATGAAGGCGAAGATGCCGAGTGCATGCCCGCGCGGCCCCCAGCGACGGGCGTAGACACCGGCGAGGACGACCGTGAGCCAGACCGCGTCCCGCACCGCCGGCACATCGTGCAGGGCGGTCGCGACCGTGAGGACCGGAAGGCCGACGGCGGGCAGCAGCGCGGTGGTGACCGCCTGGCCGCGCACGGTCGGGTCGGCGACCGTGAACAGTGCCAGCAGCGCGGCGAGCCCGCCGGTGACCGAGGCCGGCAGCGGCAGCCCGGCCGCCGCGCACGCGGTCACGGCGAGGCCGATGCCGAGCACCGCGCGCAACGACACGCGCAGCCGGAACAGCCCCGGATCCGGAGCCGTGAACATCTTCTTCAACTTCTTCAGCACCGGGTGAGTCACCGTCGTCCGTCCGCCCCACTTCTCATGTCATCGCGACGCCAGGACATGGGAATGGCGCCGCGGGCACGGATTCCGGCCTCGTCACCGGTCCTGCGCTGCGCGGCGCCATTGATACCCCTAAGGAAAGCATCAGAGCCGCAGTGGCTCAACCGGCGTGCTGTTCACTGATCCATTGGTACAGTCGAAGAAGATCCACTGATACCACCGGGAGGCCAACGGACCATGGCCGTGGACGGACTCGACACCCGCATCCTGCGGCTGCTGCTCGAACAGCCGCGCACCAGCGTGCGCGAGTACGCGCGCATCCTGGGCATCGCGCGGGGCACTCTCCAGGCCCGCCTAGACCGTCTGGAGCGCGACGGGGTGATCACCGGCACGGGGCCGTCCCTGTCGCCCGCCGCGCTCGGGCACCCCGTGCTGGCCTTCGTGCACATCGAGGTCACGCAGGGGCATCTGGACGAGGTGGGCGACGCGCTCGCGGCTGTGCCCGAGATCGTGGAGGCGTTCTCCATCACCGGTGGCGGCGACCTGCTGACCCGGGTGGTCGCACGCGACAACGCACACCTGGAGGACGTCATCCAGACGCTCATCAGCTTGCCCGGGGTGGTCCGCACCCGCACGGAGGTGGCACTGCGCGAACGCGTACCGCACCGGCTGCTGCCGTTGGTGGAGTCGATCGGCCGCGCGGCGGCGCACTGACGCCCGGGCGGGGCACAGGCCGCCCCTTGGCATGCTGGAGCCCATGAGCACCCTCGGCGCCACCGCTGTCGTCCTCGATCTCGACGGGACCCTCGTGGACAGCGAGCCCAACTACTTCGAGGCGGGCCGACAGCTCCTCGCCGGGCAGGGCGTCACCTACACCTGGACGGACCACGAGCGGTACGTCGGCGTCAGCACACGGGAGACGGTGGTCCACTGGCAGGAGCGCTACGGCCTCACATCCCCGCTCGACGAGCTGCTCGCGGAGAAGGACCGGCGCTATCTGGCGCTCGCCCGCGCCGCCACCCCGGTCTACCCGGAGATGCGGAAGTTCGTGGAGATGCCGGCCGGCGCGGGCGTGCCGATGGCCGTCGCCTCGGGCTCCTCGCATGAGGCCATCGAGGCGGTCCTGGCGGGCACGGGCCTGCGCGCATGGCTCGGCACGGCCGTCTCGGCCGACGAGGTCGCGCACGGCAAGCCGCCCCGGACGTCTTCCTCGAAGCCGCGCGCCGCCTCGGCACGTCGCCCGCCGACTGCGTGGTCGTGGAGGACGCGGCACCGGGAGTCGTCGCCGCTCACGCGGCCGGGATGCGGTGCATCGCGGTCCCGTACGTCGCCGCTCAGGCGGACGACCCGGCGTTCGCCACGGCGGGGTTGCTGTTGCGCGGCGGGCAGGCGGAGTTCACTGCCCGGACGGCCTACGACTGGCTGCTGGGCTCGGCGTCCTCGTAGCCTTCTTGCGACCGGGGAGGGATTCATGGGTTCCGAGGCCGTACTCGTCGCCAACCGCGGGGAGATCGCCGTCCGGGTGCTGCGCGCCGCCGCCGAACTGGGCCTGCGGACGGTCGCGGTGTACGCGGACGGCGACGACGCGCACGTCCGGTACGCCGACGAGAGCGTACCGGTCCCGGACTACCGGGACGCGGAGGCGCTGCTGACCGCCGCACGTTCGACCGGCTGCGCGTTCCTGCACCCGGGATACGGATTCCTCAGCGAGGACGCGGAGTTCGCCCGACGCTGCGCCGCCGGGCAGGTCACGTTCGTCGGCCCCTCCCCCGACGCCCTGGCCCTCTTCGGCGACAAGGCACGCGCGCGTGCCTTCGCCTCGGAGCTGGGTGTCCCCGTCCTGCCCGGAGGGGGAACGACCCTGCAGGAGGCCCGGGAGCTCCTCCGCGACGGCCCGTTGATGATCAAGGCGGTCGGCGGGGGCGGCGGGCGCGGTATGCGGGTGGTGCGGACGGCCGATGAGCTGGCCGGGGCGTGGGAGCGCTGCCGCTCCGAGGTTCGGCAGGGCTTCGGGCTCGACACGGTGTACGCCGAGCGGCTGCTGGAGGGTGCCCGGCACATCGAGGTGCAGATCCTCGGCGACGCGCACGGCGCTCTCACGCATCTGTGGGAGCGGGACTGCAGCGCCCAGCGCCGGCACCAGAAGCTCGTCGAGATCGCGCCCGCGCCCGAACTCCCGGACAGCGTACGGACCGCACTCGTGTCGACCGCCCTACGGCTGGCGCGCGCCGCGCTCTACACCGGGCTCGGCACGTTCGAATTCCTGGTGCGGGGCGAGGAGTTCCACTTCATCGAGGCCAATCCACGGCTCCAGGTGGAGCACACGGTCACCGAGGAGGTGACGGGCGTCGATCTGGTGGCCGTACAACTGCGCCTGGCGGCGGGCGAGTCGCTGGCGTCGCTTGGACTGGCGGGACCGCCCGATCCGCCGCGCGGTTTCGCCGTGCAGGCGCGGGTCAACGCCGAGGTGGCGGAGGCGGACGGCACGGTGCGCCCGTCGTCCGGACGGCTGACGCGCTTCGACGTGCCGACGGGCCCGGGGATCAGGGTCGACACGGCGGTCCGCGCGGGCGCCGAGGTCGGCGTGCGCTACGACGCACTGCTCGCCAAGGTGGTGGCACACGTTTCGTACGGCGGCTGGCAGGCCGCCTGCGCCCGGGCCCGCCGCGCGCTGGGTGAGTTCGCCATCGAGGGGGTTCGGACTTCTGTCCCGCTGCTGCGGGCGGTCCTCGCTCAACCCGGGTTCTGGGCGCACACGGGATTCGTCGAGCAGCACCTGCTGGAACTGCTGCCCGAGGAATCGGGCGTGGCGGCCGGGTCGGCGGACGGCACTTTAGGGGCACCGCTGAGCGGCACGGTGCTCTCGGTCGAGGTCGCGCCGGGTGACGCCGTGTGCTCCGGGCAGCAGGTGCTGGTGCTGGAGGCGATGAAGATGGAGCACGTCGTCCGCGCACCGGGCTCCGGGGTGGTCCGCGCAGTGCACGCGCGCGTGGGGGACACGGTGGCCGAGGGACGGGCCCTGGTGGAGCTCGACGTCACCGACGACGATCCGCACCAGGACGGCGGAGTCCCGGCGGTGGACCTGGACGCCGAGCGGCCCGATCTCGCGGAGGTGGTGCGGCGGCATGCCTTCGGCCTGGACGAGCACCGCCCGGAGGCCGTCGCCAAGCGGCACGCCTCCGGCCGGCGTACGGCGCGCGAGAACATCGAGGACCTGTGCGACGAGGGGTCGTTCACCGAGTTCGGTGCGCTCACGGTCGCGGCGCAGCGGCGCCGGCGCTCGCTGGAGGACCTGATCCGGGCGACTCCGGCGGACGGCATGGTCACCGGCACCGGGCGCGTGAACGGCGAGCCGTGCGTCGTCATGTCGTACGACTACACGGTCCTCGCGGGCACGCAAGGGCTGCAGAACCATCGCAAGACCGACCGGATGCTGCAGATCGCCGAGGAGCGGCGACTGCCGGTGGTGCTGTTCGCGGAAGGCGGCGGGGGCCGCCCCGGTGACACGGACGGAGTCTCCGTCTCGGGCCTGGAGCTGACCACGTTCCACCAGATGGGCCGTCTCAGCGGTCTCGTCCCCCTGGTCGGCATCGCCTCGGGGCGCTGTTTCGCGGGCAATGCGGCCCTCCTCGGCTGCTGCGACATGGTGATCGCCACGCCGGAGGCCACGATCGGCATGGCCGGCCCGGCGATGATCGAGGGCGGCGGGCTCGGCGTGTTCCGCCCCGAGGAGGTGGGGCCGCTGTCGGTCCAGGCACCGAACGGGGTGGTGGACGTGGCGGCCGCCGACGAGGTGGAGGCGGTCGAGGTCGCGCGCCGCTACCTGTCGTACTTCCGAGGAACGCGGACCGCCTGGGAGGCCCCGGACCAGCGACTGCTGCGGCACGCCGTTCCGGAGAACCGCAGGCGGGCCTACGAGGTGCGCACGGTGATCGACGCGCTGGCCGACACGGGGTCGGTGCTGGAGCTGCGGCGGGCCTTCGGCGCGGGTGTGGTGACGTCTCTGATGCGGATCGAGGGCCGCCCGATGGGTCTGATCGCGAACAATCCGGGACACCTGGGCGGAGCCCTCGACCGGGACGCCGCGGACAAGACGGCGCGCTTCCTCCAGCTGTGCGACGCCTTCGGGCTGCCGATCCTCTCGCTGTGCGACACGCCCGGTTTCATGGTGGGACCGGACGCAGAACGGACCGCGACGGTACGGCACTTCGCACGCATGTTCGTGACGGGCGCGAACCTGCGGGTGCCGCTGGTGAGTTTGGTGCTCAGGAAGGCGTACGGGCTGGGCGCGATGGCGATGATGGGCGGCTCCACCCGCGCGCCGCTCGCCTGCGCCGCCTGGCCCACGGGCGAGTTCGGCGGCATGGGACTGGAGGGCGCGGTCCGCCTCGGCTACCGCAGGGAGCTGGCGGCGATCCCGGACCCCGAGGAGCGGGCCCGCGCGTTCGAGGAACGGGTCGCCGAGCTGTACGAGCAGGGCAAGGCGGTCAATGCGGCGGCGGCCCTTGACATCGACGCGGTGATCGATCCGGCCGACTCACGGCGCTGGGTGCTGGCGGCCCTGGACGGTTGGGAGGGGCCCCGCGACGCGCGCGGGCGGGGGTTCGTCGACACCTGGTGAGCGGGTGTGGCGGCGGGTCCGGAGGGCTGCTGCGGCGAGGCTGCGAGCCGTCGACCCAGGACGCCGGGCACGATCCTTCCGCGCCGGGTCCTGTCGTTCATCGCCCCTGTCCGGCCCCGGTCACGACCGCCGGCGGGGCTGCCGCGCCGCGCGGCCTTGGGGCCGCCGGAGCCGCTGCGGGGACTGCGGCCGGTCGACTTCCCCGGGGCGGGCTTGCGCCGGGCCCCTGCCGCGTCGGTGCCCTGACGCTTCGGTTCGGCGGGAGGCTGGACGGAGGTGCGGCCCCGAGTGCTGTTGACCGTCCGTCCGCGCACGATCCCGATGAAGTCCTCCACCAGGTCGGTGGTCGCGTCCTCGGGCCAGGACAGGGCGACGCTCGACTGGGGCGCGTCCACGACCGGGCGGTAGGTGAGGTCGCGGCGGTGGTACAGCCGCGCCAGCGACTGGGGCACGACGAGCAGACCCACGCCCGCCGCCACGAGTTCGACGGCGTCCTCGGTGGTGGCAGGACGTTCGAAGGCGGGCTCGCCCGGCGGTCGCTCCCAGCCCAGGACGTCGTCGAGGGGGTGGAGGACGACCTCGTCGGCGAGATCGTCGCAGGACACCTCGTCGACGGCTGCCACCACGTGGTCCTTGGGGACGACGACCACCGTGGTCTCGGTGTAAAGGGGGATCGCGCTGAACACCGTGCGATCCACCGGCAGCCGTACGAGCCCCGCGTCCGCCTCGCCGCCGCCCAGCATCTCGGGCGCTTCGGCCGCCGGCACCTGAAGCAGGGTGAGCGGTACATCGGGCAGGCGCTCGTTCCAGATCCGCGCCCATTTGGCGGGCGTCGCCCCGGGGACGTACACGAGCCGGAACGAGGGGGGTGCATCCGTGCCTGTCACCCCGCCAGGTTACCGGGCGTGGTCAAAGGGCCCGAATCCGGCCGATAGTCTGGACAGCATGAAGTCGCAGCAGACCACCCAGACGATGAAGCCCGCCACCGCGGCCAAGAAGCTGGGTGTGTACCTCCCCGCCACCCCCGCCGAGTTCCAGGAGGGTGCCGTCTCCCGGGCCGAGCTGAACGAGCTCCAGGCCAACCCGCCCGAGTGGCTGCGGGAGCTGCGACGCAACGGCCCGCACCCGCGCCCGGTGGTCGCGGCGAAGCTGGGCGTCTCCATCGCCGGCCTCGCACGCGGCGGAGTCACCGAGGCGCTCACCACGGAGCAGATCAAGGCGCTGAAGAAGGACCGTCCCGAGTGGCTGGAGAAGGAGCGCGCCACCCAGGCCGAGGTCCGCAAGGAGGCCGCGCGCATCAAGAAGCGGGACGCCGAGCGCGCCGAACAGTCGGGGCGTCCGCGCCCCTGACGCCGCCGAGCACCGCGTCGGCCGTACACGCGGCAGCGGGGCCGGGCTGATGCCCGGCCCCGGATCCTCCCGCACATGGTGTCCTAGACGTTGGGCTCCGCCGCGCTGATGTCGCCGAGCGCCGACTCCGGCTGGCGCTCCACGGCCAGGTCGCCGAGGGAGATGATCCCCACCGGCTCTCCGCCCTCGACGACGGGGACACGGCGGATGTGGTGCTCGCGCATCACCTGAACCGCACGGTCCAGGTCCTCGTCGGGGGTCAGGGTGACCAGCTCTTCACTGCACGCGCGGGCCACCGTCGTCTCCTGCGGGTCGGCTCCCTCCGCGAGCGCGCGCACCACGAGGTCGCGGTCGGTGACCAGTCCACGCAGATGGTCCTCCTCGGTGACGAGGACGGCTCCGATGTCCCGATCGCGCATGATCTGCGCCACCGTCGCCAGCGAGGTCTGCGGTTCGACCTTGACGGGCTCGGCGGTCATGATGTCGCGTACATGCTGGGCCATGACGTGTCCCTTCTCCACAGGTCTCCCAGGTCTCCCCAGGGCTTCCCCGGGACGGCGGTTCCGGTCCCCGCCGCTCAGGCGCCGAGTACCCGGTGGGCGCGGTCCTGCACGGCTGCGGCGCGGTCCGCCGGGACGGGCCACCTCCGGTCAGGTGGCGCCGGAGCCCCCGCTGCCGAAGGAACCACTGGAGCCGGAGTTCCAGCGCGGGCGTTTCTGCTGCCCGCTGCGCCGGGTGCCCGAGGCCTGGACCTCGTGCGGGGTGAGACGCTCGCTCTCGTCCTGCGCACGCGGAACCTCGTTCGGCTCCCTGACCTCCCGGGACTCCATGACGGGTCCGGAGGTCGGCCGGGTCGGCTGGTCGGAGGGACGCGGCGGCGACGGTTCCCGGCGTCGCACCCTGATGCCGAGCCGGACGGCCCACACCAGGGCTCCCGCGATGAGGAGACCGCCGACGAAGGCGCCGAGCACGCCCCAGGCGGCATCGGAAGCGGCTAGTTGAAGAGAGATCGTCAGCATTTTCTCCGGGTACCCCGATGCCGGAAATGAACCCTCCGCTCGCGGGCGCCTGCGACGGCGGCGGAACCGGGGCGACGGACCGGCTTCAAGCGCGGGCCGCGCGGCGGTGGTCTCTTCCTCCTCCCGACCGGTTTTCCCGGGCAGAACCGGGGCACCCGCGATGCGCCCGCGTGCCGTCCGGCCCGTGCGCCGGGTGTGACACCGCGGGCGACGGCGCGTGGAGGAGGACGATGACAGAACTGTCGGAATACACCGGGGACCTCCGGCGGAAGGCCACCGCCTCCTCCCCTCTCGGCCGCACGGTGCTGAACTGGATGACGACGACCGACCACAAGGTGATCGGTCGTCTGTACATGGTCACCGCGTTCTGCTTCTTCCTCCTCGCCGGTCTGCTGGCGATGGCGATGCGGGCCGAGCTGGCCCGTCCCGGCCTGCAGTTCATGTCCGAGGACTTCTACAACCAGCTCTTCACGGTGCACGGCACGGTGATGATGCTGCTCTTCGCGACGCCCATATTCGCCGGATTCGCCAACGCGGTGATGCCGCTGCAGATCGGTGCCCCGGACGTGGCGTTCCCGCGCCTGAACGCCCTGTCGTACTGGATGTACCTGTTCGGCGGCCTGATGGTGGTGTCCGGGTTCCTGACGCCCTCCGGGGCCGCCTCGTTCGGCTGGTTCGCCTACGCTCCGCTGAACAGTGCTTACCGCACGCCCGGCGCCGGCGGCGATCTGTGGACGATGGGCCTGGTGGTGACGGGTGTGTCGACGACACTCGGCGCGGTCAACTTCATCGCCACGATCATGTGTCTGCGGGCCCCGGGCATGACGATGTTCCGGATGCCGATCTTCACCTGGAACGTCCTGTTCACGTCGATCCTGGTGCTGCCCGCATTCCCCGTGCTCACGGCCGCGCTGCTGGCGCTGGAGGCCGACCGCAAGTTCGGGGCACACGTCTTCGACGCGACGAACGGCGGCGCCATCCTGTGGCAGCACCTGTTCTGGTTCTTCGGGCACCCGGAGGTGTACATCGTCGCGTTGCCGTTCTTCGGGGTGATCTCGGAGATCCTCCCGGTGTTCTCGCGCAAGCCGCTGTTCGGTTATCTGCCGATGATCGGCGCGACGACCGCGATCACCATGCTCTCCGCGGTGGTGTGGGCGCACCACATGTTCACCACGGGTGCCGTGCTGCTGCCGTTCTTCTCCCTGATGTCGTTCCTGATCGCGGTCCCGACGGGGATCAAGTTCTTCGCGTGGATCGGCACGATGCACCGAGGATCGCTGTCGTTCGAGACACCGATGCTGTGGTCGCTCGGCTTCCTGGTGACGTTCCTGCTGGGTGGCCTGAGCGGTGTGCTCCTCGCGTCGCCGCCGATCGACTTCCATGTCACCGACTCGTACTTCGTCGTTGCGCACCTGCACTACGTCCTCTTCGGCACCGTGGTGTTCGCGATGTTCGCGGGCTTCTACTTCTGGTGGCCGAAGTTCACCGGGAAGATGCTGGACGAGCGCCTCGGCAAACTGCACTTCTGGCTGCTGTTCCCCGCCTTCCAGCTCACCTTCCTGGTACAGCACTGGCTGGGCACGGAGGGCATGCCCCGCCGCTACGCCGACTACCTGCCGGCCGACGGCTTCACCCTGCTGAACACACTCTCGTCCGCGGGCGCGTTCCTGCTGGGCGTCTCCACGCTGCCGTTCCTGTACAACGTCTGGCACACCGCGCGGTACGGCCAACGGGTCACCGAAGACGACCCCTGGGGTTACGGCCGCTCGCTGGAGTGGGCGACGTCCTGCCCGCCGCCGCGCCACAACTTCGTGGCCCTGCCCCGGGTGCGGTCCGACTCGCCCGCCTTCGAACTGCACCATCCCCAGGCCCTGCGGCAGTCCCTGGAGGAGGGAGCGCGATGAAGACCGAGGCCGTGCTCTTCGGCGGCGTCGCCGTGTTCTTCGCGGGCTCCGCCGTCCTCTACGGTGCCTGGTCGAGGGATCCGGCGGGTACCGCGTGCCTGGGCATCGCCTTCGGGATGGCGGCCCTGGTCGCCTTCTTCTGCGCCGTGCAGTACCGGCGCAAGGGGCGTCGCCCGCAGGACCGCAAGGACGCCGAGGTGATGGACGCGGCCGGTCCGCTGGAGTTCTTCCCGGCCGGCAGCCCGTGGCCCGTGGTCACGGCGCTCGGCTTCGCCCTCGCCGCGACCGGTGTGGTCTTCGGGCTGTGGCTGCTCCTCATCGGCCTCGGGGTGCTGGCCCGGGGTGTTCTCGGGATGGTGTTCCAGTACGCGGCTCGAGGGAGCTGAGCGGCTTCCTCGGCGCTCCCGGCCGGAAGTCGGTCACCGGCTCGTGGCCGCTCTGGTAGCCGCCCTCCACGGTCTGCCGCACCTCCCCGGTCTCCTCGCCTTCAGCCAGGCGCTTCTGCTCCGCCTCCAGCAGGGCGTGGCACAGTCGGCGGGTGAGCAGGAAGGCTGCCACGGGCGCCGCCACGAGGGCGATGCGCAGGGTCCAGGTCAGAGAGTTCAGCGAGATCTGGAAGGTGTCGGCCACGATGTCGTTGCCGCCGGCCAGTAGCAGGACGCCGTAGAAGGTGATCCCGGCGACGCCGAGCCCGGTACGCACCGGGCGTTCCCGCGGCCGGTCGCACAGGTGCTGTTCCCGGTGCCGCTCCCCCGTCAGCCGCTGCTCGGCGAACGGGTAGGCGTACAGGACGGCGAAGAGCAGCAACGGCAGGACGACCCCCGGCAGCAGCACGTTCCACATGATCGTGTGGCCGGCGACGGTCGTCTCCCAGCGCGGCATGAGCCGCAGCGATCCCTCCAGGAAGCCGACGTACCAGTCGGGCTGCGAGCCGGTCGACGCCTGGTCCGGCCGGTAGGGGCCGTAGGTCCACACCGGGTTGATCTGGGCGACTGAGCCGAGCATCGCGATGACGCCGAAGACCATGAGGGACAGGCCGATGGAGGACGCGGCGAACTGCGGGAAGAGCGGCTTGCCGATGACGTTCCGGTTGGTCGCGCGCGGGCCGCGCCACTGGGTGTGCTTCAGGTGGAAGACCAGGATCAGGTGCACGGTGACCAGGGCGAGCAGTGCTCCGGGCAGCAGCAGAACGTGCACGGGGTACAGGCGCGACACGATGTCCTCGCCGGGGTACTGGGACCCGAACACGAACATGCTGACGTAGGTCCCCACGACCGGAAGGGACAACATGATGCCCTGGGCGATGCGCAGTCCCGTGCCGGAGAGCAGGTCGTCAGGGAGCGAGTAGCCCGCGAAGCCTTCGGCCAGGGCGATCAGGAACAGCGTGACACCGATGATCCAGTTGATCTCCCGGGGCCTGCGGAAGGCGCCGGTGAAGAAGATCCTCAGCAGATGCAGGCCGATCGCGGAGACGAACACCAACGCGGCCCAGTGGTGCATCTGCCGCATGAGCAGGCCACCGCGCACCTCGAAGCTGATGTGCAGGGTCGAGTCGAACGCCTCCGACACCAGCGTCCCGCGCAGCGGCACGTAAGGCCCGTGGTAGACGACCTCGCGCATCGCCGGCTTGAAGAAGAGCGTCAGCCACACGCCGGTCACGATCAGCACGATCAGGCTGTAGAGCGCGATCTCGCCGAGGAGGAACGACCAGTGCTCGGGGAATGCCTTGCGCAGGAGTCGTCCGCCGCCGTCCAGGACGGGCAGCCGCCCGTCCGCCGCGTCGGCGAACCGCTCCCCGGGACGGCGGACCTGGGATTCCGCGGACGGGGGCGGTGGCCGGTGCTCCGCCTTCACCGTGCCTCCCCCGAGTGGTCGGCGGACCCCTCGCACCGGTCCCGGTTCACGGAAACGCCTCCTTCTCCCGCCTCTCACCGACCGTTCCATGCCCTGCGCGGCCCTCGGGCCGCCGACGGCCACCCCTGCCTTCACACGGCCCGTCCTCAGGGGAAGAGCGCGATGCCGAGGACGATCAGCAGGACGATCACGACGATGATCGCCACCATGCTCCAGGAGCCGCGGTTCTTCGCCGGCGCCTTGGCCTTCCCGCCGCGGGGCCGGTCCTCCTCCAGCGTCGGTTGGGCCGGGCGGTCACGCTTGTAGAACTCTTCTTCATCTCGGTGTTCGGTCATGACGACTCCTTCCCGATGTGCCCGTTTCCTTGTGCGCCCCTGTCCTTGTCGCGGAGCGGGTTCCCCGTCCGCGCCGCGGGATGCCGGACGCGTCAGGCGGCCAGTGCCCCCGTGCGCAGGGCGCTGTCCCCGCCGCGCCACGTCTTGAGGAGGAGCGCGCCGAGCCGGTCCTCGAGGAAGCCGGTGGCCCGGATCCCGAACACGACGTCCGCCTCCAGATCCGGCTCGCTCTCCAGCAGCCCGCCGATCACGTCATGACGTACGACCTGTTCGTGCACGGCGTCCGCCACCACGTGCTCGTCGTAGAAGCGGGCGGCCGCCTCCCCCGCGCCCGCCCGGCGCATGGCCTCGGCAAGGCGGCGGGAGCCGGGGGAAGAGGTGACCTCGACCGCCGCGAAATGGCCGGTCAGCGCGCCGCGCAGGCTGCGGTGCAGGCCGAGAAGGGACATGAGGTTGACCGTGGCGAGCATCTCCGCGGGCGCGGCCTCCACGTAGTACCCGTAGGCCGTGTTGAGCCCCAGGTCCTCCATCAGGTCGGCGAAGAGGCCCGCGTGGATCTCGTCGGCCCGTCCCGCCCCGAACTCGTCGAACTCGACGGCCACCATGGCCGCCTTGGCCCTGCCGTGCAGCCGGGGGATCACCCAGGCATGCGGGTCGGCCTCCTTGAGGTGGTACAGCGACCGCAGCGCCGCGTACTCCCTGAGGTGGCGCAGTTCGCCCTGGTTCCGCAGGAAGTGGGTGACGCTGCCGCCGTCGTCGCCGACGGGTTCGACCTGGAGTTCGTCCAGGGCCTCCTGCGCGCCGGCGTCGACGGGGACGTCGGCACGCAGAGCGTCCAGGAAACGGTCCTCGAGGGCGCGGCGGAAGGTGAGCAGGGCGGGGTCCCACTCATGGTCGTCATCGACCCCGTCGAACCCCTGGTAGTGCAGTTCGTACAGGACGTACAACGCCAGCTGGAGGTCTTCGCCGTACGGGTCGCTGTCCGCGAGGGAGGCCAGCGACAGCGGGCTGCCCCGCTCACGCAGCGCGCTGACCGCACCGTGCGACAGGGGGCCCCTGGGCAGGGGCAGCGGCGGGCTGAACTGGCGTGGCTCACGTCGGCCGGTCGTCACGCGCGCGTCTCCTTCCGTTCCCGGTCCTGGTCGTCGGAAGTCCTTCCGCACCCCGCCTTGCGGCTCCTCCGGCATCTCCCTCCGCCCGGCTTCCCGGTCACCCGGCATCTCCCTCCGCCCGGCTTCCCGGTCACCCGGCATCTCCCTCCGCCCGGCTTCCCGGTCGTCCCGCATCTCCTTCGGCCGGGTTTCCCGGTCGTCCGTCGGTTTCCCGCGGCGGCGATGGCTGGTGTCGCACCACGGATAGGTGCGGCTGCGCCGGCAGGTGCAGATCGCCACCACGAACCGCCCGCTGACGACGGTGTCGCCGTCGGGGCCGGTGACCTCCACGGGGCCTTCGACCAGCAGCGGGCCGTCGCGATCGGCCCGGATGCGGACCACGCGTTCACTCTCGTACGGCACGGACCACCACCAGCTCTTCCACCATGTCGTCGGCGGGCAGACCCCGCTGCCGCAACCAGGCCAGCCGGGACCGCAGCACCCGGCCGAACGGAATGGGGACGCAATCCGTGACCCGGGCGCTGAGCCCCGCCGAGGTGAGTCGGTCCAGGGTCTCGTCCACCCCGGACAGCGCGGAGTGCACCATGAGGAGCACTCCGTGGGGGCGCAGGTGCCCGGGCGCGGCATCACAGATGCGGTCCAGAAGCAGCCGCCCGTCCCAGCCGGCGTCCCAGGCGCGGGCGGAGCCCCGGGGGCTTCCGGCAACGGGTGAGGGCACGTACGGCGGATTGCTGACCACCAGGTCGAAGCGGCGTCCGGGCACGGCCGCCGTGAGGTCGCCGCGGCGCACGCTGATGTGCTGCCCGCTGAGCAGCGCGTTCACCCGGGTCGCCAGCACCGCCCGCCAGGAGATGTCGATGGCGGTGACACGCGCGCCGAGCCGTGCGGCCTCCAGGGCCAGGGCGCCGCTGCCGGTGCCCAGGTCGAGGACGTCCGCCCCGGGGCTGATCTCTTCCCGACGCAGCGCACGCGTCAGCAGCCAGGTGTCCTCCTGCGGCTCGTAGACACCCGGCGGGGTCCACGCGGGGGCGGGAAGGGGCGGACAGGGGGTTTCGACGGTCATCGGCTCCTCCGGTCGACTACGCAGGCGCTATCCGCACCAGCCGCGGCGCACCGCGGCTGGTGCGGATCTTTGCCTGCGCACCCCGAGTCCCCCACTGCACGTAGTCGACACGTGCCCTTCTCACCCCGGGCGCCCCAAAGCCGGGGCGAAGCTCACCCGAGGAAGCTCAACCGCACCTGGCGCTGGGCGTTGTCCCGGTTCGTGTCCACCAACCTCCGCAAAGACAACCGTCAGCATAGGCGAGCACTTGCCCAGCAAGCGAGCCACTGACCACCCGGGCCGGCGAGAGACGGCCCACGGCTTCTTCGCTGGGGACGAAGAGATCGCGGGGAAAATCACCCAGACAGGGGAGTACCAGGTCAGGGGCCTGATTCAGTCAGCGGATCAGGCCCCTGACGGGCTTCTGGAGATCGTTTGGGGAAATCCGGCAGAAGATCTTGGTCGGGGTCTCCCAGCGGGCAACAACCGCACCCACGCTGATCATCGCGTCACCGCATCCCTCTCATGTGCGCGCTCGTGAACGGGGTGCCACGCGCCCCAGTCCGTACCGCCCGTCCGTCTCGGAAAACTGAACCTTCCCCTTGATCATGGACACCTGGAGACTGGGACATGAGGTTCCAGAGGAGACCTCCGCCGTGAGATAGGCCAGTTGGGGCTGCGGCAGAGCATGGGCCGCACCGGCTCGTGCTTCGACGCCGCCGCCGAGTCGTTCTTCGCACTGAAGGAGGAGATCGGAACCCGCCGCTGGCCCGACCGGGCCAGTGCCCGCGCGGAGATCTTCGCCTTCATCGAGACCTTCTATAACCGCAAGCGTCTGCGCAGGCATCCGGTCTGGGGTTACCTCACCCCGTTGGAGACCCGACAGCGAGACGAGCAAGGACGCGCCCTCGCAGCGTAAGCATCGAGTGTCCAAGATGACGGGGAAGCTTCAAACGGACTGAACACCAGAAGATTGCCTTAGTGGGCGGTTCGTAAGGCGATGTCCGTTTCTGGCTGAGGTGGGAGCAAGGACGCTGGTGGAAGTTCTGCTGGCTATTGCTTCCTGGCGAAGTTGCCGGTGTCGGCCTCGGTGAGGATCCCGAGTTTGACCAGGCGTTTCAGCTTGGCGCGGGTGCCTTCGACGTTCTTCGGCAGCAGTTCGTGGCCGAGGGCTGCGCAGACGTCCTTGGCCCGTAGCGGCCCGGTCGCGTGGTTGAAGGTGGCGAGGATGCGGGGGTAGTCCGGGTGCTCGGGCAGGTCCGGCGCGGACGCGGGGAGCCGGTCGGCGAGGCCGATGACGGTCTTGCGGGTGATCGTGAGGTGCTCCAGGTGCGTCTCGGCCTCCCGCAACCGGGTCTGCAGGTCGTCGATCTGTGCGCGGAGGTCGTCGGCCAGGGCCCGGGCGGCTTCTTCCTGGAGGTCCAGGGCATCGAGCAGGGGCCGGATGTTCACGCTGCCACCGCCTGCGCCGCGCGCCAGGAGGGGGCGCTCGCGCCGGTGAGGCGTCGGGTCATGACGTGGGTCATCGCCCAGTAGACGCGGGAGGCGGAGGAGGAGGGGCGGTGCTCGTAGTCGCGGACCAGGCGCCGGTGCAGTATCAGGATCCCGTAGGTCTGCTCGACCCTCCACCGCTTCGGCTGCGGCACGAACCCCTTGTCCTGCGGGTTGCGCGCGACGATCTCGACATCAATTCCCAGGCCGGCGCCATGCATGACGACCTGGTTCTTGAAGCCCTGGTCGACCAGGGCTTTGCGGACGGTTCCGCCGGCGTGCTCGGCGACCTGGTCCAGCAGGATGATGCCCGCGGCGTTGTCGTGGGTGTTCGCGGCGAGGACGACGACTGCGATGACCAGGCCGAGGACGTCCACGGCCAGGCCGCGTTTGCGGCCGGGCACCCGCTTGGCCGGATCGTGGCCACTCGTGGTGGCGGGGACCCCGGCGGCCACATGGACACTCTGGGTGTCCAGGACCACCAAGGTCGGGTCCTCTAATCGGCGGGCGCGTTCACGGACCTGGCAGCGCAGGAGTTCATGGATGACCTGGTCGGTTCCGTCGTCCCGCCAGGCGGCGAAGTAGTAGTACGTCGCGCTCTTCTGCGGCAGGTCGTGCGGGAGATAGGCCCACTGGCAGCCGGTTCGCCCCTGGTAGAGGATCGCGTTCACGATCTCCCGCATGTCGTAGACGCCCTGGTGGCCGCTGACCGAGCGGTGCCGGTCCTTCCACGCGGTGATCACCGGCTCGATCAACGACCACTGCTCGTCCGATAAGTCACTCGGGTACGGCTTGCGTTCACTCACCCGAACACATCACCAGATCAACAACCGTGGGCCGGCGGATTCCGCCCCGCCGCCACACCATCAGGCGACAGCAAATCCACTCAAAGACTCACGAACCAGCCACTCAAGGCCGTGATGGGCAGGAAGGCCCTCTATCTGTGCTGCGAGTTGGCGAGCTCGATGGTTTCTGTCCTGTTCCAAGGCCGCCACAATGGTGCGGCCGAGGAGGTCTGCGGGCTTGCGACCGCAGTTTGCCGCGGTTCGACGAACCGTTGAGCACACATCCCAGGAGAGGGCGACATAGAGCAGGACCTGGCCGCTTGGGTCGAGGTAGTGGGTCGTCAGCGTGTCAATGGGTAGCAGGCGGTCGCGGTTATGAGGAAGCGACCGGACGGCCCGCCCGGGCGACTTGGCGCACCGAACCGTCGTGAGCCGTGTGGGTTCGGCGTTCGCCGCCAGGGGAAAGGCGCGGCAGGCTCGGCGAAGCTCTGCGAGAATGACGGATCTCGTCAGGAGGATCTCCACTGCGTACGGGTGCTTCATCGCCAGGCCGCCTCCGACTCACCGTTTCCGCGGCGCGGTTGACGCACGTGAGTCGGGAGACGTGGGTGCACGTAGGGGTGATGGACCGCCGGGTCGAACGGCTCCCAATCGGTCAGTGCGAGATCCGCCGACGTCGGGACGGCGGCATGGTGAGGGCATCGCTGTGTACGCCAGCGCAGCTGTTCCGCGTACAGCAGCGAGGAAAGGTCGTAGAGAGCCATTACCTCAGTGGGAAGGGCCAGCTGACCTTTGGCGGCCGTTGCGGGGGCCAGGATCCAGATGCCTTGAAGGCTGTCCGGGGCGAGCATTTTCGTGGAGCATCGGGTGCGATGCCGCGTCTGCGCGACGCACTGGATCTCGTCCAGGGGGCGGGCGGCGAGGTAGCGGACATACAGGATCTGGACGACGGGCCTGGCGGGTCGGCACGTGCCGTTGGACCGCGAGCGGCGGTCGACGTCCGTGGGCGGGACGAAAACACCGGCGTCAGTCAGGCGGCGCGTGTTCACAGCCAGCGACCGGCGTAGCCAGGTCAGAGCGGGGGTGATGTCACACGGGGCGTCGCGAGCGGGGCAGACGACGGCGTGGGTCAGCCGACACCAGGTGCTGCCGTCCCCGGCGGGATGGGCGAGGCCTGAGCTGACGTGCCAGCGGTATGCGGCGGGCATCTCGGCTGCGGGCAGTTCTTGCGGGTGCAGTGGCACGGGCCGGTCACGGCCCCGGTGGTACCACTCGACCGGGTTTCCGCACTCACGGCAACGAGCACGCTGTGCGCAGCGCAGAAGGCGGGTTGGGCTGTCGGGGTGGACGCGCAGGGACCGTCGCTGTTGGGAGGATGCGGGGCTGCCGTCCCAGTGCCGGGATGCGGATGAGGGGTGCATGCGCGAGAAGGTGCCAGCCAACACGCTGTCGAAGCACTGCCCTGGCTGGTGACGTCCGTCGAACGGCCGAATCCATGGCAACGCCTGTTCGGATCATCGCTCAGACATTCGTGTCCGCCTACCCAATCGGGTGGTTGCCCGGCCGGCCGGGCCGACCAGTCAGCCGCCCGCCTGACGAGGTGGCTCGTGCCCCTGGCAGAGAGTGCCGAAGAGTTCGTCGAGGGGAGTGCTCAATGCGTGGGCCAGAGCGTGCCACGTCTTGAGAGTGCCGATAGTGCGCCCCTGCTCGATCTCGATCAGAGTCCTTCTGGCCAGGCCGCTTCGAGAGGCGAGCTCGTCGTAACTCCATCCCCGCGCCGCACGCAGCCGGGCGAGTTCCAGGCGCAGGGCCTCGAAGTCCGGGTCGGGCGGAAAGATCGTCACCCGACCATCCGACGGTGCAGACGCCTGCCCTGTCAGTGCATACCTCTGCCCTATTTCCGCCTTTCAGGTTCGTTCCGAGGGGCAGAGGTCTGCACTACCGTGTGCGGCCGACCCCAGCCCGCCAGAGGCCGGCGCGGAAACGGCAGGAGGAACTCGCGCGCCATGAGGCTCTGCTTCCCACAGTCAGATGTCCGGCGTACATGGACGGTTGAGCTCCTCCCCCAGCCCGGCGGGCCGGTACTCGTCTGTCAGCAATGTGCGCAGGGTGGGCAGCGGCTCACCGGCCCAGCTGCTCGATCAGAGGTCCTGGCCCATCTGGCGTCACACGCGCGCCGAGACCTGCTTCCTGCGCATCTGCGGACGTGCCAGTGCCACGAACGGGGCTGCGGCTGGCATCCCCGTCACCGTGGCTGCCACGGCCCGATCCGCCTTCTCCTGGCCCGTGACCACGGCGGACGGGCGTGGCGCCTCACCGATGCATGCACTGCGTGTGCGGCCGCCACGTCACAGGCCGCCGTCGTGCCCGAAACGATCCTGGCCGCTGCGGTCTCGTCGCGAGGACGGGCGAACACGCGCCGAAGACGCCACCCCAAAGGACCCGACAGCCGAACCCGGGTACAGGAGATGCTCAACTACCTTGCCGTCGCCCTGCCGGCCGCCACGGGGGCCGACGCCCGGTTGATCGCCTTGCAGTGCGCGCTGCGCATGAACAACGTGGCGCGCGTCCGCTTGCCCCTAGGGCTGCTGCGAAGCCTCCGCCTGGGATCTGCCTCAGAAGCGTGGCGCGAGCTGAGCGAAGCGGGATGGCTGCGGCCATTCATGTCCGACGGCGGCGTGATCACGGCTCAGATGCTCGACGCAGCCCTGCTCACACAGCACCCGGCTCGCCCCGACCGGCTTCAGGCCGCCGACTGGGCAGTGCGCTCCGCCTCCAGCATCCAAACAGATTCCGCGCCGCTTCCACGGCTGGCCGCTCTCGCACTGGCAGCGCACACCGTAGCCGGAGAGAACCAAGGAGCGGTATCAGCGGAGCAGATGGCGCGCGAATGCGGCTGCCGTATTACAGCACTGCCCGTGATTCTCAAGCACTTGGTGGCCGAGGAGGTCCTCGTCTCTTGGACGGGGACTGGGGAAGCGGGAGACTTGCGTTGGGAGCTGGTTTCCAATCGCGCCTGACTCGCATCGAAGGGGCAGGTCGGCGCCCGGCTCAGCTGCACACCATCAGGCGGTTTGGCCATCCCGGACTGAGGACGCCGGAGAAGGCTCACGGGCCACACACAGCTGCCTCCGCTGGTCCAGGATGTGCCCGAGTTGGAGCGGATCGCGCGCTTGCGGACTCGTTCCCGCGGAGCTCATCGCTGCGCTGGATCGGTTGGCCACATGCTCATCGCATGGCACGTTGCCTCCAGCTCAGGAGATCTGCACTGGGAACTGCTGCCGGATGCGTCGGTATCAGCAGACAGGCGGTCGATGTGGCGCCTGGGTTAACCCGGAGAGCAAAGGAAACACGGCCACCTCACGCTCGACGGCATCGACCTACCGCTGGAGTAGCAGTCGCTGCGGTCCGAACAGGCGTCATGGGGGCGGTATGGGCCCGCGGTCGTGGCTGCACAACGCGCACCCACCGGTGGACCGTTGTCTGCGCGAACGAGGGAACGCTGACCTGCTGACACGCGGCCTCTGTGGCTCGGGCGTCTCCTGTTCCCACGGTCGACGACGAACATGTCGAACAGCACTCAGTCGTACGGCACAAGCGCGACCGGGCAGTGCACGTGGTGGATCAGAGCGTGCCCGACCGGCCCCGTGTGCGGGCCGACCACGGCACAGCGCCTGCGGCTGCCCACGACGAGCGGCCCCGCACCGGCCGCGGCCCGGACGAGGACGTGCGCCAGCCACCCCTCGTGGAGCTCTTCCTTCACGACGGCGGTGGGTACTTCTCGGCCTCGCCCTGGCGCTGGAGGCCCATGAACAACGGGGCACGGGTCCGGATCGTCGAGCGGCGGCCTGATCCCTTCCGGCCCTCCCGGGCCGCCGCTTGACGTCAGCCCAGCAGTTGGTGCGCCCAGTCGCGTTGGATGTCGTCGCCGGAGCAGTCGAAGTCTCCGGTGTTTCTCCGGGGCGCCGATCGCGGGCGGTGCGCGCCCGAACGATGTCGACGTAGGGGTCCGAGTGGAAGCCTCGTGTGAGACCAGCACCGGGATACTGAGGGCGGCGAGCCAGTCGGTGAACATGCGGCTCAGGATGTCCTCATTGGCGTCGAAGGGGAGGTACGGGGCTCTGATGGGGGCCAGTGGCCCTCGAGCCCCGTGCCCCTGACAGGGGGGCGGCGTACAGGACCAGACGCCGCCACTCCTCCGTGCTTTCCAGGTACAGGAGGCCGGTTCTTGGCGCGGGCCAGGTAAGTGTGGATGTGCCGGCAGTTGCCTTGGCCAGTCACATGCCGCCGAGCACCCGTCGGGTCTCGGCGGCGATCTGCTGCGTCTCGCCGGTTGCGACCACGAGGACCGGGACACCTCTCACCGCCTGATCGATGCGTCGGTGGCCTTCCCGCATCAAATCTTCCAGTTCGGGGACGAGCAGCCCGCCTCGTACACCGAGAACAGTCAGGGCCGAGCAGATCTCCTCGCGTACCTCGGGTTGGTCTTCGCCGATCTCCCCGGTGAAGACCAGGGCGTCCAGCCGGTCCAGCGAGGCGGCCATCGAGGCGATGCCCCTGCGGCAGCTGAGTGTGAACGTCGCCAGCGCCAACGCGGCCGCGGCATCACCCTCCGCGCGGGCGCGCACCAGGTCCCGGGTGTCTCCCGAGGTACCGGAGAGGCCGAGCAGACCGGAATGCCGGTGGAGTGTGTCGTCCAATTCGTCCGTGCTCAGACCGTGCCGCCGCTGTAGCCACAGCAGCGCGCCGGGGTCGAGGCTGCCGCTGCGCCGACTCATCACCAGGCCTTCCAGCGGAGTGAGGCCCATGGTGGTGTCCACGCTGCGTCCGTTCCGCACGGCGCAGGCCGAGCAGCCGCCGCCCATGTGTACGAGCACGACCTGGAGGTTGTCGACGGGTCGGCCCAGGGCCTGCGCCGTCCTCTGCAGTGCCCACGAGTAGGAAAGCCCGTGGAAGCCGTACCGGCGCAGCTCGTATTCGGCTCGCCATCGCTCCGGCACGGCGTACGTGCTCGCCTGTGCCGGCAAATCCTTGTGAAAGACGGTGTCGAAGCAGGCGATATGAGGAACGTCGGGCAGGAGCTCTCGTGCGGCATCGACCACATGCAAGGCAGGGGTCACGTGCAACGGCGCGAGATCGGCGACGTCCGCCAGCAGAGCCCGTACGCGTGCGTCGATCAGCGTATGTCCAGTCAGGTGCGGGCCGCTGTGGACGATGCGGTGACCAACCGCCGTAGGAGTGGGCACCTCGCTGAGGAAGTTCCGCAGTTCCGCCGCCGCAGCAGGCCCCGGGGGCTCCGAGGCGTCTCGATCCGCCACCCGTTGACCGTCCGCCGCGAACAGAGCGATGTGAAGGCTCGAAGAGCCAGCATCGAGGACCAGTACGTGACCATCACGGCTCTCGTGGGAGCGGTCAGCACTCATCACACACCTCCAGTGCACTCGTGTCCCCCGGCACGGTGCGCCCGCCACGACGTGCGCCCCTGTGCTCAGGCTCGGCCTCGGTGCGGACCGGGTTGTACTCCGCCCGGCTCGGCAGTTCGGTGAAGAAGACGCTGGTGGCCCAGTCGCCGTCCTCCAGGCGGGTGCCGACGTTTCGGCCACGTCGGATAACGTCGACCTGCTCGTTCGCCGCCAGGGGCGCCGTCGGTGTCCGTCTGCCAGCGGATGCCCCTGGCGGTGCGGTGGCGCGGTTCCTCCCGCAGGCCGGAGGCAAGGTCCCGGGCCGCATCGGAGGGCAGACCCCGGGTCGGCGCCAGGACGGGCCGCAGGTTCCTGCCGTTCGTGTCCGCGTCGGGCTGCCTCACAACCCTTGTCCTGCCGCCTGGTAGGCCTCGGTGATGTCGCGCCTCGCCGCTTCCCCCAGGCTGCCACCACGGGGAGGGATCCGCTCGTCCACCCGTTCGGCAGCACGCCGCGCCTGCGGGACGGGGCACCCCTAGCATGCTGAATGTGCGACCCATTCTCCCGAAGCTCGAGGGCGGCCGGGTGCAGGGCCTCCTGCAGCTCATCGAGGACGGCATCCACCTCGTCGTCGCGGCGCTCCTCGTACTGCTCGCGGGGATCCTGACCGTCGGGGTCGTCCACGACGTCATCAGGTCGATCCAGGGGCCGTACCACGAGGAAACGGTCGTTCTCTCCGCCCTGGACAGCAGCCTGGTGCTGTTCATCGTGGCCGAGCTGCTCCACACCGTCCGCCTCACCATCAGGAACCAGACCCTCGACGCGGAGCCTTTCCTCGTCGTCGGCCTGATCGCCGGCATCCGCAGGGTGCTCATCGTGACAGCCGAGGCGGAGAAGTCCTTCCGGTGGAACGTCGAGGGGATCGAACTGCTCATCCTGGCGGGGCTGATCCTCGTGATGGCGACAGCGGTGTACGTGTGGCGGCGCTCGACGCGGCCGGGAGACTACTTCCCGCTCCAGGAGGCGCGGCGCTCCCCGCCGCCGACTTCGTCACCCACTCCGGTGCGCGGCTCCTGATCCGCCGCCCTCCGCCGCCGCGGCCGCCCGCACTCGCTGCTCCTCGCGAGCAGAGCCGACGTCCCGTTCCAAGGGTGTGCGGCTCACGGCCGTCGCGAGGTCCTCCAAGGCTTGCTTCTGCAGTTCCGCCTCGCGCCGCACGACCGGGCTCCGGTCCCCGGCGGCGCCCTCCCACGCGTGGAGCGCCTCCTCCACGCGCCCCCAGTCCGGATTCCTGTGCTCGCGCACGTCGGCTGCCGCCTGCGCGGTGTCCGCCTCCAGGGCCTCGGCGAACCGCTCCGCCTCGGGGACGACACGGCTGTCGGCCCGCGGGACGTGGCTCTCCATGAGCATCGCCGCGCGGCCGAACCCCTTGAGCGCCTCCTGCGCCTCCTGCGCCTCGCGCGACGTCAGCCCCCGGGGGCGGACCGGTTCCTGCCTTGCCCGGTCATATGCCTCCTGCCAGGCGGCCCGTGCCTCCCTGCTCTCCAGCAGTGCCCTGCGCATGTCGGCATGATGCTCCCGGGTCGGTTCGGCGTAGTTGCGGAGCACCGCGGCCGCATAGCGGCCGTTGGCGGCGAGCCAGTCCGCAAGCCGGCCCGACAGCCGGGGCGTCTCCCATGCGGGGAACACCACGTACGCCAGCATTGCCAGGGCCCCGCCGAGCAGGGTGAGCACCACCCGCTCCGGGACCGTCTGCTCCCATGCCTGGCCGCCCATGCCGAGCAGGAAGACGACGTACGCGGCGGTGAAGCACTGGGAGTAGGCGTAGCCGGTACGGTTCAGCATGTACGACAGGCCCGCCGAGACCACTGCCAGCGCGCCGAACACATGGGCATCCGGTCCCAGGGCCCGCACCATCACGGTGGCGAGCGCGACCCCCGCCAGGGTCCCGGCGAGACGGGCCACCGCACGCGCGTACGTCCGGTGGAAATCCGGCCGCATCACCATCACCGAGGCGATGGGCGCCCAGTAGCCGTGGCCCAGTGGGAGCCGGGCGGCGATCAGATAGCCGAGCGTGGCCACCGCCGCCAGGCGGACGGCGTGCCGGAACACGGGCGAGTCCCGGCGGAGCTCACGGCGGACCGCCCGGACGACGACCGGGACCAGCCGGAACATCGTCGGGCGCACCAGGAACTCGGCGCCCGCGGGGCCGGGCAGCGTGGGCGTCCTCCCGCGCGCGCCTCCACTCCCGGCGACCTCCAACGCCTCGCCGAGCAGTTCCACGAGCCGCTCGGCGGCCTGCCGCGCGGGGCCCTCCAGCACCTCGTGCTCCTCGTCGACGCGCAGGACGTCCACGCTCCCGGGCCGCACCTCGGCGGGAGTGCCGCGGCGGATCGAACGGGCGACCGCATCCAGAACGTCGGCGGCCGCGTCGAGCAACTCCCGCGCGCGGTCCCGCCCGGGTCCCTCCGCCGGGGCGCCCACGTCCGGGTCGGCGAGCGCGGCGACGACCGGCCGAATGCGCTCGGCGAGTCCCCGGGGCCCGTGCAGGACGGGGGGACGGGTGCGGGCCTGTGACGGCGTCACGGCAGCCGCGTCCCGGGCCGTCATCAACGGCTCCGGGTCGAACGGGGCCGTCGGGTCGTGCCGCAACCGGCGGGCGTAGTCCGCCACGGCGGCCAGGGCGTCGGCGAGCGCGTCACGATGCGCCCCCCAACGGCGGATCGGGAACAGCAGGATCAGCACGGCCTGCGTCACGCCCCCGAGCGCGATGACCCCGGCGTGCTCCAGGGCTCGCCCCACGCTCGTGGGCAGGGTGATGGTCACCAGCATGCTGCCCACGGTCGTCGCTGCGACGATCCCAGCGGTCGATCCGACGGCCCACGCCATTCCCGCGGCAAAGGCCCATACGGCCAGCAGCGGGAGGAACGTCACGAGTCGCCCCGCCGCCAGGTAGCCCACGAAGGTGCTGAGCGCCAAACCCGCGCCCGCGCCGAGCGCGACCACCTTGCGCGGACGCCAGCTGCGCTGAAAGGTGGCCCCACCCGCGGAGTAGGCACCGAGGGCGGCGGACGCGGCATACGCAGGGGAGACCAGCCACAGCGCCGGCCCGATGACGATCGCCACCCCAGCGGCCGTACGCAGCGCGAGCAGGGGCTCCAGCCGCGTCTCCTCGATCGTGAGCCCGGATCGCACGACCTCCCCGAAGGCCCGCAGCCACGTCACGGATGTGAGCCTAGCCGGAACGCCCTGCCGGGTCGCGTCGGCCGCGCCGCCGCCTCCTGGCGGCGCCGCGCTCGGCGGACGCGCGATCCCGGGCCGACCTACACTCACAAACCGGCACCCTCGCGTACAGGGCGATCGATGACCACACCCCCCAGCGCCAGCTGTCAGCCCCAGCGGCCGCGACTCGACGTCGTCCACGTGGCCGATCCGTGATGGCCAACGGAGGTCGCGAAGCGACTGAAGAGAGGGTCACGGACCCGGCCCTACCTGGACTGCATCCGCCCCGTCATCGCCATGATCGGCCCGCAGGAGCACATCGCGCTGCTGTCGCTGCCCATGCTCAGCCTGATGCGCGCCGCCCACCGGCTGAGGGGAACGGCCCTCGGCGTGATCGGAGCGCTGATCCCGGAGTCTGGCAACACCCTGCCACCCGGGTGGCTCCAGTACACCAGCGAGGCACCGCCACCGCGGCGTTCGGCCTCATGAGCAGCGACATCTGGGGTCACCCTTAACGTGGGGCCGCTCCGCGACACAGTGTTCGCCCTGCTGTCGATCCGCACGCCCGTCCGACCACCCGGGCAGTCGGACGCCTGGGCCTGGCAGGCCAATACAGGGAGGCAAATTGGGCCCGACATGCGCATGCGTTCGCGCGCCCCGTCGGCCAGGCTGAATGGCAAGCCCAGGGGCCGGGAGCCACCCCGGCGCCCGCAGCCGGAGGTTGCCGTCATGACCGTGATGTCCATCGCCAGGTTCGAAAGGTTCTTCCGGGCGGCCGCGGAGCTGGACGTCGACAAGAACGATCTCAAGCGCTACAGCGACTTCGTCGACGCCAAGCTCTACGATCTGCTGACCGTCGCCCAGGCCACTGCCAAGGCCAACGGGCGCGACATCATCCGGACCTGTGACCTACCGATCACGAAAGGCCTGCAGGAGAGCATTCACCACTTCCAGAAGATCAACCAGGAAGTAGAACTCAAACCGATCCTGGAACAGCTCGCCACCCACCCCGCTCTGGACCGCACGCCCGACGAGGAGACCGAGGCGGCCTATCCGGACATCATCGGCGGACTCAGCCTGGCCCTGGCTCAGAGCTTCAAGATCCTCCACCCCGACCTGAAAAACCCCCAGACCCAGCACTGGGACGAGGCCCGCGCTGTCTTCGACCTCCTGCTGTGAGTCGCGACCGGACCAGGCTTCCTCGGCTGCCGCAACGACCTGCTGGCTCGCCGCAGGCCCTCGTCCACGTCCAGGGCGCTACCGAAAGCGGGCATGGTCGGTGAGTCGGCCGAGACCGCGGCGGGCGCCCGCTGGCTGCTGGAGCAGATCGCTGTGCGGCTTGCGGGCATCCGCACGATCCCCCGACCGGCTGATGCGTCAGCCGATCCCGATGCCCGGCCGATACGCAAGGGCAAGCTCCAGCACCCAGGCTGATCGGCCCACAACTCGGATGTCGGAGAGCTCAGATTGTGGCGGCTCGATCTCGCGGGGATCATCGAAGGCATGGACAGGAACATGTCCGTCGGGTCCGGTGAGCGACTGCTGGAGGAACTGGTCAGAGCAGCCCAGCTGGCATCACCTGCGGAACTGCCCGCGGTCCTGAACCGGTATGCCGAGGCCATGGGTATGGGCAGGGCCGTTATCTATCTGGTCGACATCCAGCAAAGACTGCTGGTGCCGATTGTCGAAAGCGAGCCGGAACTGGAGCTCGACACTTCGCTGGCCGGATGGGCCTACCGCACCGACTCTCTCCGCGTGGAAGAAGTCCCCTCCGGCGGGCTGAACGTATGGCTGCCCCTGGCCGACGGAGCGGAGCGGCTGGGCGTCGTGGAGCTGAACATGAGCAGCCTGGACGGGCTCAAGCTGCGGCGCTGTCGAACGGCGGCGCTGCTCCTCGCACTGATCATCACATCCAAGCGCACCTACAGCGACACCATCGCGCAGCGCATGCGTACCAGGCCGATGCATCTGCCCACGGAGATGGTGAGGGCTTTTCTCCCTCCCCGGTCGATCGGCACCGGGCGGGTCGTTTCGACGGCGGTTCTGGAGCCTGCGTACGAACTGGGCGGCGATGCTTTCGACCATGCGTTCACCGAGGACGTTTTGCACGCCACGATCCTTGACGGTATGGGGCACGATCTGGCGTCCGGACTTGCCACCTCTGTCGCCATGGCAGGTTGCCGTAACGCCCGGCGCAGCGGGGCAGACCTGGACGAACTCGTGGGCACCGTGGACGAGGCGCTGGCGAAGTGGCTTCCGGAGCAGTTCTGCACGGGTGTCTTCACCCAGTTGCACATGCCCACCGGTGTGCTGCGCTGGTGCAACTGCGGCCATCCGCCTCCGTTGCTCATCCGTCGCCACCGCCTGCTCCACAACGCCTTGGAGCGGCCACCTGAGCCTCCTTTGGGTCTGCCCGCCAGTCTCGCCGGGACCGCCCGACAGGTGAACGACGTCAGCCTCGAACCCGGTGACCGAATACTGCTCTACTCAGACGGCGTCGTAGAGTCACGCGACGAGGCAGGCGAAGAGTTCGGCCTGGAGCGCTTCACCGACTACATCATCCGATCGACCGCAGCGGGGCAGAGCGCCCCGGAAGCGCTGCGCCTGCTCATCCACGCCATCCTCGAGCATCGGCACAACAAACTCAGCGACGACGCCACGATCTTGATGTTCGAGTGGCAGCCCCCTGATCCGTAACGGCAAGAGCCGCAGGGCGCAACTGGGCGCCGGTACTCCGAGGACGCAGACGCTGACGTCAGTGGATGCCGACACTCGGCAACCGCCCGCGACGTAGTGCTGGGACGGCCGGGGCGCCGCAGGCCTGCTCGGCGCGCTGGGCCGCGCTCCGGAGCCTGTGCAGCACGGCCCGAGGTGCCGCGTACGACTGCTTACGCCGTTCTGTGGGCCATTGAAAGGCCTCCTCGACGTCCTGGAGGAGTCGATTCGCCTTGTCCACCCTGGCGTCGAACGAGGAGAAACCTGTCTCAACCATTATTCGTTGGCCCTTCGTTCTGGGCGCCTCACGGGCTCAGTCCGCAAGGTCGGCCTTGCCGAACAGGACCGCGTAACTGGACGGGAGTTGGCTGATGATCTGATTCAGTTCTCCGCCGGTGACAGCGTCGGCAACCGTGGTCAGGACCGCGCTGGCGTCCCACTGCGCCGTACGCGGCCGGGCATGGGTGCGCTCGGCGACCCGGCGGTAGAACTCTTCGATCCCGAAGCTCTGCGCCCGCTGCGGCGTGGCATCGTCCAGAACCTGTCCCAGCGGGCCGGGCAGCTGGGATGCGAGGTCCTTGACCTCTCCCGGGCTGATCCGTTGGGCCAGCACTTCCAGTACGGCCTTGGTGACGTCCGCGGCTTCGTCCTGATCCTTGTATCCGCCTCGCTCGCGTACTTGGGCGAGGAATCCGTCGTATTTCATCGCTGCCTCCTTCTGCCCCGGTCACCGCTGGTCATAGGGGTCGTCCGGTGTGCTGTCGGGCCGGCCGCGTCCATGCGTCGGCGCGTAGCTGCCGTTGGCAAGACTCCTGGCCCTGGACTCCCGCTCGGACTCACGCAGGGCACGGCGGAAGCGTCCGGGGCCCCAGGAACGACCGCCCACAGCCTGTTCGAGTCGGTCGCGGCTTGTCGGGCCGGTTTCTTCGAGTGCGTGGGTGATCTGTTCGATCTCGTCGTCGAGGCGTTGTTCGGCCATGGCGGACGTACGGCTTGCCGTGCCCGCGGTGCCGGCCATCCCCGGCGAGTACATCCTGCTGCCCGGTCCGGTGCCCGGGCGGTAGCGGCGGGCTCCGGTGCGCTCCCGCTCCCGGCGGCGGGCGGTGCGGTCGGCGATCCGCTGTTCCCACTCGTGCGCGGCCTGCCGGACGTGCTCGGGCCGGAGGCGGTCTCGTGCGTCCTGCGGTGCGGGCTCGTTGCGCCAGTCTGCCTCGGCCTCCTCAGCGGTGAGTGGGCGGGCGATGTTCTCCAGGGACTGTTGTTCGGCCCGCACACCGAAGAAGACCTCGGCCACCCCGCCCAGCGCCATGGCTGCCGCTCCGACGAGGAAGCCGATGGCCACCACGTTGGCATCGCCAGTGTGAATCAAGTGGCCGAACAGCAGCGGGCCGGTGATTCCGCCCACGGCCGTGCCGATCGCGAAGAACAGCGAGATGGACAGCGCTCGGGTCTCCATGGGGAAGACCTCGCTCACCGTCAGGTAGGCCGAGCTCGCTCCCGCGGACGCCACGAAGAAGGTCAGCGAGACCAGCAGGAAGAACGACCAACTCGTCAGGGAGCCGTTGATCAGCAGGACGGCGAGGACGGCTGCCACGACCGCCGAGCCGAAGTAGGTGCCCGCGATCATCGGCTTTCTGCCAACGGTGTCGAACAGTCTGCCGAGAAGGAGTGGTCCGAGGAAGTTGGCGATCGCGAAGAGGACAAGGAAGTAAGGGATCGAGCCGGAGCCGATGTCGAAGAAGCCGTTCAGGATCGTGCCCAGGTCGAAGACGATCGCGTTGTACAGGAACGCCTGTCCGACGAAGAGCGCCAGACCGAGAACGGCGCGACGTGGATACCGCCGCAGAGCCACGCCGGCGATCTCCGTGAACGGGATGACGTCGCGCTGCCGTACGGTGACCGCCTCGCCCGGTTCCGGCAGCTCACGGCCGGTCTCCTGGTGCACCTCGGCCTCGATCCGGTCGACGATGCGTTCGGCCTCGTCTTCATGCCCGTGGATGAACAGCCAGCGGGGACTCTCCGGCACCTGGCGGCGTACCAGCATGATGCCCAGGCCCAGAACGCCGCCGAGGCCGAAGGCCAGCCGCCAGCCAAGGTCGGCTGCCAGCAGACTCTCGTTGAGAAGCAGCACGGCGACCAGGCTGCCGAGCGCCGCACCGACCCAGTAGCTGCCGTTGATGGCCAGATCCACCTGCCCGCGGTTGCGGGCCGGAATCAGCTCGTCGATAGCCGAGTTGATCGCGGCATACTCTCCGCCGATGCCCATACCGGTGATGAAGCGGGCGAGGTAGAGGTACCAGGCGTCGTGGGCGAACGCGGTCGCGACGGTGGCGAGTATGTAGATTCCGAGCGTGATCATGAACAGCTTCTTGCGCCCGTAGCGGTCGGTGAGCCTCCCGAACAGGAGAGCGCCCGCACATGCACCCGCCACGTAGACGGCTGCGGCAGTGCCTATGTCGGCGCTGGTCACGTTGATGCCGCTGCCCGGCTCGGTCATGCGGGCGGCAACCGCCCCGACGATCGTCACTTCGAGCCCGTCCAGAATCCAGACGGCTCCCAGACCGATGACGATCCGCCGATGAAATCGGGACCACGGCAGCCGGTCAAGCCGGGCGGGGACCTTGGTCGTGATGACACCGAACTCGGCGGTCCTGGTCATGCCATGCCTTCTCGTTCAGGGCCATGGGCTGTTGCCTGCAGACGAACAGAACAGGCCGGAATGGATCGGTCCGAATAGGGTGGTCTTCTGTGCTGCGTTGTCACCTTCTGGGACACCGTTTTCGCTTTCTCCACGAGGGCGACATGATGCTCTGGCACTGTGCCCGTAGGTGCGGATCAGAGGGGAGTAAGCGGTATCCGACGGCCCAGGACGCCGAGCGTTACGCGCGGGCATTCGACCGCGAGGACCAGGCGGACATGGGTCGGCGAGCACCGCTGGGTCTGCTCCCCCTTCGGGTCCTGCGCGCCTGGCGTCTGCGGCGCCGAAAGGAAGCCGGTGGGGAGCCGCGTGCCGCGGCTCCGCCGCCGTGAGGGGTTGTGAGTACGGGACGTCGTTCATGATCCGCCCCGGGGGTCGAGCCTCGTCGGCCCAGCCGCGGTGCCAGGTGGGTGCCTGGAACCGCGGCGTTCGCGTCTCAGCCGCTGCTCTCGGTGCTTTCACTCGTCTCGCTGATCTCGATGTGCCGGGGCTTTGCGACCTCGGCCTTGGGGACGGTGATGGCGAGCACCCCGTCCGACATCTGCGCATTGATCTTTTCGGTGTCGACCTCTCCGGGCAGCCGCAGCCGGTACTCGAAGGCTCCGGTGCGGCGGGTGCTCCGGCGCAGGACGCCTTTGCGTTCCTTCTCCTTGATTTCTCCGGTGACCACCAGCTCCTGGCCGTTGGCTTCGACGTTGATGTCCTTGCTCTTGACGCCGGGGAGTTCGATCTCGACGTGGAAGGCGTCGTCGGACTCCGTGACATCCGCCAGGGGTGTCCACGCGACTGCGGGCGCCACGCCTCCCACCGTAGATTCGATCAGTCCGCTCATCTCACTGAGCAGTTGGTCGAACTCCGTGAGCGGATTGCGTGCCCAGCCCATGGGCCTGGCCTGCATTGCGCCACCCCGGGGGCGCCGGACGGGCGTGGTCATTACCATCGCCTCCTTCTCCTTCTCGTGATCTCCTCGCCCGCTGGGTGTCATCCAAGCCAAGCGGACTCCTTCGGACGTGTGTGCGGGGAGCTGTCGGTGCCACCGGGCGCGGCCGTGTGGCCCAGGTAGCGGTGCACGAAGTGGATACTCATCGCGCCTTCTCCGACCGCGGAGGCCACACGCTTCACCGAGCCGCTGCGGACGTCGCCGGCGGCGAAGACGCCAGGCAGGCTGGTCTCCAACGTCAGGCAGTCGCGGCCCTGACTCTGCCACAGTCCGGGAACGGAGCACGCCTGCGCCTCCGCGCCGGTGAGCACGTAGCCGCGCGCGTCGAGGGCGAGCGCGCCGGACAGCCACTCGGTGTGAGGGTCTGCGCCGGTGAAGACGAACAGGGCCCGCACCGCGAGGTGGCGGTGCTCGCCCGCACGGTGGTCGACCACGGTGACCGCCTCCAGCGCCTTGTCGCCGAGTGCCTCGGTCACCTCGGTGCGCAGCAGCACGCGCACCCGCGGGTGGCGCTCGATCTGATCGATCAGGTAGCGGGACATGTGCGCCTCGAGGCTCGGCCCACGGACGAGCAGATACACCTGCGGTGCGTACCCGGCCAAGAAGAGCACAGCCTGGCCTGCGGAGTTGCCGCCGCCGACCACCGCCACCGGCTCGGTACGGCACTGCTGGGCCTCGTAGAGGGTCGCAGAGTAGTGGACGCTCGCGCCCTCCAACGGTTCGATGCCGGGCACATGTAGGCGGCGGTAGCGGGCGCCGGTTGCCAGGACGACGGTACGGGCGGTGATCTCGCTGCCGTCGGCGAAGCTGACGGCGTAGTGGCCGCCCCGCGGTTCGAGCCGGGCCGCCTCCGCTGGGACGCTGATCCGGGCGCCGAACTTGCCCGCCTGGAGCACAGCGCGCTCGGTGAGTTCGGCGCCGGAGATGCCGGAGGGGAAGCCGAAGCAGTTGTCGATGCGGGAGGACGTCCCGGCCTGGCCACCGGTGGCCATCGCCTCGACCACGGTCGTGCCGAGGCCCTCCGAGGCGGCGTTCACCGCGGCGGCGAGACCGGCCGGACCGGAGCCGACGATCAGGAGATCGCCGTGGCCGTTGCCCGACGGCAGGGGCGGCAGGCCGATGAACCGGGCCAGTTCGGCGTTGCTCGGATTGCGCAGCAAGGTCGTGTCCCGCCAGATCACCAGCGGCGTCTGCTCCGGACCGACCGCGAAGCGGCGCAGCAGCGCCTCGGCCTCCTCGTCCGTCTCCAGATCGATCCAACGGTGCGGCAGCCGGTTGCGGGCGGCGAACTCGCGCAGCCGCCGAGTGTCGGGTGAATAGCGCGAGCCGATGATGCGGAAACCGGCGCCCTGCCCGACGAGCAGAGCACGGCGGCCCAGGCAGGCGCGCAGCACCACATCACCAAGGGTGGAGTCCCGGGTCACCAGGTCACGCAGCTGGTCCACGGACAGGGCGAGGATCTCGCCGGGGTCCCTGACCACGGCGGCGTAGAAGGCCACCTGTCCGTTCAGGAGGCCGAGTTCGCCGATGAAGCGGCCGGGGCCGTGCACGCGTAGCAGGTGTTCATCGGGCGTGCCGTAGCCCTCGACGATGGCGACCGAACCACTGAGGACGACGTAGAACGTCTCGCACCGCTGCCCCTCCCGGATCAGCACGTCACCGGCGTCGACGGCGTGCCGCCGGCCGTGCTGCGCCAGGCGGGCCATCTGGTCGTCCGACAGGCGGGGATAGGCGCCGAAGATGTCGGGCGTCTCGAAGGGGACGCTCTCCTCCGCCTCGTCCGGCACAGGCGCTGCGCCGGGCCGCGTCTCGTCGCCGGGCATCACACGAACGCCTCATGGACGAAGCACCACCGCCAGTCCTCGCCGGGCTCCAGCGACGCCACGATCGGATGGCCGTCGGCGGCGGCGTGACGGCGGGCGTGCCGGTTCGGCGAGGAATCGCAGCAGCCGACGTGGCCGCAGGTCAGGCAGAGCCTGAGGTGGACCCAGGGGGAATGCGTGGCCAGGCACTCCTCGCACCCCGGGGCACGCGGGGTGACGGGGCGTACCAGGGCGAGGTGGGGGTCGGTCCGTACGGTCATGGCCGATCACCCTTTCCCGGACGGTTCGCGGCCCGCGATCGACTGCTCCACCCACCGCCGTAGGGCAGGGGCAGGTGCGGCACCCGACTGCCGGGCGATGGTCTGTCCTTTGTCGAGGACCAGCAGCGTCGGTACCGCCTGGACCTCGAACCGCCGCGCCAGGCGCGGGTTCTTGTCGATGTCGACCTTGACCAGCTTGATCGTTCCCGCGAGATCGTCGGCTACCTTCTCCAGCGCGGGGCTCACCATGCGGCAGGGGCCGCACCAGGTGGCCCACAGGTCGACCACGACGGGGACGTCGGCCCGCTCGGCGACCTCGGTGAAGTCGTCGTCGCCCGCGTCCACCATCCACCGTAGGGGCTGCTTGCAGTGGCCGCACTTGGGTCGGCCCTCCGCGGCTGCGGGCACCCGGTTGGTGCGCCCGCAGTTCGGACAACTGACGGTTGTCGCCTGCATCGTGCTCATGCCGCCCGCGCTCCCTTCACGTCGTCGGGCTGGGCGTAGGTGACCACCAGCTCTCCGTGTTCGGCGTCGACGCGGACCGTCGCGCCGTCCTGGACGTCGCCGCGCAGCAGGGACCGCCCGACCAGCGTCTCGACCTCGTGGGAGATATAGCGGCGCAGTGGCCGGGCCCCGTACACCGGGTCGTAGCCCTGGTGGGCGATCACTTCCCGGGCAGCATCGGTGAGTTCGACGGTGATGCGACGTTCGGCGAGGCGGCGGCGCAGTTCGTCGAACTGCAGCTCCACGATGCGCTCGATCTGCCGCTCACCGAGCGGCTTGAACAGCACGATGTCGTCGACGCGGTTGAGGAACTCCGGGCGGAAGTGCCCGCGCAGCTCGCCCATCACCAGGGCGCGGGCGTCGGGCTTGATCTCACCCTCGGCGGTGGCGCCGTCGAGGAGGTGCTCGGAGCCGATGTTGGACGTCATGATGATCACAGTGTTGCGGAAGTCGACCGTGCGGCCCTGAGCGTCGGTGATGCGGCCGTCATCGAGGATCTGCAGCAGGGTGTTGAAGACATCGGTGTGCGCCTTCTCGATCTCGTCGAACAGCACAACCGAGTACGGCTTGCGGCGTACGGCCTCGGTGAGCTGGCCGCCTTCCTCGTAGCCGACGTATCCGGGCGGTGCGCCCATGAGCCGGCTGACGGTGTGACGCTCCTGGTACTCGCTCATGTCGAGGCGGACCATATTCTCCTCGGAGTCGAACAGGGCCCGGGCGAGGGTCTTGGCCAGTTCGGTCTTCCCGACGCCGGTGGGGCCGAGGAAGATGAACGAGCCGATGGGGCGGCGTGGGTCGCGGATGCCGGAGCGGGCGCGGATGATGGCGTCGGCGACGAGCTTGACGGCCTCGTCCTGGCCGATGACCCGCTCGCGCAGGATCTCGTCGAGGCGCAGCAGCTTCTCGCGTTCGCCCTCCTGGAGACGGGCGACGGGGATGCCGGTCCAGGCGGCGACGATCTCGGCGATCTCCTCCTCGGTGACGACCTCGCGCAGCAGCCGGTTCTGCCCTTGTTTGGTGGCCAGTTGCTCCTCCTCGGCCTTCAGCCGGCGCTCCAGGTCCTGGAGGCGGCCGTAGCGGAGTTCGGCGGCGCGGTTGAGGTCGTAGGCGCGTTCGGCCTCCTCGGCTTCGTGGCGGACCTGCTCCAGTTCCTGGCGCAGCTCCTGCACGCGGCGGATGGCCTGCCGTTCGGCCTCCCACTGGGCGTGTTTGGCGTCGGCCTCGCCGCGCAGGTCGGCCAGTTCCTTGCGCAGTTCCTCCAGTCGGGCTTTGCTGGCGGGGTCGGTCTCCTTGGACAGGGCCGCTTCCTCGATCTCCAGGCGGGTGACGCGGCGGGTGATCTCGTCGAGTTCGGCGGGCATCGAGTCGATCTCGGTGCGCAGCCGGGCGCACGCCTCGTCGACGAGGTCGATGGCCTTGTCGGGCAGGAACCGGTCGGTGATGTAGCGGTGGCTGAGGGTGGCCGCGGAGACCAGTGCGGTGTCCTGGATCTTCACGCCGTGGAAGACCTCGAGGCGTTCGCGCAGTCCGCGCAGGATGGAGATGGTGTCCTCCACGCTCGGCTCGTCGACCAGGACCTGCTGGAAGCGGCGTTCGAGGGCGGCGTCCTTCTCGATGTGCTTGCGGTACTCGTCGAGGGTGGTGGCGCCGATCATGTGGAGTTCGCCGCGGGCGAGCATCGGCTTGAGCATGTTGCCCGCGTCCATGGCCCCTTCGGCGGCGCCCGCGCCTACGACGGTGTGCAGTTCGTCGACGAAGAGCAGGATGCGCCCCTGGGCGGCCTTCACCTCGGACAGCACGGCCTTGAGGCGTTCCTCGAACTCGCCGCGGTACTTGGCGCCGGCGACCAGAGAGCCCATGTCGAGAGCGAACACCGTCTTGTCGCGCAGGCCCTCGGGCACGTCGCCGCGGACGATGCGCTGGGCGAGGCCCTCGACGATGGCGGTCTTGCCGACGCCGGGGTCGCCGATGAGGACGGGGTTGTTCTTGGTCTTGCGGCTGAGGATCTGGGTGACGCGGCGGATCTCGGCGTCCCGGCCGATGACCGGGTCCAGCCGCCCGGACCGAGCCTCGAGGACGAGGTCGCGGCCGTACTTCTCGAGAGCCTCATACGCCACTTCGGGGTTGGCGGAGGTGACGCGCTGGTTGCCGCGGACCTGGGTGAGCGCGCTCAGGAACGAGTCCCTGGTGATGCCGGCCTGTTTGAGCAGGCGTCCGGCGGCGGTCGCCGAGCCCTCCTCGGCCAGGGCGAGCAGGAGGTGCTCCACGGACACGTACTCGTCCTTGAGGCGTTTGGCCTCCCGTTCGGCGGCATCGAGCAGGCGGGACAGGCGCTGAGTGACGAAGACCTGGCCGGGTGCCGCGCCGGGGCCGGTGACCTTCGGGCGGCGGGAGAGTTCCTCGCGCACGGCAGCGCGCAGCTCCTTCGGCTCGGTGCCGGCCTGTTGCAGCAACCGCGGGATCAGACCGTTCTCCTGATCGAGAAGCGCGAGCAGCAGGTGTTCCCCGTCGACCTCGGTCTGCCCCATGCGGACGGCCGCGGTCTGGGCCTCCTGCAGGGCTTCCTGGGACTTCTGGGTGAGACGGTTCATGTCCATGGGGGTGTTTCACTCCTCGTGCCGCCGCGGCGCAGGGCGGCTTCGAGCAGGCTGATGCGGTCGAGCAGGTCCAGCACCAGGCCGATGGATGCGTAATTGAGGCAGAGTCCGGAGCGCAGCCGCTGGATGCGGGCGAGGACCGCCGGGGCCGTGGGGTCGAACACCAAGTGCCCCGCGGCGTCGCGCTCGGCGTCGACCAGGCCGAGGGCGACGAACCGGCGGATCAGATCGGGGTGGAGACCCGAGCGACGGGCCACGGCGTCCAGCGAGAGCCTGGGGACAGGCACGAGCGCGTACCGGACAGCCGCCGAGGCGGTGACGTCGGCGCCCGCCCGTACCGGACGGTCACCCACGCCGGCCCGGCCGATGCCTCCCGCTCCCGCGGGTCGGTCGTTCATTGCGTCCTCCTGGGGTCGAACGAGGAGGTGGCGGCGAGCTCCTCGAACAGTTCGCGCTCCCGGTCGCCGAGGGCGGGCGGCACCATGACACGGAGTTCGGCGTACAGGTCGCCGTTCGCACCTCGCGGGTTCGGCATGCCTTCGCCGCGCAGCCGCAGCCGCCGGCCGCTGGACGAGCCCGCGGGCACCGTCACCTTGGCCGTGCCGCCGCTGGGGGTGGGCACCGGCACGGTCGCGCCCAGGGCCGCCTCCCAGGGGGCGACCGGGACCTGTACGTGCACGTCGCGGCCGTCCAGCCGGAACCGGGGGTGGGGCTGGATACGCACCCGCAGGTACAGGTCGCCCGCGGGGGCGTCACCACTGCCCCGGCCGCCCTCACCCGCCAGCCGGATGCGCTGCCCGTCGATGACACCCGGCGGCACGTCGACCTCGTACCGCCGCGGCTGCCCCGTGGGACCGGTGAGCGTGACGGTGCGACGGCCGCCTCGGTACGCCTCCTCGACGGTGAGCGGCAGTTCGGCCTCCTGGTCCGCTCCGGGCACGCCGCCTCGGGCGGCGCCGGCTCCGAACATGGAGCCGAGCAGGTCCTCGATGTCGATACCCTCCGCCCCGAAGTCGCCGCCGAAGCCGGTGGTGTACCGGACACGGGGGCCGCCCGCGCCCGCGGTCCTCCGAGCGCGGAAGCCGCCGCCCGCTCCGGCCGCGACCCGTTCATCGAAGTCCTCGGGGATCTTGCGGAAGTCCTCGCCGAAGCGGTCGTAACGGGCCCGGGTCTTCGGGTCCGACAGGACGCTGTATGCCTCGTTGAGGTCCTTGAAACGCTCCTCCGCCCCGGGGTCCTTGTTGACGTCGGGGTGGTACTTGCGGGCGAGCTTGCGATAGGCCTGCTGGATCTCGTCCTGGCTCGCGGTCCGTGACACGCCCAGCACCTCGTAGAAGTCCCGTGCCATGACCGGTCACTCCCGCTTCGCGACCGTCACGGCGGCGGGCCTGAGCTGCCGTTCGCCGTCCCCGTAGCCGGGGCGCAACACCTCGACGACGGTTCCCGGTGAGGCGTCGGGGTCCTGGACGACGCCGACCACCTCGTGCCGGGCCGGGTCGAAGGCGACGCCGGTCTCCGCGTGCCGCGGGTAGCCGAGCAGTTCGAGGACGTTCACCGCCTGGTCGCGGACCGCCCGGACGCCCTCCACGATCGCACCCGGATCGGCGCCGGCATGGGTCAGAGCGAGCTCGAGGTTGTCCAGGACGGGCAGGAAGGCGGCCGCCGTGCGGGAACGCTCGACCGTCCGCTCCCGCTCCAGTTCCCTGGCGTGGCGCTTGCGAAGGTTGTCGAGGTCGGCGAGCGCGCGCCGCCAGCGGTCCTCCAGTTCCTGGATCGCTGTCGTGTACTCGTCCTCGGCAGGCGCGGGGCCGGCGGCGTCGGGTCCCGGTTCGTCGTTCGCCGCTTCCGGCCGGAGCGGCGGACCCGGTTGCGGCAAATCCCCACGAGGAGGGCGTACGGCGCCTTCCGGGACTGGTTCGACCGGCTCCGACGCGGCCCGGTCGGGTTCCTGCGGACGGCTGGACATGGCGCGCCTCAGTCCTTGTCGAACTCGGCATCGATGACGTCGTCGTCACCGCCGCCGCCCGGGCCACCGGTCGCGCCGCCCCCGGTGGTGTCCTGGCCGGGACCGCCTGTGGTAGCGGCGCCCTGATGGGCCGCCAGCCCGGCGAGCACCTGCTGGAGTTCGGAGGTCAGGGGCCGCACGCGCTCCACACCCGCCTCTTCCTTAACCGCCGCCCGGGCGTCGGACACGAGCATCTCAGCGCGTGCCTTCTCGTGCGCGGGCGCTGCGTCGCCCAGTTCAGCGAGTCGCTTCTCGACCTGGTAGGCCACGGCGTCGAGCTCGTTACGGGCGTCGACGGCCTCGCGGAGTGCCTGGTCCTGGCCTCGGTTGCGCTCGGCCTCCTGGACCATGCGTTCGACCTCACTGCGGTCCAGGTTGGAGCTCTCGCTGATGGTGATGCCCTGTTCCTTGCCGGTGTCCCGGTCACGTGCCTTGACGTTGAGGATGCCGTTGGCGTCGATGTCGAAGGTGACCTCGATCTGCGGTTCGCCCCGCGGCGCCGGGCGGATGTCGGTGAGCTGGAACCGGCCGAGCACCCGGTTGTCAGCGGCCCGTTCGCGCTCGCCCTGGAGGACGACGATGTCGACGGCGGGCTGGTTGTCCTCGGCGGTGGAGAAGGTTTCGGTACGACGGACGGGGATGGTGGTGTTCCGCTCGATGATCTTCGTCATCACGCCACCGCGTGTCTCCACACCCAGCGACAGGGGTGTGACGTCGAGCAGCAGAACGTCCTTGACCTCGCCCTTGAGCACCCCGGCCTGGATCGCGGCGCCCAGGGCCACGACCTCATCGGGATTGACGCTCATGTTGGGTTCCTTGCCGCCGGTCAGCCGACGCACGAGGGCCTGAACCGCCGGGATACGTGTGGAACCGCCGACGAGGATGACCTCGTCGATGTCGCTCTCGCCGACCTTGGCGTCGGCCATGGCCTGCTCGACCGGTCCCAGGCACCGCTCCACCAGGTCGCTGGTGATCTGCTCGAACGTGGACCGCATGATCGAGTCGGTGAGATGCTTGGGGCCCGACGCGTCGGCGGTGATGAACGGCAGGCTCACCTGCGTCTGCGTCACCGAACTGAGCTCGGTCTTGGCCTTCTCCGCCGCCTCGAACAGACGTTGCAGCGCCTGCGGGTCCTTGCGCAGGTCGATGCCGTTCTCCTTCTGGAAGTCGTCCGCGAGGTAATCCACCAGACGCCGGTCGAAGTCGTCGCCGCCCAGGTGGCTGTCCCCGGCGGTGGAGCGCACCTCCACAACGCCATCGCCCACGTCGAGGATGCTCACGTCGAAGGTGCCGCCGCCCAGGTCGAAGACGAGGACGGTCTCGTGCTGCTTCTTGTCCATGCCGTACGCGAGGGCAGCCGCCGTCGGCTCGTTGATGATCCGCAGCACCTCCAGTCCCGCGATCCGTCCGGCGTCCTTGGTGGCGGTGCGCTGAGCGTCATTGAAGTAGGCGGGCACCGTGATGACCGCCTCGGTGACCCGCTCCCCCAGCTGCTTGGAAGCGTCGTCGGCGAGTTTCCGCAGCACCTGGGCGCTGATCTCCTCAGGCGCGTACAGCTTGTCGCGCACCTTGAAACGGGCCGCCCCGCCGTCGCCCTCGACGACGTCGTACGCCACCGCCCTGGCCTCGTCGGAGATCTCGTCGAAATGCCGGCCGATGAACCGCTTGGCCGAGTAGATGGTGCCCTTGGGGTTGAGGATCGCCTGGCGCCGGGCCAGCTGGCCCACCAGACGTTCCCCGGTGTCGGTGAAGGCCACTACGGACGGTGTCGTGCGGTTGCCCTCGCTGTTGGGCACGACGGACGGCTCGCCGCCCTCCCACACGGCGATCACCGAGTTGGTGGTGCCCAGGTCGATGCCCACTGCCTTGGCCATGAGGAACTCCTTCCGCGGCGGTCGACCTCCGTCGGCGACCGTTCATCCTCCGGGCCCTGTCCACCCGGCTTCGAAACTCGTTCAGCTGGGGGCGGGGTCGCTCCGCGGGCGGCCGCCCCTGGAGGAGACGCTCTCCGTGTTCGCGCCGGCCCCGCTGCCCAGCCCGGCGACCAGCCGGACGGCCTCATCGGCGACGTCCTCGTCCACCACGACGTCGTACCGGCTGGGCTCCATCGAGCGGACCGAGGCGAAGTCCCGGCGGCCGCCCTGAGCCGCGTGCAACAGCACGCCGAGCAGCGCACCGACGACCGCTCCGAAGATCAGCCCGTACAGGGCGAGGAGCAGACCGGAGACGACCGGATTCAGCCAGTTCAGCAGCCCGAAGATCCAGCCGACGAGTACGCCGGGCAGCGCTCCGGTGGCTGCGCCGTGGAGGGCGGCCTCGCCGTACCCCATTCGACCGATCACCTGTTCGACCAGGCGCATGTCCCGACCGATGATCGCCACCTTCTGAACGGGAAAGCCCTGGTCGGCGAGGTGATCGACGGCACGTTCGGCTTCCTGGTACGTCGCGTACGAGGCAACGGCCCTGCGGGCCTGCTCGGTCATCGCCACTCCTTCCGCCAGCGGACCGCCGAGCGGTCCCGACACGCCCAGAGTGGCTGTTCGCCGGGTCACCCCGCCTGCGCCCAGCGGGTCGAAAAGCGGCACCGGCGGTCGGTCTGCGAGGACAGGAGGCGGGACGACGATTCGGATTCGCGGCGGGATACCTCACGGTTCGGCCCGGCCTGAGGTAGCGGGGCTCACGGATGTTCCGACGCAAGGGACTTTCCCCCCGCTTCGACGCTCAAGAGGCGGGCGGCACCCGGGACACCACCGTGCCCGCGGACGAGCAGCGGAACGGCCCCACCCGAACGGCCGCCCCGCTCGGGGCGCACCTCACGGGCTGATGGCACTGTGCCACACACCTTCGACGGCGCGGACGAGCGCGAGACCTCGGTCTTGCCCTGTGCAGGTCGCTGCCCTCGGGCCGTACCGCGCCGGATATTCTCCCGGGGCCATCTGCGCCTGGCGGTGTCGTCCTGGTTCCCACCCGGGACGCAGGACTCCTTCCTCCTCTCCAGGCTGGTACGGCGCACCGCGGCGATCCTGTCCCTGGGCATGGCGACATTCGACGCGGCAGCGCGACGCTGCGGACCGGCGGCCGTACGGAGGCGACCGTCCCGGCTGACCGGCCCGCGGGGTGGAGGTGGGCCCAGCGGGCCCACCTCCACCGTGCACCGCTTGCTCATCTGCTGCCCCGGCTCCCGCAACCGGACCACCTACAGCTCGCCGTTCGCTACAACCCCCGCCTGCAGTGAAGCAGCCGAGGTCGGCGGCGACTGGTACGACAGCTTCGTACTGCCCACCGGCGTCCGGGGCGTGCTGCACGGCCAGCGGCATGGCGGTCGGGGATCCGGCGTAGCGGCCGGTGTCACGAGCGGGCGGCCGCGGCAGCACCTGCGCCAGCAGCAGTTCGCCAGATCTCCGTGACTGCGTTGACCTCCTGGAAGAACGCGTCCAGGTCCTGCGGGGGTAGGCGGGGACCGGGAGGGTGCCGAGGCCGATCAGGTGTCGCGCCAGTTCGGGGTGGTCTCGTGGGTGAGGCGTCGGCTTATGAGGTCGGTCATTGCGACGTGGATCATGGCTTCGGAGCGGTGGGGGTGGGTTTCGTAGTCGCGGGTGAGGCGGCGCTGGTGCATGAGCCGCCCGAAGGTCCGCTCGACCACCCAGCACCGGGGAATCACCTTGAAGCCTTTGACTCCGGGGTCGCGCTGGACGACTTCGACATCGATGCAGGGCGGGCGCCGTGGTCGATGGCCTTGGTGTGATAGCCGGGGTCGGCCCACGCCTTGGTCGCGCGAGGGCTTGTCGCGGCGATCTGTGAGTGCAGGTGGATGCCGCCGGCGTTGTCGGAGACGCTGGCGGCGGTCACCCGGACTGCCAGGAGCATTCCGAGGCGTCGACACCGTGGTGGCGCTTGCGGCCTGCGATTTTCTTGCCGGCGTCGATCGCCTGGTCGGCTGCGTGCACGTTGGCAGAGGTCTTGATGCTCTGCGCGTCCAGCACGCATGCGCTCGGCTCGGCGACCTGGCCCTCGGCCTCGCGCACGAGGCGCCGCAGAAGGCCGTTGAGCTGGCCGAAGACGCCTTCCTCCTGCCAGGCGGCGAAGTAGCCGTAGACCGTCTCCCACGGCGGGAAGTCGTGCGGCAGGTAGCGCCAGGGGATCCCGGTGCGGTCGACGTAGAGGATGGCGTCCATGATGCGGCGCAGGTCGTGCTCGGGCAGGCGGCCGATGTCCAGATCCTTGCCTCTTCGCTCGGCCCGCCAGGCGGTGAGCGTGGGTCCGATCAACTCCCAGCGGGCATCGGACAGGTCGCTCGGATACGGGCGATGTCGCTTCATGTTGCGGTAGTACCGTCGGGCATCACTTGCCCCCAGGGCGCAAACGGCCTCAACCGGGGGCGCGTAGGGATCAGACAGGAGCGAGTCGAACGAAACGGACGGGGGACGTGGCCTCACCGGTCGCACAGCACGCATCGGACACTACGGCCTCAGCAGCCTCGCACCCACTCGCCATCCGAAGCCATGTTGATGCATTCGCATTCTCCCTGTGTGAGGAACCAGCGCTGGACAGCGTCGGTGCCGACGACCTGGCAAACGGCCGATGGTGCGGGCGCTGTCCGGCCGCGGATCGCCTCTCTGGACGATGCTGGATTGCCGTTCGCACGCTGAGGCCGCAGACGGTTCCTCCACGGCCTGAGAGAGGAGGATGGACGTGAGCGACGAAGGAGGCCCGTCATGAAATCCGGAGCCCCTGATTACGACGCCTGGTACTCGCGCACGCCCTCGCAGGCCGAGGGCGAGCGGGACGAGACGGGCGAGCGTACCGCAACGGAACAGCACCCCGACGTCCCCCGGAGCGAGCCATCCCAGGCGGAGGGCGAGCGGGGCGACGACGCCTAGCGGCACTGGACGCCCCGTCGCCGGGGGCCGGGTGAGGGTGCACTTTTTCCGGCGCTGTCACCGGTTCCCGGCCCGCCTGCCGTCCAGCAGTCCGTGCAGGTGCGCGGCGGCGTTCTCGATGTCCGCGTATTTCTGCTGTCCGGCGCGTACCTCGGCAGAGAGCACACCGCAGCGGTGGACGCGCTCGAAATCGCCGTAGGGGAACTTGTACCGGCCCTTGGTCTCCTCTCCCATCTCGTCGTCGATGCCCAGGTACCACCTGGCGTATTCGTTGAATCCGTGCTCCTCGAGGTAGCCATTTTCGTCCGCTGCCGAAGGCTGGTGCTCGCTCCACTCGTCCCGGTCGTCCAGGACGATCCGGCCCTCTTCGGTCAGTTTCTTTGCGTGGTTGAACGCCCTCGCGTTCAGTTTCACCGTCATGCCGTTTACCGCCCTATCGACAGTCGTGTTCAGATGTCGGCTGCTGCCGCCCGGATATCCTGTCGAGCCTGCCCCATCAGCTCGTTCAAGTCGCCGACGTCAGGAGTGAGTTCCCGCGCGCGGGGCGCGATCTGCTGCAGCCATGCCGCAGTGGCCAGGGCCAGTTCGACGGCCTCCCGAGTCCGCTCCTCGCCGAGCAGTTCCTCGACCTGGAAGGAGCAGTTCCTCGACCTGGAAAAGCAATGCTCGCGAGCGTGTCGTCATCGGTGGCGGGCACCAAGTAGGGCTCCAGGCCCGGCGGATACGGTGTCCGCTCCCGGTACTCACGCATCGCGGTCACGACCGCGGGCACCGCGCTGTACTTGTCGAGGAGGCCCATGAAGACGTACAGGCGGGCCACCAGCCGTGGCAGGCCGGGGTGCCGGTCCAGCCAGGCTATCAGCTCGCGCTGGTCACCGACGTGGTCCATGATCTGCGACATCTCCTCTGCGACCCGGTTGGGCCAGGTCCAGTGGAAGGGCAGCAGCCGCGCCACCTGATGGGCGAGCGCCGCCTCGCCGCCGAGGGCGACGACATCGTCCTCCCCGGCGGACTCGAACATCAAAGTGGCGCGCGTCGACAGTTCGAACACCGCACCCAACTGCTCCGGTGCCGTCTCGCGAGAGGCCGGATTCCTGACCCATGCGCCGTGCATTGCCGACCTTCCGAGAACCGCCCGCTCGTCCGCGGTGACTCAGCCCGCTGGGTCGATTCCGACCGCGCGATTTGGTCACCGTGCACCGATGCCGATCGCATAGCCAGCGCGCAGCATGGCATTCGTCGACGGCCGAGTACTCACGCCGATGCCGGCCCCGGTGAGTTCATCCCGGCCCGCAACCGACGGACGGGTCAGCCTGACCATCAACGGCAGCTACTGGGTCGGGGCCGCCGTACGGAGCCTCGGCGCTTCGTCCTGCTGAACACCGCCTGGTTTCCCGCGGACGTCGGCTGGCGGGTGGCCTTCGGCAACGGCGGCTCCCTCGGACTGAGCACGAGCGGGCGGTGCCCGCCGGTACCGGCCAGGTCCCGGCGGTCCGCCGTACGCCCCGGGGGTGGCCGGCCCCGGTGGTCCGACCAGCCGCACGGCCGTCATGGCCGACCGGTCGCACAAGGAGGAGATCGACGAGGTGGCGCCGGCACTCGAACGGTACGGGCCGCTCGGCCGACAGGCGCTTGAACAGGCCGTCAGGGGGCGCGCCTGGGGCCTTGGCCGCTTCCGCACCGCTCTGAAGGACACGGTCGAGGAGTCCCGGGCGCAGCGGCTGTCCTCCGGTGCCTATACCCGGCCGGCCCGCGCCGGCCGCTGACGGGAGGGATGTGGAAGATGTCCGACGGTACGGCCACAAGGCCCGCGGCGTTCGTCTTCGACCTGGACGGGACACTCGTCGACAGCGTCTACCAGCACGTCATCGCCTGGCAGCAGGCGTTGAGCGAGATGGGCATCGGCCTTGCGATCTGGCGGATCCACCGGAGGATCGGGATGAGCGGTGGCCTGCTCGTCCAGGCCATGATGCGCGAGACCGGCGTACGGCTGACGCCGAAGGAGGCCGATGAACTGCAGAACGCCCATCACCGCCACTTCGAAGGCTGGACGAACGCCATCCGGCCGCTGCCCGGGGCCGCTGAGCTTCTCCGGACGCTGACGGACTGCGGCGTCCCCTGGACGATCGCCACCAGCGCCCGCCGGGACGACGCCGCACCCATGCTCGCCAGACTCGCCGTGCCGCCTGACGTGCCGACGGTCACCCGCGAGGAAGTCAGCCGCGCCAAACCTGACCCCGATCTGTTCCTGGAGGGCGCGGCGCGACTCGGAATTCCCGCCCGCGACTGTGTCGTCGTCGGAGACAGCGTGTGGGATCTGCTGGCTGCGCGGCGGGCGGAGGCACTCGGAGTGGGGTTGCTGTCCGGAGGATACGGGCAGGACGAACTGGAGCGGGCCCAGGCGTTCCGGGTGTACGCCGACCCCCTCGACCTGCTGGGGCACATCGACGAACTCGGCGTCCGGGACGCGCACGGCGCCTGAGCGCGACGTACCCGTCCCTGGGCGGTCCGGCACCCGAAGTCAGGCGGCGGCGAATGTGTTCGATTCGCTGTCCATGGGGCGTTCCGGTGTCTGCATGCCGTGCGGGGCGGATCAGGACTGGTCGAGTTCGTCCTGGACCGACGGCTTGGGGGACGTCACGCAGGTGCTGCGATTGGCCGGGGCGGCCGCTGTGCCGGGCCTGCTCCGCGCGCTGCGTCGCGCTCAGGTCCAGGTCGGATGCCGGGTCGACGCGCACCGACCTGGCCATTATCCCGGTTGCCGTACTCGTCCGGGGGAACGGCGTGAAGCGCCTTGACCACTTCCTCGGGCGCTCCGGCATTCTCGGCGGCCTTGACCAGTTCCTCTTTGCCGGCAGGGAAGTCGACGTCCTGCAGCGCGTCCAGCACGTCCCGTACGCTTGTGGAAGACATATCTCCTCCTCAGTTTTTGCCCCGAGGTACTTCGTACTCGTGCCCTATCTGTGGCATTCCCGGCAAAACCGGCTGCTGGCGATGTTGAAGCATTCCGGAAAATCCTGTGCCCGACGCCCGAATCCAGGGGAGATCACAATGCCCGGCAATATCGAACGTGCCGCCCTGCGCACCGCGGCTCAGGCCGCCGAGCAGATCCTGGCGAACGCCACCGAGCAGGCCGAGCGGCAGCACCCGCAGGACCCGTACGCCCAGCGCGTGGCCGAGGTCGGGATGCTCACCGGTGCGTTGAGGGTCCTGCTAGACGCGGTGCGCCCCTTTACCGAGGAAGGTGAAGAAGGCGGGCAGTGACCCGCGCTTTCGGCACCGGCCGCGAGGTCCGCGTCGGCATTTCGATCGCCGTTTGGGGCAGTTCATGCGCGGTACCTGTGATGGGTTGCAGGATTGGAGGCGCCAAGGACAGCGACGAATTTGTCCGGCTCGTCAGCTGGGCGGGCCCACGTGCCCTAGGGCGTGTTTCAGAAGTGGATCTTGATGTGTCAAGATCCACTTCATGGGGAGGCACGATCTGACGAATGCGCAGTGGGCGAAGCTGGAGCCCCTGCTTCCCGCTGGGAAGAAGTCCGGACGGCCACCGGTGCACACCAAGCGGCAGTTGATTGACGGCATACGCTGGCGCACCCGCGCTGGTGCTCCGTGGCGGGATGTTCCCGAGCGGTACGGCCCTTGGGAGACGGTGTACGGACTGTTTCGGCGTTGGCAGCGGGACGGCACCTGGCACCGCATCTTCGAGCAACTGCAGGCCCGTGCCGACGCCGAGGGGCTGATCACCTGGGACGTCTCGGTGGACTCAACCATCGCCCGCGCCCACCAGCATGCGGCGGGTGCCCGCAAAAAGGGGATCTGCAGGTCGAGCCGCCGGGCGGTGTGTTCACCGAGCCCGACGACCACGGGCTCGGACGCTCCCGGGGCGGGCTGACGACCAAGCTCCACCTGGCGGTCGAGCAGGCCCAGAAGCCGATGTCGCTGGTGATCACGGCCGGGCAGCGCGGTGACTCCCCGCAGTTCCAGGTAGTCCTGGGCCGTATCAGGGTGCCCCGGCTCGGGCCGGGTCGCCCGCGCACCCGACCGGACAAGGTTCGCGCCGACAAGGCGTACGGCTCCCGCGCGAACCGCGCCTACCTGCGCAAGCGCGGTATCCGCTGCACGATCCCGGAGAAGCGGGACCAGGTCGCCAACCGCAAGAAGCGCGGCTCCCACGGCGGCCGGCCGCCGAAGTTCGACGCGGCCGACTACAAAGAACGCCACGCGGTGGAGTGCGGGATCAATCGCCTGAAACGCCACCGTGCGGTCGCCACGAGATACGACAAACTCGCCGTCCGCTACGAGGCGACCGTGCTGGTCGCAGCCATCAACGAGTGGCTGTGACCAGCACTTTCGAAACACGCCCTAGGGGCAGGCTAAGGAGCTGAGCGGGGCCACGATGCTGACGCTGGCCGAGCGGATCACCGGCGGCGAGGCCAGGCACTTGGCCGGCGTCCTGCCCGCCGAGATCGCCCCGCCCCTGGTCCCACCGGAGGATGTCGCCCAGAAATTCGGCGTTGCCGAGTTCGTCCGGTGAGTGAGTGAGTGAGTGAGCGTGCGGGCGCCGATGAGGCCGTGGCGCGCAGGGGCGTTGCGGCGCTTTTCATGACTCTGGGAGAGGCCGTCCCCGCCCCGGCACGGAGTTCCAGGACGTGATGTTGCAACTGCCGAACGAGTTCCAGAACATCTAGCGTCGGACATCCCCGCGCCCGAATACGGCTGCGCGCACGCGATGAGAATCGCTCGCAGCGCTTGTTTGACATCCACCTGGCTGGTGGGAGGCTGGAAGAAGCGGTTGCGCGGCATGTGCGCTGCCCGGTACTGCATTCGAGGGCCCGGCGGACGTGGCTGGCCTCTGGTCCGTGGCTGGCTTTTGGCCATGCCTGTCAGGTGTTATGAGGCGGATTCCATGGAATCACGGCCAGTGCCATCGCCGACCGGGGAGTTCATCCGGCACCAGCGGCTCACCGATCCCCACACCCGAAGACTACCGAACAAGCCAAATAACTCAGCTTATTAGGCCCGGACTTCCGTGTCCGCACCGAGGTCATTGCCCCGGACGAGGATGTGGACCCTGGACGCGTGGTTCGCAGGAACAGCGCCGCCTGCCCGGCGGAGTTCCCGCCGCCGACCACGGCGACCGGATCCGCCCGGCAGAGACTGGCATCGTGGACCGTCGCCGCTAGACGCTGATGCCCTCCAGACGGTCGATGCCGGGCACCGCGAGCGAGCGCGCACCACACGCCCGAGCCGAGCACCACGGGCCCGCCCGGATCCGGAACCCGTCTGTGAAGGTGACCTCGTACTCGTCGTCCTGCGGGGTGAGCCCGCTGACCTGGGCGGCACCATGAGGTGGGCACCGAACTTGTGGGCCTTGAGTACCGCGCGTTCGGTGAGCTCGCCCCCGGAGACGCCCGAGGGGAAGCCAAGGTAGTTCTCGATGCGGGACGAGATGCCGGCCTGGCCTCCGGTTGCCACGGGGGCGACGGTCACCGTGGTCAGGCTGGCGCAGGCACCGCACACGGCGGCGGCAAGTCCCGTGGGGCCCGCACCTACCACCATTACGTCCCACCGCCCGGCCTTCGGCGAGGGGCATCTGGAAGGGCGAGCGGGTGCTGCGCAATCCGAGAAACGCCGAACTCTCCCGCTCATCGGGCTGCGCGCCTACAGGAGTCTCCTCGGGACGGATGGCCAATCGACGCGGCAGCGCCTCCGCCTCTTTGCCTCCTCCAGATCCACCCAGCGATGGGGCAGCCGGTTGCGAGCGGCGTACTTACGTAGCCGCAGCGTGTCCGGTGATTAACACGAGCACAGGGTCCGGAAGCCGTCACCGAGACCGATGAGCAGATACCTGCGGCCCAGGTGAGCGCGGAGGATCACGTCGCCGAGGACAGGACGCGGCCGCCAGAGCGCGCTGCCACTCCACCGGTACGGCCACGATCTTGCCCACCTCGCGCACCACGGCGGTATCGAACGCCGCCTTGCCCAGCAGCCCGAATTCACCCGGGAACTTGCCGAGTCCGTGCAGTGTCACGGTCCCGCTGAGGATCGCTAGGAACTCCTGGAACGGCTCGCGCTCGCGGTGCAGCACCTCGCCCTCGGTGGTCCTGCGGCGCTCACCGTGCCCGGTCAGGTCCTGGAGCTGCTCCGGTGTCAGACGCGGGAACGCCCCGCACCGGTCCAGTGTCTCGCGGATCGCACCATGCCTGTGCTCGGCCGTGCTCATCAGACCAGGGCCTCGTGGACGTAGCACCAGCGTCAGTCCTCTCCTGGCTGGAAGGACTGCACGACAGGGTGACCTGCGTTTCCCGCGTGCCGCCTGGCGTGCGGTGGCTGCTCAGCCACGCCCCACGATGGTTTCCTCCATTCCCATGTCGAACAGGACCAGGGTCGGCACGACCATCGCCCGAAACTGGTGCGCGAACGCCGGCGCCGGTCGATGTCGACCTTGAGCTCGCAGGCGGGCTGGTGTTCGGGTCACCGAATTCAGCTCTGTCTTGACCTTGTCCGGAGCCGCGAACTTTCTTGTGCCCCGTGGCACACCCTCTTTCCTGGTCGGCGGTTCGGGTGCCGTCGACCGGCTACGGCAATACGGAGGCCAGCGAGTTCGGAAGACCGGATTTGAGGTGGTCCCACTCGCCTTCGCTGACGTGGCGTTCCAGAGCCTCCAGCACGGTGCGAACGACTCGTTCGATGCCGCCGCCGACCGAGTAGGGAAAGTCGTCCCGGACGCGCTGGAGGAATTCCTCGCCGCTCAGCTTCACTGGTGTCTCGGACGGCTTCCATCCGTCGTAGTAGACGCCGCGGATCAGGGTCGGGAGCTGCGCCCCGAAGTGCGCGGCCCCGTCGACGGAGAGCCGGTCCCGTAGCCCGTGCAGGACGGCGCGCAGTGCGGCGTACGACTGCTTTCGGCGTTCCTTGGGCCAGCCGTTGGCCTCCTCGATTTCCCTGAGGAGCCGGTTGGCTTTGTCCACCATGGTGTCGAAAGAGGAGAAACCCGTTTCGGTCATCGCATGGCTCCTTTCGTGCCCGAAGCGCCCGACGGTTCTGGACCGTTGCACACCGGCCACTGTGACGTTCTCGGCGTCCTCCCTCCGGGCAGTCTCAGCCGGTGCTCGAAGGCACCGGTCCGGCGGGTGCCACGGTGCGGGACGCCCTTGCGCTCCTTTTCCTTGATCTCTCCGGTGACCACCAGGTCCTGTCCGTTGGCCTCGATGTCGATGTCCTTGCTCTTGACACCAGGGAGTTGGATCTCGACCTCGAAGGCGTCGTCGGTCTCTGTGACGTCCGCGAGTGGGGGTCCACGCGGCTGCGGACGCGGCGCCGCCCACCGTGGACTCGAGCGATCCGCTCATCTGAGTGAGCAGTTCGTCTTCCGCGGCGGTCCATCGTGTTCACCCTCCTGCAGCGGTTCGCTGGCCCGCCATCGCTTGCTCGACCCACGAACGCAGGACGTGCGCAGGTACCGCGCCGACCTTGCCGGCGAGCGTCTTGCCCTGGTCCAAACGACGAGGAGGGTCGCCACCGCCTGCACCTCGAAGCCGCCGACGGCCCCATGGATATTGTTGATGTCGACCTTGACGGGCTTGATCCGTCCGGCGAGGTCGCGGGCGACCTGTCCGAGGGCGCGGGGCTGACCATGCGGCAGGGGCCGCACCAGGTGGCCCACGCCAGGTTCCTACCGGTGCACACGGAGATTCTCGAGCACTCCCCAGGGTGACGAACCGGGTGGCTCAACGCCTGCGCCTGGCGAGTCAGGAATGCACAGGTCCGGTCGCCCCACGAGTACGAAAGAAAAGATCCACATATCTCGGGTAAGCCGGCCCGTGAGCGGGTACGCGAAACACCGCTCGCCTCCCTGTAGGATTGGAGAGAACGGAGTGATCCCATGGTCGGCAGCCGGGCGCACAACCTGTACCGCTGGCGCTCCGACCGGGAGGGCAGCCCTCCGCGGGGCAGCGCCGGGCAGCGCCCCACGGCCGCGCCCAGGGGGTTCCGGGTGCCCTCTCGCACCCCAGCCGCCCATGACCTGCGCGAACTGGTTGCGCTCTCCCGCGCCCTGTTCGACACCCCGGACGAAGGCGAGATCCTGCGCTTGGCCATGGACTACGTAGCCGCCGCGGGGCCGTACAGCGCCGAGGCCGGATACCTCAAGGTGGACGACGATCTGGTCCCCAGCCCGAGGAACGGGGAGATCCATGCCCCGGCCGTGGACTGCAGGGTGCGGGAGCTGGCCGGGCAAGACGGCCCTGTGACCGTACCCGGCTGGCCCTGGGGCCGGGCCCTGGGGCTCCGCGGACTTGAGAGGCTCCACGGCTACCTCGTGGTGACGTCCCGCTCCCGGCCTACCGAGGCCGAGTACTCCCTGCTCGTCACGCTCGTCCGGCACACCGCCGCTGCACTGTCAGTAGCCTTCGCACACCGCCGCCAACGCGAGGACGTGCTGGAACTGCACCGGCTAAGACGTCATCTCAATTGGTGGCTGATGGCGTAGATAGTTGCTGGCAGGCGTGCCGTGGGGACGGTTGAATGTCGTCGTGAGCGACCACTGGACACCCGCGCATCACGCGGTCGAGCAGGAGGATGCTGAGGCCTTGGCCCGGTTGCTGGCCGCTGGTTCCGATCCCGATGAGGTCTTCAGCAACATGACGCTGCTGACGCACGCGATCGATGTCGAGGGTGATGGCTCTCTGCAGAGCGGGCAGCCGTTGACTGTGCACACCACGGCCGTGCTGCTTGCCTTCGGGGCTGATCCGGAGCTCGCAGACCCAGACGGCCGCACCCCCATGGACATGGCCAATCACCACGGCCACGACCTGGCCGTGAAACTGCTGCAGGCCCACATCAGCAGACAAGCCGCCGATAACAGATGAGGGTGCAGGCGATGCTCGTGAAGGCGAGGAAGTGCTCGGCCTTACGCTCATAGCGGCGGTGGAGGCGGCGGCAGCCGGCGAGCCAGGACATGGTGCGCTCGATGGTCCAGCGGTGGCGGCCGAGTCGCTGCGAGGTCTCGATCCCCTTGCGGGCGATGCGGTGCTTGATGCCGCGCTCTCGTAACCATCGCCGCAGGTGAGGATAGTCGTAGCCCTTGTCTGCGTGGAGCTTGTCCGGCCTGCGTCGCCGCCGCCCGCGGCGGGAGCGGATCGGTGGTATGCCCTTCACCAGGGGAATCAGTGCCTGGCTGTCGTGCAGGTTCGCCCCGGAGATTCCGACGGACAGGGGCAGACCCGTCCGCTCGGTGATCAAATGGATCTTCGATCCGTACTTGCCCCGATCAACAGGATTCGGGCCTGTCAGGTCCCCCTTTTCAGGGCCCGCATGTTCACCGAGTCGATCGCGCAGCGGGACCAGTCCAACTCGCCGCGGGAGCCGAGCTCGTCGAGGACCAGGCGGTGGAGCTTGGCCCACACCCTGGCCTGCGTCCACTCGGCAAAACGGCGGTGAGCCGTCGCCCCCGACGGACCGAACGACGCAGCGGGCAACTGCTGCCACGTGCAGCCCGACGTGGCCACGAACACGATCGCGGCCAGCACTTCACGGTCGCCATGCCGGCGGCGGCCACCGCCCTGAGGCCGCGAAGGGGCGTCAGGCACCACCCGCTGGAACAACTCCCACAATTCGTCCGGCACCAGCCGCTCAACAATCCTCACCACGACCCACAGCCTACCGATGCCACCAATTGAGATGACGTCTAAGGGGGGAACGCGCCTCCCTTCAGCGGCAGCTGATCTCCGTCGCGGTTGAGCTTAGGTACCAGCGGGCCGTTCACGCGCTCATGGCCGACGTCGCTGCCTCGGGCGGCGGCGAGGAAGCCATCACCCGCGCACTGCACGGGCTCACTGGACTCCCCGCGCTGATCGAGGACCGCTTCGGTCGGCTGAGGTCCTGGACCGGCCCTAGCCGACCCGACCCCTATCCGGAACCGGACCCCGTGCGCCAGGACGAAATGCTGCACGCCGTCGCCCGAGAGGTCGGGCCGGTGCGGATAAAGGACCGTCTGATCACCCTGGTCCGCCCGCACGGCGAGATCCTGGGCGTGCTGGCCCTGGTCGATGCCCGGGACGAGGCCGACGAGCACACCGTGCTCGCCCTGGAACACGCCGCCACGTCGCTCGCCCTGGAACTGGCGCACCTGCGCAATCTGGCCGAAGTGGAGCTGAGGCTGCACCGCGAGTTGGTCGACGACCTCCTGGCGGGGACTGACGAAGCGAGCGCCTACGCCCGGTCCGAGGCAGTCGGACACGACCTGCACCGCAGCCACTACGTCGTCGTGGTGCAGTGGTCGGACCGGACTGCGGACGACTCCTTTGCGCAGACCGTGGGCCGGGCGGCCTCTGCCGTGGGCATGCGCTCGCTGTTGACCCGACGTTCCGACCACGTGGTCCTGGTCGCCGACAACAGGCCGCACGCCCGCGCGCTGTACGAGGCGCTCGCCCGGGAGACCGGGACACGGTCTGGGACGATCGGGGTGAGCGCCCGTTGCGACTGCCTGGACGACATCCCCCACCGCTACCAGGAGGCGCAGCGCGCCCTGGAAGTGCGCCGCCACTCCCGCGAGCACTACGGCACGACGTTCTTCGACGAGCTTGGCCTCTACCGCATCCTGGGACCTGGCAGCGATTACCGGGAACTGGAGACGTTCGTCCACGAGTGGCTCGGGCAGCTCATCGACTACGACTCCCGGCACCACGCGGCCATGGTGGAGACCCTGTCCCGGTACTTCGACTGCGGCGGCAATTACGACGAGACCGCCGACTCCCTCGCAATCCACCGCAGCACGCTGCGCTATCGGCTCCAGCGCATCCGCGACATCAGCGGCCACGACCTCGCGAACGTCGAGGACCGGCTGAATCTCCAGGTGGCGACCCGAGTGTGGAAGATCGTGCTGGGTGGGCCCGGCTGAGGCGCCCACGCACCGCGGCGCCGGCTCCGCTGTCCCCATCACCGTGGGGAGCAGGATGCGGCCAGACTGAAGAAGAGGTCGTCGAACCGGGCCGCGTACTCCTCCAACGGCCCCGGCGCAGACGGACACGGACGGCGAGCGGTCATCTACAGTCCCCAGCACGGCAGTTGACTCCTACCACCGGCCTACGACCAAGCCGAACTGCCGTCAACCCACGCCACCGCCGGATTTAACGGACTACCGGTAACTGCTGCCATTTCCGCCCCTTTGCTGATCCGCCGTCAGCGCCCGCTCCACAACGCCCTGGTGCGACCCACCGAACCCCCGCTGGGTACGCCGGCCGACCTGGCCGACGGAGCCGGGCCGTGCGTCAGACCGCCCTCGAACCCGGCCACCGGATACTGCTCTACACCGGCGGTGTCGTGGAATCACGCGACGAAGGCGGCGAGGAGTTCGGCCTGGAGCGCTTCACCGAGTACGTCACCACCAGCACAACGAACTCAGCGACGACGCGACCATCGTGCTGGTCGAGTGGCAGCCGCCCAGCGGCCGCGGCCCGCGCAGTAACCGTTCTCGGCCCGTCCGGCCAGGTCGAAATGCTTGACGGTCTCGCGGGAGCGGCCGCACTCGACCGGCCTGGAGTTGACGATCCACAATGCTGAGCGACGGCAACCGTGCTCCCTACCGGCTGTTACAAGCCGCAACCGACCAGCGAAGCCCAATAGCGCGGCGCCGCACGCGCGGGCCTCATCATGGCCGTAGCGCGTCAAGGGCTCCGCCGATTCGGCGGTGTGCCCCGGACAGTCACGCCGGTTCGGTCGTGTCGCGCGGCCGACGGGCGCCGTTGAGCAGAGCATGGCGATGACACCGAGTCGGCCGCTGACACCACGGACGGGTGCGGTGCCACCCGTCCTGCCCAACGAGTGAGCCACGCGGGCCAGGACCACTCACCGTCCTGGAGGAACCGTGACCCGAGCTGAAGACAAGGCGCCACCGATCGGTGCCCTGAACGGGCGCATGCTGATGGCGGCAGTGGTATCCGCGATCAGCGGGATGCTGTACGGCTACGACACAGGCGTCATCTCCGGCGGGCTGCTCCAGATCGCCAAGGAGTTCCACATCGGAAACACCATGAAGGAGGTGATCGCGGCCGCGATCCTCCTGGGTGCCGTGGTCGGCTCCCTCGCCTGCAGCCTGCTGTCCGAACGTGTCGGTCGACACCGCACGATCCTGATGATCTGCGTGGTGTTCGTCCTCGGCAGCCTGGCCAGCTCACTCGCACCCACTGCGGTCGCTCTGGCCCTGTCCCGGGTGCTGCTCGGCTTCGCCGTCGGCGGCGCCACTCAGACCGTACCCGTGTACGTTGCCGAGCTGGCCCCCAAGTCGATCCGTGGACGTCTGGTGCTCTGCTTCCAACTCGCCATCGGTGTCGGCATCGTCATCGCGACGCTCGTGGGTGCTAGCGAGGCGATCTCCTGGCGGGAGGCGATCGGCGCAGCCGCCGCACCGGCACTGGTGATGCTTCTCCTGCAGTTGCGCCTGCCCGAGAGCCCGCGGTGGTTGGTGCTCAAGTTCGGCCTCGGTCGTGTGGAGGAGGCGCAGAAGGTGCTCTACAGGTTGCGGCCCGACGGCTACGACGTCTCGTCCGAGCTCGAAGAGATCGTCGCTCTGGAGGGACGCCAGCAGCGGACCAGCAGAGGCAACCGCGGTTGGAGCGGGCTGCGGCAGCCATGGGTACGGCCGGCCTTGGTAGTCGGCTGCGGCATTGCCCTGTTCACCCAGCTGTCCGGCATCGAAATGATCATCTACTATGCTCCGACCATCCTGACCGACAACGGCTTCTCCAAGACGACCGCGCTCTGGGTCAGCGTGGCGCTGGGCACGGTCTACCTCGTCATGATGGTGGTCGGCCTGATCATCGTCGACAAGGTCGGTCGCCGCCGGCTGACTCTGGTGATGGTGCCCGGCACGGCGCTCAGCCTGTTCGCGCTCGGCGCCTTCTTCGTCACCGGCCACTCCGGCCGCGCCTACGTGCCACCAATCGTCGCTTGCCTGCTGACCTTCATGTTCTTCAACGCTGGCGGGCTCCAGCTGATGGGCTGGCTGACCGGTTCCGAGATCTACCCCCTGGCGGTGCGTGCGGCGGCCGCAAGCGTGCAATCGGCCACTCTGTGGGGCACGAACCTGCTGATCACGCTCACACTGCTGACGATGATCAGTATCTTCGGTGTGGGCCAGGTGTTCTGGATCTACGGGATGTTCAACGTCGCGGCGTGGCTGTTCGTGTGGTGGCGGATGCCCGAGCTCACCGGGCACAGCCTCGAAGACATCGAGAGGCACCTGAAGAGCGGGCGGTTCCGCCCGCGCGACTTCGCTCGCGTCTGACTGCTTGAGCAGGACCATCCGGGGACGCGCGTCCGGCAGGTGCGGTCGCATGCGCGAGCTGATGCGTGAGCCGATCGGGATCGCCCAGCGCGCCGGTATGCGCAAGCACTTCCACTTCTCCCTTCACTCCTTGACAACGGCCGCCACTGTGGGAGGCCCTGACGCTCAAGAACTGCTTATCCGCATAGCCCAAGAGCAACTTGTTGACAAGGTCGATCCAAGCGGCCCTGGTGCTCGTCGGCGGAGCCGGCTGGGAACGGTGGGGCGCTGGCGGGGTGCGTCCGCCGGGGCTACGAGTCAGGAGCTGGGTGGCTGTTCCGGCTCCCCGTCGTTGGCGGTGAACACTTTGGTGAAGGTGGCTCCGCAGCGGCAATGGGAGTGCTCTATCAGTTCCCCGGCTTCGGACACGCTCAGCCCCTGACTGAGTCGCACGTGCACATGATCGGCCATGAGGAGCTGCTTTCCTTGACGTCCGTTATGCGCCTCAGGGTGACGACTCGTCGCGTTCGATGGCAATGTCGCAGCTCACACCAAGTGTTTGATCTTTGTGTGCCCGCCAGTCTTCCTTCGCCCCAGCTGACGTCCCGGCGGCACCTGTTCGGCGCACCCGCAGGCCGCCGGACTGGTCACTGCCCCCCGCTTGCTCCGGGCGGGCGGCAGCGCTCCACGAAGAATTGGCACTCTCCTGCTGGGAGTGCCAATTGGCTGGGTCGGGTGACGTGCTCGCGCGGCCCTGAGCGGAGCGCGTGGTCGCACGGGCGAAATGCCGCGGGCGTCACCCTGCTCCGCCATTGTCGACCCAGGCATCGATGCGGAGGATTCGCAACAGTGACTGCCAAGATCATCGCCTATGAGGAGGAGGCGCGCCGCGCGGTGACCGTCCCGCTCAAGCAGATCGCCCGCAACGCCGGCCTGGAGGGTGGAGTCGTGGTGGAGAAGGTCCGCACCCTGCCCGTCGACCACGGCCTGGACGCCGCGACCGGGGGGTGGGTCGACATGCTCGCCACTGGGATCATCGACCCCTCACTCGCTCCGCCCTGCACAACGCGGCGTCCATCGCCGGCCTGTTCCTCACCTCAGAGGCCTTGATCGCCGAGAAGCGGGAGGAGAAGGAGGCAGCGACCGCAGGAGCCGGCGTCGATCTGTGACCGTCGCTGCGTGCGGCGGCAGATCAGGGGGTGTCGATGGCTGAAGTGCTGTCGGCACCCGCTTTTCGCGTCGGTCGACCGATGTCGCCCGAGTGTCGGTGATCAGCGCGAGATCTATCTCCCGATTCCTGCAGAACTACTCGAAGGATCGAGCTTTGCGGCCAGAGCGTGGACCGTGCGGGTGGGGCGCACCTTGATCAGCCCATGCCGAGCCAGCCCAGCAGGGTCTGGAGCAGAACGACGGCCGACAGCAGGGCGATGACGGACACGCACACGGAGGCCACGGCGCGGAAGAGGGGGCCGTTGGCGGCTGCGCCCAGGACGCTGTGGCGGTTGGCCAGGGTGAGGACATAGGTGAGCAGGATGGGGGTGATCAGACCGTTGACGACCTGGGCCCGCACCAGAAGCTGGACCAGGTTGCCGGGGATCAAAGCGATGGCGGCGCCGATGAGAATCTGTGCCGAGAACAGCCCGAGAAACAAAGGGGCTTCGCGAAAACGGCGGGAGACGGAGCTTTCCACACCGACTGCCTCCGCGACGGCGTAGGACGTGGACAGCGGGACCACGGCGGCGGCCAGTGCCGAGGCGCCGAGGAGCCCGAGGCCGAAGAGCTGTGCGGCGAAGCGGCCCGCCACCGGCTTCAGCGCCGAGGCGGCCTGCGCCGCGGAGTCCAGCGGTGCCCGAGTGGTGATCGCGGCGGCCGTGGCGATGATGATGAACATGCTGATGGCGTTGGCGAAGATCGATCCGGCGACGGTGTCGGTCTTCTCCCGCGGGTATTCGGCGGGGCCGATACCACGGTCGGCCACGGCAGCGGCGACGTAGAACTGCATGTACGGGGTGATCGTGGTGCCGATCAGCGCGACCCCGAGCAGCAGGAAGTCCTTGCCGGCGACGAAGTGCGGCCAGGCCAGCTGGGCTCCGGCCTGCCTCCAGTCCGGGTGGGCCAGGACGGCGGCGAGAGGGTAGGTGAAGAACGCCAGCGACAGCACCAGGAAGATCTTCTCCGCGTACCGGTAGGAGCCGAGGACCACCAGCGCCCACACTCCCGCCGCAGCGAGCGGTACCGCCATATAGCGGGAGGCGCCGAGAAGTTCGAGGGCGGCGCCGATGCCGGCGAACTCGGAGACCACCAGGCCCAGGTTGGCGATGATCAGGCATAGCAGGGCGAAGGCGGTGACACGGACGGAGAACTGCTCGCGGATCAGCCCGCCGAGCCCGACACCGGTGTAGGCGCCGAGCCGGGCGCACATCTCCTGCACGACCACCAGCGCGACGGTGACCAGGAGCATGAAGAACAGGGTGCGGTAGCCGTACTGTGCTCCGGCCGAGGCATAGGTGGCGATCCCGCCCGCGTCATTGCCCGCGTTGGCGGCGATCAGGCCGGGACCGGCGACGGCCAGGGCGGTGACCAGGCGGCGCCTCCAGCGCGGCGCGGGCCGGTCCGGCGCAGCCGTGGCGGGCACGTCGGGGACGGCGGGTGCCGTGGTGGAGTTCCGCTCCATGACCGTGGCCTTTCCTCTCGGATATGTGGGCAACAACGAGGCGCGCGGCTTCGCATCAGGGGACGAGGCGGAAGACGCGGAAGCGGCCGCGTTCGGGTACGAGGGCGTCCACCAGGTCGTCGGCGAGGATCCGGCCGACGGGACGGTGCTGGTCGTCGACGACCACGACGGAATGGCGGCGAGTGTCGGTCAGCCGCTCGACCACCTCGCTCAGCGGCGCTCCCGGGGCGACGGTCACCGGGGCCGGCTCTTGGACGAGGTCAGCCAGCTGGGTGCCGGGTTTGGCGAGCAGCAGCCGCACCACCGGCACGTCGTCCATCAGCGCGCCGTCACCGTCGAGGACGCACACGGCGTCCAGGTCGGCGGCGTGCTCGGCCTGCCCGCGCAGCTCGGCCACCACGTCCGCCACCGACCGGTCGGCGGTGGCGGTGATCAGCAGGGACGTCATCAGCGCACCGGCCGTGCCCTCGGCGTAGCCCAGCAGCCTGCGCAGCCGGTCAGCCTGCTGGGGGTGCATCGCGCCCAGCAGCCGCTCCCGCTCCTGTTCGGGCACGTCGCGCAGCGCCTCACTGGCCTCGTCGGGCTCCATCTCCTCCAGCAGCCGGGCGGCCTGTGCGGTGGGGGCCTCGCGCAACAGCGCCTTGAGGTCGGCGGCGTGCATCTCCTCCAGCGCGTCCGCGGCCTTGCCGGGCTCGACCATCTGAAGCAGTTCGCTGCGCGGACCGCGGCCCAGGTCCTCCAGCAGGTCGGCCAGCTCCGCCGGACGCAAGGTCTTCAGGGCAGAGTTCGGGGCGCGCAGCCGCACCTGTCTCGCTGCGGTGCCCTCGCGCTCCGGGCCGCCCAGCGCCTGGATAGCTGCCCAGTCCAGCACTTTCTCCGGTGCTGGCCGCCGGTGCAGGCGACGCGGTCCGATGCGGCGCAGCAGGACCTTGAGCCCGACCTCTGCGCCCACCAGGTGCCAGGTTCCGTCCACGCGGGCCAGGTACAGGTCCGAGGCGCGGATCACGCGTACCCCGTCGACGTCCACCAGCTGGTGGTCCAGTACATCGTGGGCGAGGCGTACCTCGCCGTCGCGCACCTTGAAGTCCCGCAGGTCCAGCCGGGCCGAGTTCAGCCGCACGCCGTCGGCGGCCAGGTCCGCGACCGCCGTGACCGGCACATAGGCGGCCCGGTGGCCGACCTTGACCACCAGCCCGGACACCGCCGGGTACGGTTCGCCGCTCCACCGGCAGATCACATCCAGCAAATGGCCGATCTCCTGACCGGCGGGGTTGACGACCACCACGCGCAGCAAGCCCGTCAACGAGACGAGGGCCTCCCGCACAGCCCTTTTGCCAAGGGCCCCGTCCTCGCGACGCTTCGGCCTGGCCGACTGCGGTTCCATTTCCGGCATGTTGAATACCCTCACGCACGCTTCGGATCAGGCAGGCACCAACACGCCTGTGGCTGTTGGCTTCGTCCGCGCGGCGCGGAGTCGTGCGGGCTGGGGGACAGCCCGCCTGCTCCCTGTAGCCAGGCTGCCATTACGGCGGTTTCCAGTCCTTCTGGCGGCTCGCCTATCTGGGCAGGTGGAACGGGATGGTCGTGATGACGATCTTCGGCAGTGGTCGCAGAGCCCGCCGCAGTCGGGGGGCGGTCTGGTTGTGGAGGACGCGTTGCCACCAGTGACGCACGACGATCTCGGGGAGGATCACGGTCAGCGTGAGATCGGGTCGCTGGTGGTGCAGGGTCTCGATGTAGTGGACCAGCGGGGCGACGATCGCGCGGTGGGGTGAGACGACGACCTCGAGCGGGAGGTGGTCGCCCCAGGTCGCCCAGTAGCTGCGGAAGCGTTCCGCCTCGGTCTCGGTCGGGCTGAGATGCAGGGCCAGGAGAGGTTGTCCGAGGGAGGCCGCGTATGCCAGTGCGCGCATGCCGGCGAGGTCGAGCCGGGCGATGGGCACGATGACCAGGTGGCTGACCTCCTCCGGGTATTCCTCACTCTCGGCTTCCTCTAGTTCCTCCGTCTCGGTGTCCGCTGTCATAGGGGGCATGGCAGTCGGCCGCACTTGCGGTCCGGAACCCGGTGCCGACTGTCGGGGCAGTTCGATGACGTGGGGGCGCAGGGCGAGGGCCTGGGTGCAGAGGTCGTAGTGGCGGCGGATGCGCAGGGCAAGCAGGACGAGGAGTCCGATCACGAGGACGGCGACCCATGCGCCCTCGGTGAACTTGGTGATGCCTGCGGTGACGAAGACGATGGCGGACAGCAGGCCGCCGGTGGCGTTGAAGATGAGGCTCTTGCGCCAGTGGGCCTGATCGCGGTGGCGCAGCCAGTGCACCACCATGCCGGCCTGCGACAGGGTGAACGCCAGGAACACCCCGACGGCGTACAGCGGGATCAGGGACTGCGTGTTGCCGGCGAACCCGACGAAGATTGCGATCGCGGCCAGCGCCAGGGCCAGGATTCCGTTGCTGAAGGCGAGCCGGTCGCCGACGCGCAGGAACAGGCGCGGTGCGTGGCCGCTGCGTGCCAGCAGGAACAGCACGCGGGGAAAGTCGTTGAAGGCGGTGTTGGCGGCCAGCAGCAGGATGGCGGCCGTCGCCGCCTGTACATAGCCGTACATGACTCCGGGGCCGAAGGTACGGCGAGCGAGTTGGGAGAGGACAGTCTCGTTGCCGTGCGGCACCACCCCGTCGAGGTGGACCAGTGCGACCGTGCCGCCGAACAGGATGATCAGCACGGTGACCATCCAGGTCAGCGTCGTACGGGCATTGCGCCACTCCGTCGGGCGGAATGCTGGTACGGCGTTGGAGATCGCCTCGATACCGGTCATGGCCGTGGATCCGGAGGTGAAGGCCCGCAGGACCAGCAGCAGGGTGACTCCTTCCGTGACCGGAAGCCGGGGCGTCGGCATGGGCTGGAATCCGTGGGCGGCCGCGTCGGCCAGCCCCACGGCCACAAGCGTGAAGACCGCGATGATGAACGCGTACGTGGGTGCCGCGAAGGCGGCACCCGCCTGGCGTACTCCGCGCAGGTTCCCCACCAGCAGGACGACGATCACCGCCACACCGATCATCACCGCGCTCGGGGCGAGTGCGGGCAGGGCTGAGGTGATCGCCTCGATCCCCGAGGCGATCGAGACGGCGACGGTCATGATGTAGTCGATCATCAGGCCGGCGGCGGCGATCACACCTGGCACCCGTCCGAGATTGTCGCTGGCCACGATGTACGAGCCGCCGCCGTGTGGATAAGCGCGGATCGTCTGGCGGTAGGAAACGCCGACGGCGAGCATCATGAAGGCGATGACCGCGGCGATCGGTAGGGAGTAGCGCAGTCCGGCGGCGCCGCCGAGTACCAGCACTGCCAGCATTGCCTCGGGGCCGTAGGCGACCGAGGAGAGGGCGTCCGCCGACAGGACCGGCAGCGCCACCAGTTTGCGCATCCGCTCGGCGGCGATCGCGGTGCCCGCGAGCGGAGGGCCCAGCAGTACCCGCCGGACGTGGTGGCCGACGCGTCCAAGCGGCGACGGTGGGGCCTCAGCTTCCTCTTCTGCCTCGACTCCGGGCAGGCCGGTGAGGGGTACGAAGCGACCGAAACGCTTCGGGCGCACGGCGTCCGGGTAGCCGCCGAGGTTGGGATCCACCGGCAGCGCGGACCGCCACGCTTCGGGACCCTCCAGGACCTGCCCCCACTCGCGTCCGACGTAGCGCAGGATCTTCAGGTCTCGGTCACTGAGCTTCGGCAGCAGGGCATCCGGGCTCGGCGCGCCCGCCGCGGAGGTGTCCGCGCTGTCATTCCCGCTGCCGTTGTCCGTATCCGACGAGCGACCACGCCCGGCTTCCATGCGGATCATGTACCCGATACCTGGACAGTAACCACCTCGTGTCGGTGTGGTCGATTGCTATGCGGCGTGCCGAGGCCGAGGTTGCAGCGGTGAAGTCCTTGGTGGAGATCGTCTTGAAGGCTTTCGTGGCAGCGTCATGGAGTCCAGTGCTCAGCCGATGAATCACAGGATGGTCGCTGCGGGCGACCGGAGCGCCGCGAGGCCGAGTGGGTGAAGGCGCAGGGTGAGGAGGGCGACGTCGTCAGGGCAGCGCTCGGTGAGGGGTCCGGCGAGGAGTTCATCACAGAAGGCGGGCAGGTGTTCGCGGGCGAGGGCAGCAGCGTGCTGGCGCAGTCGGGTCAAACCTGCGTCCAGGGATTCGCCGCGGCGTTCGATCAGCCCGTCGGTGTAGAGCAGAAGGGTGGAGCGGGCAGCGGCTGGGACCGGCTGAACCTCCAGGCGGCGACCCGTGTGTGGAAGATCGTGCTGGGCGGGCCTGATTGAGGCACCCACGCACCGCGGCGCCGGATCCGCTGTCCCCATCACCGTGGGGAGCAGGATGCGCTCCGCCGAAATGGCTCGTCAGGCATCACGCAGACCACCAGCGGTTCGAAGGCGATGGCCTGCCGCACACCGCAGGTGTCCTGCTCCGAGCGGTTCCTCCACGCCGGTGCACGGACAGCCCATGTAGGAATTGTTCACGGGGTCCGCAGAGGGGCAGTGTTCACGGGCTTGGACCGGTGACGTGCACCACTGGTCAACGCTGAGACCGTGTTCATCGCCACGCGGCCCCTACAAGGGTGAGGGAGACACCGTCCACGGCGGGCTTGTCCTTGCCCGGGTACTGGTAGACGACCTCGTCGAGCCGGATCTCCTCGACCGGCGCGGTGAGTTCGCGGGGGCCGCGCTGGGGGGCGCGGGCGGCGGCGTCGTCGAGGAAGGCCTGCATGTCGCTCAGGTACAGGCTGGTGTGGAAGACCGCGGCGCCGTTGATGACGACCTGGGAGAGGGCGGCGAGCGTGGTCTGGACGGCGATGACGGCCGTGGCGGCGACCGCGAGCGCGATCCGGCCGGTCACGGCCAGCCACGCGAGGGCTGCCCAGGTCGCGACGAGGAAGACACCACCGGCCAGCGAGGAGAGCAGGGCGATCCGCAGGGTCCTCGGCGCGGCGGCCAGGGTGCGCCGGTCGCATCGGTCGGACAGGGCCCGGTACCAGTAGACGAGGTAGTCGGTCATCGAGTTGGCGCGGACCTCGTCGCCGTACTTCGGCGTGGTCGCCCACCAGCGCATCATGCCGCGCACGTTGCGGTCGGCGACGTTGGCGTAGTGGATCTCGTAGTCGACCCGTGCGGTCAGGACGGCGCCGACACCGGCCGGCCCCACGGCGAGCAGCAGCAAGGGCAGCATCAGCGGGTTCAGCACCGACAGCACGCCGCCGGCGGTAACCATGCGGATCAGCGCGGACAGGAATCGCTGGGCGTCGGTGACCATGACGAGGGTGCGGATCACCCCCATCTCGGCCGCCTCGTGCCGGTCCGAGAACCCCTCCTCCGCGTACGCCGCGGCCTCGACCCGGCACACCGCCTCGACCAGCGCGGTGTCCGTCTCCGTGGTGAGCAGCGGGGTGATCCGTCGCTCGGCGTACGTGGCCACCGCCCCCGCGGTGCGACCCATCGCCGCCGCGAGCGCCACCACCAGCAGCGCGGGCACGGCGCCGCGCAGCCTCTCGCCGGCGGAGCCGTCCCCGAGGACGGGCTTCATGGCGTGGGCGGTTGCGGCCAGCAGCACCGCGGCCGAGACGCCCGTGAGTACCTGGCAGCCGAGCAGGAGCTGAACCGCCAGCCGGTCGGTCCGCCACGACAGCCGGGCGATCCGGCCGAGGACGGCCGGGATCTGCGCGCACATCCGCCGGAAGGAGACCTCGGCGAGGGGGTTGACGGAGTACTGCCCGCTGTAGGTGATGTCCGCCGGAGGTGGCGGAGGCGGCGCAGCGGTCTGCTGCTCTTGTGTATCGGCCGAGGTCAACGTGGTCCCCCTTGACGGTCGTCCGGCGTGGTCGTGAGGCTCAACGACCCGGCGGAGATATCGAACTCATGTGTTTCGGTCGGTCTCGAAATCCCGGGATTACGCATGTGGCGGAGCGTGGACGATGTATCGACCCGCCTCCGGCAACAGGAGCGCTAGGCACGGGGAGTGGCCGAAACGCCGAGCTTCCGCCCGGCGCCTCACAGAAGGCTCCGAAGCACGCCCCGGACTCGTCCAAGGCTTCGACGAGGGCCCGCATGTACGTAGCGGCCGCGCGGGCATGACCAGTGCGCCGTGGCTTACGAAGCCCGGGCCCAGCGGAGCAGATGTGCTGGGCGAGGGGCACTGTCATCGCCGCGGGGGTCACGCGGCCGGGTGCCTCGTCGATCACGGCCCAGGCGCTGCCCTGCGCGATCGTGATGAGGTTGCCGTCCTCGTCGTCCCAGACGCGGGGGATGGGAAGTCGCGCGGCTCGGCAGTACTCCGACATGTCCCATGCAGTGCGGGCCGCCTCCAGGTCCGCGTTCGACCGGTATTCCTTGACGAACAGCCGTATTCCGTCGTCGGTCAGGACCCGCCGGTTGATCGTGTCGGTTCCCATGTGCACCGGCTCGACCACGTCCACGACCAGCCCGTAGCGCTCCTCCAGCACGTCAGCTGTCACCGCCGCATCCCAGTCCGCCTCGCCCATCCCCGTCACCCGTCCGTGGAGGTGGGGCGGCGCGCGGTGAGGACGGTGAATGTGTTGTCCTCCACGAGGAACCCGCCCTCCGCGAAGGGGACCAGAGCCTTCGCGAGTGCCATCTCGAAGGCATCCTGGCGGTCGCCGAACAGATGCGAGGCCGCGAACGAAGTCGAGTACAGGTAGCCGATGACTTCGGCGATGCTCCATTCGCGGCGAACGGGGATAGTCGTGGAGGTGACATCGCAGAAGGCGGAAGCGCGCAGCACTTCTTCGTACGGCGGCCCGGACGGCCCGAAGACGCCGTCCCCCGCTCGCCGCTGCTCACCGAGGAACTGCTGGACGACGGCGCGCGCGGCTTGCTGCCAGGCACTCTCGGCGGTCCACAGGCTGCGGTCGCTGAACACCGCAAGCACGCCGCCGGGGCCCACGTACTCGGCCAGTCGGTTAAGGAAACGAGGCCGGTCGAGCCAGTGAAAGACACGGCCACAGGTCACGAGGTGCGGCTGCCATCCCGCCGGCGGTTCGAAGTCCTCCGCCAGCGCGTGCCGGATCTGCAACCACTGACCGCCGGAGAGCACGGGACGGAGCACGGCCTCAGCTTCGGCGCACATCGCCTGGTCGGAGTCGACCGCGATCACCTCGTCGAAGTACGGGGCGAGCGCGCTGGCAACGAGCCCTGGGCCGGTGCCGATGTCCAGCAGACGCCGTGGAGAAGCCGCAGGCGCCTCGCAGGCGAGAAGGACGGCAAGGTCGACTGGGATGCCGGGGCGGAAGCGCCGGTAGTAAGAGGCAGTTCCCGCAAAGGCGTTCACGAACCCCACCCGCCCCACATGCGCGCGCCGCTCTCCTGACGCAGGTTCTCCAGCATGGTGTGGGCCTCGTCGACGAGCCCGATGTCACGATGAGTGATCCCCCAGGACAGCGAGTCGAGGGAGTCCAAAGCCGCGTACGCCCGGCATGCCGCCAGCTCCTCTTCGGTGAGTTGGCGGCCGTATCCGTGGTGGAAGGCGGCAAGGAGGTCGGGGCGCTGCGCGAGAATCCGGTAGCGCAGGCGGCTGAAGTCCCGGTGGGCAGCGGGCTGGAGTTCCGCCCACTCGAAGTCGATGATCCGAAGCCGTTGCTCAGCCTCCTCCCACATCCAGTTCTTGGGCATGTAGTCGCCGTGCGCCGCCACCTGCGGCAGACGCGGCGGAGCTTCCTGGAGGAGCGCACGCACCAACGTGATCTCATGGTCCGGCACGTGCTGCGCAGCACCGTCGAGCAGCTTCGCAACCGTCGCGCCCCACACCTCGTCGGTCACGTCCGCAGTCATCGGCTCGTCCGCCGCCGCAGCGTGGTGCCGGGCAAGGAGTTCTCCGGCCTGCTCGTAGGCCTTGCGCTCCTGCTCGGCCGGAACACGGAGCGTGTCCAGACTCCGCCCGGGGACCCCAGTGACCAGGACGGCGCGCGTCTCCGTGTCGGAAGCGACCAGCTCGGGTGCACGGTCGGCGCCGAGGGAGATCGTCCACTTCTGGTAGGCGTCGACTTCGCGTCGGTGCAGCTTGGGGCCGGCATGTTGCTTGGCAAACCACCGCTCACCGCCAGGTCCGTTGACCTCCCAGACCGACGGCCGGATGTTGCAGGGCCGGGGATGTTCAGCTACGACGGTGTACGTGTCGGTCACCGATCCCACCAACTGGTGGAGTGCGCTGGGCATATCGGTCACGTCGGTGCGCCCTTCCGCTGGCTGAGTCGCCCAGCCGAGCCACAACATGTGACCGGACGGGCGCGCAGGGTATTCACGTGTGGTTGGGTAGCTTGCCAAGTGCCACTGACAATGCGGTCTGAGCTGGTCATTTGCGTGCCCGGAAGCGAAGGACGATGCCGGAGGCCATCTCGAGCAGGGACTCGCCCAGAACTCCGTACCTCCAGCCGAGCGTCACCAGGTGTGGGTCGTTTTCCGCCTCGACGCGCTTCCGCAACGCTCGTACCCGTCCCAGGGCTTCGTCGTGACTGATGCGAGTGCGCGCCGCGTACTCCTTCGACGTCGCGCCAATGGCGACCATCCGCCACGTCTCGGTCTCCGCCTCCGAGAAGGCTCCCGGGAAGGCGACCTTTTCGGGGCGCTGGAGCTGCTCGGTGACGAAGCAGGCATGGACGACTGCGGCCCGGCCACGTACGCCGAACTTCTGTCCGCAGTGCTTCAACTGAACGTTGATCGTTCCAGCCGTGATCGCGAGGTCGGAGGCGATCGCGTCGGTGCTCTTGCCCTCCGCGACCTGCTGGACGATCCGGATCTGCGCGGGTGTCAGGTCGAGCGATGTCGGGGACGGGCGTGCCGGTCTGACACTCACAGGAGCTCGTGATCCTTTCAGGGAGGAGGAACGGTTGTCAGGCGCGGGCCAGCCACCGACGCCGCTCGGCATCGGTGACCAAACTCCGCTCGTGGTCAAGTTCCAGCTGGGCAAGACGGGTGTAGTGCTCGACCACATCGGTGCCGAAGGCCTCCTGCGCGAGAGCGCTGTTCTCGAACGCGACGAGAGCATCGGCGAGGGTGGGCGGGACGGAGGTGCCGCCCACCCGGTAGGAGTTGCCCGTCTCTTCCGGACCGAGGGTAAGTTTCTGTTCTATGCCGTGGTCCATGGCCGCCAGGGCCGCGGACAAGGCCAGGTAGGGGTTGGCATCCGCCCCCGGCACGCGGATCTCCAGATGGAGGCCCTCGCCGTGGCCGACAACGCGGACGGCACAGGTGCGGTTGTCGTAACCCCAACTGAACGTGGTTGGCGCGAATGAGCCAGGCGTGAACCGCTTGTAGGAGTTGGTGTTCGGGGCGTAGAGAGGGGCCAGCTCCGGCAGGCCGACGAGCAGGCCCGCGATGGCGTGCCGCCCGGTCTGGGACAGTCCGCCGCCAGGCTCGTTGAGCTGGCTGATGGCCTTCGACCACAGCGACACGTGAAGGTGCAGACCGTTGGTACGGCCGGTTTCCGGGGCTGCCATGAAGGTGGGCGCCAGTCCGGCACGCGAGCCGAGGGTGCGCACCGCGTGCTTGAAGAGCAGGTGCCGGTCGCAGGCGGTGAGGGCGGGCCCGTACGGGAAGGTCACCTCCACCTGGCCAGGCCCGGCCTCCGTCTTGATCGCTTCCACAGGCATTCCAGCACCCGCGAGCGCGCGCTGGAGGTGGCGGAAGAACCGGTCGGAGACCGGATCATGGTCGAGGGCGTAGTCCAGGTTCTCCGTGGCCAGCGGCTGCAGGCCCTGGTACCCGGTCTGCTCCACTTCCGCGTATGTGCCCCTGTAGAGGACGAACTCGGTCTCGATCCCCGCCTTGGGGTGCAGGCCGTGCCTGGACAGCCGGGTCATCTGCTGGTGGAGGACCTGGCGGGGGGCGATCTCGATGGGTGTTCCGTCGTGGGCCACGGCGTCGCCGAGCACGACGGCGGTACGCGGCAGCCACGGCACCACTCGCAGGGTCGACAGGGCCGGCTGCACGGACAGGTCCTGGTAGCCGGTCTCCCACGAACTCAGCGCGAAGCCGTCCGCCGGGCTCATGTCCACGTCGGTGGCCAGGACGTAGGCGCACACCTCAGCACCGTGATGCGCGACGCGCTTGAGGAAGTGATTCGCGTCGTACCGCTTCCCCTTCAGCCTCCCCTGCAGGTCGGGGACGGCGAGCAGCACCGTGTCAATCGCACCCGCCTTGACGAGATTCCGCAGATCGGAAAAGGAGAACGTCTTCGCGGAACGCCCGCCCTGCTCGTGGACGGACGCGGCAGACAGGCGCGCCACAGCACTGCTGCTGTTCGTGGTGCTCGTCATCAGATGACCTCGTCTTCGTACGTAGCCGCCGAGCGGTCGAAGTGCTGGGCCGGCACTTCGTACGAGCTGCCCTGCTTCCGCCACCACCCCCAGGCCAAGGCTAGAACGGCGAGCAAAGCGATCGGCGCGTAGTTGAAGGTCTCCACGGACACCAGGCCGCCGCCGGCGGGGCGCGTCTGCGGCAGGCAGAACAGCACCGTCACGAACACCACCCAGATGACCGCGATCGTGCCGACGGTCACGCCCCAGGTGCCGAGGTTCCACGGTCCGGGCTGGAACCGGTGGCGGTTCTTGATACGCAGGTAGATCGGGATCGCGTACGCCGGGGTGATGCCGACCACGTTGATGCTGGTGATCGCCGCGTACGCGACCGGGCTGTACAGGCTCGGCAGGGTCAGCACAGCGGCGCACGCGACCGCCAGCAGCACGGCCATGCGCGGGGTACCAGTGCGGCCGTCGACCTGGCGCCACAGGTGCGAGCCCGGCAGCGCCCCATCACGCGAGAACGCGAACACCATCCGAGACGCCGCCGCGGTCTCGGCGTTGCCGCAGCACAGCTGGGCGATAATCACCACGAGGAGCAGCGCCTTCGCCCCCGCCACGCCCAGCGCATCCAGGAAGATCTGCGCCGGCGGCACCCCGGTCGCCGTGCCCACGGTGCCCGCGTAGTCCTGGATAGCGAAGGTGAGCCCGGCCAGCAGGACGAACCCGGCCAGCCACGACCAGCCGATCGCGTGGATGATCCCGCGGGATGCGGACACCTGAGCGTCGGTCGTCTCCTCCGACAGGTGCGCGGAGGCGTCGTAACCACTGAACGTGTACTGGGCCAGCAGCAGACCGAGCACCGCTACATAGAGGGGGCTCGACCAGCCGGTGTTGTTGACGAACTCACCGAACACGAAGTCGGCGGACTGGTGGTGGGAGGGCACGATCGCCAGTGCGCCGACGATCACCGCGACGCCGCCGAGGTGCCACCAGACGCTGATGCTGTTGAGGATGCTGACCAGCCGGACCCCGAACAGGTTCAAGGTGGCGTGCAGGACCAGGATGCACAGGAAGATCACCATGACCCTTCCCGGCGTTGGCTCGAAGCCCCACTGCAGGTTGAACAGGGCGCCCGTAAACAGCGCGGCCCCGTAGTCGATGCCGGCGATCGCGCCGAGCAGGCCCAGCAGGTTCAACCAGCCTGTGTACCAGCCCCATTTCCGCCCACCGAGCTGCTCTGCCTGGTAGTACAGGGCACCGGAGGTCGGATAGGCGGAGGTCACTTCGGCGAGGGCGGCGCCGAGGAGCATCACCATGGCACCGACGACGATCCAGCCCCACAGCATCACCGACGGGCCACCGGTGTTCAGCCCGAAGCCGTACAAGGTCATGCAGCCTGACAAGACGCTGATGACACTGAAGGAGATCGCGAAGTTCCCGAACGGCCCCATGCGTCGGGTGAGAACGGGCTCGTAGCCCAGCTCGCGCAGGTACGTGTCGTCGGACTTCCGTGGTGTCGCGTGGCGGTTGGGACTCAGACGGGACATGGGTCGGCCTCCAAGACTCGGAGAATCGGGCGAAAGGGCAGGTTCATGCCAATGGGTTGTGTGGGGTGACGGCTGTCGGTTACGGGTGCGGCCCGGCGCGGGGTCTCCGGGTACGGGCGTAGGAGAGGGACTCGGCGCGCGCCCGAAGGAGCAGCGCCTCACCGGGATCCGGCCCTGCGGCCCCGTCGTGCACTGACGCCCATGGCTCACGGGCCGCATATGAGCCCATCGCCTCGAACACCTCGGCGGCCTCCAGGTACCGGTGCCCCGCCCACAACGCGTAGGCGAGGAGATTCAGATCGGCGACCGAACGGTGCTCGACGGGCGCCTTGTGGAACCAGTCGTGGAAGGCGGTCAGCGTGTAGTCGAGCATCGACTCCTGCGCCCACTGGCGCCGCCACAGCGGATCGGCACGCGACTGTCGTCGCTGCTCGACCTGTGCGTACGCCGGCAGAAGCAGCAGCGGCGATCCAACCGGCCGCTGCGAGGCCACGGATCGGCCGAAGTCGAAGACCGTGGCCAAGGAAGCGCCCGACGGCCCCTCAAGGGCGAGCAAGAACTGCACCACACGGTGGTAGGCCTCGCGGTTGTAGGGATCACGCTGGTTGACCTCGTAGAGCAGTCCCCACGGACCGCTCGGCAGCATCGGTTCGGCGGACCTCATGCGGTGTTCCGGCCGCAGCTGGCGGGCGTCGACCTGGGCCAAGGCGACAAGACACACCCACGGCACGGGATCGTGCGGTGCGCGACGGGCTGCAAGCAGCGCCGCACGCCGCGCTCGCATCTCGAAGTCGAGGGTCTGCGGGTGGTGTTGGCGGTGGGCACGCAATGCCCTCTCGACGGCGACGCGAACAGCCATCAGCTGCGCGTCATAACTGTCGGGCTCCTCGGCGAGCCATACGTCGACGACGTCCGAACGGGCGGCTGCCACGGCCAGCAGCTGGGTGCGTGTCGTTCGCAGCGCCCAGTGCGTACCCGTCTGCCAGAGCAGCTCCCGCGCCTGCCTCCAGCGCCCCGCCTGTAGTTCGACCAAGGCCACACGGAGATCGTCGTCGTGGCCGGCGGGGTGGTAGACGAGACGCATCAGAGTCCCTCGGAGGGAATCGTGCGCCGCTGGCGAGCCGGATCGGGGCAGTTCCTCCGATGCAGGCGGACTGTGGGGGTTGACGTGCTCTGCGCGCTGGACGCGAAAGTCATCGGGGGCCTCGGGCAGGTTGGGGGAGGGCCGGAAAATGGATGGAGGTGAGCCGTCGACCGAGCGGAGAGAAGGGACTCGCGCACCGGCCCCGGCTCGCTAGAAGCGGATCTGTCCGATCATGTCGGCGACGCCCGTCAGGAACCGGTTGATGGTCGGGGCCATGGACGTACTCGCCAGGAAGAACCCGAAGAGCACGCAGACGACCGCAGGACCGGCTTTCACGGACTTGCTGCGGATGAGAACGACCACGAGGATGCCAAGCACCAGCACGAAGGAGATGCTGAGCGCCATCAGGAGGCCGCCTCCTCTGCGGGCCCTCGCCGCTCCCGCCGAGCCTGGCTTAACGCGCGCCGCAGGGCGTCTGGCCGCGTCAGCGCACGCGGACCTCGGGGGAAGACATGCCAGTGCATTCCCGGCGGCGTCGTGCTCTCCGCGGACGGCACGACGACGTGGCACTTCTGCCCCAGAGCGACGGTCCCCGGCTCCTCCCACCGGGCCGCGGTGCCCACGGGAACCAGGAAGTACAGTCGAGGCTCCGGACCTCCGTGGTCAAGAATCACCGGGCCGACCGGCTCGTCCCCCTCGTGGAGGATCTCGATAGCGCGTCGGCCTACAGCCTCCACGGCTCGTACGGCGTCCCACCACTCCCCCGCCGAGCACAACTCGGGCTCCTCCCCGATTGGCATCCAGCGCGGTGGGGTCGCGCGAGCTGCGGGATTGTCGTCGGACATGGAAAAGGCCTCCTCACCACTGGGTGTGAAGAGACCATTCCATTCAGCAAGCTACCCTGCGCGGACAGTCTGTCCGTGGGCTTCGCGCGCCAAAGCCCTTGACACAGACTCAGGTTGTGCTAATGCCCGTCCAACTACCAAAGGCTGATAGCTCGTTGGACGGATGGGCGTCCATCCTGAGCAACGCCGCGGTTGTCTCGCGAACGGACGGGTGGAACCGCGTGTGGTTTGGCGCGACCTTCCGTGCACGCCTGAGGTCCGCGAACGCGCCCTCCCGGTCGCCCGTGGCGAGCTTCGCGGAGGCCACGTCGATGAAGTGGTGGCTCGACCGCTCGCCGACGGTCGTGGTGGGCGGAACCCACTCGCCGCCGGAAACCGGAGACCATTCGGTGAGGCGGGCGAGAGCCTGCTCCGTGTCTCCCATGTCGATCATCGCGTGCACCTCGTGGATGCGGATGTTCGTCGGCCCGAACGACATCTCGTACGCCAGGGAGTCCCGGTTTCCCGCCATGCGTGCGACCTGCTCCGCCTCCCGCAGGTACGAGTCGGCGCGGTCGGCGTTGTTCTCCCGGGCTTCGAGGACGGCCAGCTTCAGCAGCAGCGCGCCGTCGACGGCGAGCGCGTCCTCCGTGAACGAGCGTTCCGGCTGGAGCCGCTCCAGCTCGGTCCGCAACGCAAGGAGCTTGCGGCGCGCCGGCGAGTACGCGCCCTGGCGAAGCATCGCCCCGGCGACGAGGTAGCCGGCCGTGAACTGCATCAGAGGGTCGCCGGAGCGGTCGGCCGCCCAACGGACACGCTCCAGCGCCGTGTTCGACAGGTCGTGGTGGCCCATCTTGTGGGCAAGGGAGTTCACGGCGCGGTAGGCGCGAGCCAGGTGCCAGAAGGCCTTGCTCCGGTCGCCGTTGCCACCGCCGAGAGCCACGTGCGTCAGTTCGGTGATGATCGGCGGCAGCAGGGGGCCCATCGGCGCGTACCGGGCGTCGCGACGCAGGGCCGCCACCTGGTCGACCTCCGACGCGAGCACAGGAAGCGCCCGCGGGGAGATCTCCAGGTCGTCGGGGCTGTCGTAGCAGAGCAGGAGGCGGCGGAGCTCGGGTATGACGGCGTGGACGCCGTCCTCGGCCTCCGGCTCACCGTAGTACGGCTGGCCGGTCAGGACCTCGGGGCCGAAGCGCAGCGCCTTGGCGAGAGCCAGCACTAGGGAGGGTGAGGCCTTACGCGCGCCCGACTCCAACTTCTGCACGTAGCTCGGGGATACCGCAACTTTCTGCGCTAGTTGGGCGGCGGACAGCTTCCGTGTCCTGCGAGCGACGCGGAGACGGTCTCCCAGTGTCAGGTTTTCACTCATCGGTAGAGCTGTCCCTTCGCGATGAAGCACTTCGATCAGAGTACGGATAATGTCCAAGCCTGCGCCCCTGGTCGCCAACTGTTAACAGAGCCGACGGCCGAGTGCCCACGGGGTGGATCTGCGGCACGGACCAGAGACACGTCGCTCATCCCTCCTGGGCCTCCGGTCGCACGACCGAAGTAGGGCATGTCGTGATGAAGCGGACGCGAAATGAGTACAGTTACGACCCTCCAGTCAAGAGGTGGGCGTCGAAATAGCTACGGACAGTTTGTCCGCGTGAATCCTCCACGTGCCGGAAACCCGCGCTCCCCATCCGGCGCAGACAGTAACGAGGTACTTACGGCGAGATGAGGGCTGTCCTGTCGCAAAAGTCAGTCGTACACCTGCCGCTGAGCTGTGTGGACTGGATTGGGTGAGACGAGTGGACACGGTTCGTTGAGACGGACGGCGACTTCCTGTGACAGAAACCTGTAGGGCGGTCCGAGCGGCCGCAGGTCGCGCCCGAGTCGATCCGTGGTCGGCTCGACGAGGATGCGGATGAGCTACTCGACATCGTTCATCAACTCATCCAACGCCTGGCGAGCCAAGGGAACAAAACGTTGCTGGCAGCTCTCTACGAGGGCGTTCCTCTCGGCAGCACTGGAGCGATAACGCTCCTGCTGCTCCTCGCTCAATGGCTCCTTGCTCAACAGCATCAGGGACTCGATTGACGGCTCGATATTCAGATCTATAGCTTTCGCATACTCGTCGGCGGCCTGCGCGACGTCGGCTGGCCCTTCCAGCTGGACTGCGTCGGCTGCGCGGCGAGTCGCACGCACGGCGTCGATGGCTGCACCCCGCCTGATGTCATAGCGGTGTTGGTCAAAGGGTTCCACCGTCAGTCGGCCCAGCTGCCAAATGTCCCCTTGAGCCTCGTGAGCAGCGTCCAGCAGGCCCTGGTAGGCGGCTTGCCTGCGGTCCCTGCGCCATTTCCGGTGCTCGACGCGCAGTTCGCGACGTTGAGTGCGGTCCCGCGCAGCCTCTTCGCGTATCTGCTGTTGTTCCAGGGCTTCGTTTCGGCGCCGCTCGGTCTGAGCGGTCACGAACGCCGTCAGACCACTGCCGAGCAGGGTGCCGCAGATTGCGATGACTGTCGTAATCAAGCTACTCGCCACGTTGGCCTGCGCTCTCCCCTCGTTGCCGTTTCACGGAGGCCCCACCAGAGCCCGCTTGGCCGAGGAGGTTTCGCGGTCGGGCCTCGGGCCGCTGTGCGGGGTGCCCGAGGGAGTTGCGCAGTCGAATGCCGCTGAAACCGCAGGTGCTGGAAATGATGGTCTCCCAATACGGCCACAGGACGCCCAGAACCCGCAGCTGGATGCCGGCATCGGCATGCAGGGCAAGGAGGTCGCCGACGGATTCGGGCGGCCCCAGCGGCTCGACGGGCTCTTCCGCGACGTAGGCGTGCGGGACGGGCTCACCAATGGGGCGGAAGGGAGTGGAGTCGAACCGGTAGGCGTAGAGGCGAACGCTTCGGATCTCCTCCAACCAGTCGTACTCGATCGCGTGTACTCGATCGCCCCCGCCTGGGCCGATGATCCGCTCGCGGTCTGACGGGGACGTGTCGGGCGTCACCCATGCCATCGCCCTGGGACACTGCCTGGGAAACCAGTAGTCGGGGGCGCGGACCGCGTCGACGGCCCAGACGAAGGCCCCCTGGTCCTTCGACGTCGGGGAAACGCGCGGGACGAAGCGGGTGATCGTCGGATCCTCGGAGAAGTGCAATACCTGTCCAGGTTCTGGCCGCATCGGGGCATCGTAAATCCACATGCACAGTTCGTGTCTTCCGCATTTCCAGGCACGCCACTGCGGGGCACCGGAACGAGCCACAAGGTGGCCGGTGCGGGAAGCCCTGAGCGTCAGGGGAGCCATACTGGGATTCGCCTCAACAACTGCGGGTCGGACGCCGCCATGCCGTTGTCGCCGACCGGTTCATGCGTGCGGCACCAGGCGGGGCAGAGGTTGGAGTTCATGTGGCCGCCTCCTTGCGGGCTCCGTGGAAGGCCGTCCTGATCACGGCTCGCTGCGCGTCGCTCAAGGGAGGGGCCGCGTCCACACAGGCGTCGATCCGCGCCCAGTAGGCAGCGTTCCGTCCCGGGGCGGGATCGCGGACGGGCCGGGCGGCGCGTCGGGCCTGTTCGGGTTCGCTGAGAGCCGGGCGGCCGGGGATGCCACGAACATCCCCAGCCGTCGGCGTGTTGGTCGGGACGGTCACAGGAACACTCTGCCGAGCCGGTGACGCTCGATGAGGTCGAGGACCTGGTCCATGACGGCGCCTGGGTCACCGCACCGCTTGATCGCGCCCGCGATGATGTTCCAGAGCTCCGTCACGTTCGCGTCAGCGCCGGACTTGTAGCCCTCGATCTTGGCGAGGGCCTTCTCGACGGCGACGCCCTTAGCGTGCGCGGGTCCGCAGTCGACACAGAGGCCGAAGCTGCTGCCGTTGTCGGCGACGGCCTGCTCGATGGCGGGGCTGCCGTCGTACACGCATACGGTGGTGTCGGTGGTCTTCACGCCAGCACCCCCTGGTGGGTGAGCAGGACGCGGACGGCGGCGAGCCGGTGGGCGGGGGCCTGACCTGTGGGGACGACGATGGTCTTCCGGCCAGCGGTCTCGATGTAGAAGGCGTAGAAGCCGTCACGGAGGTCTTCGGGGAGGCCGCTGGGGTCCCACTCGATGAGCTGGATGCCGTGCTCGGAGAGGACGGCGTGCAGCTGCTCGGTGGGGGTGGGCTTGGCGAGTTCGGCGAGGATGCGGTCGACCGCATCCTCGATGCGGGCGTCCCGGGCGGCGGGCGTCTCCGCCGCGTGGACGGACTCTCGGTCGAGCCGTTGGGTCGCGGTCGACGTTGAGGTCTGTGCGATGCGGTGCATAGAGCTGTTCCGATCTCTTACTTCGCGGTAGGTGCGGATTTGCTCAACAGAGGCGGTCCGGCCGGTACCCGGCCCGCCTTCGTCGTTTCCGGCAGACGCTCCGGCCTGGTACGTCGGAGCGGCGCCGTTCTCCTCGGGCAGGAGGCCGAGGAAGCGGTGGAGGTCGACTGTTCGGGCGACCCGTCGACGCTTGAGGCGGATGACCTCGACGGGCAGCCTGTTCTCGGCCGCCAGCTGGTACGTGGTGGATTCGGCGAGAAGCAGCGGCCGGCCGACGATCGGCCACAGGGGCACGACGGCCGGCCGGTCGAGGATCTCGGCGATTGACATGGCTGGGACCGTCACGCCGACTCCCGTTCTGGGATGTATGGCTTGAGGAGTTGGGGAAGTTCGCGGAGCGCCAGCACCACCGCGAGGCGGTAGAGGGAGTCGGTGGAGAGCTGCTTCTCTCCTCGTTCGGCCTTGGACAGGTGCCCTGGGTCGAGCCCGGAGCGTTGTGCGACAGTCCGAAGGGCCATGCCCCTAGCCGTGCGCACAGCACGGAGAGAATTCCAGTCACCGCGCCGACCCTTGTCCTCGGCCGTCGCCCGTTGCGCCTCACCCTCATCACCGGCGATGCAGAGCGTGAGCATCTACGTCCTCCTCCCGCGCGAACTCATGGCTCACGCAGGCTCTCCACGGCACTCACAGGCCAACTCGACACGCCGAAGAAGATCACCTGAAGAGACCGAACAACGTCACACGAAGGGTGCGGAGATCACAGAGCAGGTTTGCTGGCGGTTTCCTGTCGGCGAGGCGTGAACCAGCCATCCCCGACGCCCGAAAATGTCAACGCCCGTGCATGCAACACCTGTTGTCGTCAAGGGGTTGACGGAAAATTCCTGCGGACACTTTGTCCGCTCGCTGCACTCGCGTAGTGGAATCGTCTCTGCACGCTCCGTTGCACGAATCCCCGACGGACTCCACCACCCATGCGCAACCCAGGTGTGTCTCCGGCCGAGCCACCGTTCTGCCCCGCCTACCCCGCACTGGAGGAGTGTTCCCATGGCAGCCCGTACGCGCAGTTCAGAGGGCATGGCCCCTGTGCCGACCGGCAAAGCAGTACCCCTTCAGAGTCAGAGAGGTGCAGAAGGAACCGTCGGGCCGACCACAGCCACGATCTCGCCGAAGATCGCCGTCGCGCTGCATGACGGCTACTACGGGTGCACATCGGGCACGGGCTTCAGCAACAGGGCCTTCCTTGAGGTGCTCACGCGGACACTGCCTCGCGGACGCCTCCTGGTCATGCCTGTTCACATTTCACGCTCCGATCCCAGTTACGACCCGGCATGGGCGGCCGAGACGGAGGGCATGCTGCGGCAAGCCGGGGCCGAGGTCGTTCCGGTTCCGGGTGGTCGAGCGGCGACCGTCGCCCTCGCGGGCTGCGAAGCATTATGCGAGCGAGTCACGGAAACTGCCCGGAAGCGCCTTGCCGATGCGCCCATGGCACAACTGATCGGTCTGGACATCCCCTTCCTCGGGCTCGGGCCGCATCGACGTTCCGACGATCCGTTCAGCCTCCTTCTCCTGCCTCGGTCAACGAGCGAGCTCGCCTCACCGAAGGACCGACGACGCATCCGCTGGGAGCACAACGGCCTGACAGCGGCGGTGCGCGGCGGTGCACGCATCGCCGCCATCTCGCACCACATGCGCGGCCATCTCGAGCAGGTCTACGGCATTCCGCGACACGCGGTGGTCGATCTCCCCAACGGCCTGCTCCCGGGCGACCACGCGGACGTGGCCCCGGCTCCGCTGCCTCCACAAGCCGAAGCGGGGTTCCTGCTGGCCATGGGCCGGGCGGTGGAGAGCAAGGGCTTCGAGGACCTGCTGGAAGCCCTCCACATCCTCAGCACGCAGGGCGAACGGGTGCCGCACCTCCTGCTCGCACCCACAACGCACACAGAGACACTGACCGGCTACCAGCGGCAGCTCCAGGCGATGGTCCACGACTACGCGATCGACGCGACGTTTCTGCCGCGCTTTTCCCCGATATACCGCTCGTGGCTCAGGAGCCCGGCCCTCCGCGGGGTGGTGGTGCCCTCCCGAGCCGAACCGTTCGGGAGGATCCCCCTCGAAGCCTTCGCCTCGGAGGCCGCGCCGGTGGTCGCGACGCGGGCGGGCGGGCTCACGGAGACGGTCGTCGACGGGGTGACCGGGTTCACGGCGGAAGCCCGTGACCCCATGGACCTCGCCCACGCGATCGGGCGGGCGCTTCACATCGGCGCCCGCGAGCGTGACCAGATGCGTGCACGTGGCAGGACGCTGCTCCTGGCGCGCCACGACTACGAGGCCACGATCCGCTCCTACCTGCGCCGGCACACCCCGTGGGCGATGGCGCTCAGCGCCCCCTTGAGGGGTGGAGCGTGACAACCACTGCGCTGGTCTCCCTCAACTCTCCCTATCCCTTCTGGCAGTTATCCGACCGGCACGCCGGACGATTACGGTCCGCATTCCCGGGCGTCCGCTTTCTGCTCGCCCAGGAGCATGACGTCCCCGTCGAGATCAGTACCGCTGACGTCTATTTCGGCTGGACCTTCGACGCGGAGTGGCTCAAGGCCTCCCCACGGCTCCGCTGGGCGGCCACCCCATCCGCAGGCATCGATCACTGGCCGGTCACCGCGCTCGATGTCGCCGGCATCACGCTCACCCGCGGGTACGGCTACCACGGGAGGCCGATGGCCGAGCACGCGATCGGCCTGCTTCTCGGCTTCTCGCGGGGCCTGTTCACGAGTACACGGCTTCAGACCCGGTCCGTCTGGTGGAAGGACGACCTCGCCGACAGCTTCTTCGACCTGTACGGCGAGACGCTCACGATCGTCGGCTGCGGCTCTGTCGGCATCCGCCTCGCCGAGGTGGCACATGCCTTCGGAATGCACGTCATAGGCGTACGGCGCAAACCCCCTCACTCCGAACCCGGCGGGATCGAATGGGTGCCGGCACACCGTGTTCGTGAAGCCCTCCCGCGTTCGCGTGCCGTCGTCAACCTGCTTCCCGCGAACGACGAGACGTACGGGTTCTTCGACGAGAGCACCTTCAAGGTGTGCCGTCCGGGGACGGTCTTCATCAACCTCGGGCGGGCCAGCACCGTCGACCACCACGCGCTCCTCGGCGCCCTCGACCAGGGCCCGCTGGCCGGCGCCGCCCTCGACGTACAGCCGCGCAAGCCGCCCGCACTCGATGATCCGCTCCGCCACCACCCGGGGATCGTGCTCACGCCGAAGAGCGCTGTCTTCAGCCACGCCTACATGGACCAGGCGGTCGCCTTCTTCGTCGACAACCTCCGGCTTTTCCTCGCCGGCCAGCCCCTCAACGGTGCTGTCACTCCCGACCCACGGAGATCCTCATGACCCACACTGAACAGCAGCTCCCCAGGACCGACCTGTTACGACAGTTCGCCGAGTCGGGACGGAACCATCCCTACCTGGCCTTCACGCTGAACTCCATCTGCAACCTCGACTGCGTCTTCTGCAAGCCGCGGTGCATGCCCGACTACGGGCACAAGGACAAGACGCTCAAGGTCGCCGACTACGCGGGCATCGCGAACGAGGCCGGGCTCTGGGGCATCCGCAAGGCGCACTGCTCGGGCGGGGAGCCGACGCTGCGTGCCGACATCCTCGACATCATCGGAGCGCTCTCCGCCGGTCTCGGCGACGAGGCGACCATCGGCATGACCAGCCACGGCAACCTGCGCCGCGGCCTGACCGTGGACGCGCTGCACAATGCCGGGCTCACGTACCTGAACATCAGCCTGCACAGCCTTGATCCCGCACGGTCTACCGAGATCATGGGCGGCGGCGACCCGCGAGTCTCCCGTGCCACGATCGACCGGGCACTCGAACTCGGCCTCAAGGTCAAGATCAACTGCGTGCTCCAGCGGTCGTACCTGGACGACGCCTTCGGTGTCGCCGAGCTCGCCAGGCAACTGCCCGTCGCCGTACGGCTGATCGAGTTGCAGCGCATCGGTCCGGCGGAGGCCCTCTTCCCCACCGAGTTCGTGCCCGAGGCGGAGGTCCGCGAACGCCTGCACGCCTGGTTCGAGGAGGCCGGCGAGATCTCCCGTACCGAGCTGGGAGTGCGAAGCCCGGGACGGTACCTGCAGCCGCCCGGCTGGGCGGGCTCCGTCGGATTCATCTCCAACTCCTCCTGCGCCACCTGCTCCGACGCCAACCGCATCAAGATCACGCCCACCGGTATCGCCCGGCCCTGCATCCTCCACAACCGCGACATCCCCCTGAAGCCGCACCTCGCGAACGGCAGCATGGCCGACGCCTACGCCCACCTCTTCCGCGCCATGCTCGAACGTGACAGCAACGAGGCCTGGCAGGGCTTCCACTACGTCGACTACGACCTGCGCTGGGACCGCATGGAGCGACCGCAGGGCGTGCCCGTGCTTCCCCTGCTGCCCGTGGCCAGCGGTACGGGTGGGAGCTGCTCGCTTCGCCGGCCCGGAGGTGAGTCCGAGTGACCACGGTCCGCCCCACCTCGTCGTACGCGCAGCTCGGCGTCGTCTACGCCGAGCAGTTGGCCGCCCAGGGCGTCACTGCGAGCATACTCACGCACAAGTGGCAGGTCGGCGACCTCATCGCGCCGCACTCGGACATCGACATCCGCGTCATCCTCGACCAGACCCCCGACTCGTGGTGGGAGTGGAACGAGCGGCTGGCCGCCGCCCATCACCGGGCGGTGGCCATGAACCCGGCCCACAGCCGACTGCTCGAACATCCGCCCGGGTTCGCGTTCACCGCCGACGAGCTCGACCGGAACCAGGTGTCACCAGCCGAGATCTCCACCTGGAGCCTGGTCACGGGCAACGCGGCCACTCTGCGGCGGTGGCAATCCAGTGCGCAGATGCTGCCGTGGAGCCGCGCGGACGAGAGGTTCTACCGCGGGATCCTCGACGCACGGATCGGAGGTCGCTACCAACTCGACAAGGACAGCACCGACAACGTCCACCACGACCTCGACGGCTACCGAAGGCACTGCGTCGCCTGGCACTACGTGGCGCCGTGCTGGTTCGCGGCTGCGGCCCTCGCCACGCGCACCCGCTGCCCCGGGAAGACGGCGGCCCTCACCCAGTGGCACCCCGGCGAACTCGAATCCCATGCCGAGAGGTTCCTTCGCCTGTCCGCCACCACCTCGGATCCGGGCCTCTCTCCCACGCAGCTACTGCGCACGGCCCACATCACTGTGGACGCCGTACTGCGCCGCACACCGCCCCCCAGGCCGCTGCAGGAGGCGGTGGATGCGAAATCAGCGGCCTGGACCACGGCCGCCGGCATGCTCCGCGTACGCGTCGCCCGCTGGATCTACTACCTGAATCCCCCGCCGGAGACCGTGACCGGCTACCTGATCGCTCGTGAGCAGAAGGAACTCCGTTCCGCCCGGAACACCTTGACCCGCCTCGCCGACCTCACCTCCGGTGACAACGCGCTGCTCGTGAAGGCTATGACGGAGCTGCTGCCACCAGGCCCGACCACGGCGAGCACCCTTCACGACCTCCTCGTCCTGTGGGGGCGTCACCGCTCCGTCGTCGACGACTTTCTCTCTGCCAACTCCGCGTGACCAAAGGGGCTCTCCATGACGTCCTCCGTGCTGTCCGGCGCCCAAAGGACCCTCAAGACCGCGAAGATCAAGATCACGACCAAGTGCAACCGCCACTGCGACTTCTGCATCTTCGCCGAAGGCGGTCAAGGCGAGAACATGCCGCTGGACACGTTCAAGCAGGTCCTCGACCGCCTTGGACAGATCCCGTTCCGGCAGCTGCACATCAACGGCGGAGAACCCACCGTCCACCGCGACTTCAGCGAGCTGAGCGGCCTGGCTCGTGACCGTTTCCCGGACCAGGTCATGGTGCTCGGCTCCAACGCGATCACCCTGGCCCGCAACGAGCGCCTCCTCCAGGCGACCCTCGCGCACTATGACCAGGTCCTGATCGGCTGCGACGAGGAGCACGACAACTACGACGAGGTCAGCGTCGTCATCCCGGTACTTCGGGAGGCCGGAAAGACTGTCGTGATCAACAGCGTGCTGGAGGCCATAGCCCCGGACCGCCTGCGGCAGCTGGCGTCGATGTGTGATGAGTACGGAGCCATCCACGTCACCAACCATGTCCACCACATCGATGTCGGCCAGCCTGCCAACGATCTCGGTGGGCTCTGCGACCGCAACGTCGACCAGCACCTCATGATCGAGGTCGACGGCGACTGCTACCGGTGCTTCAACGCCATGGCCAAGAACGACAGCGAGTTCACGGTCTGGGACGACGACTTCGCCGCCAAGGTCTTCGCGCCGCGCGGCAAGCACTACGACTTCTGCCTGAAGTGCCACGAGTACAGGGACTCGGGTCTTCAGGTCGTCCCCGCCCTCGCCCGCCGCACGGCTTCCGTCTAACCACCCTCTTCCCGGAGGTGCCCATGCCCGCAGTGCTCGGTCTGAACTTCCACCACGACACCTCTGCCTGCCTCGTCGTCGACGGCCGCATCTACGCAGCCGAGGAGGAACGATGGAGCGGCGTCAAACACAACCGCACCACACGCAAGGGCATCCTCACCGCCCCCACCCATGCCCTCGACTGGTGCCTGCGGTCCGCCGGCATCACCGCCGACGACATCGACCACGTGTGGACCCCGTCCATGCGGCCCAGCCCACGGCACGGATCGTGGGCGTCCCCGGAACAGGCCGAGCTCGCCGCCCTGCTCCCCCGGGCGCTCGGGCAACGGTTGAAGCTCATCTCCCACCACACCGCGCACGTCCTGGCCGGCTATCTGCTCTCCGGCGAGGAACACGCCGCCGGACTGGTCATCGACGCGGGCGGGTCCCCCCTCGGCACGGACATCGCGTCGGGACGCGAACGGATTACCGGCTACGACCTGAGGCCTGACAGCATCGACCGGATCCACCAGGTTGCACCAGCCATCGCCCCCGGTCCATCCGGGCCCGTGCGCACCCACCCGTCGCTCGGCCACTTCTACCGCAACCTGGCGCTGCGAGTGATTCCGCCGGGCAACGAAGTCGAGGGCAGCATGATGGCCCTGGCCGCGTTCGGGGACCCGGACCACTATTACAAGGAACTCAGCGACCTCGTCCATCTCGGCGAGCACGGGCACGTACACGTCGCGGCGCCATGGGGCTCGTACGACGCCGATACTCCGCTCCGGATCGAAGGCGCCATCTGGACCGCGCAGTCTGCCGACTCGAAGCCGCTGGACGCCCGCGCCGACCTGGCTGCGGCGGCACAGCGGGTCTTCGCCAAGGCGGTCATCCACGTGGCCCGTCATCTGCGCCGCCTCACGGCCGCCCGCACACTGGTCTTCTCCGGCGGCTGCGCCCTGAACTCCCATCTCAACGGCACCCTCGCCGAGGAGTCCGGCTTCGAGAACCTGTTCGTCGCCCCAGCGCCGCACGACGCCGGCACCGCGGTCGGCGCCGCCCTTTACGCCTGGAACTACGTTCTCGGACAACCCCTTGTGCCGACACCCGAGGACGCTGACTGGGGCCCGCTCCCCGGCCCCCTTCCCAACGGAGCGCTCGCGGGCGGCTACCGCAGCGTCTCCGGCCTCGGTGAACGGCTGATCCCAACCGTCGCCGCGCTCCTCGCGGGCCACCACGTCGTCGGCTGGGTACGCGGCGGCATGGAGTTCGGGCCCAGGGCCCTCGGTCACCGCTCGATCCTCGCCCACCCCGGCAAGGCGGAGACCAAGACCCGCCTGAACACCCTCAAACAGCGAGCCGAATACCGCCCGTTGGCGCCCCTGGCACTGGCCGAGGAAGCCGACGCGTGGTTCCTCGGGGACGGCGACCCGTTCATGAACCGCGTCGTACGCGCCCGGCACTGCAAGTCCGACCGGATGCCCGCAGTTGTCCATCACGACGGAACCGCCCGTCTCCAGACCGTGAGCCGAGGGCACTCCGGCGTCCGCCCGCTCCTGGAGGAGTTCCACCGGCTCACAGGCGTGCCCGTCCTTTTGAACACTTCCCTGAACTTCAAGGGAACGCCCATTCTCCGCACCGCCGAACAGGCCGTCGCCGCCGCGGTCGAGCTCGGTCTCGACGCCTTGGTCGTCGAGGACACGCTGGTCCTCGCCCCACACGTGCGCATCGACACGGCCGTGTCGGCCTCCTACGGAACGGACCGCGCATGACCAGCACCCCCGCCGTGAAGGACCAACTCGGCTTCAAGGACTGGCCGGAGCCGGAACGAGAGCGCGGGCGACTCGCCGCAACCCTCGCCACGACGATCTACGCCGGTCACGTCCGTGACCAGGGCACTCCCTACATCAACCACCCGGTGCGCGTCGTGACCATCCTGAAGAACGAGCTCGGCGTCACCGATCCCGAACTGCTCATCCTCGGCCTGCTGCACGACGCGCTGGAGATCTCGCCGTCGGCGGAGCCCCTCATAGCGTCCCGCCTGGGCCCAGCCCTCACACAACGGCTGCGCTCCATGACCCCCGACCACAGGCTGGAGCAGCGCCCCAAGCAGCCGCAGGACTCGGACGTCTGGCACAGCAAGATCAGGAGTCTCGGCCCGGAGGAACTCCTCGTCCGTCTCGCCGACCGAATCGACAACCTGCGCGACCTGCGGCACTCGCCGGACCCGGACCGCCGGACGCGCTTCCTCAACAGCCTGACCAGCACCTACCTGCCGCTCGCCGAGGAGTCCCGCGTCGCGAGCGCACCACTGCGAGCCGCGTACGAGGTGCTCCACACCGAGTACCAGCAGCAGACGGAGGCAGACAGGTGACCCCGGTCGTCCACTCCATGTCGCCGCGGGGCCGCACCGGAGGCCGCGTCTACCTCCGCATGATCCACGACGCCACAGCCGATTCGATCGAATGGCGCACGGTGCCGGACTACAAACGCGCCTACACCGTCCGCCGAGGACGAAAGGTGCGACACCTCGCCCGCCTCGCACCTCACATCCGCGCACTCAGAAACGAGCCGGGCACGTTCCTCTGGGACGACCTCAGCATCCTGTTCTTCACCCGGGAGATGCGGGCCCGGACCGTCTTCGTCTTCCACCACTACGAACCGCTCCAGTTCGACTCCTGGCCTCTCGAACCGCTCCTGTGGCGCAGGCTCTTCGCGGTTCTTCCCCAGTGCCGCGCGGTCGTGTGCGTCGCCCCGTCCTGGGCGGCGTTCCTCCAGGAGCGCGGGGTGAACAACGTCCAGGTGATCTACAACGCCTTCGACCTCGCCAAGATCGACAGAGTCCGCGGCATGGACCCGGCCGAATGCAAGGCCCGCCTCGGTCTTCCCCAGGACGAGATCACCGTGTACGCGGGCAAAGCCGTGCACTGGAAAGGCGTCGAGACGGTCGCTAAGGCCATCAAGGGCGAACCCGGGTTCCGTCTCGTGACCACCGGAAGCAACACCATCGGCTCCCCGGGCCACCACTTCGACCTGCCCCGCCCCCGGTACCTCGAACTCCTGCGGGCCTGCGACGTCGGTGTCTTCACTCCGCGCATGCGGGAAGGGTGGAGCCGGTGTGCCGCAGAGGCCCTGCTTCTGGGCATGCCCTGCCTCATCCAGCCGATCGCCGGACTCGGTGACCTTGCGCGTCTGACCGAGCAGCCGCCCCCGGATCCACGCCGGCTGGCCCGGCAGATACGGGAGCGGGCGGACGCGGCGCCCGACGAGTCGAAGGCCGTGTACGAGACGCTGGCCCGCTTCGACACGACGTACTTCCACGACGCCTGGTCCCGCCTCCTCGCACAGGCGGCGGGACCGTGATCAAGAAGTGATCAGCTGGCGAGCTTAGCCAGCGCCGCGTCGATCCGAGCGAGCGTGCGGTACTTGCCGAGGACCTCGAGGGACTCGAAGAGGGGCAGACCGACCGTGCGGCCCGTGACCGCGACACGCACCGGGGCCTGGGCCTTGCCCAGCTTCAGGCCGTGCTCCTCGCCGGCGGCCAGGACCGCCTCCTTGAGGGACTCGGTGCTGGTCCAGTCGGCCGTCTCCAGCTTGGTGCGGGCCGTGGTCAGGAGAGCCACCGGGTCGCCCTTCATCGCCTTGTCCCAGGACGCCTCGTCCTCCACCGGCTCCTTCAGGAACAGGAAGTCGACGTTGGCCGTGATGTCCGAGAGGACGGCCACGCGGGTCTGGGCATGGGGGGCGATCGCCTCCCATGCGGCCTGGTCGAAGTCCTCGGGCGCCCAGTTGGCGTACGGGGCGCGCAGCCACGGCTGGCAGGCCTCGATGAACTTCTCCAGCGGCAGGGCGCGGATGTACTCGCCGTTGAAGGCGGTCAGCTTCTTGATGTCGAAGAAGGCCGGCGAGGTGTTCACGTCCTCGATGCGGAACTTCTCCTCCAGTTCCTCGTACGGGCGGAGCTCGACGTCGTCGCCGGGGCCCCAGCCGAGCAGCATCAGGTAGTTGGTCATCGCCTCCGGCAGGTAGCCCTCGGCGAGGTAGTCCTCAAGGGCGACCTTGTCACGGCGCTTGGACAGCTTCTGCCGCTTCTCGTTCACGATCACCGGCAGGTGCGCCCACACCGGGGGCTTCGCGCCGAGCGCCTCCCACAGCAGCTGCTGCTTCGGCGTGTTCGACAGGTGCTCGTCACCGCGGATGACCAGGGTGATGCCCTCGTCGAGGTCGTCGACCACGTTGGCGATCAGGAAGACCGGGGAGCCGTCACCGCGGGCGATGACGAAGTCCTCGATCGCCGAGTTCGGGAAGGACGGCTCACCCCGGACGAGGTCCACGACGACCGTCTCGCCCTCGGTGGGCGTACGGAACCGCAGCGCCCGGCCCTCCACGTACTCCAGACCCCGGTCCCGGCAGAACCCGTCGTAGCCGAGGTGCTGCGAACCGGTCCGCTCCTGGAGCTGCTCACGGGTGCAGTCGCAGTAGTACGCGCGGCCCTGCGTATAGAGCTGCTGGGCAGCCTCGCTGTGACGGTTGGCGTTCTGCGACTGGAAGTACGGACCCTCGAAGGTGGGATCGTCCTTGGAGATCCCGATGGCCGCGAGCGCGCTGATGATGCCGTCGATCCACTCCGGCTTGTTGCGGGCCGCGTCGGTGTCCTCGATCCGCAGGACGAACTTGCCCCCCGACTGTCGCGCGACGGCCCAGTTGTAGAGAGCCGACCGGGCCCCGCCAACGTGGAACATTCCAGTCGGAGACGGGGCGAAACGCACGCGCGTGGAGGAGGTAGACATGCGGGCAAGCCTACCGATTCCCAGTAGGTGCTCGCCCGCACCCACGCTTCTTCAGTCCTTTGCCGGGCGACGGTTACGTTCGCATACGTGCCAGGCTGTGGCCGCGCTGATGCCGAATGCCGCGCCGAGCTGGGCATACGTGGCGCCACGTTCCTCACGCATCCGTACGAGATCCGCTTCCTGCGCACTGGTGAGTGCATGCCGTCCGCCTCGACCGGAAGCCGGTACAGGGGGCGGATCGGTCAGATGGCGCCAGGTTGCCCCCTGCACAGCCGCTCGAACCGTCGCGTACTTCAGATGGAACTTGTCAGCGAGCGATCGTAGGGAGGCACCACTGGCATGCGCAAGCCTCATCTCTCCCACTGTCGTCGCAGTCAGGAGTACGCCTGGGCGGCGCGCTTCCCCGGGGACCTTCTCAGACGCCTGTTCATCAACGTGCGCCCAGGTGACGCCCCGGATCGCATCATGAACGGTGTTGTAGGTGAGGCCGTCTCTCGTCGCGAGATAGTGCACCGACGCGCCACCTGCATGCTCGCGTCTCAAGCGACGCACATGGTCATCGTCCAGAACGGTAGGGCTGGGCTGGTCAGGATCAGCGGGCTGAGGCCGGCTGATTGGCGGTGGGTTGTCCACCTGGCGCCAGGTGGCGCCATAGACCGCCTTGGACAGCGCCCTGCTGGTCACCCCAAACGCACGTGCGAGACGATCTACTGAAGCCCCGTTCTGCACCTGCCGCCGCGCCTCGCGCACCAGCTCGGCGGTGAGTACCCTCCGGCCGCCGAGGTACCCCCGATCTGGGCCATCAGGATGTCCCGAGACTTGCGACGGCACTCAACACCCCCACTACTTAGCCCGGGCAGGCCAGATTCATACCTTCGGCAGGTCGTACGTACAGCGACACGACCGAATCCAAGGACCACACCGTTCCTCACCAGCATGCACTGACCGTTCCAATGGCATCGCCGCGTTCAGCTCAGGCAGCTTGATGCCCCTCCCCGATAACCGCCGGGACCGACGACGTCCGCGATTTTACCGGCGGCGCCAGGCAGCCCTGATGATCATCTCGTCGCACGGCAGCTACATGAGGGGAGGACGGGGCCTCCGTGGAGCCGTCGCCAATCCTTTCGTGCGGCGACTCCAGCCCAATCTCGAACCACGTCGTCTTGCCGTCAGGTTTCGGTTGCATGCCCCAGGCATCCGCCAAAGCGCCGACGAGCAGGAGACCTCGGCCGCTCTCGTCGTTCGGCCCGGCTGCGACGGCGCTCGGCATCGTAGGCTCAGTGTCCGTGACCTCCACACGAAGCCGTTTGGCGGTGCGCGTCACAACGACCTCGCACGGGCTGGCTGAATGTAGGACGGCGTTGGCTATGACCTCACTCGCCAGCAGCTCAACGGTCTCCAGCGCTTCATCTTGCAAGGAGGCGTCCAAGGTCCGGGCCAGTTCTACAACTTGGCGACGCGCGGGCGGGACTGCGTCTGCGGCAGCCGAAACCATGAATCCGTTCGCGGGACGTTCGGGATTGCTGCGTGCCATGACGACAACCTCACATCGGTAGCGGCCTCACTGAACGGAAGCCTTCCATCCGACAAGAACCGTGCGACGACAGTTTGTCCCTAGGTATTCCACGCAAGGTGTCTTGAGCTTGAGGCGAGTTGTGGTATTCGAGGAGCAGCGAGCCGTCTCCGACTTCTCGCGACCAGTCAAGATCAGCAGACCGTTCCCCCCTGAGGCCTGCGCCTCCAGCGCCCTTTGGCACCACGAGGTACGAAGCGGAGTAGGGGTCCCTGTGATGGCACCAAGGCGTCTACGACCCGGCGTCGGTGTCTCCTGCCAATCAGCCAGTAATGCCGACGGTCATCTTCCAGTCTTACGTACAGTCAGGCCATCGAGCAGGGCATCGGCGACCGCCTCTTCGTAGAGGGCCTGGTCGGCCCGTCTCATGGCCGCTGCGAGTTCCGGGTCCCATGGCGTGGGCTGCGGCTTACCGCGGAGCCGGATGTGGTCGTCGTCCTGAGCGATTCCGGTGTTGTAGTCGGCCGCGGTCATCATCCAGGGGCGGGCGTTATAGAGGTTGATCAGCTGGCTGGTCATGTCGATACCGGGCCAGTCGAAGTCACCGTGGTAGTGCAGGGTCCCACCCCCGTGCGTGATGGTGCGAGCAAGCCGATGGAAGGCGGTGGAGGGGCGGCCTTCGGCGCAGATCAGCGGCGGGCTTTCTGGGCCGAGTTCTTGTGCGGCGCGGCGCAGGACAGCCGGGTTCTCGCAGACGTAGACGGTCGGGAGGCTGACCGTGATGGGCAGGGTGACCAGTTGGTGGAGGGTGATGTGGAAGGGAGTGCCGTAGCTGGCCGCACCGGTGAGCCACTCGCCCAGCCCCTGTCCGTGGGCGGGGAGGTTGAGGACGAGGACGCGGCTGGCAAGGTCGTCGACGATGACGTCGAAAGCGTCCCACAGCTCACGGCGCTCTTCGGCAGTGGACGGCACGGAGGCGCTGTGGGCGTGAGCCAGGGCGCGTAGGACAAGGTTGGGCAGCGGACCGCGTCCGGGATTGAGGGCTTTGGTGTCACCGGTGGCGATTTCGGCGAGGGCGGGCAGCATGAGCGGTGGGGTACCAGCAGCCCGGGCGTCGAGGTGTTCCAGGACCCGCACGGCGTGGGCGAGCGCTGATGTGTCGCCTTTGTTGATCAAAGTGGTCAGCGTGCCGTCGGTGGCGAGGTTGCTCAACCAGACCCGGTACCAGGGACGTGTGGAGTGGAGCGGGCTGGATTCCGCTTGTGCAAGGAGTTGTGTGCGGGCGTGCTGGAGAGCGGCCTTCTCGGCAGGGCGATTACGCAATGGTCCGCCGGCTCGTGTGAGGACTTCTGCGAGCGGGGACCCAGTGGCAGTACGGATGGCAGCGTCGAGGTCGGCGAGCCGGATGGTGATCTTCGCTGTGCCGGGTGGGCGGTAGGTGCCGGTCAGGCCGATGATGGCCTCGCGTTCGGCGTCGGTGGGTGCGCTGACGCTGATGGTGCCGTCGAGGCGTCCTCCGGTGCGTTCCAGTGAGCGGCGTGCGGCTGCCAGCAGGCGCGTGTATTCCGGCTGCAGGTAGCGCTCGTGGGTTGTCGCAGGAGTGGTGGTCACGCTTCATCCGCTCCTTCGTCCTGCTGGTCGTCAGCGATGTCGTGGTCGTCCGGGCCGGCGAGCAGGCCGTCGGCGGCGCGCGCGTGCCGACTTGGGGTGAAGCCGAGGAGATGGGCGGCCAACTCGTCGGATCCGGGGTAGCCGAGATCGTCGAGGATCTGCTGTCCGTCCCAGAGCATGAGCATGGCGGAGACGGTGTGGCTGGCCTTGTCGTAGTTCATGTCGTAGTGGGCAATGCGGGGGACGGTGGGGTAGGTGATCCACAGGTCGTGCCCGGTCATGAACAGGTCTAGGTCGAATTTGACGGTCAGGGCGAGCAGATCGGGGCGGTACTGCTCGTCGATGCCGGCGAAGGCTTCGTCCAGGGCGATCAGGCGGGGGCAGGTGGGGCGGGCGGAGCTGTACTGGGCGTGGGCTGCGGCGAACAGCGGGAGGTGGATGGAAGCGGATTTCTCGCCGCCGGACATCTCGCTGTGCTTGGAGCGGGTGAGTTTCTCTTCTTTCTCGCCGGGCCGCGACAGCAGCAGTTCGAAGGTGCGCCAGGAGCGGTAGTCCAGGACGTCGGCGATGATCTGCTGGTAGGTCTTGCGGCGGTCGCGTGCTTTGCCGGTGCGGATCTGGGCGCGCAGCAGGGAGCGTAGTTCGGCCAGTCCAGACGGGCCCAGGGCCGTTGCGTCCTTCTTCAGTAGCTGGTTGACGGCGCGCTGTTCGTCGGTCAGGGCGTCGGACTGCACCCAGCGGATGCCGACGGTGGTGCCGGAGGACATGGGTTTGGCGCGGGTGTCGGCGTCCATGGCCTTGACCAGGTTGCGGGCGTCGATGGTGCGGGAGTGGATCTGCTGGGCCAGTCCGGTCAGCAGGGCGTCTTCCAGGACGGTGCGTTCGCGGTCTTCCAGCAGGATGCGCTGGTCGGCGACTTGCTCGGCCAGTCGGAGGCCGAACTCGGCGACCGGGGCGGGGCCTTCGGCGTCGGAGACTCGGGCGAGGATGATGTCGCCGTCCGGTTCCCACTCCAGGTGGTAGCCCTGATCGGATTCCGCGAGCGCGTTTTCCAGGTCGGTCAGGGCGGTGGAGATCTTCGTGGTGGTGGTCTTGAGAACGTTATCGGTAGCCCGACGGCCGCGGGTGGCGGTATCGATGGCGTCCAGGAGCGTGACCGTGGTGGACGGCAGGGCGCTGCGGGCGGCGTCATCCGGGGACACCTGCGGCGGGTTGGCGGTGAGCTGGGCGATCACGTCACTGGCGGCTTGTTCGGCGGTGGGCCAGACGCTGACGGGTGTCCATGGGGTGGCCGCGGGGGCGTCCAGCAGGAGGAGCAGGTCGGGGCGGGAGTAGGGCTCGAGGCCAGCGGTGGTGCGCAGTTGTTCGTCCAGGGCCGTGGTGAGGGCTTCGCTGATGTGTTCCAGGGCGTTCTCGGCGGTGGTGAGCCGGGTTTGCTGCGCCTGGGCTTCTGCGTCGGCCTGGTCGTAGGACGTATTGGCTTCGTCCAAGGCGGTCTGGGTTTCCTCAAGCTGCCTTTGGAGGTCGCGCAAGGGAGCGTCCAGCAGCGCTTCCTCGGTACGCAGGCGTTCCGCCAAGGCCTCGTAGTCGGCCTTGCGAGTGTTCAGTGCCTCGGTCTGTTCGGCGTAGTCCTGGCTCTGCTCTTTGATGCTCTCGCGGCGGTCGGCGAGATCGTTCTCGGTGTCGTGGATGGTGGATCGCGTGGTGTGAAGGTCATTGCCGGCTCTGACGAAATCGTTGACCGCGCGTTCGACGTCAACGAGTGCGTCGCGCTGTCCGGGTAGGCGGGCAGCGGCAGCCGCACGACGCAGCTGGCGCTCTTTGTCGTGGGTATTGGCGATGGCCAGATCGAGGGCCCGGTGTGCGGCATCCCGCCGTCCTCGGGCGTCGGCGAGCTGGACGGCGGTGACCTCGACGTCACGGACGGCTGCGGCGATCGGTGCGGTGGGCGGCAGCCGACGGCGGGCAGTGTCGAAGTCCGCCACGGCCTCGGCGGCGGCTTGCTGCGCGGTGGCCAGGTCAGCGAGCTGGTCTTCCAGCGCGTTGATCGTCTGGTCCAGGGCGTGCAAGCGTTCGCGGCGTCGGGCGGCGCGGGCGGTGGCACCGATGTACTCGGGCTGGGTCTTCGGGTGGGCGCCGAGCTGGATCCCCAGTGTGAACTGTGCGCGAGTGCTCACCGCGGGAGAGCAACCGGTATCAGGGGTGAGGTCGTCGGTAAGGCGTACCGAGGCCAAGACCGCGGCAACGGCTTCGGCCGGGACCTGAGACTGTTCCTCGTCAGGGACGAGGACGTCGGCCAGGGTCCGGCCGGTGGGACGTTGGGCAGCCGGCAGTGGGAGCAGGTAGCCGTCGGGCTCATTGTCGGCGAATGCCTGCACGGTGGCGTCGACGTGCGGGTGGACCCAGGCTGTGAGCAGCCCCGCCCCATACAGGGCGCCTTCCACCGCCGCGGTCTGCTCGTGCGGCACGTCGTCAGTGAAGCGGATCAGCCGCCACAGTGGGGCGCCGGCACGGCCGCTGCGGTCTGCCGGTCGCAGGTCGTTTGGCGGAGGAGCATCATCTTGTTCAGCGGCAACCTTCGCTCGTTCGGCGCGCACCTTGGCGAGTTGTTCGTGTGTCTCGGTATGGCGGCGCTTGAGCGATTCCTGCTGGGCAAGAGCGCTGGTACGGCGTTCGTCGGTGAGCGAATGGAAGACCTCGGTCAGTGCGGGCGCATCCGGCTCGCCGACGGCTTCCAGCGCGTCGGTGAGAGTCGGCGCGTCAGCGGGGAAGAGAACGGCGGTCGGGGCCGTGCCCGTCCAACGGTCGATCATCTTTTGCAGCGCGGCGACGGCATCGGATCGGGCGGCGGCGAGGGCGTCGGCGGCCTGGGTGCAGGCGGCGGTGTAGTCCTGGACCTCCGTGTCTGCGACGTCGAACCGGGTCTGTTCGCGACGCTCGTCCTGGGCAGCGATTTCGGCCGCGTCCAGGTATCCGCGCACCTGACCGATGTCATGACGGCGTACCGCAGCCCGGCTCCCGACCTGGGTCATAAGGTCATCGGTGAGGTTCAGCGGGTCGTCCTCGGTGACCAAGCTGGCGGACTGCCCTGCCAACAGCAGGGCCTGCATGTGCCGGTCGGCAGCGCCGTGCAGCTGACCAAGCCGCTTCTCGACCCCGTCGGCCTCAGCTGTCAGACGCGCCACGCGCTGCCGCACCTTCTCCAGGCGGCTCTCCGTGTCGGCGATGTCCTTTCCCTCGCTTCGGACGCGGTCACGGAGCTCTCGCAGGCCGACCTCTTTCTTCAGAGCGTCGTGGTTGCGCAGCCCTTCCAAGTGGGCTCCGAGCTTCTTGCGGTTCGTCGCGGCTTCGCCCCTGGCTGTATTGGCGGTCTTGAGGGCGGCCTCCGCCACACGGCGGTCCTTCGCCGCTTTGGCGATCTTGTCGCAGTGACCGGTGGTGGCCTCGCAGCGTGCGTTGATCCGCTCGACGCGGTCCCGGGCGTGCGCGCGCAGGTAGGCGGTGTAGTCCCGCAGGAAGTCCTGGACGGCCCCGTCGGCCTTGGTCAGGGAGTCCAAGACGGCCTGGATCTCGGCAAGGTTCTCGAAGTCCCGAGCAGCTTGGGTAATCAGGTCGTCATCGACCGGGCGAAGGCCGGCTGTGAGGGTGTCGGAGAGTTTGTCCGGGTCGAGGTCCTTGGCCAGCAGCGGGCGGCGCAACTGGAGCAGCAGGTTGATCAACTGGGCGTAGCGCTGACGGCCAAGGCCGAACAGGCGGTCATCGATGGCTTCCCGGTACTCGGTGGCGGTCTTGTAGAGCGCGTCGGTGCCGAGGAGCTTCTCGAGCTCTTTCCTGCGCAGTGGCCGAGAGTCGGCGCTGAGCAGGCCGAAGTCCACGCCGATCCGGCCGTCGGTGACGAAGAAGAAGCGGCCCGGGCGTTCCTTGCTCTTCTGAGCCAGTAGGCCGATGCCGACGGTCACGGCCTCCAGCAGTTCGCCGTCGGCGGTGGTGCGGGTAAACTCCATCCACACGTACCCATACGCCGATTCCTGGCCCCGGTAGAGCAGGTTGGACTTCATCGTGCGTTCCTCGCCGCTGAACGGATCCAGTCGGCGCGGGTCGATGCTGCCGTCGAGGACCAGCGGGAAGAGGACCTCCAGCGCCTTGGTCTTGCCCGACCCGTTGTGGCCGCGCAGGACGAGACGGCCGTCAGCGAAGACGAACTCCTCGTCCCGGTAGTCCCACAGGCCGATGATCCCGGCGCGTGTGGGCTTGAAGCGGACGGTCGGAACGTCGTCAGACCGGCTCGGCTCAGGGAGCGTCATCATCAGGAGGGGTCCTCCGCGGCGGAGAAGTCGAATGCGAACTGCCCGTCGCTCTGCGGATGAGGCAGGACGGCGGTGATGTTGCGGTAGCGGCCCGCCGCCGGGCGAACCAATACGCCACCGGGCACCGGATGCACCAAGCGCAGATCGGCGAGGAGGACGAGGGCCTCGGCCAACAGGCCACGCGGGTCCGCCTGCCACTTGCTGGTGAACGAGGCCGGCCCGAACTCCTCATAGAGCTCGTTGATCATCTCTGCCAAGCGGGCGTCTTCAACCAGGGGCAGCTCCGGGGTCCGGACCGGCTCGCTCACCTCGTCTTCGACTTCCACCTGTTCGGGTGAATTGGTGCCGTCGACTGCGGGGGCGTCTAGCGCAAGAGCGGCCAGCGTTCCGGCGTGCGGCAGCGCCAAGTCGATACGGGCGAGCAGGTCGGCGTGCTCTTCCGCAGGATCCGGTGGCTGCATGCGCTTCAGCTCACGCGATCGTTCGGGGTCTTCTTGCAGGTCGGCGATCTTGGCCAGGAGCAGACCGGCCGTGCGGTTAACCGCGCCGCCGCGGCCAGGGAAGCGCCGGTCGGTGAAGTGACCAGTGGTGTCGACAAGCATGATGCCCTCAGCCCGGCGCTCGATCTGCAGCCCCGTCAGGCGCACCAAATCCTCCGCCAATGTGGGCTGGCGTAGTGCGGCGGCAGTTTCGGGATCGGCGTCGGCGAAGTACACCACTGGGTTTTCGATAACGGCGCGGCGCGCCCGCTGCGCCCCATGTCGGCGTCGGGCATCGCGGCCGATGCCGCTCGGCGGTGCCTCCAGCAATCCGGCGGCGCTCGTCAGGTGCTGCAGGGGCTTGCCGGGACGGAACAGGGCGTTGCATAGCTCGTGGTCGATGTCGAACAGGGCGTCCCCGCGGTCCGGGTCGCGGGCCCAGGCTTGGGTCGAACCGTCCGAGACGCGCAGGGCCCCGTACTGCACCAGCCAGTCCATGACGTCCACGATGGCGTCTTTGTGCCCCGGAGCAGTCGGGTTAAAGCCGAGATGATCGATAGCGTTGGCGTGCGGGCTGAAATCCTTCACCAGGTCAGCGAGGGCGATCTCGACCCGGGAGCCGTGCAGGCACGCCAGCACGAGACACAGGTACGCCAACCGTCGTCGGTCGAACGGCCTACGACCGCTGTTGGCCGCGAGGATCGCCTGGCTGCCGTCGAACACGTCCAGGCGCCGAATCAGCCTCGCGTGCCGGGCAGTGGTGTGGAGGGTGTAACCGAAGAGCGAGCGGAAGTCCTCGGCCAGCTCGTCCGCCCAGCGCAGCACCACCGCCAGCGCACCTGGGCGGGGGTGGCTCTCACTGATCACACTGTGCAATAGCACCAGCCGGGCGGCCTCCTGATACGAACCCAGCTGCGCCGGCTCCACCCTCGCAGCAACGCGATGCGCGGCGGCCATCAGCTCACCTCCGCCGTCCCCCGCCGGATCGGTCCTGCGGGAGAAAGCTCCAGTGTGAAGCCGGGCAGCACCAGCGTGCCGTGCACGGTGCGCAGCCGACTGCCGGTCTGGCTGGGGATGAGCCGCAACGTCATTACATCACTTGCCCCGGTGGCCGACCGCAACCGGCCCGCGACCACGGTCCGTGCTTCCAACGCCCGGGTGAGCAGCTTCAGCACCGCCCGAAGCTCGGACTCGTCCAGCACCCGTTCATGGGGACCGTGCTCCAGTAGCCGTTCGGCCGCCACCCGCTCAGCCGCCCGCACCGCCCGCTGCTTCTCCCGCAGCCGGGCGCGCGCCCCGCGCTCGGTACGGATCGGCTGCGGACCCCCGGGCGAGGGCCGTTTGCCATGCCGGAACAAGCTGACGCTCACCTCAATGCCGGGAGCATCCCACCACGTCGAGCGGGAAGAGATCTGCTCACCGTCGTCATGGGCCCCGCCCAGGTGCCGGGCCGAACGCAGGTCGAACGCCGCGGCGATCAGCGCGTTCGCCGCTTGCTCATCCGGCGCCCCCGCAACCCAGGCTGCCAAGTGCCGCAACTGCGTCGTGCGGCTCACCCCGCTTCGCCGCGACTCAGTGACCTGCCGCAGCAACGCGATCACACCCGAGATCGCCGTACGTGTCGCCCCCTGCAACTGGTCGGCTTTCGAATCCGCCACTTCGCTCGCGAGGAACCACTGGCGAAGCCCCACCCAGCGCCGACGCCAATCCTCCCGGCGGGCCTCCGGCCTCATCATCGGCCGCTCGTCCGCCTCCGCGGCCCGCTCCAACAGCGTCTCGATGCCGCTGTCTTCCACCAGGCGAACCGCGTCAGCCAGGCGGGGTGCGTACCGCTCGAGCTCAGCGGAGAAATCGCTCATGTGCGCCAGCAGGGCATGCTTGTGCCGCAGGAACGTCTCCGGCGAGATGTCCGTGGTTCGCGTTACATCGTTCAACGTCAGATAGAACCGTGCGGCCCTGCGGGTCATGTCATCCAGAACGCTGTCCAGCCGTGAGAGCTTGCGGTAGATCTCCTCCCGGTCGGCGCTGAGGTTCGCCGCGGCCAGGGCCTTGAGATCGGACAGGATGTCAGCGAACACCAGCCGGGACAGATTCGCGTCCTCCACCCGCGCGCCGAGCACATCCTCCACCGCCATATAGGCCCGGTAGCCGATCTCAGTGAACTGATAAACAGACTGCCGGTTTCGATACGCGGCCAGGCTTCCCGCCCGAGCGGCATCCTCCACCCGGCACAGCACCCGGGCACCCTCCCGCTCGCGATCCCGATCCCCGGACAGGACATCCAGCATCGCCCGCAAGTTGAGATCCGCAATGGCGGGAACGTCAGCGTGGTTGGCAGCCAGCTCCCCCAGCACTGCCGCCACATCGCTGGTGTGCACCTGTACCTGGTGAACCATCCGCAGTTGGTTCATCGCCCGCAAGACCCACAGATACGACGCCCAATCGTCACGCTGGGTGAAGTTGAACAACCTCAGCCGATCACCAACTACCAGGCCATCAAGATCGAATGACCCCAGCGTGCCGGAACCATCTAACTGCGGCACCTGCGTCCCTCCCTCAAGCCGCGCCCCCGGCGACCATCGGCTTCAACTGTGACACGCCCCTACGACAGCGGGCGGACAGATACTCGCCCTCAACGGAGCAGCACAAACCGCTTCGGACGGCCTTCTGCGGCGTGACGCCACTCGGGCTCCAGGCCGTCGGCCGTCGCACATCGAACTCGAGGATGTTCGACAGCGCGTATAGCCGTCGCTCGTCGGGCACCTCGGAGGTGCTGGCTGTGGCGGCCTGGTGGCGTGCCGCGAGAACGCCGAACGCTTGACGGCCAAGATTCGCCGTTGTCGCCGCTGAAGCCGACGCTTCACATGCACACCCCCGACAGTCGGTCGTCAGGACCGAAGAACGAGGTGTCGTCATGGCCGTCGCACTGGGCCCCGCGCGGCAAGCGGAAGGCGTTCAGTACGGGTTATCCACAACCTCCGAGTTATCCACCAAGATCAACGCGCCGTGTCAGAAGGATGTTTTGCTACGCGCATGACAGGAAGCTCGCAATATCTCCGAGAAAACGATCCACTGTCCGCCGTCCCTTCGCGCTCCACTGAATGCATGACGCCGGTGAGGAGTATGACCAGCACGCCGCCGCAGTTCGAACTCCGCTGCGGCGGACTGCACTTGGTCATACGACGGATACCCACGTGGCTCGTCACAACTGTCACCACAGCCACGGGAGCCGGGGCAGCCTGGTGGACAAGCCGTTGAGCGTACGAGCCAGAAGCAATCAAGCGTGACCACCGAGCCAGCTCATCGCAAGATCACGCCAAACGAAATCGCTGTTCAGGATCCCTGCCGCGTCGCCGGCGTGAACCCAGGAGCGGTCAACAGCGAGATCTCGTAGCCGCCTTCGCCCGAGATGAGCGAGTCGCTGTCCCAGTGCAACTCAACCTCGTCCAAGCCCTTGTTCCGAACGAGCCAGTCGTAGTTCTTCAGCGCGGTGATCGTCTCTTCGGTCATGGGCCCGAGGCTACTGGGCACGGCAAGACGCTGCTGGCGTTCACCCGGAACTGGGAGCCTGCAACCGCCGCCTTCGACCCACACCAAGATCGACGGAACTATGATCTGGCCCAGGTCAGAGGCGTCCCCCGCACCTCTGCGCCAGGGACTTTTCAGGGACTTTCAGCCCTGTCTGAGGGACTTCCGAGGGACTTTCCGCCGCGTAACGCGGCAAGCCCCTGAAAGGCCGGAAAGGGCCTCCGACGCAGGTCAGAGGCCCTTTCCCAGACAAAGCCGCAGGTGGCGGCAGACGAGTCGGGCTGTACGCCGGGTTCAGTTCCTGAGGGCCATCGCCCCTTGGGCGACGAAGGAGCCCCACCGGTGAAGGTTGTCCTACGTCGCCCACAGGAAGGACGAGAGCCCCTACACAAGAACAGGTGGATCTTCAAGCCACCACCATCTCCACCGACCAGAAGTAACTAAACCGCGATCCCATAATAGCCGTTCCAACTCCTCGATCCCCCAGACCAGACCACCGGCTTGACCAAGGCTACTTCTACCCCTGATCGAGTTTTCATTAGCGTCCGCTGAAGCTCGAGATCCGCCAATACAGGACCGGAATCCCATCCCTGATCCTGCAGCAGACGACAAAGGGAAAAGTAAAAATCCCATGAGGTCGACCGAACAAAAATCGGTCCGACATTGGGTGCGGCAAGAACCCGGAAGAGCAGTGCCACATCCGGGCTTGGCCCGGTGCCCGAGCGGGCCGAAGCCTTACGCCAAAAGATCTCAGCGGGGCACCCGCACGGATATCCAGTTTTTGAACTCGGGCTCAAATATCGGCTTCCGTCGCAAATATGCTGCTCACCCTTACTATTCGGGAGCACGAGACGATTGAGGACGTAGTCGGCACTGTCTATCTCTATCGCGATCTCATCAATCAGGATGGTCCGGACAAATTTTCCGGTAGTTTCAGCTCGCTTACGTCGCTCCGACGGGAAAGCCGCGCCTATGGCCTGATCGACTTCACGGTCTCGCGCAGTTATCGTCCACGCCATGCTGGCGACCGTTCGGTCGACAGTCGAGAGCTCCGCCGTAAGTTCCGCCACCGCGGCATCACGCAATTCCTTCTCCTTCATTCCGGCCACTGCCACTCACCCTCTCGACTGTCTGCGATACGGTGATTTTGCCGGTGGGACTCCGCTTGGCCATGCCGGGATTTCCTGGTAGGGGAAACAATGTGGGTGATCCGCTGTGCAAGCGGATCACCCACGTGAGTCAGCCTCTACAGAGCGGCCATGGAGTTCCGTTCGGGTCCGTGCATGAAACCTGCCACCCAACGGACCGGGGCGCTGGCAGGGAAGAGGGTCACCCGGACGTTGAAGTCGATCAGGATCTCCTTACGGGCCTGCACGTCCGGCGCCCGGAACCAGCGGTCCGCGACGGTCTCACCAGTCGGCCGCCGGACCATACCGGGCGCGCGCTGCGGTTCGGCCTCGAGGGTCGCCAGTTCGCGTCCCAGGACTGCGTACCGTTCGCGGAACCAGGCGGCGTCGTCCGGCGAGTCGTACAGCCCGGCCTCGCGGTCGGCGCGCAGTCGTTCGCGGTTGGCCCGCGTTTCGGCGATGCGTTCGGGGATGCCGTTCCCCGGGTCGTACACCGTCTCGTAGATCAAGCCGTCGCCGAACCTCTGCAGGAACCATTCCTCGACGTAGCTGTCGAGAAGATGGGATCGGATGAGCGGTGCAGGGCGGCAGTCCTGGGCGCGGAACCATCCCTTGTTCCGGGCGGCGCAGGTGTAGCGGGGCGGCACGTCGTTGTTCGAGGTCTGGGTGTAGAGCTTATTGTGGCACTGCCCGCACAGGGCGACTCCCGTGAGCAGGTAAGCACGGTTCGAGTGGCGCGTACCAAAGGGCCTACGGCCATGGATTGCCTTCTTCAGGGCCTCATGGGTCGCCCGGTCCCACAGCCCTTTGCAGAGGCGGACGGGGTTTCCCTCCTTGTCGAGCACCGGCTTGTGCCTGTGCATCAGGTATCCCAAGGCCGCCTCTGACAGCAGGATGTTCTTGAGGCTGGCCGGCAGCCATGGCCGACCTCCCGCCTGCTTGCCATACAGCACCGCCAGGTGATCGGCCGGCGACAGCTCCCCGGCACGGTTCAGCCGGGCCGCCTCACTGCTGGGGGTGACGTTGTCGGGGTCGGCCAGAATGCGGCGGGCGACCTCCCGTATGACCTCCGAGCCGTGCGGATGGAGCTCGACGTGGTCGATCTTGCCGCCCATCACCGTCCGTATGTACTGAAAGCCGTAGGACGGCTTGCCCTTCGGACGGCCGGCCGCCCTGGTCTTGACGGTGGCGTCACGGTTACGGCGCTGAATGGCGCGCAGTTCCATTTGCGCGCCCCACGCCTCCATGGTGAAGCGGTTCTCGTCCGCCGGATCGTCCAGCTCCCAGGGGCCCTCATGCCCGTAGGTGACGAGCAGTTTCTTCTCGTCCCGCATCTTGTAGCCGGTATTCAGGCAGTCGACCACGTTGCGCCCAAGGCGGTCCACGGCGGCGGCAACCAGGCCGTCGTAGGGCCCCCTTTCGTCGCGGAGCCAGGGGCCCAACTTCGGGCGCGTCATCGGGTCGGTGGCACCCGAGACCTCCCAGTCGTCGGCCCAGCCGATGATGTGGCCGCCGACGGACGCAGCAGCCGTCAGCACGCTCTCCCGCTGACGCTCAGGGGATGACGTGGCCAGCTTCATGCGGGACAGCCGCCGCACGCCAAGCAGGCACTTGCCGCATCCGTCGTAGGGTCGTTCGATCACTTCCAGGTCCGTACCACGCAAAAGATCTCTCCGTTCGGACACGCAGGATACGGAGGATTGGCGGCCGGACCTGGGCGGACGGCTTGGTCAGCCCAGGAAGGTCAGTCGAACCTGACGGTTGACATTAGAGATGTTGGTGTCCACCAGGCACACCGACTGCCAGGTCCCCAGTTCCATCTCTCCGCCGATGACCGGCAGGGTCGCGTGGGGCGGGACGAGGGCCGGGAGGACGTGGTCGCGGCCGTGGCCGGGGCTGCCGTGGCGGTGCTGCCAACGATCGTCGGCCGGGAGGAGGGTGTGCAGGGCGGCCAGGAGGTCGTCGTCACTGCCGGCGCCCGTCTCGATGATCGCCACGCCGGCCGTGGCGTGCGGCACGAAAACGTTCAGGAGGCCGTCCCGGCCCCTGCTCACCTCACGGAGGAAGGTCGCACATTCTCGGGTGAGGTCGAAGACCGTCTCCGAGGATCCGGTGGCGATATTCAGGACGCGGGTGCTGAAGGCATCGGACATGCCTCCATCGTCACCCACACGACCGACCTCACACACAACTGATGGCGTGTCCGGTGATACGAGCGGTCCACTTGTCGAGACGCCGTTGACCTGGAAGGCGCCATCTGGCTACTTTCAGCCGCATGTTGCGTTCAGCCCTGCTCACCACGCGCGGTCATATCGACCTGCTGCGGGTGGCCTCTGCCGCGTGTCGCCGCGGCCGCTGACGCCCCCTTTCCCGCTCTTTCACCCTCTTCTCCTCGCCTTGGCACCGCCCTGCCCGCACGTCTGAGCCCCCTCTGACGCGGCGCCGCCGAGGTGCGTTCCCGTCCGGCCGCTCTCCTCCTGATGGAGCACTCATGAGCATCAGCCATGCCCCACCCGGCGCCGCTGAGTCCGACATTTCCGCCATATCGGAAGATGGGCAGGCACCGTCCGAGCTCGAACCCCTCGTTCCCTCCTCCGCTCGCCGCACCCGCGTCCCCCGATGGCTGCGGCGCACCTCCGGCCCACTCCTGCTGCTCGCCCTCTGGCAACTCCTCAGCAGCACAGGCGTGTTGCCCTCCGACGTCCTCGCCTCTCCCGGCAGGATCGCTCAGGTCGCGGGCGATCTCGTCGCCGACGGATCCCTGCCCTCCGCGATGGGCACCTCACTGCGCCGGGTGGCGGCCGGTCTGCTGCTCGGCACCGTCATCGGCACCGGACTGGCCCTCGTCTCCGGGCTGTTCCGCATCGGCGAGGACCTCGTGGACGCGCCCGTCCAAATGCTGAGAACGGTCCCGTTCGTCGGCCTGATCCCGCTGTTCATCATCTGGTTCGGCATCGGCGAGGCCCCGAAGGTCGCCATCATCACCCTCGGCGTGACCTTTCCGCTCTACCTCAACGTCTACGCCGGCATCCGCGGCGTGGACGCCCAGCTGATCGAGGCCGGGGAGTCCCTGGGGCTCTCCCGGTGGGGGCTCGTCCGGCATGTCGTGCTGCCGGGCGCGTTGCCCGGCGCGATGACCGGTCTGCGCTACTCCCTCGGCATCGCGTGGCTCGCCCTGGTGTTCGCCGAGCAGGTCAACGCGGATGCCGGGATCGGCTTCCTCATGGTCCAGGCGCGGGACTTCCTGCGGACCGACGTGATCATGGTCTGCCTGATCGTCTACGCCTTCTTCGGCCTGCTCGCCGACTTCATCGTCCGCTCCCTCGAAAGGCTGCTGCTGCAATGGCGACCGACGTTCACGGGCCGGTGACGACCGGCGCCGCCAAGCCCCCCGCCCCCGCCTCGGCCGTCCGTGTCGAGGGGCTCACCCGCTCCTTCGACGGACGCGCCGTCATCGAACGACTGAAACTCGACGTGCGACCGGGAGAGTTCGTGGCTCTGCTGGGCCGCAGCGGCTGCGGCAAGTCGACCCTGCTGCGCATCCTCGCCGGCCTCGACCGCGACATCGAGGGCACCGTCCTCGTCCCGCGCCGCAAGGCGGTCGCCTTCCAGACGCCCCGGCTGATGCCGTGGAAGAAGGTGTGGCGCAATGTGCTGCTCGGGCTGCCCGGCAAGCCCGAACGCACCGTCGCCGAAAAGGCGTTGGAGGAGGTCGGCCTGACGCACCGCTCGGACGCCTGGCCGAAGACCCTCTCCGGCGGCGAGGCCCAGCGTGCATCCCTGGCGCGCGCCCTGGTGCGCGAACCGGATCTTCTGCTGCTCGACGAGCCGTTCGGCGCGCTCGACGCGCTCACCCGCATCAAGGCCCAGCGCCTGGTGGGCGAGCTGTGGCAGCGGCGCGGTTGCGCCGTTCTGCTGGTCACGCACGACGTCGAGGAGGCGGTGCTGCTCGCCGACCGCGTCCTGGTGATGGACGGCGGCGTCATCGCCCACGAGACGACGGTCGACCTGGACCGCCCTCGCAACATCACCGACCCCCGCTTCGCGGAGGTGCGCGCCGGGCTGCTGGAACGCCTCGGCGTCGCCACGGCCGCCGAAGCCGGCTGACTCCCCCGCTCATTCCTCTAACTCACACACACGAACGGATCCGTCATGCGACGACGCCTCCTGCCCGCCGCGCTGCTCCTGCCCTTCGCCCTGCTGCTCACCGCCTGCGGTGGGAACTCCGCTGCCGAGACCTCGGCCGGCGGCCGAACCGACGGCAAGGGCTCCCTCACCCTCAACGTCGGGGACCAGAAGGGAGGTTCCGAGGCGGTCCTGGAGGCCGCCGGTGAGCTCAAGAACCTCGACTACAAGATCAAGTGGTCCACCTTCACCTCCGGGCCGCCCCTGCTGGAGGCGGTCAACGCGGGCGCCGTCGACATCGGGGGCGTCGGCAACACCCCACCGGTCTTCGCCGCGGGCGCCGACTCGAAGATCACGGTGGTGGCCGCCTGGCACGGCACGTCCAAGGGCGACGCCATCCTCGTATCGAAGAACTCCCGGCTGAGCGCGGTGCAGCAGCTCAGGGGCAGATCGATTGCGGTGGCGCAGGGTTCGTCCGCGCACTACCAGCTGGTCGCCTCCCTCAACAAGGCCGGGCTGAAGCTGAGCGACGTGAAGGTCGAGTACCTGCAGCCGGCCGACGCCCTGGCCGCGTTCACCAGCGGCAAGGTCGACGCCTGGGCGGTGTGGGACCCGTACACCTCGCAGGTGCTGCAAGGGGGCCAGGGACGCGTCCTCACCACCGGCGACGGCGTGACCAACGGCCTCACCTTCCAGGTGGCGGCTCCGAGCGCCCTGAAGGACAACAAGAAGGCCGCTGCCATCAGGGACTACCTTGAGCGGCTGCGGCGCGCGCAGGGCTGGGTCTACGCGCACCCCGAGGCCTGGGCCAAGGTGTGGGCGAAGGACACCGGTCTGTCGTACGAGGTGGCGCTCGCCGCGGTGAAGCGCACCAACGCCTCCCGGGTCCCGGTCGCGGTGGACAAGTCGCTGATCGCCTCCGAGCAGCAGATCGCGGACACGTTCACCAGCCTGAAGCTCATCCCTCGCAAGGTGAACTTCGGCGACTTCGTGGACACCGAGTTCAACGGCAACCTGCCCCCGTCCACCGCGGCGCCCCGTGTCCTGAAGGAGTCGTGACATGACCGTACGGCTTCACTGGTTCCTGCCGACGGGTGGGGACGGCCGCACCCTCGTGGACCGGCACGCCTACGCGCCCAACGCGGCGGGTGCCACCCGGCAGCTGCGCGGGGTGCGCCCGCCGGACATCGAGTACCTGGCTCAGATCGCCAAGGCCGCCGAGCAGTTGGGCTTCGAGGCGGTCCTGACCCCGACCGGCACCTGGTGCGAGGACGCCTGGCTGACCACGGTCGCGCTCGCCCAGCACACCGAGCGGCTGAAGTTTTTGGTCGCCTTCCGTCCGGGGCTGATCTCGCCGACGCTCGCCGCGCAGATGGCGGCGACGTACCAACGTGTCACGCGTGGCCGGCTGCTGCTCAACGTCGTCACGGGTGGCGACTCGGCCGAACAGCGGCGCTTCGGCGACAGTCTCGACCACGACCGGCGCTATGCCAGGACCGACGAGTTCCTGACGGTCGTCCGCGGGGTGTGGGGCGGGCAGCCGTACGACTTCGACGGCACCCACTACCAGGTCGAGGGCGGGCTCACCGCGGTACCGCCCGACCCGCTGCCGCAGCTGTTCTTCGGCGGCTCGTCGCCGGCGGCCGGACCGGTCGCCGCGCGGCATGCGGACGTGTATCTGACCTGGGGCGAGCCTCCCGCCCAGGTCAAGGAGAAGATCGACTGGGTTCGCTCGCTCGCCGAGCGGGAGGGGCGCACGGTCCGCTTCGGGATCCGGTTGCACACCATCTCCCGAGACTCCGCCGCCGAGGCCTGGGCGAGCGCGGACCGGCTGCTCGACGATCTCGACGCGGACACGGTCACGGCAGCGCAGGCGGCGCTCGGCCGCAGCGAGTCGGTGGGCCAGCAGCGGATGCTGGCCCTGCACAGCGGCTCGCGGGAGGCGCTGGAGATCCACCCCAACCTGTGGGCGGGCGTCGGTCTGGTCCGCGGCGGGGCGGGCACCGCGCTCGTCGGCAGCCACGTCGAGGTCGCCGACCGGATCGAGGAGTACCACGCGCTCGGCATCGAGCACTTCGTGCTGTCCGGCTATCCGCATCTGGAGGAGGCGTACTGGTTCGGGGAGGGCGTGATCCCGGAACTTGCGGCTCGCGGGCTGCTGGACCGCGGGCCCACAGCGGCGGGCGCGCCGCTCCTCGTCGCGAGCGGACGCTGACCCGCCGGGAAGATCCACGCCCGCGACAGGGTTGGTGGAAGCGTGAACAACACACGCGAGGTCGACGTGGTCGTCACAGGCGCTGGGCAGGCCGGCCTGTCCAGCGCCTATCACCTGCGGCGTACCGGGTTCGAGCCGGAGCGCGACTTCGTGGTCCTCGACCACTCCCCCTCTCCAGGCGGCGCCTGGCAGTTCCGCTGGCCGTCGCTGACCTACGGCAGGGTGCACGGGATGCACGCACTGCCGGGAATGGAGCTGACGGACGCGGATCCGGCGCGGCCGTCGTCGGAGGTCATCGGCGCGTACTTCGACACCTACGAACGCACCTTCGACCTGCGGGTACGGCGGCCGGTGCATGTACGGGCCGTGCGGGAGGGCGCACAGGGGCGGCTGCTCGTCGAGACGTCGGCCGGGACATGGTCGACACGGGCCCTGATCAACGCCACGGGTACCTGGGACCGGCCCTTCTGGCCGCGCTATCCCGGCCAGGAGACCTTCCGGGGGCGGCAGGTGCACACCGCCCAGTACCCCGGGCCCGAGGAGTTCGCCGGACAGCGGGTGGTCGTCGTCGGTGGCGGCGCGTCCGGCACCCAGCATCTGATGGAGATCGCCCCCTACGCCGCCGCGACCACATGGGTGACCCGGCGTCCGCCGGTGTTCCGCGAGGGTGCGTTCACCCAGGACGTGGGACGGGCTGCCGTCGCGCTCGTGGACGAGCGGGTGCGGCAGGGGCTGCCGCCGAGGAGCGTGGTGTCCGTGACCGGGCTGCCGCTCAATGACGCCGTCCGGCAGGCGATCGCCGACGGTGTGCTGGACCGGCAGCCGATGTTCGACCGGATCGTGCCGGACGGCGTGGAGTGGGACGACGGGCGGCATGTGGAGGCCGACGTGATCCTGTGGGCGACCGGCTTCCGGGCCGCGATCGACCACCTGGCTCCGCTGCGGCTGCGCGAGCCGGGCGGCGGCATCCGGATGGAGGGGACGCGAGTGGTCGCCGACCCGCGGATCCACCTGGTCGGCTACGGCCCGTCGGCGAGCACGATCGGCGCGAACCGGGCGGGACGCGCGGCTGTGCGGGACATCAGGCACCTGCTGGCGGGGGAACCGGTCGCCGCCGCGTGAGGCGCGATGCGCCGGTCCTCAACTCGTTGTCTCCAGTTGAGCGTCCCGCCGGACCAGGGCCGCGTACCGGCCGTCCAGCTCCAGCAGTTCCTCGTGCGTGCCGCGTTCGACCGCGCGTCCGGAGTCGAGGACGACGATCTGGTCGGCGCTGCGGACGGTGGACAACCGGTGCGCGATGGTGAGTGTCGTGCGGTTGGCCGACAGGGCGTCGATGGCCTCCTGGACGGCGTGCTCGGTCCGCGTGTCGAGCGCGCTGGTCGCCTCGTCGAGGATGAGCACCGGCGGATCGCGCAGGATGGTGCGGGCGATGGCGAGCCGCTGTTTCTCACCGCCCGAGAAGCGGTGGCCGCGCTCGCCGACGACCGTGTCGTACCCGTCGGGCAGGGACATGATGTGGTCGTGGATCTGGGCCGCCCCGGCCGCCGCGTACAACTCCTCCTCGGTGGCGTCCGGCTTGGCGAAGCGCAGATTGTCGGCGACCGAGGCGTGGAAGAGGTAGGTCTCCTGGGAGACGACGCCGACCGCGCGGGCGAGCGTGTCGAAGTCCAGATCGCGCACGTCCACGCCGTCGAGCGTGACCCGCCCACCCGTCACGTCGTACAGCCGGGGCACCAGGTAGCCGAGCGTGGACTTCCCGGAGCCGGTGGGTCCCACCACGGCCAGGCTGCCGCCTGCCGGGACGGTGATGTCGATGTCCTTGAGGACCGGGCCGCTCTTGTCGTCGTAGTGGAACTCGACGTCCTCGAAACGGATCTCGCCCTTGACCTGGTCGAGGTGGACCGGCTCGTCGGGTTCGGTGATGTCGATGGGCAGGTCGAGGTACTCGAAGATGCGCTGGAAGAGCGCCAGGGAGGTCTGGATCTGGACGCCGGTGGAGAGCAGGCTGACCGTCGGCCGGAACAGGCCCTGCTGGAGCGAGACGAACGCGACCAGGGTGCCTATCGAGATGGACGGGCCGCCGAGTTGGAGCGCCAGCCCGGCGGTCCAGTAGATGACGGCGGGCATGGCGGCCATGACGATCGTGATGACGGCCATGCGCCAACGGCCCGCCATGTTGGACTTCACCTCGAGGTCGACCAGGCTCTCGGACTCACGCCCGAAGGACTGGGTGAGGGAGTCGGCGCGGCCCATCGTGCGGCCGAGCAGGATGCCGCTGACGGAGAGCGACTCGGTGACGGTGGCGGCCATCGCGGCCATCTGCTTCTGGCGCTGGGTGGCTATCTTCTTGCGTTCGTTGCCGACGCGCCGGCTGATCCACACGAACAGCGGCAGCAGGAGCAGCGAGACCACGGTGAGGCGCCAGTCGAGGGCGACCATGGCGACGATGGTGGCGACCACGCTGGTGAGGTTGGACACCAGGGAGGTCGCGGTCGAGGTGACCGTCGCCTGCATGCCGCCGATGTCGTTGGCGATCCTGGACTGCACCTCGCCCGTGCGGGTGCGGGTGAAGAAGGCGAGCGACATGCGCTGCAGTCGGCCGTAGACCGCGGTGCGCAGGTCGTGCATGACGCGCTGGCCGACGGTGGTGGAGATCAGGGTCTGCAGCACACCGAAGACGCTGGTGACGACGGCGCTGAGGATCATGCCGAGGGCGAGCAGGGTCAGCAGACCGGTGCGGCCCTGCGGGATCGCGACGTCCAGGGTCTCCTTCAGCAGGAATGGCGTGGCCACGGAGACCAGCGATGCGGCGCCGACCAGCAGGCCGACGATCGCGAGTCGGCCTCTGTACGGCCTGAAGAGCTTCAGGATGCGGCGGACCTGCCGCGGCTTCTCCGGCGAGTCGCCGGGCGACGGTGTCCAGGTGGGTTGGTCGGGGTGCATGGGCTCCTACGGAGGTGAGGCGTCGGAACGCGTCGTGGACGCGTCGGGACGGGTATCGGGATCCTAGCTCATTGTTACCTATACTCACAATGCACAACGTCCTGATATTGTTCCCGCATGACGACCCCCGATCCGGACAGCCTGCTCGCCGAGCAGCTGCTGCGGCTCACCCGTCGGGTCCACCGCATCCAGAAGCGCCATCTGGAGCGGTGCGACCTGGGCATCACCCCGGCCCAGTCCCGGCTGCTGCGCACACTCGCCCACTTCAGCTCACCGCCCCGCATGGCGGATCTCGCCGAGCGCCTCGAGGTGGTGCCGCGAGCGGTCACCACGCTGGTCGACGGCCTGGAGGCGAGCGGCAGGGTGCGCCGGGTACCGGATCCGACCAATCGGCGGGTGATCCGGATAGAGGTCACGGACGAGGGGCGCAGGGCATTGCGCGCTTTGCGCGGTGCGCGTCGGTCCGCGGCCGAGGAGATTCTCGCTCCCTTGACGGACGAGCAGCGTGAGGTGCTGGGCGATCTGCTCACCACACTGATCGACGGCGGGGACGTCGCCCTGCCGGCCGAGGGCGACCTCGCAGCCGGACGGGAGCACCGGTGCTGACATCACGCGCCTGAACGGCATGTGGCGGGGCGCGGCTCCCGGCTCGAAGTCAGCCGCGCCCCCTGGTTGCGTCAGGCCTCTCGTGCGGGTTCCCTGGCCGCGCCGGCGGTGGGGCCGACCTGCGCAGCGACACCGGCTTCCCCCGTCGCGTTTCCCACCGGGACTCCGCCCGTGCGCAAGGGGCCTCACTGGGCGTCAGGGAGTACGTCCGGTTGCCCCCAGGCCCTCAGGTGCGCCCTGTCGCCCATCACCACCACGGGCTCCTGGTCGGGATCGAGCACGCGCAGCAGGTGCCTCATACCGGATTCGGGCAGCGTGACACAGGCCAGCGTGCCGTCTTCGTGATCCACGTGCAGCCAGATGCCGCCGCCCTTCTCCTCACCCTCGGGGCGGGCCGGATCGTGGGGCGGGGTGCCCCTGAGCCGGTTGTAGTCGATGGCGATGACGTAGTCGAAGACGTTCCGGTGCGACTCGTCCAAGCCCGCCGGCGCCTGGTACGAGTCCCCCTGGCTGTACGGGAGCTTCGTCCCCGGATCGTCGAGGAGACCGCCGGCGTCGCTGAGCGTGAACACGCCGACCGGACTGCGCAGATCGCCCAGGTAGTGGTCCGTCGTCCAGCCCGCCTTCCCGTTGTGCCCGCGCCAGCGCCCCGACTCCTTCCAGGCCGAGCCCTCCTTCAGGTAGAGCGCGACCGTGGACTCCGGAGAGTCCTCGTCGTCGCCGTAGACCACGACGACCTGACGCGACCCGTCGGGGATCCGCCGGTACAACCCGTCACCGACGCCCGGAATGCGGCTCGGCCCGTGCGTGGGCGCAGGTGTCCTCCCGGCCCCGTTCCCCGGAGCACCACGAAGGGTCCGGCCGTCCCGTGTCGGATCGGGGCCCTTCGCCCGGTGGCTCTCGCCCGCCGAACCGCCACACCCGGGCACGGACATCAGCAGCACACCGCAGGCCGCCGCCACCATCCACCTGTCCACCGCCGCACCGCGCACACCACCTGTTCGCATATGTCGTATCGTCACATCGCTTTCCGGACCCTTCCGTCCGGATGTCTGCCATTCGGCCGCACGCAACGGGCGGGGGCCGGTTCTCGTCTGCGGGGGCGGAAAACCGTTTGCTTCCGGACGCGTTCCGACGCGACGCTGTCACGGCTTGTCACGGGCAGGCGTCGGACCCGCAGACGCTGTCCCGTCCTGCCCCACCACCCGTTTCCGCTGACACGAGCCACTGGGACGTCATGCAGATTCACGACCTTCCGTATCCCGACCCGGGTGTGCCGGACGCACGCTCGGGTCCCCGATTCCTGTGGTGGCTCGGCCGGAACCAACTGGGCGGCCAACTGAAGTCCCTGGCCTGGGGGCTGCTGCACTTCCTTTCCGTCTGCGGGCTGCCGTTCTGCGTCGGTCTCGCCGTGCAGGCCGTCGTCGACCGGTCGGGCACCCGGCTCGCACTGACGGGCGGACTGCTCCTGCTGTGCGGGGCCGGCATCGCGCTCGGCGACACCATGCTGCACCGCACCGCGGTCACCAACTGGATCACCGCCGCCGCGCGGGTCCAGCAGCTCCTGGCGCGCAGGACGGCCCTGCTCGGCTCCGCCCTGACCCGGCGGGTGGCGGCCGGTGAGGTCGTCGCGGTCTCCACCGGTGACGTCGAGAAGATCGGCTGGTTCGTTGAGGCCGTCTCGCGGTTCAGCGCGGCCGCGCTCACCGTCGTGGCGGTCTGCGTCGCGCTCGTCGTCTACCAGCCCGCGCTCGGCGTCATCGTGGCGGTGGGCGTGCCGGCGCTGGCCCTCACCGTGCTGCCGCTGCTGCCCCGGGCGACCCGGCGCGCCGACGTCCAGCGCGAGAAGGCGGGCCGCGCCACCGAGCTGGCCTCGGACACCGTCGCGGGCCTGAGGGTGCTGCGCGGCATCGGCGGCGAGGAACTGTTCCTGGAGCGCTACCGCCGGGCCTCCCAGGAAGTCCGCAACGCGGCCGTGGGCAGCGCCCGCATGTGGTCGCTGATCGCGGCGATCCAGGTGCTGATGCCGGGTCTGCTGATGATCGCGCTCGTCTGGCGCGGCGTACAGCTGGCCCATGAGGGGCGTATCGCGGTCGGTGAGCTGGTGACCGTGTACAGCGCCGTCATGCTGCTCACCTATCCTCTGCAGCACTTCCAGGAGATCGCCATGGCGTACTCCTTCTCCCGGCCGTCCGCCCGGCGTGCGGCCCGGGTGCTGTCCCTGGACCGCGCCACGGACGCCGCGGGCTCCCGCGAGGCGAGCCTGCCGACCGGAGACCTCTACGACCCGCGAACCGGCCTGCTCGCGCCCGCGGGACAGTTCACCGCCGTCGTTTGCGGCGACCCGGACGCGGCGGGGGTGCTGGCCGAACGGCTGGGCGGACACCCCGCGGAGGAGGACACCTCTGTGCTGCTGGGCGGCGTCCCGCTGGACGAGCTGCCGCTCCGGACGGCCCGCACCGCCGTCCTCGTCCAGGACAAGGATCCGGTGCTGTTGTCCGGCTCCCTGCGCGAACTGCTCGACGTACCCGCCTCCGGTGAGGTCGGCGCCGAGGAGGCGCTCGCCGCCGCGCAGTGCGGTGATGTCCTGGACGCCCTCGTGGAGGGGTCGACGGACATCGACGACCCGATGGACGCGCGGATCACCGAGCGCGGCCGGTCCCTGTCCGGCGGCCAGCGCCAGCGGCTCGCCCTGGCCCGGTCGCTCATCACGGACCCGCAGGTGCTGGTCCTGGACGAGCCGACGTCCGCCGTCGACTCGCACACCGAGGCACGGATCGCCGACGGGATCCGCCGCCTGCGGGCGGGTCGCACGACGGTCGTGTTCACCTCCTCGCCCCTGCTCCTGGACCGAGCGGAGCGGGTCGTGCTGGTGCACGAAGGGGAGGTCGCGGCGGTCGGCCTGCACCGCGACCTGGTGCACGCCGAACCCCGGTACCGCTCGGTCGTCACCCGCGAGACCGACGACGAAGCCGCCGCGCGCGCCGACGTCCTGGCCGAACTGCACGAGCTGGAAGACCTGGAAGAGATCGAGGAGACCGCATGATCGGCGTGGCGCCACCGGCGTACGACCCGGCGGCCCCGACGACGGCGACCACGCTGCCCGTCGGCGCCCCGGGGACCGTACGCGCCTACGTGGCCGAACTGTTCCGCCGGCACCGCCGCCCCTTCCTGCTGCTCATCGCCGTGAACACGGTCTCCGTGGTCGCCTCGATGGCCGGCCCGTACCTGTTGGGCGGGCTCGTGGAGCGCGTCTCGGACGGCGCCCGGGAACTTCATCTTGAACGCACCGTCGCACTGTTCGTCGTCGCGCTCGTCGTCCAGGCGGTCTTCGTACGCCTGGTGCGGCTGCACGGCGCCGTGCTCGGCGAGCGGATGCTGGCCGACCTGCGGGAGGACTTCCTCGTACGGTCGGTGAGACTGCCACCGGGCGTCCTGGAGCGGGCCGGTACCGGCGACCTGCTGTCCAGGATCACCACCGACATCGACCGGCTCGCCAACGCCATGCGCGAGGCCGTGCCGCAGCTCGCCATCGGCGTGGTGTGGGTCTTGCTGCTGCTCGGCGGCCTCACCGTCACGGCCCCGCCGCTGGCACCGGCCGTGCTCGTCGCGGTACCGCTGCTGGTGATCGGCTGCCGCTGGTACTTCAAGCGCGCTCCGTCCGCCTACCGCTCCGAAGCCGCCGGGTATGCCGCCGTGGCCGCGGTCCTCGCCGAGACCGTGGACGCGGGGCGCACCGTCGAGGCCCACCGCCTCGGCGACCGGCGCATCGAGCTGTCGGACCGGCGGGTCAAGGAGTGGACCGCGTGGGAGCGCTACACCCTCTGGCTGCGGTCGGTCCTCTTTCCGGTCATCAACGTCACACATGTCACCGTCCTGTCCTCGGTCCTGTTGATCGGCGGGGTGTTCGTCCTGCAGGGCTGGATCGGCATCGGGCAGCTGACGACCGGCGCGCTCATCGCTCAGATGCTCGTCGACCCGGTGGGGCTGATCCTGCGGTGGTACGACGAGCTGCAGGTGGCCCAGGTGTCGCTGGCCCGGCTCGTCGGGGTCCGCGAGATCGAGCCGGACGCGGGCGACACCTCCCTGGCGCCCGCCGGCCGTGACGTGGCGGCCGAGGAGGTGCGTTTCGGCTACCGCGCGGGCGTCGACGTGCTGCACAAGGTCTCCCTGCAAGTGGCGCCCGGCACCCGCCTCGCTCTGGTCGGCCCGTCCGGCGCGGGCAAGTCGACGCTGGGCCGGCTGCTCGCCGGCATCTACGCGCCCGCCGCGGCCGCGTCACCCTCGGCGGCGCGGAACTGTCGGGGATGTCGGCCGAGCGGGTGCGCTCGCATGTGGCCCTGGTCAACCAGGAGCACCACGTCTTCGTGGGCTCCCTGCGCGACAACCTGCTGCTGGCCCGGACGGACGCCGTCGACGCCGAGCTGTGGGCCGCCCTCGGGGCCGTGGACGCGGACGGCTGGGCGCGTGCCCTGGACGACGGCCTGGACACCGAGGTGGGCTCCGGTGGTCTGGCGCTCACTCCGGCGCAGGCCCAGCAGATCGCGCTGGCCCGGCTGGTGCTCGCCGACCCGCACACGCTGGTCCTGGACGAGGCGACATCCCTGCTCGATCCGCGCGCGGCCCGCCATCTGGAGCGCTCCCTGGCCCGTGTGCTGGACGGCCGCACGGTCGTCGCCATCGCCCACCGGCTGCACACCGCCCACGACGCAGACGTCATCGCCGTCGTGGAGAACGGGCGGATCAGCGAGCTGGGCAGCCATGAGGAGCTGGTCGCCGCCGACGGGGCGTACGCGGCGCTGTGGCGCTCCTGGCACGGGTGACCTCGGGCACCCGCCCGGCGGCGGTCCGGGGCGGGCGGCCAGGGATCGGCGGCCCGGGGATCGGCGGTCCGGGCGGGCCGTCGGTCGCCGGGACCGCTGCCGTCGCGGGTGCGCCGGTCCGCCCGCTCACAGACGCCTGCTCCGGCCTTTCCCGGCCGCTGTCCGGCTGCCGTTGCGCGGTGCCGACGGGGGGTGGAAGGCTGGAGGTGGCACCAGCCCGGGGGACGTGCCGGAACCGTCCGGCTCGGGAGGGCGCGACCCGTCCGAGTGGTTCCCGGCGTCCGCGACGCGTGCATGGCGGCAATCGGTTCCGTCCCACCACCTGGAGGTATCTGTGGACAGCACCGAGGGATGGGGCGACGACGTCTACCAGCCCGACGGATCCGAGGTGCAGGACGACGCGGGGCTGCTCGACGCCGAGGACACCCTGGAGAGCGACGGCGTCACCAACCCGCTCGACCGGGGCTGGTCGCCGCCCGAGCGGCCCTGGGCGGTGGAGCACGTGGGCGTGACCGCGGCCGAGGGGCATCGGGGCGAAACCCTGGACCAGCGACTCGCCGAGGAGATCCCGGACATCCCCGTCCCGGACGACGACGGCATCGGGGACTGGTCCGACGGCGAGGGGGAACCCCTGGACAACGAGGTCGGCGACGCCCGCTCCGGCCGTCTCGTCGCCCCGGACGAAGGGGCGCACGAGGACGAGGAGAACGGGCTGGTCGCCACCGACGTCGGCATCGACGGCGCGGCGGCCTCGGCCGAGGAGGCGGCGGTGCACATCGTCGACGAGGACACACTGCCCGGCTGAACGCCACCCGCCGCACGCGCCACGCAAGGAGGCCCCATGCAGCAGGACAAGCACCCCGACTACCGCCCCGTCGTCTTCCGCGACCGCGCCGCCGGCTACGCCTTCCTCACCCGGTCGACCGCGACCAGTGACCAGACCATCGAGTGGGACGACGGGACGACGTATCCGGTGGTGGACGTCGAGATCTCCTCCGAAAGCCACCCCTTCTACACGGGCAAGGCCCGCACGGTGGACACGGAGGGGCGCATCGCCCGCTTCGAGCGGCGTTACGCCAGGGGACAGGGAGCAGACGGCGACTCCGGGCAGTAGGTTGCCGCGCTCGTCGAACGGCCGTCGTCCTCCGGCTGCCCTCAGATGACGTTGAGCGCCGCCGCGCAGCCCACCCCGCCCAGCAGCATGAACGCCGGCATCAGCACCTTCAGCTCGACCCAGCTGCCCGCCCGGAACCGCAGTGCCTTCGGCGGGCCCACCGGATACCAGCGCTTGCGGCCCAGAGGGATCGGCCACAGGATCGGGCAGCCGGAAACCGTCAACGCGTCCCCGATGTCGTGCACCAGGGCGCCGAGGACGATCGGCAGGCCGAGCCACAGGTAGTGCTGGCCCGGCGCCGTGAACAGCCAGTCGGCACCGTTGCCCGGTTTGTCGAGTATGCCGGCCAGAATCCACGCGCTGGTCGCGGCCAGCAGCCACACCAGCACATCGCTGCTCGAACCGCGCGCCGCCCGCCACAGCAGTCCTTCGATGGCCAGCACCATGTGCGCGAAGAGGATGGCCAGCACCGTCCAGCGGCCGCCCGTGACGGCCGCCACGGCCGTTCCCACCCCGATCAGCACCGCCCACAGCCAGGTGTGCGTGAGCGTGCGGTGACCTCCCGACCGGCGAGCATCGCCCGGCTTCCTGGTCGCCTTGTAGACGGCGTACGACAGCTTGTCGACGATCTCGCAGATCCAGCGGGAGAGGGGGCCGAAGGCCCGCGAGATGGTGGCCGCCTTGTGATCCAGATCAGGGGCAAGCGCGGCACCTGCGCAGATCAGCGCACCGACGAGAAGGACCGGCCAGGGCATCGGATGACCCGACGCTGCGGCGGCCGCTCCCACCCCGAGCCAGGCCGCGGCCCCCGACAGTGAGTGTGCTGGTCCCATCATGGCCGCATCCCGCCCCATTCCTCTTGTAGCGCTGTCCAGTTGTCCGTGTGCGTCGACGTACTGTCGGCGCCACAGCGTAGCGTTCAAGATCTTCGGGTCGGCAGCCGATTCCCTCATCGGGTGCGAGGGCAGGCAAGATGGGGACGTGACCCTCATCGATCAGCTCCCGCAGACCGCAGACCCCGACGCCCTCTATGAAGCCTTCGAGTCGTGGGCCGGGGAGCGCGGGCTCACCCTCTATCCGCACCAGGAGGAGGCGCTGATCGAGGTGGTCTCGGGAGCGAACGTGATCGTTTCGACTCCCACCGGATCCGGCAAAAGCATGATCGCCGCGGGCGCGCACTTCGCGGCGCTCGCCCGGGACGAGGTCACCTTCTACACCGCGCCGATCAAGGCACTCGTCTCGGAGAAGTTCTTCGAGCTGTGCAAGCTCTTCGGCACCGAGAACGTCGGCATGCTGACCGGTGACGCCTCCGTCAACGCCGACGCGCCTGTGATCTGCTGTACGGCCGAGGTCCTGGCGTCGATCGCGCTGCGTGACGGCAGGCAGGCCGACGTCGGCCAGGTCGTGATGGACGAGTTCCACTTCTACGCCGAGGGTGACCGTGGCTGGGCGTGGCAGATCCCGATCCTGGAGCTGCCACAGGCACAGTTCATCCTGATGTCGGCGACGCTCGGCGACGTCTCGATGTTCGAGAAGGACCTGACCCGCCGCACCGGTCGCCCCACGGCGGTGGTGCGCTCGGCGACCCGTCCGGTGCCGCTCTCCTACGAGTACCGGCGCACCCCGCTCACCGAGACGCTCACTGAACTGCTGGAAACCCGGCAGGCCCCTGTCTACATCGTCCACTTCACCCAGGCGCAGGCCGTGGAACGGGCCCAGGCGCTGATGAGCATCAACATGTGCTCGCGGGAGGAGAAGGACCAGATCGCCGAACTGATCGGCAACTTCCGCTTCACCACCAAGTTCGGCCGCAACCTCTCCCGTTACGTGCGGCACGGCATCGGCGTCCACCACGCCGGCATGCTGCCGAAGTACCGCCGCCTGGTGGAGAAGCTGGCCCAGGCCGGCCTGCTGAAGGTGATCTGCGGCACCGACACCCTGGGCGTCGGCGTCAACGTCCCCATCCGCACCGTGCTCTTCACGGCCCTGACCAAGTACGACGGCAACCGGGTGCGCACCCTCCGCGCCCGGGAGTTCCACCAGATCGCGGGCCGTGCCGGGCGCGCCGGCTTCGACACGGCCGGCCTCGTCGTGGCGCAGGCGCCGGAGCACGTCATCGAGAACGAGAAGGCGCTCGCCAAAGCCGGCGACGACCCGAAGAAGCGTCGCAAGGTGGTGCGCAAGAAGGCGCCGGAAGGCTTCGTAGGCTGGACGGACAACACCTTCGAGAAGCTGATCGCCTCCGAGCCGGAGCCGCTCACCTCGCGCTTCCGGGTCACCCACACGATGCTGCTGTCGGTGATCGCCCGCCCGGGCAATGCCTTCGAGGCGATGCGCCATCTGCTGGAGGACAACCACGAGCCGCGCAAGCAGCAGCTGCGGCACATCCGGCGGGCGATCGCGATCTACCGCTCGCTGCTGGACGGCGGCATCGTCGAGAAGCTCGACGAGCCGGACGCCACCGGCCGCATCGTGCGCCTCACGGTCGATCTCCAGCAGGACTTCGCGCTCAACCAGCCGCTGTCCACCTTCGCGCTGGCCGCGTTCGAACTCCTCGATCCCGAGTCCCCGTCCTACGCCCTCGACATGGTCTCCGTCGTCGAGTCCACGCTGGACGACCCGCGTCAGATCCTCATCGCGCAGCAGAACAAGGCGCGTGGCGAGGCCGTGGCCGCGATGAAGGCGGACGGCGTCGAGTACGAGGAACGCATGGAGCGGCTCCAGGACGTCAGCTACCCCAAGCCGCTGGAGGAGCTGCTCTTCCAGGCGTACAACACCTACCGCAAGAGCCATCCCTGGGTCGGCGACCATCCGCTCTCGCCGAAGTCGGTCATCCGCGACATGTACGAACGGGCGCTCTCCTTCACGGAGTTCGTCTCGTTCTACGAGCTGGCACGCACCGAGGGCATCGTGCTGCGCTACCTGGCCAGTGCCTACAAGGCCCTCGATCACACCGTGCCGGACGACCTGAAGTCGGACGATCTGGAGGACCTGATCGCCTGGCTGGGCGAGATGGTGCGCCAGGTCGACTCCAGTCTGCTGGACGAGTGGGAGCAGTTGGCCAACCCGGAGGAGATGACGGCCGAGGAGGCCCAGGAGAAGGCAGACGAGGTCAAGCCGGTCACCGCGAACGCGCGCGCCTTCCGGGTGCTGGTCCGCAACGCCATGTTCCGCCGCGTGGAGCTCGCCGCCCTCGACCAGATCGAGGAGCTCGGCGAGATGGACGCCGAGGCCGGCTGGGACGCCGAGGCGTGGGGCGCGGCGATGGACAAGTACTGGGACGAGTACGACGAACTCGGCACCGGCCCCGACGCCCGCGGCCCCAAGCTGCTGATCATCGAGGAGGAGCCGGAGCACGGGCTGTGGCGGGTGCGGCAGATCTTCGCCGATCCGAACGGCGACCACGACTGGGGCATCAGCGCCGAGATCGACCTCGCGGCCTCCGACGCGGAGGGCCGCGCCGTCGTCCGGGTCACCGACGTCGGCCAGCTGTGAGCACAGGAGCACACCACCCATGACGAACCCAGCCGAGAGGCTCGTCGACCTGCTCGACCTGGAGCGGATCGAGGTCAACATCTTCCGTGGCCGCAGTCCCCAGGAGTCCTTGCAGCGGGTCTTCGGCGGCCAGGTGGCCGGCCAGGCGCTGGTCGCCGCCGGCCGCACCACGGACGGCGAACGGCCGGTGCACTCGCTGCACGCGTACTTCCTGCGCCCGGGCATACCGGGCGTGCCCATCGTGTACCAGGTCGAACGGGTCCGTGACGGAAGGTCCTTCACTACCCGGCGGGTCACGGCCGTGCAGCAGGGCCGCACGATCTTCAATCTGACCGCCTCCTTTCACAAGCCTGAAGAGGGGAGCTTCGAGCACCAGTTGCCGCCGGCCCGCGAGGTACCGGACCCGGAGTCACTGCCGACGGTCACGCAGGAGGTCAAGGAGCATCTGGGCGCGCTGCCCGAGACGCTGGAGCGGATGGCCCGGCGTCAGCCGTTCGACATCCGCTATGTGGACCGGTTGCGCTGGAGCAGCGACGAGATCAAGGACGCCGAGCCGCGCAGCGCGGTGTGGATGCGTGCCGTGGGCCCGCTCGGGGACGATCCGCTCGTACACACCTGCGCGCTGACGTACGCGAGCGACATGACGCTCCTGGACGCCGTCCGCATCCCCGTCGAACCGCTCTGGGGGCCGCGGGGCTTCGACATGGCGTCGCTGGACCATGCCATGTGGTTCCACCGGCCGTTCCGCGCTGACGAGTGGTTCCTGTACGACCAGGAGTCCCCGATCGCGGTGGGTGGTCGGGGTCTTGCCCGGGGCCGCATCTATGACGTCGAGGGTCGCCTGCTCGTCTCGGTCGTCCAGGAGGGACTCTTCCGCCGGCTCGAGCGGTGACGGCACGCCTGTCCCGCGCCCGCGTCGACCAGCACCCGGTCAGGGGTTTCTGCGGCGCAGCCACCCGAGCACGCCTCGCGACGGCGTCTGTTCATGCCGCCCGGCCATCGCCTGCCGGTCGGGCATGGTCCCGGTGTGGGCCACAGCCTCACCCGGGATGGCCGTTTCGCTGAAGCTCGCGGTCCGGCCCACGTCCGTGGCCCTGTGCACGGTCGTGTTCCCGCAGACCGTCGCGGCCCCGGCTCCATGGACCGGCGCAGGACGGTGGACGGTCGCGGGCCGGAGGTCGTCGTCGGGGACTCCCGGTGACAGCCACGACGCGGGCCGCTCTCGCCGCGCCTCGCTCAGCGCTCGGCCCAGATCGGCCCGGAGCCAGCCGACCTCGTCGGGGTCGTCCGCGATCATGATCCGCGCGGCGATCCGGGCCGCGGGCGAGTCGGGCGGCCACTGCACGGACTGCGCAGGTCGCAGGCGGTACAGCTCGGCGCGCTCGTACGGATCGCGGACGACATCCGCCACGTGCGCCGGGTCCAGCAGGGACGCCACCACGGCGGCCTTAGCCCACGGATCCTCCGTCAGCCGCAGCCGGAATCCGAGGTGCCGCCCACGCCAGTTGCGGGGCCGCAGGTCCAGCCCCGCGTCCAACTGGTCACGCAGCCCCTCCGGCGTCCGGCCGGTGAGCAGCGGCGCGTTCGCCTCCCCGGAGGCGAACTGCTGGACCTCCTCGGCCAGATACAGCCACACCACGGCACGGTAGCGGTTCAGGTACCACTTCACCGGCACGATCAGACCCAGGCGTGCGAACCGTGTGAACCGGGCGGGCGTCACGTCCATCAAGGCCGCGCCGTCCCTGGTGCCCACCGTCGCCACCCGTTCCCGGAGCGTCTCGGGGAACCCGTCCTCGCAGCGGACCCGGTCGATTTCGGCGCGCGTGACGCGGCGGCCCCCTCCCCTGTCGTCGGGTACCGTCCGCACACAGCCGAGCTGGACGGCGAGGTCCAACTCACCGCGCCTGAGGCCCAGTTCACGTGCGGCGCGGCCCAACGCCGGCGACGCCAGCCGCGACGTGATGTCCGCGGCTCCGGTGGTTTCCGCGATGACGGGCGTGATCGTGTGTCCGGGCATGGCCGTTCTCCCCCGTGGAGTCCGCTGCGGGCGCCGTGTGCTCCCGCGTCGGAAAAGACCGTAGCCCCATCGCCGGATTCCGGAACGGGCCTGTGGAAAACTCCGCTCGCTCCACCGTCGACGCAGGTCAGAGGTCCACTGCGGGCTTGTGCTCCCGCTCTCGGTCGGCCACGGCGAGGTGCTCCCCGACCCGGTTCACCATCAGTGTCATCTCGTAGGCGATCTGGCCGATGTCCGACTCGGCGGCGCTGAGCACGCACAGGCAGCTTCCGGGCCCGGCCGCCGTGACGAACAGAATCGCGTCCTCAAATTCGATCATGGTTTGCCGTACCTGGCCGGCGCCGAAGTGGCGGCCTGAGCCCTTGGCCAGACTGTGCAGACCGGACGAGACGGCGGCGAGGTGCTCGGCGTCCTCGCGCCGCAGCCCGGTGCTGGTGCCGGTCACCAGTCCGTCGTTGGACAGGACCAGCGCGTGCCGTATGGGCTCCACGCGCTCGGTCAGGTCGTCCAGGAGCCAGCCGAGCTCCGTGTTCTGCGCCATGGTCCGCTCTCCCCGTGTCGTAGCTCTCCCTGGCCGGAGGATCCGGTCAGCCAGCCTTCACCACAGCCGCCGTCCCGGCAAGCAGGATGGAGGTATGGCACAGAAGATGACCGACGAGGAATGGCGGGCCTTCGTCTCGCACGGGACCCGCACCGGGAAGCTCTCCACGGTCCGCGCCGACGGCAGGCCGCATGTGGCACCGATCTGGTTCCTGCTGGACGGCGACGACGTGGTCTTCAACACGGGTAAGGAGACCGTGAAGGGGCGGAATCTGGCCAGGGACGGCCGGGTCGCCCTGTGTGTGGACGACGACCACCCTCCGTACGACTTCGTCGTGCTGCACGGGCGGGCCGAGTTGTCGGAGGACCTGGAGGAGGTGCGGCACTGGGCGACACGGCTCGGTGCCCGGTACATGGGTGAGGACCGGGCGGAGGAGTTCGGAGCCCGCAACGGCGTTCCGGGAGAACTCCTCGTCCGGGTACGGGTCGAGAAGGTTCTGGCCTATTCCTCCGTCGCCGAATAGAACCGGCCTGCCCGGGCCGGCTCACACGTCAGCCCACGGAGTCCAGCAGCCGGGCGGTGTGCATCCGCCCGGCGTACTCGACGAGGCGGATCAGCACCTCCTTCCCCGAGTCGCGGTCCCGTGCGTCGCACAGCACCACCGGCGTGCCCTGGTCGAGGTCGAGGGCGCGCGACACGTCCTGGGCCGCGTGGGCGCGGGCTCCGGCGAAGCAGTTGACGGCGACCACGAACGGGATGCGCCGGTGCTCGAAGTAGTCCACCGCCGGGAAGCAGTCCTCGAGTCGTCGGGTGTCCGCGAGCACCACGGCACCGAGGGCGCCCTGGGAGAGCTCGTCCCACAGGAACCAGAACCTGTCCTGACCCGGTGTACCGAAGAGGTAGAGCGAGAGCCCGGAGCGGATGGTGATGCGCCCGAAGTCCATGGCGACGGTCGTCGTGACCTTCTGGTCCACACCGTCGGTGTCGTCCACGGACTGGCCCGCCTCGCTCAGCAGTTCCTCGGTGCGCAGCGGCCTGATCTCGCTCACCGCGCCAACCAGGGTGGTCTTGCCGACGCCGAATCCGCCGGCGACCAGTATCTTCAACGCCAGGGCGGCCATCTCGTCCTCGGTGGCGTCGGAGTGCTCGGAGACCATCGATCACTTCTCTCGGGAGTGCCGACCACGGTCGACGTCAGTACATCCGTGCGGAGTCAGCATCATGGCAACGGCGGTGCGTTCTCGGGGAGTTCGACCGCTTTTTGACCGATGCGACCACCTGTCGTCCATTCGGCGCCCGAATGGACGTACAACTCGGTTCGGGTCCGGCCCGCTGTGCTCACGGCCCATCGCCTACAGCGCCCTCAGTCCCGCGATGACCTCGCGCAGAATGCGTTCGTCAGGAAGTTGGGCCGGCGGTACGGGGCGGCTGACCGTCACGCACCCCAGCTCCAGGAGGTCCCCCAGGAGCACACGGACGACACCCACGGGCAGGTCGGCCCCGGCGGCGAGTTCGGCGACGGACTGCATCTCGATGCGGCAGAGGTCGATGAGGGCCCGGTGTTCCGGGCCCAGCACGGCATCGTCGTCGAGGTTCGGTGCCCCGGGATCCAGCGAGACGAGGGCGATGAGGTCGAAGCGCACCCCGGTGGGGCCTGGTTTGGTACGGCCGCCCGTCATCGCGTAGGGCCGCACGAGGGGGCCCGCCTCATGGTCGTACCACTGGCTGCCCGGCTGGTACGGGACGTCTGTCCTGTCCTCGGTCATCTGCGACCGCCCTTGGTCCTCATCCGGCGGCGGGTGGTCGCGCGCCCACCCTGGGCGCGGTGTAGAGGTGTTCGCCGACGCGCTTGACCAGTCGTGCCATCTCGTACGCCACCAGGCCGATGTCGGCGGTGACGGCGGTGAGGACGGCGAGGCAGGAGCCGTCGCCCGCGGCCGCCACGAAGAGGAAGCCGTCGTCCATCTCCACCATGGTCTGCCGTACACCGCCCGCGCCGAAGTGGCGGCCCGCGCCCTTGGCGAGGCTGTGGAAGCCGGAGGCGACGGCCGCCAGGTGTTCCGCGTCCTCCCGGCTGAGGCCGGTGGAGGAACCGACCGCCAGGCCGTCGTTCGACAGCACCACGGCGTGCCGGACCTCGTTCACGCGTACCACCAGGTCGTCAAGCAGCCAGTCGAGTTCACCCGACTGCTGGGCGGCCCTCATGCTCGGGTCCTGGATCATGCGGGGTCTCCTTCGCTGCTGTCGCCGGCGGGTCGGGCGGCCTGTCCGGGTGCGCGGCCACCGCCGCGTGCCCAGCCGTCTCGGTAGGCCGCCATGCGGTCCCGTACCACTTCGGGGGTGCGCTCGTCGTCGCGCCGGGAGCCGGGAGCGCTTGTCGCGCCTTCCTCCGGGCGTCGGTCGCGCAGCTGGGGGGCGAGGCTCGCCTGCCGTACCCGTCGCGGGAGGTCGTCGGAGGCCTCGGAGTCGTCCGCGGTGCGGTGCAGCCTCAGGGGCGCGACTCCTGGGGGATGGTTCTCGTGCGGCAGGTCGGCGGAGGGTGCCGCTCCGACCCGGGTGGGACGTGCCAGCGCGGGCCGTTCCGCGGTCTGCGCCACGGGCTCCCTTTGCGGCGGGACCGCGGCCACACGCGCGTACTCGCGGTCCTCGTCCCGCTCGGCGTCCGCCGTACGAGGAGGCGGTTCCGCTGCGCCGTTGTGCAGCAGGGCGGTCGGCAGGAGGACGACGGCGGTGGTGCCGCCGTAGGGCGAGGTGCGCAGGTGCACCTTGATGCCGTGCCGGGAGGAGAGTCTGCTGACCACGAAGAGGCCGAGCCGGTCGCTGTCGAACAGGTCGAGCGCCTCGGACTGCTCGATGCGCCGGTTGGCCTCGGTGAGGGTCTCCTTGCCCATGCCGAGTCCCCGATCCTCGATCTCGACGGCGTAGCCGTTGCCGACGGGCTCTCCGTTGACGCGCACGCGCGTGTGGGGCGGCGAGAACTGCGCGGCGTTCTCGATGAGTTCGGCGAGGAGGTGCGTGAGGTCGGCGACCGCGGTGCCGATCACGAAGGCCTCGGGGAGTTGCCGTACCTCCACGCGCGCGTAGTCCTCGATCTCGGAGACCGCGGCCCGTACCACGTTGGTCAGTGAGACGGGCATGCGCCAGGCGCGGCCGGGTGCCGCGCCGGAGAGGATGATGAGGCTCTCGGCGTGGCGGCGCATCCGCGTGGTCAGGTGGTCGAGCCGGAAGAGGTCGCTCAGTTCGTTCGGGTCCTCGGAGCGGCGCTCCATGCTGTCGAGCAGGTTGAGCTGGCGGTGCACCAGGATCTGGCTGCGCCGTGCGAGGTTGACGAACACCCCGGAGATTCCGCTGGCGAGTTCCGCGCGTTCGACGGCGGCGAGAAGGGCGGCGCGATGCACGATGCCCAGGGCCTCGGCGACCTGGCCGGTCTCGTCCTCGGCGGGTGGGCCGCCGGGCGCCTCGGCGTCGACGTCGATCTCCTCCCCCGCGCGCAGCTTGCGCATGGCCTGGGGGAGTTTGCGGCGTGCGATCTCCAGGGCGCTGTTGCGCAGGCTCACCAGTTCGACGACGAGTCCTCGTCCGATTCGCACGGAGATGACGAGCGACGCGGCGACGGCGACGAGGCCCAGCAGGACGGCCGCGCCGGCGGGTGTGAGCACACCGCGGGTGAACGGGTCGGCCTGGCGTGCGACACTCCGGCCCGCCTCCGCCTCAATGGTCCGCATGCCGTCCTGCACGCGCGCGTGCGCCGGATTCCAGGCGGCTTCGGGGGCGGCCGCGACGGCCGAGGCGCCGGGCCGTCTGGAGAGCACCCTGTCCTCCATGACACCGATGCCGCCGTACGCGCTGCTCTTCGCCAGCCGGTTCCAGGAGGTGCGCTCGGCGCCGCGGAGGTCGGCGACGGCGGACGCGGTCAGGGTGCGGCGCGTGTCGACGGCGCCGGTGAACAGCTTCAGCCGGTCGCCGTCAAGGCTCCGCGCCAGGCGGGCGCCGGCCAGAACGGCGTCCTCCTGGGCGAGCGACTCGCCCGCGCGGGAGAACTCGAGCAGCACGCGCGCGTCGGAGCCGAGGTCGGCGTCCTGCACACCGGTGAGCGCGCCGCCCACCTGGAAGGCGGCGACGATGGTCCTCGTGTACTGCTCGTACGCCTCCTTCCAGCCGACCCGTCGCGCGAGTACGTCGCTGCGCAGGGACCGCAGGTGTTCGGCTCCGGTCACGAAGGATTGGAGACGGCCTGAGACGCCGGAGGGCAGGTCGGTGCCGTCGGCGACGGTGTGGTGGCCGCCGAGCCTCAGTGCGGCCACGGCCCGGTCGGTGCGTCCCGACAGAGCTTGCAGATCGCTCTGCTGCTGGACGGCGGGATCGGTGGCATAGCGCACGGCGGCGACGCGCTCGTCCTGGAGCGCGGCCACGGCGTCGGCGACCGGCACGCGCACGGTGGAGTCCACTCGTTGCAGCTGGCGCAGGCGGGCGACGTCCTGGGCGGTGCTGACGGTGGCGTAGGCCCACAGGGCGATCAGGGAGATCACGGGCACCATGAGCAAGCAGACGATCTTCGCCCGGACGGTGCGCGGCCGTATGCGCCACCGTCCGGCCCGCACGGCGGTGCCTGACGGCTCAGTGCCGCCCGCCTCGTCGCTCCCGGCACGCTCGTCGGCGGCGGGCGGCGTGTGCGCGGCGGCCGCGCGCCGGTGGCCTGGGCGGCGGCTCGGCGCCGTCCGTGGGTGTCCTACGGGGTGTTCGCATGGCCTTCTCACTCGGAGTGTGTCGCGACATGTGGTCCGTGGCCCGTGGTCAGCGGCCGGCGCTCTCGAGCGGCCGCTGGGCCGACGCGGATGCCTCGCGCTCCCCGGCGGTCGGCGACAGTGCGACGAACGCCGAGGTCAGGAAGAGGTAGGACCCGAGACCGACGGCGAGGGGGAAGATGAACTGCATCGCCGTGGCCCCGGGCAGGACCTCTCCGGACGGCGTCACATCGACGCTCACCGCGAACATCCCGGTGTAGTGCATGCTGCTGACCGCCGCGCCCATGACGAGCGAGGCGACGGTGACCGCGATGGGCGACTTGATGTTGAGGCCGGCCCACAGGGCCGCCGTCGCCGCGACCACGGCGATCAGCACGGAGAGCGCGACGAGCACCGGGTCGTAGTGCACCGCCCCGTGCAGCCGAAGCGCCGTCATACCGAGGTAGTGCATGCTCGCGACCCCGAGACCGGTGGTGAGCCCGCCGAGGAAGAGCGCCCGGGGGCGGCCACCGCCGTAGCCGACGGCGAACACGCCGACGCCCACGACGATCATGGCGACGAGCAGGCTGAGGATGGTCAGCGGCACGTCGTAGCGGATCTCGGTACCGGTGACGCCGAAGCCGAGCATGGCCACGAAGTGCATGGTCCAGATGCCGGTGCCGATGGCCGAGGCCGCAGTGACGAGCCAGTTGCGACGCGACCTGCCGGTTGCGCCGAGCGCACGGACCGTGCAGCGCAGCCCGAGGGCGGCGCCTATGCACGCCATGACGTACGACAGCACGGGGGTCAGCCAGCCGAATGCGGCGTGGTCCAGGTGTCCCATGGCCACGGGACGCTAGCCCCGGCGGAGGGGCGCAAAGGGGGCGCATTTCGAAAGCTGTTGAAATCTGACGCAGACGAGGCACGGAACGATCGCGTCATGCTCGAACGTGTGCACAAAGGCATCCCTCGTGAAGGTGAGGGATCATGCGGAGCATGAGCGACATCCATACACATGTCCAGGAGTTCTTCACCGCGCGAGCGGCCGACTGGGACGCGAGGTTCCCCGACGACGGCCCGGCGTACGCCGCCGCGGTCGCCGCTCTCGGCCTTCGCGAGGGCGACCGGGTGCTCGACGCGGGCTGCGGTACGGGGCGGGCTCTGACGCCGCTGCGCGCGGCCGTCGGACCGTCGGGCCTGGTCCTGGGTGCCGATCTCACCCCGGCGATGCTTCAGACAGCGGTACGGGCCGGACGCGACCGCGACGGCCTGTTGCTGCTCGCCGACGTGGCCGCGCTTCCGCTGCGCACGGAGTCCCTGGACGCGGTCTTCGCGGCAGGGCTGATCGCGCACCTCCCTAACCCGGCCGAGAATCTGTGTGAGCTGGCGCGTGTGGTGCGGCCCGGCGGACTGCTCGCGCTCTTCCATCCGGTCGGGCGGGCGGCCCTCGCGGCCCGCCAGGGGCGGCAGATCACACCCGGCGATCTGCGCGCCGAGCCCAACCTCCGTCCGCTGCTGGCCGGTGCCGGCTGGCGCATGACGTCGTACGTCGACGAGGACACCCGCTTCCTCGCCCTGGCCGTCCGCGGGGGCTGAGTCTCAGCCTCGCCGCGCAACGACGGTCCGTCGCGGAGGGCGCGCTGTGTGCGGCGGTGCGCTCGACTCTCTCGGCTCACTCCGTGGAGGAGATCGTCGAGGAGGCCCCTGCCTGCCGGACCGGGCAGCCCTTGACCCCGGGGACCGGACGGGTGCCCAGGTCGGCGATGCGGTAGCCGTTCGGGTAGCCCTTGATCTCCCAGTTCTGCCGCGCGTAGTGGGGAGTCCGGCGCGGGGGCATGAGGCGGACTAGGCGGCCGCGGGCCCGGACCGCACGGCGTACCCACGCGCGCGTGGCGGCGCTCGGCGGCTCGTACCGGAAGGCCCGCAGGAGCGAGTCGTCGAGCAGGGAGAGAGTCACCCGGCGCAGGACCGGTGCGAGGGGGCTCGGATACCAGGAGGCCATCAGGTCCAGGGTCGCGTCGGACACGCGCCGGGCTTGCGGGTCCCAGGCGAAGTGGGCGGCCTCATAGGCGTCGAGGCAGGCCTCGAACTCCTCATGGGTCCCGGGGATGTCCTTGATGCCCATGTGCCGCCCCAGAGTGCGGTAGTGGACGGCGGAGGCGACGGTCTCGTGCCGGGACAGCCGGCGCCATCCGTAGGCGTCGATCCACCGCCTGGGCATCACCACGAAGGTGCACAGCACGTACCTCATGTCGTCATTGCTGATGTCGTAGCTGCGGTGCATCTGGTTGATGCGGCGGATCGCGGTGCGCCCCTCGTCGCTTTCGAAGCCGTGCTCGACAACGGTGTCGAGGAGCAGCGAGGTGTCGTCGTACCGCTTCTGTGTGCGGTCGGTGAGCTCCCTGGTCTCGGCGAGCAGCCGACCGATGCCGGGGACGGCGTACGTACGATAGAGCGCAAGTTCCAGGGCGCGGGTGTAGTCCCAGGGGAACTCGTACGCGGTACTGAGCCGATAGATCTCCAGGGCGTCCTTCTCGGGATGCAGACGCCGGATCTGTTCGAGCCGATCGAACCGCTTCACCGTTCCGTCCCCCTTCTGCCGCGGCGACTCCAACCCTACGTTGAAGAGCAGCACATGCACGTCGGCGGAGGCAACCACACAGGGGGAAGGTGGCGTGGCATGTTCGACAGGATCCGCACATCGGTGGGCAGACTCGGCAACAAGTCTTCGCGCGCGCAGGCGTCCGCGGCCGGTGGCAAGCGCACACACAACCTGTTCGAGGCGGCAGCCGCTTATGTGTCGGCGTGCGCCGAGGACGACCAGGACCGGATGGACGAGGCCGCGGCCTGGGTCTCGCCGGAGGCCCTGTCGTTCGGTGTGACGGAGCTTGCCTGCCGTGCGCTGATCGCTCTCGCACGGGAGCGCGGCGACTCTCCGCGGTCCGTCGCGCGGACGCTCCTCGGCCTGCCTGCCGCCTGACGCCGGAACTCGCCGGGTGCTTTCGCCCCGTCCGGCCGGAGACGTGCGGTTCCTTCTGCGATTCGCAGTCGTGACAACCGGCTCGCGGGCGCATTAAGGTGCGCCGACGAACCAGTGATCGGGAGGACGGCATGACCGGGACGGACGAGGACTCCGTCGCCGCCACGGACGACGACGCGCTGTATGTGCTGACGGCGATTCTGCTGACGCCCGCGCAGTTCCCGAGCGTGCTGGGCGACGACTATCCGGAGGCCTGCGCGGCGCTCGGTCTGCCGCCCGTGATGGACGGCTACGGTTTGGTACTCGGCCAGGACGCCGACGGTGCGCGCTGGACGGTGGTCGTCGACGACGTGTCGCTGGTGGCCGTGGCGATCGCCTCCTGGGACTGCGGCATGGAGTACGACCTGTCACCCGACGAGCGCACGGTCGTCGCCGCGCTGCCGGGCTGGCCGCTGGCCGTGGCCGTCGCGGCGCCCGGTGTGCCCGCCCCGCACGACCCGGCACCGGAAGACACCGATCGTGAGCCGCTCTCCCCGCCGGACACCGACACCTGGGGTCCGGCGCAACGGCGCCTGGGCGCCGACCAGATCGCGCTCCAGTGGGCCGTGTGGCGAGACCAGATCGACGCCGCCGACTTCGCACCCGTGGACGACGCGGAGCCGGCGGCGGAAGGTGGCGAGCCCGCAGACGGCAAGCCCGCAAGCGGGGCCCGCAGCGCGATACACCGCGCGCTTGACCAGGCGCACGGGTATGTGGACTCCCCTCCGCCGCCGGGCCGTGTCCGTTCCTCGTTCGCACCCGGTGACGCACGCCTGTTGCGTGCTGACGGGCCCGGCTGGTCCATGGTGGCCAGGACAGACGACATCGCGTTCTTCCTCCTCGACGAGAAGCCCGGAGAGGTGATCCCGGTGGGCCGGGGGTCGCAGTTGCCCGGACTGCTGGAGGGCCTCGACAAGGTGGCGGCACGTCCGGCCTGAGTTGGGACAACTGGGTGCGGCGAACATGGGCAGCATTGTGAGACCCCATACGGTCATCTCCGCCCGTGTGGGCCACACCTATGGTCGGCGACCTTCCGTGGTCGGAGCATGGGCAGCCGCGTGCTCCCGTCCTGACTTGGAGGTCCCTCATGCGCCTGTCCCGTCGCGTCGCGTTGTGCGCCGCCGCTCTGCTCGTCTCGGCCCTCCCCGGCCGCGCGGCGGCGGGCGACGGTGGCCATTGCAAACCCCAGGAGCGGATACGGGTACCCGGTGCGGCGTTCCAACAGAGCGCCTGTCTGGAGGACATGACGACGGCGGGGCTCGCGGGAACGCCGTACACGGACATGACCGACCAGGCGGGCCTGACCGCCGCGGCCACCCGCAATCCGTCCGGTGTGCCGGGGCTGCAGATCGACGGCTACTTCCCGGACGACTCGCACTTCAACACCACGCACGGCTGGCGGCACGACGCCCAGTTCGTGATCCGGCTCCCGGACCGGTGGAACGGCGGCCTCGTCGTCACGGGCGCCCCCGGTACGCGTCGGCAGTACGCGACCGACACGGCGATCTCCGACCGGGTGCTGGCGCAGGGCTACGCGTACGCGGCCACCGACAAGGGCAACAGCGGGCCGGACTTCTACCGTGACGGAACCCGCCCCGGTGACGCCGTCGCCGAGTGGAACCGGCGCACGACGCAGCTCACGCTGGCCGCCAGGCGGGTGGTGGCGCAACGCTACGGGAGGGCCCCTCGGCGCACGTACATGACCGGGATCTCCAACGGCGGCTACCTGACGCGCTGGCAGTTGGAGCACCACCCCGAGCTGTACGACGGCGGGGTGGACTGGGAGGGCGCCCTGTGGACGGCCGACGGCCCGAACCTGATGACGTCGCTGCCGGTGGCCGTGGCCCGCATGCTGGGGTCCGCCGGGGACGAGGATCTGTACGCGGCCGGGTTCGCCCGGGGATCCGAGTTCCTGTGGCCGTACCACGAGAAGGCTTACTGGGGCATCACGCAGAAGATCTACCGGGCCGAGTTCGACCCCTCGTACGACCCCACCTGCCCTGGTGCGTCCGCCGGGTCGACGGCGGAGCAGATCCTGGCACCCTGTCCTTCGGACGCGGCCTACGACTACGCGGCGCGACCCTCGTCCGTGCACCGAGCGGTCGCCCGGGTCGCCCTCACGGGACACATCGGCAAACCGCTGATCACGCTGCACGGCGACCTGGACGCCCTGCTGCCCGAGAGCACGGACTCCGACGTGTATGCGCGCATGGTGCGGGAGGCCGGCCGCGGAGCGCTGCACCGCTTCTACACCGTCGCGGGCGGTACGCACGTCGACGGCCTGTACGACTCCTATCCCGACCGGCTCAGGCCGATTCTGCCGTGCTACCGGGCGGCCTTCGACACGCTCACCGCATGGGTCGAGCGGGGCGAGCGGCCGCCCGCGGACCGTACCGTCGGCAGGCCCGCGGGCGGTGACGTGGTCAACTCCTGCGCACTGACGGGGCCCGGGGCCGGCCGCTGACCTCTCAGCGGCCGAGCTCCTTCCGCGCCACTCGGCGCAGCCTGCGCCGCTGCGAGGGGTCCAGGGTGAAGTACGCGGCCGCCGGGACTCCCAGCACGATCAGGAGGACGGCCCACCACGGCAGCCATATCCACAGGATGAGTCCGGCCAGCACTCCCCCGGTGGCGATCTTCGCGTTCCTCGACATGTGACGCCTCCTTCGCGGCCACTGCCGCTCCTTGTTCTGAGAACGGGTGCCTGCGGCGTGCGGTTCCGGGCTCCGACCCTGAGACAACCCTGAGCCCCACCCCTCAGCCATCCCTGAGAGACCCTTCAGGGGACGGCCGCGACCTCAGTGTGCGTCGACGGTGCGGCGGCCGGGGCCGCGAAGAGTGACTCCAGGTCGCTCGGAAAGCCGCTGGGAAGCACGCTGGGCCACCCCGACGGCAGCCTCGTCGGAAGGTCCGAGGGGAGCTTCGAGGGCAGTGCGGTGGGCAGTCCCGTCGGGATGCCCAGGGACGGCGCAGGTGCACGGCTTGTGCTCGCGCCGCTCTCGGTGGGCGATTTCCGCTGCGACGCGCCTCCGCGGTTGACGACGAGGACCACGGCGACGATTCCGAGGGCCACAATCGCGGCGAGCGTCAGGAAAAAGCCGGCGCGTCGGCGGACGGGCGCGCCGGGTGGTCCGGGCGGAGGCTGGAACGGCGGGCCGAACCCGGTGTGGTCCGAGGGCGGCGTGTTTCCCGGCGGCATGGCCATACGGTCCACGGTCGCCCCCGACCGGTCATGACGGCACCCCCGCGCGGCTGTTGATACGGACTCATGCCGTGGACGGCATGAGTCCGGGACATCCCGCGCGGGGGGGGCCATTCCTCGAGTACCGGCAGCGCTCAGCCGCGCGCGCCCAGGAGATGGTCCATGGCCAGCTGGTCCAGGCGCTCGAAGGCCATCCCGCGCGCGGCGGCCGCCTCCACGTCGAACTCCTCGAAAGCGCTGCGGTCGGCGAGCAGCGCCTGAAGTCCGTCCTCGGCGGTCGGCTGCGCCAGCTGGTCCAGACGCGAGGCGCGCAGGGCCTCCTGGACCTCCGGATCGGCCCGGAAGGCGGCCGAACGCTCCTTCAGGATGAGGTAGTTGCGCATGCAGCCCGCCGCCGACGCCCACACGCCGTCGAGGTCCTCGGTCCGCGGCGGCTTGAAGTCGAAGTGGCGCGGGCCGCTGTAACCGGCGCTCTCCAGGAGGTCGACCAGCCAGAACGCGGCCCGCAGGTCGCCCGCGCCGAAGCGCAGGTCCTGGTCGTACTTGATGCCGGACTGGCCGTTGAGGTCGATGTGGAAGAGCTTGCCCGCCCACAGGGCCTGGGCGATGCCGTGCGGGAAGTTGAGGCCTGCCATCTGCTCGTGGCCCACCTCGGGGTTGACGCCGTACAGCTCCGGACGTTCCAGGCGCTCGATGAAGGCCAGGGCGTGGCCGACGGTGGGCAGCAGGATGTCGCCGCGGGGCTCGTTCGGCTTGGGCTCGATGGCGAAGCGCAGGTCGTAGCCCTGTGAGGTGACGTACTCGCCCAGGAGGTCGAAGGCCTCCTTCATGCGGTCGAGTGCGACCCGCACGTCCTTGGCCGCGCCGGACTCGGCACCCTCCCGGCCGCCCCAGGCGACGTACGTCTTGGCGCCCAGCTCCACCGCCAGGTCGATGTTGCGGATGGTCTTGCGCAGTGCGTAGCGGCGGACGTCCCGGTCGTTCGCCGTGAAGGCGCCGTCCTTGAAGACGGGGTGCGTGAACAGGTTGGTGGTGGCCATCGGCACGGTCATCCCGGTCGTGTCGAGGGCCTGACGGAAGCGCTTGATGTGCGCCTCGCGCTCGCTGTCCGAGGACCCGAAGGGGATCAGGTCGTCGTCGTGGAAGGTCACGCCGTAGGCCCCGAGCTCGGCGAGGCGCTGCACCGTCTCCACCGGGTCCAGGGCGCGCCGGGTGGCGTCGCCGAACGGGTCCCGTCCCTGCCAGCCGACGGTCCACAGGCCGAAGGTGAACCTGTCCTCGGGGGTGGGCTGGTAGCTCATGCCGCGGCTCCTTGCTCGCTGAGACTATTTCGTCATGGCGCTTAACAAATTAGTATGCGAAGGCATCTCTGGGAAGAGACGATGTGTCCTCCGTACGGTGACTCCGTACGGTGACGACGGGCGCACGTCCGGCCACTGCGGCCGGGCACGCCCGCCCACAGGCCAGAACCCGCGAGCCGCGGAAGAGGGAGAGCCCGATGTCAGCAGCCGAGGGTCCGCTCGTCGTCGGAGTGGACTCGTCCACCCAGTCCACCAAGGCCCTGGTGGTCGACGCGTCGACCGGACGGATGGTGGCGAGCGGTCAGGCACCGCACACCGTCACGTCGGGCGCCGGTCGCGAGAGCGACCCGCGCCAGTGGTGGGAGGCACTGTGCGAGGCCCTGCACCAGTGCGGCGAGGCGGCCCACGAAGCCGCCGCCGTGTCGATCGGCGGCCAGCAGCACGGCCTGGTCACCCTGGACGGCCGGGGGGAGCCGGTCCGCCCGGCCCTGCTGTGGAACGACGTACGGTCGGCGCCGCAGGCCCGCCGCCTGGTGGAGGAGCTGGGCGGTCCCAAGGTCTGGGCAGAGCGCACGGGAAGCGTGCCCGGCCCGTCCTTCACGGTCACGAAGTGGGCCTGGCTGGCCGAGAACGAGCCGGAGGCCGTCCGCGCGACCAAGGCCGTGCGGCTGCCCCACGACTACCTGACCGAGCGTCTCACCGGGCAGGGCACGACCGACCGCGGCGATGCCTCGGGCACCGGCTGGTGGGCGTCGGCGACGGAGTCGTACGACGAGGAGATCCTCGCGCACGTGGGCCTCGACCCCGCCCTGCTGCCGCGCGTGGTCCGGCCCGGGGAGGTGGCCGGCACAGTGCGCGACGCCCACGACCTGCCGTTCTCCAAGGGCACCCTGGTCGCGCCGGGCACCGGCGACAACGCGGCCGCCGCGCTGGGCCTGGGGCTGCGACCCGGGACCCCGGTGCTGAGCCTCGGGACCTCCGGAACGGTGTACGCGGTCTCGAGACGGCGGCCCGCCGACCCGACCGGGACCGTGGCGGGCTTCGCGGACGCGCACGGCGACTGGCTGCCGCTGGCGTGCACGCTGAACTGCACGCTCGCTGTCGACCGGATCGCCGCCCTGCTCGGCCTGGACCGGGAGGCCGTCGAGCCCGGTACCGGTGTGACGCTGCTCCCCTACCTGGACGGCGAGCGCACCCCGGCCCTCCCGCACGCCTCGGGGCTGCTGCACGGCCTGCGGCACGACACGACGGCCGGACAGCTGCTGCAGGCGGCCTACGACGGCGCGGTGCACTCACTGCTCGGCGCCCTCGACCTGGTGCTCGACGCGGACGCGGACCGCACCGCCCCACTGCTGCTCATCGGGGGCGGCGCGCGGGGCCGGGCCTGGCAGGAGACCGTACGGCGGCTCTCGGGACGTCCGGTCCAGGTTCCGGAGGCCCGGGAACTGGTCGCGCTGGGCGCCGCCGCGCAGGCCGCCGGGTTGCTGACCGGTGAGGACCCGGCAGCCGTCGCCCGGCGCTGGGACACCGCGCGCGGGCCGGTCCTCGAGGCCGTGGAGCGGGACGAGGCGACGCTGGCCAGGATCACCGGGGTACTCTCCGACGCGGCGCCGCTGCTGGAGCGGGAGCCGGACCGGCGCTGACGAGATCCGAGGGAGGCATGACCGCACCGCTGCACGAAGCCCATCCGTCCAGCCCCGGCCGACGGCTGCCGGACACCCAGCAGGGCATGCGCCGCCGGAACCTGGCGCGGGTCATGCACACCGTGAGCGCCGAGGGGCCGCTGTCGCGTGCCGCGGTCGCCTCACGGATCGGGCTGACCCGCGCGGCGGTCTCGACGCTGGTCGACGAGCTGATCCGGTCGGGACTGCTGGAGGAGCTGGGGCCCGAGCGGCCCGGCCGGGTCGGGCGCCCCGGTTCCGCTCTGGCCGTCAGCGGGCGCGGTCCCGCCGGGATCGGCGCCGAGATCGGTGTCGATCACCTGGCGGTGTGCGCGGTCGATCTGCGGGGCGACGTACGGGCTCGGGCGGTGCGGCACGGCACGAACCGCGACCGCCCGCCGCAGCCGGTGCTCGGCGAACTGACCGCACTGGTACGGCAGGTGGTGGCGGAGGCGCGGCGGGAAGGACTGTGGCCCGCGGGTCTCGCCGTCGCCGTGCCCGGCCTCGTCGCGCGCGACGCCCGGACCGTGGTGCGGGCCCCCAACCTCGACTGGCACGACGTCGACCTGGGGCCCCTCCTGCCGGACGAGCTGCCGCTGACGGTGGACAACGAGGCCAACTTCGGCTCGCTCGCGGAGCTGTGGCTCGGTGACGACACCCCCCGCGACTTCCTGCACGTCTCGGCGGAGATCGGCATCGGCGGCGCCGTGGTCGTGGACGGGCGGCTGCTGCGCGGGACGCGTGGATTCGCGGGCGAGCTGGGTCATGTGCCCGTGCGCCCGGAGGGTCCCGCGTGCGCCTGCGGCGGGCGTGGCTGCCTGGAGCAGTACGCCGGTGAGGAGGCCGTGCTGCGCGCGGCCGGGCTGACACCGGGCGAGGACCGCGTCGAACTCCTGGCCGAGCGTGCGGCACAGGACGACCGGGAAGTACTCCGAGCCCTGCGCGGCGCCGGAACCGCGCTCGGCATCGCGCTGACCGGGGCGGTCAACCTGCTCGACCCGGAGACGGTCGTGCTGGGCGGAGCCCTGGCCGCTCTGGCGCCCTGGCTCCTGCCGTCCCTGGAGCGGGAACTGGCCCGGCGAACGGCCGGCCCGGCCTGCGCCGTGAGCGTCTCACGGCTGGGGTCCGAGGGGCCGCTGCTAGGGGCCGCGCACTCGGTGGTGCGGGCGGTGCTGGACGATCCTGCGGCAGCGGCGGCGCGGATGTGACCGCCTGGCCCGGGGCTTCCGGGAGCCCGGTCACGTAGGGTCACGTCCCTCGAACGGGTGACGAAGATATCCACAGTCTCCTGGTTGTCCACCGAAGACACCGCCCTCTTCCTGCCCAACCGCCCAGCCCCGTACCGTGATTCACGCGAGGCGCAGCCGCCGGGCAGTGGCTGCGCGGGAGCAGAATCGGGGGGTTCACATGGCGGGGGACACGGCTTTCGGCCTGAGGCGTGAGGCGATCGGCCTGCGCGAGGTCCTGTTCCAGAGCATCACGGCGATGGCGCCGGCGGCAGCGGTCGCGGCGTCCATTCCCTCCGGCGCGGCCTTCGCGGGCGGCAGCCTGCCGTTGTCGGTGCTCGTCGCCCTGGTGGCCTGCCTGTTCACCGCGTCGTGCGTGGCCGAGCTGGCGCGGCGGCTGCCTGCCGCCGGCTCAGTGGCGACCTATGCGGCGCAGGGGCTGCATCCGGCCGTCGGCTTCCTCGTCGGCTGGGGCTATGTGTTCGTGGAGGCGCTGGTGCCGCCGCTCCTGCTCCTGCAGCTCGGCTTCACGACGGCGGGCACGCTCCACCAGGAATGGTCCGCCTACCCGGACGATCTGTGGTGGCCGTGGGCACTCGCCGGTGCGCTGATCATCGGGGTGACGGGTTACCTCGGCGTGCGCGCATCGGCCCGGTTCGGCACCGTCCTCGGCGTCTTCGAAGTGCTGGTCTTCCTGGTCTTCGCCGTCTGGCTGATCGTCAGAGCGGGTGGGCACAACACGCTGTCGGTGTTCGGGACCTCCCACACGGCGAAGGGGTACGAGGGAGTGAGCGGCGTGTTCGCCGGATCGGTCTACACGGTGCTCGCCTTCGCCGGATTCGAGGCGGCTGCACCGCTGGCGGAGGAGACGAAGGATCCGCGACGGACGATGCACCGCGCCGTCCTCGGAGCGGCGCTCGCGATCGGACTCTTCTACGTGGTCACGACCTACGCGATGGCCGTGTTCGTCGGCCCCGACCGCTTCGCCGGCTTCGGCGCGTCGGGAGCGGCGTCCTGGGAAGGTGTGGCCCGGGCCTCCTTCGGGCTCTTCTGGGTGCTGGTGTTCCTGGCAGTCGTCAACTCGACGGTCGCCAACGCCAACGCGTGCGCCAACGTCTCGACGCGTACGGCTTTCGCGCTGGCGCGGATCAGGGTGTTCCCGCCGCTCTTCGCGCGCCTGCACCCCCGGTACCACTCTCCCGCCGCCGGTGTCGCCGTGCAGAGCGCGGTGGCCGTGGCGGTCATGCTGGGGCTCGGCCTCGCCTACGACCCGGTCACGGCGTTCCTTCTACTGGCCACCATCATCGTGACGGTCGTCATCGGTGTGTACATCGTGGTCAACCTGGCATGCGCGGGCTACTTCCTGCGCCGCGAGCGTGAGTCGTTCAGCCCGGTGCGGCACCTGCTGTTCCCGCTGCTTGGCGTCGCCGCCTTCGTACCCGCCCTGCTGACCGCGGCGGGCCTGCCGGTGTTCCACTTCGTGTCCAAGCTGACCGCTCCGGTGTCGTACGCCGGTCCCGTCGTCGGGGTCTGGATGGCCGCCGGGGTCGTGGTGCTGCTGGTCCTGCTGCGGCGCCACCCCGGACGGATAGCTGAGACCGCCCGCGTCCATCTGGACGACTCCCCCACACCCGACCCTCTGCCGAACGGAGCCGTACAGCCATGAGCGATCCCCGAATCCTGACCGTGCGACCCACGCCAGACGAATACGCCTGGACCTTCGGCGGCGCACCACCCGTCGCACGGATCGTGCCGGGCACGGTCCTCGACCTCTACACGGAGGACTGTTTCGCCGGACGGGTCCAGTCCGAGAAGGACCTGGTGTCGGAGGTGTGCGAGTTCCCGTATCTGAATCCGCAGACCGGTCCGTTCCACGTGGAGGGCGCCGAGCCGGGCGACACCCTCGCGGTCCACTTCGTGTCGATCGAACCGGCCCGGGACTGGGCGGCCTCGACGACGGTGCCCCTGTTCGGCGCGCTCACCTCGACGCACACCACCGCGACGCTGCAGCCGCCACTGCCGGAGGCCGTGTGGATCTGGCAACTGGACCGGGAGCGCCGCACCGCCCTGTTCACCGCGCGGGACAGCGACATCCGTATCGAGCTGCCGATGGACCCCATGCACGGCACCGTGGGCGTGGCACCGGCCAACCTGGAGGTGCGCTCCGCGCTGGTGCCGGACGCGCACGGCGGGAACATGGACACCCCTGAGATGCGGGCGGGCGCCACCTGTTACCTGGGGGTGAACGTCGAGGGCGGGTTGCTCAGCCTGGGCGACGGGCATGCCCGGCAGGGAGAGGGTGAGACCTGCGGAGTGGCCGTCGAGTGCGCGATGAACACCGTGGTGATCGTCGAGCTGCTCAAGGGCGTCGCCACACCCTGGCCGCGCATCGAGACCGACACGCACATCATCTCGACGGGCTCGGCACGCCCGCTGGAGGACGCGTTCCGGATATCCCAGCTCGACCTGGTGCAGTGGCTGGTGCGCGACTACGGGTTCAGCGAGCTGGACGCCTACCAGTTCGCCACCCAGACGGTCGAGTCTCCGCTGGCGAACGTCTGCGACACCAACTACACGTGCGTGGCCAAGCTCCGCAAGGAATGGCTGCCGGCGCGCGAGACGCACCGAGGAATTCATGCCCGCATGCGCGAAACGGCGGCCGCGCTGGGGCGTTGAGCAGACCAGGACAAATCGGCACTTCTTCGAAAGTCAGGCGCGGAAGGCACTCCGTCCAATGAAACGAACCGAGCAGGAGCGGGCAAGACCCCTCACCAGCAGGCGCCGGTTACTGCAGGGCGCGGCCCTCGCAGCGGTTCCCTACACGCTGCTTCCCTCCGCACCGGCCCAGGCCCGGCCCCGGACCGTCGACCATCCCTTCGCGGACTGGATGTCGGCGGACCCCCGCAACTACACGCCGTCCGACCGGCCCTTCAGTTATCCGCTCGACCTCGTCGTCATCCACGTGACGCAGGCGACGTACACGAGCACCCTGGGCATCTTCCAGAACCCGCGGAAGAACGTGTCCGCGCACTATGTCGTCCGGTCGGCGGACGGGCACGTCGCGCAGTGCGTCCGCGAGCACGACATCGCGTGGCACGCGGGCAACTGGGACTACAACACACGGAGCATCGGCATCGAGCACGAAGGGTGGGTGGACCGTCCCGGATATTTCACGGACGCCCTGTACGCGGAGTCGGCCCGACTCACGGCGGCGATCTGCGCCCGACACGGCATCCCGAAGGACCGGGCGCACATCATCGGCCACTACGAGGTCCCGGGCACCGACCACACCGACCCCGGACCGAACTGGGACTGGACGCGCTACATGAGGCTGGTCAACGTCTCTTGACGCCAGCGCGCGAACCGCCCGTCCCGTTCGGGTCGATGGCGGTCGAAACGGTTGTCGGCGGCCGACCCCGGAGTGACGATGTCACCCATCGCACCGCCGTTCCCGGGAGGCCGAGTTGACCGAGCCGTGGGTGGCCCTGGAGCCAGGGGCCGATCCCGTAGAACGGGTACGGGAGCTGCGTCGCGCGCACGAGACGTTCACGGCGGTGGGGACGGTGGCACGACGGGTCCGTCCCGTGGTGGCCGACTCGTGGCGGCGTTCGGCGCTGGCGGGCGTCGGACCGGAGGGTACGGCGCCGGTGGAGCTGACGGACGGCGACCTCGGCTCGTACCGGGCCGAGCATCCGCTCGCTCGGGTGATGCCACTGGTGCGTGAACTGATGGGCCCGTTCGCGGCGGACGGCGAACATCTACTGGCGGTCTGCGACGCGCAGGGCAGGCTGTTGTGGGTCGAGGGACATCCGGCGACACGACGGCGGGCGGACAGCATGAACTTCGTGCCGGGGGCCCGCTGGGCGGAGTCCGCGGTCGGGACGAACGCGCCGGGGACGGCCGTCGCGGTCGACCGGCCGGTGCAGGTGTTCGCCGCCGAGCACTTCGTCCGGCGGGTCCAGCCGTGGACGTGCGCGGCGGCGCCGGTGCACGATCCGCGCACCGGGCGGGTGCTCGGCGCACTGGACATCACAGGCGGGAACCGGCTCGCGCATCCGCACAGCCTGGGGTTCGTGCAGGCGGTGGCGCGGGCCGCCGAGTCCCAGCTGGCGCTCCTGGCGCCGGTCGAGGACGCGGCGGACACACTGCGGCTGACGGCACTCGGCCGTGACGAGGCGCGGCTCGTCGTCGACGGCCGAAGGGTCCGGCTCAGCCGCCGGCACAGCGAGATCCTGGTACTGCTGGCCCGGCACCCGGAGGGACTGACCGGGGGCGAACTGCTGTGCGCGCTGTACGAGGACGAGTCGGTGACGCCGGTGACGCTGCGCGCCGAGCTGGCCCGGCTGCGCCGGATCCTCGGCCCCGCTCTGCTGGCGTCGCGCCCGTACCGGCTCACGGCCGCGGTGGAGTCGGATGTCAGCGTCGTGGAGCGTCGGCTGGACTCGGGGGCGGTGGCGGAGGCGGCGGCCGCGTACCGGGGCCCGTTGCTGCCCGGTTCGCAGGCGCCCGCGGTGGCGCGGTTGCGGCGCAGGCTCGCCGACGGGCTACGGACGGCGCTGATCGCCCGCCGCGACCCCGACCTGCTGGCCGACTGGGTGCACGCGCCGTGGGGCGAGGACGACCTCGACGTCTGGCGGGCACTCGCGGCGGTACGGCCGACTGCGGCGGTAAGGGCACGCCTCGAGGACCTGGAGGCGGAGCTGGCGGCACCAGCGGGATGGGAGCGTCCCGGACCTCACTGACGCCGGGAGACGAAGACCGGCGTCCGTCCGTGAGCCCCAGCACGCAACGTCCTCGCAACGTCCTCCTTCCTAGCCTCGGCGTCGAGAGCTGCCCAACGGCGGGCAGCGCCTTCCCAGGAGGCAGAGCCGCAATGACCCGTTACGCAGCGCCCGGCACCGAGGGCGCGATCGTCTCCTACCAGGCGCGTTACGACCACTTCATCGGCGGAGAGTACGTGCCGCCGGCGCGTGGCCAGTACTTCGAAAATCCGACTCCGGTCAACGGGCAGCCGTTCACGGAGATCGCGCGGGGCACCGCCGAGGACGTGGAGCGCGCGCTGGACGCGGCGCACGCCGCCGCGCCCGCCTGGGGCCGTACGTCGGCGACCGAGCGCTCCGACATCCTCCGGAAGATCGCCGACCGGATGGAGGCCAACCTGGAGCAGTTGGCGGTGGCCGAGAGCTGGGAGAACGGCAAGCCCGTCCGGGAGACCCTGGCCGCGGACATTCCGCTCGCCATCGACCACTTCCGCTATTTCGCGGGCGCGCTGCGCGCTCAGGAGGGTTCGCTGGGCGAGCTCGACGACGACACGGTGGCATACCACTTCCACGAGCCGCTCGGCGTGGTGGCGCAGATCATCCCGTGGAACTTCCCCATCCTGATGGCGACTTGGAAGCTCGCGCCGGCGCTCGCCGCGGGCAACGCCGTCGTGCTGAAGCCGGCCGAGCAGACCCCGGCGTCCATCCACTACTGGCTGAGCTTGGTCGCCGATCTGCTGCCGCCGGGCGTGGTGAACATCGTCAACGGCTTCGGTGTCGAGGCGGGCAAACCTCTGGCGTCGAGCCCACGCGTGGCGAAGGTCGCGTTCACCGGTGAGACCACGACCGGGCGGCTGATCATGCAGTATGCCTCCGAGAACATCACCCCGGTGACGCTGGAACTCGGCGGGAAGTCCCCGAACATCTTCTTCGACGACGTCTGGTCGGCGAACGACGACTTCCGCGACAAGGCGCTGGAAGGCTTCACGATGTTCGCGCTCAACCAGGGCGAGGTGTGCACCTGCCCCTCACGGGCGCTGGTGCAGCGGGGCAACTACGCCGAGTTCATGGAGGCGGCGGTCGCCCGCACGGAGAAGATCAGGGCCGGGCATCCGCTGGACACCGACACGATGATCGGCGCCCAGGCGTCGAACGACCAGCTGGAGAAGATCCTCTCCTACCTGGACATCGGCCGGCAGGAGGGCGCGAAGGTCCTCACGGGCGGAGAACGCGTCGAGTACGACGGTGAGTTGAAGGGCGGGTACTACGTCCAACCGACGATCTTCGAGGGCGACAACCGGATGCGGATCTTCCAGGAGGAGATCTTCGGGCCGGTGGTGTCGGTGACGTCGTTCCACGACTTCGACGACGCGATCAAGATCGCCAACGACACGCTGTACGGGCTCGGGGCGGGCGTGTGGACGCGGGACATCAACACCGCGTACCGCGCGGGCCGCGCCATCCAGGCGGGCCGTGTCTGGACGAACTGCTATCACGCGTACCCGGCGCACGCGGCGTTCGGCGGCTACAAGGGCTCGGGCATCGGCCGTGAGACCCACAAGATGATGCTGGAGCACTACCAGCAGACGAAGAACCTGCTGGTCTCGTACTCGCCACGCAAACTGGGCTTCTTCTAGGCTCACGCGCAAGGGTGCCTGACCTGGCGAGACTCCCCGTCAGGCACCCTTCTCGGTCAAGGTCCAAGCAACAAAGACGGCCGATGAGAACCGCGCGCCCCGACAATCCATGACACACACGACGTCAAGATCGAGAACGACGGCGTCGCCTGGCCACGTGATCAGGCGTTCAAGGCGTCGATGAGGGCCTTGGTGACGTCCTCGGTGGAGGCGGTGCCGCCGACGTCGCGGGTGAGGATGCCGGCGGCGGTGGTCGTCTCGATGGCCTTGTGGAGGCGGGCCGCATGGTCGGGCAGGCCGAAGTGCTCCAGCATCAGGGCCGCGCTGCCGACCGCGCCGATCGGGTTGGCCAGGCCCTGACCCGCTATGTCCGGCGCGGAGCCGTGGACCGGCTCGAACATGCTCGGGAAGCGGCGCTCGGGGTTGAGGTTGGCGCTGGCGGCCAGGCCCAGGCTGCCGGCGAGCGCGCTGCCGAGGTCGGAAAGGATGTCGGCGTTGAGGTTGGAGGCGACGACCACCGAGAGGTCTTCGGGCTTCAGGACGAACTTCGCGGACATGGCGTCGACCAGGACGCTCTCGGTCTCCACGTCCGGGTAGTCGGCGGCGACCCGCTTGAAGACGTCGTCCCACAAGACCATGCCGTACTGCTGCGCGTTGCTCTTGGTGACCGACGAGACCTTCTTGTGCGCCCGGGTGCGGGCAAGGTCGAAGGCGAAACGCATGATGCGTTCGCAGCCCAGCAGCATTCCGGCGTATCCGAGCCCGCCGACCGACCCGGCACCCGGGACTCCGGCAAGGGGCGCCGCATCCGTGACACCCGCCGCCGACTCCCGTACGAAACCGGCGTGCGCGTCGTCCAGTTGCCGCACGTCGTCCACCGTCGCCCCCTTCACGTCACCTCGGCCGCCTCGTCTTCGGTCCTGTCCTCGGCCTCGTCCTTGGTCGTCAGCGGCGGCTCGCCCGCCTTCCCGGCCGGCACCGCGCGGGCCCGCTCCAGGTCCAGGCCGTTCTCCCACTTGGCCACGGTGAGAGTGGCCACGGCATTACCGAAGAAGTTGACCAGCGCCCGGCACTCCGACGCCCATGAACTGCAGCTTGTGCATCAGTCCCGGCAGCGCGGGCTCGGCCGTGGACGTGCCGAGGATCAGCCAGAACTCCTCCTTGAAGTAGCGGAAGAGCTGGAAGATGTTCAGCCGCACGTACAGGGCGAGCACCCCGCCGAGCACCACCACCACGAACAGCGCGGAGGTGACGTAGAAGAGGACGATCAGCGAGCCGAGGCTGGTCAGCGTGGACAGGCCGAACTTGCCGATGGCGTACGACATCGCGCCGAAGGCGCCCAGCGGCGCGGCCTTCATGATGAAGGACAGGACCTTGAAGACGACCTCGGTCAGACGCCCGACGGCGACGGTGATCGGCTCGCCGGTCTTCCCGACCATCTTGATCGCGATGCCGAAGGTCACGGCCAGAAAGATGACCTGGAGGATGTTCCCCTCGACGAACGGGTCGAAGAAACTGTTCGGCACGATGCCCGTGAGGAACTCCCACCAGTGCTGGTGCTCTCCCTGGGATATGTACTGGCTCGCGACGCCCGACGTCTTGAGCGTCGCCGGGTCGGCGTGCACGCCGTCGCCGAGGCGGAAGAGGTTGACGGCCACCAATCCGGTCAGCAGGGCGACGAGCGTGCCGACCGGAAGTAGGCGAGCGCCTTGACGCCGGTGCGGCCGACCTTCTTCAGGTCCGCGACACCGGCGATGCCGCCGATGATCGTCAGGAAGACGATCGGACCGATCAGCATCTTCATCGCGGTGATGAACGTGGTGCCGATCGGCTCCATGTCCGTGGCGAGATCCGGCCATCGCCAGCCCAGCACGATGCCGATCACGATCGCCACCGGCACCTGGACGTACAACTGCCGGTACCACGGCGTCGCCGCGATACGCGCAGCTTGCTCGGCTCGTCCGCCGCCTGGGGTATGCGTCATTACAGCCTCCCTGATCGCGCGCCACCGAGCCCGATCGGTACGCGCCAGCTTTCGCCACAGTGAACCGGGCCGCAGCTCAGGGGGTCCACGACCAAAAATCGATGCCCTGTATAGGCGCTGCCTATCTTTCCTGGCGCATCTGCACCGGTGCGTCCCTCCGGAGCGAGGGCCGGCGGGTGGCGTGAATTCCGTCGTCCTCGGTGTCGGTAGCGGCGCGATCGGGGTGCGTGAAAAAGAAGACTGTCAGACCTGTTTTCGAGCCTTCCAGCCCCGGCCAGGCGCGCCGTAGGGCACGAACAGCGGGAAGTCGTTGCCGAACTGGGCGCCGTGGAGGGCCTGTTGCAGCTCGTCGATCGTTACCGCGCAGAAGCCGTGCCCGGGACCGGGCGACCTGCTGGAGCGCGCAGCGCGGCGAAGCACCCCTAGGCGGTAATCGATCGGTGGATCAAGCCTCAAAGCTTGAACACAAATTACACACATCCTCTCTTCATACCGGCCGCCATGGTCTAGATTGACCGTGCTTCAGCTGTTCGGACATGAGGCGAACCATCGATGATCCATGGGTCCGGCGCTAAGGAAAGCCAGCAGTCGCGTCCCCGGCGCCGGACGTGGGGTGATCAACATCTGGAGCCCGAGAGGGGGCCTTGGGCGCGGGGAGCGCCCGAGGTTTCGGCGGGTTCCCGTGCGCCTCGAGAGTCTGGCGGGCGAGTCTGCTGCCGCCAGGGGGGTTGTTCAAGTAGCTCTGAAATAGCCGGGATGTGGGCGGGGGGCGGGGGCCTCCCGAGGGGAGGAACAGCACGGCGCGGGAGGCGGGGGCCTCCCGTGGGGGAGCAACAGTGTTGGGCGAACACGTCGAACCACTGGGGACCTGGGGGGTTCTGTGCGGCAAGGGGGACTTGTCAGCCCGTTTCCGTCGGCGCGCGGGCGTCTGGCGAACGGGGCAATCAGCCAGCCCGCGATTGCCTGGGAGCAGCGGTACAGACGTGCCGTGGTCACCAGCGATAGCGTGACCACCGCCTTCGTGGTGGCGGCGATCGGCAACTTTTTCGGGGCCCGGGACGCGGCCAACTGGCACGAGAAGTGGGGAATTCTCGCATTCGGCACCGAGCTGCTGGTGCTGGGAGCGCTGGCGGTGGGCCGGGCCTGGGCTCCGGCCGTGCTCGGCCAGGGCGCCGAGGAATTCCGAAGACTCGGACGCTCACTGTTCGCGGCGACCGTCGTACTGGCGCTCGGCGGGATAGCCCTGACCTCGCGCAACATCAAACTCTGGATCTTCGTCGCGATACCCGCGATCGCGCTCGTCACGATGACCGCGCGGTATCTGCTGCGCCTCTGGCTGCACAAACAGCGCAAGGAAGGCCGGTGCCTGAGACCGGTGCTCGCTGCCGGGAGCCCGGCCACCGTGCGCGACCTGATCACCAGAACCCGCAAGTTCCCGCACATCGGCTGGCGGGTGGAGGCGGTCTGCACGACGGACGGTCGCGGGCTCGACGGTGACGAACTGGACGGGGTGCCGGTCGTCGGTCAACTGGCGGACGTCGCCAAGCACGTCCGCCACGACGGCTACCGCGTCGTCGCGGTCACACCGGACCCGCACTGGACACCGGACCGGCTCCAGCGGCTGGCCTGGAACCTCGAGGGCAGCGACGCCGAAATGGTCGTGGCCCCCGTGCTGATGGAGGTGGCCGGCCCGCGGCTGCACGTCGACGCGGTGCTCGGGATCCCGCTGCTGCGGGTCAGTATGCCGACCTTCACCGGGGGCCGCCGGGCGATCAAAGCGGTCGTCGACCGGGTGGGCGCGGCGGTCCTGCTGGTGCTGTTCGCGCCGCTGATGGTGCTCGTCGGGCTGCTCGTGGCGGTGGACAGCCGGGGTGGGGTGTTCTACCGCCAGCGCAGGGTCGGCAAGGACGGCCGCGAGTTCACCATTCTCAAGTTCCGCACCATGGTCGCAGGGGCTCACGGGGCACGTGCGGAGCTGGCCGACCGCAACGAGGGCGCGGGCCTGCTGTTCAAGGTCCGCCGGGATCCGCGGGTGACCCGGGTGGGAGCAGTGCTGCGCCGGTACTCGCTCGACGAGCTCCCGCAGCTCTTCAACGTGCTCACCGGATCGATGTCCCTCGTCGGACCGCGGCCTCCGCTACCGGAGGAGTGTGCCGCGTACGACCCGGACATCCGGCGGCGGCTGCTGGTCAAGCCCGGGCTCACCGGCCTGTGGCAGATCAGCGGACGCAGCGATCTGCCGTGGGAGGAGGCGGTCCGCCTCGACCTGCGGTACGTGGAGGACTGGTCGCTCGCCCTGGACACAGTGATCTTGTGGAAGACGCTGCGTGCGGTGCTTCACGGGCAGGGGGCCTACTGATGCGCGGGGGTCGTCCGACCGGCGCGCGGACCGCAGGCCGAGGGGGCCTGCCTGGGGGGAGTGACGCGTCATGAGAGTCAGCGTTTTCGGGCTCGGTTACGTGGGCTGCGTGTCGGCCGCGTGCCTGGCCAGCATGGGCCACGAGGTCATCGGGGTGGACGTGAACCAGGTGAAGGTCGACCTGGTCAACGACGGCAAGGCCCCGGTGGTCGAGGAGCGGATCGGCGAGCTCATCGCCGAGGTGGTGCGGACCGGGGCGCTGCGCGCAACCGGCGACGTCCGCGAGGCGGTCATGGACAGCGAGGTGTCGCTGGTCTGCGTGGGCACACCGTCGGAGCCCAACGGCAGCCTGTGCACCACGTACTTGGAGCGGGTCACCGAGCAGATCGGCGCCGCGCTGGCCGAGCGGGGTGGGCGGCACACCGTCGTGTTCCGCAGCACCATGCTCCCGGGCACGTGTCTGAACCTGCTGGTGCCGATCCTGGAGAAGACCGTCGGCGGCACGGCCGGGGTGGACATCGGGGTCGCGGTCAACCCGGAGTTCCTGCGCGAGGGCACGAGCGTGCGGGACTTCTTCGACCCGCCCAAGACCGTCATCGGCGAGCTCGACCCGTCGAGCGGTGACGCGGTGATGGCGCTGTACGACGGCTTGCCCGGTGAGGTGTTCCGGGTGCCGGTCCCGACGGCCGAGGCGATCAAGTACGCGGACAACGCGTTCCACGGCCTCAAGATCGGCTTCGCGAACGAGCTGGGCGCGGTGTGCCAGGCGCTCGGGGTGGACTCGCACCAGGTGATGGACGTGTTCCTGGCCGACCGCAAGCTGAACATCAGCCCCGCCTATCTGCGGCCCGGCTTCGCCTTCGGCGGCTCCTGCCTGCCCAAGGACCTGCGCAGCCTGGTCCACGCGGCGCAGCGGGCCGATGTCTCGGTGCCCATCCTCTCCCACGTACTGCCCTCCAACTCCGACCATCTGCAACGCGCGGTGGAGCTGGTCGAGCGCACCGGCAAGCGCCGGGTGGGCCTGTTCGGGCTGTCCTTCAAACCCGGCACCGACGACCTCCGCGAGAGCCCGCTCGTCGAACTGGCGGAGAGGCTTCACGGCAAGGGGTACGACCTGCGGATCCACGACGCCAACGTGAGCCTCTCCCGGCTGCTCGGCGCGAACCGCGAGTACATCGAGATGCGGCTGCCGCACCTCGCGCAGCTGCTCGCGGACTCCGTCGACGAGGTGCTCGAACATGCCGAGGTGTGCCTGGTCGGGACCAGGGACCCGGCCGTCCTTGCGGCGCTGCCGCATGGGGACGGCCCGGTGATCGTCGACCTCATCCGCCTTCCCGACGCCGAGGCGCGCCGGACCGAACCGGGATACATGGGCCTTGCTTGGTAACGCAATCAGCGGCGGCGGGTCGGACCGGCGCGCGCTGATCCTGGTGGAGAACCTGTCGGTGCCGTTCGACCGGCGGGTGTGGCAGGAGTGCACGACGCTGCGCGACGCGGGCTGGACGGTGCACGTCATCTGTCCCCAGGGGAGCAAGCGGGACACGGAGCCGGAGGCGGAGATCGACGGGGTGCGGATCCACCGCTACCCGTTGCGCGCGGCCACGGGAGGACCGGCCGGCTACCTGAGGGAGTACGGGTCGGCGCTGTGGCACACGGCCCGGCTGGCCCGCAAAGTCGGTCCGGTCGACGTGGTCCACGCCTGCAACCCGCCCGACCTGCTGTTCCTGCCGGCACTGTGGCTGAAGCGGCGCGGCGCGCGGTTCGTCTTCGACCAGCACGACCTGGTGCCCGAGCTGTACCTCTCCCGGTTCGACCGCGGCAAGGATCTGCTCTACCGCGCCGTGTGCGCGCTGGAACGGTGGACCTACCGGGCCGCGGACGTCGTGATCGCCACGAACGAGAGCTACCGGGACGTCGCGGTGCGCCGTGGCGGTCGGCGGCCGCAGGACGTCTTCGTGGTGCGCAGCGCACCAGCGATCGACCGGTTCCAACCGGTGCCGCCCGAGCCGGAGTTGAAGCGCGGCAAGCCTCATCTGCTGTGCTACCTCGGTGTCATGGGCCCGCAGGACGGCGTCGACTACGCCTTGCGCGCCCTCGCGAAGCTGCGCGACGAGTTCGGGCGGACCGACTGGCACGCGGTGTTCGTCGGAGCCGGCGACGCCTTCGACGCGATGGTGGAGCTGTCCCGGCGGCTCGGGCTCACGGAGCAGGTGCAGTTCACCGGGCGCATTCCGGACGCCGACCTGGTGCGCTACCTGTCCACCGCGGACGTGTGCCTCTCCCCCGACCCGCGCAATCCGCTCAACGACGTGTCGACCATGAACAAGGTCCTGGAGTACATGGCGATGGGCCGGCCGATCGTCTCGTTCGACCTGAAGGAGGCGCGGGTCTCCGCCGGTGACGCCGCCGTCTACGCGCCCGCCAACGACGAGGCCGAATTCGCCAAGCACATCACGGTGTTGCTGGACGATCCGGAGAAACGGGCGCGGATGGGCGAGATCGGCCAGGAGCGGATCAGCGGGGAGCTTTCCTGGCGGAACTCGCAAGCGTCGCTCCTCGCCGCCTACGCCGCAGCGAGCCGCGATCGAACTCCGGAGTCGGCGGACGACCCGATCCGCACAAGGAAGAGGCAGCGGCGTTGAACGAAGACACGATCCGCCTAGTCACGATCGGGCGGATACTACGCCGGCGTTGGCGACTGCTCGCCGTCCTCGCCGTGCTGGGCGCACTCGTGGGCTACGGCACTTCCGTGGTGGTGTTCCCGGCGCGATACACCGCGTCGGCACCGGTACTGCTGCCGGGACAGTGGGAGGAGCGCGAGCTGCTCACCCAGGTGGACATCGCCACCAGTTCGGCGGTGCTCGACCGCACGGCCGCCGCTCTCCACTGGTCCGGCGTCAGCGGCACCGAGCTGGAGCATCGAGTGACCGCCAAGGCCGCCGACGGGAACATCATCAAGATCTCGGGTACGGCCGACACCCCGGAGCGCGCACAGCAGCTCTCCGACCAGGTGGCCCGGCAGTTCGTCGCCTTCGCAGCAGGGGTCGCGGGCGGCAGCACCGACACCGAGGCGGCCTCGGGGACCGAGGCGCTGCGGAAGAAGGTGGCGGAGACCAACCGCCGCATCACCGACCTGGCCAAGGCGGCCGATCCGGGACAGACCGTGGAGAGCGTGCAGGCCCGCACCGAGCTCGAGCAGCTGCGCACCTCGCTCGAGGAGGCCATGCAGAAGCTGGACGAGGCCGACCCTGCGAACAACAAGGCGGGCATGGTCGTCATGGGTCCGGCCCCCAGGCCGACCGGCGAGGCGCCGCCCACGAGGCTGCAGCTCGTCCTCGGCGGAGCAGTGCTGTTCTTCCTGCTCGCGCTCATCGGCCATCTCGTCGCGGCGCGGATGAACCGCCGACTGCGCACCGAACCGGAGATCGCCGCGGCGCTGGGCTCGACCCTCCTCGGCACCGTCGACGTGCCCACTGAACAGCCGGTGCACCGGCCGGAGGACGGGGGCCCGCGAGCCCGGATCCGCCGCCTCCTCGGCATCGACGCACGGTGGGACATACCCGTCCCACAGCAGTCCGTTGACCAGGCCGGCAGTCGGCTCCGCTACCGGCGGGTGTGCGCTCGCCTGAAGGAGCGACTGCCGGGAGCCCAGCGGCTGCTGGTCGTCGTACCGGACGGCGACGAGATCGCCCGCCGGGCCGCGGGGCAACTCGTCGCCGAGGCCAAGAACGGTCTGCAGCTGCGCGTGGTCGAGGTTTCGGTGGACCGGCCGACAGTGCCGGACCGCGACACCGAGTCCGGCGCCCTGGTCGTCCTCAGCGCGGGCAGCTGGACCGCGGAGGAGCTCGCCGGCATCGCCGAGGCGTGTGCGGACGGCAGGCACGAGGTCGTCGGCATCGTCGTCGCCGGCATGGTCCTGGCCCGCCCCACGCGGTCCGCCGGCCAGCTTCCCGACGACGCCACCCTGACGCTCGCGGTGCCCGGCCACGGAACGGGAGGTTCAGCGTGACGACGAGCACGACTTCGGAGTCGACGGCCGCCGCCCCGCTCCTTGACCTGCAGGCACTGGTGGTGGCGGTGCGCAGGCGCCGGCGCCTGTGGTGCGCCATGGCGCTGGTGGGCCTGCTGATCGGCTCGGCGGTGGCGATCCTGATGCCGCCGCCCCCGAGCGCGGTGACCAAGGTGCTGGTCGCGCACGCGGAGGACCAGCCGAACGACCCCGGAACGCTGATCCGCACCGACGTCGCGCTGCTGCAGACCACGCGGATCGCCGACGCGGCGCTCAAGGCCCTCAAGTCCCCGGAAAAACCGGAGACCTTCATGCGGGACTACAGCGGCGTCGGTCTGACCAACAATCTGCTGCAGATCAATGTGACGGGTGCCAGCGACGCGGAGGCGGAGGCCCGCGCCAAGGCGCTGGCCGACGCGTTCGTCGCGGACCATGTGCGGCGGATTCGGGAAACCTCGAACGCCGAGGCCAAGGCCCTGCTCAACCAGCGCGACCGACTGCGGGACGAACTCGCCCAGGTCAACAAGGCGATCGGAGACGGATCGACGACGAGCGGGGCCAAGACGTCGGCGAATCTGGAGTCGCTCTTCGCCCGCCGGGCCGACCTCACCTCGAAGATCACCGATTTCGGCGAGCGCGCCGCGGAGGCGAGCGTCGGCACGCCCCAGCTCATCGCCGGCACACAGATCGTGGACGCCCCGCACGCGGTGCGACACTCCCTGCCCAAGGCCGCCGCCACCGACGCCGCGATCGGGCTCGTACTCGGACTCGTCCTCGGGCTCGCGGTGGCCGCGGTCGGCGCGGTGGTGGCGGACCGGCCCGTGCTGCGCCGGGAGATCGCGGTGAACCTCGGCGCCTCGGTCATCGCGGAGCTCCCCGCGCGGTCGCCCAGGCTGTGGCGCCGTCGACGGAACAGGACGGCACGCGAACGCCTCACCGGGTCCCTGGCACGCACCGTGCGCGACTCCGCGGAACCGGTGTCGCTGCTGGAACTGGGCTGTGCGCGCAGCGCGAGCGTGATCGCACTGGATCTCGCCCGGGCGCTGGCGACGGAGGGGCCGGTGGTCGTCATCGACGGTCTGCCCGGCTCGCAGCTCTCCGGCCGCCGCCCGAAGTCAGGAGACCCGACCGTGGTGAGCGGGGAACGTGCCGCGAGCGTGTCGCATCAGGAGCGCCCGCTCGGCGTCGGCTCGGTGGCGCCCGGCACGGCGTGGACCGACCTCCAGTTCCTCGGCACTCGGACCGTGCTCGTCGTGCGTGCCGGGCACGGCAGCGCCGCATGGCTGCACACCGTGGCGCGGCAGCTCGCCGACCAGCGCATCACGGTGATCGGTGTGGTGCTGATCGACCCCGATCCGCGCGACCGGACCGACGGCACGCTGTGGGACGGGCTGCACACCGCTCTGCGCGGCCAGAACGACCGGACGGCCCGGCAGAACGGTGGGGGTACCTCCCACGCCGTCAAGGCAGTGGGAGAGGGCCGGCATCGGACTGAGCGCCAGCCGATGTGGGCGACACGGGTCCCGGACAGCGAGCAGGAGGTGCGGTAGGACATGTGTGGCATCGCAGGCACTTACCGATGGCCGGACGGGAAGGCCGTCACCGACCGGCTCACCGAGACACTCGCCCACCGCGGCCCGGACGGGGCGGGCCGGTACGGCCATCCCGCCGGTGACGGCGAAGTGCAGCTCGGGCACCGCCGGCTGGCCATCATCGACCTGTCCGAGACCGGCGCCCAGCCGATGGTCTCGGACGGCCTCGCCCTGACGTACAACGGCGAGCTGTACAACGCGCCCGAACTGCGTGCCGAGCTGACAGCAGCCGGCGTGCGGTTCCGCGGTACCTCCGACACCGAGGTGCTCCTCGAGGCCTGGCGGCGCTGGGGCACGGACTGCCTCCCGCGGCTGCGCGGCATGTTCGCGTTCGGCGTCTTCGACGAGCGGACCGGCGAGCTGGTGCTCGTCCGCGACCAGCTCGGCATCAAGCCGCTGTTCCTGCTCCGCCGCGGCGAGGGCCTGGCGTTCGCCTCCGAGCTCAAGGCGCTCGCCGGCGCGACCGGCGGATCGCTGGAGGTGGACCACGCGGCGCTGGTGGCCTCGCTGCTGTACTACTGGGTGCCGGACTCACGGTGCGCGTTCCGCGAGGCGGAGAAGCTGCCGCCCGGGAGCTGGCTGCGGTGCCGGCCCGACGGCCGCATCGAGCGGGGCCGGTTCTGGAACCTGAAGGACGTGGCCGCCGAGGGCCGGGAGCGGGCCCGGGCCGGCGAGCAGCCGGACCTGGCCGAAGTCGTCGAGGAGTCGACCCGGCGCCACCTGCTCTCCGACGTGCCCGTCGCGACCTTCCTCTCCGGCGGCCTCGACTCCAGCTACCTGACCGCTCTGGCGGCTCGCCACCAGCCCGGGATCTCCGCCTACACGATCGGGTTCCGCGCCGAGGACGCCAAGTTCGAGGCGATGCCGGACGACCTGCGCTACGCCCGGCAGGTGGCCGAGCGGTTCGGCGTCGACCTGCACGAGATCGAGATCGCCCCGAACGTGCTCGACCTGCTGCCGCAGATGACGTACCACCTGGACGAGCCGATCGGTGACCCCGCCGCGATCAACACGTTCCTGATCTGCACGGCCGCCCGGGAGGCCGGGGTCAAGGTGATGCTCTCGGGGATGGGCGCCGACGAGCTGTTCGCCGGGTACCGCAAGCACCTGGCCAACCTGCTCGCGCTGCGCTACCAGCGCGTCCCGCGGCCCCTGCGGCGCGGTGTGTCCGCGGCCGTGGACCGGCTGCCGGTCGCCACGTCCCGCCGGGGGCTCAGGTCGGTGCGCTTCGCCAAGCGGTTCCTCTCCTTCGCCGATCTGCCGGAGGAGACCGCGTTCCGGCGCAGCTACACCATGTACGACCAGGACGAACTGCTCGCCCTGATCGATCCGGACCTGGCCGGCACGGTCGACGATGTCCTGACCGAACACGCGGACGTCTATGCGGACAACGACCTCGACGACTTCGTCAACCGCATGTGCCTGGGCGACGCCCGGATGTTCCTGCCGGGCCTGAACCTCACGTACACGGACCGCTCCAGCATGGCCGCGTCGACCGAGGTGCGGGTTCCGTACGTGGATGTCGAGGTGGTCAGGGCGGCGTTCGCCGTGCCCGGCGACCGAAAGATCGTCGGACGGCAGGGCAAGGCGGTCCTCAAGGAGGCGGCCACCTCGATCCTGCCCCGGGAGATCGTGTACCGGCCCAAGGGCCTGTTCAGCGCCCCGCTGCGCGCCTGGATGAGCCGGGATCTGGCCCCGCTGGTGCGCGAGGTGGTCAACGACGGCGAGCTCGTCCGCTCCGGGTTCCTGCGCCGCGACGCGCTGGCGCGGATGGTCGCCGAGGACGCCGCCGGGCAGCAGGACTTCTCCAAGCATCTGTGGCATGTGCTGACCCTCGAGTACTGGTATCGCGACGCGACCTCTGGGTCCGGCCAGAGCACTCGGCAAACGGCTTAGGAATCAGGGGAGTTCCGGTGAAACAGGTTGTACAGAACTACAAGAGCGGCGAGCTGGCGGTGCTCGACGTGCCGGTGCCGGGGTGCAAGCCGGGCGGTGTGCTGGTCCGCAGCGCCTACTCGCTGATCTCCACGGGGACCGAGCTCATGAAGGTGTCCGAGGCCGGCATGTCGATGCTGGGCAAGGCCCGCTCCCGGCCCGACCAGGTGGCCAAGGTCATGCAGAGCGTGGCCACCAACGGCGTGCCCGCCACGTACCGCAAGGTGATGGGCAAGCTGGACTCCTACACGCCGCTGGGCTACTCGCTGTGCGGGGTGGTCGAGCAGGTCGGCGCCGGCATCGACGACGTGAAGGTCGGCGACCTCGTGGCCTGCGCCGGCAACGAGCACGCGCTGCACGCCGAGCTGAACTGGGTGCCGAAGAACCTCTACTCCCCCGTCCCCGACGGCCTCGCGCCGCGGCACGCGGCCTTCGGCACCGTGGGGTCGATCGCGCTGCAGGGCGTCCGCCAGGGCGAGCCGCAGCTCGGCGAGGTGGCGCTGGTCATCGGACTCGGGCTGATCGGGCAGCTGGTGGTGCAGCTCCTCGCCGCCTCGGGAGTCCGCGTCGTCGGCGCCGACCCCGACCCGGCGCGCTGCGAACTCGCCGAGCGCCTGGGCGCCGCGGCCTGCGGCGATCCGGCGTCCGCGGCCGTGGAGACCGCCGTCGCCGAACTCACCGGCGGCCTGGGCGTGGACCAGGTGTACCTGGCCGCCGGCGGCGGCAGCAACCAGCCCGTCGAGCTGGCCGCCAAGCTCTGCCGGGACCGCGGCCGGGTCGTCGACATCGGCAAGTGCCGCCTGGACCTGCCGTGGAACGCGTACTACGAGAAGGAACTCGACGTCCGGTTCTCGCGTTCGTACGGGCCCGGTCGCTACGACCCGTCGTACGAGCTGGAGGGGCGCGACTACCCGATCGGCTACGTGCGCTGGACCGAGCGCCGCAACCTGGCGTGCTTCCTCGACCTCCTCGCCCGCGGCAGCGTCGACGTCGAACCCCTGATCTCCCACATCGCCGACTTCGACGACGCCGTCGAGACGTACCAGCGCCTGAAGGACGGCGAACTGAAGGCCGTGGCCGTGCTGTTCCAGTACCCCGAACACACGACGGAAGCGGCGGAACCGGCGGCTGTGTCGGTGGCCGTGCCCGTCGTGAAGGTGCGGCCCGGTCCGGCCCGGCTCGCCAAGTCGCCCGTGCGGCTGGCGTTCGTCGGCGCGGGCAACTACGCGACGTCGATGCTGCTGCCGCACCTGGCACAGCGCGAGGGTGTGGAGTTGTCGACGGTCGTCACGACGACGGCCCTGTCCGCGGCCAACGCGCAGCGGAAGTTCGGCTTCGCCGAGGCGACCACCGACCTCGACGCCGTGCTCGGCGACAAGTCCGTCGACGCGGTGTTCGTGGTCACCCGGCACAGCTCGCATGCCGAACTGACCCGGAAGGCGCTGCTCGCCGGCAAGACCGTGTTCGTGGAGAAGCCCCTCGCCCTCACCGAGGAGGAGCTGGCCGGCGTGCTCGCGGCGGTGGAGGAGTCCGGCAACGACCGGCTGCAGGTGGGCTTCAACCGCCGGTTCGCGCCGCTGCTGCAGGAGGCCAGGCAGCGGTTCGGCACCCGGACCGGCCCGGCCAACCTCCGCTACCTGGTCAACGCGGGACGCCTCGACCACGGCAGCTGGTACCTCCAACAGGGCTCCGAGGGCTCGCGGTTCGTGGGCGAGGGCGGGCACTTCATCGACACGGCGAGCTGGCTGCTCGACGCCGACCCCGTGTCCGTGTACGCGACCGCTCCGTCGGGCAACGAGGACCTGCAGATCGTGCTGCGCTACCCGGACGGGTCCACCGCCACCATCAGCTACGTCACCTCCGGCCCGTCCGGCTTCCCGAAGGAGACGCTGGACCTGATCGCGGACGGCCGTGCGCTGCGGCTCGACGACTTCGTGCGTGCCTCGGTGTACGCCCGCAAGCGGTGGGTCAGTTCGCGGCTGCCCAAGGCCCGGGACAAGGGTCAGAACGCCGAGCTGGCCGCGTTCGTCAAGGCCGTGCGGACCGGCGGGCCGATGCCGGTCCCGCTGGAGTCGCTGGTCACCACCACGGCGGCCACCCTCGCGGTGCAGGCCGGTCTGGCGAGCGGCGCCCCGGTGACGCTGGCGAGGGCGCGATGACCATGAGCGCGGGCTGGTACCTGCGGCGGCTGTCCCGGATGGGACCGCAGGAGGTCGCGGGCCGGGTGGGCGACGCGGTGCGCCGGCGTCGGTGGCGGTCGGCGCCGCCCGACTGCCCGAGCGTGACCGGCGCCCGGTTCACCGCGGTCCTGCCGGCCGGGACGATCGCCGCCCTGCCTCCCGACGCCGTGAAACGCCTCGTCGCCGAGGCGGACCGGCTCATGGACGGGCACGCCGAGTACTTCGGCGTGGTCCGCGACGACCTGACCGACCCGGACTGGTGGCTCGACCCGAAGACCGGTCGCCGGGCTCCCGCGGGCTACGCGTTCGACGTGCCGTACCGGAGCGAGGACGCGGTAGGGGACATCAAGCAGATCTGGGAGCCGTCCCGGCACCAGTACCTGACCCGGCTCGCCGCCGCCTACGCGATCACTGAGGACGAGCGGTACGCCGAGCGCGTGGCCGAGCACCTGAGGTCGTGGTGGGCGGCCAACCCGCCGCTGCGCGGCGTCCACTGGATCAGCGGCATCGAGCTGGGCATCCGGCTGCTGTCCTGGGTGTGGATCCGCCGGCTGCTGGACGGCTGGTCCGGCGCGGCCGGTCTGTTCGAGGCCAACCCGGTGGCGTTGAACCAGATCTGGCACCACCAGCGTTGGCTGGCCGCCTTCCCCAGCCGGGGGTCTTCGGCGAACAACCACGTCATCGCCGAGGCCGCCGGTCAGTTCGCCGCGGCCTGCGCGTTCGACTGGTTCCCCTCGTCGGGCCGTTGGCGGGCCGACGCGCTGCGGTCGCTGGACCGGCACCTGCGCGGCAACACCTACGTTTCCGGCATCAACCGTGAGCTGGCCACCGAGTACCACGGACTCGTCCTCGAACTCGGGCTGGCCGCGTTGGCCGAGGCCGATGCCGCCGGCGTACCGGTCCCCGCGTCGATCCGCCTGGTGCTGCTGCGCATGACCGACGCGCTCGCGGCCATCGTGGACAACCGGCTCCGGCCGCCGCGTCAGGGGGACGCGGACGACGGGTACGGTCTGGTCGTGGACGGCGCGGGCACCGACCGCTGGGGCTCGCTGCTGGCCACCGGGGACGCCGTGTTCGGCCGGCTCGCCTGGTGGCCGGCGGTAACCGGCACCGACGTGCGCACCCCGCTGCTGGCCGCGCTCATCGAACGCACTGAACCGTCGGTGCGCCGCCCGGCGGAGCGGCCGGCGCACTTCGCCGATGCGGGCATGACCATCCTGCGCGGCCCGGAGGAGATCTGGTGCCGCTGCGACGGTGGCCCGCACGGCTTCCTGTCCATCGCCGCGCATGCCCACGCGGACGCGCTGTCCGTGGAGGTCCGGCACGACGGGGTCGACGTGCTCGCCGACCCGGGGACGTACTGCTACCACGGGCAGCCCGAGTGGCGGCAGTACTTCCGGTCGACCCTCGGCCACAACACCCTGCAGCTGGACGGCGGTGACCAGTCCGTCTCCGGCGGCCCGTTCCTGTGGACCCGGCATGCCGAGAGCCGTGTCCTGACCGTGGACACATCCGGCGAGGACGTGACCCGCTGGTGTGCCGAGCACGACGGCTACGAGGGTTCCGTGCACCGCCGCCGGGTGGAGCTGACGGCCGCGCGCCGGGAGCTGCGGGTGATCGACGAGGTCCGCGGCCAGTACAGTCCGCGCCGGGCCGTACGCCTGGCGTTCCACCTTGGCCCGGCGATCACCGCGGACCTGGTGGGGAACCGGGCACAGCTCACCTGGACCAGGGACGGCGAAGACCGTTCCGCGGTGCTCGACCTGCCCGGGCAGTTGTCCTGGCAGGCGTATCGCGGCGAGACGGATCCCGTGCTGGGCTGGTACTCCGCCGGATTCGGGCGCAAGGAACCCGCCACCACACTGGTCGGTTCCGGCTTCACCGACGGCGCGGAGGGCTTCACCACCGTGCTCGGGTTCCGCGGCTAGGAGGGCGCGTGGGGATCAAGACGCGGCCGTGGGCGCCGGCGGTGGCACCGCTGGTGCTCGTCCTGCTGGTGGCGACGGGCTGTGACAGTACGCCGCACGCGGCGCGTGCGAAGCCGACCGCCGTGCCCACCACGTCCGGGGCGCGGTCCACATCCATGGCCCGGGTGTGTGCCAATCCCGCGGCCGGGCCGACCAAGGCGCCTGCGGGCGCGGTGACGGTCGACCCCGCGGTGGTCGGCGACCTGGCGGCGAAGACCAAGAGCAGTCCCCCGCACACCACGTTCTGGCTCCGACCGGGCAAGCACAGGCTCGACCCGGACCGCTACGCCCAGGTCATCCCCAAGGAGGGCGACAGCTACCTCGGCGCGCCGGGTGCGGTGCTCGACGGCCGGAAGAAGAACCAGTACGCGTTCGCCGGTACCGCCCGCGACGTGTCCATCCGCTACCTGACGGTGCAGGGCTTCGACCCCCCGCAGAACGAGGGCGTGGTCAACCACGACTCCGCCGACGGCTGGGTGATCGAGCACACGACGATCCAGAACAACTCCGGCGCCGGGCTGATGGCCGGTGCCCGTCAGCAGGTCCGTGCCGACTGCCTGCGCGACAACGGCCAGTACGGCATGAACGCGTACAAGGCCGGCGGCCGTATCACGGACCTGGTGGTCGAGGGCAACGAGATCGTGGGCAACAACACCGGCGACTGGGAACGGCGGCAGTCGGGCTGCGGCTGCACCGGAGGCATCAAATTCTGGGCCGTCGACGGCGCCGACGTACGCGGCAACTGGGTGCACGACAACCGCGGAACGGGGTTGTGGGCGGACACCAACAACAACGACTTCCTCATCGAGAACAACGTGATCGAGGCCAACGACGGTGCCGCACTGATCTACGAAATCAGCTACAACGCGGTCATCCGGAACAACACGATCCGGCGGAACAACTGGGTCGAGGGCCGTGCGGCGGCCGACCGCGGCGACAGCTTCCCGTTCGCGACCATCTACCTGTCGGAGTCCGGCGGCGAACCACGGATCAAGGCCCGCACCAGCGAGATCGAGATCTACCGGAACGTGCTGGAGAACAACTGGTCCGGGATCACCCTGTGGGAGAACGCCGACCGGTTCTGCAACAGCCCCGCCAACACCTCGTCCGGCGACTGCACGTTGCTGGTGAAGAACACCAAGCGCTGCGCCCAGCCGGCGATCGCCAAGGCCCCGCTCTACTCGGACTGCCGGTGGAAGACCCAGCGGGTGGACATCCACGACAACCGCTTCGTGCTGGACAAGTCCGTCATCAAGTGCACGGAGAAGTGCGACCGCATGGCGGTGCTGTCCAACTACGGCACCTATCCCGACTGGTCGCCGTACAAGGGAGAGCGCGTGGCCGAGGCGATCACCAGCAAGCAGCACAACCGCTGGCACGACAACGTCTACGCCGGCCCGTGGAAGTTCGTCGCCTACGACCCGAGCCGAGTGCTCGACCTCGGGCAGTGGCAGGGCACGCCGTACCAGCAGGACGCGGGCAGCACCTTCAGCGCAGGGAACGGTGGCTGAGATGGGCGCGGACCGCACACCGAAGATCGTCGGGACCGTCTGGGGACTGCTGATCCTCAACACCCTCGGCTCCGCCGGCGCGAAGACCATCGTCCCGCTCCCCCGCTCCCTCATCCAGATGGTCACCATGGGCGCGCTGGTCGCCGCGTTCGCGCTGGCGCTCCTGGTCAATCTCCGGCTGCGCGTCCGAGCCAGCTCCTACGTGTTCCTGCTCACCCTGCTGCTGGTGGCGAGCGTGATCTCGAGCGCGAACCTGGAGTCCGGGTTCGGCGCGCTGTTCCGCTGCTTCCGGCTGGCTCTCTTCGTCGGCACGCTGTGGCTGCTCACCCGCTGGTGGGACGGCGGCATGACGTTCGTCCGGCACCACATCCGCATGTACTTCGCGGTGCTCGGGTCGGTGGCCGCCGGCCTGGTCGTCTCACCGGGCGCGGCCCTGCCCGACCTCTACGGCGGACGCCTTGTCGGCGCGTTGTGGCCGCTCACACCGCCGCAGATCGGACAGTACGCCGCGGTGATCATCGGACTCACCGTGCTGCTCGTACTGGGCCGCCGGACCGACAGGGTCAGCGCGGCGGTGATCATCATTCCGTCCCTCGTCCTGCTCGCGCTGACCCATACCCGGACGGCCACGCTCGGCCTGATCATCGGGCTGGCGTTGGCGATCGGCTCGCTCCTCCTCACCAGCGCCGCGGCCCGCCGCTTCTTCACCTGGGCGGTGCTGTGCGTCACGGTGGCCGCGGTGGGGTTCGCCTCCCTGCTCCAGGCGTGGTTCCTGCGCGGCCAGAGCAAGGAGAACTTCTCCAGCCTCACCGGTCGGGCCAAGGTCTGGGACGCACTGCTGGCGGCGCCTCGGACGACCGGGGAGCAATTGTTCGGCGTGGGCCTGGGCGACAAGTCGTTCGGCGGGCTGCCGATCGACGACAGCTGGCTGGCCGTCTACAACGAGCAGGGCCTGATCGGCGTCTCCCTCGTCGCGGCGTTCCTCATCGTGCTGGGCGGCGTCGCGTTGCTGCGGCCGCCGTCGCTGTCGAGGGCCTGCGCGATCTTCCTGATCAGCTACTGCGCGATCGCGTCGTACACCGAGGCCGGTCTTGGCGACGCCTCGCCGTATCTGCTGCATCTGGCCCTGGCCGCCTCACTGCTCGCGGCACCTGCCGCGGCCACCGACCTCTCGACGCCCGAAGTCCCTCGACAACGCATCCCGCTACGGACCCGCAGATCGGAGGTGACCTGAGCATGCACATCCTCGTGGTGCACAACCGCTACGCCTCGGCACAGCCGAGCGGGGAGAACAAGGTCGTCGACCAGGAGGTGGCGCTGCTGCGCGAAGCCGGCCACCGGGTCGAGGTGTTCGAACGGCGCAGCGACGACATCGCCGCCCGGTCCCTCCTCGGCAAGGTCGCGGTGCCACTCCTTGTGCCGTGGAATCCGGCGGTCCGCACGGAGCTCGCCGCCCGGCTGCGCAGCGAGCGGCCGGACGTGGTGCACGTCCACAACGTCTTCCCGCTCCTGTCGCCCGCGGTCCTTGCCGCCTGCGCCGACGCCGGCGTGCCCGCCGTCGCCACCCTGCACAACTACACCCAGGTCTGCCCGCCCGGCACGCTGCAGCGGGACGGCCGGCCGTGCACCGAGTGCGTCGGATCGGCGGTACCGCTGCCCGCCGTGCGGCACGGCTGCTACCGCAACTCCCGCCTTGCCACGGTGCCGCTCGCGGTCAGCCTGTCGGCCAACCGGCGGCGCTGGTGGTCCGGCGTGGAGCGGTTCTTCTGCATCTCCGCGGCGCAGCGCGACACCCTGGTGCGGGCCGGCATGCCGGCCGAGCGGCTGGCGGTGAAGCACAACTTCGTACCCGACCCGGGCGTCTGCCGAGAGGGCGACGGAGAGCATCTGCTCTATCTCGGCCGGCTCGCGGAGGCCAAGGGCGTGCGGCTGCTCATGGCCGCGTGGGACGAGATCGCGGCGAGCGGCGGGGTGGGAGTACCGCTCGTCATCGCCGGCGCGGGGCCGCTGGAGCCGGAGGTGACCGCCTGGGCGGCGGGCCGGGACGACGTGCGCTACGTCGGCCTGTTGGACACAGCGGAGTGCCGGAAGGCCGTCGCGCGGTCGGTCGCCGTGGTCGCTCCCTCGACCTGGCTGGAGGCGTTCGGCCTGGTGGTCGTGGAGGCGATGGCGGCCGGGGTCCCGACCGTCGCCGCCGGTCACGGCGCCTTCGTCGAACTCGTCGAGGACGGGGTCACCGGGCTGCTGCACCGGCCGGGCGAGTCCGCCTCGCTCGCGTCCTGCATACGCCGGATCGCGACCGGACCGGACCGCAACCGGGAGATGGGCCAGGCGGCCCGGATCCGTTACGAACAGGGTTTCAGCCCGTCGGTCGGCCTCGACCGCCTGGTTGATGAGTACCGCACCGCGATCGCGGGTCGGTCAGCACTGGCTCGCGGCGGGGACACCCGCGCGAGCAGGGGGGATGGGGACAGCAGATGACACGATGCCGACTCTGCGGCTCGGAAGCGATGGCGAGCGTCGTCGATCTCGGGGCGACGCCACCATGTGAGAGCTTTCTCGCCGCGGACCAACTGGACCAGCCGGAGCCCGCGTACCCGCTGCACCTTCGGGTCTGCACCAACTGCTGGCTGGCGCAGATCCCGCCGCTGATCAAGCCGGAGGAGACGTTCAGCGAGTACGCGTACTTCTCCTCCTACTCGACCTCTTGGGTGGAGCACGCGCGCACCTTCGTCGCCGACGCCGTACAACGGGTGGGTCTCGGCCCCGACGCCTTCGTGGTCGAGGTCGCGAGCAACGACGGGTACCTGCTGAGGCACGTGGTGGACCGGGGGATCCGCTGCCTGGGCATCGAGCCGTCGGTGAACGTCGGTGCCGCGGCCCGGGACGCGGGTGTGCCCACGCTCACTGAGTTCCTGAGCCCGGACACCGGTGCCGCCGTCCGCGCCGATCACGGCCCGGCGGAGCTGGTCGTGGCCAACAACGTGTACGCGCACATCCCCGACGTCGTCGGGTTCACCCAGGGGCTGCGCGCCCTGGTCGCCGACGACGGCTGGGTCTCCATCGAGGTGCAGCACCTGCTGACCCTGATCGAGGAGAACCAGTACGACACGATCTACCACGAGCACTTCCAGTACTACACGGTCGCCTCCGCGATCCGGGCGCTTGCGAGCGGCGGACTCGCGCTCGTGGACGTCGAGTTGCTGCCCACGCACGGCGGCTCCATCCGGCTGTGGGCACGGCCCGCCGAGGTGGCCGGCGAGCCGACGCAGCGGGTGGCAGACGTGCTGGCCCGGGAGAAGTCCGCCGGGCTCCAGGAGCTGTCCGGATACACCGAGTTCTCCGCCCGGGTGGCCAAGGTGCGCCGGGATCTCCTCAAGTTCCTCATCGAGGCGGCCGAGCGCGGCGAGACGGTCGTCGGCTACGGCGCCCCGGGCAAGGGCAACACCCTGCTCAACCACTGCGGTATCCGGCCCGACCTGCTCCCGTACACCGTCGACCGCAACCCCTACAAGCACGGAAGGTTCACCCCGGGCACCCGCATCCCGATCCTGCCGCCCGAGCAGATCGCCGCCGACAGACCGGACTACGTCCTCGTCCTCCCGTGGAACCTGCGGGCCGAGCTGGTCGAGCAGCTGTCCTTCGTGCACGACTGGGGCGGCCGACTGGTCTTCCCCATCCCGGCTCTGAGCATTGTCGAGGTCAAGCGATGAAGGTCGTTCTGTTCTGCGGCGGTTACGGGATGCGGATGCGCAACGGCGCCTCCGACGACGTGCCCAAGCCGATGGCGATGGTCGGCCCCAGGCCGCTGATCTGGCACGTCATGCGTTACTACGCGCACTTCGGGCACAAGGAGTTCATCCTGTGCCTCGGCTACGGGGCCCACCACATCAAGGACTTCTTCCTCAACTACGAGGAGACGACGTCCAACGACTTCGTACTGCGGGGCGGGCGGACCGAGCTGCTGTCCACCGACATAGCCGACTGGACGATCACGTTCGCGCAGACCGGCATCGAGTCACCGATCGGGGAGCGGCTGCGCCGGGTCCGGCACCACCTGGACGGCGACGAGATGTTCCTCGCCAACTACGCCGACGTGCTCACCGACGCCCCGCTGCCGGAGATGATCGAGAAGTTCGCGCAGCGCGACGCTGGTGCGTCGATGATGGTGGTGCCGCCCCAGTCGTCGTTCCACTGCGTGGAGTTGGGCGAGGACGGCCTGGTGGGGGGCATCACCGCGGTGAGCGAACTGCCGCTGTGGGAGAACGGCGGCTACTTCGTGCTCCGCCAGGAGGTCTTCGACCACATCCCGGAGAACGGGGACCTGGTCGCCGACGGATGCGCCCAACTGGCCAAGCGCGGACGGCTGGTGGCGCACCAGCACCGCGGCTTCTGGAAGCCGACCGACACCGTGAAGGAGCGGGCCGCGCTCGACGAGGCCTACGCCCGGGGAGACCGTCCGTGGGCCGTGTGGGAACGGGACGGCGCGGGGGCGAACGCCGGAATGAGGACCGCATGATCCAGCTCGGCGCCGAGCGCCTGGACCGGATCGTCGCAGTGGGCGCGCACTGCGACGACATCGCCATCGGCGCCGGAGGCACATTGCTGACGCTGTGTCACGCACGGCCGGGTCTCCGCGTCGACGCTCTGGTGCTCTCCGGCGGCGGCAGCGAACGCGAGCAGGAGGAGCAGGCCGCGCTCGCCGCCTTCTGCCCGGGTGCCGACCTGCGGCTGACCGTGCACAAGCTGCCGGACGGCCGGCTGCCCGTGCACTGGGACGAGGCCAAGGCCGCGGTCGAGGAACTGCGTGCGCAGACCGACCCGGATCTGATCCTGGCCCCGCGCACCGACGACGCGCACCAGGACCATCGCGGCCTGGCGAAGTTGATACCGACCGCGTTCCGCGACCACCTGGTCCTCGGCTACGAGATCGTCAAATGGGACGGCGACCTCGGCCGTCCGGCCGCGTACCAGCCGCTGTCGCCGGAGATCGCCGAAGAAAAGGTGCGGCTGCTGCAGGAGCACTACCCCTCGCAGCGGCGCCGGCCCTGGTACGACCGCGAAGCCTTCCTCGGGCTGGCACGGATCCGCGGCATCGAATGCCACGAGCGATACGCCGAGGCGTTCGCCGTCACCAAATTCAAGCTCAACCTGGGGGGTTGAACCAATGCGCGTACTACTGACCGGGCACCAGGGCTATCTGGGCACCGTGATGGCCCCGGTCCTCGCCGCCGCCGGACACGAAGTCGTCGGCCTGGACTCCGGCCTGTTCGCCCACTCCGTCCTCGGCGAGACGCCCGCGGACCCGCAGGGGCACCGGGTGGACCTGCGCGACGTCACGGCCGAGCACGTGGCCGGGGTGGACGCCGTGATCCACCTGGCCGCCCTGTCCAACGACCCGCTGGGATCGCTGGCGCCGGAGCTCACCTACGACATCAACCACCACGCGTCCGTACGGCTGGCCCGGCTGGCCCGCGACGCCGGAGTGCGGCGCTTCCTGTACGCGTCGACCTGCTCGGTCTACGGCGCCGCCGGCGGCCACGACCTGGTGGGCGAGGACGCCCCGCTGCGCCCGGTGACGCCGTACGCGGAGTCCAAGGTGCGGGTGGAGGACGACCTGCACGCGCTGGCCGACGGCGACTTCACCCCGGTGTACATGCGCAACGCCACCGCCTTCGGCTACTCGCCCCGGCTGCGCGCCGACATCGTGCTGAACAACCTGGTGGGCCACGCGCTCCTGTCCGGCGAGGTCCTCGTGCTCTCCGACGGCACCCCCTGGCGCCCGCTGGTGCACGCCGCCGACATCGCCCGGGCCTTCACGGCCGCGCTGAGCGCGCCGCGCGATGCGGTGCACGACCGGGCGTTCAACATCGGCAGCGAGACCAACAACGTCACGGTCGCCGAGATCGCCGAGCAGGTCGCCGAGGCGGTGCCCGGCGCGAAGGTGCGGATCACCGGGGAGAACGGGGCCGACCCGCGCTCCTACCGGGTGGACTTCTCCCGGTTCCGCGCCGCGATCCCCGGCTTCGACTGCGAGTGGACGGTGAAGCAGGGGGCACTCGAACTCGCCGACGCCTACAGGAAGTTCGGGCTGACCAAGGAGGACTTCGAGCAGCGCTTCACCCGGCTCGCCGTGCTGCGCGCGGCGTCCGAGGCCGGCACTGTCGACGACACCCTGCGGTGGCGCCGATGACCACGGCCGGCGAACAGCCGATGACGGCCGCCGGCGACCAGATGTACGCACTGGTGGAGCGGATGTACCCGCTGTGCCGGAGCATCACCGGCGACGGTGTCCGCGCCACCCTGGACATCGTCGGCGAGTACATCCCGCTCCAGGTGCACGAGGTGCCGACCGGGACGCAGGTGCTCGACTGGACGGTGCCGCAGGAGTGGAACATCCGGGACGCGTACATCGCCGACCCCGCCGGCAACCGGGTCGTCGACTTCGCCGCGTCCAGCCTGCACGTGCTCGGCTACAGCGTGCCGGTGTCCAGGACCATGCCCCTGTCCGAGCTGCGCGGACACCTGCACACCCTGCCGGACCACCCGTCCTGGGTGCCGTACCGCACCAGCTACTACAAGCCGGAATGGGGGTTCTGCCTGGCCCAGGAGACGCTGGACGCGATGCCGGACGGCGAGTACGAGGTCCGCATCGACTCCACCCTCGCCGACGGCCACCTCACCTACGCCGAGCATGTGGTCCCCGGGCAGGTCCCCGACGAGGTGATCGTCTCCTGCCACGTGTGCCACCCTTCGCTGGCCAATGACAACCTGGCCGGCATCGCGGTGGCGACGTTCCTGGCCCGGGCGCTGGCGGAGGAAACGCCGTACTACACCTACCGGTTCCTCTTCGCGCCCGGCACCATCGGAGCGATCACCTGGCTGGCCCGCAACGCGGAGCGGGTGAATGGGGTATCCCCTGCTCTGGGGGCCCCTCCCTGCTCGAAGAGCTTGGGGGAGGAGCCGAGAGCTGGGGGAAGGGTCAAGCACGGCGTCGTGCTGGCCTGCGCCGGGGACCCGGGCCAGTTGACGTACAAGCAGAGCAGGCGCGGTGACGCGGAGATCGACCGGGTGATGCGGCACGTGCTGACCGCATCCGAACGGCCGCACCGCGTCAACGAGTTCACCCCGTACGGCTACGACGAGCGGCAGTTCTGCTCGCCCGGGTTCAATCTCGGGGTGGGCTCGCTCACCCGGACCCCGTACGCCGGTTACCCCGAGTACCACACCTCGGCGGACAACCTGGACTTCGTCTCGCCGGAGGCCATGGCGGACACCCTCGCGGTCTGCCGCGAGGCGTTCGCCGTCCTCGACCGCAACCGGCAGTACCTCAACCTCAGCCCCTACGGCGAACCGCAGCTGGGCCGACGCGGGTTGTACGACGCGCTCGGCGGCCGCAGCGACACCAAGCAGGCCCAGATGGCCATGCTATGGGTGCTCAACCTCTCCGACGGCGAGCACAGTCTGCTGGACGTCGCGGAGCGGTCCGGGCTGCCGTTCGACACCGTCGCCGCCGCGGCCGATGCCCTGCACGGCGCCGGGCTGATCAAGGCGTGACGCCGATGACCATCGAGGGGGAGAAGACGACCAGACCGGCCGGGTCCGCCAAGCGGGCCCTGGTCGGCCGGCTGTCCTGGGGGCTGGCCGACCAGGCGGCCTCCAGCATGTCCAACTTCGCTGTGGGCATCTACGTGGCCCGCTCGCTGGGGGTGACCGCGTTCGGCGTGTTCAGCCTGGCCTGGGTGACCTACGGTGTGGTGCTCAACGTCTCCCGCGGCCTTTCCACCGACCCGCTCGTGGTGCGCTTCAGCGGTGTGTCGGACGCGTCCTGGCGCGGGGCGGTGGCCCGGTCGACGGGTACCGCACTCGGCGTCGGCACCGCCATAGGTGCGGTGTGTCTGGTGGTCGGGCTCGGTCTCGGCGGCCGGTTGGGGCCCGCGTTCGCCTGCCTCGGCGTCATGATGCCGGGCCTGCTGCTGCAGGACGCCTGGCGGTTCGGGTTCTTCGCCGCCGGCAACGGACGGAAGGCGTTCGTCAACGACGTCGTGTGGGGTGTCGCGCTCGTCCCCGCCATGGTCGTCGCGGCCCATGTGGGCAGCGTGGCCGCTTTCGTGCTCGCCTGGGGCGCGTCCGCCGCCGTGGCCGCCGCGTACGGCTGCCTCCAGTCCGGCATCCGGCCCAGGATGGCCGAGGCGCGCGGGTGGCTTCGAGAACAGCGCGATCTCGGCTACCGGTACCTGGTCGAGAACGTCAGCCTCAGCGGTGCGAGCCAGCTGCGGGCGTACGGGCTCGGCGCGATCGTCGGGGTCGGCGCGGTGGGTGCGGTGCGGGGCGCCGAGCTCCTGATGGGCCCCTTCCTCGCCGTGTTGATGGGCCTGTCGCTGGTCACCGTGCCGGAGGCGGCACGCGTGCTGCGGCAGGCCCCGCACCGCCTCGGCCCGTTCTGCCTCCGGCTGGGCGGCGGGCAGGCCGTCGCCGCGCTCCTGTGGGGCGGGGCCCTGCTGCTGGTCCCGGACCGGCTGGGCGAACTCGTGCTCGGCGACGTCTGGCACTCCGCCTCGCAGCTCATCCTGGCGATCACCTTCAGCGTCGCGGGCGCGGGCCTCGGCACCGGCGCGGCGGCCGGTGCGCGCGCTCGGCGCGGCCCGGCGCAGCCTGCGCTGCCAGCTGTTCGCCTCCGCCTGCTATGTCGGCGGCGGGCTCGGCGGCGCTGCCGTGGCGGCACGGTCGGCTCGGCCTGGGGCGTCGCCGCCGCGACCGTCAGCGGCTCGGCCGTGTGGTGGCTGCAGCTGCGGTCCGCCCTCCGCGAGCGCCATCACGACTCCATTCCCGAAGTGAGGACCGCATGACCGACCGACCCAGGCTGAGCATCGGCCTGCCCGTCTACAACGGCGAGGAGTACCTGGCCGAGTCGCTCGACGCCCTGCTCGGTCAGACCTACGAGGACTTCGAGCTGGTCATCTCCGACAACGCCTCTACCGACGGGACCGAGAGCATCTGCCGCAAGTACGCCGCACAGGACTCCCGCATCCGGTACCTCCGGCTGCCCCGGAACGTCGGCGCCACGCCGAACCACAACTACGTGTTCACCCAGTGCCGCGGCGAACTGTTCAAGTGGGCCTCGCACGACGACCTGTACGCCCGCGACCTGCTGCGGCGCTGCGTCGAGGCGCTGGACGAGCGGCCGGACGTGATCCTCGCGCACGCCGACCAGGCGGTCATCGACGGCGACGGCCGGGTGAAGGTGCCGTACGAGTACACGCTCGCCACCGACTCACCGCACGCCCCGGAGCGGTTCCGCAGCATGCTGTTCGAGCCCGGCGGTGACGACTTCTACGGAGTGATCCGGGCCGACGCGCTGCGCCGGGTGAAGCCGATGGACAGCTACCACCACGCGGACCGCACGTTCGTCGCCGAGATCGCCCTGCACGGGCGCTTCCACCAGGTGCCGGAACTCCTGTACTTCCGCCGCGACCACCCCACTCGCGCCGAGCGGGCGAACCCTTCCAAGCGCGCCCGGTGCGTCAACCTGGACCCGCGCCGGGCGGGCCTGCTGCATCCGACGCCCCGGCTGCTCGCGGAGTACGTCTGGGGCTTCGCCTCGGCGATCCGGCGGGCCCCGTTGTCCGCGGCCGACCGGCGCGCGTGCTACCGCCACCTTGCCGCGTGGATGACCAGCCGGGTCCGGCCCGGCGCCGGTGAGCGGGTCGAGGACCGCGCCCCGGTCGACCCTGCCGCGCTCACCGTCTCCGTCGACGCCCTCGTCGCGGGCCGCGAAGGGCGGCGGGCATGAAGACGGCAACACGTGTGGGGGTGTTCGGCCTCCTCGGCTCCGGCAACCTCGGCAACGACGGGTCGCTCGAGGCCGTGCTCGGGTACCTGCGCGCCGAGCACCCGGAGGCGGTCGTGGACGTCCTGTGCGGCGGACCCGAGGCCGTCACGGCCCGGTTCGGGATCCCCGCCACGCGGCTGCACTGGAACCGCGCGGAGTACCGGACCGCGTCACGCGCGGGCGCGATCGCGTCGAAGGGCCTGGGCAAACTCGTCGACGTCTTCCGCACCGCCGCCTGGGTGCGCCGCCACGACGTGGTGATCGTGCCCGGCATGGGCGTCCTGGAGGCCACGCTCCCGCTGCGGCCGTGGGGCTTCCCGTACTCGCTGTTCCTGCTCTGCGCGAGCGGCCGGCTGCTCGGCACCCGGGTCGCGCTGGTCAGCGTCGGCGCCGCCGAGATCGGCAACCGGCCCACCCGGGCCCTGGTGCGCTGGTCGGCGCGGCTGGCCGCGTACCGGTCGTACCGGGACGCCCAGTCCCGTGACGCGATGCGGGCGATGGGCGTGGACACCGCGCGCGACGAGGTCTACCCCGACCTCGCGTTCTCCCTGCCGACGCCGCAGGCGAGCGCACCCTCGGACTCGCCGGGCACGGTCTGCGTCGGCGTCATGGACTTCCACGGCGGCAACGACGACCGCGCCCGGGCCGACGAGATACACCGGCGCTACCTCGACGGGACGATCCGTTTCGTCCGCGCGCTGGTCGAGGACGGCAGGCCCATCCGGCTGCTCACCGGCGACCAGTGCGATGTGGCGGTGGTCGACGCGATCCTCGACGCGGTGGACTCACCGCTGATCACCGCCGCCGAGCCGTCCTCACTGGCCGACCTGATGAAGGAGATGGCGGCCGCCGACACCGTGGTGGCGGTCCGCTACCACAACCTGATCTGCGCGCTGAAGACCGGCACGCCGGTGCTCGCACTCAGCTATGCGGCGAAGAGCGACGCGCTCATGGACCGGATGGGCCTTGGCGCGTACTGCCACCCGGCGCGCGAGGTCGACGCCGACCGGCTGCTCGAGCAGTTCCGGGCGTTGGAGAAGCGATCGGCCGAGCTGCGGCAGACCCTGACCGAGCGGAACCAGGCCGCCGCGCAGCAACTCGCCGACCAGTTCGCAGCGTTGACCGCGGCCATGTTCCCGACGACCGACCACACTCACACCCCCCGGAAGGCTTGATGAAAGCGACCGAAGTCCCGGAGATCGCCGGCGCGTACCTGTTCGAGCCCACGCCGTACGCCGACGAGCGCGGCTTCTTCTGCCGCACCTTCGACGCCGACGTGATCCGCTCGGTGGGTCTCGACCCGCACGCCTTCGTCCAGGACAGCGTCTCCCGCTCGGTCCGGGGCGTGCTGCGCGGCCTGCACCTGCGCTCCGGCGCCGGCGAGGCCAAGCTGGTGCGGTGCTCGTACGGGAAGGTCTTCGACGTCGTCGTGGACCTGCGCCCGGAGTCGGCGACGTACCTGGGCCGGGCCTTCTTCGAGCTGTCCGGCGAGACGCAGACGACCGTGTACATCCCGGCGGGGTGCGCGCACGGCTTCCAGGCGCTGACCGAAACCGCCGACACCTCGTACCGTATCGACCGCCCGCACGATCCGGCCGAGGACGTGACGATCGCCTTCGACGACCCGGAGCTCGCCATCCCCTGGCCGCTTCCGGTCACATCGATGTCCCAGCGGGACCGTGAGGCGCCGAGCCTCGCCGAGGTCCTGAAGCACAAGGAAGGGTGAAGTCGGCTTGGAAACCGAAGAGTTCGAACTGCCCCGGTCGCGGGCGGCGAACGAGCGGCTGCACACCCTCATCCCCGGGGGCGCGCACACCTACGCCAAGGGCGACGACCAGTACCCCGAGAACCTGGCCCCGGTCATCAGCCACGGGCACGGTGCCCACGTGTGGGACATCGACGGCAACCGCTACATCGAGTACGGCTCCGGCCTGCGGTCGGTCAGCCTCGGCCACGCCCACCCGCGCGTGCTCGAGGCGGTGCGGCGGGAACTCGACCGTGGCAGCAACTTCGTCCGGCCGTCCATCGTGGAGGTCGAGGCCGCGGAACGCTTCCTGGCCACGGTGCCGACCGCCGAGATGGTGAAGTTCGCGAAGAACGGCTCCGACGTCACCACCGCCGCGGTGCGTCTCGCCCGCGCCGTCACCGGGCGTCCGCGGGTGGCCATCTGCGCCGACCAACCGTTCTTCTCCGTCGACGACTGGTTCATCGGCACCACGCCGATGTCCGCCGGCATTCCGGCGGCGACCACCGAGCTGACCGTGGCGTTCCCGTACGGGGACCTGGCCGCCACGGAGGAGTTGCTCACCCGCTACGAGGGCGAGGTCGCCTGCCTGATCCTCGAACCCGCCTCCCACACCGAGCCTTCCCCGAGCTCTCAACTTCGTTCGATCAGGGGAGGCCCCACTCCCGGGTACCTCGCCGGACTGCGCGAGCTGGCCGACCGGCACGGCTGCGTCCTGATCTTCGACGAGATGATCACCGGCTTCCGCTGGTCCGAGGCGGGCGCTCAGGGTCTGTACGGCGTCGTCCCCGACCTGTCCACGTTCGGCAAGGCGCTGGGCAACGGGTTCGCCGTCTCCGCGCTGGCCGGGCGCCGCGATCTGATGGAGCGGGGCGGGCTGCGTCACTCGGGCGACCGGGTGTTCCTGCTGTCCACCACGCACGGTGCGGAAACGCACTCCCTGGCAGCCGCGATGGCGGTGCAGGCCACCTACGTCGAGGAGGGCATCACGGCGCGGCTGCACGCCCTGGGCGAGCGGTTGGCCGCCGGTGTCCGCGACGCCGCGGCCGGCATGGGCGTCGACGACCACATCGTCGTCCGGGGCCGGGCCAGCAACCTGGTCTTCGCCACCCTCGACGAGAAGGGGCAGCCGTCGCAGCCGTACCGCACCCTGTTCCTGCGCCGACTCCTCGCGGGCGGGGTGCTGGCCCCGTCGTTCGTGGTGAGCAGCGCGCTCAGCGAGGCCGACATCGATCACACCGTCGACGTGGTGGCACAGGCATGTGCGGTGTACCGGAAGGCCCTGGACGCCGGTGACCCCACCCCCTGGCTGGCCGGACGACCGGTGAAACCGGTGTTCCGCCGCCTGGCGTGACGTCAGCGACGCTCCAGCCGACCGGCGTCGGCCGTGCGACCGGCCCGCCGGTCGGCCGTACGGTCGACCAGCCATGCGGTCGCCGGCACCACGACCAGCGCGGTGCACCAGCCGCCGAGGACGTCGGTCGGGTAGTGCGCGCCCAGGGCGACCTGCGCCCACCCCATCGCGGCGCCGCCACCAGCGCCGCAGCGAGCACGAGTGACGTGCCGCCGCCTTGCCGAGGCCGAGCCGGCCGGTCGCGGGCAGCGCCGCCGTGAGGGCGAGCGCGGTGAAGAAGGCGGTGTGCCCGCTCGGGTAGGACAGATTGTCGGCGCCGTGGATGGTCCGTCCCACCACGTGCTTGAGCAGCGTCGCCGTCCCCACGGTCATGCCGACGCCGACAACGACGAGAACCGCGGCACGAGGACGCCGAAGCAGCAGGCACCCCGCCACAGCGGCCACGATCACCATCGTCGATCCGGCGGGCTCCCCCAAGAAGTCCAGGGTCAGAGCCGCATACCGCCACGGCGGCCGCACACTGTCCGCGGTCGGCTGGATGATCCACCGGTCCTCCCTGCCGGGCTCGCTGTGACCGGCGTACAGGACCCCGAGCGCGGCGACCACCAGCGCGGCGAGGACCGCGACCGGCCCGAGCCACGCGCGCAGCGACCTGGGCAGCACCGCCGGCGCCGACCGGCCGGTCACGCGCCCACCTCGTCCGGTCGACCTTCGGTGCTTTGCTCCGGGCCCTCTTGAAGACTGCCCGGCCCGCTTTCGGTGACCTTCCTCGCGCCGACGGCCAACCGGCCGCCCACCTGGTGGTGCGCGCCGCGACCCCCTACGTGGCGGCGGTCGAGCCGAACACCCCGCTCATGACCGAGACGGGGCAAACCCCGCACACCGTCGCAGACCATCCGGCAGATGCGACACACCTCCCCCTCACGTCGGCGCCGTTGGCGCCATGTCACCCGCCGCTACCGCGATGCCGCGCCCGGAATCAGTCGCTGCCTGCCCACCTGCCCAGCACTGCGGTCGCGGCAAACGGCCGTCGGACGGTCCGTGTGTCAACACTCTGGCACAGCGTCCGCCGTCTTGACTTCAGGACGCCTCAACGCGGGGCTTCAGACGCCACCGATCCGCCGGACGATCCGCTCCCCCATACGTCGGCGCACTGCAAGGCCTGGCGGGCCTATCCTCGACTCCACCTTCTGGCTGGACTTGCCGTTGCAGGGCCACAGGATGAGCTGGGTTCCCGGGGCGGTGCCGTCACCGGCCGCGGCGAGGCAATTGCCGAGGACGCGGAGTTCGCCCGCGTCGGTCGCCGCGATCTGCTGGTCCTGGTTCCCGGAGCAGTCCCGGATCTGGCCCACTTCTCCGAAGGACTGCCGGAGATCGAACCGGCCTTCCTCGAGGCCGGCCTGTCCTCCCTGCTACGGGTCGCGCCCCATGGCACATGGGTGCCGCTGACCCCCTGGACCCTCCGCGCCAGCCGGACTTGGCCGCGCGGTCGGCCGGCGTCAGGCGCTGAGTGCGGTGCGGAGGGTGCCGGCCATCAGATCGATGGCCTGTTTCCCGGCCGCGACCGGGCCGGTGTGGGTGAAGTAGTGGTCGACGCCCTCGAAGACACGGTGGGTGACCGGTACGCCGGCGGCCTCCAGGGCCTTGGCGTAGGCGTCACCCTCGTCGCGCAGGCGGTCGTTCTCCGCGGTGATGACCAGGGCGGGAGGCAGTCCGGCGAGGTCGTCGGCCAGTCCGGGCGAGACGAGCGGATGGGCACGGTCGGCGGGGTTCGGGACGTAGGCGGCGGTGAAGATCCGCATGAGCTGAGGGCTGAGAAGCGGCTTGGCGATCAGGGACTGCCTGGTGGCGGGATCGGGCTCGTCCTCGTCGCGCAATGGGCAGACAGGAGCCGGCCCGCCGCATGCGGAGGGCACGCGGCGGGCTGCGGCGACCTGCCTGTCTCATCCGGGCCGGGTGGAGCCCCAAGTCCCGAACCACAGACGCCCGCTGTGGGCCTGGGCGGACGCGCCGGTCAGCAGCCGCCGCAGTTGTAGTAGAGGACGTCCCAGTGGCTGCCCTCGTCGGTGTAGACGTTCCCGGAACCGGACGTCCACATCGGGTAACCGTCGCCGCGCAGGCCGGAATAGCTGAAGTAGGTCTTGATGTAGTTGCCGATGCAGGTGTACTTGCTGTAGTCGAGCTTGTAGCCGTTCCAGTGCGAGTACGTGCCGCTGGCGTGGCCGGTCTCGGTGCCGCCGGTGATGTTGAGCGCGCAGCCGCTGGCCTTCTTCAGGGTGACGGCGCCCTGAGCGGTGGCGAGGTTGAGCTGCTCGAACGACGTGCAGGTGGAGTTGTAGCGGTTCGTGCAGTTGCCGGAAGAGGACCAGGTGATGCCGGCGCTGCGGAACATGCTCTCCGCCTGGGCCTGGGTCAGCTTGGTGACGGCGTACGCGTTGTCCGACGAGGCCAGGCCCACTCCGGGCGCGAAGAGCACCGTCAGGACGAGGGCCAGGATGCCGGCCACGACCCGGGCGCGCGGTCGCTGCCGAAGGCGGAACTGGGCGGCGGGACTGCTCATTCGGATTCCTCCTGCTGATGCCGACGAGGGTGTGCAGGTGGCGCAGAAGGGAGTGTGGCGGAGGCTACACGCGTCCACCAGTAGGCATACGTGTACGCGTCAAGAGGTGGACGGCCCGGCCACGGGCCGCTCGGGAAGAGCCGAGCGGCCCGGCTGCACGGACGGCGAGGCCGTCCGCTGACGGGCCCCACGGGGGGCTGACCGGGGACCTTCACCAAGGGCGGTTATTGTGACGGCCGAATCGAAGGTGGACCGAGCTGGCGGAGGGCACACAGTGTCGGACAAGGGGCGGCTCGTCGCCGGCCGGTACCGGCTCACCGAGCGGATCGGGCGTGGCGGCATGGGCACCGTGTGGCGCGCCGAGGACGAGGTCCTGGGCCGCCAGGTCGCGCTCAAGCAGCTGCACGAGCCGCCCCACCTGTCGCCCGACGAGGTCGCGACCCTGTACGAGCGCACCCGCCGCGAGGCCCGCAGCGCGGCCCGGGTCGTTCACCCCAACGTGGTCGTCGTCCATGACGTCGTGGAGGACGACGGCCGGCCCTGCATCGTCATGGAGTACGTTCCCGCGCTCACGCTCGGCGAGCTGCTCGGGGACGGCCGTACGGTCCCGGCCGAGGAGGCCGCCCGCATCGGCCTGGGCATGATCGCCGCCCTGAGGGCCGCGCACGCGGCCGGTGTGCTGCACCGCGACGTCAAGCCGGGCAATGTCCTGCTCGGTACCGAGGGTCGGGTGGTCCTCACCGACTTCGGGATCGCGACGACGGTCGGCACCTCGACGCTGACGAGGACCGGCGAGATGGTCGGGTCCATCGACTTCATGGCCCCGGAGCGGATCCGCGGGAAGAAGCCCGGCCCGGCGTCCGACCTGTGGTCGCTGGGCGCGACGCTGTACCAGGCGGTGGAGGGACGGCCGCCGTTCCGCCGCGACACCGCGGTGGAGACGGCGTACGCCATCGCCGTGGACCCCTTGGAGCCCATGAAGCACGCCGGGGCCCTGGAACCGCTGATCCAGTCCCTGCTGTACAAGGAGCCCGGCGAACGGCCCTCGGCGGAACAGACGGAGAGGGCGCTGCGCACCGCCTTGTCCGGGGCGCCGACCGAGGTACTTGCGGCGGCGCCGAAGGAGAGGCACCCGGGGAGCACGGCTGCCGTCGCCGCCTCGACCGGCGGCCACGAGCACGACACGGAGCCGGAGGCGGGGACGGCCTCCACCGGGGCGGCGGAGTCCACCCGGGCCGGCAGCCGTGAGCGGTCCCGGGGCCGTGAGCGGTCCGGGGGCCGGAGAGGCAAAGTTCTCGCGTCCGTGGCGGTGGCCGTCGCGGCGGTGGGTGCGGCCACGCTCTACGCGACCTCGCAGCAGTCGCAGCACACTGCGCACGCGCCCGACGCCCGGAAGACCCGCCGCGCCACCACGGCAAACGATGCCCCGTCGCCCGTGCCCGCCGGCTACCACCAGGTCAGGGACGAACGGCTCGGCGTCTCTCTCCCCATTCCGGACGGCTGGAAGGCCGGCCCGCACACCGGTGACGAGGTCACCTACACCGACCCGACGGGTCTGGCCGGCATCACGATCGGCACGGTGGACCCCGCGGGGGCCAACCCCGAAGCGCACTTCCTGGACATCGAGACGAACACGAAGGCCAACTACCCGACATACCGGAGGCTGCGTATGCAGCAGACGACGTTCCGCGGGGAACCTGCGGCCGTGTGGGAGTTCACCTTCAAGGGCCGCGTCCGCGCTTTCCGCGCCGTCGATCTGGGTTACGGCCGTGAAGGCGGCCGGGAGTACGACATCTACCTCTCGGCTCCGGACGCGAAGTGGGACGCCTACCGACCCGTCTTCGACCACGCTCGAGACGGATTCACCGCCACCGGTTCCTGAATCCGCGGCCGGCCAGTGAGTGCGAGACGGTTCAGGGCGTCGCCACGACCGCCGTGGAAGGCGCGAACAACGCCAGCTGATCCGTGATCCACGGATCGAGCACAGCCAGCTGGTCGGCGATCCACGGGTCGAGGGTACGACCATCCGTCCGGCGCTCACCGACATGCCGGTGGCCTTCGCTCCGGTCCCGGGATCCGCCGTGGACGGCGACGGCCTTCGGATCTGCCTTCCAATCCTGGGCGGCAACCGTCCTGACGGTGGAGTGACCGTCCGCCTGGGGGGTGGCCGCGGCAGCCGGTCCGCCGACGGCGAGGAGAGCGCTTCCGACGAATATCGCGGAAACACCTCCGGTCCCGATACGCCGTATGAGCTTTCCCATGGTCTTCTCTCCTTGCACAGTCCGCTGGTCTGCGACTGCAAACGATGAAATGCCGGGTTTCGGCGTCACCCAAGCTACGCACTCTCACGTAGTTGAACAATAAACGATCTGGTGAAACACATCACCGGAATCACGGGGAATAGGAAGCGGGGCCGGCCTTGCGATCGCCGGCTTGGGGGCGAAAAGCGCCGGTCGATACCGCACAGGCGGGTGAATCCGCGGGCTCGGGATACCCGACGGGTATGGCTCGGCTACCGAAGTTGCGACACAGGGGTCATGCCGATCGTGGCGAAGAGCGGTTCGGGCCGGGGCCCGAGGTGGAGCGGCGGGCGCCGGACGCGCCGACGAAACTGCCCAGGCGGTCGTGGGGCGCGGTGCTGAAGGGCTCGCTGCGGGAGTTCAAGGACGACGAGCTGACCGACCGGGCGGCGGCCTTGACCTATTACGGGGTGCTCTCACTGTTCCCGGCGCTTCTGGTGCTGGTGTCGATGCTGAGCCTGACCGGCAAATCGACCACCAACCAGGTGCTGGCCAATGTCAAACAGTTCGCCCCCGGCTCGGCACGCGACATCCTCACGAGGGCGGTGCAGCAACTACAGGGCAACACCGGCACCGGCTCGGTGATGGCGATCGTCGGTGTGGTGCTGGCGGTGTGGTCGGCGTCCGGCTATGTGGCCGCCTTCATCCGTGCGGCGAACGCCGTCTACGACGTGCCCGAGGGCCGCCCGGCGTGGAAGGTCCTCCCGGTGCGAGTGGGGGTGACGGTGGTGCTGCTGGTGCTGGCCGTGATCAGCGCCCTGATCGTGGTGTTCACCGGTGGTCTGGCCCGCCAGGCGGGGGCCGCGCTCGGCATCGGTGGCACCGCGCTGACGGCGTGGTCGATCGCCAAGTGGCCCGTGCTCGTCCTGCTGGTCACGCTGATGATCGCCATCCTGTACTGGGCGAGTCCGAACGTGCGGGTGACCGGATGGCGGTGGCTCACCCCGGGCAGCTTCCTGGCCTTGGTGATCTGGATGATCGCCTCGGCCGGGTTCGCGTTCTACGTGGCCGGCTTCGCCTCCTACAACAAGACCTACGGCACGATGGCAGGGGTGATCGTCTTCCTGGTCTGGTTGTGGATCACCAACCTTGCGATCTTGCTGGGCCTGGAGTTCGACGCGGAGGTCGCACGGCAGCGGGCCGTCGCGGGCGGCTACCCGCCCGAGGCGGAGCCCTACGCCCGGCCTCGTGACACCCGGAAGTGGGACGAGGAGGACCGGCGCCGCCTGGAGGGGTCCTGAGCCTCGCGCAACCGCGGGCGTGTGCACGCCGACACCGTCCACTCCGTCGGCGTGCACCTCGCCGGGCCGGGCCGGCGAACCCCCGTGCGGCTTGCCTGTCGTGCCCGCCCTCGGGCGCCGGCGCCTCCCTCGCGCGCTCAAACCTGCGCGGCTACGGCCTCGCGCGCCTCGCCGGGGTAGCGGACGCCGATGTGGTCCCGTATCGCGTCGAGCGTCCGCATCACGGCGAGCGTGCCGTCGAGGGGGACGAGTGGAGACTCGGTGTCACCGGCGCGGAGGGCGCGCATGACCTCGACGGCCTCGTGGTGGAGGCTGTTGACGGGGCCGTTCGCCGGGTCGGCCGGGAACTCCTCGGCCTCGCGGCCGTCGCGATGCAGGACAAAGCGGTCGGGATGGAAGAAGGTATACGGAATGTCGATGCGGCCGCGCGAACCGGTGACCGTGGCGATTCTGGGAGACTCGCCGATGATGGAGCAGTGCACCAGAGCCTGAGCACCGCTCTCCCAGGAGAGCAGCGCTCCCGTCTGCAGATCGACGCCCTCCTGCGAGAGCACCGCTCGCGCCGCCACGTCCGAGGGCTCACCGAGCAGCAACTGCGCGAACGAAACCGGGTAGACGCCCAGGTCGAGCAGCGCGCCCCCACCCTGCGCCGGGTCCCGTAGCCGATGAGAGGGCGGGAAGTCCCCAGCGATGCCGAAGTCGGCCTGCACCGAACGCACTTCACCGATCGCGCCCTCACGCACCAGGTCGGCCACGCGCCGGATCAGCGGGTTGCAGTACATCCACATGGCCTCCATGAGGAAGACCCCACGCTGCCTCGCCAACGCCACCAGTTCCTCGGCCTCGCACACGTTCAGCGTGAACGGCTTCTCGCAGAGCACGCTCCGACCCGCCTCCAGGCACAGCCCCGCAGCGGCCCGGTGCGCCGAGTGCGGAGTGGCGACGTACACGACATCGATGTCGTCGTCCGCAGCAAGGGCGCCCCAGTCGCCGTAGGCCCGCGGTATCCCGAACCGTCCCGCGAAGTTCTCGGCCGACTCCCTGCTCCGCGACGCCACCGCCACCACTTCCGCGTCCGGCAGGTCCATCAGGTCCGCCGTGAACGCGGCCGCGATCCCTCCGGTCGCGAGAATTCCCCACCGCACGGGTTCGCCGACCATGCCCCACCCCTTGTTCCGTGACCGACAGACGTCATTCGAACCGAGAGCATAAGCGGCGAGTGAACGCAGGGAGGCGCACAGGCCCGGGCACGACGGCCGGCCCGAACGCCGGATCTCCCTCGGCTCGACTCACCCCGCGCCACACCCCCGCGGGCATCCCGTGCTGTGCGACGCCGTTGACATCCCCTGCCGGCCGCCTCATAGTACCTGTCACTAGAGCGCGCTAGTGCAGCGCTCCAGTGACAACGAGGCGGTCTCACCCCCGGCCGCCGCACAGCACTTCCGCCGTCACCCGAGCACCCGCAGTCCGCCCGCGCCCGGGCCCGCCTCGCCACACCGGACGAGGCCGCCTTCGCCGAGCGCGGCCCCCGGTCCTCACGCTCAGGGCCCGCACACCCCGCCCCGACGTGACAGCCGGATCCTCCTCCGCCCCGACTCCCCCGACCGCACAGCGAGGTGCAAGGGACATGCACAGACACAAGCGAACCGCCGCCCTGACCGCCACCGTTCTCGTCGGCGCCCTGTTCGCCGCCGGGTGCTCCAGCAGTTCCGGCGGCAAGAAGGCCGATCAGGCGGGCACGAACATATCGGCCGGCAAGGCCACCACGCCGCGCATGACCGTCGCCATGGTGACCCACGCCGCCCCCGGCGACACCTTCTGGGACCTGATCCGCAAGGGCGCCCAGGCCGCGGCCGCCAAGGACAACATCAAGCTCGTCTACTCCAGCGACCCCAACGCGGGCAACCAGGCCAACCTGGTGCAGAACGCCATCGACCAGAAGGTCGACGGCATCGCGCTCACCGCGGCCAAGCCCGACGCCATGAAGGCGGTGGTGGCCAAGGCCAAGGCCGCCGGCATCCCGGTCGTCGGCTTCAACTCCGGTCTGGACGACTGGAAGAGCCTCGGCATGCTCGAGTACTTCGGGCAGGACGAGAACATCGCCGGCCAGGCCTTCGGCCGACGGCTCAACCAGATGGGCGCCAAGCACGCCGTGTGCGTGATCCAGGAGCAGGGGCAGGTCGCCCTCGAGTCCCGGTGCGCGGGTCTGAAGAAGGGGTTCGAGGGGAAGACGGACACGATCTACGTCAACGGCACCGACATGCCGTCGGTGAAGTCCACGCTCACCGCCAAGCTCCAGCAGGACTCCTCCATCGACCAGGTCGTCACCCTCGGGGCCCCGTTCGCCCTCACGGCCGTGCAGTCCGTGAAGGACGCCGGCAGCAAGGCCGGGGTCGCGACCTTCGACCTCAACAAGGACCTGGTCAAGGCGGTTCAGGACGGGCAGGTCGAGTTCGCGGTCGACCAGCAGCCGTATCTGCAGGGCTACCTCGCTGTGGACGCACTGTGGCTCTACAAGACCAATGGCAACTTCAGCGGCGGCGGCACCGCCCCGGTGCTGACCGGTCCGGCCTTCGTGACCAAGGACAACGTCGACGCGGTCGCCGAGTTCGCCGACAACGGGACACGCTGACCACCGACACGTACGGCTTCCGGGCGGAACGACCGCCGTCCGGGCGGCGTGACCCACACGAGCGGCCCCAGGGCCCGGACCTCGGTCCGGGCCCCACCGCGCGCTGCCGCGGCCCGTCAGACCGGCGCCTCGGGCGGCGGCCCGCTGGTCCCCCTCACCACCAGCTTCGGGTCGAGCACCGCCTCACGCGGCTCACGCTCCGGGGTCTCCAGCCGTTCCACGGCGAAGCGCACCGCGTGCTCCGCCATGAGCACCGCGTCCTGACGGACCGTCGTGAGGCCGATGGGCATCAGGTGGGAGAGGTGGCTGTCGTCGTACCCGACGACGGACAGGTCCTGAGGCACCTCGACACCGGCCCGCACCAGCGACATCAGCAGGCCCATCGCGCACCGGTCGTTGCCCGCGAGGACCGCCGTCGGCAGGGGCCGGCCGCTCGCCTGCTCCTCCAGCAGCAGGCGGCCGGCCTCGATGCCGGACCGCTCGGTGTGGTCGCCGGGGATGACCCGCAGCTCCGGCTCGAGCCCGTGGCGGCGCATCGCGGCCCGGTAGGCGCGCCGTCGCTCCGCGGAGCCGGGGCCCCGGCCGCCGTCGATGTGCACGATCCGGCGGTGCCCGAGCTCGACGAGGTGGTCCATCGCCTGCCGTATGCCCTTGCCCTCGGCGGTGTGCACGCTGTCCACGCGCACGTGGGGCACGCGCCGGCCGACCGAGACGGTGACCGTGCGCTGCCCGAGCGCGTCGAGGTCGGCGGGATCGGCGTCGGGGCCGAGCAGGATCACCGCCTCGCAGCGGTGGCCGAGCAGCGCCTCGACCGCCTTCGCCTCGCCGCGGCCCTCGGCGGTGGCGGACAGCAGGACCTCGTAGCCGAGTCGCTCGGCCTCGGGGTAGATGCCCTCGACGAGGTCGGCGTGGAAGGTCTGGTGGACGGTGAACATCACGCCGAGCGTGCGGCTGCGCCCGCGGGCCAGCAGACGGGCCGCACTGTCGGGGCGGTAGCCGATCTCGTCGGCGACGCGGAGCACGCGCTGCCGGGTCTCCTCGCTCGCCCCCGGCTGGTTGCGGAACACGATGGAGACGAGCGCCCGGGAGACGCCCGCCTTCTCGGCGACGTCCGCCATCGTGGGGCGCTGCCTGCCCGAAGCATCCACCAGTGATCCCACCCTCCGACGGCGCCCACCTTATCGGGCGAGCTGAAATCTCCCGGCAACAAGCTATTGACATGACATTTGGACAGGGGTCATCGTACTCGCACTAGAGCGCACTAGTAGAGCGCGATAGTCGACTTCTCCCGTGACCACTCCCGGGATCTTCCGGAGCGAAGGGACACCAGCGTGATGCACCGCCCACGGCAAGCGTGTCCAGGCCCTCGGCGGCGCCAAGAACCACGCCGTCGTCCTGCCCGACGCCGACCTGGAGTTCGCCGCCGACCACATCACCGCCGGCGCCTACGGCTCGGCCGGCGAGCGCTGCATGGTCCTCTCCGTCGCCGTCACCGTCGGCCCGGCCGCCGACGGACTCGTCGACGTGCTGCGGCGCAAGGCTCGCGAAGTCAAGGTCGGCCCCGGCGACGCCCCCGGCACCGGCATGGGTCCGCTGGTCACCAAGGCAGCCCAGGAACGCGTCGAGAACGCCGTCGGCACAGCCGCCGCCCAGGGCGCCGCCGTCGTCGTCGACGGCCGCAGACTCAAGATCGCCGGCCACGAGGACGGCTTCTTCACCGGCCCCTCCCTCCTCGACCACGTCACCACCGAGATGGACGCCTACCGGGAGGAACTCTTCGGACCCGTCCTCGCCATCGTCCGCGTCGACACCCTCGACGAGGCCATCGCCCTGATCAACGCGAACCCCTACGGCAACGGCACCGCCCTGTTCACCGCGTCCGGCGAAGCCGCCCGCCGCTTCCAGCGCGACGTCAAGGTCGGCATGATCGGCATCAACGTGCCGGTGCCCGTGCCGATGTCCTACTACTCCTTCGGCGGCTGGAAGGACTCCCTCATCGGCGACTCCCCCATCCACGGCCCCGAAGGCATCCGCTTCTACACCCGCCCCAAGGTCGTCACCTCCCGCTGGCTCCGGCCCAAGCAGCAGGTCACCGCGGGCTTCACCTTCCCCACCTCCCACTGAACCCCGTCCCCTTCCCCGAAGGACACGTCATGGCAACGGCGCCAACCCCACTCCGCACCATCGCGGGAAACCTGTGCCTCGGCTCCGCCCCGGACTCCTGGGGCATCTGGTTCCCCGAGGACGAGCACCAGGTCCCCCACACCCGCTTCCTCGACGAGCTGGTCGAGGCCGGCTACGAGTGGCTGGAGCTCGGACCGTACGGCTACCTGCCCACCGAGCCGCAGCGCCTGAAGGAGGAACTGGACGCCCGCGGCCTGAAGGTCTCCGGCGGCACCGCCTTCGGCGCCCTGCACCGGCCGGAGGCCTGGGCCGACATGCTCGCCCACGTCCGCCAGGTGGCCGGACTGACCGCCGCCGCCGGCGCCCACCACCTCGTCCTCATCCCGCCCATGTACCGGGACGAGAAGACCGGCGCGTTCACCGAGTCCCGCGTGCTGACCGCCGAGCAGTGGGCGGGCTTCGGGCGGGCCGCCGACCGGCTGGGCAAGCTCCTGCTGGACGACTACGACGTCCGGCTGGTCATCCATCCGCACGCCGACAGCCACATCCAGACGCAGCCCGAGATCGAACGGCTGCTCAACGAGTCCGACAGCCGCTACACCAACCTGTGCCTGGACACCGGCCACGTGGCCTACGGCGGCGGCGACAACCTGGACCTGATCCGCCGCTTCGGCGAGCGCGTCGGCTACGTCCACATCAAGCAGATGGACCCCGGGATCCTCGCTCAGGTCGCCGCCGAGAACCTGTCCTTCGGCGAGGCCGTCAAGCGCGGCGTGTGCGTGTCCCCGCCCGCCGGTGTGCCGGACCCGGCCGACGTGGTGGCCGAACTCGCCAGGCTCGATGCCGAGTTGTTCGTGATCGTCGAGCAGGACCTGTACCCGTGCGCTCCGGAGGTGCCGCTGCCGATCGCGGTGCGCACCCGCGAGCACCTGGCCGGCTGCGGCCTTTCCGGAACCCGACGCCCGAACATCAACCGGTAGGAGGCGGCCATGGACGTCAGGGACGACGCGACTCAGGCCCCCGCAGTCACGGCCGACGCCCCGCCCGCCGTCTCCCGGCGGCTGCGGCTCATCACCGTCATCGCCACCTTCGGCGGCCTGCTCTTCGGTTACGACACCGGTGTCATCAACGGCGCCCTGCCCTACATGAGCAAGGACCTCGGTCTGACCCCGTTCACCGAGGGCATGGTCACCAGCTCGCTCCTGCTCGGTGCCGCACTCGGTGCGGTCGCCGGCGGCCGCCTGTCGGACGCCCGCGGCAGGCGCCGTACGATCCTCACCCTCGCGGTGCTGTTCTTCGTCGGTGCGCTCGGCGCCACCCTCGCCCCGACCACAGCGGTCATGGTCGTGGCCCGCTTCGTGCTCGGCCTGGCGGTCGGCGGCGCTTCGGTGACCGTGCCGGTCTACCTGGCGGAGATCTCCCCCGCCGAGCGGCGCGGCGCACTGGTCACCCGCAACGAACTGATGATCGTCAGTGGGCAGTTGCTGGCCTTCACCTCCAACGCGATCATCGCGAACGTCGGGAGCGAGTCCGGCGGCATCTGGCGCTGGATGCTGGTCATCGCCACGATCCCGGCCGTCGTGCTCTGGTTCGGCATGCTGGTCATGCCGGAGAGCCCCCGCTGGCTGGCCTCCAGGACCCGCTTCAACGATGCCCTGGAAGTCCTCAAGCAGGTGCGCTCCCGGCAGCGGGCCGAGGCCGAACTCGCCGAGGTCTCCGCGCTCGCCGTGAAGGAGGAGCAGGAGAAGCTCGGCGGCTGGCAGGACATGAGGTCCACCCCGTGGGTGCGCAAGCTGATGTTCGTCGGCTTCGGCATCGCGATCGTGCAGCAGATCACCGGCGTCAACACGATCATGTACTACGGCACCCAGATCCTCACCGACGCGGGCTTCGCCGCCGACAGCGCCCTGACGGCGAACATCGCCAACGGCGTGATCTCGGTCCTCGCCACCTTCGTCGGCATCTGGCTGCTCGGCCGCGTCAACCGCCGTCCGATGCTGATGACAGGTCAGATCGGCACGACCGCCGCACTGTTGCTGATCGGCGTCTTCTCCCTGGTGCTGCCCTCCGGTGACGACCGCGCCTACGCCGTCCTCGCCATGACCGTCACGTTCCTCGCCTTCCAGCAGGGCGCCATCTCGCCGGTGACCTGGCTGATGCTGTCGGAGATCTTCCCGATGCGGATGCGCGGGTTCGGCATGGGCGTGGCAGCGGTGGTGCTGTGGCTGACCAACTTCGTGATCGGTCTGGTCTTCCCGTCCCTGGTCTCCGGGATCGGGATCTCCAACACGTTCTTCCTGTTCGTCGTGGCGGGCGTCTTCTCCCTCACCTTCGTCAAGCTCTACGTCCCCGAGACCAAGGGTCGCACCCTCGAGACGCTCGAGGCCGAACTGCGCACGCGCTTCTCCTGACCTCCCCCGCCCTCTTGTGAAGGGATCGACCATGACCGTACGTGTAGGCGTCATCGGCGCCGGAATGATCGGCCAGGACCACATACGGCGCCTGACCGAGGTCGTCACCGGGGCCGCCGTGACGGCCGTGACCGACATCGACGCCGCCCGTGCGGCGGAGGTCGCCGCCCGCGTCGGCGCGACCGCCCTGCCCACCGGCACCGAGCTGATCGACTCCCCCGACGTGGACGCCGTCCTCGTCACCTCCTGGGGCCCCACCCACGCCGAGCACGTCCTGGACGCGATCGCGGCCGGAAAGCCGGTGTTCTGCGAGAAGCCGCTCGCCACCACCGCCGAGGACTGCCTGCGCATCGTCGACGCCGAACGCGCCCACGGCCGCCGTCTCGTCCAGGTCGGATTCATGCGCCGCTTCGACGCCGGCTACCGCCAGATGAAGGAGGTCATCGCCTCCGGCTCCCTCGGCGCCCCGCTGATCGTGCACTGCGCCCACCGCAACCCGGCCGTGCCGGACTCCTACACCTCGGCCATGGCCGCGCAGGACACGGCCGTGCACGAGATCGACGTGCTGCGCTGGCTGCTGGACGACGAGATCGTCTCCGCCCAGGTGATCACCCCGCGCGCCACGAGCAAGCGGTTCGACCACCTCAAGGACCCGCAGATCATGTACTTCGAGACGGCGAACGGGGTCCGCATCGACCTGGAGGTCTTCGTCAACTGCCAGTACGGCTACGACATCCAGTGCGAGACCGTCGGCGAGGAAGGCCTTGTCCGGCTGCCCGACCCCGCCGCCGTCGGCGTCCGCACCGCCGGACGGCACGGCACGGCCGTCCTGCAGGACTGGAAGGGCCGCTTCGCCGAGGCCTTCGACACCGAGTTCCGCGAGTGGGTCGGCGCCGTCGCGGCCGGCACCGAGCCCACCGGCCCGTCCGCCTGGGACGGCTACGCCGCCACCGTCATCACCGACGCCGCCGTCCGGTCCCTGGAGGCGGGCGGCCAGGTCGTCACCGTCGACATGAAGCCCCGCCCGGCCTTCTACGGAGGCACCGCATGAAAATCGCCCTCGACCCGTACATGTTCCGCGCCCTGCCGATGGACGACATGGTGCGCACGGTCGCCGAACTCGGCTACGAGTACCTCGAGTTGTCGCCGCGCGAGGACTTCATGCCGTTCTTCCTGCACCCGCGCGCGGACGACGAGCGTGTCGCACAGCTGAAGAACTCCCTGCGTACGCACGGCGTCCAGCTGTCCTCCGTGCTGCCGCTGTACAAGTGGTCCTCCCCCGACGAGGCCGAGCGGCAGGCCGCCGTCCGCTACTGGAAGCGGATGATCGAGATCACCGCGGACCTCGGATGTCCGCTGATGAACTCGGAGTTCAACGGCCGCCCGGAGCGCGCCGCCGAGAGCGAGGCGGCGTTCTGGCGCTCGATGGAGGAACTCCTCCCGGTCTTCGAACGCGAGGGTATCGCCCTCAACCTGGAGGCTCATCCGGACGACTTCTGCGAGGAGAACACCCCTGCGGTCGACCTCGTCCGCGCGATCAACAAGCCCTGGGTGAACTACCTGTACTGCGCCCCGCACACCTTCCACCTCTCGGGGACCGACCCGAAGGCGGACATCGCGGCGATGCTGCGCCACGCCGGCGACAAGCTCCAGCACGTGCACATCGCCGACTCCTTCAACCACAAGGGGTCGTCGGGCCTGCGCTACATCCTCAACCCGCCCGGCACTCCGGCCCGCATCCACCAGCACCTCGACATCGGTCAGGGCGAGGTGGACTGGGACGCCTTCTTCGGCGCCCTGCGCGAGCTGAACTTCGACGGCGTCGCCACGGCCTGCGTCTTCGCCTGGGAGGAACGCGCCCGCGAGTCCTCCGCCTTCATGCTGGACCGCATCCGCAAGGAACTCACCGTGTGAGCCCCGCGACCGGCGGCCGTGCCTTCCCGGGCACGGCAGCCGGGAGCCCTGGTCCTGGGTACGGGCGCCGAGTCCCGGTGCGGCATACCCGCCGGTGTCCGGCACCGGGACCTCCCCGGTACTCCCCGCGCACATCGTGTCCGGCCACCGGCCGAATGGGCATCGCCGGTTCCCGGCGACGTTCACCACGAGCTCACCCGCGCCGATCCGGTCGGCCCGCCCTCCGCAACATGCTCCGGACGGCGGTCATCGGCGCCCGTCTGCCGGACTGCCCGGCGAAGGCCCTCTGATCCCGTCGTCGGTCAGGGCGATGACGATCTCCGGCGGTGCGGCCAGGGTGTTCCTGACCGTGCAGCGGGACACCGCCGCCCGCAGGGCGTCCCGCCGTCCGGCGGGGAGCGCGGGCGCGCGCACCCGCAGACGGACCGAGCTCACGCGGGGCGCCCGGCCGGACGCCGTACGGAATTCCGTCTCGATCCGCAGCCCCTCGCGGCTGAGGTCGTGGCGCTCAAGGAACCGGCCGGCGCAGTGCGCGACGCACGCGGTCAGCGACGCCACGAGGAGCTCCACGGGAGTGGGGGCCGTGTCGGTACCGCCGTCCGGCACCGGCTGGTCCACGGCCAGTATGTGACCGCGCAGCCGTACTTCGTAGGCGTCCGCGGCGATCGGCACGGCGTCCGCGTGGCCCGGCGGCCCCGGGACCCGCGGGGCGAACGAGGCGGCCTGGTGGAGCAGCAGCCCGGCGACACGCCGGGCCTCCTCGGGCGTCAGCGAGGCCAGGGTCTCGCCCCGGTCGCGGGGTTCGCAGGTGATGCCGAGGACCACGCGCGCCATGTTCGGAGGCATACCTTCGGGCGTGAACCCGGAGACGGTGACCGTACGACCGCGCCGGGTGCGCACGCCGTCCGCGAGCCGTTGCCTTGCGTTCACGATGTCACCGTCCAGACTCGGCGCGCGGCGCCGGCGGGCGATCACGCGCCGTGCTCCACCTCGATGTGCCGGGCCTTGGCCTTCCGTGTCTCCTCGGGTGCGGTCGCTTGTGCCGACACCTCCAGTGCACCGCGCCCGCCGCCCTACCGCTGAGGCCGAACAGCCCATGCCGGGGGACCCGAACGTCCCTGCCCCACCCTTCAGAGCGACTCCGGTACGACGGCCACCGGGCACTCGGCGTGGTGCAGCAGCGTGTGGGCCACCCGGCCCAGGTGGAGTGCCCGGCGGTCGTGGCCGCGCCGGACGCCGATGATCACGAGGTCCGCGGCGGCCGAGCGGTGCAGGAGAACCCTGCGGGCGGTTCCCTCGACCGTGGACCGGTGCACCCGGACGTCCGGATGGTCGGCCACCGCGTCCTGGAGCAGGGCGTCGATCAGAGTGGCCGCCCGCTCCTCGCAGCACAGGGCCGGGTCCCCGGCCAGCAGGGGGTGGTCGACGGGCCGGTGCGCGGGGCGGTGCCAGACACGGACGACGTCGAGGACGCAGTGCCGCGCCTCTGCCTCGCGGAGGGCGAACCGCACCGCGGCGCCGCTCGTGCCGGGCTCGCCGGCGCCGAGCAGGATCCGCTCGTGCGTGCCCTCAAGCCCGGCCCGGTCTCCGCGGACCACGATCACCGGCCCACGGGCACGGCCCGCGACGGTGAGGCTGACCGAGCCGAGGAGCAGACCCGCCAGCCGGCCGCGGCCACGGCTGCCGGTCACCACGGCCGAGGCGTGGTGCACCGCGCGCAGCAGCGCGTCCACCGGGTCCTCGGGCAGGACGTCGGCGGTGACCTTCACCTCCGGGTTGCGGCACCGGGCGCGTTCCGTGGCGGTGGCGACGACGTCCGGGGGGACGTCGTCCTCGTCACGCTCACCCTCGGAGGCGTACAGCAGCCGCAGGGGCAGCCCGTGCCGGGCCGCCTCGTCGGTCGCCCAGTCCACCGCCACGAGGCTGCAGTCCGATCCGTCGACGCCCACGACCAGGGGCGGCTCCATGCGTCCCACCGCCTTTCGTCCGGCTCCGGAACCGCTGCGCGACCGGCTCCGGAACGGCTCTCCTTCACCGTCACACCGGTCGCGGAGAGGTGAGAGGGGCACTTCGGCCCCTGGTGGGGGACATTCGGCCCCCTACCGTGCCGGGGCGGCCTTGCGGAGTGTCGCGATGCAGGTGCCGATCGCCGTCCGAAGCTCCTCCAGGCGCTGGAGCATGTCGTCCTCGTACAGGTCGTCGAGGTCGTCGGCGTCGTCCAGGGTGAGCTCCTCGAAGACCTTCGTCGCTCGCTGGAGGCTGCTGTAGAACTTCGTCCGCCGCTCCAGGCGGCGCAGTTCGGGATCGGACTCGACGGTGCGCGCGACGAGTTCCTTGACCGTGTCGTACGCCTCCGCCGCCCACTGTCCGGCCTCTTCGCCCTCGTCGAGTTCGTCGAGGAGGGACAGATGGCGCTCGGCTTCCGCACGGAGGTCGGCGGGCGCGTCGATCGTCTGCCCGGCCGGGGTCTTGACCTGGCCGTTCTCGACGATCTGCCGGACGTAGCCGATGCGGTCCGCCACCCGGCTCTCACCGGCCACCGCCTTCTTCAGCTCGTCGGTGCGGACGACGTCACGGGCCAGTTCGGTCTGCAGGGCCGGGTCCTCCTTCAGCCGGTCCAGCAGCGCGGCCCGCGCGGTCCGGGCGGTGGCGGGGTCGGCGAGGATCGCGGCACGCAGCGCGGTGGGGTTCTCGGCGACCTCCAACGCCTTGGTGGGGCGGATGCCCTCGGCCTCGGCCGCCGCCGCGATGGCGGTACCGCGCTCGGAGGACGCGCTGGAGCGGGGGCTGTAGTAGGAGAGCCATGCGTCGGAGTCCGGCAGGTCGATCTCCTGGCCGGGGACGAGGATCTCGAAGTGCGGGACGAGCCCGTCGTCGGCGGCCTTGTCCCAGGCCCTGTAGTAGCGCATGACCCGCTCCCCGGAGCATCCCGCCAGCTCGGCGAACCGCTGGGCGGAGATCTTCGCGGTCTCCCCCGCCGGCTGTCCGCCGGGCCGTACACTGCGCGCCACCTTCAGCGCGAACGCCCAGCCTCCGGTCCGCGCGTACACCCCGAACTCGCGGGCGTCACGCGCCACCGCCTCGGCGACCTCGGGTTGCGCGGGAGCCGGGACGGCTCCCGGCTCCACCCAGAACTCGTCGCCTGCTGAGTCTGCAGCCGCTGCCGCGTCTGCTGCGGACGGGACGATCGGTACGGTCACGGGGAACTCTCCCGGGCACTCGCGGACTGTGGGAACCGAAGCGAGCAGCCTATAGGAGCGTGTCGCCGCCGAGGTTTCGCGGCGCAGGGGCGAGGTGCGCGCCATCTCCGGCCGGCCTGTCGGGTCCGTCCGATCGGTCCGTCCGGGCGCCGCTCGTTGAGTGACACGGCGTGGAATACGCGGCGTCGGGCGGCCGTTGGGCTCTGCTGTGATCAAGTGGTGCGTGGCCGGCGCACCGTACCGGGTACGGAGGGATCGGAACCGATGGGCGACGTCACCAGCACGGACAGCGTGGGCTCCCTGAAGGAGAACGTCGGGCGGTACGGCATCTGGAGTGCCGGACTGCGTGCGGAGGATCCCGCCAGGCGCGGCGAACTGGCCGACGCCGCCGCCGAACTGCAGGAACTCGGCTTCGGCGCGGTCTGGCTGGGCGGCAGCAGCGCGGTGCGCCACGCGGTGCCGCTGATCGAGGCGACCTCACGGCTCGTCGTGGCGACCGGCATCCAGAGCATCTGGCAGTACGAGGCCGGCGACACGGCGGCGAGCGTCGCGGAGCTGGAGCGGACTCATCCGGGGCGCTTCCTGCTCGGCCTCGGCGTGAGCCATGCGAAACTCGCGGACCAGTACCGCCGCCCGTACTCGGCCATGGTCGGCTATCTGGACGAGCTCGACGCCGCCGGCGTACCGGCGGGGCACCGTGTGCTGGCCGCGCTCGGGCCGAAGATGCTGGAGCTGTCCCGCGACCGCGCCGCGGGCTCGCACCCGTACCTGGTGACCACCGACCATACGGCCGAGGCCCGCGCGATCCTCGGTGACGGCCCACTGCTGGCTCCCGAGACGAAGGTGGTCCTGGAGACGGACCCGGACCGCGCCCGCGCGACGGCCCGCGGCGGCCTCGCCGTCTACCTCGGACTGCCCAACTACACCAAGGCGCTCGCCCGGTTCGGCTTCACCGAGGACGACTTCGCGGGCGGCGGCAGCGACCGGCTGGTCGACGCGCTGTTCGCCTGGGGCGACGACGACCGGATCCGGGAACGCATCGAGGCCCATCTGGCGGCGGGCGCGGACCATGTGGCCCTCCAGGTGGTCGACGACCAGCCCCGCGACTCGCTCCCCCGGGAAGCCTGGCGCCGCCTGGCCGCGCTGCTGAGCTGACGCCACGCACGATCCGGGGTCCGTTGTCAGTGCCCCCTCCTACTGTGGTCGTCGGCTCAGGACCACTGACCCAAGGCGAGACGACGGAGTCCCCATGACCACCCTGCCCGACCGGCCGAACACCGCGCTGCTCGTCATCGACGTCCAGAAGGGGGTGATGGCGGGCACGCCCCGCCGCGACAGCGTGATCGCGAACATCGGCACGCTGGTCGACAGGGCGCGCGAGGAGGACGTGCCCGTGGTGTGGGTGCAGCACTCCGACGACCAGCTCAAGCGGGGCAGCGAGAGCTGGGAGTACGTGCCGGAGCTGGTGCGCCTCGATGACGAGCCCCTGGTCCACAAGCTCTACGGCGACTCGTTCGAGGACACCGAACTGGAGACGGTGCTCGCCGGGCGCGGAGTGGGCCGGCTCGTGGTCACCGGTGCCCAGACCGACCAATGCATCCGGTCCACCCTCCACGGCGCCTTCGTCCGCGGCTACGACGTGACGCTGGTCGGTGACGCGCATACGACGGAGGACCTGACTCAGTACGGCGCGCCGGCCCCGGAGCAGGTGATCGCGCACACCAACCTCTACTGGAACTGGCACAGCGCCCCCGGGCGCCGCGGCGGGACGGTCGGCACGGCGGAGGTGACGTTCGCACCGGCCGACGGGGGATGAATCTGCCCGACGAGGGATGAACGTGCCGTACTGGGTACAAGTGGTGCGACCCCCTGGCACGGTCGTAGCGTGTCACGGGAGTCCGGAGACACCCGAGACGGACGGGCGGGAGCGGACATGCGCAATCACACACTCACCAAGGCGGTCGTACTCGGTGCCGCCGCATCACTGGCAGCAGTCATGGGCACGGCGTCCGCCGCCCCGGCCACGGCGCCGTCGGCCGCACACACCGCGCCACGGCAGTCCGGGCGCCCCGTCGTCGTCGACTGTTTCTGGCAACCGCAGGTACGCCCCGGCGCCTTCGTGATCGCCTGCGGTGACGGCAACAGCCTCCTGTCCTCGGTCCACTGGTCGCAGTGGGGGTCGCGCTCGGCCGTGGGCGAGGCCGTCAACATGGTCAACGACTGCAAGCCGTACTGCGCGGCGGGCAGGTTCCACTCGTATCCGGTCACCGTGCGGCTCGACCACCCGCAGCCCTGGAAGAAGCGCCCGCAGCTGGAGCACTACACCCGGATGACCCTCACCTACACCGACGGCAGGCCGGACGGGTTCGGACGCGTGGTGACCTATCCCCTCTGGGACTGATCCGGCTCCTCCACGGTCACGCGGGGCCGCGCAGCCCGACGCCGGTGACCCCGACCGGGTTGCCGGACGGGATCACTCCCGAGGCCACCACCGTCCGGGCCAGCGGGGCGAGCAGTTCGGCCAGTCGCGTGGTGGCATCGTGACCGAGCGCGCGCCACGGCCCCTCCGCGGCGGCGTCGGTCGCCTCTTCGATCGCGTCGCGCTCGGCTGCTCCCGCACCGGTCAGACGCCCGCCGCCGTCGATCCACCCGCGCTCCCGCAACAGCGCCTCGGTGCCCTGCCAGCTGGCAGCGTCCCATTTCCGGCCCTCCCGCAGCAACGCGCCGTCCGACTCGCCCGCGGCGGCCTTGAGCACCATCGCCTCGACCGGGCCGACGCCCCGGCTCACCAAGACGGCGACATGCCCGTCACCGCGGTGTTCGCGGAGCGTGGTCGCCGCCTGCCAGAGCCGTACGTGCGGCTGGGCAGGGCGTTCCAGTGCCTGGTTGGCCGCGCCGAGCACCCGTCCCGCGGTGTCGGCCGCCTGGGCCGCGTCCCAGGCGAGATCCGCCGCCTCCGCCATCAGTGCGCCGTGCACGGCCTCGTCCCCGTACAGCCGCCGCATGGCCCGGTCCACCGCCCGCTCCCTGGCCGCCAGCAGGTCCGAAGGTGACGCGTACCGCCACGCGTCGGGCAGCGCCCGCGCCACCCGCTCGGGGTGGAACACATAGAAGCTGCTGGTCACGACCGCCGCGGGAACAGGACCGAGCGGCGCGGCGCGCAGACCGAAGTAGCCCATCCAGAAGCCGCGCATCCCGGCTTCGTCGGCGGCCTGCCGTGCCTCCGGGGCGAAGTACACAAGGTCGTGCACCGGCTCCGAGAGCTCCCACATCAGCCGGGAGGAAACGTCCCTCACCCTGCCCCCTCGACTCGTCGTCCCCGCACCCGATCGGCCGGGTTATGACAGCGGTCATAGCACACATCATGACGACAGTCATAGGGGTGCGGCAGGAGACGCGCCGGCACCGACGCCGATCGGCCCGGCCATGTTTGGGTGCCGCACCACCGATCACTCGACGTGGTGAGTGACCCCCCAGTCGACATGCGACGTGGAGGAGCAACGGTGGCTGGAGAACAGAAGGCCAAGGCGAAGTACGAACAGGCCAAGGGCAAGATCAAGGAGACGTTCGGCCGCGCGCTCGGCAATGAGTCCGTGACGGCCGAAGGTCGAGGCAAGAAGTCGAAGGGCGACATGCGCCAGATGAAGGAGAAGGCGAAGGACATCTTCAAGCGCTGACGCAGAAGGCGCCCGCGGGCGGGGCCCCCGGTCCGGTGGACCGGGGGCCCCGCCGCGTGTCCAGCCGCTCAGCGTCCGTCATCGCGGCGCAGCGGCCCCCAGGAGCCGGACTGGCGGTCGACCTCGGTCTGGGCCTCCCTGATGACCTTCTCGTCGACCCAGCCGACCGGCTCGACGTCCCGTACCAGCGGCTCGTTGTCGGGCCCGCGCCCCTCGACCCGGCCCCGCAGAACCCAGGGACGCACCCCCTCCCCCTTCTCACGGGGCAGGTGCGAGTAGTCGTGCAGCCGCCGGGCCACCCACAGCTCGACGGGCCGGTCCCCCCACCAGGGCTCGACCCCGAGGGGATTGGCCGACAGTCCCGGCATCGGGACGCCGGTGAGGTCGTCCCTGCTCTTCGCGTTCCCCAGATCGGCGGAGGGTCCGCGCGACCAGCGGACGTAGAGGTCGGAGTCGCGGTCCACCAGGGCCCCCAGCTCGCCGAGGGTCCGCACAACGGGAAGGTCGTCCGTGGCGTGCATACGGTCGCTCCTCCTCACGGTCGCCCATGCCCCGGTGACCCCTGCGCCACCGGTTCCCCACCACGACGGCACGGATGCGCTCCCGCACCGCGGTCACCACCGGGTACCCGTGTGCCCAGGGGCAATCCCTGAGGTGGTGGGAGAGATCCACGGCCGCCGTTCTAGAGATCGACGGCCGCCATCCCGGCCTCGTCGTAGCGGTCGCCCGCCGGCGGCGGGAGTTCGGCGTCGATCCGGGCGAGGTCGTCCTTCGTCAGCTCGACGTCGACCGCGGCGGCGTTCTGTTCGAGGTAGGTGCGGCGCTTGGTGCCCGGGATCGGGACCAGGTCCTCACCCTGCGCGAGCACCCAGGCGAGAGCGAGCTGCGCCGGCGTCACGCCCTTCTCGGTGGCGATCTCCTTCACCTTCTCGGTCAGCCTGAGGTTCGCCTTCAGGTTCTCCCCGGTGAAGCGGGGGCCGTTGCGCCGGAAGTCGCCCTCGTCGAGTTCGTCCGGCGAGGTGAACCGGCCCGCGAGGAAGCCGCGCCCCAGGGGCGAGTAGGGGACGAACCCGATCCCCAGCTCACGGCACGTGGGCAGCACCGCGGCCTCCGGGTCGCGCGACCACAGCGAGTACTCGGTCTGCACCGCGGTGATCGGGTGGACGGCGTTCGCGCGGCGCAGCGTCTCCGCCCCCGCCTCGCTGAGGCCGATGTGGCGTACCTTGCCCTCCGCGACCAGCTCCGCCATCGCCCCGACGGTCTCCTCGATCGGTATGTCGGGGTCGACGCGGTGCTGGTAGTACAGGTCGATGTAGTCGGTCCCGAGCCGCTTGAGCGAGCCATGGACGGAGCTGCGCACATGCTCGGCCGAGCCGTCCTGCCGTCCGATGGTGCTGATGTCCCCGGGGACGGCGTCGTCCATCCGGTAGTTGAACTTGGTCGCGATCACGTAGTCGTCGCGGTGTCCCTTGATCGCGCGGCCGATCAGCGTCTCGTTGGTGAGCGGGCCGTAGAGCTGTGCGGTGTCCAGGAACCTGACGCCCAGCTCGAGGGCGCGCCGGATGGTCCTGATGCCCTCGTCCTCGTCGGCGGTGCCGTAGAAGGCGGACATCCCCATGCAGCCGAGACCGATGGCGGAAACCTCCAGGTCCCGAAGCCTGCGCTGCTTCATGTGCGTCTCAGCCCTTCCTTGCGATGCTGTCCTTCGCTCCGCGGGTGCGTGCGAAGCGCGAGGCTCACCGTGCCCGCGGCCTCACGGCACAGCGGCATCCTCAACTCCATGGAGCAGCGGATCCGCCGCAGCGGCATCCCGGAGGTCCGCATGCGGCACGGTCCGGCAGGCGGCGCTCAGGTGGCACAGTCGGCGTGCGCCGAGATCCGGCACGCGACCATGTGGCGAGACGGCCGCCCGGCGCCCGCCTACCACGGCCCGTTCGCCGCCCACGGCCTCCGCCCACGGCCCGTTCGCCGCCCACGACTGGTCCCGGTGAGCCATGGCGTGCACGCTAGATCTTCGAGTGCGCTCGAAGTCAAGGCGGAAGTCGGAGCGTGGCTCCCTCAGCGACCCTTGCGGCCCACGCCCGCGTACACCCAGTACTCCCGCGGGTTGTCCGGAACCGGGGCCTCCGGGTCCGGGCGCCACAGCGGTACGTGGACCAGGCCGGGCTCCACCAGGTCGAAGCCGTCGAAGAGGGCGAGGATCTCGTCGCGAGAGCGTGCAGTAACCGGCGACGTGGCCCGGGACCGGTACAGCTTGCCCACGGCGGCGGCCGTGTCCGGCCGGTCCTGGTTCGTGGCATGGCTCATAGCCAGCCAACTGCCCTCGGGGACGGCGTCCCGGAAGGCGGCCACGAGGCCGGCCGGGTCCTCCTCGGGGGCGATGAAGTGCAGGATCGTGATCATCAGTACGGCGACCGGCTGCTCGAAGTCGATCAGTTTCCGCACCTGTGGCGAGGACAGGATGTCCCGCGGCCTTCGGATGTCGGCGTCGACGATGTCCGCGTGCGGGTTGTCGGCGAGCAGGGAAGCGCTGTGGGCCACGGCCACCGGGTCGTTGTCCACGTAGATCACCCGCGCTCCAGGGCTGGCCTCCTGCGCCACCTCGTGGACGTTGCCCTGGGTGGGAATGCCCGAGCCGAGGTCGATGAACTGCCGCACTCCGGCTCCGATCAGGAAGCGCACGGCCCGCCGGAGAAAAGCGCGGTTGGCCCGCGCCAGGGTGCGGACCTGGGGGTCGATGGCGGTGAACGCCGCCAGCGCCTCCCGGTCGATCGCGAAGTTGTGCTGCCCGCCCAGCATGGCGTCGTACATCCGGGCGACGCTCGCCTTGTCCGGATCGACGCCCTGCGGGAGCCCCTCGTGACCGGGCATCTCAACTCCCCCCACTCCCAATGATCTTGATGTCCCATCATATAGTTGCCAGCGACCACGCGGCGAGGCGATCCCCTGCCGCCGGCCGCACCCGGCCCCCACCCGGAAAGGCACGACCCTGCGGAACGAAGCGCGCAGCCACTTCGGCGAAGCACCGGCGGCCGCAAGCTCGCCCCGTCGGCTTCCCTTCTCCCCGGCGGCCGACGTCATCGGCTCCGAGCTCGACCTGCACCTGACCGGCAGTCATATCGTGCACGCGCTGACGCCCGGGTTCTGCGACGCGGCATCGGTGTACCTGCTGCAGCGCTGGCTCGTCGAGGAGAACGCCTACGCCGTCGCGGACCCGCCGCAGATCGAGGCACGCCGGCTCGCGCTGCGGGTGGGAACGGACGCGGCGGAGGACTGGGAGGGCATACTGCCGGTCGGCGAGGTGATCGTCTTCCCACGGGAGACGCCCTACGCACGCGCCCTGGCCACCAGGCGCACGCAACTGCTCGACGCTGTGGACGCCCACACCACCGAACGCCTCACCGCCTCCGGCGGCGACGCGGCCCGGATCAACCGGCTCCTGCAGACGGTTTCCTTCCTTGTGGTGCCGCTCCATCTGCGCGGCACCGCCGTCGGTTTCATCGTCGGCAGTCGTGGCCCGCACCGGGCCCGCTTCCGCCTCGACGAGGCCGCGGCCGTCGAGTCGCTGGCCGCGCGGGCCTGCGTGGCCCTGGACAACGCACGCCGGTACGAGCGTGAGCGCCGCACCGCTCTGGCCATCCGGCGAAGCCTGCTGCCCGCAACCGCGCAGGAGTTCGACGGCTGCCGCATCGCCCACGACTATCTTCCCGCCGGACAGGACAACATCATCGGGGGCGACTGGTTCGACGTTCTCTCCCGGCCGGGCGGCCGTATCGGTCTGGTCGTCGGGGACGCCATGGGGCACGGCCCGGAGTCGGCGGTCGCGATGATCCAGCTGCGTACCGCCGTGCGTACTCTGGCGGGCCTCGACATCGCCCCCGCGGAGCTGATGCGCCGGCTCGACGCACTCGCCTGCGACACCCCCGGTGCCTCCTTCGCCACCTGTATGTACGCCGAGTGGGACGCGCAACGGCGTACCTGCACGTTCGTCGGCGCCGGCCACCCGCCGCCGCTGATCCGGGGCCCGGACGGACGGGCCGCACCGGTCTCGCTCGCCAGCGCCGGCCTGCCGCTCGGCCTCGGCACGGGCACCTACGAGCCGACCCTGCTGCACGTTCCCGAACCCGCGCTGCTGCTGCTCTACAGCGACGGCCTGGTGGAATCCCGCAACACCGACATCGACCAGGGCATCGCCGCCCTCGCCGGCCTCCTGGACTCGTACGCCGCCGCGTCCGCGGACTCGACCGACCCGGGCGCCCTGCAAGCGCTGGGCCGGCGGCTGCTGCACGACACACCGGCCACGGACGGCACGGACGACCGGACCGTCCTCCTCGCCGAACTGACGCCCGTGCGGGACTGAACGACCTGGGCTCATCACCGTCTTGTGGGCGGGACGGAGCGATGGAACGCTTCCCCTCCGCCGGTACCGTCCGGGGGCGGTGACGCGGAGGGGAGAGGGCCGATGGAGTTGGAGCTCCGGCACCTGCGCGTGCTGTGCGCGATCGCCGACGCGGGAAGCGTGGGCCGGGCCGCGGCGGACCTGGGGTACTCGCAACCGGCCATGAGCACCCAACTGCAACGCATCGAGCGCCACTTCGGTGAGCCGTTGTTCGAGCGCGGCGCATCGGGCGTGCGGCTCACCAGGTACGGCGTGGAGGTCGTGGCCCGGGCGCGGGATGTCCTCGCCCGCGTGGAGGTGATCGGGCGCCGTCCGTGCGGGAGCACTGCGAGAACGCGTAGAGCCCTGCGTGTGGCCGCGACGAACTCCCCGATTCTGCCGGGCATGGTGGTCCGGGTCCGGCGCCGGCTGCCGGACGTGTCGGTCACGGTGAGCAGCGTGTACGCGTCCTCCCGGATCGTCGAGCTCCTTCAGGAGGGTGTGGTGGAGGCGGCGATCGCCGCGGACTACCCGGGCAGGGAGTTGCGCCATTCGGCCGCGGTGGCACACCGGGGGATCGTCACCGAGCCGACGTTCGTGGCTCTGCCGTCGTGTCACCGGCTCAGGCACCACTCCCAGGTCTCGCTCGCCGACCTGGCTGAGGAGGCGTGGTTCGTGACACCCGACGACGGAGCGGGCTGGCCGGGAGTGTTCTACGCGGCCTGCGAGGCGGCCGGCTTCGCACCCGCGGTGGTGCACGAATTCCTCGGCGACCAGGCGCAGTTGCAGCACATGATCGCCGACGGCCTCGGGGTGTCCCTGGTGCAGGCGACACTCCGGCCGACGCCGGGCGTGCTGGTCAAACCACTGACGGGCACACCGCTGTGGTGCCGCTACGTGCTGGCCTGGCGGCGCGACAAGGTTCCCGAGGAACTGGCCGAGACGCTCCACGTCTTGGCCACCACGGCCTACCAGGACCTCGTCGCCCGCTCTCCGCACCTGAGGACATGGGCCTCGCGGACGTGGCGCGTGACCGTGACGTAGCTCCGGCGAGCAGCCGGCCGGATGCCATGCCAGGTGTCATGTCACACCAGGTGTCATGCCCCGTCAGGTGTTATGCCTCACCGTGCAATGTGCTATGTCACACCCCATTGTGAGGACCACCGGCCATTGAGAAGGTGCCTCTCACGCCTCATCACCGCCTCCGAGGCGCATCTATCCGCGAAGGAGCCCAGATGCGCTACCGCTTCGCCCTGCCCAGACGCGTGGTCGGCGCCCTCGCCGTCTGTGCCGCCGCCGTCGGCCTCCTGACGACACCGGCGCCCGCCGCCCCACCCCCGGCCCGCACCGCCGCCGTCATCGCATCCCGCACCACGCCCCCTCCCGTGCCCCCGACCGGCTCGGACTTCGGCGTCTCGGACCGGGCCGTGCAGGGCCGACGGGCCGCTCCGGACCGGATTCCGCCCCTACGGGCGGAGTCGCCCGCGCATGAACCGTCCGCCGCCACCGGCCCGAAGGCCGTCTCCGTTGCGAGGCCCTGCGTCCCCTCCGACTTCGGCGGCCGGAGCGGGCCCGCGCTCGTGGCCTTCGTCGCGACCTCGACCGTGGAGTGCGTCAACAGCCTGTTCGCCGTCACCGGTACCGACGCACACGCGATCTTCCGCGAGCCGCAGATGGTCACCGTCGCCCACGCCTTCACGCACGCGGCGCGGCGATACGGCGGCGACAACACGGCCGGCATATGGCAGCTGGTCCTGTTCCTGCGTGCCGGCTACTACGTGCAGTTCAACAACCCGTCCGACGTCGGTCCCTACGGCACGGCCCTGACCACGGCGACGGCCCGGGGCCTGGACGCCTTCTTCGCCCGCCCGCATGCGCGGGACGTCACCTCCGCGAACGGCGACGTCCTGGGCGACGTCATCGTCCTCACCGACAGTGCCGGCCTTCAGGGGCGTTACCTGAGCGTCTATCGCAGGGTGCTGAGCGGATACAACAGCTCCTACGACGCCGTCGCCGGCATGGTGGCAGCCGTCAACGACGTCTACACGCCCCTGTGGCGCGGAAACTGGAACACCGCCTACATCGACGCGGTCACCGCCGACCCGAGCATCCTCGACACGCTCCACACGTTCGCACTCGACCACCGGAACCTGCTGCGGACCGACCGTGCCTACCTGGACTCCAACGCGGGCATGGTCCTGGCCCGCCACATCGAGCATCCCGGCCTCCGGGCCACGGTCCGCCCGCTGGTCAAGGGCCTGTTGAAGGCATCGCGGATCACCGGGCCCACAGCCGGGCTGTGGGTCGCCGTCGCGACCCAGGCGGACTCCTACGACAAGGCCCACTGCTCGTACTACGGCGTGTGCGACCTCGCCGGCAGGCTGGCGAAGGCGGCACTGCCCATCACCCACAGCTGCGATTCGACCCACACCATCCGGGCGCAGGCACTGACCTCCGCCGACCTCGACGCCACGTGCGCGAGCCTGGCCGGCCAGGACCCGTACTTCCACGCCCTCGTCGAGGACGAGGGACCGATACCCGGCCAGCACGAATCGACCGTCCAGCTCGTCGTGTTCGCCGACCGCGCCGACTACCGGACCTACGCCGGGGCCATCTTCGGCGTCAGCACGGACAACGGCGGCATCACCCTGGTGGGGGATCCCGCCGATCCCCGCAACCAACCCCTCTCGATCATGTACCAGAAGGGGTACGACGACGGCTTCACGGCCCGGATCTGGAACCTCAACCACGAGTACACGCACTATCTGGACGCCCGCGACGACATGAAGGGCGACTTCTCCCAGCAGACGGCGGTGCCGGACGTCTGGTGGATCGAGGGCCTGGCCGAATACGTCTCCTACAGCTACCGCGGCATGACCGACGACCAGGCGGTCGCCGAGGCGGGCAGGCACACCTACACACTGAGCACGCTGTTCCAGAACACCTACGCCAACAGCGACGTGACCCGCACCTACCCGTGGGGCTACCTCGCGGTCCGCTACATGTTCGAAAAGCACCCGGATGACATCCGGCGGATGCTCGCCCGCTTCCGGGTCGGGGACTACCCGGGCGGCTACGCCGTGTACGACGGCATCGGCGCCCGCTACGACGCCGAGTTCGACACCTGGCTCACCGCGTGCGCCGCGGGCGCCTGTGCCGGACCGGGCGCGGCCGCCTCCGGCACGGCGACGTGCCTGCGCGGCGGTAGTCCACCCGACAGGGCGACAGGCCGACCGGCAGCCGGTCGGCCTCGTCGATTCGGTCGGACGGAACCTCGTACGACGACATCGCCGGTTCAGCGGTGGAGTGCGGCGAGGTCCGGCCCCGGCAGGTGGATCCAGCCCTCCCGTGCCGCTGCGGCGCGCTCGTCCGCGGTACGCGGCCCCACGGTGTCCCCGATCAGGACGGCACGGGCGACCAGGGCGCAGACCAGGGCGTCGAGGTGGTCGTGGCTGTCGACGCACCGCTCCCGGACGGCCCCGGGCAGGGGCGCCCCCAACCCGGCCTCGACCGAGCCGATGATGTGCTCGCGGACGGCCCGCGCCTCGGGCGCCGCTCTCTTGTAGCTGCCGGCGGGGCGGATCCCCCAGCGCCGGAGCGCGGCAGCCGGGTAGACCTCGGCGACCGGTCCCAAGCCGTCCCGGGGCACCTCCACCCCCGTCGCCGCGAGGGCGTCCAGCAGCCGCGCCGCCCGCAGCGCCACGACACCCAGCAGATCGGTGGACACCGACAGCGGGGGCCGCATGGCGGTCGCCTTCCAGGTGATGTCGTCGGTCAGCCGGAACCGCAGCGGGTCAAGGCCCGGCCTTCCGTCCGCGTGTTCCCCGTACCCGGCGGGAGGCGGAAGGCGCTCACCCCGGTGATGCGCCTCGACCGTCGCCACGAAGCTCGACGGCCAGCCGAGAGGACAGTCCAGGCCGGTCTTGTCGGCCGACCGGATCACGGCCAGCAGGCCGTCGTCCCCCTCGGGCTCGAGGAACTCCGCCGTCACCCCTGGCCCGCCGCCCCACGTCATCCGGCACACGGCGGTACGCCGGGCGCTCGCGGCGAGATCCACACCGACCGTCACCGCCTGTCGTCGCATCACGCCCGGAATGCTCCCGCAGCAGGCCGGCCGGGTCCAACCGCTACTCGTCCTCGGTCGCCGTCAGCTCGACGCCGCCCACGAGGCCTGCCGACATGTTGTAGAGGAAGGCGGCCAGGGTCGCCAGTGCCGTGGTCAGCGCGACTTCGACCACCGCGACGCCGGC